>NZ_JXQQ01000001.1 GCF_000834655.1 Variovorax paradoxus
GCCTGCCGCGGCCAGCCTCGCGCCCGCCGCGGCGCCTGCGCCCGTCGGCGTCGCCGCGCCGCCGGTTCCCGCCGAGGCCCAGGTCCCGCCGCCGACGCCGGCCGAGCAGCTTCCCTCCGCCCCCTGACACCAAGGCTTCGATGGTTTCCAGTTCTCCCGAGGCTTCGGGGCCCGATCAGCCCGCCTCGCCTGCTTCCCCGGCAACCAGCGCCCCTTCCTCGACAGTGCCCGGCCTCTGGCCCCGGATGGCCTGCTGGCTCTATGAGGGCATGCTGTTGTTCGCAGTCGTGTTCGTCTCGGGCTGGCTGTTCAGCACGCTGGGCCAGATGCGGGACGCCATGGACTCGCGCCGGCACCTGTTCCAGGCCTTCCTTTTCGTCGTGTTCGGCGTGTACTTCGTCTGGTTCTGGACCAAGGGCCAGACGCTCGCGATGAAGACCTGGAACATCCGCATCGTCGACATCCACGGCCAGCCCGTCAGCCAGCGCCGGGCATTGGCCCGCTACCTGCTCAGCTGGATCTGGTTCCTGCCCCCGCTCGCTGCCATTGCGCCCTTCAAGCTGTCGGGCGCCGAATCGACGGTGCTGATCTTCGGCTGGGTCGCCGTCTGGGCGGTTCTTGCACGTTTCCACCCCGATCGCCAGTTCTGGCATGACGCCTGGGCCGGTACGCGGCTCATCACTTCCAAGCCCATGAGCCGCCGATGAGTGCCCTGCCCGAGCTTCCCGACCCCGCCGTCAATCCGCAAAAGGCCCGCAAGGGCTTCGAGCGCGTTTTTCATGCCACGCTGATCTCGCTCCATGGCCTTCGTGCCGGCTGGAGCGAACCCGCCTTCCGCCAGGAAGCGATCCTGTCGATCGTGATGATCCCGGCCGCCTTCTGGCTCGGCCGCAGCTGGGTCGAGGTGGCACTGCTCGCCGGCAGCGCGATCCTGGTGATGATCGTCGAGCTGCTCAACACCGCCGTGGAGGCTGCCATCGACCGCATCGGCCCCGAATGGCACGACCTCTCCAAGCGCGCCAAGGACATGGGCAGCGCCGCGGTGCTGCTCTCGCTCACGCTGTGCGGTGGCATCTGGGCGGCGGCATTATGGGCGCGCTTCGTGTCATGAGCGGGCCCGCGTCCCGAGGCATGATGGCGGGATGAATCCTGAATTTTCGATCTGTGTGTATTGCGGCTCGCGCCCCGGCGAGCGCCCCGAGTTTTCCGAGGCCGCCAGGGCAGTCGGCCAGTGGATCGGCCAGCATGGCGGCCAACTGGTCTACGGTGGCGGCCGCACCGGCCTGATGGGCACGGTGGCCGAAGCCACCCGCCTTGCCGGCGGCCGCGTCGTCGGCATCATCCCCAAGGCCCTGGTCGACAAGGAGTTGGCCAATCCGCTGTGCGACGAACTGCACGTGGTGGACACCATGCACGAGCGCAAGGCCATGATGGGCGAGCGCGCCGATGCCTTCATCGCCCTGCCGGGCGGCATCGGCACCTTCGAGGAGCTGTTCGAGATCTGGACCTGGCGCCAGCTCGGCTACCACGACAAGCCGACCGGCATCCTCAACACCGCCGGCTATTACGACAAGCTGCTCGACTTTCTCGCGCACAGCGTGCGCGAGGGCTTCATGGGCGATTGGCAGATGCAGCTGATCCGCACAGGCACCGACTCCACCGAACTGCTCACCGCACTGCGCGCCAAAGTGCCGCTCCATCCGCGCGAAGACAGGCTGTCCGAAAACCTCTGACGCCCCCTCCAAAGAAAAAGCCCCGGTCACCGGGGCTTTTTTGCTTCAGACAGCGTTTTCGTTTTCTTCGCCGGTCCGGATGCGCACGATGCGCTCCACGGCCGTGACGAAGATCTTGCCGTCGCCGATCTTCCCGGTGCGCGCCGAATTGACGATGGCCTCGATGCAGCGCTCCACGTCGCCCTCGTTCACGACCACTTCGACCTTCATCTTGGGCAGGAAGTCGACCACGTACTCGGCGCCGCGGTAGAGCTCGGTGTGACCCTTCTGGCGGCCGAAGCCCTTGACCTCGGTCACGGTCAGGCCGGTAACGCCCACTTCGGCCAAGGCCTCGCGCACGTCCTCGAGCTTGAAGGGTTTGACGATGGCGGTGATCTGCTTCATGGTTTTTGTGCTCCGGCGGTTTCGTTGAATTTGCTGGTGATAGGGTAACGCCAATCCTTGCCGAAGCTGCGGTGGGTCACCCGGATTCCTACCGGCGCCTGGCGCCGCTTGTATTCATTGATCTTGATGAGCCTCGCAACCCCCTCGACCACCGCGCGTTCGTAGCCCGCGGCGATGATCTCGTCGATGCCCTCGTCGTCCTGCATGTAGCGTGCCAGGATTCCATCGAGGATGTCGTAGGGCGGCAGGCTGTCCTGGTCGGTCTGGTCGGGCCGAAGCTCGGCGCTCGGGGGGCGCGTGATGATCCGCTCGGGAATCGGCGCGACGCCGGTGCCGTACGGGTCATGGGCGTTCCGCCAGCGCGCCAGCGCGAACACCGTGGTCTTGAGCAGGTCCTTGATCACCGCGAAGCCGCCTGCCATGTCGCCGTAGAGCGTGCAGTAGCCGGTAGCCATCTCGCTCTTGTTGCCCGTGGTGAGCACGATTGAGCCGAACTTGTTCGACAGGGCCATCAGCAGCGTGCCGCGGATGCGGGCCTGGATGTTTTCTTCGGCCGTGTCCTCGGGCCGGCCCTTGAACTCTTCGGCGAGGGCACCCTTGAAGGACTCGAAGGTGTGCTCGATCGAGATCTCGTCGTAGCGCACGCCCAGGCGCTTCGCCATCTCGCGTGCGTCGATCCAGCTGATGTCGGCCGTGTAAGGCGAAGGCATCATCACCGCGCGCACCTTGTCCTTGCCGAGTGCATCGACCGCGATGGCAAGCACCAATGCGGAGTCGATGCCGCCCGAGAGCCCCAGGATGGCGCCCGGAAAGCCGTTCTTGCAGATGTAGTCGCGCACGCCGAGCACCAGGGCGTCCCACAGTTGCGCTTCCGCGTCGCGTGGGCCGGCCACTGCATCGGACTCGATCGCGAAGCCGATGCCGCCTTGCGGTGCGCGCTCCAGCTGCGCGAAGACCAATTTCTCCTGGAAGCTCTCGGCCTGCATGGCGAGCGCGCCGTCGGCCTGCAGCGCGAACGAAGCACCGTCGAACACCACTTCGTCCTGCCCACCGACCAGGTGCGCGTAGACCAGCGGCAACCCTGCGGCGCGCGCCCGATCCGCCATGCGCGCGACGCGCTCGCCCTCCTTGCCCACGTGATAGGGCGAGGCGTTGATCACGGCCAGCACCTCGGCGCCGGCGTCGCGGGCCAGCTCGGCCGGCTGGTCGAACCATGCGTCCTCGCAGATCAGCAGCCCGACGGAAACCCCGCCCGCCTCGAACACGCAAGTGCCCCGCCCCGGCGTGAAATACCGGCGCTCGTCGAACACCTGGTAGTTCGGCAGCTCGCGTTTGGCATAGGTCTCGAGGATGCGGCCTTCCTTGATCACGCTGGCGGCGTTGTGGCGCATCTGCACTGCCACGGAGCGGCTGCGAAGGCTTCCCCCGGTCGGATGCCCCACCACCACGACCATGTCTTTGAGGTCGGCCAGCGCAGCGGCAATGCCTTTCACGGCATCATCACAGGCTTCGGTGAAGGCGGGACGGAGGAACAGGTCTTCCGCTGCATAGCCGGCAATCGAGAGTTCGGGCGTCAGGAGCAGGCGCGCGCCTTGCGCATGGGCGTTGCGTGCGGCATCGACGATCTTTCTTGCGTTGCCGGCGAGGTCGCCCACCACAAAATTGAGTTGCGCGATGGCGAGCTTGAGCGTCATACAGAAGGAAGAAAAAGGCTTGAACGATTATGTCATTCGGGTTCTGGCGTCACCGTCGGACGTGAGCCCGAAAGCCTGGAACGCGCTGCTCGCCGCGCAGGCCGAGCCCTCGCCTTTCATGCGCCACGAATACCTCGCGGCGCTGCACGAAAGCGGCAGCGCATCGCCCGCCAGCGGATGGACGGCGCAGTTCGTCACGCTCTGGCGCGGCAAGCAGTTGCAAGCCGCCTGCCCGGTCTACATCAAGGACCATTCGTACGGCGAGTACGTCTTCGACTGGGCCTGGGCCAACGCCTACGAGCAGCACGGCCTCGCCTACTACCCCAAGGCCGTGGTCGCGGTGCCCTTCACGCCGGTGCCGGGCACGCGGCTCCTGGCGCGCGATGCGCAGAGCCGCACGCTGCTGGTGCAGGCGCTGGTCGCCTGGTGCAAGCAGGAAGAACTTTCTTCTCTGCATCTGCTGTTCGGCGCCGACGAAGACATCGCAGCGTGCACCGAAGCCGGGCTGATGCTGCGCAACACGGTGCAGTTCCATTGGACGAACATGGCGCCCACGCTCGGCACCGACGTGTCCTCGCCATCCTCCGAAGGGAAGGCGCAGCCCGGCTACCCCGACTTCGACACCTTCCTGGCCAGCCTCGCCCACGACAAGCGCAAGAAGATCCGCCAGGAGCGCCGCAAGGTCGCCGATGCGGGCGTGAGCTTCCGCTGGTCGCGCGGCAAGGACATCTCGAAGGCCGACTGGGATTTCTTCTACCGCTGCTACGAGCGCACCTACCGCGAGCACGGCAACCCGCCCTACCTCACGCGCGATTTCTTCCAGCGCATGGCCGACACCCTGCCCGAGGCCTGGCTGCTGTTCGTCGCCGAGCGCAACGGCAAGCCCATGGCGACCAGCCTGATCGCGCTCTCCACGCAGCCGGACGAACCGCTCGTTGCCTACGGCCGCTACTGGGGCGCGCTGGAGCGCGTCGACTGCCTGCATTTCGAGGCCTGCTACTACCAGCCGCTCGCCTGGTGCATCGCGCACGGGGCACAGCGCTTCGAGGGCGGCGCACAAGGCGAGCACAAGATGGCGCGCGCGCTGATGCCGGTGAAAACCACCAGCGCGCATTGGCTGGCGCACCCGGCGTTCTCGGACGCGGTCGAGCGCTTTCTCGAACGCGAGGGTGCCGGCATCGAGAACTACATGGACCACCTGGGCGAGCGCAGCCCGTTCAAGGCGGCAGGCTGAAGCACAGGCTCTGTCCAAGGGCATAGCGCCCTTGACCGTTCGGCACATCGACGGCGCACGGCGCCTCTCCTAGCATCCGGGCCGGAAAAGCCAGACTCCGAGGAGGACCGCATGCGCCCGTTGATTCGTCTCGCTCTTGCAGCGCTCTGCTTCGCTTGCGCCGGCCACGCCTGTGCCGCGAGCTTCGACTGCGCCAAGGCCGGCAACGCGACCGAAAAAGCCATCTGCGCCGACCCGGGCCTGTCGCGGCAGGACGAGGCCCTGGCCGCGCTCTACCAGCGCCAGCTCGAGATGCCCGATGCGGGCCAATGGGGAACGATCCTGCGGCGCGACCAGCGCGACTGGATCGCGGTACGCAACCGCGAGTGCAAGGGCAACGTCGATTGCCTGACGCAGGACTACCAGCGCCGCATCGCGTACCTCAGCCATCCGCTGCTGCATTGGATGGGCCGCTACGTACAGGGCAAATGCCCGCACGAAGGCCGCTTCCTCGATGTCACGCCCGGCGACGGCGGGCAGCTCGATGTCGAGATCTACATCTGCCCCGACCCACGCGGCAACATGCTGCTGCAGGGACGAAACGTGCTCGAAGCCGGCCAGCGCCTGAGGGTGGCGGAAGGCGGGCGTTGCACCCGCACCTTCCAGTTTGCCGCCGACCGCATCACGGTCTCCGACGGGGCCGAATGCGCGCCCTCGCTCAAAGGCGCCTACGTGCGCGATCCGCGCCGTTCGCCTTTCGCGCTCGAGGGCGCGAAGTGAAAACGACCTGGATTACTTCTTGTACGCGGCGATACCGTCGACGACTTCCTTCTTCGCCGCGTCGATGCCTTCCCAGCCCAGCACCTTGACCCACTTGCCCGCTTCCAGGTCCTTGTAGTGCTCGAAGAAGTGGCTGATGGCCTTCAGGCGCATCGGGTTCACGTCGTCGACCGACTTCCAGTGGCTGTAGATCGGCAGCACCTTGTCGGTGGGCACGGCCAGCACCTTGCCGTCGACGCCGGCTTCGTCTTCCATCATCAGGATGCCCAGGGGGCGGCAGGGCACGACCACGCCCGGCAGCAGCGGGTACGGCGCGATCACCAGCACGTCGACCGGGTCGCCGTCGCCCGACAAGGTCTGCGGCACGTAGCCGTAGTTGGCGGGGTAGTACATGGCCGTCGTCATGAAGCGGTCCACGAAGATCGCGCCCGATTCCTTGTCGACTTCGTACTTGATCGGGTCGGCGTTCATCGGGATTTCGATCACGACGTTGAAGGCATCGGGGACGTTCTTGCCGGGGGAGACTTTGTCGAAGGACATGACGTTTTTCGAGTAGTTGAAAAGTATTGTGGAGACGGGGACAAACCCTGAGTTTACTTTCCGTGTCACCGAGCGGTCGCACACGGCCGCGTTTTTGCCTGTAAATTGCACCCGTTGGCCAATCGGCTCCTCACCTTTTCGGTGCAGCGAGCTTCGAGGAAGCAACGCGGCGGAGAACATGGTCCCGTACGCGTTGCACGCAGGGCCCATGCTGTCCGTCTCCACAAGTCACAACGAACGAATGGAGAAGCAAAGCATGATCGGCAACACCCCCCTGATACTCGCCCTCGTCTGCGGCCTCGTGGCCGTCGGCTACGGTTTCTGGGCCCGAAGTTGGATTCTCGCCAAGGACCCGGGCAACGCCCGGATGCAGGAAATCGCCGCTGCCATCCAGGCCGGCGCCTCGGCCTACCTCGCCAAGCAATACACCACCATCGCGGTGGTCGGCGTCGTCCTGGCGGTCCTGATCGGCCTCTTCCTGGACCTGACCACCGCCGTCGGCTTCGTGGTCGGCGCGGTGCTCTCGGGCGCCTGCGGCTTCATCGGCATGAACGTGTCGGTGCGCGCCAACGTGCGCACCGCGCAGGCGGCCACCAAGGGCATCGGCCCGGCGCTGGACGTGGCGTTCCGCGGCGGCGCCATCACCGGCATGCTGGTGGTGGGCCTGGGCCTGCTGGGCGTGACCGGCTTCTACTGGTTCCTGGCCGGCAGCGCACCCAAGTCGGACCACACCCTGGCGGCCATCCTCAACCCGCTGATCGGCTTTGCCTTCGGCTCCTCGCTGATCTCGATCTTCGCGCGGCTGGGCGGCGGCATCTTCACCAAGGGCGCCGACGTCGGCGCCGACCTGGTGGGCAAGGTCGAAGCCGGCATTCCGGAAGACGATCCGCGCAACCCGGCGGTGATCGCCGACAACGTAGGCGACAACGTCGGCGACTGCGCCGGCATGGCGGCCGACCTGTTCGAGACCTACGCGGTGACGCTGATCGCCACCATGGTGCTCGGCGCCCTGATGGTCACCACGGCGCCCGGCAACGCGGTGCTGTATCCGCTCGCTCTAGGCGGCGTATCGATCATCGCGTCGATCATCGGCTGCTTCTTCGTGAAGGCCTCGCCGGGCATGGTCAACGTGATGCCGGCGCTCTACAAGGGCCTGGCGGTCGCGGGCGTCCTGTCGCTGATCGCGTTCTGGTTCGTCACGGCCTGGATCATTCCGGATAACGCCATCGCCGCGAGCGGCAGCCAGCTGAAGCTCTTCGGCGCCTGCTTCGTGGGCCTGGCGCTCACCGCAGCGCTGGTGTGGGTCACCGAGTACTACACCGGCACGCAGTACAAGCCGGTGCAGCACATCGCGCAGGCCTCGACCACGGGCCACGGCACGAACATCATCGCGGGCCTGGGCGTCTCGATGCGCTCGACCGCCTGGCCGGTGATCTTCGTGTGCATCGCGATCCTGGCTTCGTATTCGCTGGCCGGCCTGTTCGGCATCGCGGTCGCCGCAACGTCCATGCTGAGCATGGCGGGCATCGTGGTCGCGCTTGACGCCTACGGCCCCATCACCGACAACGCCGGCGGCATCGCCGAGATGAGCGAGCTGCCCGACAGCGTGCGCGCCGTGACCGACCCGCTCGATGCGGTCGGCAACACGACCAAGGCCGTGACCAAGGGCTACGCGATCGGCTCGGCAGGCCTCGCCTCGCTGGTGCTCTTTGCCGACTACACGCACAAGCTGGAGAGCTTCGGCCTCAACATCAGCTTCAACCTGAGCGATCCGATGGTGATCGTGGGCCTGTTCATCGGCGGGCTGATTCCGTACCTCTTCGGCGCGATGGCCATGGAAGCCGTGGGCCGCGCGGCCGGCGCGGTGGTGGAAGAAGTGCGCCGCCAGTTCCGCGAGATCCCCGGGATCATGGAAGGCACCGGCAAGCCCGAGTACGGCAAGGCCGTGGGCATGCTGACCGGCGCGGCCATCAAGGAAATGATGATCCCCTCGCTGCTGCCGGTGGTGGTGCCGATCGTCGTGGGCCTGGTGCTCGGGCCGAAGGCGCTGGGCGGCCTCTTGATGGGCACGATCGTCACGGGCCTCTTCGTCGCCATCTCGATGTGCACGGGCGGCGGCGCCTGGGACAACGCCAAGAAATACATCGAAGACGGCCACCACGGCGGCAAGGGCTCCGAGGCGCACAAGGCAGCCGTCACCGGCGACACCGTGGGCGATCCCTACAAGGACACCGCCGGCCCGGCCGTGAACCCGCTCATCAAGATCATCAACATCGTGGCGCTGCTCATCGTGCCGCTGGTGGTGAAGTTCCATGCCGGCGATGCGGCCGCGATGGCGCCCGCCAAGGTCGAGACGCCGACCGCAGTGACCGCGCCTGCGGCCACAGTGCCACCCGCACCCGCCACCCCGGCGGCCGCCGTTGCGTCGGGCGCGGTGTCAGCGGTCGAAGCTGCCGCGGTGAAGGTGGAGAACGGTGTCGTGAAGTTCTACTTCGCGAGCGCCAGTTCCGAAGTCGCGCCCAACGCCAAGGAGGCGCTGGCCGATGTCATCAAGGCCGTGCAGAGCGGCAGCACCGTGCTCGTGAGCGGGTACCACGACGCGAGCGGCGACCCGGCCAAGAACGCCGAGCTGGCCAAGCAGCGCGCCATGGCCGTGAGCGATGCGCTCAAGGCCGCGGGTGCGCCCGAAGACAAGATCGAGCTGGCCAAGCCCGAGCAGTCGCAGGCCGACGGGCCGGCCTCGGAGGCGCGCCGCGTCGAAGTGAAAGTGAAGTCCTGAAAATGCCCACGCCCGCACGGCTCGAAGCCTTCATCGCCGCCGTCGAAGGCGGCGCGCATGCGCAGGTCATCGAGGACTACTACACCGAAGACGCCACCATGCGCGAGAACCAGGCGGAGCCGAGGCGCGGGCGCAGCACGCTGGTCGCACAGGAGAGCGCCGTGCTCGCGCGCACCGAGTCGGTCACTTCCACCTGCGTGCGGCCCGTACTGGTGAACGGCGACCATGTGGCGATCCACTGGGTCTTCGAGTTCGTCTTCAAGGGCGGCGCCACCATGCGCATGGAAGAGATCGCGTGGCAACGCTGGGAAGGCGAGCGCATCGCCGAAGAGCAGTTCTTCTACGACCCGGCGCAGAGAAAGCCGGGCTGAAGAATGCACTGACGTTTTCACCGCTGGCCGGGCAATGGAGTCATTCCGAGGAGACCTCCTGAACCGATGAAAAGCCTTCGCCGAGGTCACTTACAGCGCCTGCATGCCCTGGTGTTGCTGCAGGCGATGGGCGCACCTGCGCGTTCGCGCAGGCTCGGCCGGAAGCCCCGCCCCTGAGCTTCGACGCCGCGCGTGCCCGGATGGTCGAGCGGTCCGACAAGCTGGCCGCCGCGCGCTCGGCCGTCGAGTCGAAGGCTGCAGAGCGAAGGCCTCAAGCGCCTGGGCGGCCCCGTCGTCAGCGTCTCGTGGCTGGCTTACGCCTACAACGCCAACCTGAACCTGGACCTAGACCCTCTCAACCAGAAGCTCGGGCAGATCGGCCAGTCGCTGCCGCCGTCGATCCAGAGCTTCATCGCGGCCACGCCCCGCAAGGCGGACCGCAAAGCCGCCTAGCGCTGGCTCTCGGCGGCCACGGCGCGCACGAGGCGCGTGGCGGGCGCCACCAGTTCGCGCAGGTCGCCGGCACGGTTCTGCTCGATGGCCTGCAGCACCAGTTCGTTGATGCCGCCGACGACCGTCATGGCCATCTCGCTCGTCAGGTGCGCCGCCGGGCTGCCATCCATCTCGCTGCTGTTGATGGCCACCTGGATGAAGTTGGCGATCTCGTCATTGACTCGGCGGCGCGCCACGAGCCCCGGCATGCCCAGGCCCAGGATCTCGACGAAGAGCGTGCGCAGCAGCACCGGGTCCTGCGCCAGGTAGTCGAAGTACGCGGTCATCGCCTGCTCGACCTGTGCGTGCCACGGCTGCGCGGGGTCGAAGGCCTCGCTCACAGCCTGCAGCGCGAGGCGGCTGGCGGTTTCATAGAGCGCGATCAGGCACTCGGTCTTGGTGCTGAAGTGTTCGTAGAACGTGCGCCGCGAGACGGCCGCCTCGCGCACGATGTCGGCGATGGTCGTGTCGGCGTAGCCCTTGGCCGCCACGGCGTGCGCCATGCCTTGGAGAAGGCGCGCATAGTGCTCGTTTTCCGTGCCCTCGGCCGACTTGGAGGCCACGGTTTTTTCGATGGTGTCGGTCATGGATGGCACATTTTCCTACGCCTCGGTACTTGACAGTACCAGCATCGACCCGCACCATGGAAGGCGTGCGGTACGGAGATGTACCAAGTTTCTTCCCACGCCTGCCCGAGGATTGTTTTCATGACCGAACTCGTTGTCCGCCGCCTGCTGATCGACCTGCAATCGCCCTTTGCCCGCAACTGGTGCGGCGGCGATGCATTCTCCAGCGCCTTCTTCAATGCCCTGTCGATGAGCTTTCCCTTCGGCGAGCAATTCTTCATCGACGCCGTGCGCGACGCGATGGCCACGCTGCCGCCCGAGGCGCAGGAAAAGTACCGTGCCGACGTGCGCGGCTTCATCGGGCAGGAGGCCACGCATCGGCGCATCCATTCGCTCTTCAACAACCACCTCGAAGAACAGGGCCTCGTCGACGGCTGGACCGCGCGCGCCAGCAAGCGCCTGTCGCTGATGGAAGAAGCCGATCCGCGCCACGCGCTGGCGGTTACGGCGGCCACCGAGCATTTCACCGCGATGTTCGCCGAGTGGCTGCTGGCGCGTCCCGAGATCCTCGACGGCGCGGAGCCGCGCCTGCGCACCATGTGGCTCTGGCACAGCGCCGAAGAGCTGGAGCACAAGTCGGTCGCCTTCGACATTTACAAGGCCACGGGCGGTTCGGACGAATGGCGAAGGCGCTGGTTCCGCCGCGTGACCGTCATGTTTCTCGGCGACCTGATGCACCAGACCATCGACAACCTGCGCCACGAAAAACAACTGTGGAAGTGGGCGACATGGAAGAGCGCGACGCGCATCCTGCTGGGCAAGGGAGGCCTTTTGCGCGGCAACCTGCGCGGCTGGCGCAGCTACCTGCGTGCAGACTTCCATCCGGCGCAACAGGACAGCAGCCTGTCGACGCGCTGGCTGGCGGACAACCGCGCGCAGTACACGCCCGTGGGCGTCGTGCCTGAGACGGCTGCGTCCTGATCGTCTCTTTTCAGTACATGCTGGCGCGGTGCGTGCCGCCGCCAGTGCCGCTGCGCGCCTGTTGCTGCTCGGGACGCAGCGACAGGTCGTGCAGGGTGTCGAAGTCCGATGGGGCGTCGGGCACGCGCATCACCACTTCGAGCTCGTGCATCGACGCGACCCAGCGACCGGCAGGCGAATCGGCCGGCTCGTCGTTGGCGAAGGTGCCATCGCGGATGTAGAAGGTCTCGCCCTCGGGGCGTTCGGCGTGGAGCTCGACCAGACGCGCGATCGAGAAGTTGTACGTCACGAGCTTCTCGCGCGTCTTGCGGTCCTTGCCACCGCAGTTGAAGGAGCCTTCCGCCGCGATGACGATGCAGGAGCCTTCGACGCCCCCGTCGATGTCGATCTCGTTGCCGGAGCGCCAGATGGCGTTGGGCAGGCGCACCCTCACCTTGTCGATCACCAGATCGCGCTGCTTGTTGAGGCTGCCCAGGGGCGGCACCAGCGAACGCAACTGACGCAGGCGCTCGGCGAAGTTGTCGTCCATGAGGAATTCGACGTGGTGCGTGGCGCTGCCCGAAGAGCGCTTGACCACCTGCATGACGACATGGCGTGGCTTGCTCATGACAGGCCCCTTTCGCAGGCGTCAACGTCAAAGTTCACGCCCAATGCCGGGCAGCCAAGGCCTTGCTGGAATTGATTTGTCATCGGCTACAGATTAGAACTTTTGAATGAATGCAATTACCTGCATCAATTGTGTCTAACTGTATATCGATTGAGACCATTGTGGAAGGAAATCTGTGACATCTTCACGGGGGCATGTCGCCAAAACGTCTCTCCTTCGTGCTAGCTGAAAACTAGCCGGAAGACGTTTCCGATTGCTCCAGCGCTTCGTCCAGCGCCTTGCACGAAGGCGCGCAGACGGTTTGCGACTTGCCCAGCACCTGGCGCGTGCGCAATTGCGAACGCACGCGGTGCTTGCCGCACATGAAGCAGGACATGGTCGCCCCGCTGAACGACGCCGAGGCGCGGAACGGGGAACCCGGTGTCTTGGTCTTGTAGCGCAGGCCGTCCGCCACCACTGCCGTCTTCACTTCACCCTTCGCCATGCGTCTTGTCCTTGTTCGTTTTGGCAGCGCCCATGGCGCGTGCAATGGCTTCCCTGGCGCTGACTTCAGCCGCAAGGGAAACATCCAATGCCGAGCGGCAAAGCCCGGCGTGGTGATAGTTGAGGTTCTCATAAACCTCGGATGCGGCCGGATAGGCATCGAGCAGGCGGCCCAGCTCGGCGCCTGGCGCGACATCCTCGAACTCATGCACCAGGTGCTCGACCACCGAGCGGTACTGCTCGGCGCCTACGGGCACGGCGCTGTGCTCCAGGCGTTCCAGCAGTTGCGCCAGCACCTGGGTCACTGCCAGATCGGTCTTGGGGGACGGATTGTGGGTCGTGTTCATGGTTCGCATCTGGGGGCAGCATACGCCTATGCAAGTGGCTGGTCGAAGAGGGCTGTTTCCGGCTCTCCCGCTTTCTGGGCCGCCTGCATGCGCTGGAGCAGGCTGTGGAGCATTTCCGTGGACAGCCCGTGGATCACCAGCCGGTGCCCCGCCCTGAGGGTCGACAGGGGCACCAGCGGGTGCTTGTTGTTGACCAGGATCAGGTGCTCCGGCGCATTCAGGATCGTCGCCGTGTAGATGCCGATGGTTTCGTCCAGTTGCAATGAGTTGGCGGCGCGCCAGAAATCGTTGTCCGTCAGCATCAGCTGGTAGAGCGGCGTGAAAAGCTCGATCGCGCTCTGCAGGTCCAGGAAATTGAGCTTGCCCTGGGGCATGTCCTCCAGCCGCAGCCCCGGCTCCTTGATCATCGAGAAATCGACCTTCTCCGCCTTGCACAGCGCGACGCCCTTCTCTCGCAGCGCCGTGTTGAGGCGGATCACGAAGTTGAAGAGGTTCAGGTCGTGCTTCAGGAACATCTCGTCCTTCAGCGCGTCGAGGTCCGCGGGCTCCAGCGGATTCGTCGCAACCGACGCCGGCGAATTGCGCCCGATGAACGCCAGCACCTGCGAGCCCAGGTGAAAGTGCCGAAGAATCAGCCAGTTCGCCTCCGGCGACACAAAGCGCTTGAGCCCCCACGCCAGAAAGCGGTGCAGCAGCATCGAATGCGACCAGTTGCGCGGCACGAACACCTTCACGATCTGGATCAGGATGATCGTCAGCCGCGCGATCGGCCGCAAAAAGGGCAGCAGGTACTGGCGCGAGCCCGAACTCGAATCGGCGAGCCACGCCGACTTGACGTTGTCCGGCAGCGGCGTGCTCTGGTCCAGGTAGAGCGCAAGCCACGGGCTCGGGTCGCGATCGTCATGGGCTTGCGTCAGGAATTCAGGCGTTCGGCTCATTGGAAACCTCCGCCTGCGGCTGCGGTATTCGCCTTGGGGCGGCCCGGCGGCTCATGCGGCATCCGCTCCGTGATGTGCTGGAACTGCATCAGGTAGAGCGCCGCCGTGTGGCGCGCCGTGTCGATGATCTGGCGGGCCGCCCGGGCCTGCCCCTCGACGGCCATGACCATCTCGACCGCGGCGAGCCAGCGGTTCAGGTGGTTCTCGTCGTTGTGGCCGTGATATTCGAGGAACCGAAAGGCATCGGGCGGCAGCTTCACGCTGGCCTTGATGAGCGGCAGCAGCGCCGGCACGATGCGCTGGCCCGTGCCTTCGATGATGTAGATCGCGCCCAACAGGCCGATTGGGTCCCGCGTGGCGGCTAGGCCGTGCAGGTATGCGTTGAGCGCCTCGCCGCCGGGGTTGCGGCGCAGATCGTCGATCCGCGCGACCGTGCCGCCGGCCTTCTGGTAGTCGCTGAAGAGGATATTGAAGTCGTTCTGCTCCTCGCCCGCGTGCACGCCGATCAGCGAGGCCAGCATCTGGTACGGCTCGCTCAACGAGGCGGCGCCTTCGCGCATCCACAGGCTGCCCTCGCGCACCTGCGGCACCCACTGCTCCATCCAGTTCAGGTAATCGGGCAACGCGAAGCGACGTTCTCGGATCTGGCGGATCAGCGGCGTGCGCCAGACGCGGGAGCGGTAGTCGTGCCAGATGGCGGCCAGTTCGGTGAGCAAGGCCCCAAGGCCGTCGGGCGCCGCGGCCGGGTCGTGCGGAGGTGCAATGACGAGATCGTCGTCCGGCACGGCGGCACGGGGTGCCGCTATCGCTGCAGGTGCCGCATCGGTCGCTTCGACTTCCAGCAGCATGTACGCCGCCATGAAGCGCCCCGACTCGGGCACGTAGCAGAAGATCTGCTCGCCCGGCTTCAGCGTCTTCGTATGAAGGAATTCGGCCAGCATGATCAGGATCGACGCGGCCCCCGTGTTGCCGCGCCACGCGAGGTTGCTCCACCAGCGCTCGCGCGGAATCGACAGGTCGGCCTTGTTCATCAAGTCTTCGACGACCGGGATGAATTTTTCCGACGAGTAGTGGCACAGGAAGTGATTGACCCGCTTCGGATCGACCCAGCCGTCGCGCACCAGCCCCGCGTATTCGTGGATGCCGATGTCGAACAGGTGCGGCAGCAGGCGGATGTCCTGGCGCAGCGAGAGCGCACCGGCGGCTTCGGCCTCGGCCCAGGAGCCGAAGTCGAGGTGGCCGCGCGCGCGGTCTTCGGTCAGGCCGAGCTGCATGCACACGGGGTAGTCGCCCGAGAACGCGCGCTGGTGCACCCATTTCAGCTTCAAGCGGAGGCCAGGCGCGCCCGCCAATGCAGGCGAGCCATCCGAAAGCAGCAGCGCCCCTGCGCCATCGGACAGCATCCAGCGCAGGAAGTGCGAGTCGAAGTCGGTTTCATACCCACGGGCCGCGAAACGCGAGCGCTTGAAGAGCCGCGACGGCATCTCGCTCGCCACCGCCATCGCGCTGCGGTGCGCACCCAACTCGATGCCCTGCGCAGCCGTCTGGATCGCCGACACGCCGGCTGCGCAGATGCCGTGCACCGAATGCGTCTCCATCGGCTGCGCCGCGAGTTCGCCCTGGATCATGTTGGCGAAACCCGGCATCAGCGTGTCGCCACCCGAGGAGCCGCTCGCGAGCAGCGACACCCGCGACAGTTCCGCGCCGCCGCGCCGCAGGCAATCGCGAATGGCGCCCGCGGCGAGCTGCGCATTGCTGTGCTGCGTCACGCCCTCCGCATCGATGGCGTAGTGCCGCGTGAGGATGCCGTTCTCCGCGAGGATGCGCCGCTTGATGCGCTCGGACATGCGGTTGAGCGGCGCGATGTACGCGTCCATGCGGTCGTTGGGAATGGGCTCGCCCGGCATGAAATAGCCGGCGCTCTCGAGGTACACGCGTTGGAATGAAACAGGCATGGTTCAGTGAGTGGAGGAATCGGGAGGCATCAGCGAGCGGCTGCGAAAACGCGGCCACACGGTCCCCAGCACGAAAACCCGCAGCATGTAGGGAACCAGCCCGCCCTCGTTGAGCACGGGATCGACCTGCGCGCGGTAGCGCGTGCGGTGCAGGTGCGTGAGCTCGGACCAATGGGCATGCGGATTCTCGTGGTGTGCGGTGTGCAGGCCGATGTTGAACAACAACGGGTTCACCAGCCCTTCGAAATTGCGCGCGTAGTTCAGACGGCCACCGGGGGTATCGCGCGACGCCCCCTTGGCCGACACCTTTCGGCCATCGGCATGCGCATGCTGCAGGTAGTTGGTCGCCAGCAGCCAGTGCAAGCCGTGCAGCTGCGGCACGATCACGAAGAGCAATGCCTTGCGCCAGTCGAGCGCAAGAAGCACGGCCCAGCTCGCGAGCCACAGCACGTACTGCGCGATGCAATAGCGCCACGCGCCGCGCCGGTGCGCCCGCAGACGCGCGAGCCAGCCGACGAACACCGGCATCAACACCCATACCGCCTGGAACGGATGCAGCAGGTAGCCCCACAGGTGGTTGGTGTCGCCGCCGAAGCGGTAGGTGCGCGCCACGTCCTTCGGGCCATGCCGGTGGCGATGGTGGTTGGCCACGTGCGCGGGCCAGAACACGAAGGTGGGATGGCCCTGCAGCAGCGTGATCCAGAAGTCGGTCAGCCGGTTCATGCCCCGCCCGCGCCACATGCGCAGGTGCACGTGGTTGTGATGGATGACGCCGACACCGAGCGTGAGGAACAGCATCAGCGCGTAGAGCAGCACGTCGAAGCCGTTCACCCACTGCCACGCCGCCAGCGCCGGCAGCGCGAGCAGGTATGCGAGGCTTTGCCAATCGCGCCAGTGCCGCAGGCGCACCAGGCCGCGCGACGCCTCAGGCGGGCGTGCCATGCTGCCGCGCCTGCTTGTCCCGGAAGGCCTGGAAGTGCGGCTCGGCCGCATCCGCCGCGATGCGCGTCTTGAACAGCCGGTCCATGAAGGTGAACTGAAAACCGTAGTTGCCGTTGTGGCATGCGTGGTGCAGGTGGTGCCGGCGGCTCGCGGCGAACCAGTGGCTGTACGACACCCCCGTGAAGAAGTCGTAGTTGGAATGCCCGACGCAGTTGAAGAACAGACTGAACACAGGCACTGCCGCCAGCGACCAGAAGCTGAAGTCATGCACCACCATCGGCAGCAGGATCACGTTGCCCAGCATCAGCGCCTCGATGGGGTGGAAGCTGTAGGTGGCCCACGGCGTGGTCACGAACGAGCGATGGTGCGGCCCGTGAAAGCGGCGCAGCGGGCGCGTGTGCAACAGGCGATGGTTGACCCAGAAATGCACGTCGTTCCACACCGCCAGCACGAGGGTCTCAACGGCGATCTGCCGCCATCCTGCATCCGGATCGAGCCGCGCCCAGCCCAGTTGCAGCAAGCCCCACGGAAACACCATGCCCAGCCCGAAGATCAGCACCGAGATGCCCGACTGCGAGAGCTCCCGCCGCAACTGGCCCGGCTGCAGCGGCCGCGGATCGAGCACCCGCCCGATGCCCATCGCCGGCAGCACCCGCTTCGTCAGCAGCCAGGTGATGGCGCCGAAGCCCAGGTAGATGCCGCCGAAAAAAAGCACACCCCACAGCATGACCTGCAGGGCGGGCAGTGAAGTGAAGGTCTGCGCCATCCCCCGAGGCTACAACAGCATCTCGGGAACGATGGGTGCGATGAGCATGTTGTAGAAGCGCTGGAAGAAGCCCGACTCGGGCTCGGAGGTCAGGATTACCTCTTTCTCGCCGTCGGTGGTGAGCCACTGCAGCGTGCCGGTGTCCTTGGCCAGCCTGAGGCGATAGGAGTTCTGCAGCTTGCTGATATTGATGATGCGCAGCATCTCGCGCGCCAGCTGGGGGCTGTCGACCACCAACCCCATCTCGGTGTTCTGGCTGGCCGAGCGCGGGTCCAGGTTCATCGAGCCGATGAAGATGCGCGTCTTGTCGATCGCCGCGGTCTTGGCATGCAGCCGGCCGAGCGACTTGCCGAACATGCCGAAACGCTCGCCCTTGCTGGTGCGCTGCGGGCTCAGTTCGTACAGGTCGGCGCCGCTTTGCAGCAGCCGCTCGCGGTAGCGCGCATAGCCGGTGTGCACCAGCGGCTCGTCATTGGCAGCCAGCGAGTTGGTAAGCAGCGTGAGCTTGACCTTGCGCTTGGCCAGGTCGTCGAACGCCGCCATGCCGCGCTCGCCCGGCACGAGGTACGGCGATGTCAGGTCGACCTCGGTCTTGGCGTCCATCAAGAGACCCCAGACCTTCATCGTCACGCTGGTGGAGATGGCTTCGTCGGCCGTCATGGTCGCGGGCTTGGTCGGCGGGTCGGCGATGGCGCGCGCCTCGCCCCACAGGAGACCCATGCGGCCGCCGTCGAGCTCCTCGGCGATCGGGCCATACCCCAGGATGTCCGACGGCGGCAGCACGATCTTCGGTGGCGGCGCGGCCATGCCGATCCAGTCGTCGAACTCGGCGCTGCCGGGCGTGCGGCCGCCCTCGCCCCTCACGATGTCGGCGATGGGCCAGACCTGCACGCTGTTCCAGTAGGCGTCGAAGATGGATTCGAGCTGCGGCACCACCTTGCCCACCACCAGCGCGTCCATGTCGATGAAGTTCTGCGCCTCGCTCAACACGAAATACTCGTCGGCGATGTTGCGCCCGCCCACCACCGCCATTGCACCGTCGGCGATGAAGAGCTTGTTGTGCATGCGGTGGTTGAGCCGCACGATCTCCCAGGGCGAGGCCGCGAAGCGCGAGAGAAAACCGTTGCGGCCGCAGCAGAACGGGTTGTAAAGCCGCACCTGCACGTTCGGTGTTTCGGACAGCGCCAGCAGCAGTTGCTGGCTCTTGACGGTGTAGAGGTCGTCCACCAGCACCCGCACCTTCACGCCACGCGCCGCTGCTTCCCGCAACGTGCGCAGCAGCAGGCGGCCGACGGCGTCATTTTCCAGCTGGTAGTACTGCACCACCAGCGACTGCTGGGCGCGCTGCGCGAGCTGGATGCGCGCATCGAGCGAATAGACGCCCAGCGGCATCAGCCGGAAGCCCGAATGTTCGCCAGGCGGGGTGGACGCTGCCACGATCTTCGAGAGCCTGGTCGATGGATCGGCCGAGTCCGCGTGCTCGGCGGGTCGGTCTTTTGCCGGCGGCAGCGAGCCGCAGGCAGCGAGCACTGCCAGCAGAAAGCCCGCGAGCGCCACGCGCCAAAGTCGATCCCAGCCGTTCATGATGATTCCCGTCTTTTGATTTTTCAGTCGCTGCAATAAGTACGCCGGCCGGGGTGTGTCAGTTTCATTTCTCTCTTGCGAAAGGTGCACCGTCCTAGAATTCACGTCACACCTGCACGGAGTTACATCATGGCCCGACCGATCCTCTCACGCATCGCGCTGATGACGGCCTTTGCCGCCATCTCCGCACTTTCCGCGCTTGCAAACCCTGCCTGGGCTGCCCTGGACATCGGCGACCCTGTGCCCAAGTTCACCGCCAACGCCGCGCTGGGGGGCAAGACATTCCGCTATTCGCTGGCCGACGCGCTCGCCAAGGGACCGGTGGTGTTGTACTTCTTTCCGGCCGCCGACTCCAACGACTGCTCGATCGAGGCCCACGCCTTCGCCGAGGCTGTCGATCAGTTCGCCGCATTGGGCGCCACCGTGATCGGCGTCTCGGCCGACGACATCGACACGCTCTCGAAGTTCTCGGTCAAGTCCTGCCAGAGCCGATTCCCGGTGGCATCGGACGAAGCCAAGACCGTGATCAACGGCTTCGACGCGCTCATGCAGACCCGCCCGGATTTCGCCAACCGGCTGTCGTATGTGATCTCGACGGACGGCAAGGTGGCTTATTACTACCAGAACCTGAATCCGGACAAGCATGTGGAGCGCATGCTGAATGCGGTGCGGGCGCTGCCGAAAGCCACGGCGGCGAAGTGAACAACAAGGTGGCAGGTTCAGGCCCTACCTGACCCGGACGCCTTCGTTCCAGCCCTTTTCCAGCGGGTTCAGCACCAGCTGGATCAACCGGCGCTTGTCGGTCTGAATATCCGCCTGCAGGCTCATGCCCGATTGCAACGGTTGCGCGTGCCCCTTGACCCAGATGCTGGCGTCAGGCCCGGCAAGAGCGACTTGTACCCGGTAGGCCAGGCCGTTCGTTCGCTGGTCCGAATTGCTGCTGTCGAAGTTGCGATTGCTCGACGCGGCTTGGCCGGTGCCCGTCTGCTTGTCGAGCGCCTGCGGGTTCTGGAACTCGGCGTCCGCGCTGATCCATTTCACCGTGCCCACCACCGCGCCGTACTGCGTGAACGGAAAGCTGTCGAGCTTGACCTCGACAGGCTGGCCGATCTTGACGTAGCCGATGTCGTTGTTGCTGAGCAGGACCTCGGCGATCAACGGCGTGTTCTCGGGCACGATCGTCAGGAGCGGTTGATTGGCCGCCACCGCACTCCCCAGCGTCGTGACGCCGATGCTCTGGACCACGCCTGACACCGGCGCGCGCAGCGTCTTGAGGCCGTTGAGCTGCTGAGCCTTGTCGAACTCGGCCTGGAGGCTCGCACCCTCGCGGCTGGCCTGCTCGACCTCGGCAAGGATCTGCACCTTGCGCTCCTGCTCCACGGCCGCCTGCCGGAAGCGTGCCTCCTGCAGCCCCGCGGCGAGCTGGGCCAGCGTCTGGCTCTGAGCTGCGAGGTCATGTTCCAGGCCGACCACTTCCTGTTCCTGCTTGAGGCGCTCGCCTTCGCTGAAGAAGCCTTCCTTGACCAGCGCCAGGCTCTGCTGATAGCGCTTGGTCGCCAGGCCGAGGTTCAGGCGCAGCTTCGTGTGCGTCGACTCAGCCGCCCTGAGGGCCTTGGTCTTTTCATCCACCGACGCCTTGGCTTCCGCGAGCTTGGCCTCGAAGGCGGCTTCGCGGGCCTGGATCGTGGCCATCTGGTCGGGGGTCAGCGCTGGGGGAGTCCGCGCGCCGCTGGCGCCGGCACCCGAAGCGGACATGGGCAGGTGCTGCCCCTTCATTTCCACCATGAGCCGCGCCATCTGCTGCTGGTTCTGCTGCAGCCGCTGCTGGCTGCTGGACAGATCGGCCTGCGACAGCGTCGGATCGAGCTCGATCAGAAGGTCGCCCTCCTTGACGCGCTGGCCTTCGCGCACGTGAATGGCGCGCACGAGGGCCGGCTCGATCGTCTGCAGGACCTTCACCCTGCCATCGGGAATCAGCCGGCCGGGCGCCGTCGCCACGATCTCGATCTCGCCGATGCATGCCCAGGTGATGGCGCCGAGCAGCAGCACGGCCAGCGCCCACATCAGCCCACTGGCAAAGGGCGCCGGAGGCGTTTCCTCGATGGCGAGCGCCGGGCTGTGGAACGCCCGTTCCTTGGAGGAGAGCACGGTACTCATGCCTCGGTCTCCGCAGGGTTGCCGCGCCGCTCGGCACGATGCGTTGCCAGATTCTTGCGAACACCGGCGCCCGGCTCGTGCTGCTGCATGGCCCAGAGCCTGGCGAATTCGCCCTGTTGTGCGATGAGTTCCTGCAGTCCGCCCTGCTCCACCACCTTGCCGCTGTCGAGCACGACGATGCGGCAGCAATGACGCAGCGTGGAGAGACGGTGGGCAATCATGATGACCGTGCGGCCGCGGCAGATCTGCGCCATGTTGGCCTGGATGGCTTGTTCGCTCTCGACGTCCAGCGCGCTGGTGGCTTCGTCCAGGATCAGGATGCGTGGGTCGCCCGTCAGTGCGCGGGCGATCGCGATCCGCTGGCGCTGCCCGCCGGACAGAAGGGCACCGCGCTCGCCCACTGGCGTCTGGTAACCCTGCGGCAAGGCGGTGATGAACTCGTGCGCCCCCGCCTGCTGCGCCGCAAAGACGATGCGGTCGAAAGACATCCCCGGATGGGCGACGGCGATGTTTTCCGCGATTGTCCCGCTGAAGAGGAAACTGTCCTGCAACACGACGCCAATCTGCCGACGCAACTGCTGCGGATCGGCATGCGCGATGTCGTGGCCGTCGACCAGCACGCGTCCAGCCTCCATGCCGTAGAGCCGCTGGATGAGCTTTGTGAGCGTCGACTTGCCGCACCCGGAGCGCCCCACGATGCCCACCACTTCGCCGGGCTCCAGGAGAAGGCTCACGTCGTTCAGCACGAGCGGCGTTTCTGCCTGGTAGCGGAAATGAATCGACTGCAACTCGACGCGCCCTTTCAGCGGCGGCATGGCCTGGACCCCCGTGTTGGTGGGCTCCGGCTGCGCATTCATGAGGTCGCCCATGCGGTCGACCGACAGCTTGACCTGCTGGAAGTTCTGCCAGAGACCGACCAGGCGGGACACGGGTTGCAGCACCTGCCCGGCCAGCATCTGGAACGCGATGAGCCCACCGACGGTGAGGTCGTTGTTCATCACCAGCGTGGTGCCGACCCAGAGCACCGCCAGGGTCAGCATCCGCTGGACCGCCTGCGAAATGCTTTGCGCCGCGTTGCCCAGCTTGCTGACATCGAACCCAGCCGCCACTTGCCGGGCGGCGAGCAGGTCCCACTTGCGCTGCCACATGGGCGCCAGCGCCAGGCTCTTGAGCGTATGGATCCCCTGGATGCTCTCGACCATGAAGCTGCCGGCCTCCGCGCTGCGGTCGAACTTCGTCTGCAGCGCCCTCGCGAAAATGGGTTGCGCCACGAGCGTGACAAGAGCAAGGATCGGCAAGCCGATGAGCGTGACGATGGTCAGCTTGATGCTGTAGAGCAGCATCACCGCGATGAAGATGCCTATGAAGAGCCCGTCGACCAACGTCGTCAGCGCGCCGCCTGTGAAGAAGCTGCGGATGTTCTCGAGCTCGCGCGTGCGGGCCAGCGTGTCGCCAGCCTGGCGCTGCTCGAAGTAGCGGATGGGCAGGCTGAGCACGTGGCGAAAGAGGTCGCTCGACAAGCCCGCATCGAGGCGGGCCGACGTATGGGCAAGCATGTACCCGCGCAGCGTGTTGGTGACGGCCTCGAAGACGATCAGGCCCGCCATGCCGATACCCAGAACATGCAAGGTCGACAAGCTCTTGTGCATCAGCACCTTGTCGATGATGACCTGACTGAACAGAGGCGTCGTCAACGCCACCAGTTGAAGCAGGAATGCGCCGAGCAGCACCTGTCCCAATGGCTTGCGATAGCGCCAGAGCACCGGCACGAACCACCCGAGACCGAAACGCCGGGAGGGCGCACCGCTGGCGGCACCGAGTTGCAGGGGCTGGCGGAAACGGATGACGGGGAGGACACCGTTTTCCCCATGGCTTCCAACCAGGTCAGCCATCGAGACCCACGTGAACTTCGAGGTTCGGGGCACCCAGAGCAGCAGCTCTTCCGAAGGCAGCTTTGGATCAGCCGCGCCCGATTCGCTCGCGACGCCCGGGCGCGGCCCTGCAGGTGCACCGCGTGTCTCGCGTCGTGCAACCACGGTGACGACATTGCCATCGGCACTGGTGATCACGCAGGGAATGGGGAGTGACCGAGCCCCGCCGCGCTGCTGGAGGAGCGGCCATTTGCGTGAGGGGCGGTCCCGGACTTGCAGAGGCTTCGACACGAGCCCCAAATGCCGCGCTGCATGCTGCAGCTCCTGAACGCCGATGGGGGTTTCAGGCCGCCAGCCCATCGCCTGGCCCAACGCCTGGACGCTCATCTCCAGGGAGAAGAATGCAACGATCGGCTGCAAGGCTGAGAGGCCCTGGAGTGCTGGGAAAGAAGCCCCCCCGGGCTGAGCCGACGTGCCAGCGCCGCCAGGACTATTCAAGGCCTGCTGCGACTGGCTTGCGCCCCCCTCTTCCATGGCCTTCTGGTCCAAAGCAGTCCAAGCTCTTTTCTCAATCGGGGCGCCGCGTCGCCCTGCAGCGCAGGCAGTGCAATGGCGACGCGTTAGCTACGTCACGCAGTCAGTTGAATGTTGGCCTGCGACAGCTGGGCGAGCGTTGCGTGGTGGAACGTGATGCTTTGGTTGCCATCGGTGAAGACCACATTCTGGCCGTTCTGCGTCATGTGGCTCAGGACGTCGGCAGCACTGTTGTAGCCAAAGCCGCCAGTGAATCTCAACGTGTCGACGTTCTCAAGCCCGTAAACCTGGTCGTTGCCCGGGTTCGCAAAATCGAAGATGAAAGTGTCTGCCCCGCGGCCACCCAGAAGCGTGTTGCTCCCCGAGCCGCCGCGCAGATCGTCGCTCCAGCTCCCAAAGGTCGATGCCATGTAGGTGGCCTGCCCTGGGGCAGTGGTTGAACGAAATTCCGGGGAGTCGGAGAAACCCACCACCACACTTGCACGACTCGTTCCATTGTTCAGCGCATTGACCCAAGCAGCCAACCCACCTGCATCCGCATCACGACCCAGCACGTTGCGGTAGAGCAGCGACACGAATTGGCTGTTGTTCAGCGTGCCATAGGTGCTCTGGAACTCTGCGGATCCAACGAAACCCTGTGCGACTGCCTGGATAGTCTGGCTGGCGTTGTCCAGGGTGTTAGTCCAACTGACCAGGCCGCCGCCATCGGGCTCGCGGCCCAGGGTGGCCTTATAGAGGCGATAAACCGCTCCCTGGTGCTCCGCACTGAACTTTGAAGTCATGAAGGCGTCGACGTCAGTCGACGTCGTGCTCCTGAATTCGCTGGAGTCAGAAAAGCCGACGACCACATCCGCACGGGAAGTGCCGGCATTCAATGCCTGGACCCAGGATGCGAGCCCTCCGGCATCCGGCGCACGACCCAGCACATTCTGGTAGAGCAACGTCACGAACTGGGAGTTGTTCAGAGCACCGTACACAGATTGGAATTCCGCGGAGCCCACGAATCCCGCAGCGACGGTCTTCAGGGCCGTACCCGTCTTGAGGGCCCCCGCCCAGCTTTCGATGCCACCGACGTCGGGCTCTCGGCCAAGGGTCGCCTGATAAAGGCGGTAGACCGCGCCATAAGCAGTATTCGCAGTGCCGAAGATCCCATCTCCGCCGTCAATGACGTCGTTGCCCGCACCGCCGACCAGCGCGTCGTTGCCCCAGCCGCCAGTGATCTTGTCGTCGCCGTTCCCACCATTGAGGTAGACAGAACTCGTGGCACCCAACGCAGTCAGCGTGTCGTTGAAGTCCGAACCGACGACTGCGTAGATTTGAGACAACGTGTCGCGATTACCCCAGCCATCCGTCGCAGTGCCGGACCGGAGATCAACGCTGACGCCAGCGGGGCCGTCGTTGTAGTGAACGATGACTGCACCGGTGTTATTGCCAGTGATGATGTCGTTACCCTGGCCACCCCAGATGTCGTCGTCCCCTGCATCGCTGTAGATGACATCGTTGCCGGCGCCGCCGTCGATGAGATCGTTCCCGGCGCCGCCGTGAATGACGTCCGAACCGGGGGTTCCAACCAAAGTATCGTTTCCGGGAGTGCCGTCGATGATCGCCACAGTACGTTTCCTTCGTGTTTTAAGTAAGACTTCTCCACATCTGCATCGCCCCTCACGCCGATACAGCCCATCCAAGTCGAGTTCTGCGACCTGACCACTTCATATCGTATCCGCATGTATCCCTTGTTTCCTCCGTGAAGACGCTCACGGTCTCGTGCTTTTTCCACGCTGGACTGGGTTTTCGCGAGGCACTTCGGTTTTCTAGTACTTAAATACTAAGTAAATCTGCTAGGCCGCATTTTCCTGACCGCGCCAGGACAGTAGACGCCCAGGCCACGGCTTTTTCGCGTTCGCGCAAAATCCCGCCCCATGCAGCTCAACTACATCGCCAACGCCGACGTCCCCTCCGCCTCCGGCCGCACCCTACCGGTCATCGACCCGTCCGACGGCCAGCCTTTCGACGACATCCAGCGCAGCAACGCCGCCGACATCGATTCCGCCGTGCGCGCCGCGCGCGACTGCTTCGAGGGCGTGTGGCACAAGGTCAGCGCGGCCGACCGCAGCCGGCTGCTCTACAAGCTCTCCCAGAAGATCGCCGAGCACGTCGACGAGCTCGCGCTGATCGAGCAGCGCGACTGCGGCAAGCCCGTCAAGCAGGCGCGCGCCGACGCGGTGGCGCTGGTGCGCTATTTCGAGTTCTACGCCGGCGCCTGCGACAAGCTGCACGGCGAGACCATTCCCTACCAGGACGGCTACAGCGTCTTCACGTGGCGCGAGCCGCACGGCGTCACCGGCCACATCATTCCGTGGAACTACCCGATGCAGATCTTCGGGCGCAGCGTGGGCGGTGCACTTGCCGCAGGCAACGTCTGCGTGGTGAAGCCGGCCGAGGACGCATGCCTCTCGCTGATCCGCGTGGCGCAGTTGGCGGCCGAAGTCGGCTTTCCGGCGGGAGCGCTCAACATCGTGACCGGCTACGGCCACGAAGTGGGCGACGCGCTCGCGCGGCACGAAGGCATCGACCACATCAGCTTCACCGGCAGCCCCAAGATCGGCACGCTGATCCAGCAGGTGGCGGCCGAGCGGCATTGCCCGGTCACGCTGGAGCTGGGCGGCAAGAGCCCGCAGATCATCTTTGCGGACGCCGACCTTGACGCGGCGATTCCCGTGGTCATCAACGCCATCGTGCAGAACGCCGGCCAGACCTGTTCGGCCGGCTCGCGCGTGCTGATCCAGCGCGCCATCTACGAGCCTTTGCTCGAGCGCCTGGGCCACGCCTTCGAAGCGCTGCGCGTCGGCCCGGCGGCGATGGACCTCGACGTCGGCCCGCTGATTCGCCAGACGCAGCAGCAGCGCGTGTGGGACTTCCTGAGCGACGCGCAACATGCTGGCATCCCGATGGTGGCGCAGGGCATCGTCGTCGAGGAAGCGCCCGAAACCGGCTTCTACCAGGCGCCCACGCTGCTGCGCGACGTGCCGGTCGGCCATCGCCTCGCACAGGAAGAAGTCTTCGGCCCGGTGCTCGCCGCGATGCAGTTCGCCGACGAAGACGAAGCGGTGGCGCTCGCCAACGCCACCCAGTTCGGCCTCGTTGCCGGCGTGTGGACGGCCGACGGTTCGCGCCAGTTCCGCATGGCCCGGCGCGTGCGCAGCGGGCAGGTGTTCATCAACAACTACGGCGCGGGCGGCGGCGTCGAGTTGCCCTTTGGCGGCGTGAAGTCTTCGGGCTACGGCCGTGAAAAGGGCTTCGAGGCGTTGTATGGGTTCACCACGCTGAAGACCGTAGCCGTCAAGCACGGTTGAGGGGCGCGAGTCCTTACTGGAGGTAGCGCGGAACCGGCTTTGACGGCCCGCAGGTGTCGCCCCCGGCGAAGGGGTTAGAGAAGCAACACGACGTGCGCGAAGCTCAGGGGAGCCCCACTACCCCAGCGCGGTGTCCAGCAGCATCATCAGCACGAAGCCGAGCATCAGCCCGCTGGTCGCAAAGGCTTCGTGCCCCTTGCGGTGCGACTCGGGAATGATCTCGTGGCTGATGACGAACAGCATCGCGCCCGCCGCAAAGCCCAGCCCCCACGGGAGCAACAGCGCCGAGTGGCCGACGACCGCAGCGCCCAGCACCGCGCCCAGCGGCTCGACCAACCCAGACGCCATGCCGATCGCCACCGCGAACCAGCGCTTGTAGCCCGCCGCCAGCAACGCCACCGCAACTACCAAGCCCTCTGGCACGTCCTGGATCGCAATGCCGGTGGCCAGCGCGTCCGCGCGCAGGCCGTTGTTGCCCGCGTAGCCCACGCCGATCGCCAGGCCTTCGGGCACGTTGTGCAGCGCGATCGCGAACACGAAGAGCCATGTGCGCCGCAGCTGTTTCGCCGACTGCCCTTCCCGCCCCTTGATGAAATGCTCGTGCGGCAGCACGCGGTCCATCACCATGAGCACGAGGCCGCCCAGCAGGATGGCCGTGCCGATCACGCCGCCCGCGGCCCAACTGCCGCCGCCGAACACGCCGATGCTCTTCGCAGCGTCGAGGCCCGGAATGATCAGCGAGAAGGCGCAGGCCGCCAGCATCACGCCCGCGCCGAAACCGAACAGCGTGTCCTGCAGCCGCTCTGGCAGCTTTTGCGAAAACACGACCGGCAGCGTGCCCAGCGCGGTCGCCAGCGCGGCCACCGAGCCGCCGAGCAAGGCGTTCCACACCACCGGGTCGGACCGAACGAACTGCCAGAACTGCGACACCAGCGCCAGCGCGCCGGCAGCAACGATGGCCAGCCCGATCCATTCACGAACGGAGGGCGTCGGCCGCGGGCGTACCGTGGCTACCGTGCCCAGGGGGTGTTGCGGCTCGTCGTTCATGGGTGATGTCCTCAGGCGCCGGTCAGGGCGGCGGCGTGGCGCCGGGCCACCTCGGCCCAGTTCACCACGTTGTAGAACGCCGCGATGTATTCGGGGCGGCGGTTCTGGTACTTCAGGTAGTAGGCGTGCTCCCACACGTCCAGCCCGAGGATCGGCGTGTTGCCCGAGCCGATGCCGTGCATCAGCGGGCTGTCCTGGTTGCCGCTGCTTTCCACCGCGAGCTTGCCGCCCTTGGCGACCACGAGCCAAGCCCAGCCGCTGCCGAAGCGCGTGAGGGCGGCCTTGGTGAAGGCTTCTTTGAAGGCATCGAAGCCGCCCAGGTCGGTGTCGATGGCGATGGCGAGCTCGCCTGTGGGCGTGCCGCCGCCGCCCTGCCCGACAGGCGCCATCACGGTCCAGAACAGGCTGTGGTTGGCATGGCCGCCACCGTTGTTGCGCACCGGCGCATGCAGCGCCTCGGGCAATCGGTCGATATCGGCGATCAGTCGCTCGACCGGCGTGCCTTCGTGCGGCGTGTCCTTGACGGCCGCATTGAGGTTGTTCACGTAGGTCTGGTGATGCTTGCTGTGGTGGATTTCCATCGTCTGCGCGTCGATGTGCGGTTCGAGCGCATCGAAGGCATAGGGCAAGGGTGGCAGGGTGTACGGCACGTTCGAAAGCTCCTTGGTTGAAGAGCCCTTTGCGTGGTCGACGTGCTGCGTAATCAGGCGTCCAAATAATAGTAATTCTCATTGTCCACGTCAAGACATCTTCCAATCGGATGGCGCAAACACGCCAGATTCGGTCACATGACGAAACGAGCCCTATACACTGCCCCGGCGTCCACCGAAAGGCTTTGCACCGATGAAATTGCACCGCATCCTGCCCCTCGTGCCGACCTTCCTGCTGGCGTTCGGCGCAGCCCTCGCCGGCGCGCAGACCGCGACCCCGCCGGCGGGGGACTACATCTACGAGGGCGGCGCCGGCTCGCTGCGCATCAAGCCCAACGGGCATTTCGACATCTCGACCATCGGCGCCAACGCCCACCTCTGCTCGCTCGACGGCACCATCGTCCGCGGCAAATCCAAGATCGACGACACCGGGTGCGTGGTGAATTTCACCCTCAAGGGCAGCTCGGTCGAGGTCAGCTCCAACGGCTCGGACGACTGCCGCCAGAGCTGCGGGGCGCGCGCCTCGTTCGAGGGCACCTACCTCAAGCCCAGCCCCGCCTGCACCGACAAGGCCGTGGCCGCCTCGCGCAAGACCTTCAAGCGCCAGTACGACGCGAAAGATTTCGCTGCCGCCCAGGCCACGCTCGCCCCCGTGCTCGGCGAGTGCAGCAAGACGCTCGACTGGATCACCACCGGCCGCGTGCGCAACGACCTGGCGATCACGCAGTTCAGGCTCGGCGACCGCGCCGGGTGCCTGAAGACCCTGGAGCCGCTGGCCGAAGACGCCGCCCGCACCGACCAGGGCGTGAAGGACGCCTACCCGCCCGCCGACGGCGAGGACATCCTGCCCGTGGTCCGCGCGAGCCGCACGAACCTGAAGCTCTGCAGGGGCTAGCCTCGCCCCGCCAATCGACTTCCCCAGACGGCGCCAAGACCGTCATGCCGACTTTCATCAACGACAGGACGGAGACAAGACCATGAAATTCTTCCAGCGCACCCTGCGCACGGCCGTGCTCGGCCTGAGCCTGGCCGCACCGCTGCTCGCCGCGGCGCAATCGCTGCCGACCGCCACGCCGGAACGGGTCGGGCTTTCGAGCGAGCGGCTGCAGATGCTCACCGACGTGCTCAAGGCCGACGTGGCCAGCGGCAAGATCCCGGGCGCCGTGCTTTTGGTGGCCCGGCAAGGCAAGGTGGCGTGGTTCGAGCCGGTCGGCAAGCTCGACCCCGCGGCAGGCACGCCGATGCAGCGCGACGGCATCTTCCGCATCTATTCGATGAGCAAGCCCATCACCACGGTGGCCGCGATGATGCTGGTGGAAGACGGCCGCCTGAAGCTGGACGACCCGATTTCGACCTATCTGCCCGAATACGCCAGCATGACCGTCGGCGTCGAAAAGCCAGGCGCCGATGGCAAGCCGGTGCTCGAAACGGTGCCCGCGCGCAAGCCGATCACCGTGCAGGACCTGATGCGGCACACCTCGGGCCTCACCTACGGATTCTTCGGACCGGGGCTGGTCAAGCAGGCCTACAACGCAGCCGGCCTGGGCGCCAACGACCCGACCAACGCCGAGTTCTCGCAGCGCCTGGCCAAGCTGCCGCTGGCCTACCAGCCCGGCACCACCTGGGACTACAGCCAGTCGACCGACATCCTGGGCCGCGTGATCGAGGTCGTGTCCGGCCAGTCGCTCTACCAGTTCGAGAAGGCGCGCCTCTTCGATCCGCTGGGCATGAAGGACACCACCTATTACGTGCCCGAGCCGGACCGCCAATCGCGCATCGCCGAGCCGCTTCCCACCGACCGCAGCTTCGGCGTGGGCGCCGACCTGAACGACCCGCGCGTCGTGCGCAAGCTCGAATCTGGCGGCGGCGGGCTGGTGTCCACGGCCGGCGACTACGCGCGCTTCCTGCAGATGCTGCTGAACGGCGGCTCGCTCGACGGCAAGCGTTATCTGGGCCCGCGCACCCTCGCGCTGATGACCGCCGACCATTCCAACGCGGGCGCCGGCATCGTGCCCGGCCCGCTCTACCTGCCGGGCCCGGGCTACGGCTTCGGGCTGGGATTTGCGGTGCGCCGCAACGACGGCGAGGCGCCCTACCCCTCGGCCGGCGGCGAATACAACTGGGGCGGCGCGGGCGGCACCTACATGTGGGTGGACCCGAAGAACGAGATGTTCGTCGTGCTGATGCTGCAGTCGCCGAAATACCGGACACATTACAGATCCTTGACCCGGGACATGATTTATGCGGCCGTGATCAAGTAGCCTGCCGTATAGCCCGCGCCCGACAGGTCCTTGAGGCCTGGCGCAAAATCGGCCCCCCGCCCCTCGAAGCCATGAAGAACAGCAGCAGCACCGTCATCCCGATCTCGCAGATCGGCCGCGCGCCACCCGCCGTGGCTGTGCCGGACATCGCCGTGCCCGCCACGGGCCTGCTGCTCGACCGCTTGGGCCGCCCGCTGACCGACCTGCGCATCAGCGTGACCGACCGCTGCAACTTCCGCTGCAGCTACTGCATGCCCAAGGACGTGTTCGACAAGGACTACAAGTACCTGCCGCACAGCGCGCTCCTGAGCTTCGAGGAAATGACGCGCCTGGCGCGCCTGTTCGCCGCACACGGCGTGCGCAAGATCCGGCTCACCGGCGGCGAGCCCCTGCTGCGCAAGAACATCGAGGCGCTGATCGAGCAGCTCGCCGAGATCCGCACACCCGACGGCCAGCCGCTGGCCCTCACCCTCACCACCAATGGCTCGCTGCTCGCGCGCAAGGCTGCAGCGCTCAAGGCCGCCGGCCTGCAGCGCGTGACCGTGAGTCTGGACAGCCTGGACGACGCGGTCTTTCGCCACATGAACGACGTCGATTTCCCGGTGGCCGACGTGCTGGCCGGCATCGACGCGGCGCAGGCCGCGGGCCTGGGGCCCATCAAGGTCAACATGGTGGTCAAGCGCGGCACCAACGAGCAGGAGATCCTGCCGATGGCGCGCTACTTCCGCGAGCACCATGGCGGGAACGTGGTGCTGCGCTTCATCGAATACATGGACGTGGGCGCCACCAACGGCTGGCGCATGGACGAGGTGCTGCCTTCGGCCGACGTCATCGCGCGCATCGCCGAGGAGTTTCCGCTGGTGCCGCTCGAAGCCACCACCCCCGGCGAAACCGCCCAGCGCTGGGCGTATGCCGACGGCGGCGGCGAGATCGGCGTGATCAGCAGCGTGACCCAAGCCTTCTGCCACGACTGCAGCCGCGCGCGCCTGTCGACCGAGGGCAAGCTGTACCTGTGCCTCTTCGCCAGCGCCGGCCACGACCTGCGCCCGCTGCTGCGCGGCGCCGCCAGCGACGTCGACATCTCCTCGGCCATCGGCCACATCTGGCAAGGCCGGGCCGACCGCTATTCCGAGCTGCGCGCACTGCGCGGCCCCGACCACGCCGCCAACCACACCGCTGACGGCGGCGACGCCAACGACAAGGCGCCGCGCCGCGTCGAGATGAGCTACATCGGCGGATGACGCGGGCTGCCGCCATGCCCGCGCATCCCGCTATCGCGCCTGCCGAAATCACGGGCCTCGTGCTGGCCGGTGGACGCGGCTCCCGCATGGGCGGCGTCGACAAGGGCCTGCAGACCTTTAACGGCGAGCCGCTCGCCCTGCACGCGGTGCGCCGGCTGGGCGCGCAGGTCGGCCAGGCGATCATCAACGCCAACCGGAATCTCGCGGCCTACGAAGCATTCGGCATTCCGGTGCGGGCCGACAGCCTCGCTGACTACCCGGGGCCGCTCGCAGGTTTTCTCACGGGCCTCGCGCATTGCGCCACGCCCTTCCTGCTCACCGTGCCTTGCGATACACCGCTCTTCCCGCTCGACCTGGCGGCGCGCCTGTCCGAAGCGCTGGCCGCCGCCGACGCGGAAATCGCCATGGTCAGCGCCCCGGATTCCGAAGGCGATGGCGGGCCCGGGCTACGCCCCCAGCCCGTCTTCTGCCTGCTGCGCACGAGCCTGCGCGATAGCCTGCAGCGCTTTACCGACGCCGGCCACCGCAAGGTGCAGGCGTGGACTGCGCAACACCGCACCGTGCTCGTTCCCTTCGACCGGCCCGGCGATTCGCCCGAAGCCTTCTTCAACGCCAACACGCTCGCCGAATTGCAAGCACTCCAAAACCGATGAGCCCGATGAGCCCGATGAGCCCGATGAGCAGCCTCGCCGACATCGCCGCCGCCCTCCCGGGCCATGACACCGACACGCTGAGCGTCGATGCCGTCCAGGCCTTCCTGGCCCGGCTGGTCGCGCCCCTGGTCGTCACCCAGCGCGAGAGCGTGTCGCTGCGCGAGGCGCTCGGCCGCGTGCTGGCCGAAGACATCGTCTCGCCCGTGAGCGTGCCGCCGCACGACAACTCGGCGATGGACGGCTACGCGTTCGATGGCACCGTCCTCCCGACGGACGCCCCGGCCGATCACTCCATCAAGCTGCGCGTCGTGGGCACCGCGCTCGCGGGCACGGCCTGGCGCGGCGCGCTGGCCCCGGGCGATGCGGTGCGCATCATGACCGGCGCGATGATGCCGGCGGGCCTGGACACCGTGATCCCGCAGGAGTTCTGCCAGGTCGAGGGCGACGTCGTGAGCTTCCCCGACCGCGTGCTGCGCCGTGGCGACAACCGCCGCTTCGCGGGCGAAGACCTCATGAAAGGCCAGCCGGCCCTCAGGCGCGGCGAACGGCTCTCGCCCGCCGCCCTCGGCATGGTGGCCAGCCTCGGCCTGCCCGGCGTGGCTGCGCTTCGGAAGCTGCGCGTCGCGTACTTCTCGACCGGCGACGAAATCCTGTGCATCGGCGAGCCGCCGCGCGAAGGCGCGGTGTACGACTCCAACCGATACACCGTCTTCGGCCTGCTTGCGCGCCTGGGCTGCGAAGTGATCGACCTGGGCCTCGTGCACGACGACCCCGCCACGCTGGCCGCGACGCTGCAGCGCGCCGCGCGCGAAGCCGATGCCATCGTCACCAGCGGCGGCGTAAGCGTGGGCGCGGCAGACCACACGCGGGAGGTGATGCAGCAAGTCGGCGAGATGGCCTTTTGGCACGTCGCGATGCGCCCTGGCCGGCCCTTGGCCGTGGGCCTGATTCCACGCGAGGGTGCCGAAGCCGCAGGCCCCGCCGTGTTGTTCGGCCTGCCCGGCAATCCGGTGGCCGTGATGGTCACCTTCCTGGCCTTCGTTCGGCCCGCGCTGCTTCGCATGATGGGCTGCCACGACGCGGCCTCGGCGCCACCGCCGATGCTGCGCGCACGCAGCACCGGGCCCATCCGCAAGAAGGCCGGCCGCACCGAATACCAACGGGGGTTCGTCAAGGCCGTGCCGGGGTCGTTGCCCGAGGTCTGCGTCGCGGGCAACCAGGGCTCGGGCGTTCTGAGCTCGATGGTCGAAGCCAACGGGCTCGTGGTGCTGCATCACGACCAGGGCCACGTCGCCGCCGGCGAAGAGGTCGATGTGATGATGTTCGACGGCGCGATCTAGCCGCCGCGCCGCCTACGCCCTGAACCGCTCGCGGTAGGCCGTCGCCGAGAGGCCCGTCGATTGCGCGAACGCCTTGCGAAACGCAGCCAAGGTCGCGAAACCCACCGCCTGCGCCACGCTCTGGTGCGACGAAGCGGTCGACTCCAGAAGCCGTTGCGCGGCCATGATCCGCTCGTTCTGCAGCCACGCCTTGGGCGCGATGCCCACTTCGGCGATGAACCGACGAAGCAGCGTCCTGTCGCTCATGGCGCCGCGCGCGGCCAGCGTCGTGACGGTGATGGGCTCGGCCAGGTGCTGCCGCGCCCATTCGAGCAACGGCGCCAGGGAACGGCCAGCGCGCGCCGGAAAAGGCTGGGCGAGGTATTGCGCCTGGCCGCCGTTGCGATGCGGACTGGTCACCATCGCACGCGCCACGGTGTTCGCAACGTCGGCGCCGTAGCACTGGCGAACGACCTGAAGGCAGGCGTCGATCCCCGCGGCACTGCCTGCCGAAGTCATCAACGCGTCGTCTTCCACGTAGAGCACATCGGGGTCGAACACGACCCGCGGAAACCGCTCGCGGAACAGTTCGGCGTAGCGCCAGTGCGTCGTGGCGCGCCGGCCGTCCAGCAGGCCGGTGGCCGCGAGCACGAAGCTTCCCGCGCAGACGGAGACCAGACGGGCCCCGCGTGCGTGCGCGGCAGCCAGCGCGTTCTTCAGCGGCCGCGGCACCTCGGACCGCGGGTCCCGCCAGCCGGGAATCACGACGATGTCGGCGCTTCTCAGCACGCCGAGCCCGCCGTGCGTGCGCAATTGAAGCCCGCCCACCGCGCGAAGCGGCCCCGGCTCGGCCTGCGCGAACTTCAGCCCGAAAAGCGGTTGCTCGAAGTCGGGGCGCTCGCCGCCGAACACCTCGGCCACGACGCCGAGTTCGAAGAGGTTCATGCCCTCGTAGACCACGGCGACAACGAGCGGCGGGGATTTCGACATTGGCGGATTTTTACCGCATGTTGGCGAATCCGACAACCGCCCGAACACCGGCTCGCCCGTAGCATGGCCGCATGACCCATGCCACGCTGTTCTCCCCGCTCGCCCTGCGCGGCGTCACGCTGCGCAACCGCATCGCGATGTCCCCCATGTGCCAGTACACCGCCAGCGACGGGATGGCCGACGACTGGCACCTCGTTCACCTGGGCAGTCGCGCGGTGGGCGGGGCCGCCCTCATCATGGTGGAGGCGACGGCCGTGTCGCCCGAGGGGCGGATCACCCCCGGCTGCCTGGGCCTGTGGGACGACGCCCAGGTCGAGCCGCTGGCACGGATCGCGCGCTTCATCCAACGGCAAGGCGCCGTCCCCGGCATTCAGCTGGCCCACGCCGGGCGCAAAGGCAGTTGCCGGGCCTCCTGGGAAGGCGGCGCACCGCTGCCGCCCTGTGACGGCGGATGGGAACTGCTGTCTGCGAGCCAGATGCCGTTCAGCCCGTCCTCGCCGACGCCGCGCGCGGCGAGCACCGCAGACATCGCAGCCCTGCTGCGCGATTTTGCGAATGCGGCCCGCCGCGCGGTGGCAGCGGGCTTCGAGATCGTCGAGCTCCACGCCGCGCATGGCTACCTGCTGCACCAGTTCCTGTCGCCGCTGTCGAACAAGCGCTGCGACGCGTACGGCGGTTCGCCGGAGGGTCGGAACCGCCTGCTCATCGAGCTCGTGTTGGCGGTGCGCGAAGCCATTCCGGCGGAGATGCCGCTCTTCGTTCGCATCTCGGCGACGGACTGGATCCAGGGGGGCTGGGAGCTGGCCGACACGGAGCGCCTGTGCGTTCGCCTCAAGCGGCACGGCGTCGACCTGATCGATGTCTCGTCCGGCGGGTTGCAGCCGGACGCGCAGATTCCGGTGGCGCCGAACTACCAGGTGCCGCTGGCCAGCCACGTCCGGCGCGCTGCGGACATGTGCACGGGCGCCGTCGGCCTCATCACCGAGGCCCGGCAGGCGCAAGAGATTCTTGCGCGAGGCGACGCGGACCTGGTGTTCCTCGGACGCGAGCTGCTGCGCAACCCGTACTGGCCGATGGACGCGCAGCGCGCATTGAACGAGCGCAGGACACCGCCGCTCCCTTACCGCAGCGCCATGGCGGGCTAGTGCGCCGCCGGCTTCAGATCCGCCCGAGCGCCTTGTCCACGCCCTTGTTGGCGAGCATGTCGGCCCGCTCGTTGCCCGGGTCGCCCGAGTGGCCCTTGACCCAGCGCCATTCGATCGTGTGGCCGCCTTCGGCCACGAGCTTGTCCAGCCGCTGCCAGAGCTCGACGTTCTTCACCGGCTGCTTGCTGGCGGTCATCCAGCCCTTGGCCTTCCAGCCGCGGATCCACTCGGTGATGCCCATGCGCACGTACTGGCTGTCCAGGTAGAGCAGCACCTTGCAGGGGCGCTTGAGCGCGGCCAGGCCCTCGATGACGGCGGTCAGCTCCATGCGGTTGTTGGTGGTGTTGAGTTCGCCGCCGAACAGTTCCTTTTCGGTGGCGCCCGACTTGAGCCACGCGCCCCATCCCCCGGGTCCGGGATTGCCCTTGCATGCACCATCGGTGTAGATCACGACTTCGTTCAAGCTCTCTTTTCCTTGTTTCTCTGTATTCGATTCAATCAATCAATCCGCCTGGTCCGGCCGGTGCCGATGCACCTTGCCGGCGATCGACACCGGCGCCGTGGCGCGTGCCGCGGCCCGGCGCCAGTCCGCGCTCAGGAGGCGCATGCCGCGCACCCGCTTCACGGCCACGAGGAAATACGCCGCGCCGAAGATCGGCCACCAGCGCTCGCCGGCCTTGTCCATCCAGCGGCAGCGCTCGAGCCACGCATCGCTGCGCACCGCGGGCCGGTAGACGCCGAAGCGCCCCGACTCCACCTCGAAGCTCAAGAGGCGCAGCCAGTCGCGCATGCGCCAGTAGCCGATGAACTCCCCGCCCTCGGGCAGGTAAAGATCGCCAAGGCCGAGCTTGCGGTACAGGTGCGCGCGCCGCTGGCGCATGCCCCAGAGGCTGGTCGGATTGAGCCCGCAGATCACCACGCGGCCCTCGGGCACCAGCACCCGCTCGACCTCGCGCAGCGTGGCGTGCGGATCGGGACTGAGTTCCAGCGCATGCGGCATCACCACCAGGTCGAGGCTGTTGGCCGCGAACGGTAGCGCAGTGAAGTCGGTCAGCAGCGTCGCCTTGCCCGACCGCATCGGGTCGCTCAGGGCCAGCCAGCGGTGCGGCATGCGGTTGGTGCGCAGGCCCTCGACCTCGGCCGCGCCCAGCTGCAGCGCGTGGTAGCCGAACACATCGGCCACCGCCTGGTCGAACTGGGCCTGCTCCCACGCGAGGAGGTAGCGTCCCGGGGGGGTCGCGAACCAATCCTGCAAACCTATAATTTGTCCGCTCATGACCCTCGTTCCGCTGCCCGCCTTCGCTGACAACTACATCTGGATGCTGCACGACGGGTCCAGCGCCATCGTCGTGGATCCGGGCGACGCCCAACCGGTGTTCGATGCGCTGGCGCACCACAAGCTGCAGCTGGCCGCGATTCTAGTCACGCACCACCACCCCGATCACACCGGCGGCGTGGCCGCGCTGCACGCCGCCACGGGGGCGCCGGTCCATGGCCCCGCGCGCGAACGCATCCCCGAGCCTTTCACGCCTCATGTGCAGGGCGACGCCGCCGAAGCGCTCGGCCTGCGCTTCGAGGTCATCGACGTGCCGGGCCACACCGCGGGCCACATCGCCTACTTTCTTCCGGCCGCTGAAGGCCGTACGCCGTTGCTCTTTTGCGGCGACACGCTGTTCTCGGGCGGATGCGGCCGCCTCTTCGAGGGCACGCCCGCGCAGATGCTCGCGTCGCTCGATGCGCTCGCTGCGCTGCCCGGCGACACGCGCGTGTGCTGCGCCCATGAATACACACTTGCTAACCTGCGTTTCGCCCGCGCGGTGGAACCGGGCAATGCCGATCTGACTCACTACAACGCGCGTTGCGAAAGCCTGCGCGCGCAGGGGCAGCCCACACTGCCCTCGCAGCTGGCGACCGAACGCCTGATCAACCCCTTTCTTCGCAGCCGCGAAGCCACTGTCCTTCGAGCGGTGCGCGCGCATGCCGAGCTTTCCGCCGACGCGGCCGAAGCCGATGTGTTCGCCGCACTGCGCCAATGGAAAAACGACTTCCGATGAAATTTCTCGCTGCCACCTGCCTTGCAGGTTCCCTGGTGCTCGCAGGCTGCGCGGCACCTACCGACAACAGCTCTTCCTCCTCTTCCCCCAAGGCCGGCACCACCGCCGGCGGCACCGGCGCCAAGGTCGCCGGCAGCGCGGCCCCCGTCTATCCGCGCGACGCCCTCTCTCCCCTGTCCAGCAGCGAGGCCCACTCGCAGAGCGTGGTCACGCTGGCCCCGCCGGCCGACATGTGGGACCGCATCCGCCGCGGCTTCAAGATGCCCAACCTGGAGAGCGACCTGGTGCGCGATCGCGAGCAGTGGTATGCCAGCCGCCCCGACTACATCCAGCGCATGACCGAGCGCTCGAACAAGTACATGTTCCACATCGTCGAGGAACTCGAGCGGCGCAACATGCCGACCGAGCTCGCGCTGCTGCCGTACATCGAGAGCGCGTTCAACCCGCAGGCCGTCTCCAGCGCGCGTGCGGCGGGCATGTGGCAGTTCATGCCGGCCACCGGCACCGACTTCGACCTGAAGCAGAACATCTTCCGCGACGACCGCCGCGACGTGGTGGCCTCCACCCGCGCCGCGCTCGACTACCTGCAGAAGCTCTACGGCATGTTCGGCGACTGGCAGCTCGCGCTGGCCGCCTACAACTGGGGTGAAGGCAGCGTGAGCCGCGCCATCGCGAAGAACCAGCGCGCGGGCCTGCCCACCACCTACAGCGACCTCAACATGCCGGCCGAAACCCGGCTGTACGTGCCCAAGCTGCAGGCGGTGAAGAACATCGTGGCCAACCCGCAGGCCTTCAACGCCGAGCTGCCGCTGATTGCCAACCACCCGTACTTCCAGACCGTCACGCTCACGCGCGACCTGGACGTGGAGCTGGCCGCCAAGCTGGCCGACGTGCGCCTGGAGGACTTCCGCGCCCTCAACCCCGCCGCGCACAAGCCCGTGCTGATCGCCGCAGGCACGCCGCAGATCCTGCTGCCCTGGGACAACGCGGCCGTGTTCCAGCGCAACTTCGACGCCTACTCGCAAGGCCAGTACGCCAGCTGGACCGCCTGGGTCGTGCCCAACACCATGACGGTGGCCGACGCCGCCCAGCGCTCGGGCATGAGCGAGAGCGACCTGCGCGCGATGAACAACGTGCCGCCGCGCATGCTCATCAAGGCCGGCTCGACGCTCATCGTGCCGCGCGGCGCGCGCGTCAAGGAAGACGTCGCGGCCGTGGTGGCCGATGGCGGCCACCTGAGCTTCCAGCCCGAGATCGTCAATCGCCGCACGACCGTGAAGGCCGGGCGCAACGACAGCGTGACGAGCATCGCGCGCCGCTACAACCTCAAGCCCACCAACGTGGCCGAGTGGAACGACGTCAAGCCCAACCACGCGTTCAAGCGCGGCTACAGCGTGGTCGTGTACCTGCCGGTTCGCGCGGCTCCGGCAGCCCGTGTCGGCGCGGGCGTGGCGGTGGCGCGCGGCCATGCGCAAGCGGCGGCAGTGGCTCCCACCAAGCGTGGCGGCGCTCCCGCCCAGGTCAACACGGCGCGCGGCAAGAACGTGGTGAAGGTGCCTGCGGGCAAGCAGGTCGTGCGCGAGAAGCGCGGCGGCACGCCGGCCAAGAAAAAGCGCTGACAGGAGCGCTGACGCCGGCGGGGCCCGTTCAATGCGCCTGGGCGGCCCACGCCCGGCGCCGCACCACGGCTTCGAGCGCGGCCACGGCAATCATCACCACCGTGGTCAGCGTGCCCACCACCAGCACCGTGAGGTGCGACGCGAACGCCGCGAGCACAACGAGCGCAATCAGTCCGTAGAGGTGCGACTGCGGCAGGAAGCCGCGCACCACGCGCTTGAACAGCGCATTGCCGAAGAGGTAGATGGCCGGCCCGCCCAGGAGCGGCCCGAGGTACTTGAGTTGGGCGTGGTGCGCGCCCTCTCCGATCACCAGTTCGTCCGCGACCGCGCACACGATGATGCCGGCCACCAGGATCACGTGCGTGTAGTGGAAGTTGGCGCCCATGCGGCCCGGGTCGTTCGAATGCTCGATCGAATGCGTGGCCTCCCTGGCGCTGGTGTCGAAGTACATCCACCACATGGCCAGGCTGCCCGCGAAGCCCACGAGAAGCGCGTACACGTCCACCAGGTGCCACTCGGCGTGATGGCCGAACGCGATGCCGCTGGCCAGGATCGATTCGCCCAGCGCCACGATCACAAAGAGCTGGCAGCGCTCGGCGAGATGGCCGCCGTCGATGGTCCACTCCGCCGTCGATGAGCGACCCAGCCCCGGAAAGACCAGGCCCACCATCGGCGCGACGTATTCGCACAGCACGCCGACGAACCACAGGCCGATGCGCCACGGTCCCTCGGACAACCCGCCCGCAATCCAGAACACGGCCGCCACGCAGTTCCATGCCAGCAGGCGCCGGAAGTTGGGCGCCAGCGGGCTCTTGCTGCCCACCGCGATCAGCATGCAGAAGGTGCGCCCGACCTGGATGCCTGCAAAGCAACACGCGAACACCAGCCCCCGCTCGGCAAAAGCGCCGGGCACCGCCGACGCCATCACCATGGCCAGCAGCATCACGCCGAACAGCATGCCCCGTATGCGCAGCGACCCGGGGTTGAACCAGTTCGTGGCCCAGGCGGTGTATTGCCAGCCGAGCCAGACCGCGAACCACATCACCAGCGTCTGCAGCGCGCCCAGGAGGCTCAGGTGGTCCAGCAGGTAGTGCGACAGCTGCGTGACCGAGAACGCATAGACCAGGTCGAAGAACAGTTCTTCGTTCGAGACCCTGGCGGCCTGGTCGCGCGATCGCAAAGTCGTTGGCAGTCCGTTTTTCTTGCTCGACATGACTCGCTCCCTTTCAGTTGTCGAATGTCAGGCAGCTAGAGTTTTTCGGTTTCCCCGCTGCGTGGCTGCCATTTCATGAGGCGCTTCTCGATCAGGCCGACCATCCCGTCGAGCGCCAGCGCGAAGGCCGTGAGTACGACGATACCGGCGAACACGGTGTTGACGTCGAACGTGCCCTCCGCCTGCAGGATGAGGTAGCCCACGCCGCGCGCCGAGCCCAGGTACTCGCCCACCACCGCGCCGACGAATGCCAGCCCCACCGAAGTGTGCAGGCTCGAGAACACCCAGCTCGTGGCGCTCGGCAGGTACACGGTGCGCAGCAGTTGCCGCTGGTTGGCGCCCAGCATCTTCGCATTGGCCAGCACCACCGGGCTCACCTCGCGCACGCCCTGGTAGACGTTGAAGAACACGATGAAGAACACCAGCGTGACCGCCAGCGCCACCTTGCTCCAGATACCGAGGCCGAACCACAGCGCGAAGATCGGCGCGAGGATCACGCGCGGCATCGAGTTGGCAGCCTTGATGTAGGGATCGAGGATCAGGCTCGCGGTGGGCGCGAGCGCGAGCCACAGGCCGCAAGCGAGACCCATCACGGTGCCGATGCCGAAGGCCAGCACCGTCTCCAGCAGCGTGGTGCCCAGGTGCCGGTAGATGTCGGCGTTGCCTTTCAGTCCCTCGGGAAAGAGCAGGTTCGGCGGCACCTCGAACGGCAGGAACCAGCTCCAGATGCGCCCCGCCACCTGGATCGGCTCGCCGACGAAGAAGGCGAACTGCTGGTTGCGCGATGCCACGTGCCAGCCCACCAGGATGAGCACCAGCAGCACGAGCTGCCAGAAGCGCGCGTTGCGTTCATTGAGGCGCGGGATCATGCGGCTTTCCTCAGTTGCTGCGCGTAGCCCTTGAGCACCTCGTCGCGCAGCACCTCCCAGATCTGCGTGTGCAGCTCGACGAAGCGCGGCTGCGTGCGCACCTCGGCCACGTCGCGCGGACGGGCCAGGTCAATGTCGAATTCGCCGATGGGGTGCGTCGCCGGCCCGGCCGACAGCACCACCACGCGGTCGCTCATCGCAATGGCTTCATCGAGGTCGTGCGTGATGAAGAGCACCGCCTTCTTCTTCGCGCTCCAGATGTCGAGCACCTCGTTTTCCATCAGCTGCCGGGTCTGGATGTCGAGCGCGCTGAAGGGCTCGTCCATGAGGATGATGTCCGGGTCGAGCACCAGCGTCTGCGCCAATGCAACCCGCTTGCGCATGCCGCCGGAGAGCTGGTGCGGGTAGCGGTCGCCGAATCCCGAGAGGCCCACGCGCGAGAGCCAGGCCTCGGCCTGCTCGCGCGCATCCGCATCGGACACGCCGCGGTACTGCAGCCCCACCATCACGTTGGCGACGGCGCTGCGCCACGGCATCAGCGCCTCGGTCTGGAACATGTAGCCCGCGCGCGCGTTGACGCCCGAAAGCGTCTGGCCGAACACCTTGACCGTGCCCGACGATGGTTCGAGCAGCCCGGCGCCCACGTTCAGCAGCGTCGACTTGCCGCATCCCGTGGGGCCGACCACGGAGACGAACTCCCCGGCCTTGATGCGCAGCGTGGTGTCGGCGACAGCGGTGTAGCGCTGGCCGGGGTCGTCCTTCGAGTGGAAGGTGCAGCTGATGGAGAGAAGTTCGAGTGCGTGATCGGACATGTCTGCAGGATTAAAAAACCCGGCCAAGGCCGGGTCGCGGGGACGTTCGGAGTCAGGCTTTGAACCTGTCCTTCGCGCGCCTAGCAAAATCGTTGGTGTAGGTCCGGGCAAGGTCGATCTTGTCGGCCTTCACCGCGGCATCGAAACTCGCGATGGCCGTGAGCGCCGTCTTCGGGCCCTCGGCCGGCACGAGCCCGTCGGTGGCGATCGATTCGCGCACCTTGTCGAAGGATGCCAGGTACAGCGCGCGGTCGCCGAGCAGGTAGGTCTCGGGCACCGTCTTGATGATGTCGCCCGGCCCCGCCGTCTGCAGCCACTTCAAGCCATGCACGATCGCATTGGCCAGCGCCTGGCAGGTGTTGGGATTCTTCTGGATGAAATCGATCGGCGCGTAGAGGCAGGCCGCGGGCATCGGTCCGCCGAACACCTGCTGCGTGCCCTTGAGCGTGCGCGTGTCGCTGATGATCTTCACGTCGCCCTTCTGCTCGAGCATCGTCATCACCGGGTCGGTGTTGCTGATGGCGTCGATCTGGCCCGAGCGCAGCGCGGTGAGCGCGCCGGCCGCGACACCCACGCCGATGTAGCTCACCTCGCTCGCCTTGAGGCCGCCGCGCGAGAGCACGAGATTGGCCACCATGTTGGTCGACGAGCCCGGTGCCGAGACGCCGATCTTCTTCCCCTTCAAGTCCTGGATGCCGGTGTAGCCCGCCATGTTCTTGGTCGACACGCCCACCGCGATCTGCGGCGCGCGGCCTTGCAGCACGAAGGCCTGGAAGAACTGGTTCTTGGCCTGCAGGTTGATGGTGTGTTCGTAGGCGCCCGAGCAGACATCGGCCGAGCCGCCCACCACCGCCTGCAGCGCGCGCGCGCCGCCGGCGAAATCGGAGATCTCCACCTCGAGCCCTTCGGCCTTGAAGTAGCCCAGCTGCTCGGAGATCGTGAGAGGCAGGTAATAGAAAGCGGCCTTGCCGCCGACCGCGATGGAGATCTTCGTTTTCTCCAGCTTGGCTTGCGCAAAAACCCGCGGCAGCGCGATCGCGGCGGCGGCGACTGCGGAGGCGGAAATGAGGGTTCTGCGATGAAGCATGAAGCGGTCCTGCGGGCTCTTTGATTCTTGTGAAGTGAATCGAGCTTAGGGGTGCGCGCCCGTTGCCTGCATCGGGGTCATCCCGTGCGGGTTTCCACGTAAGCACGAAGGCCTCCCCGAGAGGCCTCATCGCACCTCTGCCAAACGGCCTGCCGCAGCCTACTTCGCGAGGAAAAGAATCGCGATGTTGACCAGGAACGCGAGCGCCCAGACAGCGCTGCGCACACCGCCCAGACCCTTGATGTAGATCGCAAGGTAGATCGTGCGCAGCACGACATAGGCCACCGCCAGCATGTCCAGCCGCGCCTGATTGACGCCCAGCTGGTGCGCGATGATCACCGCGCCGATGAAGAACGGCAGTCCCTCGAAGGTGTTGGCCTGCGCGCTGTTGGCGCGTGCGCGCCAGCCGTTCTGCCTGGCGGCCCAATCGCGCGGATGCACGTTGTCGCGCGGACCGAAGTTGCCGGCCTTCGCGATCCATGCCGCAAGGTACGGCAGCCCGCAGGCGATGAACACGCACCAGTAGGCAACGGTGAGCAGTGAGAGGGTCATGTCGGTCGGCGTGGCGCTGTCGCCTGGGCTATCGGCGGTCGACCAGCGCGTGCGCGATGGTGCCGAGGTCGACGTACTCGAGCTCGCTGCCGGCCGGCACGCCCCGCGCAAGGCGCGTGACGGTGAGGCCGCGCTGCTTGAGCGCTTCGCCGATCACGTGCGCCGTGGCTTCGCCCTCGGCGGTGAAATTGGTGGCGAGGATGACTTCGCTTACCGTGCCGTCGAGCGCACGGTCGAACAACTTCTGCAGGCCGATGTCTTTCGGCCCGATCCCGTCGAGCGGACTGAGCTTGCCCATCAGCACGAAGTAGTAGCCGCGGAAGGCACCGGTGCGCTCCAGCGCGGCCTGGTCGGCGGGCGTCTCGACAACGCACAGCTTCGTGCCATCGCGGCGCGAGTCCATGCACACGCTGCAGATCGGCGCTTCCGTGAAGGTGTTGCAGAGTTCGCAGTGCCGCACATTGCCCGCTGCCTGCTGCAATGCGCGCGACAGCAATTGGGCACCGTCGCGGTCGTGCTGCAGCAGGTGAAACGCCATGCGCGAGGCCGACTTCACGCCGACACCGGGCAGGCGGCGCAGCGCATCGACCAACGCGTCGAGCGAACTGGCGTCGGCCATGTCAACGTTTCCCTTCGCGCGAACACCCTGGAGCCGGCTTTGCCGGGCCAGCGGTGTTGCCCCCTGCAAGGGGGTTGGCGGCCACACGCAGTGGGCAAGCCTGGGGGTGAGTCATTAAAACGGCAGCTTCATGCCCGGCGGGAGGCCCGGCATGCCTGCAGTGAGCTTGCCCATCTTCTGCTCGCTGGTTTCCTCGGCCTTGCGCACTGCGGCGTTGAAGGCGGCGGCCACGAGGTCTTCGAGCATGTCCTTGTCGTCGGCCAGGAGGCTCGGATCGATGGTGATGCGCTTGACGTCGTGCTTGCAGGTCATGACGACCTTCACGAGGCCGGCGCCCGATTCGCCTTCGACCTCGATGTGGGCCAGTTCTTCCTGCGCCTTCTTGAGGTTGTCCTGCATTGCCTGCGCCTGCTTCATGAGGCCGGCCAGTTGTCCTTTGTTGAACATCGTTGGTCCTGTATGTGTGGTGAAGAAAATGGATGAAGGATAAGAGAGAGAGACGCGGCGACGTTGCCCGGTTCAGTCGCTCAGGCCGGCCGCAGCGTTCCGGGGACGATCTTCGCATCGAAGTCGCGCATCAGCATCTGCACCTCGGGGTCGCTGTGGATGGCCTCCTCGGCCACGCGCTGGCGCTCCTCGGCGGCGTGGCGGTTGCGACGCGCGGGGCTGTCGACCACGCCGCCGATCTCGATCGCGAGCTTAATGTCGTGGCCGAGCGCGTTGAGCGCCGCGGTGAGCTTCTCGCGGCTGGAAGGCTGGTTGAGTGTTTCCCGCTCGATGCGCAGGATCCACTGGTCGGTGTCACGCCCCACCAGTTGCGATTGCAAGGCGAGTTCGCGCGAGAGCGCCGTGATGCTTTCGGCCGCGACCAACTGGGTGACCGTGGCGTACCAGAAGTCGCCGTCCTCGCTGGGGGGGATCGGCGCGGCAGGCCCGCGCTGCTCGTCGGTGCGCGGCGCATCGCGCTGGCCGGGCGGCGGCTGCACGCGGATCGGCATGCCGACGACCTTGGCAGGCGCATCCGTCGGCGGGGGCCTTGGGTCCGATTGCCGCATGGGTTCGTCGACCACTGCCAGGCGATGACCCGCGGGGGCCGATGCCGGTGCATTCGACGCTGCGGCGGGAGCCTGCACTGGCGGCGTGGGCGCCGTCGGAGGCGGGGTCTCGGCCGGGGGCCTGGCCATGGGCGCAGGAGCAGCGACAGGAGCCGGAGCCCTCGCCGAAGCACCCTGGGCTTCATTCAGAGTTTTTTTTTCCGGGGTAGCCGTCGAAGCGGCCGCGTGGGAAGGCTTGAAGGCCAGCAGCCGCAGCAGCACCATGGTCAGCGCGGCGTACTCGTCGGGTGCCAGGCCCAGTTCGCCCCGGCCATGCAGGCAGAGGCTGTAGAGCAACTGCGTTTCGTCGGCCGGCATCAGCGATGCGAGACGCGCGGTGTCGGCGGCGTCCGGATCGGTGGCCGAATCGGCGGACTCGGCCCGCGAAGGCACCGCCTGCAGCACGGCCATGCCCTGCAGCACCGACGTCATCTCCTCGAGCGTTGACGCGGCGGACATGCCGTCGCGGCGCAAGGCCTCGGAGGTGTCGACCACGGTCTTGCCGTCGCCCTGCGCGAGCGCCTCGATCAGCTTGAACACATGGCCGCGGTCCACGCTGCCGAGCATCTGCCGCACGCCGGTCTCGACCAGTTCGCCGTTGCCGAAGGCGATGGCCTGGTCGGTGAGCGAGAGCGCATCGCGCATCGAGCCCCGCGCCGCGCGCGCCAGGAGGCGCAACGCCTGCGGCTCGGCCGGCACCTGCTCGGTCTGCAGCACGCCCGTCAGGTGTTCGAGGATCGTCTCGGGCGCCATCGGGCGCAGGTTGAACTGCAGGCAGCGCGAGAGCACCGTGACCGGCACCTTCTGCGGGTCGGTGGTCGCGAGCACGAACTTGAGATATTCGGGCGGCTCCTCGAGCGTCTTCAACATCGCGTTGAACGCGGTGTTCGTGAGCATGTGCACTTCGTCGATCATGAAGACCTTGAAGCGCCCCTGCACCGGCTTGTAGACGGCTTGCTCGAGCAGCGACTGCACTTCGTCGACGCCGCGGTTGGAGGCTGCGTCGAGCTCGGTGTAGTCCACGAAGCGGCCCGAATCGATGTCGCGGCACGCCTGGCAAACGCCGCACGGCGCGGCGGTGATGCCCCCCTGCCCGTCCGGCCCCTGGCAGTTGAGCGACTTGGCCAGGATGCGCGAGACGGTGGTCTTGCCCACGCCCCGCGTACCGGTGAAAAGATAGGCGTGATGGAGGCGCTGGGTGGTCAGTGCGTTCTCGAGCGCCTGCACCACATGCCCCTGACCGACCATCTCACCGAAGGTTTTCGGACGGAACTTGCGAGCGAGCACGAGATAAGACATTGCGGGCATTCTAAAAGGCGCAGCCGCACGATCCGGGCTCGCAAGGCAATCAAAAAAAGCGGGATTTTTCATGGGACGCCGGTGAACCCCGTTTCGCCAGCAGAAGGAGAAGCGGCACAAAGTGCGCGCATCCTGGGGGGTTACAATGCAAGCTGACGGGCCTCCCTGCATGGTGAAGTGGCCAACCGGGTCAGGTGGGGAACCAAGCAGCCCTAACTGCGTAGTCAGTGCCAGGGGTAAGGCTCGTCAACCTAACATCAAAAAGCCGTGAGTTTTCAAGAACTTACGCGCTGACAAGGGGTTACGAGCCCCGGTCTGTAGAACCTAACTGTAGAACCTCGCACAGCCATGACCTTGGAGAAAGACATGGCAGGCACCCTCACGGGTTTGAATTTGCGAGGCACGCGGTGGTACATCAATATCGTCGTTCCGCCCGACCTCCGCGAGGTCTACGGCAAACGCGCGATGAACCTCGCACTGGACACAAGCGACCGCCGAGAGGCCACCGCTCGGGGCACCATGAAACGTGCCGAATGGCTTGCTGAATTCGCCGCGAAGCGCCGCGAGTTGAAACCGCAGCCGCTATCGGTCATCACGCGAGAACTAGCTCAAGAGTTGGCCCTGAGGGTTCGTGCGCGGGTGCTGCGCCAGGATGACGCCCTGCGCGAGGACGCATCGATACTCGCCCCGTTTGCACACGCCGCGAAAGTTGTTGAACATCGCGGAAGTTCGGCGCTGCGCATCGGCGAATCAACTCCCCATGTAGCCCCATTCCGCGACATGTCAGCCGGAGCAGGCCTCAGCGATGACGACGCGGAAACGCTTGCAGGGTTGAACGCCTTACTAGATGCCCGCGCAGGCGCCGATCTGGCAAAACGCAGGCGTGCCGCCGTGCTTCCGTTGGTGCGTTTCGAGGCCCTCAAGCTGGGGATAGCCTTCGACCCCCACGGGGAAGGCGCACAGGAGGCTCTAGGGGCGTGTCTGCTGGCCTACCGTAAGGCGCGGCAGGAAGCTGCCCTCAGGGACGCTGGAGAGGCGATTGAGACGCCCGTCGTCCCTCCCTCCTCCGATGCACTCAAAGCGGCCGCAAAACCACTGGCCCGCACCTTGCGAGATGTTTACGACCGCTGGACGAAATCAGGCGACAAGCCTCGCTCTGCTGATTCCATCGCGGTCTACGACCGAGCCCTGAGGCAGTTCGAAGGGCAACACAAGGGCCTCGCCCTAACCGACATCACGCGGGAGATTGGCAACACGTATCGGACGTGGCTATGGGAGAACTGCAACACGACAAAGACCGCACGCGACCGACTCACGAACATCAAATCCCTGCTGAAGTTCGCTGCCGAAACCTTGGAATGGTTGCCTAAGCAACCGTGGGTCGGCCTTGACATCAAAACCACGACGACGAACAAGCGTAGGCCGTGGAAGGATGACGAACTCGCGACGCTGTTCTCCTCTCCGCTGCACACAGCCTATGCCCTCCCCGATGCCCGCTACGGTGGCCGTGAAGCAGCCTATTGGATTCCGCTGTTGGGCCTGTTCACGGGGACTCGCCTGGGAGAACTCTGCCAGCTACGCACTGATGACGTTCAGAAGGTCGATGCGGTGAACGTCCTGGTGCTGACCAACGAAGGCGAAGGTCAGAGCATCAAGAGCGCCGCAGGCCACCGCAGCGTGCCAATTCACAGCGAACTTATTCGGCTCGGTTTTCTAAAGTACGTGGAGACTGTGAAGGTGTCCCTCAGCGATTCCCTGTGGCCCGCTCTGCCGTTACGCAAGGGCAAGCCGAGCGACTACTTCGGAAGGTGGTTCAAAGATCACCGAAATGCCCTGGGCCTCACTGATACAAGACCAGACTTTCATTGCTTCCGCCACACGGTGCGCCCACTGATGCGCCGCGCGGGCCATAGCGATGGCACGATGGACAAAGTGACCGGACACAAGACTGTGGGTAGCGTCGGCACAGTGGTTTATGACCATCACACGCTCGGCGAGATTCACGAGGCCGTGGAGGCGATCCGGTACCCGGGCCTTACGCTACCTGTTGTGGCGCCGTGAGGTCCCCGCACCCCGCCGCAACTTGTCGCTCATTCCGCCGGGGCTGACACCGGAAGGGATGCCGAACGCGAGCAGAATGCCGCTCATGAAGTCCTCCGCCTCTATGGTGCTAATCGTGATACTGATACTCCTCCTCACGTGGTTCGGCTTCGCGCTGGTCCGAGTCGAGAACGAGCGGTATGCGCTTCAGGTTGGCCTATGCACCTTGAAGCCCTCCGATCCGCTGGCGCTGTTCGATTGTCTCAAGAAGACTGAGACCCGAACCGGATGGTGGTGGCACATCTTTTACGCGCTGAAGGGATAGCCGTGGCTCAGCCAATCCCACAGCCTCTCATCGCCGTGATCGCTGAACTCGTCTCGCATGCCGAGACGCATCCGACGCTCAATGGCCTGTTCATGCACGCAGAAGCCTCTGGCGATGCCCCTGAAGGCACCAAAGTCGCAAAGGCTCAGGATTGGTTGCGGAACACCAACAAGCAACACGCGGAGCCATTGGCTGTGGCGGGCCGGATCATCTGTGGCTACATGGAAGACATAGAACTGGAAGCAGACTACGAGTACACGGGTTTTGGTGACGAACCTGAACATGCCGTCAAAAAGCGGGCGCTGGTCCGCAAGGTCGAATCAGTGCTATCACGGTGTAGCCTCAGTTATCACAAGGGCGGCATCATCGCAACAGGTGGGATGGCCCCAAGCAAGGCCCTCGGCGACCTCATCAGGGGCCGCGACCTTCCAGCCATCCATCGCGAATTTGAGCGAGCACTGGACAGCGTTGAGGCCAAGCCACGCGATGCGGTGTCGGCGGCTGCCAACGTTCTCGAATCTATCTTTAAGACATACATCGAGGACAACGGCCTCGCGATGCCCGACAAGCAGGACTTGCAGCCGGTATTCAAGATCGTCAGGGCCGACCTGGGGCTAGACCCTGCAAGCATCGAGGACCAAGACCTCCAACGAATTATCACCGGCTTGTTCTCTGTCGTAGACGGCATTGGCGCACTACGCACGCACGCAAGCAGCGCCCATAGCGAAGGCCGCAAGGGATACAAGTTGGAGCCCCGCCATGCTCGGCTTGCCGTCAACGCTGCGCACACCGTAGCAACATTCGTGATGGAGACATGGGATAAGAAGGAAAGCATGAAACCCAAGGCGCGACGGGCCGACTTGGTGTTCAAGGACCCATACTAAATCGTCACGCGTGACGAAACAGATGCTGTGAGACTTGCCCATGGGTGAAATTAGAGGACTGGTTTAGTGGTCCGCCCTCCGCTACTTCACGCCGCCTGTCGATATCGCGCAGGATCAATCCGGCTCCCATACGAAGGCATCAGAAACTTGCGCAAAGCAGCTTGATCTCGGATGAGACCTGACTCAACCGCGGCACGAGCCGTCTCGTAGCACTTGGCATAAAGCTTCGCATCTTCCGTGCCGAGCACGTCGCGCAAACCGCGCCTGAAGGTTTCCCGCCAGTACCCCGTTGAGCGGCCGGTCAAGACGTCGCACACAACCTCCTTGAGCAGCTTTTCGCGTTCAGTCGCAACCGAGCACACACTACTTTTCGCGATGCGTCCCGCCTTTGCATCATCACCGGCACGCCTGCGGAACATGTGCGTTACCAGGGCATCGGTCTCTACGATGGCCGTAATACGGACACTGAGGTGCAGCATGAGGCGATGCGCGAGATCTTCCATGTCGAGGAAGTACGCACGGATGTATTCGCCCTCGAAGGTGTTTGCCATCATTGCCAAGTTGGCCGCAACGTCGCGACTGAGGGTGTACTCCTTCGATGGCTTACCAGGACGGTCCTTCTTTTCAAACGCACATATTTCTGCGTTTGTTCCTGGCCGCGCCATCATTGGTCTGATGTAGTGCTCCGCCCAGTTGCGAAAGCGGGTGTGCGGCTTGCCTATTCGCTCCCACAATTTGCGGGCATCGAGGCAAGGGGTTCGCCGGTCCTCGATCAACGGTAACACGCGGCGTACCTGGATGATCCGTCGCGCTTGTGTAGGCCTCAGGCCGAGGGTCAGCATCGTGGAGGTGGGCACGGTGTTGACCGTACTGAGGAGAGAGCGGCCATCTCGCTTGCTCATGCTCGCTCCTCCCTGTTGTCCACGCTCCGAAGCGCATCAGCGCCCACCGGGGTCGCCAGCGTCATCATCTCGTGAGCGGCTCGGCGGTTGATCGCGTAGACCAACTGGGCGCGAAGCAAGCGGTCCACTGCGGAAGCATTGGTGAGGCGTTCGCCGGTCTTCTGCTGGTGCTCGCGTATGTAGGTCTTCAGTCCGCCGAAAGTGGAGTTTCTGAAGGTGATTTTCCGCTCGATGAGGATTTCCTCACCGGGTGCATGTGCTGTGTCTTTCATTGATTTCTTTGAGTGGGTTGAAACGGAAAAAGCCCCGCAGAACGCCATGAGGACGCTCGCGGGGCTTTGGTGCGTGGGAGACGGGATTCGCCTGCGGCTGGATTCTTAGCGAGTCCTTACGGGGCCACCCTTACGAGCAGCGACCGCTGCTTGCCCCTCGGGGGTGATCCAGAAGTCCGGGATGTTCCGCGTAGGGGGCTTCGATGCCGCGGGAGCCGGCTTGGTGACCGGCTTAGGTGGTCTGCCGAAGTCATTCGTCGCCCAGTCAGAGACTCGTGCGGCGGCGTTCCGGGTGTCCTGAACGGCTTGCACGTTGGCAGAGCCTTTTGCGACGGCTTTGAGAACGTCCTCCTGTTCCTTCGCCTCGTACCACTGCCGAATGGCTTCCCTGCTGTAGACCGCCAGAGTGTTGTCAGGATTGGTCACGGGCACGCCGCCTGCGTACGCCTGATAAGCACGCGAGGCAGGATTCCATTCCAATCGGACGGGCTGTGGCTTACCGAACATCTCCTTAGTGCGGTTCTTCGGGACCTCATTAATGAATCGGCTAAACCACTCCTCCCGGGTCCGCGAGGGTGGACCGCCTGGAAGCTCCGAACGGAGATATAGCGTCCCATTGATCCTGCTCGAAACGGCGTCGTCTGACAGGTAGGAGAACGCTGCTGTAACGGCAGCTTCAGCATCTCCGTATTGGCCGCTATGGGCTAACAAAGTGGCGTAGCGCCGCAGCGCTCCGGACACTTGGGCCGTGTTCGCAGTAGTGTTTTCCCCCATGAGCTTAGCGGCCCAATCTGGCTTGTACCAAGGCCCTTCTGTCAGCATCGCAACTTGGGCGTGAACCTTCTTCGTTAGCTTGCCAACGTCGCTATCAGCGATGCTTCCGGAAGCGGCCCCAGCGGCGAGTCCCGCGGCCTCGTCTGCGGAGCGTCCGAAATGCATCAAAAAGGCAATGTCGCTAAAGCGTTCGTAGGTCTTCTCTCCCACCAGCCCACGCACATATTCGGAATTCACCTTGTCCAATTCGCGGAAGAGAGCAATGGCCTGTTGCCCCGCCTCGTTGAGTTGCCCAGTGGGCTTGCCTCTAGAGGCGACTCCAATAGTGGCAAGGTTCAGGAAGCCGGACGAAAGTGCGTTCTTCCAGTTCGGGTTATCCAAGCCGTTTTGAGCCCATATCGACACTTGCTGCTGTAGCGGCATGGGACCGGTGCCAGCCGCAGCCCGCTCGATTTGCTGGGGTGTCGGGGTAGTACCCGGGGTCCAGCGTGCGACGATTTCCCGCCCCGTACCCGCGGTGCGTACGACCAGCGCCTGCGTGGCGTATTCCTTTACGTCGAAGTCCCGAACGTCGCCATTGGAGGTAATCACTTGCGGGGTACCGGTTCCCTGCACTTTCCATAGGCTGCCCTCGGCCAGGGCCGCGTCTACGTATTGTCGGGCCTTGTGTTCCGACTCCTGCACGGCTACTTGGATCTTTGCCCGATCCAAAGTCCGCTGTTGATCCGCCAGAGCTGCCATATTGGCTCTGGTGAGGCTGTGAACGGTAGCGCTAGAAACGAACTTAGAGTTTCTCGGATCGGCTGCCCACGCCTCCAGCTTGGTGACGTTCAAGGAGCCCGCGTCAGCGGCCTTGTACCAAGGCAACATCTCGCTATCGATGCGCTGGCGCTGGACCTGGTCATCGGCAGCCGCGGCCTGATGTATCAGGGTCATCGCCTTCGACTCGCCGACGAACGATCGGACCTTGCCGATGCCGTCCATGTCGGTGTCGAGGAATGCTTCGAGGATGTCCTTGCGGCCGGAGCCAGCCATGCGGACAAGCATCTCCCCCATGGCGCCCTTCGCAGCGGCATCCGGCAGGGTCTTTGTGTGGCGCATCAATTGATACTGCGACATGAGATTCGCAGCGGCCTCCTGAGGGGTGCCCTTGAAGTCCGACCCCGCGACCGTGTTGAAGGCGTTCGCGAGGAAGTCCCCAGCTTGCGTAGTCGCGTTGTTGACCCACTGCGCATCGTTCACCTTGGCGACTTGATCCAGCACGCGGTCGCGGCTCTGCGTATACGCCTTGTCAAAGCCCGCCTTGGCGAAGTCGCTCTGACCCGCCAGCGTGGTGTTACGCCACTCAGTGAGGTATTGGTCCGCCTCCTCGGTGGAGTTGAACTTCAGCTCACCCTTGGCGACTTTCGTTGTGAGGTCGCGCATGCCCGCCTCATGCGAGTTCACGCCCCAAATGTGCTGCACCGTCCCGACGAACACAGGGCTTTGAGAGGGCAGCATCTTGCCCTCCTGAATTGCCTTGCCGAGTTCCCCTACGGTCATCGATTGCGCCCACCGCTTGGCGGCGTTCCGCTCATCGATCTCCGCCTGCTGGCGCACCGTGTCGGCCAGTCCTGCGCCTTGCGCAAAGACATCCGCGAGGCCCTTCCATCGGGTCTCCTGTTGGGGCGCCGCAGCTTGCTCCGTAGCGGCCACCGGGCGGGCCTGCGTCTGGAGTTGCTGCCCTCCGAATTGGTCGCCTACCTGGGCGCGACTCATGCCTGGACCTCGGTGGAGCTGACCGCCTTCAAATCACCCTGATAAAGGGCGACGGCGAATTCCGCCGACTGCATACCGGCCTGCCCTGCGGCCACAGAGAACAGGGTGTGCTGCTGCAGGATGTTAGCGAGGGCGCGGCTGTTATCGATCCAGTGCGGATCGCCTTCTCGCGCTGGAGTACCCGCTGCGATATCGGCCGCGAGTTGGAGGCTTCGCTGGAACACCTTGAGGTGATCGAACAGGGGAACGGGAAGGGAGTAGGCGCGGATTACACGCGGGGGATGTTGTGCCATTACAAGCTCGTGTGAAGTGGAGAAACAAAGAAAAAGCCCCTGCACCGAAGTTGGCGCAAAGGCTCGTAGGAAGGACGCGGGTGGCGACCTATCGGCAGGGACTTGGAGTCACGGCGAGATCGTCGGCCTGGGCCTCAAGTTGCTGTCGATAGAACGCGGTGGTGCACAGGGATGAGGTGAAACCACGGATGAAGCCCATGCTCAGTGGGACCCATGGAGGGCGACCTGTTGGAGACCAATAGAGATGGCCTCAGGGGTGACAACAGGACATCTTCATGATCATCTCTAAGGTGCATCAGGATGAGGATGTTCTTCCTTGGTCTCCTCATGCCGAAGGCATCTCTGAGATGCACCCTCAGGAAACCCATAGGGAGACTTCGTCTCACTCCCCCTACCCCCTCATAGTCACACCACAACCAAAGCGGCTGAGGTCTTATCACCGGGGCGAACGCAGGTCCGGTGAGTTTGATGAGGTGCCAGCGCAGTGATCGTGCGGCGGCGGGTAAGGTGGTTGTGTAGTTCGCCAGAAGTGTCTCCGGCTGGCAGGACTGCGGTGCTCTACCTAATCGGGGGGGAAATCGACTTGAAGGCTTCTACCAAATGAAGGGGGCAATGGTCGAGGGTGGCGAGACTACTCGATCAATGTGGTATTCGCACCCAAGGTGCGCTCTTCCAAGTGGGGGCGGCAATTGGCGAACAGCGGGGGCGGTGCTCACAATCAACGGATCAATCTGCCGGCCGCCCCGCCTTCCTCCGGCCGAGAGCGTGCAAACGGCCTCTACGCGGGTCGTGCAGCGCTACCCCTTACCCCTCGAACTTCGCCGCTACTGGCGCCGTTGCAAGGGCTTCCTGAGGGCGGGCCTCCAAGCGGAGCGGCTATGATCCCGAGACCAACAGGAGACGGCAATGGCAGGCAAGACCACCAGTCCCAAGGTAGCCAAGAAGGCATCTGGCGTAATCCGCAGCGACGCGACGGGGGCCGCCTCGAAGTCAGCAGGAGGGAGTGCGCTATCACAAGCAAAGCCCGGTAAGGTGACCTCCAACAAGGCAGCTGAAAAGTCGTCCAAGGTCTTGGGTGATGGGCGCACGAGCGCTGCATCAAAATCCGCCGCGGGCTCAGCCCTTTCGCAGAAGCCTCCTGCGAAGAAGTCCGCCACGTAGGGCTAGGGCCGGCCTCACACGCGCGAAACGCACTTCTGCGGCTACCCCCTTGGCTGCGGCTCCACGCGGCTCCTACGACCTCTTTGAGGACTCCCGAGGCTGCGGCTTCCTCGGGGACTTCTCCAATAAAAAAAGCCCCTTGCGGGGCTCTCTTCAGGTCATGTGGTACGGGCCTCAACTGGGCGCTCTCAGGTATTCATAAACGGTTGCCCGAGAGACCCCGAGCGTCTCCGCAATGTCGGTCTTAGGAACGCCCTGCGCGGCCATCTCCCTGAGCGTTTTCGCGGCTTCCTCATCGAGGGCCGGCTTGCGCCCCTTGTAGGCACCCTGGGCCTTGGCGATGGCTATGCCTTCCCGCTGACGTTCCTTGATGAGCGACCGCTCGAACTGCCCCACGGCGCCAAGTAGCTGAAGCATAAGAGTCGCCATTGGGTCATCGTTCCCAGTGAACGTCATCCCCTCTTTCACGAACGACACGGACACACCTTTGTCTGTCAGCGACTGCACCACGTCTTGTAGGTCCCTGAGGGATCGCGAGAGACGGTCCATGCTATGGACGTACAGGTGGTCGCCTTCACGGACGTACTCAAGCATCGCTTGAAGCTGAGGCCGGAGGATGTCCTTGCCACTGGCCTTGTCCGTGAAGGCCTTGTCCAGATCAACGCCTTCAAGCTGGCGAGCATCGTTCTGGTCCGCACTGGAAACCCGGACGTAGCCGATGCGTTTGCCGTGGCTGGTGGTCTTGCGCTGTGCATTCATCGGGGAATCGCTCCTTGCCTGTGTATGGATAAAGTCTAAGACCGATTTTGGAAAGTGTCAATTAATTTCAAATTGAACCCTATTCAGACACTAATTCGCACCAATGCGAGTGCTTGCCTAGGGTGTACTCCAGATGGATGCCAAGCAGTTGTGCTTGATAGGGTGGTTGCGCTCGATAATGGGTATCCCAGGAGGTTTAGTGATGACTTCAGAGCAACAACCAAAAACCCCAGTGAGCGGCGAACTACGCCACGGCGTCGGCCAGGATGGGGCTTATGTCCCGGTCATGGTTAAGCCGGCAGCCATAGCGCCGAAGCCGGCCCCTCCGACGTCCACAGGAGCAACACCAGCTGCGCCGACGCCTCCAACCACAGACAAAACGTGAGTAGGGAAAGCAATGAGCGGCCACTAGCAAGAATTCGAGTGCGAGTGTTAGTCTGGCGGCGAGCCTCCTTAAAAATCTCGCCCGCTACCAGTGCATCTGGTGCCGTATGGCGCTGGCGCCGTGCAGGGAAGAAACAAGTCAATTTCAAGGAGAGCGGACATGAGCAATCAAGGTCAACCAATCGGACAAAGTTCAAGGCCTCTCCCCGATGCGGGAGTACCGGTTCCGACAATGGTCAAGCCCCCACCTCCCCCTCCGGCAGCGCCACCTGCCAGCCAACAGAAATAGCAACCACGAGTCCGCCGCCATACATGCCAACTGCGGAAGCGCAAAAGCTCTATACAGACTTCCTAGCTGAGACCAACAAACGTGAGCTTTCTGGTTCGGAGAACTTCGACAAATCCGTTCTGACGCTTTCGAGCGCGGGCCTTGCTTTGTCCGTGAGTTTTTTGAAAGACTTTGCCCCAATCGCAGGGGCATCATTGCCGTGGATGCTGTATGTCTCTTGGGCGCTCTTTACAGTGGCAACATTGAGCACGATGGCATCGTTCCTAGTCAGTGCCGAGGCGATGAGCTATCAAAAAAAGGTTGCGCATAGAGCCTACATGCTGGGCGAGGAGGAGGCGTTCGAAGAACGTAACCCTTGGGGTATATGCATCCCTAAGCTCAACGTCACATCTGCGGCCTCCTTCTTCTTTGCACTCACCTTCACCGTCGCATTCATCGTAACGAACCTGGAAGGTAATCGTATGGCAACAGGCAACTACAAGGCTCCGGCTTCTGGTCCATTGGAACAAAGAGGCGCACCAGTACCGACGATGCAGCGGCCTGCATCAGCGCCAGTCACGGCCCCGGCCGCGCCCGCCTCGGCGCCGAGTGGCGGACAGGGCAACGGCAATGGGGCAGCCAGCAAATAGCCGCGGCGAGTCGCCTGCGGCAGACGACTGGATCACCGCCATGGCAGCCCGCTTGGCGCACCTTCACGATGCCGATGAGGCCACGATATGGGCTGCGATTCCCGCCCAATGGCTGATAGTGACGGGCGAGCCCTGCGATACAAAGAACGCGTATCACATCGCCCTGGCTGCTGCTGTGGTGAGGTCCGTTCGCGGTGGATAGCACATTGTTGCGGCGAGGCGGGGATGTGCCAGAGAGGGGGAAACGGCCCGTAGGCGCATCGTGAGGGGCTAGGTGAGGGCATCGCATCGGCATGCGGTAGCGTGGGCCTGTAGGGTCTGAAAGCGGGTATCGTGGCAATTTCCCGGAGGGTTGCATGAAGGAAGTACTAGACCAGCTTGAGGCATCGCTGAAGGCGGAGCATTACTACCTGTCCTTGATGGTGGCCCTGACGATACCGGACATCGCCTCGGGGCTGCAGCATCCGAACGGAGCGGGCTTCGGCAAGGACTATGCGGAGTGGTTTGAGCGATGGGTGCATCCGCAGCACTTCGAGCGGAGTTGGCAGCGGCTGTCCGAGCGTTATCGGACTGAGGACATGAAGGCTCAAATGGCCAAAGGCGGGCATCCCTTCCCCGGTGCTGCTTGCTACAGCTTCAGGTGCTCATTCCTTCATCACGCAACAACGCAGCATTTCAAGAGCCCTTGGAAGAGGATCATGTTCATAGAGCCGGGCGTTTCAACGAACCGATGGCATTACACGGAACTCAATGACGCGATGATGATTGACCTTCCGATGTTCTGCGAAGAAGTTGTTGCGGGCGCTCGGCAGTGGCTTGAGTTCGTCAAGGACGACGAGCACTTCATCCGCAACAACGAGCGCTCCGTTCGGCGGTACGTTGGGGGCATCGATCCGTACATCGTTGGGGTCGATGTCATTTCGTGAGTCCACGCGGCCCCGCAGGTTCATACAGGGAGGTCCTGAGGGTGTCCGTACAGATACCCTGAGGCGAGAGAACGATACAGCTTAAATAGTGACTGAGCAGTCTACGAAAAGAACACTCGTGCTATTTTCCTCTTGCTGCCCCTCATGAGTATGTAGAGTACGGAACATCCGATGCGATTGGGGTGCATCCCCATACGAATCAATCACTTAGCGGAGTGGATGCCTCGTGGTGTGCCCATTCGGTGACACAGGGGGCCATCGCAGGGGCTCCAGCGGGTGCCGGTGAGGATGCCCGGCCGCGGTGGCGAGGGGCAGAAGCGAGGGGGCCACGGGGGGATTCGCCGCCCGGATTTCTTCGAGGGGGCTTTCGGATTTTTATGGCAAAAGCAAACTAGATATCCAAAGGTGGCAACCCAAGTTCATATGCCATTGTTCGCGACCCGTCTTTCCAGGCCATGGCCCAAGAGACATAGTTCGCTGGCGATTCCTTGACAGCGACCCAAACCTTAGCTTTCGTGTCGAAGCTCATAACGATCCAGCGGTACTCGTGATGGACTTCGATAACCGTTAGGGCAATGTTCTTTTTCAGCATGGAGTGACTCTACCCCTGCTTTGCACAAGTTCGTCCTCATGATGCTTGCCCCCTCGGACTCCCACAGGAGACCCGAGAGGAACACCACAGGGTGATCCACAAGGAATGAAACGATCACCTAGTCGGTACGGCCTTCGCTTATTCGGTTCTTAGTCCTCGGCACGGCCTAGGCTCCTCGGTGTGATCAACGTCGTAGCCTACGGTTGCCCCATGAAGCTGGCGCCCTCGCCGCGCCATGAATTGCCGAGGATGCGCTACACGACTTACTTCGCAGCGAGCATATGGGTCTTGTAGTCTCGGCAAAGCTCGGCCTCTAGTAGATGCCATATCGCCGTCGCTTCAGGCGTCGCTAACTCGCGTCCAGGTGCCCTGCGCAAGCTTGCGCATAGAGGCTCATTGATTGATGCGAGTTCTTCGGGAGCGACGAACCAAATTGCCTGCGCAAGGTGGAGATCTGCAAGCGCGTCCATGAGGTCAGCGCGGCTCGGCTTCGGCAACACTCGCATGACTGCAATCACTCGCCCCCTCCCGCGAGGCACGCGCTGACCAACAACAGAAAGATTGCTGATGTCTCGGGCGATTCGTGGCCATCATCTTCGAAGAACTGATCGACCTCACGGAACACGTTCTCGTCCGGCATCACCTCCAAGGATGGCGGACGACAATTATCTTGAGCGGTCGACGACAACTATCGTGAGCGGTTGACGCGCGCGC
>NZ_JXQQ01000010.1 GCF_000834655.1 Variovorax paradoxus
GCAGAAGACGGCTGGCGAATGGACGCAATTCGTCGCTGCCGATGCTGCACTCAGTTGGCGGGTCCGTGTTGCCTATCGGGCCGTTCCTGATCTGCGTCGCTACCTATAGGAACACCGCTGTCCAGAAGTGTTGCTGAGTCGTTGCCGGAAAACAGTCTCCAATCGCCAAGTCGAGGCCAGGGTACATGTCAGAGCTATTGCCCACCAGGCGCACGACGAACTCGAATTCTTCCGCATTGGCCGCCATCGAGTTGCCGACTTCGACAGCGAGATCGAGCAGTGCCGCAGACCTCTGATGCGAGAGGTACACGGGGCATCTGTGCCGCGTCGGCACAGATTGTGTGCCGCGCGTCATCTTGTGCGACCGAGGCTGTCCAACGATCCTTGGACCACGGATCGGGGCAGTGACTGAGCCGGTCCTCAAACACCATTTTCTGGAGACAAACATGCAACGCTACGCCACCTATGAGCACATCCGCGTCGAGGTCGCTGACAAGGTCGCCGCCGTCACGTTGAACCGCCCTGACGCCCGCAATGCGATCAACCAACGGTTTATTCACGAACTCAGGACCATCTGGGACGACCTTGCCGATGACAAGGCAGTCAATGCGGTGCTGCTGACGGGCGCAGGAAGCTATTTCAGCGTCGGCGGGGACGTGAAGGCCATGGCCGTTCGCCCGGGAGGCGATGTGCTGGAAGAAGGCGAGGTTCACGATCCGATGATCAGCCGCCGATTGGTCAAACGATTGCTCGAGCTCGACAAGCCGATCGTCTGTGCCATCAACGGCGATGCGATCGGCCTGGCCGCAACGATCGCGCTTCTGTGCGACGTCACGGTTGCAGCCTTGGACGCGCGCATCGGCGACACGCACGTGAGCCGCGTCGGCTTGGTGGCGGGCGACGGCGGTACGGTGATCTGGCCCTTGCTGGTGGGCGTCTCAAAAGCGAAAGAGTTCCTGATGCGTGGAACCTTGCTCACCGGAGTGGAAGCCGAACGGATCGGCCTGGTCAACCATGCAGTGCCGCGTACCGAAGTAGTGGCGAAAGCGCGGGCCATCGCGCTGGAGCTCGCAAACGGTCCAACATGGGCCATCCGCTGGACGAAGCTTTCGATCAACACTGTCATCAAGGAGCGGGTCAATTTGCTGCTTGAGGCCTCGATGTCGCTGGAGCAGGTCACGTTCGAGACGGCAGACCACCGCGAGGCGACGCGCGCATTCGCCGAGAAACGCAAGCCAGCGTTCACCGCAGGTTGATCATGGCGGCGACCAACGACGCTGCTCGCGACCAGCGGAAACCCGCAGCCTGGGCGGGCCTGGGATCGTCCGCATTGCCGCGCGACCCTCTGGCCGGCATTCGCGTACTCGACTTCACCATCGTGATGTCAGGCCCCATGTGCACCCGAGCGCTGGCGGACGTCGGTGCCGACGTGATCAAGATCGAGCCCCCGTCGGGAGACGTGGTTCGCCACCGGCCGCCGCACCGCTCGGGCTTCAGCACCTACTATGCGTCGATGAACTGCGGCAAGCGAAGCGTGGTCCTGGATCTTCAGACAGCTGAAGGTAAGCGCATCGCGCGCGAGCTGGCGCAGGAATCCGACATCGTGGTCGAGAACTTCCGCCCCGGCGTCATGCAACGGCTCGGTCTGGACTATGAATCGCTGTCGGCCACCAATCCACACCTGATCTACTGTTCCATCTCGGGCTTCGGACACAAGGGCCCGATGGCAGCTGCGCCGGCCTATGCACCGGTGATTCATGCCGCGTCCGAATACGAATTGGCGTACTCCGATCTCCGCAATCTCTCGCGCATCGATCATCGCGACGACCGCCGAGCATGCCGGCATCGGGTACACGTCGTGGCCCTGGATCACCTGCAGCACCGAGCGCTCGTTCTGCATGAAGCAGGCCAGATGCAGGATCGTGGCGCGTATGTTGAGGCTCTCGATCATTCGCTCCACCATGTGCTTGGCGGTGAAGTGCGGCACGTCGGCGAACATGTCCACAGACAGATAGACCATGCGTTCGATGTCGGCCTCGCGCGCCAGGTTCGGCGCGACGAGCGCCTCCGTCACTTCGTCGGGCGAGACGGCGTTCAGCAAAAACAGCGTCCGTACCGAAGACAAGGCCGCGCGCATCGAAGGCGCGTCGATCGGGTCGCCGACGGCCTCCTCGACGCGGCTCGGGAAGACCTTCTTCGCGGGGTGTGCGAACAAGGGCCCTGACTCCGGCCCCGGCATTGGCCAGGCCCTGGACGACGAGGGAACCGATGGTGCCGGTGGCACCGGTGACGAGGTTCAGTGGGGCATGGTGTCAGGGGCGCAGGTGGCACTGTGGATCCTGCATACGCGACTGCCTGCACCCAAGATCCGGGCGCTCGTCGACTTCATGTGCGCGCAGTACCCGGAGGGCTCCCTCATGTTGAACGGCTAGAAGACGGCCGGGCCGCAGTGTTTCTTCCGGTCAGGTGTTCGGCTTGACGGACAGCAACGTCGCATGACCGATTTCCCGGCGTCAACGCGCGCGCACTGGAAGGTCGAAGTGCAGCACGTCCTCGCGCACGCCAAGTCCCGCGTACAGCGCAATCGCCGGTTCATCCGGGAGGTCCGCTTGCACGAAGAGGACATAGGCGCCCCGCTCGCCGCCGATGCGCTGGAGTTCGCGGATCAGTCCGGTCGCGACACCCCTGCGCCTCTGCCCGGTGGCAACGGCGAGGTCGTAGATGTAGATCTCGCTGCGCTCCTGCTCGAACTTCTTCAGCTCGTAGGCTGCCAGCCCTCCGACCACCTGTGATCCCTCGACGGCCACCAGGGCGATGAAGGCGTCGCTGGCGAGCAGCTGCCGAAGATAGGCGGGACGCGGACGGTGCGCGCTGTAGGTCTCCGCGTCCTCGAAGGCTTCGCCGAAGACGTCAAGGAGCGCATTCATCAGCACATCGTCTGTCGCCGACAGTTGCTGGATCGTGAAGGAAGGCGTGGGCTCGAGGGACATCGTGAACAGGAAAGGCTGCACCGTGTTCGCACGCATCGGGCGGAAGCGCTGGTCTGCCGGGCGCACCTGTCGCGCGATTTTTCCCGAAGGCGATTGACCTTGTCCAGACTGCAACCCGCTCGAGCGGCGGGTCATCGACACCACCGACGCCTGCGGCGGCATCGGCCTGCACCACCCGCCCTGCGGTACGGCAGCGCAAAACGTGCATGTGCCCGTGGCGGACAGCGCGCTCGTTGCCACGAGGTGGAGCCTTGTGCGGCGGCCATGCCGCCACCGCAACACGAGGGCGCGCGCCGACATGCTCACACGACAGTCATGGCGCCACGCTTGCGGCACTCGCCGACGCGCCGCGCGCAGAGGTGGTCTTACGCTAGGCGCAAGGAGAGACCTTGTTCATGGACCGTCTGTTTGCCTCGTTCGCCAACAAGATCGCGCACATCGCGGGGAGCCCGGCCACCTTTCTTGCATGCGTGGCGATGGTCGTGGCGTGGGCGGTAGCGGGCCCGTTCTTCGGTTACTCCGAAACCTGGCAGTTGCTCATCAACACCGGCACCACCATCGTCACCTTCCTCATGGTGTTCCTGATCCAGAACACGCAGAACCGCGACGGTGTGGCTCTGCAGACAAAGCTCGACGAGCTCATCCGGTCGTCCGACGCGCAGGACGAATTCATGGGCATCGAAAAGCTCACCGACCACGAGCTGAGCGCCCTGCACGAACGCTGTGAGGCTGCCGCCAAAAGGAGCCACGCCACGCTGGAGCGCACTCGGGCCGAGCGTCGCAGGCGCGGCCACGAGAAAGACCTTGCCAAGCGCGACGATTGAGCGTCGGCCACCCCCTGCTCACACCCGTCACATGCTCTCGTGAGCCTCGTGCCTGTCTTCGAATGTTTTTGCGAGCGGCCGAGAGCCCGGCTGTCGGCATTGATCCTGCATGGCCGGCCCGCAAGCATTGCTGCGGGTGCAATGCAACTCAACGGAAACCCATCATGAACTTTTCTCAACAGATCCTTCCGGTAGACCGTGTCGTGCATGGCCGCCACACGCCCTGGCAGGTCTTCTGGTTACGCGCGTTGTTTGGCAGGAGGGAACTCCGGCGAATCGGGGGGCTGGGTGATCCACGTCGCGCGAAGCAGCCATGAACGAGTTGAGATTGAATTGGGAGCACACCCTTCCCGAAGATGGCTCGAAACTGGCCATTCGTTCGAATTGGGTTTCCGGCACGCCCGCCGCACAGGCCTACCTCGAGGTCCTCATCGCTCGCATCGCGGAAATCGACCCCGCATCGAAGTGCGTCCTGGACACTCGGCAGGCGACCGTCTCGCGCTCGTCGCCTTCGAACCTGGGGAGTTTCACCTCCGCGCATTTCTGGCGGCTGTCCGAAACGCTGAACCTGCAACCCTCGCCTTCGCTGCCCGCTGCGCGATTGGTGCTTGTCGAAGGCATGCGCCCGTCCAGGGCGGCCAGACAACTGCACACGACCCCCCCAGGCATTGACCAACATCTTGCGCAAGCTCAGAACCGCGCATGCGACCTCCGAGAGATTGCGAGGGAGTCGCCCCTGAGGGGCGAGGTCAGTGAGCGCTGCCTGCGTCGCAGCCTCAACCTTTCCGGGGGTAAACCGTACAAGGCCGCCAAGCCGCGGCGTGCCTTCAGCGCCGTGGGCCCTCAGAAGCAGGATTGTCTTGATCCGCTGCAAACCTGCCACGCGGCAAGGGATCGCGTTCACGCGTGAGGGTCTGCAAGCTTTCTCCTTCCGAACTGCGCTCCTTCGCCTCGTCCTGCGTGAGTTCCCCGCTCTCGGCGACGTCGCGTCGAGCATCCGGGTCGGGAATCAGGACGGGCTTGTTTTGCGGTGGCTTGACGTAGTCGGTCATCGAATTGCTCCTTGTCTGGGGAATCAGGATCCGCCTGGCTCGAACGAGCGCGCTGTAGGAGTCGGCCGCGCGCGCCCGCCCCACAATTTCGATCGCGCGAGGCGCGACGGTCGCTGGCCCATGCGTCTGACCTCGCTGCCGCAACGTCGCAAAAACGCCAAGGGCACGCATCCCCTAGCCGATGGGGCACCGTGGCCAGACGACTGTGACTAACGAGGACGGGTCGAGCCTCCGCGGTTGTACGGCAGGCTGCAATGCGGCGTGTGCTGCCTGCCTTCAATGAACCCTCGCCGCGGCGCAGCGTTGTCGGGGGCATCGAGCCGCGCTACGCGTCCTGCTCCTACGTTGCCGCCATGATCGGCACGATAACGTGCATTGCTCTGAAACCGCCTCGGGCCGAGCCAGGCCCATGACCCCCATGAATCTTCACCGTTCCCTCCTGATCGCAAGCGTCGTCGCGCTCGGCGCCTGCGCCGGCAACAGCCCCACCCCGTCTTCGTCGGCCTCAACCACGGCCATCGACAACCAGCCCGATCCCACGATCCTCTTGGTCCCCGTCCGCGTCGAGGATCCTCGGCTCGCATCGGGCTGTTGGGCACAGTTCTACTCGAAGCGCGACTTTCAAGGCGATGTCGCCACGCTCGTGGGTCCCGCCCAGGTGCAGAGCCTGGACAAAGGCACCGCACGCCAGCTCAAGCGCGACATCGACAGCGTGAGCGTAGGCCCTCGCGCCACCCTCGAGGTGTACGAGCACGCCATGTTCAAGGATCGCACGGTGCGCTTCGAGGCCAACAGCCGCGAAGGGGGCCTGGTTCGCAAGCTCGGTTTTGGCGGCCGCATCGAGGCACTGAGGTTGTCCTGCCTCTGAACCTGGCGAGCTCTCGGCTGGGAGGGCGCTGAAAGCGCGCTCCTGTCGCGCCACGATCGCCGGAAGGGGGCATCGACCGCGCAAAGGAAAGCGCGCGCGACCGTTGGCCACGCGCCTCACAGCCAAGCCACCCGCAACGCTCGCGCGAACCGCCTCGAGCACCTCGGTGCCGGTGACCGGCACAACGCCGCTGCGAACGAAAGACGATCAGTGCGGCTGTCGGAACCCGGACTGAGAGCTTACAGGATCGCAGCATTCGCCGCCCCCTGTGCGGTAGATCCCGTAGGACTCCGCGGCAGGCCGAATTCAACGTCACATCGCCGTCTCAGCCTTTCAGGGTCTCCCTGACCTTCTTGGCCAAAGCTTCCAGCGTGTACGGCTTTCCGATCATTTCGACCCCGCCCTCGAGCATGCCGTTGCGTCCCACGGCGTTGCGTGAATAGCCGGAGGTGAAGAGAATCTTGACCGAAGGCCAGCGTCGGCGCACCTCCTCCGCGAGCTTGGCCCCGTTGACTTCGGGCATCACGACATCGGTGAAAAGGAGCGCGATCTCGGGATGTGATTCCAGCTGACGCAAGGCGGCTGCGGCGCCATCTGCGTGGAGCACGCGATATCCCAGCTCCGTGAGCGCGTCGATGCTCAGCTGGCGGACCGCTGGCTCGTCCTCCACCACGAGGACCATCTCCTGTCGCTCGCCGAGCGGCACGTCGTCTGTGCGCGGCACGCACCCGTCGCCTTCGGCGGCGCCTTCAAATCGCGGCAGGAAGACCTTGACCGTGGTGCCGTGACCGACTTCGGAATAGATCTTCACGTGGCCACCGGTCTGCTTGACGAAACCATACACCTGGCTCAGCCCGAGGCCCGTGCCTTTGCCGACCCCCTTGGTGGTAAAGAACGGATCGAAGGCCTTCGCGATGACCTCCTCGCTCATGCCGACACCGGTGTCGGTGACGGCAATGACGACATACTGCCCCAAGGGCACGCCCGCGCGGGAATCGGGGTCCTGGCCGTCGAGGTCTGCGTTCTGGGTTGCAATGGTCAGGCGCCCGCCGTCGGCCATGGCGTCGCGCGCATTCACCGCAAGGTTGAGGATCACGTTCTCGAGCTGGTTCGGATCCGCGTGGGCGCACCAGAGCCCGTCGGTGGGCGCGGTCACCAGCAACACGTCGGCGCCCAGCGCCCGACACAGCAGGTCGTACATGCCCGCCACCAGCTTGTTCGCGTCGATCGGCTCGGGTCGCAGCGGCTGCTGGCGTGAGAACGCAAGCAGCCGCTGCGTCAGCACGGCGGCGCGCCGAGCGCCGTCCATGGCGGCTTCGGTGTATCGCTGGACGCGCGGGTCCGCATCGCCGACGCAGCGCTTGAGCAATTCGAGCGAACCCATGACGACGGCCAGCATGTTGTTGAAATCGTGGGCGATGCCGCCTGTGAGCTGGCCGACGGCCTCCATCTTCTGGGACTGGTGCAGCCGCTCGTGCGCCAGTTCGAGTTCGGCGGTGCGGGCCTTGACGCGCTCCTCGAGCTGCGTGTTCGCCTGGTGCACTGCTTCGAACAGCCGCGCGTTGTCGATGGCGATGGCTGTCTGCGCCGCCAAGCCGACCATCACGCGCTCCGAGCGTTCGGTGAACATGCCCGGCATCACATGACCAAAGAACAGCCCGCCGATGACTTCGCCCGAGCGTGACACCACCGGTACCGCCAGATAGCTGCGCACCGGCAGATGCCCCCTTGGCATCCCCTTGTGGGGCGGGTTCTGTCCATAGCGCGGATCCTCGAGGATGTCCGGCGAGCGGATCACGCCCTCACCGCGGAAGGTGGGCGCGAACACGGCGGTCGCGCGCGGAAGACCCAGATTCTCGAACGCGGCCCGCTCGGCACCCGAGAGTGAATAGAGCGTGTACCGCTCGCCGGCCTCGTCCACGATGTTGTAGAAGAACGCGCCAAAGCTCGCGCCGGTGAGCTTCACGCCCGCATCGACCACGCGTTGCACCAGCGTCTGGAGGTCGAGCTCGGCAGCGATCTGCGCGCCGATGCCGTTGATGGTCTCCAGCGCCTGCGTCTCCATGGCGAGGCGGTCACGACTGTCGCGCAGCCGCGTTTCCACGCGCGCGCGTTCAACCGCGTCCCAGGTTCTCTGCGCAGTCACATTGGCCAGATCGATGTCGTTGGCTGACCACGCGCGTGGCGCTGATTCATGCAGGTAGAAGATGGCGCGCAGGCCGCCATTGCGCAGCAAAGGCACCACGATGAGCGCGCGCGTGCCGATGCTGTCCCACGTGTGGGCGTACCCGTCACCGGCACGCGCATCCGTGCGGAAATCCTCGATCACAAGCGTGCGACCGGCCTTCAGTTCGGCGATGACCTCGGGACCGAATCCATCGAGCAGGCGCGACTCTCCGGCCAGGGTCGGCATGCCGCTCGCACTCCAGTCGCGTGCGACGGTGACCGTCTGCTGGGCGGCATCGATCTCGGCATACCCTGCGCGTCCCACACCCAGGTGACGGCCCAGCAGTTCGGCAGCCGCACTGGCCACGGCGACCGGGTCCATCTGGTCGCGCACGGTGTCGCTCAGCTTCAAGAGGAAGCGCTCGCGCTCCTGGAGCGCCCTTCGCTCGGTCGTCTCCACGACGATCGCGAGCACGCCGGCGGGACGGCCGCTTTCGTCGAGGACCGGGGAGTAGTCGAGGTCCATCCATGCAGGCTCGGGCTTCCCGTGGCGATGCAGGACAAGCTCCTGATCCTTGAAGCTCAGCGTGCCACCGGCCAGGCCGACCTTCATGACATGGCCGTTGAAATCGGCCACTTCCGGCCACCCCTCGCGCACCTTGGAGCCGAGCAACTGCGGATGGCGTTCGCCCGCGAACTTCGAATAGGCATCGTTGTAGATCATGAAGCCCGCCTCGCCCCACAGCATCACGATCGGCACTGGCGAGCGCAGCAGCAGGCTGGTCGCGGATTTGAGGCTCTGAGGCCAATTGCCGATGGGGCCCAGCGACGTCCGATGCCAGGGAAATGCCTGCACCAGCCTGCCCAGCTCCCCGCCTCCCTCCAAAAATGCGGGATGCGTTGCCTGCCCACCGACGCGGGAGCGCTCTGCGCAGCCGGAATCGTCCACCATCGCTAGCTCCTTCTATAGCCAAGCCGCAGCCGCCGCCTCATGGCGCGCAGGCCCAAGGAATATAGCGTCGCGCAGAGGATTTCAAGGACATGTCCGGCAAATGCCTCGCGCGCGCCTGCGACCGAGCAAGACCATCAACCGGACCGGGTCGCGCTTTGACGAGCCACCGCACATGTCGACGTCGGCTGCATCCCAACGGCGGTGCGCTCCTACAGTCCCGAGCAAGTGCAGCGCCAATGCTGGTCGCCACGAAGGAGACAGGCCATGCGTGCTTCAAGCAACACCCCCTCGGAAACCAGCGACGACCGCGACAACCGGCGGGTCTTCGTCTGGGGCGCATGCGCCGCCGTGATCGTGTTTCTCGGCGCAGTGGCTTACTTCTATGCGGTGGACAAGCGCGGCGAGGCGCCGCCCCAGCCGCCGGCCGCGCAGGGCCAGAGCGCGCCACAACCCGCGAAGCCCTGAGTTGGTGGACACCCCCGAGCGCAAGCCTCATGGCCTATCGGGAAGGCGGCGCAGCAATCGCGTGAACCGACGATGTCGCATGGCGCTTTTCACCTCGGCCAGCGACAGCATCGCCGGCTGGGCCCGGTACGCAAGGTTCTCGCAGCCGGCCTGCTTCCGAGTTGCCTCGCCCCGCGTCGATAATGGCTTGTCCCAGCCTTCCTGAGGCGCGTTGCCCTCGTTGCACGACGCTCCGCGGGCTCCTCCCTCCCCTGATGACTTCCCTGCCCTTGAATCCACCATGAACCTGCAGCAGCGCCATCAGATCCGTGCCGATGGACGCGGCCCCGCGACCCTGTTCTTTGCCCACGGGTTCGGCTGCGATCAGAACATGTGGCGACTGTTGGAACCGGAGTACCGCGGGCGCTATCGAACGGTGGTCTTCGATCTCGTGGGGAGCGGCGCTTCGGATCTGTCAGCGTTCGACACGCACAAGTATTCGACGCTGGAAGGCCACGCCCGCGACGTGGCGGAGATCGTGAAGGAATATCGGGAGGGGCCCGCCGTTTTCATTGGTCATTCGGTCAGCGCCATGATCGGTGCCTTGGCGGATCTGGCAAATCCCGGATTGATCGCGGCGCACGCTATGGTGAGTCCATCGCCGTGCTACATCAACGATGGCGACTACATCGGCGGATTCGAGCGTGCCGATATCGACTCCCTGCTGCACACCCTCGAGAGCAATTACCTTGGATGGTCGAGCACGATGGCGCCGGCCATCATGGGAGCGCCCGAGCAGCCTGAGCTCGGCGTGGAGCTGACCAACAGCTTCTGTCGCACGGATCCGGAAATCGCCAAGCAATTCGCGCGGGCGACATTCCTGTCGGACCACCGTTCGGTGATCGAGAAGCTGCAGACCCCTGTTCTTTGCCATTAATGTCTGAGACAGCGCATTAAAGTCCGAGACAGCGCATTAATGTCTGAGACACGCCCATCGGTCGGGGGAGCGCTAGCGGCTTGGTGCTCTGCTGCCAAGTCTTAGGTAGGCCGACAATCACGGTTGGCCATTCGCTACGGCCGGTCTAGACTGCCTGAGGTCGTTCGGCACCGGACGATCAATGACGGTGAGGGGCATGAAGCGGTCTCTGGCCTCAGTCTGCGTCGTGACCGTTCTACAGAGAGATCAGACGCTAGTCTGGACCACCACCGAGTCACGGCATAAGCCTTTCAACAGGCTAAGTGTTTAACTCCATTGCGTCGTGCGAACAGCGCGCCTTCAGGTCGTCGACTAGCCACCTGGCCGCGGGCCCCGGCGGATCTAGGGCGCGATGGAATGCTGCCATCGCCAGCGAAAAGCCGGCAGGCAGCATGTCCTCGACATCGAGTGAAATCAGCGCGCCGCTCGCAAGGTCGCTCTGCACCATGTGCATCGGCATGTTGCCCCAGCCCACGCCGTCCCTAAGAAATGCGTGCTTGGTGGAAAGGTCTGCCAATCTCCAGGTCGAAGCCGACTTGACGCCGAAGTCCCGGCCCGCGCTCAACTCCGATCGGTCAGTGAGAACGAGTTGGACGTGCTTGGCCAAGGCAGCCTTTGGAATTCTTCGCTTGAAGCTCGCCAGCGGGTGGTCAGGTGCGGCCACGGTGACCAATGTCACCTGGCCAATGCTCTCGCTGCTTAGCGACGGAAACTCGACCGCCAGCGGCGCCAGTATTCCCAGGCTGCACCGTCCGTCCAGCACCGGCTGGTATCCCGCACCTAAACCTTCCACGAACAACCTCAACGGAGTGAGCGGAAATCGGCTCACAAACGCCTTTGCGGCCGCACTGACGAGCGCCGTGGGAAAAAAGACGTCCACCACGACAGAGAGTTCTGCTTCCAACCCGGCAGACATCAACCTTGCGCGGGCCTTCATCGTGTCGACGCCGGACACGATGTTGCGTGCGTCCGCGAGCAAGAGAACGCCCTCGGGTGTCAGCTTCGGGTACCTGCCCGACCTGTCGAACAGCACGACGCCGATTTGGCCCTCCAGGCTGCTGACCCACCCGCTCACCGCGGACTGGACGCGATTGAGCCGTCGGGCCGCCGCCGAGAAGCTGCCTTCATCCACGGCCGCGATGAACGTTCGCAGCTGGTCTAGGGACACGCCATCGAGCATTTGAACTCCTTCCATCTCCAGGGCAGATGGATTAGATCTCAATATACCGGCTTCTCAGAATGATGCCGCGTCTCCACCATTCAAGCCACGGGAAAAGACTTCCCGAGGCCCTGTGCGCCGAAGCGGGCAGGTCGTACTTCTTCATCAATCTTTTGAGGCTCTCATGCAACTCCTTCATCTCGACTCCAGTGTGCTCGGCGGCGCGTCCGTCAGCAGGCAACTTTCCGCCGAACTGGTCGCGCGCCACCGCGCCCTGCACCCCGGCATCCGGGTCGTGTCCCGCGACCTGGCGGCCGACCCGGTGCTGCACCTCTCCGGCGCCCACCTGGCCGCCTTCAACGGTGCAGCCACCGAAGACGCGACCATCACGGCGGATCTGGTCAAGGGCAACGCGTACATGGACGAACTCTTCGCGTCGGACATCCTCGTCATCGGCGCGCCCATGTACAACTTGTCGATTCCGACGCCGCTCAAGGCCTGGATCGACCGCATCGCGGTCGCCGGCAAAACCTTCCGCTACACCGCCACTGGCCCCGAAGGCCTGCTGAAGGGCAAGAGGGCATTCATCGCCTCGGCGCGAGGGGGCGTGTATTCGGCTGGCAGCCCGGCGGCGGGTCTCGAACACCAGGAGAGCTACCTCATCGGCTTGCTCGCGTTTCTGGGAATCACCGACGTGACCGTCGTGCGCGCCGAAGGCATCGCCATGGGCCCCGAGGCCAAAAAGGCTGCCGTCGCAGAGGCGCTCGCCGACATCGCAGCTATCTCGGCCTGAAGGACCCGACGTTCAATCAATCATCAATTAAGGAATCTTCATGACTTACTCAATCATCGGCTCGGGCAACGTCGGCTCGGCGCTCGCCCGTCAGTTCGCGCGCGGCGGCATCGCTGTCGGGGTCGCCAACACGCGTGGACCCGACACCATCGAAACCCTCGAAAAGGAACTCGTTGGCTACGTCACGGCATTGACCCTGCAGGATGCGGTCAACGCAGACGTGGTCATTCTCGCGGTGCCGTTCAGCGCACACGTCGATGTCGCCCGCGCTGCAGGGCAGTGGACCGACAAGATCGTGGTCGACGCCATGAACACCTACGGCGTTCCGCCGGAAGCGCTGAAAGGTCAGCCGTCCACGCTCGTGGTGGCGTCTGCCTTCCCTGGTGCACGCGTGGTCAAGACGTTCAATCAACTTCCGGCCAGGCTGCTGGCGATGAATCCGGTTGAGCACGGCGGACGGCGGGTCATGTTCGTGGCCGGGGATGAGACGCAGGCCACCGCCGTCATCTCGAAGCTGGTCGGCGACCTGGGCTTCGCGCCGATCGTCCTCGGGACACTCGCGGAGTCCGGTACGTTGCTGGACAAAGGCGGCGCGCTGGTTCTGCAGAATCTCATCAAGCAGGGGTGACTCTCGCTCGCGCTTCTGCTTGAGATCTTCGAACAGCTCATCGCGTCACGGCACGTCCGACGACTGCGATGAGTCGCGAAGCAGTCATTCAAAAATCTGCGGCCAACGACCGTAATCGCTGCTAAGCCGGCAGTCGATGCACTGATTCAAACGTTGGCTTCAGGGCCCATAGCAGTAAGCAACTCAAGCTGAAAAGCGCGACAGCTGGATCCTCTCGGATCGAATGGCGCCTCGCACAAGCCTCGGACGTCGCGTGAGTTCGCAACAACGGGACGATCTGTCAGCTGGGCCTATCGGCGAACGACTTGTTGGATCCAATGTTGCTTGGGTGGAGCGTGGCATTCACACGCACCCGTTCGCGAGGTGCACAGCGCCCCCGCCGCGAGGGCGCGCCTTAAAATGCCAGCCGTCCTTCTTCTACCTAGGTCAATGCGCGCTGCAAGCCATGAGTGTCGGTGCACAAAAGGAGACAGCGGCTTGGTGGGTAAAAGACGGAAATCCGGGACAACTCTAGTAACTGCCGCGCGTCAAACCCAACTTTATCCGGCAAAGCAGCACGACTTATGTAGCCCGGGTGGTTGTCTCGGACTTTGTTGCTCGCGGTTTGCGCCGTACGGAGTCGACTCGCGCGGTTGTCTCAGACTTCGGAGCATCGGGGCGAAGTCGTCGTTCCGAACATTTCGCTGGTGATCGTGTCTCAGACATTATTGGCAAAGAACAACCCCATCGCTGATTCTGCAATGCGACGACGATCTGATTGCCCCCGTTGCGGTGGGCGAGTACATGCACAGAGTCATGCCGAACAGCGTGCTCAAGGTCATCGAGAATGTGGGGCATTGCCCGCATCTGAGCCGGCCGGGCGCGAGCAGCGACGCGATCGATTCCTTCCTGTTGCAGCACCGCCTCTAGCCGCATCCCGTGACCACGCTCGATCCCGACTGCGAAAGGCTCCTCGATGGCGCACCCTGCGGATTGATGGAGACGGACGCGAGGGGCGTTTTCCTGCGCGTCAACACGCCGTTCTGCACGTGGCTGGGCTACGAGAAGTCAGACCTGGTGAACAAGCGCAGACTCCAGGATCTGCTGAGCATGGGTGCTCGCATCTTTCACCAGACACATTGGGCGCCGCTGCTGGAGATGCAGGGATCGATCTCCGAATTGAAACTTGACGTCCGGCACCGAGACGGAAGCTCGGTGCCGATGGTCCTGAACGTGATTCGCCATGGACACGGGCCCACACACACGCAGGAGGTGGCGGCCTTCGTCGCCCGGGACCGGGACAAGTACGAGCAGGAGTTGCTGCTTTCGCGCAAGCGACTCGAGGTGCAGGTTGCGGCGGTCGAACGCCTTCAGGCCGAGACCAAGGACAGGGCGCTGTTCGCCGAGCAGATGATCGGCATCGTGAGTCACGATTTGCGCAACCCGCTGTCGGCGGTGGGCATGGGCATCCAGCTGCTTTTCAGGCATGCGCCCACGGACAACCAGGCGCGTGTGATGTCCCGCATGGCGCAGTCGGTGGACCGAGCAAACCGACTCGTCGCCGATCTGCTTGACTTCACGGTGGCCCGCGTAGGCAAGGGCCTGTCCATCAATGCCTCCGCTGTCGACCTTCACGACACCGTGGCCCAGACCGTGGACGAACTCGCCTTGTCATTTCCCGGTCGGGCCTTGCGGCATGAAACGCGTGGCGACGGCGAGTGTCAGGTCGATCCGGATCGGGTGTCGCAGATGGTCGGCAATCTGGTGGCGAATGCGATCGCCTACGGCGACACCCACCGGGAAGTGACGATCACGGCCTCTGTGCTGAGCGACCGCGCTGAAATAGCGGTCCATAACTGGGGGGCACCGATCCCCCGCGACAAGATCGCTTCCTTGTTCCAACCGATGGTTCGCGGCGCTGTAGGCGGCACGGGCCGAAGCGTCGGTCTGGGCCTGTTCATCATCCTGGAAATCGCGAAGGCCCACGGCGGCACCGTGGAGGTTGAATCAAACGAAGCGTCCGGAACGACTTTCCTGGCGGTGCTTCCGCGCGTCTGCGGGGTCACGAAGCCCGACCTTCCATCGGCCGATTAAAGACGCTGCAAACGCCTTGCGCGTTCGAAAGGCACCTGCGAGACCGCTTGTTTCCGACGCCGGCCCCCGAGCAGAAGGCGCAGACTGGGCGTCGCCAGACCGCGTTCTGTTATTGGGTCAGGAACTCTTCGGCCGATTTGCCGGCTTCCAGTGCCGCCTTGAACCAGCCGGGACGCGGACCACGGCCGCTCCACACATTGCCTTGGTCATCCTTGTATTTCGGTGCGCTCGTTGCGGCAGCAGACGTCTGCTGCGTCTTGCGCGCGGTCTTGGCAATGCGTTTCTTTGCGACTTTCGCCTGCGTGGGTGCCTTGCCAAAACCGAGTTCGGCGGCCGTGAATCCATACACGACGATGGCTTCCTTGATCCGGCTGAGCACGCCGTCGGCCTCTTTCCTGCGCAATTGCTCGGCTTCCTTTTGCAATTGCTCGATCTGCTTTTGTACCTGGAGAAAAGTCTTTGCCATGAACAACCTTCAATGGATAGAAAACCGGGAGCTTAACGCGCAACGCTCTGGACTCTCGTCACCTCCTATTGGCCTGTTGAAACCGGCAGTCTCCGGCCCTAATGTCCGGCGAGATGCCGACAGCCGATTACAACGCCGATTTCGAATTGCATTCAATGCGTTGGCTCTGAAGCGAAGCCACGCGCAGCGCTATTGCAAACTGCGTTATTTGAACGCGATCCTTCGATGCCATTGATTGAAAGGATCGCGCGGCGTTCAAGCGGCTCTTCTCTCAACATCGCCGCACTGCCACCTGGCCACACCCACATCCCAGATCGCATCAGGCCCGCGCAACCCGCGAAAAAGCGCAAGGGGAGCAAATGGAAGCGCGTCATCGACGCCGCGTCCACCGATGGCAGTGTGGACCGCCCGGCACCGCTGTACCTCAGAGCGCCTCACTGATGCGATGCCTCGCTTGCAGCCTCGGAAGGTTGTCCCCCGCGCCTGTGCATAACTTTGTGGAGAACCGCTTGCATTGCCATCAAGAACGTTGACGGGAGCGGGCTGCATCACGCTGCCCACCAAACGTGCAAGCCGCACCTGTGGATATCAGAAAGGATCCGACGCATGCGTGGCCTCGGGGACCCGAGAGGTTCCAACCGATCGAAAAGGTGCGTCGCGGATGCACCCGCCGCGCAGAGGCTGCAACGCGCGCCATGGCGCTGGCCCGAGAAAGGAAGGCGTCCACGACCCTCATAGCCGGGCAGCCACTTATGATTCGGCGGCCGCCCGGTGGCACGGCGCCTTGAAGCAGACAGCCCGCCTCGTCGCCGATCCGACCGCGCCGCTCCGCAACTCCTTGAACAGCGTGCTGCAGCAGGTCCGCGCAGTGGCGTTCTCAGCCAGTAGTGCTCGCGACCGTGCCGGGCGTTGTGCGCACGAGCGCGCGGCAACACGTCACCGTTGGACTCGACGAACTGCGAACAGGCCGGCCGCCGCTCGCCCCGCGGGAGGCGGGCGCTTCACTCAGATGTCGACGGCGCACCGATGATCTCGTCCTCCAGGCGGCACGTCTCCGCGATGATGAGTTCATAGAGGGCACGCAGGAAGACCGGGCTCACGCCGTGCTCGGTGGCAAAGGCCGCCGCACGCTCCTGCACCACGCCGATGCGATGCGGTTGCATCATCGGAATCGAATGGTCACGCTTGTGCAGCCCGATGCGGCAACAGCAGTCGAGCCTGCGCCGGATGGTCTCGAGCAGCGTCCTGTCCAGGCCGTCGAGCTCGTCGCGCAGCGTTCGCAGGATCCGTTGGGCGTCCTCGCCGCTGCCGACAGTGGCCGCGGTTGTGTCTTGGCCCGGGGCCGCGCTGTCCCGGCGTCCGCCCGCAAGTCCATGTTCTGAGTTCATGTGCGTTCTCCTTATTCGAGCTTGATGCCTTGGCTCGCGATGATCTCGGTGAGCGCGGCCGTGTCCGATCGCACCCGGCGCAGCAGCGCCTCCTCCGAGATGCCAGCCGCCTCGTAGCCGTGCTGGAAAAGCTTCTGCCGCACCTCGGGCAGGCGGATGACTTCCGAGAGGACCTGCGTCAGCCGCTGCACCATGGGAGCAGGCAGGCTCGCGGGCGCGGCCGCTGCGGTCCAGATCTCGAGTTCGAAATCCTTGAGGCCCGCCTCCTGCAGGGTCGGGTAATCAGGCACGAGTGCGGAACGGCGCGCCGAGGTCACGCCAATGGCGCGCAGCTTTCCGGCCTTGACCTGCTCCTGTGCGAGGCCCGGCGGAAGGAGCGCCAGTTGCAGCTGCGCGCCGATCAGACCGGTGATGACCTGCGGGTTGCCCTGGTAGGGCACATGCACCGCGCCGATGCCTGTGCGGGCCTTCAGGAGTTCCATGCCGAGGTGGCCGATCGTGCCGATGCCGGGCGTCCCGTAGCTCCACTTCGCTCCCGCGGTACGCGCCGCCTCGACAAAGCCGCGGGGATCGGCCTTCCAGACCTCCGGCGTCGTGGCGAGCACGAGGGGCGCGGTGCAGATGATGCTCAGCGGAACGAGGTCCTTCTGCGGATCGTAGGAAGTCGCCGGATTGAGGATCTTGGCGATCGTCATGTTGCCGTTGATGAGGATCCCGACCGTGTGCCTGTCGGTGGACTTCGCGACGACGTCCGCCGCGATGTTGCCGCTGGCCCCCGGATGGTTCTCGACGATCACCGGCTGGCCCAGTGCCTTCGCCATCGGCGCCGCCAGGACACGCGCCACGAAATCCGGCGAAGACCCGCCGCCGAAGCCGACGACCAGGCGCAGCGGTCGCGTCGGCCAGTTCATATCGACCGGGCGGACGCCCGAAGCGTCCGGGGGGCCAGGATCGGCGCGGCTGGTGACACCGGACGATTGCGCGCAGGCGACACCGGCGCACAAGAGCGCGCCAAAAAGCCATGGCAGACGCGCGGCGAACTTGCGAAAAATTGGAAGGGACATGGCAGAACGAATTGGGAATCGGAAGCCCAAGTCTTTCCGCGACGCGGCGCAGCATCAACTCCTGCTTGATGTGCAAGATGAGCTGCACGCGACATCGTGCCGCGCGGACTCGGCTTGCCTGCGGGCAGGCAAGACCATGGCCCGTCGCCTTTGCTTGTCATGCAAGACCGCGGCTGAGCGTCATGTGACGCCACCTCCTTCGCAGGCTGGCGGCCGGTCCCTCAACAGGCCGTTGACCGCCGGCCCGGGGAAGGTCCGACTGCCAACTCGCGGCATCGCGCGGCCGGCGTGCCATACAAGGGTCGGGCACCGGCCGGCGCATGCAGGCATACGCCCTCGTGTTGCCGGATGCTGATGACCGTCATGCCCGACCGAGACCGGGTCAACACGGCAAGCCACTCGACGCGCGGAATGAGCCCACAAAGCCGGGCCGGCGCCGGCCTTCAGGCCAAGGCGCCAGGTCCCTGCTGCGCGTTCCAATCAGGACCGTACGTGGCAGCTGCGTACGTCTGCACCACCACCGAACCCAGCATGCCGTGCATCACGTCGCCCTGCGAGGCGCGACGGCTGACGATGGCCGTGAGCATCCCTTTCGATGCGAGCGACTGCAGCGCGCGATCCACCCACACCTGCCGTTGTGCCGGGTCCATCGCCTCGATCTCCTTGCGCATCGCCCGGATCCGCTCGCCTGCCGAGTCCGCCGGCGCGGGCTGCGTGACCAGGGGCGGCGAAGGCGCTGCAGGGACGATGTCGGGCGGCATCGGATCCGGCGCAACCTCGCTTTGGGACGGGCGCTCGTTGCGCAACAGGGAGCGAAGGTACGAGTACGCGTTGTCGACTGCACGCAGGGAGTTCTTTGCGGCGCGGCGCTCCAGCGTGTCGAGCTGCTCGCGCACCTTGTCTTCCCCGAACTCCTTGATCAGGCCGTCCAGCTTGATCTCCCGGATCCCGAGCGTCTCGCCGCGAAGCACCAGATTGGCATCCACCGGCTTTTCCTGTCCTGCCGGGTTGGCGGTCTTGGCACGGCGGCGCACGGCGAATTGCACCTCGCTCACTACCCTGCCCTGCCGATGTTCGATGAGTTCAATCTCCAGATCCGTTTCCTGATTGATCTCGGCCACCGCTTCCTTGACGCGCTCGTTCTTGAACTTTCGCCACTCGCGTTTGTCACCGCCGGGTATGTTGCTCAGCGCATCCGTCCACCAGCCAACCGGTTTGCGACTGGTGACGCCACCTGGGTTGTCGCGATAGCGCACGCAGATCTCGTAGAGGGCGATGGCTGCATAGGTGCTCAGCCGTGCGAGCACATCCAGTTCGATGCGCGCCCATCGGGACGGATCACGCAGCGCAGTCATGATGGAAGGCGGGAAGGACCAGCTCACCCAGGTCTCGCCGCGACGGACCTCCAGTGCCACCTCGGACAGCATGGAGAAGCCGCGCCACTTCACCCCGTCGCCGGGCGCGGTGGACTCCCAGTCCACCTCCAGGCTGCGCATCTCGCCCAGATAACGCTTGGCGGCGGTGCGGTCGGCGCCATCCGAACCCGTTGTGCGAAGCACCGCCGCCAGCGGCGCCTCGAACATGAAATCTGCCAGCGGCATGGCGGCCATCGATCCCAGGCGGGCCTGCGACACTTGGAGCAGCACCGTGTAGATGCGCCTGGCCGTCAAGGTCACTCGCGCCGAGCGCGGGACCATCACGATCATTTCATGCGGTTTGCGCAGTTCCAGCGCCTCCCCTGCGCCGGGGCGTGAGGTCGGAATGAGGGAGCTGTCGGGAGGCGCGGGCATAGGGAGATCATATGTCCAATGATGCTTGGACACCATGCACACGCCGACACCTGGGATCGGGCGGAGCTTCGCGGTTAAACCACGGACGCTTGCTCAGCGGGCCTTGGCCTGGCGCGAGTAAAGCACGGACGCGAAGCAGTTGAGGAGGCCCTGCAAGCCCGAGTAAATCGCGGACGCCCCATGGTTTCAGGCCAAGAAATGTCCTCAACAACGCCGGGTAAATCGCGGACAGTTCGAGTTCAGGCTTTGCAGCGAGGTTCAAGCGCATGGAAAATCGAGTTATCCACAGCCGGACGGCGGGCGAGATCGCATGCGGACACCTTCCGAGCAGAGAACGGACGGATCCGAGAAAACCACGGACGGATCCGGTTAAATCACGGACAGCGCACTGCAAATAAACGCGCTAACTCATTGTCAGAAAACAACTTTTCCGAATTTCGGCGTGCGCCTAACTTCTCTAATGTATTGAATATTTACTTAAACTCGGGAGAGTTATCCACAAACTCGATCCACTGAAGCCGGATTTCACTTGAAACTTGAGAATTCTTCGATTATTCGCAGACGGTGGGCATAATCGCACGACAGTCGAATTTTCAAGGGCTTTTCAAGTGGACATCAAACAAACAATTAAACGCCAGTCCCTCGAGGATATCGAGCTCCAGGCGCAACGCATCGCTGGCATGATGGATCACATCCGCTCCGCGATGCTGGCGCCGACGGCCGTCAAGATCGCCCCTTCACTTGGCAGTGCGCAGCTTGCGGAGCTGTGCGGTGTCGACAAATCGAAGATTGCATACCGCCTCACACGTGGCGACTTGCCCGCCGGCAATATCCAGGGCAACCGTCGCGAGTGGACGATGGCCGAAGCACAGGCCTGGTCCCGAGATTTCAGGGCGTCGCACATCAGGCCCAAGGGCGCGGCAGGCATCACGATCACTGTCGCCAACTTCAAGGGCGGCGTCGCAAAAACGACTTCCGCAGTGACGTTGGCGCAGGGGCTTTCCATGCGCGGTCATCGGGTGCTCTTGCTGGACCTCGATCCCCAAGGCTCGGCGACCACCCTGTTTGGCGTGCTTCCTGATGCGGAAGTGGACCCGGAGCATACGGCCATGCCATTGTTCGCGGGCGATCAAGAAGATCTCTCCTATGCCATCCGTCCCACGTATTGGCCGAACATCGATCTCGTATGCGCGGCTCCCCTGCTCTACAGCGCCGAGTTCATTCTGCCGGCGCGCCAGGCCAAGGATCCTGGCTTCGAATTCTGGCGTGTGCTGGATCGCGGTCTGGACGCCTTGCGGGAAGCCTATGACGTCATCGTGATCGACACGCCGCCGTCTTTGAGCTATGTGACCATCAATGCACTGATGGCGGCCGACGGCGTGATCATGCCTCTTCCCCCGTCGGCGCTTGACTTCGCGAGCTCTGCGCAATTCTGGGACCTGTTTTCGGACCTGTGCAATCAACTCATACGCAGCCGTGGCAAGAACAAGAGTTTCGAGTTCATCGATGTGCTCCTGTCCCGCGTGGAAGCATCGGATGCCGCCAGCTCGATTGTCCGGCGATGGGTACTCGAGGGCTATGGCGACAAGGTCCTGCCGATCGAGATTCCGAAGACGGCGGTTGCCGCGACAGCCAGCGCAGAGTTCGGGACGGTGTATGACCTGCCCCGAGGCTCCGTGAATTCCAAGACCTTTGCCAGAGCGCGCGACGCCTACGATCGCATGTGCGAGCTGGTCGAACAGCAGATCGAGGCGGTCTGGGCGCGGCAGTTGGCCGAAAGTGTTTTGCTGTCTACAGGAGATTGACATGGGACTGCGCGACAAAGCATCCAAGATTGACTTTGCGTCGTTGACGAGCGGTGCAGGCTTCTCGCCGGACACCAAGCAGCCGAAGACGGCGCCGGGCGCGATGATGGCGTTCGCCAACGACGCGCGCTCCGATCTCTTGAAGGAGAACGAGGAATTGCGCCAGGTTGCCGCGCGGGTGGCGGGATTGGAAGCCGAGCTTGGCGAGGTCGTGGAAGATCTTCGCGCATGGGATGGCGCCAAGGCCACGCGCCAATTGGATCCGGCGACCATCGCGCCCAGCCGTTATGCGAACCGCCATGCAAGCAGTTTCGATGGCGAGGATTTCGATCGCCTCAAGCGTGAGATTCAGGAGGCGGGCGGCAACGTTCAACCGATCAAGGTCAGACCGGTCGGCGCAAAGCAGGCCGATGGCGTGCTTTACGAAATCGTCTTTGGGCATCGTCGCCACGAGGCGTGCCGGCAGTTGGGCATTCCGGTATTGGCGGTGGTGGATAACCTCGACGATCGTTCGTTGTTTGTCGAGATGGAGCGCGAGAACCGTGAACGCCAGGATCTGTCGCCATGGGAGCAGGGAATGATGTACGCCCGAGCCCTGGATCTGGGGCTGTTCGCATCCAACCGGCAACTCGCCTCCACGCTCGGCATCGACCATAGCAATGTCGGCAAATCCTTGGCGCTCGCGCGTTTGCCGGATGCGGTCGTCAGCGCATTCCGTTCGCCGCTCGAGATCCAATTGCGTTGGGCTCCGCTGCTCAACCGCGCATTGGAAACAGACGAACCGGGCGTGTTGGCGAGAGCTCAGGGGCTGGCTACGAGAAGTCCGCGGGCGCTGGCCAAAGAGGTGTTGCACGAGTTGCTGTCCTCGCAAGCCGATGTACAAGTTCAAGCTCGCCCGTACGCGCTGCAGGTGGCCGGCAAAAAAGCGGCGACGTTGACGTTCGACGCCGACGGCCGCGCAAGCATTCGCATCCATCTGCCGCTGACCGAAGCCAAACGCCGGAAGCTGCAGGAGCTCTTGCAGGCATTCATGGCCGAGCTTTGAGCTGAGACAGAGCAAGAGGTAAAGGGGGGGTGGTTCCGAACCACCCCCCTTTTTTTTCTGTCACAAGTCGCGCGGGTCCGCCACGCAAGGCAAGGGATCGACTCCACGTGGCAGCCGGACAATGGCGTCGTTACCCTCAAAACTTCACATCAGCGAACCCCGCAGTTCGGAGAACGAAGCCCCTCGGCTGCGTGCCCGCTGATCTTTTGCCGAATGACTCTCTTGATTCGAGAACCGAAGGAGGCTGAGCATGGCGGATGTGCAGTCGACCCCCCAACCGGGCTTGCGATTGAAGGTCACGCCGGATGCGCGCGTGGCAGGTTGGATCCCTCTCAATCCATCGAAAGCCGCTGCTGCCTCGGCCCTTCGTTGTAATGCCCTAGTTTGGCTTGCTGCGCTGAATATTCTGGCTGCGCAAGCGCTGGGTGCCCCCCGTTCCGGTTCCGGTAAGGTTTGCCGACAGCGCTACCGCAGCAATGAGGGGCGAGTGGTCAAAACGGAATTGCTTCCAGTTTGAGTTTCGTAGTTGTCACTTCCTACCCAAAGTTCAGTGTCCAACGGCGCTGACTGGAGGGGGTGGTTCGGAACCACACCCCGGAGCGCAACCATTCAAACGGAGGATTCCATCCCGCAAGCGTTCAGACTGAGCTTCCGGCGCGGCAAATTCTCTCCCATGGCAGCACCACGCTATGGGCGGAATCCATTGCGCGGTCCAGGCTCGACAAGCGCGCGGCGCACTGAAAATTGTCCCTGCGATCTTCCGGCAAGGATGGATCAGCTCGAGTGCGGGGCTCCAAGGGGGTGTGGTTCCGAACCACACCCCACGCGCTCGGCCGACACGAAACGCCGGATGGCTCCTCCAGGCGACGTGGTGGATGCACGTTCGCAACAGGATCCGGACCTGATCGGCGGACCATGGCGCCATAGCACTCCAAAAATGTTGCCAACAGTCACTATGGGCATAAGGAGCTCTTACGGCGATTCCACACGCGCACCAGCCAATGCCGTGGGAGGGTCTGTCCGTTGGCAGCGCTCGCCGCGCTTGCAGGATTGGAACGGCTGCAGGGGAGAAGGGGGTCCGTTGCGACAGGGGGCACCACCGGGAGAGCTGGTGGAGATCTTCAGGATCAGTCGTCCACGACGCTTCTCACCCTGCCCATCTTTGCTAGGCGTCGGAAGGACGAGCACTTGTTGGGTATGTTGCCCACGCGACATCCAGTTCGCCGAGCCGCGGTGCAAACCGGAGTCCGGGACAAGCCGCCTTCCTGAACGACGCGCCACGATTGCGTCCGTGGAATACCAGATTCGAAGGTGCGCGCTCGAGCGTGCTGGGCTGAAGGGCATCGGCCTCCAACGCGTCGACGACGCTGCCGCGGCACTGGCGGGCCCACTGTACAGCCCTGACGTCGGGTACCAAGGCGCCGGGCGCGTGCAAACGTTCAGGACCGTTCCACATCACCCTGGGGAGGATGACCAAGCCATGGCCCGTGTTCGTTGCCCGTCGGTACGCCGGCCGATCATCGTCCACTTCATGCCTCTTAGGTTGGCACAGTCCGCGATCGACGGATGCCGCTTGGAGGTGAAAGCTCGTCCTCTTTCGAACTACTCAACTCAGGGCTAAGTTGTTGATTTAAATGGAAATTTGACCCCGCAACTTGAACGAAGCCCCAAAGTTCATCGAAAAAATGCATGGATGATTATTTGCGGACTGTTAGAATTCGGACCGTTGGCCACCTTCGAGCCATCTCACCATTTCATGAGCCCGCCCGCCTCCTGCACGCCAAGCTTGTCATCGAGCGGGGCATTGCTTACGCACCCTCGATGGTTCGTGGGCGTCTGCATTCGCAGTTCGCGGTAGATCCGGGCCGCGCGGGTTGGCTGCGATGAAACGGATTGCCCAGCGTCACCTGCACCACGGCCACTTTGCGTTCATGCGCGCGGTCGTGCAGGGCATCGATGCGCAGGCCAGCTGGGACCGCTATCTGCGCGCCGAGGGAGAGCATCGCGATGGACGCACGGTTCGGCGCACCATCGATTGGATTCGAGACGCGTTCGCCGCCGCTGCCAGACAGGCACGGCGACCGGGACTGGCACGGCTGATCCTGCTCCAGCCGGAGCGGCTCAGTGAACTCCCGGGCCGACCGTCGTTGGAAGAGTTCGCCATTCAGCACGGCCTGGAAGACTTTTCAGCGGACGAACAGCTCGAGGCGTACCAGGCAGCCATGGGCTCGGCTACAAGTGCCGGCCTCGGACGAAGATCCGGGCGAAGGCAACGGCTCGTGGCCAAGCAGCTCGAAGCGCTGCGATGGCTGGAACAACATGCCGCACAGGCTCCCGCCGCGACGGACCCGCTGGCATCCTGGCTCGATGAGTCCATTGCGCGTCGGTTGGCGCGTGCCGGACTGAACGACGTCGCGCAGTTGGTCGAGCATGTCAATGCCGTCGGTGCGCGGTGGTGGCTGCATATTCCCGGGATCGGACCACGCAAAGGTGCACGCATCCTGGAATGGCTTCGTCTCCACGCCAAGGACATCAGTATGGATGTGGGCGCTCACGTCTTCATCCCGCGCCATCGCGTCCCGCTGCACCTGCTCGCGAGCGTCGTGAAGGCCGAAACTGCATTGCGGCCGTATGAGAAATTCGATGTGCCCCAAGGCCTGGAAGGGGGACCGGAAAGGCCCAACCCGGGGCAGGGCAGCGGTCAGCTGCCTGCCCGTACGGACCGGGAAGCCATCGATGCGTGGCTGGATGCCGCGGCGCGGTCCGCCGCAACACGACGCTCCTACCGGAAGGAAGCTGAACGGCTGCTCCTTTGGGCGGTACTCGTTCGCTGTAAGGCCATGTCATCCTTGAACGACGAGGACGTGCAGGCATACCGGGACTTTTTATGCGCGCCGCCCGCCGAGTGGTGTGGCCCCCGCCATGTCCAGCGTTGGTCGCCACGGTGGCGCCCGCTGGAAGGGCCCCTCGCGCCTGCAGCCGTTGGACAGGCACACACCGTCCTCCATGGCCTGTTCCGATTCTGGGTTCGCCACGCGTACATCCAGCGCAATCCATTTGCAGCGTCCGCGGTGCGGGGGACCTCCGCACCGAAGGCGGTGTCGTCTCGCAGCATCACGCCAGCGGACTGGACGCATCTGGAAGCCGTGCTGGAACTGGACAAGCAAACCGAACCCGGGCGGCGGGTGGCGCGCGCCATGCGATGGCTTCGGTTCAGCGACATGGGCCTCGGCGAGCTGACGAAGCTCCGATGCGAACATCTGCGCAGGTCCCATGGATCGCACGGCGATGTCCAATGGCAGATCGTGGCGGACGATGGGCCTCGCAGCAGACACGTGATGCTCATTCCCACTGCACTGGTGGAAGAGTTCCAGGCAGAGCTGGTTCGTCAGGGACGGCCGGGCAATGTCGGCGCGCCCGACAATCAAGGCGTTCATATCCTCGCCCGATTCGGGTCTTCAGGCTTCGCGCGTCCTTGGTCGGCCTCGGGAGCTGCGAAAGCCATTCGGGCCACCTTCGACCGCGCGGCAGCCCTGGCGGACGGCAGCGCGGCGCAACGCTGGGCCCAGGCTTCGCCAAGAGCGCTGCGCACCTAAGGGCTCTGTCGCCCTATGGCGTCCGGACGGTGCTGCGCGCGCCGAGGGCAGGGGGATCAATGCCGCAGCGGACCGGCCGTGCACCGCGCAGACCCTCTCACGGACTGAAACGCCCTGCCAGCGCGTTGCGTCAATTTCGCGAATTCTTCCGTCGCTTGCTTCGACCCTTCATGCTGTGCTGCGCGGGCAAGTGCGCAGGTTGACATCGCGACGCGCCGATGACGATTTGCTTTGCGGTACGGTATCCGGCGGGGTTCAATCTTCTTGACCACTGATGGTCTGGAGATATTCAGGCAGGCTGCAGCTTCCTGTGTGTGAGTTTGCGCTTTTGACGCAGCACAACAAGTGGCTCTTGCATGGCCATGGCACGCAAGAGATCAGCATGGGAGCCGAGTGCGTGCGAAGGACCTTGAGTGGAGTTTTGAAAACGCGTGATGGGCGGTGCAGCGCGGCAACGGAATCACGGCAGCGGGCCTCCCGGCCGCCGGTTCTGAAGCGGCTTGGCCTCCTGGTATTTTTCCCAAAGGTACAGGCCCGGCAAGGCGACGAGGTGCGCCACGGCAGCGAGTATCCCGGTCGCGAACAACGCGACGGCAAACAAAGGGGCCGCCGCAATTTCGAGGACCATCCGCATACGACCCGCCGTGCGGGCCGGAGCGGTCCCTGTCGCATCACCTGTCATTGATTCTCCCGAGTGTGGCGGCACCTCCGCCGCAGGGCGGGGCGCCAACCGCGAACCCGCCGCAGCGAATCACCATCCTTCAACGCGTTCCTGCCTGCTGGCAATGATCAACGCGTGCATTCGCGCCTTCCAGGCCCTTCAATCGACTTCCGGCAGCGACGCGAGCGCCACGGGACCGTCCTGGCTGACGAAGATGAGCGTGCGATCGTCGATGCCTCGCTGCTGCTGGCTCACGCCGGTGATCTGGTGCGCGCCCGTGTCGTACTGCTTCACCTTTCCCTGTTGTTCAACCACCAGGCGGCGAGGCTCCGGGAAGAATGCGTATCGGACACCGTCTTGGCTGCCGGTACTGGAAGGGTGGGCGAGTTCCGAAGGCCACCAGCGGTCCGCAGACGGAGACATCGGGGTCATGGGCTTCAGCTCATTGAATGGTTTCATGGATGGTCGAGCACCTGTCGTGCAGGTTGATCAAGGAAGTCGTCGCGAGTCCCCTCCGCAGCGCCGGTCTTCGCCGCCAGGCCATCGGAGAAAAGGGCCGAAAGGTCGGTACTGCGCAGGACCAGGCCCACGACCATCCCGAACGACAGGATGCGCCAAGCCCTGACCAGCACGATCAGCGATCCCGTGCCCGCGGCGTATGCGACCAGCCTCGCAGGGTGCCTTGAGGCGTAATCCTGTAGAAACGGCATACCGATCTCAGCGAACGTGCTCAGGTGGCTGCGTCGCCACCAGCGCCCGATCAGGCTGGCCCGACCTCGTCGATTGGCGTTCCAAGACGCAGCGGCGCTTGGCCCGACTGCAGTCGTCTCGAGAGCGTTGTATCCCATCGCGGCGAGAAGCGCGGCGCGGGAGAACGCAAGCTTCTCCGATGGCGTGAATGCGTCGGTCATGTGAGCGTGAGAGGAGGAGGTTGGCTTAGAAAGTTAGCGGCGCCGCGACAGCGCCATGTGGGGCGATGCAGGCATGTCTTGTAGGTCTGGCTGACCCAAACGACGTTGGTGCCCGCGACGACATGTGCAGCGCACTCGCGTTGACGCCGCTGAGCGTCTGGCACGCGTACCAGCCGTCGCCGTCAGGGCAAACTGCGCAGAGCACGCAAGCCGCGTCCACTGGCGCGCTGGTTGTGATCGGTCCGGAGACCGGCAGGTCACGCTTTCGCGACCCTGCCCTCGAAGGCTTCTCCAGGCGACGCTGCAGCCAGTTCGATCCGATGCTTCGACCCAGTCTGCAGCGCCGACGTCAAGCCTTGGGCGGATCGTTTTCCCGGCCGTAGTGCCGATGGGCGCCCATGGCTGCGATGAAGTTCGCAATGGCGTCGTCGGCCGCGGCGGGATCAGCCAGGATCAGGCCCGGGTCCACCGACCCATCGGGCATGGTCATCGGAATCTGCGCCTCGGCCAGAAGGGCTTCCGAAGCACCGAACGCCAGGATCGTCTTGCAATGCCAGTACTGAAGGCGCAGGAACTCCATCGTGTGCGCGTCCTGATCGAGCGCCTCCACCGCCTTTGGGCCGTCCGGCAGGACAAGCGCGTCGAACAGGACGCCCGGGGAGTTCTCCATGGTGGCATCCGCTTCGAATTTTTCGCCGCCGGCACCGAGGTAGGTTCCCAGCCGGGCAGCCACGAGGCGAGGGACGGCGCCTTGGGCGACGAGCGCGGATATCAACTTCTGCAAAGAAGCACCCTCGACGTTATGGGCGATCAGTATGGCTATCTTGCGGGTGCGGATCCCACCGTCGCCTGGCCTTGCCATGAGCGACAAAGCGGGTGAAATTTCCACTTCGGGTGCGACTTCGTTCTCGAGTGCCTTCGGCAGCGGAGCGGGTAATTCCATGCCGAGATCCTGAGCCAGGCGCGCCGCAAGATCGGGCGCTGCGTTGAGCAGACTTGCCACCATGCGTTCGCGGATGGCCGGCACTGTCACCTTTGACAACTCGAAGCGGAAGGCATTGCCGATATGCGCCTTCTCGACTTCGCTCTGGCTTTCGTAGAAAAGGCGCGCTTGCGTGTAATGGTCGGCGAATTTCTCGGGTTTGACGCGTACCTTGTCGCTGCTTTCCTTGGCATCGAGGCGCCTGGCGATGCTGGCGAACCCTTGTGCGGCGCCCGCCTGGAATGGGCAGCCGCCGGCCAAGGAGTTCGGTTCGTAGGCCACACGGCCGCGATGGATGGCCTGTCGATTCATGCCGTCTCGCTGGTTGTTGTGGACCTGAGCGATGGGCGCGTTGATAGGAAGCTCGTGGAAATTCGGTCCGCCCAGACGCGAGATCTGCGTGTCCACATAGGAGTGAATGCGGCCGGCCAACAACGGGTCGTTTGTGAAATCGATCCCTGGCACGATGTGTGCCGCGCAGAAGGCAACCTGCTCCGTCTCCGCGAAGAAATTGTCCGGGTTCCGGTTGAGCACCAGGCGGCCAACGATGCGGATCGGCACGAGTTCCTCCGGCACGATCTTGGTCGCATCCAGGATATCGAAGCTGAATTGCTCGGCCTGCTCCTCCGAGAAGATCTGCAGGCCGAGCTCCCACTCTGGATACTCTCCGGCTTCGATCGCCTCCCAGAGATCACGACGGTGGAAGTCCGGATCGGCGCCGGAGATCTTCACTGCCTCTTCCCAGACCAACGAATGCGTGCCTAGCTTGGGCTGCCAGTGGAACTTCACGAGGAAGCTTTCACCTGCCTCATTGACGAGTCGGAAGGTGTGCACGCCGAAGCCCTGCATCATCCGGTAGCTGCGCGGAATGGCGCGGTCGCTCATCTGCCACATCAGCATGTGGGTGGATTCGGGCATGAGCGAGACGAAGTCCCAGAAGGTGTCGTGCGCCGAGGCGGCCTGCGGCATGCCATGGTGCGGTTCAGGCTTGACCGCATGCACGAGGTCGGGGAACTTCATCGCGTCCTGGATGAAGAACACGGGCATGTTGTTGCCCACCAGGTCCCAGTTGCCTTCGTCGGTGTAGAACTTGACGGCGAAGCCGCGCACGTCGCGCGCGGTGTCCTTGGAGCCGCGCTCGCCGGCCACCGTCGAGAAGCGAACGAACACGGGCGTGACCTTGCCGGCTTCCTTGAACGGCGCCGCCTTCGTGAACGGCTTGAGCGATTCATAGCATTCGAAGAAGCCGTGGGCGCCCGAGCCTCGCGCGTGCACGATCCGTTCCGGAATGCGCTCGTGGTCGAAGTGCGTGATCTTCTCGCGCAGGATGAAGTCTTCCAGCAGCACCGGGCCGCGTGCGCCGGCCTTGAGCGAGTTCTGGTTGTCGGCCACGGCCACGCCCTGGTTGGTCGTGAGGCGCTGGCCGGCGGAATCGACGCGCACGCGGTCCAACGTGTCGATCGTTGCATTCACGCCCTCATGCGCGCGCGAGCCGGTCTTGTTGGAAAAATTCTGTTCCGACAAGCTGCTGGCCCCGGGCAACAAGGACGGTGGAGACACGCTGGTCCCTTGCGGCGTTGAGGCCGAATTGGCTTCACCATATTCCGAAGCCTTGTTCAGGTTGGCCCGCATGCTGGCTGCAACGGTCTGCGTGTCGATGGCTTTCTGTGCAGGGAGATCCCCTTTGCCCGCAGCGGGCGGGGCGGGGTGGGCTGGGCCGCTGTCCGTGTTGCGTGCCGCGGCACGGGCAGCGTCGAGCGCTGCTGCGCTCGGTGCGGGCGAGGAAGATTTCTTGACCATGTGGCTCTCCAAAATTCGGGACGAGAGGCTATGGGCACGGGTTTTCGCACCGTGTAGGAAAAATTCCAATCGCCGCCGCCGCCTTGGAGAAGGTTGTCGAGGTGCTCCGGATCGACAGGAGCGCGGGGCGCAGCCGGTTCAGGCCATCGATTCGCGCCCGGGCGGATCGACGCGAATTCGATGCCGGCCTACAAAATCGGGCCACTGCGGCGCAGCGATCCGGCTAGCATGATCTGCCCATTCACCATTGAGACGCTGCATGCTGACGCCCGAAGCAGATCGAGTTCTTGCATATTTTCGCCAAGAGTATTGGCCGAACGAGGAGCGTTCGGCGAGCGCCTTGCAACTGAGCCGACGCGTCGTTGGATCCAGCGTGGGAATCGTGCAGCTCATGGACGATGGACTGCTGACCCAGTCGCTGGACAAGGCCTACTACCGGCTCACAGACAAGGGGGTCCGAGCACTGGGCCTGCGCTCAAGCGTTTGATAGGCCAGGTCCCGGCATCGGCTGCGGCCCCGGGCTTGGATGGACGCGGACGCGGATCTTCGCCGGGGCCCGGTAACTCAATTGCGCCGAACTCATCGCTTGGGCGCGGATGCGCGTGTCGTCGGCTCAGCCTGCGACGCGCGGGTTTTGCCGATGCTTCGCATCGCATCCGCAAAAGCTGTGAGGATCGCAGGCTTGGCCAGTCCGTCCCGTCGAAAGAACAGCCCGAACGACGGCAGCACGACCCGGGGGCTGACCTTGAGTCTTTGCACGCCACCCCTGGCAACTTCATCGACGGCGTGCTCCAGGCGCACCGCGCAGAGCAGCGAGGGGTCCTTGCGAAGCACGGTGCCTATCGTGACCGAGGACAGGGCTTCGATGACCGGCTCGGGCGGCGTTGCACCGCTGTTCAGGAAAGCCGTCATGAACGCCTGCCGGACCAGTGTTTCCTTGGGAGGAAGCACCCATTGCGCGGTCTGCAGATCGGCCCACTTCAACCGTGGTGCTGGCACGGTCCTGTTCGACGTCGAGGCAAGCACGCACAACTCGTCCTTCAAGAGGACAACGGGTTCGAGCAGAGGGATCAGATCACTGGAGATCAGCTCGGGCGTGATGGCACCGAAAACGCAGTCGAGCTCTCCCTCGAGCAGACGATGGATGAGTTCATGGACTCGGCCTTCGCGCAAATGCACGGCCGCGCCCGGCAGCCGCTGCCGCAGTTCGACGATGGCCGCTGGGACAGCGGCTGTGACCGATGGCGCGCCGACGCGAAGAACTGCCGTGACGCCGCTTTGCAGGGCGTCGACGTCTTCGGTGGCCCGAGCCAGTTCGTGCAGCACGGCGCGTGCGCGGAATGCGGCGCCGGCACCCAGCGCATTCGCATGGATGCCTTGGTGACTGCGTTCGAAAAGCCTGGCCCCGAAACAGCCCTCTAGCTCGCCAAGCATCTTGCTGATGGCGGGCTGACTCAGGTGCAGCCGCGCCGCCGCGCCGCGCATGGTCGCCGTCTCGGAAAGAACCACGAGCAGTTCAAGGTGTCGCAGGCGCAACGTGCGCACCAGGCGGTCGGTCTTCGTGTCCATTCGGGCGTCCTGTGCCAATAGCCAATCGTGATCACTCCTTCACGATTATCGAATTTTCAAGAATAGGGGAGGGCGATAACGTTGGCCTGATGAACTTCGAATCCAAAGAGGCAAGTACGCCCGCGGCCCCGCTGAAGAAAGTGCGCGTGATCGATCTGGGGCAATACATCGCCGGACCGGGCGCGGCCATGGTGCTGGCTGAACTCGGCGCGCAGGTCATCAAGATCGAACCGTTGGCGGGGGACCAGGCCAGGCACATCGGCCGTTACGGCGAGTCGATGATCCGCGCCTACAGCCGCGGCAAGCAGTCGATCGCGCTCAACTTGAAGAGCAAGGCGGGCCTGGAGATCGCCTGGCGCCTGATCGGCGAGAGCGATGTCGTGATCCAGAACCTGCGCCCCGGTGCGGTGGATGGGTTGGGCCTGGGCCCGGCTGCCGTGCGTGAGCGGTTTCCCCGGGTCATCTATCTGTCGATCTCGGGATTCGGCGACCAGGGACCTTCGAGCGAACGCCCCGGTTACGACATTGCAGCCCAGGCGGAAAGCGGCTTGATGTCGGTCACCGGCGAGCCGGATCGCCTCCCGCAGAAGGTGGGCGTGCCGATCATCGATGCAGCCGCTGCCCATCTGGGCGCCCAGGCGGTGCTCGCAGCGCTCTACGGACGCGAGCAGACGGGGCTTGGCGAAACGCTGCGCACCTCGCTGCTCGAGGTGGCGATGCACCTGCAGGCCACAACTTGGTGCGACTACCTCGGAGGTGCGCCCGAGCCCACGCGCATGGGCGATGGCCAGCCGAACAATGCACCCGCCGCGGAGGTCGTGCCTACGCTCGACGGACACATCGTCCTGTCGGCTTACGCGGACGAGCACTGGGCGCGATTTTGCCGCGTGGTCGGACGCGAGGCGCTCGTGGCAGACCCTCGATTCAGCAGCAACGCGCTGCGGGTGCAGCACCGCCGCGAGCTTCGTAGTGTGTTGTGCGAGTGCCTCTCGTCCTTCACCAGCCAGGAGTGCGTATCTCTGCTGAGCCGCCACCAGATCGTTGTCGGATCAGTCCGCAGCTACCGGCAGGTGCTGCACAGTGAGGACATCCAGGCGAGCGGAATATTGGTCGAAGCGTCCGGCGCTGACGGCCGCCGGTATCCCACCCTGGGATTGCCCTACCGCCTGGGCGAGGCGCCCCGAGCCCGGCCGCAAGCCGCGCCGAGTTGCGGAGCCGACACCGATCAAATCCTGAACGCGCTCGGGTTCACGGCCAACGAGATCGACGAGCTTCGCCGGGCCGACGTGGTGGCCGGACGCAGGCCTTGAACGCCATGGACTCACCCATTGATGCGGTCACCCGACGTTGCGAAGACGTCGTGGTCCAGACGCTGCCGCTGTTCGAGATGATGCGCATGCGCGCTGCGACAACCGCGCGCCGACATCCCGCGCGCGGGTTCGCAGCGACGGATCCGGCATCGACCGCGCGCTGGGTCAACCAGTTCACTCACACGCATCGTCGTCTTGGTCCGCAAGACAAGGAGGTGGTCAGTCCGAACAATGACACGGTCTACAGCAACGCGTGGCTGGATCTTTCCGACGGACCGGTCATCATCGACACGCCCGAGATGGGCGAGCGCTATTGGACGCTGGGTTTGCTGGACGCGTGGACCAACCCATTCGCCTACGTAGGCCGCCGCACGACGGGCAGCACGCCCCAGCGCACCTTGGTGCACGGGCCCGGATGGCGCGGCGATGTCCCGTCGGACATCACACTGACGGTGGCTGCGCCGGGAGACGACGTGTGGGTCATCGGCCGTCACCTGGTGCAAGACGACGGTGACGATGTCGCTCGCGTACGGGCGTTGCAAGCCGCAATGCGCCTCGTCCGCCTGGACGGCACCGATGCAGCCATGCGCGTCGACACCTGGATCGATGGCCGTGACGCGCGCATACCGTCGGCCGACGTGTACCTGTCCGTGGTCGATGCCGCACTGCGACGCAATCCACCGCCGCCTGCCGAGCGGCTGACATGGCCGCCCTCGGCAAGCAATCTCGCAACGTCGCTGCCGGCTGTCTACGAGCGGCTGCGGACGAGCAACCAGCCGCACGATCTGGGCGGAGGGTGGGCCCTACCGGTCTTGGTGACGAACAACTGGGGCGACGATCACCTCACGCGCGCGCGCATCGCCCGCAACTTCATCGGCGCGTTGGGCGTCGAGGAGGCGATGTACCCCACAGCGGAGGTGGACGCGCGTGGGGAACCACTGCATGGATCGCAGCGCTACGAACTGCGATTCGCGCCTGGCAGGGGGTTGAAGGTAGACGCGTTCTGGTCGTTGACCATGTACCGTCGCAGCGACTGCCTGCTCGTTGCCAACCCTATCCACCGTTACTCCATCGGCGATCGCACCCGGGGTTTGCTGCACGACGCCGACGGCGGCCTCGCCATCCGGCTCCAGGCCGACGATCCCGGGCCCGGGTTCAACTGGCTTCCCACGCCGAAGGGCGAGGCGTTCTATGTCGTGCTGCGGCTTTACCAACCGCGTGCCGAACATCTGGCGCTGCGGTTCGACTATCCGCCGATCAAGCCCGTCTGAAGTCCAGACAATCCAACGGAGACAAGCGCATGACGATCAAACGCCGACACCTTCTCACAGCCGCCGCCGGCCTGGCACTTCCCTGGAGTGCGACGAGCGTCGCTCAGGCATGGCCAACGCGGCCGGTACGTCTGATTTCTCCGTATGGCGCAGGCGGGTCCAACGATATCCTGACGCGCGTCCTCGCTGACTTCCTTGGGCGAAGGCTCGGCCAGGGTGTGGTGGTGGAGAACAAGGCTGGTGCCGGCACGCGAATCGCCAACGACTTCGTCGCGAAGGCCCCGGCGGACGGCTACACACTCCTTCATGCGGCAGCACCCATCGCCATTGGAGAGGCGCTGTACAAGGACCTGCCGTATGACGTGCACAAGAGCTTCGCCTCGATCGCCAGCACAGCCATCGCTCCGTTGTTCCTTGTGGTCAATGCCGATGCGCCGTACAGGTCGCTTGCCGAGTTCACCAAGCACGCCAAGTCCGATCCCAAGGGCGCAACCTTCGGATCGCCTGGGGCGGGGTCGGCGCCGCATCTGACGGCCGAGCTGCTGTTGCGTGCCTCTGGCGCGAAGGGCATCGTGGTGCAGTACCGCGGCGACGCGGCGGCCTACACAGAGCTGCTTGCGGGGCGGATCGACGCCACCTTGACCGCCATCTCGACCGCCATCCCTCACATCCAGGCGGGCAAGCTCCGAGTCCTGGGTGTGGCCACGGAAGAGCGAACGCCGCTCTACCCGCAGGCACCGACGCTGCGCGAGCAGGGATTGCCCGCCGTGGTCGGCTACGGCTGGTACGGTGTGCTTGCGCCGACCGGAACGCCGGCCACCATCGTTGCTCGGCTGAACGCCGAGATCAATGCCGCGATGACCGATGCCGATGTCCGTCGCAAGGCAGAGGCCGCGGGACTGCAGCTTCGAGGGGGCAGCAGCGAGGAATTCAGCGCATTCATGGCGAGTGAAACCCGCAAGTGGGCGCAGATCATCAAGACTGCGAACATCACGGCCGAATGATGCTGGCGACCGGGGAGCGGCAATTGGGCGCTTGCCGGACTGGCTGAAAAGACCAAGAGCGGCCCGGACGAACCCTTCGAATCCGAGTGAATCTGCGCAGTTCGTCGCTCCAGACAGTCGCTCCACACCTCGAGGTCGGTCCCCGTTCGCCTCAGCCGCAACCTTGCTCGTGTTGCGAAGTGACCACGAGATGCGTTGCCCATCCTGCTCATCGGTGCCGATGAATGCTGATTGCGAAGGAGGGCGCTTTTGCTGCGACAGAACCGGCTCCATCGATCGATTTGGAAGTCACCTCTGACCTGTGCTTCCCTGCTGCAATGACCCTTCTCGTCTCATTCTGGTCTGACCGAGGCGTGATTTCCTTCACGCTTCGTTCACTTCCATGGGGGTGTGGACGACCTTACCGATGACAACAGCGACGGTCGTCCATATCGTTGCGCCGCTGTCGCACTTTGTTACCGGCGTATACGGTGCAAGTCATTGGCAGGGGACGCAACGGCGGAAGCGCGCGGCCGCCGTGCGACGCTTTGCTCGGGCGCATGCGGGCATCATTGCTAGGCGGGTCGCATGGAAGTGCAGTCGGGAGACGATGAGGAGCAGGGAGAGTGGCTGCACGTCCGCGTGCGGCACGGCCGGATCAGCACGCCGGTGCGAGTCAGCCGCAAGGCCCTGGAGGACCAATTCGGCGCGTTCGGCGGCGGGCGATCGCTGGCCTTTCTCTACGCAAGAAATGCTGACGCCATCGACGGCGCTGTGCGCGCCAAGATGAAGACTGGCGGCCCGTACACCCCCGAGCATCCTTTGGAACTCCGCGCGTCGGATCTGTCGTCGTTGACTGGCATTGAAAGAGGGACTGCCGGAAGGCCAAGCCAGATGACGGACGCCGATCTGCAGAGGGCGCTCGAAGAGGTCGTCAGTGCAGGCCATCGGGGCGCGCCGGGTTCCGGCAACCACGTTCGCTGGATATCCGCCGCGCGTCGCGTTGGGCTTGCGGGGAGCTTCTCGGTCGATCAACTCGAACTCATCGCCCTCCGGATCAGGCAGGCGCTCGACCAAGGCGCCCGTCCGGCCACAGGAGAAGTCGTCGATCCGTCGCCAGCCAAACGCGGGTGAAGTCCCTCGGCATCGTGCGCGACCCCGTCGACGCCGATTCGCCGGCCTAGCAGCGATAGTTCCGATCCGTCGGAAGGTGTTGTGATTAAGCCTCGTACCCCCTGGCGCACAACCTGGAGCACCGCGGGATCAGAGGACTGCGCGATGTCGTCGTAAATGGAAGGAGGCCGACCGCGGGGCGTCCCGAATGATCGATGAAGGTCTCGCAGTCCGGCTCCGTTTGGGCGATCGCAAGGCCGTTGCCGGCAGACGGTCCCACGCCGTGGATTTCCGCGCGATGACGACCTCGGCTTCGGTATCGATGAATCCGAAAAGGCCGCTGGCGGATCTGATGGGAAACCAGGAATCGGCTTTGGCTGGGCAACCGGCCCTCGAGCGCAAACGAAGCATGCCCGCAGCGATCCGCGGCCCTCGTCAGGACGGGCATTGCACGGGGCCTGCGGCAGCAGACCGATCACGCGGTGGGGCATCGAAGACCGGCCGGCGATCCGAGCGCAACGGGTCCGACGGGCAAGCGGTGGTTGTGCGGGACGCCCGAGAGGCGCCGTCGTTGGACACCCCTTGACCCGGCCTCGCGGGAAGTTTCGCGGCAGTCAATGCTCTGGCGATCGGTGCCTGCGCCAACCGGTCGCGGCGGCGCGGAAAAAGTGCATGCCGCGCAAGCGTTGTCTCGGCCGCTCGCGCTGGGGATCATCACGCCCTTCTTCATCACGACCCGCCTGCCGCGGACGTCAGCATCGGGATGCGGTGCGCCTGAACGCGATGCGTCTCGCACCGCCTGCTGACGCTCGTGCCGTTCAAATTCATGAAAACCCTTGTTCAATGCGCCATCACAATGACAGTCCTCACCATGGGCGTCTCCTCCGTCACCAGCGCGCAGATTGGCTACCTGGGCCCCGCAGGAAGCTGGACCCATCAAGCCTGCATGGACCTGTTCGGCGAGGCGAACCTGGTCGCGCTCGACAGGCATGCGCTCTTCAAGGCTTTGAGCGCGAAGACCGTGGCCAAGGTATGCGTGCCGGTCACGACGTCGGTGGTCGGCGCCACGCCCTACATGGACGACGTGCTCGCGCTCGATTCCGTCCATGTGGTGGCCGAATACCCCAAGACGCTGGGCTACAGCTTGCTCGCCAAGCCTGGAACCCGGAAGGACGATGTGCGCACGGTCGTCGCGCATCCTGTTGCGCTGGAGGAGGTGAAGCCGTGGCTCGACCAGGAAATGCCCGACGTCGAGCGCAAGCCCGCTGCGAGCGGCGGCGCTGCCGCGAAGTTGGTCGCCGAAGCGACGGCGTCGGACATGGCGGCCATGGGACCGCCTAGTGCCGCGCGCATCTACGGCCTCACACCCATCGTGAACGGCATCGAGGAAGGACCGCACAACACCACGCGATGGTGGGTGCTCGGTCATGTGATGCCTTCACCGAGTGGCAATGACAAGACCAGCCTGCTGTTGACCGTCAACGAAGCCGACTTCAAGTCGTCGCTGGAGCGACTCGCGAGATCGGCCCAGATCCTTGCGGTGTACGAACGTCCGGGCAAGAAGTCATTGGACGGCCATCAGTATGTGATCGACGTGGTGGGGCATGCAACGCAGCCAGACATTGCCAAGTTGCTGATGGACCGCCGGGAGTTCCGGCTTCTTGGCTCTTATCCGCGCCGGTATTGAATGCTGCTCGGCGCAGCAACATGGTTGCGCAAGCGGTTGTCCCGATCTCGGAGAGGCGGCGGACGATAGAGCGCCATTCCACAGCGCCAGCGGCTTATCTATCTTGGAGGAGGGATCAAGCGGAGTTCTCAGTGCTCGCACGCTTGCTTCTGGGCGTACATGAAGTTCGGGGCTTTGCCCTCAGCATCCTTTGAATGATGTCTGCAAAGACTTCAAACACCATCTCTGTTCGCTGCCACGAATGTCGGAGGCATGGCATTGAAGTCTGGGTCAACGACCGGCCGCCGGCCGGGCGCGCCCGGCCCAGTTGCTCCGTGGAGCGGACCGTGGGATTGGCGCTCATCAGTGTGACGAAAAACGATTTCTTTCATCCGGCGCAACTTCGGAGTTACCACCGGCACCGTCAACATCGTGCTCGCGACCGCCATGATCAAAAGCGCCGTGAAGGTCTCGTTGGTGATGATTTTTTTGTCCAGCAAGACATTGGCGAAGATGATCATGATCAGGGCCTTGGTTTGAAGCAGCCAGCCGATCAGTGATCCCTCACCTGGCGGCCACCTCAAGATCCGCCCTGCCAGGCGGAGACCGATCAGCTTGCCCGTGACAGACGCCACCAACAGCGCTCCAGTGACCAAGAAGACGGCGGCGCCTCCTACCTGCCAGTCGGTACGAAGGCCGGTGCTAAGAAAGAAGACAGGCATCACGACCAGCAGAACGTTGTGCCTCAGCCAGTCCATCTGTTGCTGCTCGAACCACTCTGCGTCCATCACCGCACCCGCGATGAAAGCGCCGACCATGTAGTGCAGCCCCGACCAGTCTGCGCCGAGTCCGCAGGCGGCCAGCCAGATCAGCCCGGCGTACCAGCGGTCGCGCTGTGGGACACGGATCATCAGCCACCGGAAAGCGACCGCAGCGGCCGAAAAGACCGCCAGGAAGCCGATCTGCTTGCCCGCTCGCTCCCAGTCCATGAGGATCAGGGCAAGGACGCCCCAGATCGCGATGTCGTCCAGACTCGCATAGCGAAGGATGCGCTGGCCAATTGGGCGGCGAAGAATTTCCAGCTTCTCCATGAAGAGGATGAGGATTGGCAAGGCCGTCACCGCGCACGACATGCCGATGCCCAGGACGAACTGCCAAGACTTCGCGTTTGGCCCCGTCCACCCTGGGAAGGGCAGCAGTACAACGGCAGCGCTCGCGCCGAAGGCAAGCGGCACTCCCAGCGCCAAGCCCGCCGTAATCCCGCTTTCACGACGAAACTCCCAGGCCTTTCGCAGATCGAGTTCGATACCTGCGATCCAAACAAACAACATGACGGCCCATTGCGCGACCGCGCTGAGCGACTGAATCACCGGGCCGTTGAAAACAAACCGGTAGTAGTCGGGGAAGATCGCGCCAAGCACACCTGGGCCGAGCACGATGCCCGTGATGATTTGCACCACCACCAGCGGTGCGAAGTACTCGGTTCGACCCAGTCGCCACACCAAGTACGGAAGAGAAAAGATGATCAGCATCGCGATCAGAAAAATCTCAGAGGTGCTCACGTGGATGTCGCCGATGAATGAACTTGAATTGCGTGCGAGTCTGCCATGCGCTCCAGCGACGACCGCTTGGAGCCCATCAACGACCTGCGACCCGCGCTGTGAACGCCGGCGTGCAGTTGCGAGCTGACATCAGTCCCGAGGTAGGTAAATCGAAGTCGATTCGCGGGCGCGCTTTGCGATCTCCGTGCCGCTGATACCCTGCGGAAATCACAAAGTAGTTCTTGATCGTCGAACCGCTGCCGGTTTGGCGGCCGACGGTCCAGCGTTAACCAGAACGAGAACGCGGTCGTGCTCGCCAATTCCTCAAGCTGCGCCGGCAGCGGTTTAGGCCGCCTCCTGCCTGGGGCGCACCAGGTGGCGGTAGCGCAGATTGAGCAGCACGTAGCAGATCATGGTTGCCGCAATGCCCCCCAGCATGGCGCCGAGTCCGAGCGGCAACATCAGCATAAGCGCCGTCATGGCGAACACGGCCGCGGTGTTTGACAGCAAATAGGGCCGCAGCTCGGGCACTTCCATGTAGTAGCCGTACTGCTTGCCCAGGAAGAACAGCACCGTACCGGCCGCGGCCATCCGACGAAAGTCGCCCGGGTCAAGATCGTCCAGGATCGCATGCCGGATCAGCGAGGCCAGGATCGCCAGGCCAATGAACAGGAAAAAGTGCGAATAGAGGATCGAATGCCCGGTTGCCAACTTGCGCCGTTCCAGCAGGTGGAAGCTGTCGTAGTAAATCCACCAAATGGCCGACACCATGACAAATCCGCTGACTGCGGCGGCGGCATTGGATCGGGTCCACACGATGTTTGCCAGTGCCGCGGAGATGCTGATCACCGATTCGCCGAGCATGATGATGGTCAGCAGGCCGACGCGTTCGACCAGATGTGCCGCGTGCGCCGGCACGACGTGCAGCCGCCCGCCCAGCAGCACCAGCGCCGTCATGTCGAACACGATCCCAGCATAGAAGACCAGGTAGCTCCACGGCGACGCCAGCAGGACCGAGGAAAGGCTGATCGCGGCGCCGACGGCGAACACGGTGCCCACTGTCGATGCGAAACGACCGTGGAGGTTGTGCTTGCGCCTGGAGACGAAGTACATCGAGGCGATGATCAGTCGCGCCCCGCAGTAGCAGGCTACGGCCAGCGTGTAGTGTTGGGCGCCCGCCGAGATCTGCGCCGATATCACGATCAGCAGGAACATGATCAGCAGGGTGGACAGCCGGTGCTGGCGGCTGTCGGTGTCGAAGCGATTGGCGTAGATCGTGTGGCCCGCCCAGATCCACCACAGCGGCAGGAACACCAGAACGAAGCGCAGGAACTGCTGCGCCCCGATGTGGCCCTCATGCGCTTCAGTCAGGATCTCGTTGGCGCCGTGCAGGGCAACGACGAAGATCAGGGCGAAGAACAGTTCCAGCCACGTCGCGCGCCGTTGCGGATCGAAATATCGCAGGTCCTTCATGGGCCATCATAGGCCTGAACCCGGCCCTGCGCGTGACCTGACTTCACCGCGCTGCCTCAGTCCGACGGATGCACGCGGGCGCAACCTGTCTCGGACCTTAATGGGCAGGGCCTATCTCCCACCCGTTTGGGCACTCGCCATAAATCTTAAATAGTCAATGTCTTCAAACGACCGTCGTCGCGACTCGGGTTCGGAGCGCTTCGGTCCCCCAAACCCGGATCAGCCACTTCGCGGGATCTCGGCGTGAGGCAAACCGCTCGAACTTCACGCTCGAGAGTCGAGTCGCATCAACGCAGGACCTGCGCGATGCCTAGCAGGTTGCCTTCGCTGTCGCGGAACCACGCGGCCCGTTCTCCCCGGCCCTTGCTCGGGTAGTTGCCCTCGATCTCCATGATCGCATTCATGGTGCCGCCGTAATCCTCGAACACCACACCGCGGGCTCGCAGGCCGGAGACCGTCGCTTCGATGTCCTCGACATAGAAGCCCATCTGTGTGAACGACCCGTCCGATGCTCCCGAAGACACAAACAGGCAAAACACGCCCGAATCGACCTCGTACCTTATGCCACCGGGACGCACCTCAACAGGTTCCAGTCCCAGTTTTTCCGCATACCACCTGCGAGCCCTTTCGAGGTCTTGCGTGGGTATGCGTGTTTCGACGCGACAGTGCTTGAGCATTCGCGCATCTTATGGATCGGAGCTGCGAAATGGATATGCCATCGCGCAGAACCACGCGTTCCGTTTGGGCTTGGAACAGCGCGTCCTGAAATCGGCTCGGCCGGCAGGGGGAGGGTCGGATCTTCTGACGCATGACGAACTTTTTTGCGTGGTGCGAACTTGACCCCGGGCTGCGGCCGCCCGTTCCAAAAATTGAACGCTTGATCGCTGCCGTGGCGCTGTCCGGTAGACCAGTTGCGTTCGTCCGACGACCTGCGTCACGGACACGCGCCCCTGCCACCCGATGCGCAAGTGATGGTCGCCCGGCGCCCTTGCGCCTTGCCCATGCAGCTGGACCGGCATGGCTCCTGCGCCGTTCGTCCGACATCCTGCTGATCCCGGAACCCCCTTGGTTGGACTTGCGGGCGCAAGCCTGGCGGCAGGCAAGCTTCAATCGCCGACGGAGGCGATCAAGGCGAGCGCCCAAGAGGGCGTGTCTTTCATGCCGCTCAGGCTTCACGCCGCTCAGGCGACCTGGACATTGATCCTTCGCGGCTTGGCGTGCTCTGCCTTGGGAATGCGCAGCTTGAGCACACCCTGCGCAAGCTCTGCCGACACCTTTTCCGTGTCCAGTTCCTTGCTGAGCGTGAATACGCGACGGAATCGTCCCAGGCCCACTTCGGTGTGGCTGGTCTTTAGCCCCTCGGGCACTGCCAGACTCGACTCGGCTTCGATGGTCAGCGTCTCCGCCTCGACATGAAGGTTGAGGTGCTCGCGCGAGACGCCCGGCAGATCGGCATAGAGCGTGATACCGCCCGCGTCTTCGACCACATCGACTGGCGGCGTCAAGGCGGCGCTTCCATAACGCGGCGTTTGCTTTGTATCGGTGCTTTCGGGCGCACCTGGCGAACGGGTTTGAATGTCGTTGCTCATGGTGTTCATCTCCTTGACCTCACTGGATGGAAATGCGCCGAGGCTGGGCCGCCGCGCGGCGTTGGACGGTGATGCGCAATACACCGTCGCGCAGCTTGGCGTCGACCGCTTCGGGGTCGGCGTCGTCGGGCAGCGTGAGCATCCTGCGGAATGCGCCGTCGAAGCGCTCGTTGATGTGCACGGCGGCCTTCGCATCCGCAGCGGGAAGCACCCCCTTGCGCTCGCCGGCGATGGTGAGAAGTCCGCGCTCGAGGTTGACCTCCAGCGACGCCGGATCGACGCCGGGCGCAAACGCGTAGATCTCGACCGCCTCGGGCGTCGCGCCGACATTGAGCGCGGGAAAGCCGTTGCTGCCCATGCCGCGGATCGTTGGCGCCAGGTCGAACGCCTGTTGCATGTCGCGCTGCAGGCGATCGAACTCCGCGAAGATGTCGCGTGGAAAGAAAGATCGGTACATGGTTGAACCTCCAATAAAACTTGGAATGGACGAAACAAGAAGGGGCGTGGCCCTTTACTGAGGCAGGCGTTGGCTGCTGGCCGAATGCGGCCCGCTGGCGGCATCGGAGCTGCGCCATGCAGTGATCCGGGGAAGGCGATGTCGCCAACGGGGCGGGCGGGGTTCGGGGTAGTGGTTGATCTGCGCCAACTCCTCGCGCCCCTTCTGGGTGATGGCCAACACTTGCGCGGCCGTGGGCGAACCGGACAGCGACAACGGGCTGGAAGGCGACGGCACCAGTGCGACGACGAGCCCGGCGGCTCGCAGCACCCTGACCTGATCGATGTCCTCGGTGCGATAGAACGTGACAGGCAGGCGAGAGCCGGCAATTTGCTTGAGCAAGTTCATGGTCATTTCAATACCTCCTTTTCGAGCGACCAATTTCCGACGAATGAAAAGATAGGCAGGCCGCCGAAGATTTCAAGAGGAATTTTTTCCATCTCGACCTGCCATGCCTGACCTGTGCGTCGCCCAAAAAAAAGCCCGGCCACACGGGCCGGGCGGAGGTTTACAGCAAGCCCGCGGGATGCCCCGCAGGAGCCGGGAATTTACGATGGCGGTCCGGCGCTTAAGTGTCAGACAAATTCGATTCTTGCAATGGTGTGCGGGGGCGGATACCGGCGCTCCATGGAATGGCCCGCGCCCGAATTGGAGCGCCGCTTGGCCCAAGAAGACGCGCCTTTGGGCGACTGGTCGGGACACGTTCGGCGCCGTGCGCCAGCGAACGGCCGCAAAGAGTTGAATGTCCAGCGGTACTCGCTTGCCGGGCGCGGCACACACGGGCCGTGAGGTTGGTGGCATGGACCGACCACCCGACCTGACGCCGAGGCCCTTGCGCGACCCGGCCCCTCGGCGAGAGAGTTCGTTGGCCGAGAGTTTCGAGAGGCGGGGTGGCGGCGACCGCTTGATCGCCAACCGTCATGTCAGACAACATCGTGACTTGGATTTGCCTGCTGCCAAATGGCGGGAGACTCGGGCCGTCGATCGAAGCGATCCTATCGAACTGCAACAGGCGCTCCGTTCAACAGCTGTCGAGATGTCGATGTTCATTTCTCCAACGAGCCAGTCTGTGAACAACTCAACGCCACACGCTTCGGAATTTTCCGAAGTGCCCGATGCAACGGGAGAACTCGGGTTCTTCGATCTCCTGGCGCGGTCGACCCAACCTCTGGCCGATCCCGACCAGGTGATGCAGGTCAGCGCCCGGCTGCTCGGCCAGCACCTCGCAGCGAACCGCTGCGCGTATGCCGAGGTCGACCCGGACGAGGATCACTTCACCTTGACCGGAGACTACAGCCAAGGGGTTTCCTCGATCGTCGGGCGCTACTCGTTTTCGCAGTTCGGCGCCGAATGCTTGCGCCTGATGCGGGCGAACGAGCCTTATGTGATCCATGACGTGGACACCGACCCGCGTACCGCCGGCACCGAATTGGGCGCCTACCGGCTCACGCAGATTCAGGCGGTGATCTGTATTCCGTTGCACAAGGATGGACGCTTCGTCGCGGCCATGGCGGTGCATCAGCGCACGCCCCGACGATGGACATCCAAGGAACTCGAACTGGTGCAGTTGGTGTGCAGTCGTTGCTGGGAGAGCCTGCAACGCACGCGCACGCAGCATGCGCTCGAGGTCACCAACGAACGCTTGAGCATCGCACTGTCTGCGGGCTTGCTGGGGGACTGGAGCTGGAATGCCGAATCGGACCTCGTCACTCTGTCCGATCGCGCGGCGGAACTCTTTGGCTTGGTTGACAAGCAGATCCCTTGGCGCACCTTGGCTGCATACATCCACGACGAGGATCGAGAACGAACGATGCAGGCCGTGGCGGAGAGCACGCGCACCGGCGGGCCTTACAAGGAAGAGTACCGGCTTGCGGCGTTTCCCGAGCGCTGGATCAGCGTGTGGGGCACACCGCAAAAGGACGACAGCGCAAAGGTGACCGGCATCCTGGGAGTGTTGCAGGATTCCACCGCCGCAAAGCGGATGGAGCAGGATCTGCGAAGGCATGCACTGCAGTTGCAGGAGGCCGATCACCGCAAGGATGAGTTCTTGGCGGTGCTCGCTCACGAACTGCGCAATCCGCTCGCCCCGATCGGTCTGGCTGCCCAGTTGCTCAAGCGCTCGAGCGACACCGGCACGCAGCGTACCGCGGACCTGATTCGGTCGCAGGTCAACCAGATGTCCAGGCTGCTGGAGGATCTTCTGGACACGAGCCGGATCAAGAGCGGCAAGCTCAACATGAAGAAGGAAGTGGTGGAGGCACGGGCTACGGTTGATCTCGCCCTGCAAAATGCCGGCCCGATCCTCACGAACCGCAAGCACACGACGCTGGTGCATGTGGAGGACAACCTCACCTTGAATGCCGACCCCGTGCGCATGGCGCAGGTGCTCTCGAATCTGCTCACCAACGCGGCCAAGTACACCCCGGTGAACGGGTGCATCTCGGTGAGGGCCGCCGCCTCCGAGGGGTACTGCCAATTCGAGGTGAGCGACAACGGGATCGGTCTGGCCCACGATTCGCTCGAGCGAATCTTCGAGATGTTTTCGCAAGAAGACAGCGTGTTGCACCGTCCTGAAGGCGGCCTGGGAATCGGCTTGGCGCTGGCGCGAGCCATTGTCGCCGCCCATGGGGGTACGGTGGCTGCAGACAGCGAAGGCCTGGGCAAAGGCAGCCGGTTTGTGGTGAGGCTGCCTATGGAGGCGGCGCTGCGCCAGACGGGCTCTCCCGCCGCCAGCGACACTCCAAGGGAGCGGACCTTGTTGTCCATCGTTGTCGCAGATGACAACACGAGCGCCGTCCAGCTGCTGGCCGAACTGTTGCGGATGGAAGGGCACCAGGTCAGTATCGCCACGGACGGGGAACAGGCTTTTGCCGTCGCCCAGGCTGTCAAGCCGGCGGTGCTCATCCTGGACATCGGCATGCCCAAGATGACGGGGTACGAGGTCGCCGAAGCGGTGCGAAAAACCAACTGGGGGCGCCACGCGTTCCTCGTCGCTGCCACAGGATGGGGACAGGCTTCCGACAAGGCGCGAGCCCGCCAAGCGGGCTTTGATGCGCATTTGACGAAGCCGTTCGACCCTGAGGAACTGCTGCGCCTGCTTGAACGCTGCCCTCCACTGCAGCGCTGATGCGCCATGGAAGAATTGGCGTCGGCAGCGTTGAGTTGAACGCCCAACTCCCCGACAGTGTCGAAGGCAAGAAACCCGGGCGCCACAACATTCAGGTGCAACGCTCCGTTCGGAACGCGATCGAGACCGAGATCCGCTCGCCCGCAAGGGATGCCATCGGATTCGAGATGTCAAAGTCGGTCCGTCAGACGACGGCGTAGCGCGTGCGCAAGCCCGAGCACGCGGCAGCCCTCGCTAGGGCGTGCATGCTTCGGCATCGTGACCGGAACACGTCGCGCCGAGCGCACCTGCAGCGAGCCAGCAGCTCCTTCAGGGCTTTTCCGGCGCGGCCCGCGCCATGTAGAGGATCTGTTCGAAGTCGAGCGCGTCGAGTGCCTGGCGCACCGCTTGAACCAGCGGGGCATGGGCAGGATCTGGCGCGAGCCGGTTCATCCATTCGTGCAGATCCGTCCACCGGCCGTCCCGCGCCATCGTCTCCAGGTCGCGGCGGACTTCGGCGGGGAGCGGGGCAATCTGCGGCCCGGCACGGCGCGCGCGCGGCCCCTCACGCAGCGGCTGTGGCGAGAGGCCGTGCCCCCAGGGCAGGTCGTCGCTTGCGGGCACGGCCGCGCCGTCGAGCAGGACGGAGAAGTGCACTCTGGTGCCCAGGTTGCGACGGCTCTCGAGTCGCAGTTCTGCGCCCATGCGCCCGACAATGCGGCGCGCGATCGCCAGACCCAGGCCACTGCCATCGACGGCCGGATCGGCTTGCGCGAACGCGCGGAATACCCTCCGTTGATCCTTGCGGTCGATGCCGATCCCGCTGTCCCAGACCTCGACATCGAGGCGCCACTGGTCGCCCTCCGCGCGCGTGCCGATTCGCAGCCCCATCTGCCCGTCCCGCGTGAACTTGGCTGCATTCGACAGCAGATTCAGCAGCAGCTGCTGGAACCGCTTCCTGTCGAGGCGCACCAGAGGCGCCAGGGGGCCGCGGACCTCAAGGGTGAATACGTTGTTCTGTCGGCGCGCGAGCATCGTCGCCTGCTGTGCGATGTCGTCGATCAGCACCGGCAGGCGCACCGGCTGCGGGTCGAGCTCCAGCGGCATCAACTCGCCTTTGGCGTAGTCCAGAAGATCGTCGACGAGCGCGAGCTGGTAGTGCGCGCTGCGCTCGATGGCTTCCAGCGGCGCCATCGGCTTCCCGAGTGCATCGCGCAGGACGCGGGCGTGGCCGACGATGGTCGCCAGCGGCGCGCGAAGATCGTGGCCGATGTAGGCCATGAGCCGTGTCTGCTCGCGCGAGCGGTGCTCGGCCTGCTCCAGGGCGGAATTCAGGGCCCGCGTCTTGCGGATCACTTCGTCCTTCAGGCGACCCTGCTCGCGTGCTTGCCAGCGCACGAGCTTGCGCTGTGCCGCGAGACGCTGCTGCGAGAGGTGGTGCGTCCAGGCAGCAAGCGCCACGAGCCCCACCAGCAGACCCGGAAACCCGAGCACATACGCATCGAAGCCCGGGATCGCATGGGCCGGCACATTCAATTCGACAAGCCGCAAGCACACGCCCAGCAGAACCACCACCATCACCGGGAAGGCCAGCCGGCCGCCAGGACCGGCGCGGCGCATGTAGACGAAACTGCTGACCGTCAATGCGAGCACAAGCAAGAGCGCACTGAGCGTGCCGGCTTTGGCGAATGGCGCATACGGGCCCACGAGCGTGCCGAACACGATCCCCCCTTGCACCGCCGCCAACGCCACCAAAGCGCGCAGGCCCGGAGGCCGCACCGGTGCGCGACGGGACAGCACGTGCAGGTAGACCACCATGTTGAGCACGCAGCATCCGGCGACCACGCCCGCCGCCCGGTAGCTCCATTCGGTGCTGTCGGGCCAGAACAGCGGCCTGGCATAGCCCCGGTAGGTCGCCTCGTAGAGCGCGACGAGCGCAAACCCGAGGCTTTGAGATCCCATCGCCGTCTTGCGGGAGATGGCCCACAGTGCAAGCGAATAGACCGCCAGCACCAGCAGTCCGCCGATCAGCAGGCCGTCGATCAGAGCGCGGCGCGTTTCGGTGGTCCGCAGGGAGTCGACGCTGTGCAGCACGGGCGCCAATTTGAGGCTGCTGCCACTCTGCACGCGCACCAGCACGATGGCGTGCTCGCCGGGCTGCATGTTGTCGATCGCGAGCGTGGGCACGCGGTCGCCGCGCAAGGCATGTGGTCTCGAGACGCCTGAACTCTCGTGACGCCAGACCTGACCGTCACCCTGGAAGCCGCCGCGGCGCAGGACATAGAAGTCCGCGTACTGCAGCCAGGTCGTATCCAGCACGAGCCGCAGCTGTTGCACGTCATCGCCGTCGTTCGAGAGGGACAGGCGCAGCCAGAAAGCCGATTTCGAAAACCCTTGCCGCATGCGCGCCGCGGTCCCGGGCGTGAAGCCTTCAGCGCCTCGACCGGCCCGCATCTGCAGTTCGGCGAACGACAGTGCGCCGCTGCGGTCTTCCAGCACCTCGACGTGGGTGTCCAGCTCGAGCGGCAGTCGGGGATGTTCGCTCAGGCGCAGTTCTTCCGCGTGGGCCGGAAGCAAGCACGCGAGCGCCAGCGACGCCTGCAACAGCAGCGCGGCGGCGCTGCAGCGCCACGGCGCGGACACCTCAGACCTTCGCCAGCGACGGCTGCGCCGCAGGCGCGACCGCCTTGCGCAAACGCGTCGCGCGAAATCCCGTCGGCGTTGTGCCGAAGTGTTCGCGGAACGCCGTCGAGAAATTGGCCGGCATCGCGAAACCCACCGCGAGTGCCACTTCCTCTACGGTCAGCGCCGATTCGACGAGCAGGCGGCGCGCCTCGGCAAGGCGCGCCTCGCGCACGAACGCGAAGACGGACTTGCCCGTCCGAGCCCGGAACGCGCGTGCGAGCCGCTTTTCGTGCGTGCCCAGTCTCGCGGCCAGCTCGGGCATCGCCGGCACGTTCGCAAGGTCGGCCAGCACCAGGCGCTCGGCCGCCTCGGCGATGACGCGGTCCGGATTGAATTTGAGGCTTGCATCGTCGGGCAGGGCAGGGGCGTGCTGTGGCGCCGCCGGCGAATGCCTGCTTGCCGCCAGCACGAGATGCACGGCGATGCGGGCGACCACCTCCGCGGGCTCGAAGGGTTTGAGGATGTAGTCCACCGCGCCCGCCTGAAGGCCGGTCAGCCGCTCCTCCACCGAGGCGGAGGACGTCACGAAGATCACCGGAATCTGCGCCGTGGCCGGATCGGCCTTGAGCAGCCTGCAGGCGGCGAAGCCGTCGATGCCGCCCATGCGCACATCCATGACGATCAAGTCGGGCTGCAGCGCCGTGGCGCGCCGGTAACCCTGCATCGCCTCGAACGCGAGACTGATGCGGTGCGCCTCCCCACGCAGCGCCCCGAGCAGGAGCTGCAGCTCATCCATGTTGTCGTCGACCAGGAGGATGTGCGCTCGCCGCGGTGGGGTGGATGACCAGTAAGACATGCGCTGAGCGTATGACCCGGTCATGCGATTGACGTGTGACTAAGTTCACATTATGTTGCAATCGTAAACAAATGTCTTCTTTTGCAAACATTCCGTCCTGAGCGCCAAAAGCCTGTATAGGCGCCTCCCCGAAGAATCCCGCTCTTTCCCGGACACCTGCGCCGCACCGAGCGGCGCGCCGAATGCGCGTTCCGGGCCCCCAGAGTCAATCCAAGAGGGACGGGATGTCCAACACCCCATCGACCATGTCGGACGCAAAAGCGTCGCGCGAGTTCGTCAGCGTTGCGCGCCAACGGGTACTGCGCCGCGCCGCAGGCCTGTCGGCCTGCGTGGCCGTGCTGGCGGCTGGCCTGCTGCTGACCACGGCCGCCCATGCGGTGCCGCAAGTCTCCAGCCTGATCCACACACCGGCCATTCTGCCCGCCGGCGGCACCGTGACCAGCACGGTGACCATCGCAGAAACCGACAGCCTGCCCATCGGGCCCCCCGGCACCTCGTTCACGTACACGATTCCCGCGAACACCGTGTACGCCGGCACCGGCGCGGTGCCGGTGGGCAGTTGCACCTCCACCGTCGCGGTTGGCGCGGACGGTCCGGGCACCCTGACCTGCTCGGGCATCACGCTCGCCAGCGGACAGCAGCGCGCTTTCGAGGTGCTGCTTCGAACGCGCACCCAGGGCACGCTGAGCGTGACCGCGACCCCCGCGGGCGGCGGGGCGAGCGAGACCAAGGCGATCACCGTGAACCAGGGGGCCGACGTCGGCATCGCGATCTCTGCGCCGGCCACTGCGGCGAGCGGCGCCACGGTGCCAATCGTCTTCACGCTCACGAACAACGGACCGGACGCGAGCTCGGGCTCCACACTGACCTACGCCATCCCGACCGGACTGTCGGTCGCATCGACCGGGCTGCCCTCAGGCTGTGCGATCGCGGGCAACGTGCTGACCTGCAACGTGGGCGCCATCTCCGCCACCGCGGGCAGCAACGTTCGGACGATCACTGTCAACGGCACGGTGACCGCCAGTGCGGGTTCCACGGTCACGCACCAGCCGGCGGTGGCGCCCACCGGCGCGATCGGCGACGGCGTCCCCGTCAACAACAGCGCCACGGCCAACACGGCCGTCTCCGCGGGAACGCTGCTTGCCCTGGCGAAGAGCCATGACGGCGGCCAGCTGCTCGTGGGCCAGCGCTTCAACTTCACGTTGCGTCCGACCTTCAGCGGCAATGCACCCACCGGCGTGACGCTGACCGACACCTTGCCGGCCAACTTCCAGATCGCCGGCCCGGTCAACGCGGCCGCGGGCTGGACCTGCGCCGTGGCGGGCCAGACCCTCAGCTGCACGCGCGCCAACATCGGCACCGGCGGGGCGGGGGTCGCGCTGGGCGACATCGTCATCCCGGTGGTCGCGATGACCGCGGGCACCGGTGTCGTCAACCAGGCCACGGTCAGCGCCACCGGCCCGGTGGCCGGTTCGGCTACCGGCAGCGCGCCTGCGGACGTGGCCAATTCCGCCGCCGACTTTCGTGCCGACAAGCGCCGCGGGTGGCCGCAGAGCAACGTGCCGATCGGCCAGGCTTTCGACTACCAGGTGGGCAGCTCGAACCTCGGCGGCACGCGCCTGCTCGCGGGCAGCACGATCAACCTCGTCGACGACCTGCCCGCCGGCGTGCGCATCAACAGCGTCACGCAACGCGACGGGTACACATGCGCGGTGACCAAGGGCGGCGTGCCGACCGCGCTTCCCGCGGACGGCCCCGCCACCGTGAATTGCACGCGAACGCTCGCTGCGGATATCGGCGTCGACACGTCGAACGGCGCCACCGCGCGCAACGGCGGCTACGTCATCGTCAACGTCACGATCCCTGCGGTGCCGCCCGGTGATGCGCCGGTGGTCAACAGCATGTGCGTGAACGTCGCCCTCCCGTCCTCGGCTCCCACGGGCGGCGCGGACCCCGACGCGAACACGGGCAATGACTGCGTCAGCCTTGGCACCGGCGTGGACGCCTCGGCCGACTACGCCGACGTGCAGGTGCAGAAGCGCGTGGTCGGTATCGGCAGCAGTGCCGCGAACCGGCAGACGGCCGGCCTGCCGATCACCTGGGAAATCGAGGTCGTCAATCGAGGCCCCCGTCCCGCGGCGAGCGTCGCCGTGAGCGATACCTTCACCCAGGTGCTGGGCGCAGGCGTCGTGACCCAGGTGGCCAACGGCGCGACATTCGCCGGCACCTGCGCGCTGCCCGCTGCGTCGGGCGGCGCAGGCAATCCCGCGCTGTCCGGCTGCAGCATCTCGGTGCTGCCGGTCTGCCGCACGAGCGCGGAACCTGCCAGCGCACTGCCTCTGTGCCCCGTGATTCGGGTGGTGGCCACGCATTTCGGCGATGGTCGCGCGGTCGACGACAACACCTTCGAGATCGCCAACAAGGTCAGCGCCCTCGCGGCAACGCCGGCCGACCCGACGCTCGATGACGGCGGACGCACCAACAGCGCAACTGCCAACGCATTCTTCAATGCGATCGCCGATGTGACCGTCACCAAGACTGCGAGCCCGGACCCGGTGCCGGTGGGGCAGTTGCTGACCTACACGATCACCGCGCGCAACCAATCCGTTCAGCAAGGCAGCTTCAGTCGCGCCTTCGACGTGCGCGTGGTCGACACCCTGCCGGCCGGCCTGATGTTCATCTCGGCCACTGCCAACGGCGGCGGTACCTGCCCCGTGCAGCCAAGCACGACGCAGCCCACGGGCGCCGGCACGACCAACAACCAGCTTGAATGCCGCTGGGATTCTCTCACGCGCAACCAGCAACAAACCGTCACGGTGCGCGTGCGGCCGTTGTATGCGGTCAACGGCACGACCGTGGTCAATACCGCGCGCATCACGTCGGTCACGCCGGAGAGCAATGCGAACAACAACCAGGCCGCAGCCAACGCCGCAGTGGTCGTGCCGGTCTATGACCTGGTCGTGACCAAGAACGACGACGTCGACCCGGTGAACGTGGGCGACAACGTCACCTACACGATCACCGTCTCCAACAACAGCGCATCCACCGCCGAAGGCGTCCGGCTCGTCGACAGCCTGCCGTTGCCTGGCCCGGGTGGAGAGGCCGCGCCCACGCTGGTGGCGGTCACCGCCCCCGCAGGAACGAGCTATGTGCTCAACGGTGCGGCGATCGGGGCGGCCGGTGGCCAGATCGTGTTCACGATCCCGACCCTGGGCGGGACGGGACCCACGTCGACCGGCGAGCCAAGCACGCTGCAATTTCGCGTGACGATGCGCGGGGCGACGCGCGCCACGTTCCAGAACCGTGCGGCCGTCGATTTCTTCGATGCAGCGCGCAATGCCTTCGACGTCAGCCAGGGCAACAACACCGTCGCGGAGAACACCACCTTCCGGTTCAAGGCCGATGTCCAGGTGGTGACCAAGACGGCGGTAGCGACCGGCACCGCGACGCCGCTGACCACCGTGGCGATCGGGCAGAACTTCGACTGGCTCGTCCAGTTGCGCAACAACGGTCCGGACAGTGCGGAGACGACGAGCTTCACTGACACCCTCCCCGCGGGGCTGGTGCTGACGGGCCCGCCCGTCTTCACGGTCACCGGCGGCATCTTCACGCCTGCTGCGCCGACATGCACGGGGGCTGCCGGAGGACAGAACGTCAGCTGCGCGATCACATCCATGCCCGCGAACGGCACGGCGACGGTGCGCATCCCGGTGCGCACGACGGTCGGCACCAACCCGGCCAACGGCACGCAATTGACCAACCGCGCGCATCTGGTGACCACCGGCTCCGGTGACACCAACGGCGGGCCCGATCCGGATGCCGGCAACAACTTCAACGAAGGCAGCGTCTCGGTGCAGAGCAGCGCGCTGACGGGCCGGGTCTACGAAGACCTCAACGGCAACGGCCAGATCGATGCCGGCGAACCAGGCATCGCAGGCGTCACGATACGCCTGACGGGCACGGACAGCTTCGGCAATCCGGTTGCACTGACCACGACGACGTCCGCGAATGGCGACTGGGCATTCACGGTGCCCGCGGGCACCTACAACGTGGTGGAAGACCAGCCTGGCACCTACCTGCCGGGCATCACCAGGGCCGGCAGCGTGACCGGTGGGGGAAGCGCCCCCGGCAACGTGCCCGCAGGCTCTTCCAACGGTCCCAACGGCTCCAACGCCAACCGCATCGACGGCATCGTGCTCGGCGTGGGCGGCACGTCGTCTGCGAACAACTTCGGCGAAGTGCGTGCGTCGAGCCTGGCGGGCCGCGTCTACCAGGATGCCGACTACAACAACGCCGCGGGCGCGGCGGACCCGGGCATCGCCGGCGCCACGGTCACCTTGACCGGCACCGACATGTTCGGCAACCCGGTGTCGCTGACCACCACGACGGCCGCCGGTACGGGCACCTACACATTCGGCAACCTCACGCCCGGAAACTACACGCTGACCGAGACGCAGCCCGCGGCCTTCGTCGATGGCAGCGATGCGGCCGGTACCGCAGGCGGCACGGTCGGCAACGATGTCGTGAGCGCGATCGCGCTGCGTTCGAACGTCACGGCCACGGGCTACGACTTCGGGGAGCTGCTGACCCGCATTCCGGTGCGCGTGTTCGTCGATGCGAACAACGATGGCGTGCCGCAAGGCGGCGACACGGGCATCCCGAATGTGCAGTTGCGGCTGACGGGCGCCGATGCGGCAGGCAACGCGGTCAACATCATCGCCGTGCCGACCGCGACGCCGGGCGGCTACGAGTTCCGCAACGTGCCACCGTCGGCGCCGGGCGGGTACACCATCACCGAGACGCAGCCCACCGGCTACGCGCCCGGCAAGGCCAACAACAACGGTTTCCCCGGCACGCCGCAGGGTGGCGGCAATGCCATCACCGGGGTCACCGTCGCCAGCGTGCTCACGCAGGGCGAGTACTACTTCGGTGAATTGCTGCCGGGCGGCATCTCGGGCCGCGTCTACTACGACCGCGACGGCAGCGCCTTGCAGGGCACGCCGGCAAGCGAGCCGGGGCTCGAGGGTGTCACGATCACGTTGACCGGAACCGACGTCAATGGGCAACCGGTGTCGCAGACGACCACCACCGACGCGAGCGGCGACTACCGCTTTCCGAACCTTGCGCCGGGCAACTACACGGTGACCGAAGCGCGGCCGAGCGGCTACCTGCCGGGCATCACCCGGGCCGGCACCGTCAGCGGCGCAGGCAGCACGCCCGGCGCCGTCCCGACGGGCGGCACTGGCGTGACCAACGGGCCCAACGGCTCGACCGCCAACGCCATCCAGAACATCGTGCTGGGCGCCGCGGGCGCAGGCTCGGCCGGCAACAATTTCTCGGTCGTGCGACCGGCCAGCGTCTCGGGCTACGTCTACGCTGACGTGGCGCCCTCCAACGGCAGCCGCGATAGCGCAGAACCGGGCATCGCCGGCACGACCGTACGCGTCACCGGGACGGATTTCCAGGGCAATGCCGTTGACCGCACGGTGCAGACGGCCGCCGATGGCCGCTACCTGGTCGATGGAATGACACCGGGCACCTACCAGATCGACGAGACGCAGCCTGCTGGCGTGGCCGACGGCACCGAGTCGCTCGGTACGGTGGCCGGCGCGCCGCGCGGCACCGCCAATCCGGGCGCGACCAACGACCGCTTCGGCGGCCTCGCGCTGGTGTCGGAGGACATCGGCATCGACTACAACTTCGGCGAGCGCGGCGGACAGATCGCGGGCTGGGTGCATGTGGACGCCAACGACGACGGTGTGCGCCAACCTGCGGAGGCGGGCATCCCCGGCGTGACGCTGACGCTCACGGGTCGCTCCGCGAGCGGCCTGACGGTCAACGCCACTGCGGTGACCGACGCCGGCGGCCGGTACGTCTTCACAGGGCTGCTGCCTGCGGACGCCGCGGGCTACACGATCCGGGAGACGCAGCCGGTGACCTACGCCGACGGCAAGGACGCCGTGGGCACGCTCGAAGGGACGTCAAGCGGCACGTTGGGCAACGATGTCATCGGCGCCATCGCATACCGCGGCGGCAACGGCGACAACTACAACTTCGGCGAACGCGGCGCATCGCTTGCGGGCACCGTCTACAACGACGCCAACCGCAACGGCACGCGCGAGCCGCAGGACCTGCCGATCGCGGGCGTGACGATCACGCTCACGGGCACTGACGCCGCAGGGCAGCCGGTCACGCGCACCGCCGTGACCGACGCCAACGGGCGTTACGAGCTCGGCGGGCTGCCGCTGCCGGGAGCCGCAGGCTACACGGTCACGGAAACGCAGCCGTCGGGCTACGACGAAGGGATTGCCGTGCCGGGGACGTTGGGCGGCACCACCGCCGGCCCCAACCAGATCAAGGTGAACTTCACCGGTCTGGACGCGCACGGCACCGGCTATGACTTCAACGAGCACAGCAACCAGCCTGCCTCGTTGACCGGCACCGTGTGGTTCGACCAGAACCACAACCGCAGCCGCGAATCTGGCGAGGGCCAGGGCGAAGGCTGGACGGTCGAGCTGCTGCGCTGCGCCGATGGAAGCAACGCGTGCTCGGAAACCGCGGCCACCGTGGTCTATGCGGTCACGACCAACGCGGACGGCAGCTATCGCTTCGGCGACCTCGTGCCGGGCGAGTACCGCGTGCGGTTCCGCTCGCCCGAAGGACGGCTCGTGGGCGGCGCCTGGCCCACCGATGCCGCGCAGAACGGCGCCGGCGGCCCCTATCCGACGCCGGCAGCGAGCGACCCGCGGTTCAGCATCAAGGTGCGCGTGAACCCAGGCGCCAACGTGCAGAAGCAGGACCTGCCGTACGACCCGGGCGGCGTGGTGTACGACAGCGTGAGCGGCACCCCGGTGCCCGGCGCGGTCGTGCGTCTTGTCGGACCGCCCGGTTTCGATCCGGCCCAGCACCTGCTCGACGGACGCGACAGCTACACCACCGGCCCTGGCGGTTACTACGACTTCTTCCTGCTGCCGGGCGCGCCCGCCGGGGAGTACCGGCTGGCGGTGACGCCGCCGGGCGCCTACCTGCCGTCGTCCATCTATCCGGCGGCAGCCGGCGCGCTGGGCACGCAGTCCTGCTCGGCACCCGCCAACGGTCCGGCGCCTGCACAGACCAACCCCTGTGTGGTCAGCCCTGGTGCGGGCCTCGTGCCCGGCGCCGGGTATTACCTGGTGTTCCAGATGCCGGGCGGCGGCGGCCAGCACGTCGTGGCCAACAACATCCCGCTCGATCCGTCGGATTCCACGCTCATCGAGTTGCGCAAGACCACGTCGAAACTGACCGTGAAGAAGGGCGAGCTGCTGCCTTACCGCATCACTGCACGCAACACGAGAAGCAACCCGGTCCCGGGTGCTGCCGTGGTCGACACGCTGCCGCCAGGCTTTCGCTACATCCAGGGCTCGCTGACCGTGCGTACGCTGCCAGGCGGCGTCGCGCTGCCCGTGGTGCCCCAGGTCACCGGCCGCCAGGTCGTGATGCCCGGACAGAACTTCGCGCCCAACGAGACCAAGGAGTACCTGATGGTCGCGGGCGTGGGCGTGGGCGTGGGCGAGGGCGAGTTCGTCAACCAGGTCGTCGCCACGCAAGGCGTGGGCGGGCGCGTGCTGTCGAACCTGGCCACCGCCACCGTGCGCGTGGTGCCGGACGCCTTGTTCGATTGCACCGACGTGATCGGCAAGGTCTACGACGACAAGAACGCCAACGGCTACCAGGACGACGGTGAGCCGGGCATCGCCAACGTGCGAATCGCAACGGTCAACGGCGTGCTCGTGACCACCGACGCACAGGGCCGCTACCACATCGCCTGCGCCGCGATCCCGAAGGAGGGCACCGGCAGCAACCTGGTGCTCAAGCTCGACGACCGGACGCTGCCCAGCGGTTATCGCACCACGAGCGAGAACCCGGCGGCCGAGCGCGCCACGCGCGGCAAGGTGTTGAAGATCAACTTTGGCGCCACCGTGCACCGGGTCGTGCGTCTCGCATTGCAGGGTTCGGCCTTCGAGAGCGAAGCGTCGGTGCTGCGCGCCGACCTGGTCGGCGAGCTGGATCGCACGGTGAACGCGCTGGCCGAGAAGGTCGCCGTGCTGCGCCTGGCCTACAAGGTCGCGCCCGGCGAGAGCGAGGCGCTGGCACGCCGGCGCGTGGACGCGGTGAAGGCCTCGGTGCTGGCGCGCTGGAAGCAGCTCGGCGAGCAACGCGCCGGGCGCAGCGAGCCGCCTCTCTTCAACCTGGACGTGGAGGTCGAGCTCGTCCCCGCCGGCACGCCTTCAGAAGCGCCGAAGCCATGACGCGACGTCCTCACACCGCCACCACCCGTCCAGCGACATCGAATCCGATCCAGCGAGTCGACATGAGAAAAAAGCTTCCGAAGCGCATGGCCGTGGCCACCGCCGTGACCGCCGCCTGTTTCAGCATGGGATGGGCCGCGGCGCAAGAAACCGCTGTCCGGGGCCGCATGCTCGATCGCGCCACCGCGGACTCGCGCGCGGTGCAGATCAACGGCGAACGCCAACTGCCTTCGGGCAGCGAGCGCGAACTGCCCAAGGCTACCTTCGTGCTCGGCGACGACCGCGCTGCAGTGAGCGTGAACGCGCCGGCCCAAGGATCCGCCGCACAGCCCGCCGAGCGCAGCGATGTGGGCACGCCGCACTTCGAGTCGGGCGACGACAGGTTGAGCGCCTCGGAGCGCGCGCAGCTCGATCGCATCGCCGATCAGGTCAAGGGCCGCGAGGGGCTGCGATTCGAGGTCGTTGGACACACCGACACGCAGCCGCTGAGCGCCAAGGCGCGCGCGCGATTTGCCGACAACCGTGCGTTGGGTCTCGCGCGCGCTCAGCAGGTCGCGGGGTATCTCACGCAGCGTCTGGGCCTGCCTCAAGCGGCGGCTTCTGCGCTCTCGCGCGGACCGGACCAGCCCGTGGCGACGCCCGCCGACGATCGAAAGAACTGGGCGTCCAATCGCCGCGTCGAAGTCCGCGTGTATTGGCGCGATGCCGTGGCCACCGCGCCAATGCCCGCGCCGGCGAGCAATCCGGGCGTGTGCCGCACCTTCACAGCCTTCGGAACGGACGATGCACCGTTGCGGCTGAGCGTGGACGGGCAGTTGCTCTCCGCCGACGGCAGGCAGTCCGTGGGCGACGGAACCACGAGCGCCGACCGCCAGCGCTGCGTGGACGTACAGCTCGAGCGCAATCAGCTGCGCCTGCAGTACGACAACCTGTCCCAGCCGCGACGGCTGAGCGCCAGTGCGTGGCCCACCACCGTGGTGGCAGGCGACACCGTGCGCTTTGCGGGCTACAGCAACTACCTGCTGTTCACCAGCCAGGCGGAGTTGCGTGTCTACACGGCCAATGACGCGATGCAGCGGCGCCTCTTGGCCACGGTGGCGCTGGACGCGGGCCTGCGCGGCGAATGGAAGGTGCCCGATGGCCTGCTGGATCGACTGGCGGAAGGCGCGAGCGGCAAGCTGTACTACCGCGTGCGCGTGTACGACCGCCAGGGCCGGTTCGACGAGACCGACGACCTCTCGCTCACGCTCGTTCAGCGTCACAAGCCCGAGGCCGGCCCGGCGATCGATCCAGAGCGCGAGCTGCTGCGCGGCTACGGCAACAACAACGTCGCCATCGCCAACATCCCGCTGAGCGCCGGCACCGTCACCGCGAGCGGCGCGGCCATCCGCCCGGGCGAGCAGGTGCGCGCGCTGGGCTTTGCGGTGCCTGTGGACGACAACGGACGCTTTGTCTTCCAGCAGCTGGTGCCGCGGCGCGTGCAGACCGGCGAGATCGCCGTGACCGATGCGCAGGGGGTCACGCGCGCCTACCGCCGCGACTTCGATTTGCCGTCGAGCGACTGGTTCTTCGTCGGGCAGGCCGACCTCACCGTGGGCAGCAACAGCGTGAGCGGTCCGGCCGCGATCATGACCAACGACAAGAACCGCTATGGCGGCGGTGGCTGGAGCGAAGGGCGCATAGCGGGTTATGCCAAGGGGCAGCTCAACGACCGTTGGACCCTGACCGCGAGCGTCGATACGGAGGAGCGCCCGCTCAAGGAGCTGTTTCGCAACCTCGATCGCAAGGACCCGACCTCCCTGTTCCGGCGATTCGATCCGGAGGACTCCTGGAGCACCTTCGGCGACGACTCGACCACCATCGAGGATGCGCCCACGCAAGGCCGCTTCTATCTGCGCGTGGACGACGGCCGCTCTCAGGCCATGTGGGGCAACTTCAAGCTCAACTTCGGCGACACCGAACTCACCCGCGTCAGCCGCGGCCTCTACGGGTTCTACGGCCGCTACCTCGGCGAGCAGTCGACTTCGTTCGGCGAGGCACGCCTCAAGATCGACGCCTACGCGGCCGAACCCGGGACCCTTGCGGCCCGCGAGGAATTCCGCGGCACAGGCGGGTCGCTGTACTACCTGCGCAACCAGGACATCACACGCGGTGCCGAGCGACTGAGCATCGAGATCCGGGATCGCGATTCCGGCTTCGTCCTCAAGCGGACCCAGCTCGTGCCCAGCTCGGACTACGAGATCGACTACCTGCAAGGCCGCGTGCTGCTGTCGTCGCCGCTGTCCAGTCTCTCGGACGACGGCTCGCTGGTTCGTGCCGGGGGACTCACCGGGATGCCTGCCTACCTGGTGGTGGACTACGAATACACGCCCATCGCCAGTTCATTGGACACGCTGGCCGTCGGCGGCCGGGTGTCGTGGTGGGCCAACGACCATGTGGGCGTCGGCGTCACGGCATCGCGCCAGGACCAGATCGGCGGCGACCAGAGACTGGCGGGGGCAGACATCACGCTGCGCAAGACCGAGAGCACCTACCTCAAAGGCGAGTTCGCGCGCAGCAAGGGCCCTGGGACCGCACAGCTCGATTCGCTCGACGGCGGCTTCAGCTTCACGGGCCGCAACGGTTCGGTGGGCAGCACCTTCGGAAGCAGTCTCGGGAACGGCCCCACCGGCAATGCCAGCGCATGGCGGCTCGAAGGCCAGGCAGACCTGGGCGACTTCGAGATCCGTGGCGGCGGACGCGTGAGCGCCTATGCGCAGTCGCGGGATGCGGGCTTTTCCGCACCGGGGCAATATGCAAGCAACGCCACACGACAGGTGGGCGTGCAGGCCACGGTACCGTTCGGCGAGAAGGGCGAAAACGGCGAACTTCGGGTCAAGGCCGATCGCCGCGACGAGCGCGACGGCTACAACGCAAGCGTGCTGGATGCCCAGTACGCGGTGGCACTGTCGCGGGATTGGAAGCTCGGCCTGGGCCTGCGCTACGACGACAAGACCGGCGATGCGCTGATCACCAGCCCGTCTTTGCCCACCTCGCAGGCCGTGGAGGGCGAGCGGGCCGATGCCACGGTCCAATTGGAGTACACCGGCAACGATCAATGGAGCCTCTACGGCTTCGCACAGAAGACGCTGCGCCGCACGGGCACGCGCCTGGACAACGACCGCCTGGGCGTGGGCGGGCGCTATCGCGTGAACGACAAGCTGGCATTGCGTGGCGAAGTGTCCACTGGCGATGGCGGCCTAGCAGGCAAGGCGGGCGTCGATTACCAGTACGACGACCGCTCCAACCTCTACGTCACCTACGCAGCCGACACCGGCCGCACGGACGAGAACCTGATCGGTCGCGGTGGAAGTCTTGTGACCGGCGTGCGCTCGCGCGTGGGCGACGGGCTGACGCTGTTCACCGAGCATCGGCAGGCCACCGGCACGCAGCCCGGCCTCACGCATGCCTACGGCGTGCAGTACGCGCCCGATACACGGTGGACATTCGGCGTCAACTTCGAGAATGGCTGGATCGGCGCGGAGACGCTCGGCGTCACGAAGCGCGAAGCGATCGCCTTCACCACGGGCTATTCGAGCGAGCGTCTCAAGTACAGCGGCGGACTGGAGTACCGCAAGGATCGCACGGCGGTCGAGTCCCGCACGAGCTGGCTCGTGAAGAACTCGTTCACGTGGAAGGTCAATGAGGACGCGCGCTGGATCGGCAAGTTCAACTGGGCGGACAGCGACAGCACGAGCGGCAGTCTGGCTGCGGCCAAGTACACCGAAGCCATGCTCGGCTACGGACTGCGCCCGACGATGGACGACCGATTGAACCTGCTGTTCAAGTACACGTACCTCTACGACCTGTCGTCTCCGGGCCAGGTGGTGTCGGCGGGCGGACTCGATTCGAATCTGGGCGCGGTCTCCACCACGGGCATCGACTACCAGCAGCGCAGCCACGTGTTCGCCATCGATGCAACCTGGGACGTCAACGAACGCTGGACGGTGGGAGGCAAGTACGCGTGGCGCCGCGGCGAACTGCGTGCGAGTCGCGATAATTCCTCGCCTTGGTTCAAGAGCTCCGCGGAACTTGCGGTGCTGCGCATCGACTGGAAGCTCGTGCGCAATTGGGACTGGATGGTCGAATGGCGCACGCTGCGCGCAAAGGAACTCAAGGACCGCAAGAGTGGCTTCCTCACGGCTGCCTATTACCATGTGAACGAGAACCTCAAGGTCGGCGTGGGCTACAACTTCACCGACTACTCGGACAACCTCACGGACATGAGCTACCGCAGCAAGGGCTGGTTCCTGAACGTGCTCGGCAAGTTCTGACCATGCATCAAGGCGTTCGTCCGGTCCCGCCCTCTGCGAGCGCACGGTTGATGCAAGAGAGCCGTGGCATCTCCTTCACCATGGCCCTGGTCGACATCGCACAGGCGCTGGCACATGCCCGGTGTGCGGGCGACCCGGGCCGCAGGTACGCGCTCTTCGAGGAATGGGCGCGTGACTTCCTCTTCGATTTTGAAGCGCGTGCTGTCGCAGGCAGGAGGCCGGTCGACTCCTATGCCGAGGACCTGCGGACGTTCGCGGTGCGCCAGGCCACGTCCTACGGATTCCAGCATGGCAGCCATGCGTGCGAAGCAATGCCGTCAGACGCGACCGGGTGATGCTCGGAGGGGACATACGCATCGAGCCTGCCGCGGGGACCCGGGCGGGCAAGTTGTCGTGCGGCCATCGACCCCGCGTCGGCGCGCCCCGCCGCATGCGCAACCCCTGAATTCATCATGGACAACCATTTCTACCACCGCAGCGCGCGTGCACCGGCCGAGCCGCCGGCACCGCCGGTTCAGACCACGGTCTCGGCAGCCATGGCACGGCGAGATGCGGAACTCGCAGTGGCCGTCGAGACCTTGCGCAAAGCGGTGAACGACGTGCGTCTCGAGCTGTCTGGGCTGGTCAACGCTGTCGATCCAGCCGGGGCAGGCAAGAATGCGGGCCGACCGGCCAGGCCGACCGCCGACGAACAGGCGTCGGATCTTGCCAGGCAGATTCATGATGTCGTTGGCGAACTCGCTGCGCTTCAGGCATCCATTGCTCGCGCCACCCGCAGGGTGCGCCGCCGGGCGGCGCAGGACATCGGCGGTCCGTCCTGATCGGGGAGCAGGCGGCAGCCTGGCCCAAGGAAGCCCGGCATGCAGTTGCCTCGGGTGGCGAGGCGGCGGCGCAGCGAAGGCGCTGTGCGACGTACCTGCCGGGGTATTCAGGACACGAAAGCCGTGAAACACGGCGTTCTCACTTGTGCGCAGGGGCGCCCGCGCGACGGTGCTTCTGAAGCTTTCGGGTTCGACGCCGCGGGCTTTCCATGCCTTGCCTTCCTTCTCTGAAGTGCTCGCTGGGATGGAGCTCGCCCTCAGTCTCGAACCGCGTGTCCCGCCGGCGCCCACGTTGCTTCTGCAGTCAGCGCAGCGACACTTCGCTGCCGTCAGCTGCGACCATCACACCGGGCGTACCTTCGGCCACCTCGACCGGGATGCCCATGTGCTCGTTGATGTTGGCCTTCGCCCCGCCAATGCCGTTGCGGCGGGTTCTCGCATAGCCTTCATACTGAGCGGGACTGAGGACAAATTTCTGAGGGTAGGCGTTGCGATTTGCCTTCCAGTGGTTGATGACTGCTTCGGTCATCGAGAGGTAGAGAGAAGCCATGCTGCAAATGTTAGCGAGGCGTCTGCGCGCACGCGTGAGGTCCACGAGGCCCCACCTTGGCCGAGCGCGAATTGACTCATCGGCCTGTCTCGGTCGGTTCACTTCAGAGAACCTCGTTTATTGGCCCGCAAGCACGATCACAAACTCCTGATTGTCGGGATCACTCAGCGTGACTCGGGCCTTGTGGTCGGCGTGTGCATGAGCGTTTTTCCACTTGGTCACCAGCCGCAACTCTGTGCGGGCAAGGTCGTTCCCCCCCGCCTGAAGTTCCTTTTGTCGCGCGTGAAAGCAAGCCACCAGTGCATCGGCGCTGCCGAATTGACGTTCCAGCGTGGTGAGATACAAGTGGGCCGAAAACATGAGATCACTCACGGTCGCGGGCGAGCCGGCCACGCTGGCGGAAAGCAGCTGGCCGGCTGAAGTTGTCAGGCCGTTCATTCTTTCCAGTGTCGCCAACGCGGTCGAGCAGCCGTGTCAGACGGCGGCCTGACAGGTGAGTCGATCCCCAGCGGTCAAGGCGTCTTCTGGTGGAGGAACTCGGCCCGATCGTGTCGCGCAATGCATTCGCTGCGTGCATCGAGGGATCTCGCACCGTCGACGCTGACATGACCACAAGGCTGCAGCACATGCGTGTCGATGAGGACCTCGTGAATGCGAACGTCGGCGCGGAGACGATCCGGCCGCTTCACCATCGATCCGATTTCCTGTTTGAGAGTTCAGGCAGGGCACCCGCCGCACCCGGAGAACTGCGGACAAGCGTTTCCGGCTACATCACAGGCAAAGCAAAAATGACAAAAAAAGCCCAGCGCAAGGCTGGGCTCAATTCAATCCGCTGTCACGCAGAAGGGTTCCGCCACGGAGGAGGGATGCGGCGGAACGAAGCGGATTCTTGCCCCGAGGGGTCGAAATTCTTGTCAGACAAAGTCGATCCGTTCGGGGCTGAGCCCAAATCGTTACCGCCCGAACGCTTCGCCGGCGCAACGAGGCCAGACCGTCGCGATGCGCCAAGGAGGCCCATTGCAAGGCCGTTCAGCGCGTGGGCCAGAAGCGCCACCAGCGGCGTGGCGCGATTCTCGCCTCGAGGGGACGCAGATCGAGCGTGTCGTAGTTGGTAAACGGCGCACCTGCGCGCCGGCGCAACTCCGTCTCAAGCTCGTGTGCCATGCCCCGCGCGTGAATGTCGCCCGCCAAAGCTCGCCTGCGCCACTCGGTTGCCATCGCGCTCAGCGCCTCGTCGGTGAGCTCCTGCTGTGTCGTCATACCCGAATTGTGCCGTCTCAGAGCGCGTAGCTCTCGCAAATGGGCTGCTTGCCCGCTCGGGGGCCGGTGGTCGGGTTGACTGCGCAAGCGGCGACCTGCGGTGTTTGGTGGACTGTCACCGCACGTGCCAGCGTGTCTGGGAAGCCTGCCGCGCAATTGCACAACAGCCCGGGCGCCTTTTTGAACTTTTGAAGGTGACAGTGAGGGTCCTTGTGTTTACCTCGGCGAGTCAGGCGTCCGACTGGAAGAAACCGACCCGAGGTCGGCGCAGCCGCGGCCGGTGCGCCTGTCGCTAGGGCCGCAATTTCCGTCGTTGCAGTTCCGCCACCACGGCCGTGCCCAGCGTGTCCAGGTCGAACGGTTTGGTCAACACCGACTGCGGCCCGATAAGCCGCTCCACCGCGTCCATGTCCGCGTAGCCCGTGGCCATCAGGATAGGAAGATCGCTGAACAGCTTCTGGGCGTGTGCAATCAATTCGGCGCCGTTCATGTGGGGCATGAGGTAGTCCACCAGAAGCAGGTCCGGCCGTGCCTTCTGCAGTTCGGCCAGACCGGAGGCGCCGTCAGGCGCCTGTCTGACCCGGAACCCGAGCACCTGCAGACTCTCGACCATGCTGCGGCGAACCCCGGCATCGTCTTCGACCACCAGGATTTCGGCCTGCGGTGCATCCGCCAGTGCCTGCCCGGCGGCTTTCATCGTTTGCGGCGCCGAGTCGGCCTCCGGAGCCAGCGGGAAGCGCAGTTTGATCGATGTGCCGGCGCCGACCACACTTTCCGCGATCACGCTTCCTCCCGACTGCCGAGCAAAGCCGTAGACCTGACTCAGCCCCAGCCCGGTGCCCGCATGCTGCTTGGTCGTGAAGAAGGGATCGAAGATCTTGTCCAACAGATTCTCCGGGATGCCGGTGCCGCTGTCGCGTACGGTCACTTCCACCGAGCCGAGGGGAAAGCCCTGCTCGCCTGAGGCGCTGTCTGGCGGAGCCGGAACTATCTCGGTGTGAATCTCGAGCATGCCGCCCTGCGGCATGGCGTCACGTGCATTGACCGACAGATTGAGGATGGCCATCTCCATCTGCGCCGCGTCGACGATCGCATACGCAGGCTGCGCACACAGCGCGAGCGTCAGCGTCACATGGGATCCGACAGAGATGGAAATCAGTTCCGCCATGTTGCGAATCAAATCATTCACATCGTGCAGCCGCGGTACCAGGCTTTGCGTGCGCGCAAACGAGAGCAGTTGCCCCGTCAGCCGCGAACCGCGATCCACCGCCTGCTTGGCCCGCCGCGCATAGTCACGAACGCGATCCTCCTCGACCTTCAACCGCTCGATCAACTGCAGGTTCAGATTGACCACGTGCAGGAGGTTGTTGAAGTCATGGGCGATGCCGCCCGTCAGCCGACCAAGCGCCTCCAGCTTCTGATTCTGGACGAGGGAGTTCTCCATGCGTTCTCGTTCCAGGATTTCGCGCATCAACCGGTCATTGGCGCTGGCAAGATCGGCCGTGCGCTCGGCGATGCGCGACTCCAGCGCGCCGTTGATCTGCTCGACGCTGGCCTTGGACGCCTGAAGTTCGGCCAGGTGTTTGCGGGTGAGGTATTGGCGCTGGCGCGCACGCAAGGCGGACTGCGCGGCACTGATCAGCGTGTCAGCATTGACCGGCCGCTCGAGCAGCACAAGGTTGCTCAGGTCCTCCAGGGCCGAGCGCGCACGCTCCGTCCGGCGCACGGTCTGCCGCGCCGCGAGCACCACGAAAGGGTAGTCGGACCAAGGGGGCTGCTGCGCCAGATGTTCGCGAAGCGCCATCACGGTCCCGTCGTCCAAGGACTCCTCGGTGAGGATTGTCGCAGCGGACTCCTTGCCGATCTCGCCGATCAGCGCGCGCGCGTCCGGGCATACGTGCGCATTGATGCGCCGGGCGGCCAAGGCATCCAGGATGAGCTGGGCGTCGCGCCCGAACGGCGCGAGAACAAGGATCCGGTTCTCCACCTTGTCAGGCCCGTTCAGCGTCGCCGAGCAGCGCAGTGCGGCCTCGGTAGCGCGGAAGCCCCGCCATCACGCCCTCGAAGTCGGTGAGTGCGTCGCCGATCTCCAGGCCGGTCGGGCCGAGGCGGAACTGGTGAATCGTCGTGGCGTGCGCGCTCGAGCGGCTCTTGACCACGGAAACGGCCTTCAGAAGCTGGCCTCTCGCCTCGAAATACCGGAACTGAAGCATCGAGTCGCTCAGATAGCTCAGATCCACATCGTTCGGCACGTCGCCCGAGAGGCCGTGCTGCGACAGCACAAGGATGGTGGTGACGCCCTGAAGATTGAGGTAGGTGAGCAGTTCGTGCATCTGCAGCATCAGGAAATTGCTGCCGGGCATGGCGATCAGGTAGGCGTTCAGCGTATCGATCACCACGGTCGTCACGCCCTCGCGCTCGACCGCATCTCGCACACGGTGCGAAAACTGTCCCGCAGAAATCTCGGCCGGATCGATCGAGTGCACGGCCAGCTGGCCGGACGAGATGTACTCGTCGATGCCCAGAGCCAGCGCACGCGATCGGATCATCAGCGTCTTGATGCCCTCGTCGAACAGGAAGATGGCAGCCTTGCCGCCGCGCTGGACACTGGCGCGCGCACAGCACACGGCCGTCGTGGTCTTGCCGACGCCGGCCGGCCCCGCAAATAGCAGATTGGTGCCGGGCGTCAGACCGCCACCGAGCAAGCGGTCCAGGTCCGGATTGCCCGAACTCTGAGGCTCGCTCGCATGCGAGCGGCCGTGCTCGCTGGCCACCAGGCGGGTGAAGACCTGCAGCCCGCCGCGCTCGAGGCTGACGTCATGTTCGCCTTCCCGGAACCGGACACCGCGCAGCTTGACGACCCGCAGGCGGCGCTTGTCGGAACCGTAGGTGCCTGTGTTCTGCTCGAGTTGGATCACTCCATGCGCAATGCTGTGAAGGTGCGTGCCGTCGGCCATTCGCGCCTTGTCGTCAAGCATCAGCACCGTGCACCCGTGGGCCAGGAAGAAGCGTTTGAGCGCCAGGATCTGGCGTCTATAGCGCATCGGATCCTGCGACAGGAGGCGCAATTCGGACAGGCTGTCGAGGACGACGCGCTGGGGCTGCAGGCGCTCCACCACCGCCATGACCCCGCGGATCGTTTCACCCAATTCGAACTCGGACGGATGGAAGACGCTCTGCTCGGCGTTCACGCTCAGGCCTTCGTCGCCGACGAGATCGAAGATCTCGATGTCCTCCAGGGTCCAGCCATGGGATTGCGCGCCTTCCCTTAGCTCTTGCGAGCTTTCCGAAAGCGTGACGTACAGACCTTTCTGGCCGAGCGCGCGGCCCTGGAGAAGAAATTGAAGCCCCAGGGTTGTCTTGCCCGCGCCGGGCGTGCCTTCGACCAGGTACAGGTGGCCCGCGGGCAGCCCGCCCGAAGTGACGTCGTCAAGGCCGGGAACGCCGGTGGATGCAAGGGTCGGTAAAAGCGGCTGATTGGATACATGCGACATAGAAGCTGTCCAGTCAGGAATATCGAAGAGGGAACTGCTCCTGAATCTAGCGAAATGCACAGGCGGCTCGCTGCGTTGCGCGGCGCAGCCCCATGTAGGCCCAGACGCTGTGCTTGCGTACGCGCCAGCGCGCGACGGACAGCGGCCGCGTGGGTGCGATCCGGGACCTGGCGCCAGGGAACGAGGCGCCAAAGCGCCGCGAGATCCACCGTGTGCGCGAGGTTGGCGCGGGTGTCCTGCGGCACGAAGGGGCGCTTCTTGGTGCAGGGCGGCGGCACGATGTTGTCGTGCACGCGTCGTGCCTCATTCGACGCTTCCCGCCCTTCACTCTGATTCCTGGCACGTGCGTTGAAAGACGGTCTCGCGCCTCGGGCAGCCCGCTCGCCGCCGCGCGTTCCCCTACGTCGGTAACAGGCCTGGAATTCTTTCGGGCATCAATGCAGGTCCATCGGACGGCTAGCGCCAGCGGACGGGTTTGAAGATGCAACCGCCTTGCCGTCGCATGCGTGCCATTCGGGCATCGCAGGGGAGGGGCGCGTTTCGTATTCCACGATCCAGTCTTGCGCCGCTTGAACATCGCGGTGTACCTGCGTGGTCGTACGCGACGGGCCCGCATACAAGAGTCGACACATCAGCACCGTGCCCCAGCAGATGTCCATGGAGACGGTCGTGCCGCCCATGTCGTCGGGGCCTGGCAGCAGACGCGTTTCCCACTGATCGCGGGCGGCCACGGCACCGAGTGCCGCCGCCCCGAAGGCGGTTTCCACTGTCATTTAAATTTCCCTTTCCATGTCGGGATGGAATCGAGGGAAGGTGCAGGCGCCCACATGACGGGAGAAAGGGCGGGCCTGTTCGGGCAGAGCCGAAGACGACGCGCGCATTCTCTCGCCGGCTCAGGCGCGAAGGCGTGTGCAAGGCAGCATCGCGCTGTCTTTGCCTCGTATGCGGTTCGGAATGCGCCTACTTCGGCAGGAGCACCTTGTCGACGACATGTATGACGCCGTTGGACTGCGCGACATTCGCGGTGGTCACGGTCGCGCTGCCGCCGTTCTCGCCGGTGATCGTGACCTTGCCGCCGCTGGACTTGGCGGTCAACGTTCTGCCGGACGCAGTCTTGAGCGCAGCCTCGCCCCTGCCTTCCGAGATCTGTTTGTCAACGCGGCGACCAGCGTCGAGTGGTCCTTGGAATTCACGGCCTTGTCGATGATGTCCTTCATCGGGTACATCGGTGCGCTCCCACGGTGACCTGCGCGGCCGCGGCGAAAGCCGCGCCGGCCAGGGCGCCCGCGCCCGTTGTCAGTGCGAAGCGCTTGAATATGCTGTGCATGTGAAAAGTCTCCGTGGGTTACGTCCGCCACACAGGCGGGCCGACTGAGATTTGTACGCACAAGATTCGAGGATGGATCATGGCAGAGGCGATTCACTCGAAAACCTGTGCTGTCAATTCGCCCTGATGCATGCGTGCAACGTACGGGTTTCACCGTAGGAGGTGTGCAATCCAAGTTGCGGTAGCTTGCGTAGGAACGCCCACAAACTCATGTTTCACTGCCATGGAAAACTTTCGGAAAGAGTTTCGCCTGAGCCGCAGTTTCGCGGTGGTCGATTCCGATGGCGCAAGGAGCTGCGTTCAGGAATATGTGATGCATCTTGTCCCGTCGCATGCGGCGCAATCCAATCGCTCCATGCTCGGCGGCGTGGTGTATCGATTGGCCGATGGCACGGCCGTGCGTCGCACGCAGCCCAACCGCTTCAAGACGGCCGACGGCGACCGTGAGTTCTCGGTGACCGGCGAGCATGGACAGTATCTGGCTGCTATGGCGGCCGGCACGGAATGCGGGGCCCTCGCGCGCTTCGATCTGAATTAGCCGTGAGCAGGCGGGCGGATTGTGGGGGGCCTGACGGCTGGTCATCTCATCTACCTGTCCCGGCGATGCCGTGATCACGTCGACGGGACGCATTTCTTTACTGCTGGCACCCGTCGGCGCATGCAATGCCCTGCGTTGGAAATCCTGCGCATATGGCCGCCGGAGTGCAGCTGCGTCGACCACAGCGACCGCCAGCTGAACCGCGGCGACATGCCTGCGACAGACGGCCTTTCCGCGCATCCGATTCGCTGAGGCGCTGCGTTCGGCTGGGCAGGACCGGCGCCGTCACGCGGCGCGGCTCCATCGTCGGGAATCAGTCCATGACTGCGGACTGATCCAGCGGGCGCGCGGCTGAGTACTAAGGTGATGATCCTCCATCTATCCATGCTATCCATGGCGCCCATCGCCCAATCGCCCAATCGCCCAATCGCCCATCGCACCCCCAGATGCGCGGCGTCGGGCGAGCGGCCGAACCAGATCAGTCCACTGCTCAGGGCGTTACGGGTACCGGCGTATGGAATCTGGCACTGAGCCTGTTCCAGGCGCAAATCGCTCCAACCTGGAATGTGAGCTCGGCGATCCGGGAGTCGTTCGGTTGGCGCCGGACCGCCTCGAAGTCCGCGGCGCTGACGGTGCGGTGCGTGCGGCATGGACGGCCTTCGCCCATGTGAGCGCCGACTGCTCGGCGTTGCCGCGAAAAGCGCCTCGCCTCGCGCCATCCGCCGCCGGGTTCACATGGCGCCGCTCCACACCTTGCTTCGACCGAGGTCCGGTCTGCGGTTGAAGGCAACTGCTTCTCCAATCCGCACCAAGAGATCTCGCGCCATGGATCTTGAGGACAGGATTGCCCTCAGACCGAGGGGCTATTGACGAGTTCGTCGGTGGCCTGCGCCTTTGATGTGCGTATCCGTTCATCGTCGCTCGGCACGGCCCAGGCGAAGCGGCGGCGCGATGCAGCGAGCAGACCCTGGTCACGTCCTACCCAGGAGACGAACGGTCTTGCCCAGGTGCGGCAGATGGTCTGGACGCACTGAGTAACGGAACTGGAGCTGTCAGGGAAGAATCTGGTCTTGGCCGGCTTGCAGCACGACCATGGCAGTCTGCCGCTCTTCGCATGTCCCGCCCCAGACAATGTCCTTCACCGAGCCGTCCGGGGCATGGAAGCGCAGCGCGACGCAGTCGGCCGGAGTCACTCCTATCTCGTCGAAAAAGTCAGCAGCATCTTCGGGATTCATGGGGTCGTGGATATGGCTGATGAAGGTTGTCATTGAAGCGAACTTGCAGAGGGTCTCAAGTGCGGTCGTCTTCGGTGCCGTCGGGCACATGACCGCGATGACTGCCATCGTCGTTGCGCATCCGGAGGCTGTGCATTCCCACACCTCGAGCAAACGCTTCCTATCTCGAAGCCCCTGCACCAAGGATTCACCTCCAGTGCCAACGTGCCTTTTCGGCATGGTCGAGCGTACGAGATACAAGGACAGTCCTCGCCAGGACGTGCGCGTCTGGATTCATTTCGCCCGCCCAAACGTGAAAAAGTGCATGCGTCGGCAAGACCCGGGGATCTCGGCTGGAGACACGGGGCGACTGGGCGGAGCATTGGCTTCGCATCGGTGCTGCGCGCGCACAGCCGCGGCTGGCGATGGTGCGCGCCGCAGGCCACGCGAAACCTCGGCGGTGCTGCGCGCTCAAATCATGCATGGTTGTTCCTTTGATCGACATATGGAGGTGCGGATGAACATTCTCGAAACCATCGCGAGCCATTCCGATGCAATGCGTTTGCCGCTGTACGCGGTGACGGTCACTGGCGTTGCGCAGCGCGCCGATGCGGCGCTCCTCTCGCTGCATTGGCATGGTTTTTTTCGGACGACACCACTCAAGATGCCGGGCGTGCAGCTGGCGTCGCGACCGGTGGCGCCTTCGATGGCCCGCCTTGACCTCACCGGTGAACGCTCCGATGCGCTCGAGCACGCACTTCTCGAAGCGGCCTGGCAGCTCGGAGCATGGGACCTGGAACGCGTGCAGCGCCCGGCATGGTGGCGGTTGGGCGTGCCGGCCATCGAGGTCACCGAAGCCTTGCGCGCCTTCGGCCATGTCGACGACCAAGCGCACCCGAACGAGCACGCGCCGGAGGCGGTGCCTGACCGTGAGGACATGCTGCGCGAAGCAGGGCGGCGCGGCTACGTGCGCTGGCTCTTCAGGCCGCGCAAGTGCGGCATTTGGTCGATGGTGTCCGACGACTGGGACGACACCCTCGACAGCAGCGGCGGAAGGTCCCTGCCTTGCCCGGTCGTTCCCCTGGCGATGATTGAACCGATGAGACAGCGTACCGTGTATCGGCTCGGCCGCGCAAGCAAGTGGTTGCTCAGTCCCCGCTGAAAAGTGGCCAAAAAAATCTTCGCCGGTCCCTCTTGAACGTCCGGGCCGTAGCCCATAGCTCTCGCTCGCCGGCGTTCTCGCGCCGGCAAGATGGACTGAACCGAGCACGCCGTCGTTCGGCGGCGTGGGTTCTCTTTTTGATGACCTTATCGCTTAGGAGATGAACATGAAGCTTCAACCTCTCTACGACCGGGTGATCGTCAAGCGAATCGAACAGCAGCGCAAGACGGCTTCCGGCATCGTGATCCCGGAGTCGGCCGCCGAGAAGCCCGAGCAGGGCGAGGTGGTCTCCGTCGGACAGGGCAAGCTGCTCGTCGACGGCACACTGCGTCCCTTGCAACTGAAAGCAGGCGACCAGGTGCTCTTTGGCAAGTACGCGGGCCAGACGGTCAAGGTGCAGGACGAGGAACTGCTGGTCATGCGCGAGGACGACGTCCTTGCCTTGATCGAAAGCGGCGAGCGCGGCAACCTCAAGCGCGTCGCCTGACGAAGCCTTGCTTTTCACCAACAGATGATTGAAGAAGGAGCAATCTCAAAATGACTGCGAAAGACGTTCAATTCCATGACAGCGCCCGCCAGCGGATCGTCGCAGGCGTGAACATCCTCGCTGACGCCGTGAAGGTGACGCTCGGACCGAAGGGCCGCAACGTGCTTCTCGAGCGCAGCTATGGCGCGCCGGTGATCACCAAGGACGGCGTGTCGGTGGCCAAGGAGATCGAACTGGCCGACAAGTTCGAGAACATGGGTGCGCAGATCGTCAAGCAGGTGGCGTCGAAGACGGCTGATGTGGCCGGCGACGGCACGACCACTGCGACGGTGCTCGCGCAAGCCATTGTGCAGGAGGGGATGAAGCATGTGGCTTCGGGCATGAACCCGATGGACCTCAAGCGCGGCATCGACAAAGCCACGGCCGCGGTGCTCGACGAACTGCACAAGCTCTCCAAGCCGATTTCGACAGGCAGGGAGATCGCGCAGGTTGCGGCCCTTTCGGCGAACTCGGACGAAGCCATCGGCAAGATCATCGCGGATGCGATGGAGAAGGTCGGCAAGGAAGGCGTGATCACCGTGGAGGATGGCAAATCGCTCGACAACGAACTGGACGTGGTCGAGGGCATGCAATTCGATCGCGGCTACTTGAGCCCGTACTTTATCAACGACCCCGAGAAGCAGGTGGCACATTTGGAGGATCCGCTCGTGTTGCTGCACGACAAGAAAATCTCCAACATCCGAGAACTGCTGCCGGTGCTTGAAGCGGCCGCCAAGGCCGGCCGGCCGCTGCTGATCGTGGCCGAAGAGGTCGAGGGCGAGGCCCTCGCGACATTGGTGGTCAATTCGATGCGCGGCGTGCTCAAGGTGGCGGCCGTGAAGGCTCCCGGCTTCGGCGACCGCCGCAAGGCAATGCTCGAGGACATCGCGGTGCTCACTGGCGCCACGGTGATCTCGGAGGAGACCGGCAAGCAGTTGGACAAGGCCACGCTCGAGGATCTCGGCCACGCCAAACGCATCGAGGTGCAGAAAGAGAACACCATCATCATCGATGGTGGCGGCGAGCAAGCGCGCATCGATGCACGCGTGAAATCGATTCAGGCCCAGATCGAGCAGGCGACCAGCGACTACGACCGGGAGAAGCTGCAGGAGCGGGTTGCCAAGCTTGCGGGCGGCGTGGCGGTGATTCGGGTGGGTGCGGCGACCGAGGTCGAGATGAAGGAAAAAAAGGACCGGGTGGATGACGCGCTGCACGCCACGCGCGCGGCGGTGGCCGAGGGTATCGTGCCCGGCGGCGGCGTGGCGCTGCTGCGCGCACGCGCAGCGGTTGGCGACCTCAAGGGCGCCAATACCGACCAGGAGGCCGGCATTCGCATCGCATTGCGTGCGCTGGAAGCACCGCTGCGCGCCATCGTTGCGAACGCAGGCGTGGAGCCATCGGTGGTCGTGGCCAAGGTCCTCGAAGGCAAGGGCCACCATGGATACGACGCCGCCACGGGCGAGTACGGCGACCTGGTCGAACTCGGCGTGGTCGATCCGACCAAGGTCACTCGCACCGCGTTGCAAAACGCTGCCTCGATCGCGGGGTTGATTCTCACGACCGATGCCACCGTTGCGGAACTGGCAAAGCCCTCGAAGCAGGGTGCGCCAGTTCCCGCCGCAGGCGGCATGGACTTCTGATCTTCTGGCGTGCAAGACCGCGGGTGCATCGACCCGCGGGCGCTGCCTCTTTGGAAAGCGTGCGAACGTTGGCTCGCGGCTCCAAACACGCCACATGAGACAGTCCATCCGAACGAGCCCGGTGCCCCGCCGGGCTTTTTGCGGTCGCAGTGCAACTGCGCGTGACGGGTGTGTGACTTGTCTGGGAATCTAAGACGCTGCAACTGTCAGGGCCGAGCCGACCGTCGGTCGATCATGCGCGGGGCAGTCCGGTCGCGCGAGCCCAGTTGCCGCTGCGGCAGGGGGAATCCCGCCCGCCGATGCGCATTGGAGTGCCATCGACCCGGCAGAGAAGCTGTGATCCTGCATCTGCCACTCGACGGCACCCGTAACGCGATGCGCTCGTCCAGAAATGACACAATTTCGGGCATGTCAGATGCACTGGATATTCTCTTTTCTCAGAATCGCGCATGGTCCGCCCGAATGCAGCAGGACCGCCCGGGATTTTTCACCAGCCTTGGCAAGCAACAGGCGCCACGCTACATGTGGATCGGTTGTTCCGACAGTCGCGTCCCTGCAAACCAGATCACAGGGCTTGAGCCTGGCGAGGTGTTCGTGCACCGCAACGTGGCGAACGTGGTCGTCCATTCCGACCTCAACGCGCTCGCGGCCATTCAGTTCGCAGTCGAGCACCTGCAGGTCGAGCACATCATGGTGGTTGGACATTACGCATGCGGTGGGGTGACTGCAGCGCTCAAGAACATCCGCGTGGGACTTGCTGACAATTGGATCCGCCATGTTCAGGACGTACGCGACCGTCACCAGGAAATTCTCGACGGTGTGCCGGAGTCCGCACGACCGGACGCGCTCGCTGAACTCAATGCGGTGGAGCAGGTCGTCAACGTGGCAAGCAGTGCCGTGTTGAGGGACGCCTGGTCGAGGGGGCAGCGCGTCACGCTGCACGGGTGGGCGTTCGGCGTTCATGACGGTCTGCTGCAAGATCTGGGAATGAGCGTGGACGGCGAAGCCGCAACCCAGGCAAGTTACGTCCATTCCATCGCGCGCATTCGCCTGAAATATACCGGCAACGCGGATTGAGTTGGCCGCCGAACCGGCGGTTTTCCTACAGCGCAAAACAAGCATGGCCGATGAACCGCAGACAGCGGGTGGAAGACACCCGTTGCCTGGGCTTTGCAGTGCGCGCCGGCGTTCCCCCAGACGAGCCCGGCAAGGAGACAGCCATGACCATCGGATCAAACGTTATCTCGTCGGATCGCGTCGAAGGAACGACCGTCTACAACCCCTCCGGCGACAAATTGGGCAGCATCGACGATCTCATGATCGACAAGGTATCGGGGCAGGTGCGCTATGCGGTTCTGGAATTTGGCGGTTTCCTCGGCATGGGCACCGATCGCTACCCAATTCCTTGGAACATGCTGAAGTACGACACATCGCAAGATGGATATGTAGTCCCGCTGGACAAGGCGACTTTGGATGGGGCGCCGCGCTATGCCGACAGCAGCGTCCCCGACTATGACGACAACTACACCTCGACGGTCAACAAGTACTACGGCTTTTGAATGGGCGGACGACGATGCGGCGGCACATGGGTGAGACCCGTTCTTTGCGCCTGTCCGCATTGACGCAAGCCAATCGTGCAGCTCCGCCTGTGGGTTCCTGCTAACGAAGTCTTTAGCGTCTGCGCTGGGATTCTGTCGTTTGAACGGGTAAAGCGTGCCCCGCCATTCACCATGCCATCTGATGGTGACTGAATCGACGGCTGCAAGCCAGACAAAAGATCTCAAGCGGATCGACCATTTCCCTTTTCGCACACGTGGGGAGCACACATGCCGATGGATTTCCTCAAGCGTATCGAAGATGCCTCCTTTCCGTTGGCGGTGAGGTCCGAAGGCGATATCCATTGCGCCGCCGTCCTTGCTGCGGCCCAACTTATTGAGGTGGTACTGCCGCCTTCGGGCAGCGAGGGTACGCCCCGGCGCGTGGCCGTCATCCTGAGAATCACGCCCCTTGGGCGTGCTGAGCTCAACCGATCGAGAGAAGAGCAGGTCAGCGCAAATTTGTAGAAGCTTCTTGCTCTTCACGTGTTCCTGCAACACCTGCCGCCGACGCGGGGGCGTCAACGACCGCAGCGCGATTGGCGAGGCGAGAGCCAACTACGCGCTCGGTCGGATTACGAGCCATCGCACCACTGCACGAACGAAAAGCGGTGAAGAGTTCGGCCTTGGTGCCCGGGCAGGAGTTCCCAAGCACAGCATCCTTCCTGCGTGACGCTTTGCCGCGCGACCGATCAGGGTACGACCGCGGCATGGGAGTTCGGGGCGGCGTAAGGATTCACAAGTTGCAGCGCCTGACCGCTCAGCCAGGCATCCGCACAGGGCGGGGCGATGCGTTCGACGTAAGCGTTGGAGATTTCCCGCGGCGGCTTGTACTGCGGCAGGGGGCAGCACCGGCCTCAGCACAGCGGTGCTGACGATAATTCTCGCGCCGAGTGCGTTCACGCCCGACAAACTGTCGAGACCGCCGCATGCAGGCACCTTCGCCACAACGAGCAGCGTCGCGGCGCCATCGAGAGGGGCGTTTGTGCGGCGGCTTAAATGAAGGGAACGCCGCCGGTGACCGGAATCGTTGCACCGGAGATGTAGCTTGCCTGGTCGGAAGCCAGCAGCACATACACCGCCTGCAGCTCCGCAGGCTGGCCAGGCCGCTTCATCGGCGTCTGCGTGCCGAACTCCTTGACCTTCTCGGCGGGCATGGTCGATGGGATGAGTGGGGTCCAGAAGGGCCCGGGCGCCACGCAGTTCACGCGGATGCCTTTTTCGGCGAGCAGTTGCGCCATGCCTCCGGACATGTTCTGAATCGCGCCCTTGGTCGCGGCATAGGCCACCAGCGTGGCATTGGGCTTGTCGGCGTTGACCGAGGTGGTGCTGATGATCGATGCGCCCGGCTTCATGCGCGCCGCGGCGGCTTTGCAGAGAAAGAAGTTGGCATAGACGTTGGTACGGAAGGTGCGGTCGAATTCTTCGGCCGAAATCTGGTCGAGCGACTTGTGCGTCATCTGAAAGGCAGCATTGTTCACCAGTACGTCGAGCCGGCCGAACGCGTCGAAAGCCTGGTTCACGAGCTTGCGGCAATGCGCTTCTTCGCAAATGTCGCCGGGCACCGTGACGCAGCGGCGACCCGCGCGCTCGATCCATTCACGGGTCACCTGTGCATCTTCCTCCTCGTTGGCAAGGTAGGAGATGAGGACGTCGGCGCCCTCACGTGCGAACGCGATGGCCACGGCGCGACCGATGCCGCTGTCCCCACCCGTGATGAGCGCGGCCTTGCCTTCGAGCTTGCCGCTTCCGACGTAGCTTTGCTCCCCGAAATCGGGCGGCGGCGACATTTTCGATTCGAGTCCGGGCGGTTGCTGGGCCGGCGTAGAGAAGGGCGGCTGGGGGCCAGCCTTGCGAGGGTCTGTCATTGGAGGGTGCATAGAAATCTATCAAGGCGGCAGGAGAGGGAAGCAGGGCGGCGGCGGTTCAGCCTCCGGCATCGTTCTCGCGCGACGTGCCACGCGCAGCGCTGCGCTTCAGGCTGTCTTTGCTATCGGCCTCCGGCGAGGCGGCATCGTGTTCGGTGGCTTTCTTCATGTCGCGCTTGAGTTGCTGCGCGTCCGCCTCGCCGATGGCAGGTTCTTCGCCGTTCACCGCATCGGGCGCTTCCACGCGCTGGCCTTTGGCCGCGGTTCCGGAGGTGTTGTTGGATGTCTTCATCGATGCTCCTTACATTTTCGGAAAAAAACGGCTGGCGAGCTCACGGCGGCTGGCGAGGGTCATCAGTCGACCCGCGGAATGTATGGGTCGAAGGTCGTTCACGCATCGCACAGCGGGCTGTCAACGCCCATCCACTCTCCGGCGGACATTTCGTGCTGCGAACGCGAGCCTGGCGCATCTGCGCGTCGGACCAGACTGACGCGTGGCTCAGCGTACGGTGGTGTGAAGCGAAAGTCTTGCAACGAAGAGTTCACTCTGCGAGTCGGTTTCCTTGGGTAGCAATGGGAGTGGTAGGGCCGACGGCCGGGAAAGAGCGATCGTCCGGCTACAGCGAACCACCTTCAAGCGCGCACTTCGGACACGGCGTCCGGTGTGCCTGAAATCGACGAGGGCCGACACCGGCCGCCGGCCTGTGGCGATGCGCCTGCAATGCCTCAGCGTGCAGCTCCGTGGTGCCATTCACGATCTTGCTGCCGAAGCGACTTGGTCGTTCGCAGTGTCGCAAGGGTCTTTCTGCAAGCCGCCGCGTCGGCCGAGTTACTGGCAGGGAGGTTCGCACCGATCAGCTGACCTGGGTCGCGCAATGGCTGTCGCTTGTTTTTCAAGAAAGATGCGGCTGTCGCCTACGCGCGCTTTTTGCTGATGCTGCATCTTCATGCCCCGTCCTATCCATTTGGGCACAACGGAGCAAAGTCATGCCAAAGCGTGGAAGCGTCCATTCGGCCGGCAGCCCTTCGAGAACCCCCGAGCCGGCCACTGGGACGAACCCAGATGGCCGCACCCCTGCAGAGCTTCCGAGCGAGGCGGGCAAGAAACCCGGCCCCCCGCCGAGCTCGGCACACAACCAGCAACGGCGCTGAATCTGAAAGTTGCCGTCGGGGCATGCACTGTCTGCCGAATGCGAGACAGATCAGTGTCTGCACTGGAAATACGAATGCTGTTTTGCTTGCCCTCAACACGCGTCGTCACGACGGATTTGCCTTGGCACCCTTGAATGCATGCGCATAGCGTCGACGTTGAAGCCGCCTCACCGATCACAGAATGCTCGATCAACGACACGGACCTGCCAACCCTTTTGATCTTGATCGCTTCGTTCTTGCGCAGAATCCCGTCTACGAGTCTGTGCGTCAAGAGCTTGCGGCAGGCCGGAAGGCCACGCATTGGATCTGGTTCATCTTTCCGCAACTGAAGGCACTCGGCCGGAGTCCCACGGCCAAGTTCTTCGGTATCGACGGCATCGAGGAGGCGAGCGAGTACTGGGCGCATCCGCTGCTTCGTCAAAGACTGCTGCAGTGCGCACAGTTGATTCTTGACGTTCGCGGCAAGACCATCGATCAGATTCTTGGATCACCGGACGACATGAAGCTGTGTTCCTGCGCGACGCTGTTTTGCGAGATGGGGCCTCAGGAGACCGTCATGAAGGAAATCCTGGAACGCTACTACGAGGGCATACCGGACAATGCCACCCTCACGCTGCTTCAACGGCCTGGGCGTTCGCCGGACGCGTAAATCTGCACCCGCCGCCCTGTGCTTTGAATTGAGGCTTAGACGCGTCGCAGAGTCTGGCTGAGAGCCGCGCTCAATAGCGTCGGCAGGGACACGGTCACGCACGCGCCGCCGAACCGACGACGCCCGAAGCAGTTGACCAACACCGCATCGCCAATGGCGAATGCTCGCGGTGAACTCGTACACGGGGCGGTCGCCTCGCTCGTGACGATCGGGCGCGAAATCGCCGCTGACGTGCTTCGATGTGCCGGCAGTCATCAGGTGTTCCGCAGTGTTTGAAGTCGGCGGAAGGGCCGAGGTCGCTCAGCACAGCCTGCGACCTGCACTGCTTTGGCTGTGTGTACGCGAGGGATCGCCTTTTCTCTCTTCTGAGAAAATCCCCTTATGCCCAAGCTACCGCCGCAACAAAGTGAACGTCTACCGCTCGCAATGCGCAGAGCCGAGGAAAAGCTCGCCAAGCTTCCACCGGACCCGACCGCTTCCAGATTGCTGGACGCAGCCAGAAAGGCGGGAAGCACGACGCAGCGCGTCATGTGGTTGCAGCGCGCCGCATCTGCCTGGGCAAAACCGATGCAGGGCGTCGCTGCCTGCCGCAAGGGCTGCGACCACTGCTGCCACATCCCGCTGACGATCTCGAAGGTCGAGGCAGACGTGATCGGCAAAGCAATCGGTCGCTCGCCGCGGAAGCCGACCGCGGCAGTGCGGCTTGCAGAACTTGAGAACGACAGCGCTGCTTGGCAGCGAGCCCAGGCCGAGCTGCAAGCTGCGGCACCCGACACGCCTTGCCCGTTCCTCGTGGACCATGCCTGCAGCATCTACGAGAGCCGGCCTCTGCCGTGCAGGATCCTGATCAACCTCGACGATGACGAATTGCTATGCAGGAAGGTTGATGGCGTCGATGTGCCGGTGCCCTACGCGGACGCCATGGTGTTCAAGGCGCACTACATGGCGCTGCAGCCCGCCGGCGTGTTGGCCGATATCCGAGATTTTTTTCCTGACGCGGTGCCCTGTAGCGAAGACCTGCAGGCGCTGCAGGCAGGGACGGGCAGCGTTGATCGAGCGACCAGGGGCGTCGGGTGATGGTGGAGCTACGGGTCGGCGGCCCAAACCGGGGGGGTGGAGCCGGGCTTGGCACAGAGCAGGTTGCCGGTTGGCGCGTGCAGCGGGCATACCCCTCCGGAAAAGCGCGGACATGCAGCGGATGAGCCCGCACCAGCCTCTGGCTGCGATGGCTAGTAGCCGAGCTTCGCTGCCGCGGGGCGCCGTCCGCCGGCGCTGGAAGCCTGCTGGAACGCCTGCGTGATGAGTCCGGTTGTGGTGCCTGCGAAATAGCGAGCGCCCCACTGGCCGTACTTGGCTTCATCCTCGGGAGTCAGCGCAATCACACCGCCGCAGTTGCCCGCATCGCGAATGGCGCAGAGCGCGCGCTGGATCGCCGTTTCTACTTCGGGCGCCTTCCAGTTGTTGTCGAAGCCCATCGCGTGCGACAGATCGTTCGGTCCAACGAAGACGGCATCGACACCCGGGACGGCGGCGATCGATGCGGCCTGCTCGACCGCTTCGGGGGTTTCGATCATCACGATCAGGGCGACGCCCGCATTGCTGCGCTGCGTGTGCGCTACGCCAGGATAGGCCCCATAGCCGGCAGCGCGCGGGCTGAATGCGCTACCGCGTCGGCCCACGCGCGGATAGCGCACTTGCTGGACCAGATCGCGCGCTTCTTCGGCGCTGCCGACCATGGGAATCTGCACGCCGCTGGCGCCCATGTCGAGCACGCGAGAAATGTCTTGGCGCAGGCACCGCACCACGGGAACGATGCCGCTCGCGCGCGCAGCGCGCAGCATGTGTTCGGTGCTCTCCAGATTGGCGCTGCCGTGCTCGTTGTCCAGGATGATGAAATCGAACCCGGCGTAACCGCACATCTCGACGATGGCGGGGTTCGGCAGCGAATTGAACAGGCCGCGCAGGCGCTGCCCGCTCTGGAGGAGGGCGGGCAGCCGTGTGTCCAACGGATGGTGAGGATGGTCCATGGTGTGTTCGTCCTTCAATGGATGTCGGCGGCTTCGCGCATGGCGGCCGCGATCTTCGTCAAGCTGGGAACCCCGGCCGTGCACGGCCGCGAGCCAAAAAAAGGCCTTTCTGCGTTGCACCACCAAGCGCGGCTTTCGCACCGCTCGGCACTGAGAACGTGCGCGCTCATTCGATGCTCACGTGGTTGGTCTTGATCAGCTCTGCGAACTTCGCGGTTTCGGCCTGGATGAATGCACGAAACGCTTGCGGCGCCATCGGCTTGGGCGTGAAGCCCTGTGCCGCGAGCCGCTCGACGACCGAAGGCGTGCGCAGCACCGCCACCACTTCGGCGTTGAGCCAGTTGACCACCGGCGCAGGCGTTGCGGCCGGCGCGAGCAGCCCGAGCCAGGTCGCCGCCTCGAAGCCGGGCACGCCGGATTCGGCCACCGTCGGCAGATCGGGTGCGAGCGGTGAACGGGCGGCGCTGGTCACGGCCAGCGCCTTGGCCTGGTTGTTCTTGGCAAAGGCCAGCGCGGTCGTCATGTTGTCGAATTGCATGTCGATCTGATTGCCCGCCAGATCGACCAGCGACTGGCTGCTGCCCTTGTAGGGCACGTGCACCGCCTTGCCGCCGATGCGATTGAGGAACATGAGCGCCGTGAGGTGCTGCGAGGTGCCGTTTCCGCTCGAGCCGTACGACACGGCATCCGGCTTGGCCTTCACGACCGAGACAAGCGACTTCACATCGGTCGCGCCTGACTTGTTGCCGGCCAGCAGCACCAGCGGCGTGCTCGCGAGTTGGGTCACGGGCGCGAAATCTTTGTCGACGTTGTAGGAGATCTTCTTGAGCAGCGTGGGATTGACCGACAGTGCCGTCTGCGTGCCAAGCAGCAGCGTGTAGCCATCCGGTTTGGCGCGTGCGACGAATTCGGTGCCGATGCCGCCGCCCGCGCCGGCCTTGTTGTCCACGACCACGGCGGTACCCCATCGCTTGCCGAGTTCGTCCGCGACAAGGCGCGCGACGATGTCGGTGGCCCCGCCTGGTGCAAAGGGCACGACGATGGTGACGCGTCCGGTCGAGGGGTAGCCACCGGGGCCGGTGGCGGACTGTGCAGATGCGAGGCCGGCGATCCCCGCGAAGGCCGCGAACATGACTGCGCGGCGAAGAATGAATGGATGGTTCACGGCTCTTTTCCTTATTCGGCCTGGATGGCTGCGTCCTTGATGACCTTGCCCCACTTCGCAATCTCCGACTGCTGGAATGCGGTGAAGGCTTCCGACGTGCGGCCGTCCGGCTCGACGCCCAGGCCGCGCAGCTTTTCCTGCACCTCGGGCATCGCGACGATGGCGGCGATCTCGCGCGCGAGTCTGTCGACGACCGGCTTTGGGGTGCCCGCTGGCGCAAACACGCCCTGCCACGACTGCATCTCGAAATTCGGCGCACCCGCTTCAGACAGCGTCGGCACGCCAGTAAGGCTGGGCAGTCGCCTGGCTGCTGTCACGCCGAGCACCTTCACACGTTTGCCGTCGATCATCGGCCGCGCCGCCGCCACGGTTTCGAACACCATGTCGATCTGGCCGCCGACCAGATCGACGATGGCCTGCGAGCCGCCCTTGTAGACGATCTGGCGCATGCGCGTATGCGTGATGTTCTGGAACAACTGGCCCGACAGATGCTGTGACGTGCCGGGTCCTGCCGTTCCGTAGGTGAGGCTGTCGGGCTTGGCCTTGAGTTCTGCGATGACTTGTGCCACCGAATTGAAGCGGCTGCCTTCCGGCACCACCAGCACGTTGCTCACCATGCCCACGAGGTTGACCGGTGCGAAATCCTTGACCGGGTCGTAACCCAGGTTCTTGTTGAAGAAGGGGTTGACCGCGTGCGTGGTGATGGTTCCGCCCATGATGGTGTAGCCGTCGGCCGGCGCGCGTGCCACGGCCTGCGTGCCGACGATGCCGGAGACACCTGGCCGATTGTCGATGATCACGGGCTGGCCCAGCCGATCGCTCAGGTGCTGGGCCACCAGGCGCGCCACGCCGTCGGACACGCCGCCGGGCGAGAAGGGCACGACGTACTTGATCGGCTTGGTGGGCCAGGCGGCCGGCTGCGCTTGCGCGTGGCCGACGCCGTTGAGGGCACCAACCAAGGAAAGGGCCAGCGCGGCGAGCATGGTCGGTCGGATTCGGGGGGTCATGGGTTGTCTCCTGATTGAATGAAATCGTCCCGCTCAGGCGGGCTTCGAGGCTCGTGCCGTTTTGCGGCGCGCGGGGGGTGCGGTGCGCACCGAGTCGCGCTCGACCACGCGACAGGGAATGACCACGTTGCGCGGCTGTGCGTTGTCCTGCATCTGTTCGTGCAGCAGCTCGACGGTGGCCTCGACCATCGGCTCCACGCTCTGCACGACGGTCGTCAGGCGATAGGCACCCCAGGCTGCCTGCGGTACGTCGTCGAAGCCGATCACGCTCACGTCATCCGGCACACGAAGCCCCAGCTCCTGGCGCAGCACGTCCATGACGGCGATCGCCATGTGATCGTTGGCCACGAATACGGCGTCGGGGCGCTTGCGTTCGGGTACACCGGCGAACATGGCGCGCGCCGCATCGCCTGCACGTTCGAAGCTGTAGTGCCCAACCTCGCGTCGGAAAACCGAGGCGCCTGCCTTCTGGAGCGCCTCGTTGAAGCCGCGCTCGCGCTCCAGGTTGGTCGATGACTTCTCCAACCCGGCAAGGAATGCGATTCGCTTGTGGCCCCGCGCGAGCAGCAATTCGGCGACCATGCGCCCACCCTCGCGGTTGTCAGAGGTGACCGAGCTGGTCGTGTGGCGTGCGAAGGCGCTGGTGTCGGGCACGCGGTTGAACAGCACCACCGGCACGCCCGAATCCGCGCACTGGCGCGCGAGGTCCGGCGACAGCATGGCCGAGGCCATGACGATGCCGTCGATCTGGTACTGCAGGATCTCATCGAGCACGCCATCGGTCTCGTCACCATCGCTGATGAACATCAGCACGTGGTAACCCTGCTTCTGCAACTTCTGCGAGAGCTTCTCGATCACCAGCGGATAGAACTGGTTCTCGAGGTAACCCATGACCAGCGCAATGATCCGGCTGCGCCGCGTGATCAGGCTGCGAGCCATGGCGTTGGGCCGGTAGCCCAGCGATTTGGCCGCGATCATCACGCGGGCGCGCGTGTCTTCCGACACGCTCGCACCCGGCGTGAAGGTGCGGCTCACTGCCGACTGCGACACGTTGGCGAGCCGGGCGACATCCTGTGCCGTGGCGTTGGACCTCATGCCGCACTCCAGCCGCCATCGAGCATCAGTGCGCTGCCTGTCATGAGGCTCGATGCTTCGCTCGCCAGGAACACCACTGCACCCATGATTTCTTCGGTCTTGCCCAGGCGTCCGAGCGCGATGCGCTCGGTGACCCAGCCGCGGAATGTGGGGTCGGCGAACATGTTCGCCGTCATCGCGGTCTCGATGAAGGTGGGGCATATCGTGTTGACGCGGATGCCGGCTGGGCCGAGCTCCCAGGCCAGCGCCTTGGTCATCCCCTCGACCGCATGCTTGCTCGCGCAGTAAAGCGTGCGGCGTGGACTGCCGACGACGCCCATCTGCGAGGAGATGGTGACGATCGAACCCGGCAATTTCGCCGCGAGCAGGCCGCGCGCTACCGCACGCGCGACATAGAGCGTGGCTTTCACGTTGAGGTCGAAGACGGCATCGATGTCCTCGTCTTGCACCTCGGTCAGCAACTTGGGCCGGTTGAGTCCGGCGTTGTTCACGAGGATCTGGAACGGCCGGGCAGCGCTCAGCGCGCTGTTCACGGCGGCCGAATCGGTCACGTCGAGGACGACGTGATCGCATGCGCCGCCCTCGGCGCGGATCAGCGCGCAGGCGTCGCGCAGTTCGTTCTCCGAACGCGCGGCGAGCGTGACATGCGCGCCGGCGCGCGCCAGCGCTGTCGCGGCGGCCAGGCCGATGCCGCGCCCGGCGCCGGTGACCAGCGCGCGCTGGCCGTCCACGCGAAACCCCGGCGAGCGAGGCAGGCCGGCCATCACGACAGCGCCGGCACCGGCTGGTACCACGGCACCTCGGCGCGCGTGCCGTAGCGGCGCACGCGCAGGTTGGCCTGCTCGCCATGGCCTGCAAAGTTCTCCATGTGGCACAGCCTGGAGCAGTACTCACCCATGAGCGCGCTCGCTTCGTCGGTCAGCACCTTCTGGTACGTGCAAGTCTTCAGGAACTTGCCGACCCACAGGCCGCCGGTGTAACGCGCATTGCGGTTGGTGGGCAGCGTGTGGTTCGTGCCGATCACCTTGTCGCCGAAGCTCACGTTGGTGCGCGGGCCGAGAAACAGGGCGCCGTAGTTGGTCATGTGCGCCAGGAAGTAGTCGGGGTCGCGCGTGAGCACCTGTACGTGCTCGAAGGCCAGCTCGTTGGCCTTCTTCAGCATCTCCTCCTGCGTGTCGCAGACGATCACCTCTCCGTATTCGGCCCAGCTCACGGCCGCGATCGCGGCGGTGGGCAGGATCTTCAGCTGGCGATCGATCTCCGCCATGGTCTCCTGCGCCAGCCGCTCGCTCGTCGTCAGCAGGATCGCCGGCGAAGTGGGGCCGTGCTCGGCCTGTCCCAGCAGGTCGACCGCGCACATCTCGCCGTCGGCCGTCTCGTCGGCAATCACGAGGGTCTCCGTCGGGCCCGCGAACAGGTCGATGCCCACGCGGCCGTAGAGCTGGCGCTTGGCTTCGGCCACGTACATGTTGCCCGGACCTACCAGCATGTCGACGGGCGCGATGGTCTCGGTACCCACGGCCATGGCCACCACGGCTTGCACGCCGCCTAGCACCAGGATCTCGTCGGCGCCGGCCATCGACATCGCCGTGACGATCGCGGGGTGGGGCGCACCTTGGTAGGGCGGGGCCGTCGCGACGACGCGCTTCACACCTGCCACTTTGGCCGTGAGCACGCTCATGTGGGCGGAAGCCAGCAGCGGGTACTTGCCGCCGGGGATGTAGCAGCCCACCGCGTCCATCGGGATGTTGCGGTGGCCGAGGACAACGCCGGGGTATGTCTCGACCTCTACGTCTTGCATCGAATCGCGCTGGATCTGTGCGAAGTTGCGCACCTGCTTTTGCGCAAAGGCGATGTCTTCGATCTCGCGCGCCGAGAGGCTCCGGCGCGCTTTCTCCACCGCATCGGCACTGAGCCGGAAATCGGCTGGATCCCAGTTGTCGAACTGTTTGCTGTAGTCGCGCACGGCGGCATCGCCGCGTGCTTCGACGTCCTTGATGATGCTTTCGACGGTGGCGCGCACCCTGGCATCTTCATCGGCTCGGACTTGCACATCCTTGCCTCGCTTGAGGTATTTGATCATCGGGTCGTTCTTCCCATGGTTTGGTGTTGCATTCGTATGCAATGTCGAAAGCTTGCATTCGTATGCAAACAGGGAAAACCCTAGGATTCGTTCGTAGGGCGTACGCCTGCTCAAGGCAACACCAAGTCGCGCCAACGTTCACAAACCTCGGTCCGATCCGCGTCGGGCTTGATTGCCTCCTTGCTGCAGTTCGCTATACGCGTCGGGTCGTTGAGGCGATCGACTTGATGGCAGCGGAGTAGGGGACTACCCCTTCAATTGCGTCCGCCGCGATGAATACGGCGGTTGCTTTCGTCTAGGCCGTGAGACCGCTATCGATTCGCCGCATCGACGAGCAGGGCCGGGACTCGCAGCAATTGGAAGCGGTGCGCCTTCTCTGACATGGAGCCACGCCACCTCCCGACCTGGTTGCCACGGCGCAGCCGCTCCATTGGAGTCTTCAATCCATTTCTTACAGAGGCTCTGACATGAACCGAATCACACGCACCATTTTTGCAAGCTGCATTGCCCTGGCTACGGCGTCTGCCATGGCCCAGGCAGGGGGAGGCAGCGGCGGTGGTGGTGGCCCGGGCCTGGCCAGCCCCGACAGCGGTGCCACACAGCAAAAACCAGCTACCAGTGGAACCGGGCCACCAACCCGAATGGCACGACAACACTTCCCAACGCCGCCCAGGGCAGTCCGAATTCGGGCGGCAATCTCTCCGGTGGGTCCAAGTCCTCCGGCGCCGCAATGAACCCAGACCGAAAGTCGAACAGCTCGAAGAAGGGCGCTGTGGGTAACACGCAAGGCACCGGGCAAGCGCAAACCCCAAGTCCACAGTAACAACAGCCTTCGCGGTCTGTACAGCGACCGTTCGGCGCAGCGGGCGGCTGAGGCAGCGAGTTTCGTGAACTCGCTCTCAGTCCCACCGCGAGCGTTGGTCTGCCGACGCTAACACTGGGGAGGAATCGAAGAACGGTGGCAGCCTGGGTTGTGCCTGGATTCAGATCGGCAATGGGAACACGCGTCCTCCTGCTGGCGGAGTCGCCCGAAACGTTTGTGCTCCGTCATGACTCTTGACGGTTTGAGCGTGAGAATCTTCTCTGTATGGTCACGCGCGTCGACTGTCCTGCCTGATGACCCGTCGTGGCCGATCGGTAGCTCGCACCCGACGCCCCAATGGTGTAGCTCCAAGCAGGATCGTTCGTTGCAGTGGAGAACGATATGCCGCTCCCTCGGACGGCGCGCCTTCAACTCTTGTAGCCGAGTCGCTTCATCGCCTCGGCCAGCGGTTGGCGTGTCTGCCAGTAGCGGGCCCACGGATCCGCTACCTGAAAAGACAAGTGCTCGCGCGCCGTCCGCACATTCCATTGCGATCCGCTCCTGAGCGCGCCGAGATCGTCCCATGCGACAGGCATTGAGACGCCCAATCCCGGCCTCGCTCGCGCCGAGAAGGCTGCCGCGGTTGTTGCGCCGTGGCCGTTGCGCAAATAGTCTACAAACAGCTTGCCCACCCGGTTGCTGGGCCCGCTCTTGGCCACGAAACGCCCCGGAATTGTTCTGGCCAAGTGCTGCACGATCGCTTGCGAGAATCCCTTGACTGTGTCGTAGTCGTAGCGCGGTGCCAACGGCACGACCACATGCAGACCCTTGCCACCGCTGGTCTTCAACCAGGCCTGCAGGCCAAGCGCCTCCAGCATCGCCCGTACCAGCGAGGCTGCCTCCTGGATGTGGCCCCAGGTCGTCCCCTCGCCCGGATCAAGATCGAAGATCATCCGGTCCGGCTTGCCGATCGCCTTGGCCATCGAATTCCATGTATGGAACTCGATCACGTTCATCTGCGCGGCACCGGCCAGAGCCTTCGCGTTGCCGATTTCGAGCAGCGCCGCGTGGCCCGGCCACAGCGCCTTCGGAAGTTCGGTGATGCCGGGGACCCCAATCTTCTCTCCGTGCTTTTGGAAGAAGAGTTCGCCGGTCACACCGGTGGGCCCGCGCACCAGCGAGCACGGGCGGCCTTTGAGGTGCGGCAGGATGAATTCCGCGACCGACTCGTAATAGCGCACCAAGTCCAATTTGGTGACGCCCGTGCTTGCATCGATGACTCTGTCGCCGTGGCTTACCTTGACGGATGGGCCTGACGGGGGTGCGCTCGTGGGCTTGCCGGCCCCAGTGGCCGATGGTGCGCCGATGGCCTTCGGCCGCTCGCGCACGATGACCTTCGCGGGCTTGTCATCGCGCAGCCCGATGAAGGAGGCATGGCGTATCTGCTCGTCCGGCGTCCATTCCGCAAAACTCACCTCCGCGAGCAGCCGAGGCTTCACCCAGCGCTCGGTGCCTGCCTTGCGCTTGGACCACCTGCCGGGCGTGGTGTCGCCCTTCTCGAAAGGCGAGCTCGAAATCGCGAGGGGCAACAGCTTCTGTTTGATGTCGTGGGCCTCCTCGCCGCTCCAGCCGGTGCCCACGCTGCCCACCGAGGTCAGTTTGCCGTCCCCATCGTGAACGCCCAGCAAAAGGCTGCCGACCTGGTTGGCACCATCGGTACGGTCGGTGTACCCGCAGATCACGAATTCCTGACGCAGCTTGCACTTGAGCTTGAGCCAAGTTTCGCTGCGTCGGGACACGTACGGGGCGTCGGCCCGCTTGGCGATCACGCCTTCCATCTGCATCTGGCACGCCGAGCGCAGAAGCGAGGTCGGGTCGGCCTCGAAGTTGTCGCTGAACCGTACCTGTTCGGTCGCTTTCTCCGCAAAGAAGTCTTTCAGGAGCTGCCTGCGCTCCCGCAGCGGCAGCTCCCGCAGGTCATGACCTTCGAAGAAGGGCGTATCGAACACGAAGAAGACGATGCGGTCGGTGCCTCGGCCGCGGTCAAACGCGTTCTGCAGGGCGTTGAAGTCGGGCGAGCCGCTGGCCCCAAGCACCACGATTTCTCCGTCGAGGAACGATGAACGAAGGCCGAGTGTGGAGAGTTCGTCTACGAGCGCAGGCATCTTCGCGCTCCAGTCGTGTCCGCCGCGCGTCATCAGCGCGACTTTTCCCTTGTCGAGCCTGGCCATCAAGCGGTAGCCATCGAACTTGATCTCGTAGAGCCACTCGCCAATGGAAGGAACGCCGGCGGCCAGCGTGGCCAGTTGCGGCTTGATTTCGGCCGGCAACGCCGTTTTTCGGGTGGGCCTCGTGGACCGCGGCGCACTGGCCGGCTTCGGGGTGGGCGAAGCGACAGGCGAACGGCGACTCGGCTTGCGCAGCGGCTTGGCGATCACGCTGTCGGGCAGCGCCGTCACCACGTCGTAGTCGGCGTGGGCGCGCGCGTGTTCGTCCTTTTTCTTGAAAAGAATCCACGGCTCCTGCCGCTCGCCGCCTTTGGCGATGTTGACCAGTTCCCATTGACCCTCGAGCTTCTGACCATGCAGCCTGAACACGAGCTTGCCCGCGGCCAGCGACGCGCGCGGATCTCCGACCGGCTCCCAGGTGCCGTTGTCCCAGACGATGACGGTGCCCGCGCCATACTGTTTCGGCGGAATGGTGCCTTCGAATGACGAATAGGAGATCGGATGGTCCTCCACGTGGATGGCCATGCGCTTTTCATTCGGGTCGAAGCTGGGGCCCTTGGGCACCGCCCATGAAATCATCACCCCGTCGAGCTCGAGCCGGAAGTCGTAATGCAGGCGCGATGCCGCATGCTTCTGAACTACGAACGTGAGCGCGTGCGGGCTCGGCGTGCCGCCTTCGGCAGGCTCCGCAGTGACAGCGAAGTTGCGCTTGGCCTTGTATTTGGAAAGTGCGTCGCCTCTGGCCATCGGTTAATCGCGCCTCAGGCAATGCTGCGGGGGCCGAGCACCTTGTGCGGACCATCGGAGCATTTGCAGGAACTCAGTTTGATCATCCTGTCTGTTCAGCTACTCAGTTGCCGCTCGATGAAGCCTGAGCGAGTGGGACAGCAGACTCTGGCACCACCTCCGAAGCCGGCATGTTCGCCACCAAATCCGAAGCGATAAATGTCCCCCAGGCCAAAGTGCTGGTCCTTCACCGGACCCCAGGGACTAAGGCGGGCTCCTTCGCACCGGGATGGCACGAATTTCGCTCGAAGCGAATCTCATGTCACGTAGGAGCAAGGCACCAGCTTCGGTCGGCCGTGCGTCTCTCGGAGCCCTACGTAGCTCAATCTGGTTGGCGACCGGACGCAGTGCACCACCGAGTGATGACCAATGCAATGTGATGGCGTGACCGTAGCGACCGGGCCAATCAAATTCGTCCTCTACACACGCAAAAATTCGCCGCGCCTCAAGCCATGATCTCGCCGCGTAACCGCTTCGAGAATTTTTCGTTGACCCCCGCCAAGTCGATTTCGCAGCGCTTAGCTGCGGCGTGGTCGTGGAACTCCGCCCACTCGTAGGGTGTATTCGTGGGTCCGTCTTGACCGCGGCCCGCGGCGCTGCACCCCCGCGTCGCATTGGTGAGCGCAAATATGAAATCAGTGTCGCGGCCGAATGTGCGAAGGAGCTCGTTCACGAACTGGACTTCGACTCGATAGGTGACCGTGATCAATGAAGTTCTCCGGCTAGGCGGCCTGACACCCTTCCGGGCGGTGGCGCACGTCGCTTTCCAGATTGGAAAGTAATACCAATCTACAAATTAACGTAAACCCTAGCAATCCGAACGCGCCCCGTACTCAATGCAAACCGGGTTTAGTTCACGCAACCGCTGTCGGAATAGCGTAGGCGGCCTCAGAACTGTGTCTACAGGCTGCTCGGCATAAAAGCCAGCGCTACGGTCAGGCCCGTATCCAAGTCGACCGCACACTAATGAAAGTCCCGGCTCGCCGTCGACAGCCGCCCGAGCAGCGGCGTGAGGTCCTCGAGTCTGGCTGCGACAAGGCTGCGGAGCTCTCCATCCCGCTGCCAGGTCCCGTGTACGGCCATCAGACGTGAATTCAGCAGCTCGTGCCGCTGCGCCAGCTTGATGCTCTTCCACGCAATGACCTGCACCGTGCCCGTTTCGTCCTCCAGCGACACGAAGATCACCCCCTTGGCTGTCTCCGGTTGCTGGCGCAGCGTGACGATGCCGCAGTAGCTCACGAATTCGCCGTTTTCCAGGTCCTGCAAGTCGGCTGCGGCCATGAGCTTGCGCCTTGACAGCAGCGGGCGTAGCAGCGCGAGGGGATGGCGGCGCAAGGTGAGGCCCGTGGCCGCGTAGTCGAACATGATCTCCTCTCCCTCGGGCGCCGACGGCAATTCGAGGATGTCTTCGTCCACCGGTGCGTCGCGCAGCAGCAGCGGCGTGGCACGCAGAGCCGACGCATCCCAGACCTGCTGGCGTCGATGCCCGCTCAAGCTCATCAGCGCATCTGCGCTGGCGAGGAGCTTCATTTCATGGTGTTCAAGTCCGGCGCGCCGCGCGAGGTCCTCGGCACTGGTGAAATGCGCAGCTGCGCGTACCTCCACGATGCGCTGGGCGGAAGTCCACTTCAACCCCGACAGCAGCCGCATCCCGAGCCGTACCGCCGGGACATGATCGATGTCCTCCAGCGTGCAGTCGAGATCGCTGCGCATGACATCGGGCGGCCGCACGTCGACACCGTGGCGCTTGGCGTCCTGCACAAGCTGGCTTGGGCTGTAGAAACCCAGAGGCTGCGAGTTCAACATCGCCGCCAGGAACTCGGCCGGATGGTGGCACTTGAGCCAGCAGCTCGCATAGACGAGCAACGCGAAGGACGCCGCATGGCTCTCCGGAAAGCCGTATTCGCTGAAGCCCTTGATCTGCTCGAAGATGGATTCGGCGAACGCTCGTTCGTAGCCGCGATCGGTCATGCCCACGACGATCTTGTCGTAGTACCGCTCCAAACCTCCTTTGCGCTTCCAGGCTGCCATCGCGCGGCGCAAACCATCAGCCTCACCCGGGGTGAAGCCTGCGGCCAGGATCGAGATCTGCATCACCTGCTCTTGAAAAACAGGTACGCCGAGCGTGCGGCCCAACGCCTCCTTGAGCGCCTCGCTCGGGTAGGTCACTGGTTCCAGGCCCTGGCGGCGCTGCAGGTACGGATGCACCATCCCGCCGACGATGGGACCCGGCCGCACCAGCGCGACCTCGACAACCAGGTCGTAGAAGCACCGCGGCTTCAACCGCGGCAGCATTTGCATCTGCGCGCGGCTCTCGATCTGGAACACGCCGACGGTGTCGGCCTTGCAGATCATGTCGTAGGTGCTGCTGTCCTCGGCTGGAATGTCTTGCATCCCGAAGTCAAAGCCCTTGCGCTGGCCGACAAAAGTCAGCGCCTTGCGGATCGCCGTGAGCATGCCCAGCGCCAGGCAATCTACCTTCAGGAAACCCAAGGCATCCAGATCGTCCTTGTCCCATTCCAGCACTGTGCGATCGGCCATCGACGCGTTCTCGATGGGCACCATGCGGCACAGCGGCCCCTTGGTGAGCACGAAGCCGCCCGTGTGCTGACTCAGGTGCCGCGGGAAACCCATCAACTGGCCGGTGAGCAGGATGAGTTGGCGCACCTGTAGGTCGTCCAGCGAAAGGCCTAGCTCGGTCAGGCGCTCAGGCAGCACCGCCTGACCGTCGAACCATTTGTGGTCCTTGGCGAGTTGGTCGACCACGTCCAGCTTGAACCCCAGCGCTTTGCCCACGTCGCGGATTGCGCTCTTGGGCCGGTAGCTGATGACCACCCCCGTGATGGCCGCGCGATCCCGGCCGTAGCGGCGATACAGATACTGAAGCACTTCCTCTCGGCGCTCGTGCTCGAAATCGATGTCGATATCCGGCGGCTCGTTGCGCTCCCGGCTGATGAAGCGCTCGAACAGCACACTCATGCGTGCAGGATCCACCTCCGTCACGCCCACGCAATAGCAGACCACCGAGTTGGCAGCACTGCCGCGGCCCTGGCAGAGGATGTGCTGCGAACGCGCATAGGTGACGATATCGGCCACCGTGAGGAAGTAGTGCTCGTACTTCAAGTCCGCAATGAGCTCGAGCTCGTATTCGATCTGCGTCTGTACCTTCGCGCAGATGCCTTCAGGCCAACGGCGGCCCGCGCCTTCATACGTGATGCGGCGCAGGTAGGAGGAAGGCGTCTCGCCTTCCGGCACTACCTCGTCGGGGTACTGGTACTTGAGTTCATCGAGCGAGAAACTACAGCGAGCCACGACATGGAGCGTCTCGGCAAGCAGGTCCGCGGGATAGGTCTGCGCCAGGCGCAGGCGGGTGCGAAGGTGCCGTTCGGCATTCGGTTGGAGGTCCAGTCCGCATTCGGTGAGCGGCTTGCCCACCCGGGTGGCGGTCATCACGTCCTGCAGCGGCTTGCGCGAGCGCACGTGGAAATGCACGTCGCCAGCGGCCACCAAACGAATCTCCGTCAGAGCGCTGACCTCCCGCAGCCGGTGCAGCCACATCTCATCGTCAAGCAGCCGCAGTTGATCGACGCCGAACCAGCAGCGACCTCGGAACTTGCTGAGCAGCCATCGGCCGATGGCTTCGAGCTGTGTGGGCGAGGACATGCGCTTGGGGCAGGCGAGCACCACGCAATCGTCCAGTGCAGCTGCATCGAGTTCGCCGAAGCTCAGTTGGTAGGAGCCCTTTTCAGACGCGCGGCGCAGCCGCGTGATGAACTCGCACAGATTGCCGTAGCCGTTGAGGTTGCAGGCATAAACGATCAACGTGAACGGGTGAGCGCAGTCAACCCGGAACTGGCTCGCGATCAGGAGCGGAAGGTCGACCTCCTTGGCGACCACATGGGCGCGCACGACGCCGGCGAGGCTGCACTCATCCGCAATGGCCAGAGCACGGTAGCCCAAGGCCTTGGCGCGTTCGACGAGCTCCCCCGGCTGGCTTGCGCCGCGCAGGAAGGTGAAATTCGTGACGCAGCGCAGTTCCGCGTAGTCGGGAATTGCAGTCGCTGAGGAAGGGGCGGACATACACGCTCAGGCGAAGATGCCGTGCAGGAACCAGGCGCTTTCTTCGTTGGCCAAGCGGGTCTGGAAGATCCACAGGACACCGGCGTGCTCGCTCAGCGCCACCCAGTAGTCGCGTGCGACATGTCGGGTTGAGCCTGCATCCGGGTGATCCTTGCTCCCGGGATCGCCGGGCCTGTCGCCTACCCGGTCCCACCAGCCGTATTCCACGCGATGCGGCCCTGCCAACAACTGCAAAGGTCCCTGGTACAGGGGCCCGTTCTCGCGCGAGGCCAGGCGCAATGGATTCGGAAAGATGAACGTGGGCTGAGGGTGCTCCACGCAGCGCGCGAGTTGGCGTGGATGGGGCTCGGGCGCCGGTTGCCAATGACACATCCATTCGGGGCGGTGGTCTTCCGTGACCACGGGCCGCAACACGCGTTCCGGTCTGAGTCTCGCTGCAATCCGTTCGAGCACGAGTGCGAGGCTCTCACCATCTTCCCTGGCGTCTGGCAGCAGCGAGTGGCTGGACTCTTCATGGGCTCGAACCTCGTCGGCCACGAGTTCCAGGTCACCGACAGGTGCCGGTAATTCGACCTTGGCGAGGTGCTCGGCCAAGAGCCGGCTCAGGTGCTCGATGCTGCGCGATGGTGCGGCTGTGCGAATGGTGATTTCGCCGCCATCGCCAGCGGTCTTCGCACGCATCGCGTCATGACACCACTTCAACGTGTAGGCCGTGACACCCGCGCGCCGGGCCGACAGCCAGGCGCACATCTGCATCAGCAGTCGGCGCGCGCCGAACAGCAAGGCAGGGGCCAGTTCGACGCGTGACATCAGTTCGAGCTTCGCGCTGAAGCTGTCCGGCAGTTGCACCCAAGCATGCACCTCCGGGCGCAGCCCGTACGCCTGGTCCAGCGCGCCCAGCAATTCCTTGTCGAAGCGGCGGCTCAGACCCCCGCGCGGCAGGGCACGTACCTGGCCTAGGGTCTGGCAGCCCAGGCGCGACAGGGTCGCCGCATGTGCGGCTACCGGGGCCAGCACCTCGATGGGCAAAGCGTCGAGCAGCGCCTCGAGCGGTTTCGCGAAGCCATTGGACTGGCCAGTGCGGGCAATAGCCACAGCTGCAAGACTCGTCGGCGCCCAGCCAAGTTGCGCGACCCCTATGTCCAGCGCCTCGACCTTGACGCGCTCGACAAGCTTGCGCTTCCCGCCGAAAAGGCGAACGCTAGCTTCCAGTTCCATGACCACAGCGGCTGAGACGGCGGCGGGGTCGACGAGGCTGGTGCGCGGAGTGAACTGCAAGCACCAGAGCGCGAAACCGCGAAGGGCCTCAAGGCGTTGGGACTCGGAGAGTTGGGGGGCGGGAAGAAGGGCGGCCCAGAACATGGGAGAGGCTCGTATCGACTGCGCGCTTCTGGCGTGCGGCGATGAGTGCGCTCGGCTTCATAAGCCGGGGCGTGATAAGTGAATCCAGGCTTGCGGGGACAGACGGCAGCTTGATCAATCCGTCATGAGTGCCGCCCTTGCGTTTGAGCAGGTGCACGTGCAGTTCCCAATCGGGCGCATGGCGCACTTGCAGGCGCAATGGCGCCGCGGAAGGTTCGTGCTCTGCGGTCGCAGGCCGACACAGGAAGACAGGGCTGTTGCAGCTGTGCGCGCAGACCTGAAGGCGCCGGATCTGTTCCTGACGGGCCTGAGGCAGCCATGAGATCAAAAGGCCGGCGGCGTTGGCCTTGACCAACTGTTCGGTGACCCAGAGGCGCTCGGCTGGAGTCTCCGCCTGAATCCAGACCAGGAGACGTTCGTCGACGCCTTGCTGACGCAACCCGGGAAGATGCGGATGCTTGGGTGGACTGACGACGATGACGTGCTTGCCCTGAGACGCGACGTCACGGATCGCAGGGCCAAGCAGGCGCCACTCCATGACGCCAGGCTGCGGTTGTAGAAGCTCGGTCAGCGCGTGGGCCGGCCAACCGCCACCGGGAAGTTCTTTGTCGAGGTCAGGAAAGCCAGTGAGGACCACTCTGGTGGTTGGTGTTCCAAGTTGGTCGCCGCGCCAGACGGCGGCCTGCACTGCCGCGGGCAATTCACCCGGCTGCAATTCGGCCCGTGCGGGAGCGCCCAGCGGCGGCCGCTCAGTGTCGTTTTCGTCATCCCAGTGCAGCAGCGAAGCCATGAAGGAATACTGTATAAAACAACAGTATTACGCAAATATGGGCACTTGTCAGGGATGTTTTTGTAACGCAAGCGGTGAAGAAAGCGCTCCGGGATCGCCGGGCTCAGGTGCAGTCGTCGTGCGCTTTCGAAGCAAGGAAATGAGGCCTACCGGCATCAGGTCAGGCATTCGTAAATGACCGTGCGAATGTGATCGACAGCGTTGCAATCGCAGTCGCAATACGCGGCGCCAATCCGGGAGCGCTGTGCAATCACCAGGTCAAAGGCCAGTGGCGCTGTGCGAAATGCTCGTCCGGTAAGAGTTCGCACGCCTGACAAGGCTCCCGGCGACTTTATTTTCCGGGACTGAACACGGCGCTCTCTTTTCAGCCTGTGGTGGCGTCCAGCCTGCAATCACGCCGCGCTACGGCGAAATCGTTTGCCGCGACGATGCCCGGATCTCGGTGACTGTTCCTAGGTTCGAGGTGGGAGGCTTGTTCGTGAAACTCTTCACATCAACCTCGCCCTTGCTTTGCGGGGTTCAGCGTGGGCAGCGTGCCGGTGTCGGTGGCGACGATGAATTCCTTCGCGTCCACGCGCTGCGAGGCACCCAGGAAAGCGTCGTAGCGACAGGAAAACTGGTTGGAAAGCGATGCGCGTCACACCAATTCTTGAATCGCGTTTTGAAGACCATCCCTAGCATCAGAACGATTGATGACCGAGCGAACAGATGGGGCTTGCGCCGTTTCTGATCCTTCTTTCGATTGGACTGCCACGCTCCTCAGCAGAGAACGAGGCTCTGCTGCAACGTATTGACCAACCTCTCGGCGCGGTGCGATAGGGCAGCCTTTCAAAGGAAGAATGCGTGAGCACCGCCTGCCCCAGATCAAACGCCCAGGATCGAGACGGCCTTCGTGTTGAGGTAAGCCTCGAGCGCCTCGGGGCCGCCTTCCGAACCGTAGCCCGAATCCTTCACGCCGCCGAACGGCATTTCCGGCGACGGGGTGGCGGGCTGGTTGATCCAGAGCATGCCGAGTTCGAGCTTCTGGCTCAGCAGGTGCGCGTTCTTGATCGACTTGGTGAAGGCGTAGCCGGCCAGGCCGAAAGGCAGGCGGTTGGCTTCGGCGATGGCTTCGTCGAGCGTGTCGAAACCGCGGATCGCGGCGATGGGGCCGAAAGGCTCGTTGTTGAACACGTCGGCGTCCAGCGGCACGTCGGTCAGCACGGTGGGGGCGAAGAAGTTGCCCGAGTCGCCGACGCGTTCGCCGCCAGCGGCCACGGTGGCGCCCTTCTTGCGCGCATCGTCCAGCACGTGGGCCATGGCCGTGAGGCGGCGTGCGTTGGCCAGCGGTCCGATGGTCGTGCCTTCGGCGAGGCCGTCGCCCAGCTTCAGCCCTTCGGTGTACTTGACCAGCGTGCGGGCGAATTCCTCGCGCAGGCTGTTGTGCACCAGGAAACGGGTCGGCGAGATGCAGACCTGGCCGGCATTGCGGAACTTGGCGGCACCGGCAGCCTTGACGGCCAGGGCGACGTCGGCGTCTTCCGCCACGATCACCGGCGCGTGGCCGCCCAGTTCCATCGTGACGCGCTTCATGTGCGAGCCGGCCAGTGCGGCCAGTTGCTTGCCCACCGGGGTCGAGCCGGTGAAGGTGACCTTGCGGATGATCGGGTGGGCGATCAGGTAGTTCGAGATTTCGGCGGGGTTGCCGAACACGAGGCCCACGGTGCCGGGCGGAATGCCGGCGTCGACGAAGGCCTGCAGCAGCGCGGCGGGCGAGGCCGGGGTTTCTTCAGGCGCCTTCACCAGGAACGAGCAGCCGGTGGCCAATGCGGCGCCGAGCTTGCGCACGATCTGGTTGATCGGGAAGTTCCACGGCGTGAACGCGGCGACGGGGCCGAGCGGCTCCTTCAGCACGAGTTGCTGAGCGGCCAGGTTGCGCGAGGGCACGATGCGGCCATAGACGCGGCGGCCTTCGTCGGCGAACCATTCGATGATGTCGGCGGCGGCCAGCGTCTCGCCCTTGGCTTCGGCGAGCGGCTTGCCCTGTTCTTGCGTCAGCAGCTTGGCGATGTCGCCGGCGCGTTCGCGGATGAGGCCCGCGGCGCGGCGCATGACGGCGGCGCGCTCGTTGGCGGGGGTGTTGCGCCATTTTTCGAAGCCGCGCTGGGCGGCGGCCAGGGCGCGGTCCAGGTCGGCGATGCTGGCATGCGCCACCTTGCCGATGGCCTTGCCGGTGGCGGGGTTCACGACGTCCAGCGTCTTGCCGCCGGTGGCATCGACCCATTCGTTGTCGATCAGCAGGCGGGTGTCGGTGTAGGTGGCGGATAGGAAAGGGGTCATGGTGTCGGACGCGGAAAATTTGGAGGAGCCCACGGCTCAGCGCAGCCAGCTGGCGGGTACGAGGATCAGTTGCGGAAACAGCACGAAGAGAAACATCAATGCCGTGAGCGACAGCAGGAACGGCCACACGCCCTGGATCACGCTGTCGAGGCTGACCCGCGCCGTGCCGGCCACGACGTTGAGCACGGTGCCCACCGGCGGCGTCAGGAGGCCGATGGCGTTGTTCATGATGAACATCACGCCGAAGTACACCGGATCGATGCCCGCCTTGGTGATCACCGGCATGAGGATGGGCGTCATGATCAGCACGGTGGGCATCAAATCGAGCGCAGTGCCTACGATGATCACCAAGACCATGATCACGAACATCAGCAGGATCTTGTTGTCCACGAAGGGCTCCAGCAGCTCGGTCACCTGCGCCGGGATGTTGGCGATGGTGATGAGCCAGGCCGACACCAGCGCACAGGCCACCAGGAACAGCACGGTACTCGATGTCTTGGCGGCGCTGAGCACCAGCTCGGGCATGCGCTTGAAGTGCAGTTCGCGATAGACGAAGCGGCCGACCACGAAGGCATAGACCACCGCCACCACCGCCGCCTCGGTCGGCGTGAACACGCCGAACTTCATCCCGCCGATGATCACGATGGGCAGCACCAGCGCCCAGATGCCGTCGAGCAGGCAGCGCAAGAGCTCCCGCACATCGAAGCGACGCACCGCCACGTTCCTCTCCTTCTTCGCGCACAGCCACCAGGTGGCCGTGAGCGTCAGCGCCATCATGATCCCGGGGAACAGGCCAGCCAGGAACAGCTTGGTGATCGACACCTGCGCGACCACGCCGAACACCACGATGGCGATTGAGGGCGGAATGACCGGCGCGATGATGCCGCCCGCGGCGATGAGGCCGGCCGCGCGCGGCACGTTGTAGCCTGCGTTGCGCATCATAGGGATCAGGAGCGCCGCAACCGCCGCGGTATCGGCCACCGCCGAGCCCGAGATGCTCGCGACCACCGTCGCCGCGATGATGGCCACGTACCCCAGGCCGCCGCGCACATGGCCGACCATCGCGTCGGCCACCTTCACGATGCGGGACGACAGGCCGCCCGCGTTCATCAGCTCGCCGGCGAGCATGAAGAAGGGCACGGCCATCAGCGGATAGTTGTTGACGCCCTCGAGCATGTTCTGCGCGAGGATCTGGGTGTCGAAGCTGCCCAGGTGCACCATGAGCGCGACGCCGCACACGAGCAGCGCGAACGCAATGGGCATGCCGAAGGCCATGGCCCCCAACAGCGAGGTGATGAAGACGACGATGGTCATGGGTGGTGTCTCTCGGGCTCGTTCATTCACCCGCGCTGGCGGTGTCGTTCACCAGCTCTTCGCGTGTCATCCGTCCGGTCAAGAGGCGCCAGAGCGACCGCGCCAAGATCAGCGCCATGCCCGCGCTGCTCACCAGGAGGCACGCATACACCAGGCCGATCGGCACGCCGGTGACCGGCGCGCGGTCGTCCATGCCGATCACCACCAGCTTCCAGCTTCCGTGCACCAGCATCAGACAGCAGGCGAGCGCGCCGAAGTCCGCGATCCCGCGGCAGATGCGCTGGCCCCGTTCGCCCAGGCGCGCGACGATGGTCGACATGCCCAGGTGCGCGTTGTCCTTCATCACCATCAGCGCGCCGATGAGCGTGAGCCACATGAAGACGAAGCGGGAGGCTTCTTCCGAAAAGACGATGCCCGAGTTGAAGGCGTAGCGCAGCACGACGTTGCCGAACACGAGGGCGACCATGACGGCCATCATCGCGATCATCAGGACGTTGGCGCCGCGCTCGAAGAGGCGGGAAAGCATGGTGAAAGTCTCCGGTTGTTGTCGTTGTTGTTTCAGCGGCCGCGAAGGCCGATGGCCTCGGCCGCATCGATGCGGTAGAAGCGCATCGCGTTGCCGCGCCAGACCGCATCGCGCGCGTCCTCGTCGAGTGCCTCAAGGCCTTCGGCCACGGTGCGCACCACCTCGGCGATCGGCGCGCGCAGCCCCGACACCGGCAGGTTGCTAGCGAACATGCAGCGTTGCGCGCCGAAGATCCCGACGGTCTCCCGCACCACGCGTACCGTGCTCGCGGCGTCCCATGGCGCATCGGGCAGGCCGAACTCCGAGAGCTTCACGCAGACCTCCGGCAGCGCCGCCAGCGCGGTCATGCCGCGCCGCCAGATCGCCAGGCCCGCATCGCTGCGGTCCCATGGCAGGCCGGCGTGCTCGACCGCCACCCGCAAGCCGGGAAAGCGCGCGATGGCTTCGGCCGCCTCTTCGAGGTGCCAGTACGGCACGCGCACATCCCACAGCAGGTCGTGGCCGCGCAGGAGGCCGAGGCCAGCGAGCCAGCGTTCGTCCTGCAGCGTGCCCGGCTCGCCGCGCACGCTGTGATCGGGCGCGCGCGAGATGCGCGGCTTGCAGCGCACGCCGCGCACCAGCGGCCACGCTATGTGCTGGCGAATCTGCGCATCGGCATCGGGCGCGAGGAACTCGACGTTCGCGATCACCGCGTTCGGAAAACCGTGCGCCGCATGCACGGCGTGCAGCCACCGCGTCTCGTCCAGCGATTCGGCGCGCGAGCGCTCGGCCTCGACGTGCACGGTCGCCACGACGGGCAGGTCTTCGACGGCCGCGCGGTAGTCGTCCACGCCGAAGTCGCGCCGCAGCACGGCGTAGTCGCCGAGAAAGAACGCATCGGCGTCGTAGCCCTCCTGCAGCCACGGGAAGTGGCCTTCGGACAGGTGCCAGAGATGGTGGTGCGCGTCGACGACGGCGCGGGGCAGCAGCGTGCTCATAAATTCTTGCGCCTCGTGTCAGGGTTGCGCATCCATGGCCTTGAGCACCGCATCGCCGTTCTTCTCGATGTAGAGCTTGCGCGTTTCTTCGCGCACCACCTGGCGGATGCTCGCGACGTCAGGGTTTTCGTTGACCTGCATGCCCTTGGCGCGCAGCTGGGCGATGGCTTCCTTCTCGCCGTCGTTGTTGAGCTTGCGCTGGAATTTCGCGGCAGTTGCGGCCTCCTCCAGGACGACCTTCTGGAACTCGGGCTTGAGCCCATCGAAGCGCGCCTTGTTCATGATCACCACCAGCGGCGTGTAGGCGTGGCGCGTGAGCGAGAGGTACTTCTGCACCTCGTACATCTTTGATGAGAGCATCAGCGTGGGCGGGTTCTCCTGCCCATCGACCGCGCCGGACTCGAGCGCGCCGAACACTTCGGCGAAAGGCATCGGCTGCGGGTTGGCGCCCAGCAGCTGGAAGGCTTTGAGGTGCGACGGATTCGGCGTGGTGCGGATCTTCAGGCCCTTGATGTCGGCCGCGTTGTTGATCGGCCGCTTGTTGTTGCCCAGGCTGCGAAAGCCGATCTCCCAGAACGCCAGCCCCTTGATCTGGTGCGCCGCCAGTTCATCTAGCAGCGACCGGCCCACCGGGCCGTCGAGCGTGCGGTAGGCCTGCTGCGCATCGGCGAACTGATAAGGCAGGTCGAGCGCGTTGAGCCGGGGCGCAAGGCCGGTAACGAATGGGTTGCCGGTCGCGCCGATGTCGATGGTGCCGCTGCGCACGCCGGTCACCAGCGTCACGTCGTTGCCCAGCTGGCTGTTGGCAAAGACCTGGATCTCCACGCCACCCTGCGTGCGCTCCTTCACGCGCCTGGCGAATTCGAGCGCAGCCTTGTGCTGCGAATCAGTCTCGGGCACGGTGTGGCTGAAACGCAGCTTCACGGGCGATTGCGCAGCAGCGGTGCCTGCTGCAAAGGCCATCGTCACCGCCAGCAGTACCGATGAAAGCGCCTTGAGGTTCTTGTTCATTTCTCTTGTCTCCTGTCGTTGAAATCTGCGGGCACGCGTCAGAGCACGTCAGACCGTGACCTTGGCTTCCTTGACCACCTGCGCCCACTTGTCCTTCTCGGTCGCGATGAACGCCGTGAACTTCGCGGCCGCGCCGCCGCCGTCTTCGGCGCCATAGCTCGCGAGCTTGGCGGCCACGTCGGGCATCGCGAGCACGCGGTTGAAGTCCTCGTTCATGCGTTGCACCATCTCGGGCGGCATCTGCGCCGGGCCGACGAGGCCATACCAGGTGCTGGCGTCGAAGCCGGGGTAGCCCAGTTCGGCCACCGTGGGCACCTGCGGGTGCGCCGGCGAGCGCTGCAGGCGCGTCTGCGCGAGCGCCACGAGCTTGCCGCTGGCCACATGCGGCGTGGCCGAGGTCATGGTCTCGAAGCTGTAGTCGATCTGCCCGCCGATCAGGTCGGTGAGCATCGGCCCCGAGCCGCGGTAGGGCACATGCAGCGCATCGACCTTCGCGCGCAGCTTGAAGAGCTCGATGGCCATGTGCTGCGAGGCGCCCGTGCCCGAGGAGCCGAAAGTCACCGTGCCGGGCTTGGCGCGGCACAGCGCCACCAGGTCCTTCACCGTGCGCGCCGGCTGGCTCGGGTTGCAGATCAGCAGGTTGGGCGTGACGCCCACCAGCACCAGCGGCGTGAAGTCGCGCTCCACCACGTAGCCCAGCGTGGGGTAGAGCGCGGGCGCGATCGCGTGGTTGCTGATGTTGGTCATCAGCAGCACGGTGCCGTTGGCCGGCTGCTTGGCGACGTACTCCGCAGCGATCACCCCGCCCGCGCCGGCCTTGTTTTCGACCGTGACCGGCACGCCCCAGGCGGTGGCGAGCTTCTGCGCCATCACGCGCGCCATCACGTCGGTGCCGCCGCCGGGCGGAAAGCCCACGACGATGCGCACCGGCGCGGTGGGCAGCGGCGATGCCGCGGCGAAAAAGGGAACGGCTGCCGCGGCGGTTGCCGCGAGGCCCGAAGCGATGAAGTGGCGTCTTTGCATGGTGCGTTTGTCTCCGTCTTTTTTGGGAATGAATCCGTTGGCCGCGTGCCGGCCCCGCGCGCCTACATCGACGCGGCCAGCATCGCCTCGTAGTCGGCGGGGCTCGCCTCGCGCGGGTTGGTCTTGTGGCAGTGGTCCTTGAGCGCGCCTTCGATCACGCGCGGAAAGATCCCGGGCGAAACGTCCAGCGCCGCGAGCCCGGTCGGCAAACCGAGCCGCTGGCTCATGGCGTGGATCGCGGGCGCCACCTCGTCGGCGCCGGCCAGGCCCATGGCCTGCGCCATGCGCGCGAGCCGCTCGTCCTTCTGCATCGAAGGCGCCTTCGCGTTGAAGTGGATCACCGCGGGCAGCAGGATCGCGTTGAGCGTGCCGTGGTGCAGGCGCGGCACCAGCCCGCCCATCGCGTGGCTCAGGCTGTGCACGCAACCCAGGCCCTTCTGGAACGCGAGCGCGCCCTGCATCGAGGCGCTCATCATGTTCAGCCTCGCCTCGCGGTCACCGGGCGTGGCGGTCGCGCGCTCGATGTGGCGCCACGCGCGGCGCAGGCCATCCAGCGCGATGCCGTCGGCCGGCGGGTTGAAGGCGGGCGCCATGAAGGTCTCCATGCAGTGCGCGATCGCGTCCATGCCGGTGGCCGCGGTCAGCATCGGCGGCAGGCCGAGCGTGAGCTCGGGGTCGCACAGCGCCACGCGCGGCACGAGGTATGGCGAAAGCACGCCGACCTTGCGGCCGTCGTCCAGGATCAGCACCGCGCCGCGGCCGACCTCGCTGCCGGTGCCGGCGGTGGTGGGCACCGCGATGACCGGCGCGGTGGCGGCGGTGATGCGCGCAGCGCCGCCCTCGATCGCGGCGAAGGACTTGAGCGGCCCCTCGTGCGTGGCGCACACCGCCACGCCCTTGGCCAGGTCGATGGCCGAGCCGCCACCAACCGCGACGATGCCGTCGCAACCGTGCGCCGCGTACATCGCCACGGCGGCGCGCATCGCGGCCTCGGTGGGGTTGGACGGCGTGCCGTCGAACACCACGAACGCGCGGCCCGCGCCGAGCTCCGCGGTGACGTGGTCGAGCACGCCCGCAGCGCGCACGCCGGCGTCGGTCACGACCAGCGGGCGGCGGATGCCGATGCGGTCGCACTCCTGCGCGAGCAGTTGCACCGCGCCGAAGTCGATCTGGATCTGGGTGATGTAGTTGATGAGGGCCATGCGGTCTCCGGTTCGCTGTGTTCCAGGTGCTCGATGTGCTCGAGGGTTCGTTGTGGGGCGCGAGTCTAGGAGCGGCCCGGTGGCGCGGCAACGTGGAATTACTTGAAGTGCGGCCGAGAAAAATTCACAAGGCCGGGGCCCTGTCATGGCGCGAGTTTTTCTTGAACGCTGCCCCAGTTTTTTTCGTTTGGCTGCGCTCCGCGCGCTCCCTAGACTTCGCCGCATTCGCAACCCGGCCTCCTTGCCGCAGGCCCCAACGAAAGAGACACACTCGCATGACTTCCCTGATCCAGGTCGAGCGCGACGACCGCATCGCCACCGTCGTCCTCAACAAGCCCGACAAGATGAACGCCATGGACAAGTCCATGTGGCAGGGCCTCACGGACGCGTTCGCCGAGCTTTCGGCCGACGACGACCTGCGCTGCGTGGTGCTGCGCGGCGCCGGCGGCAAGGCCTTCTCGGCGGGCGCCGACATCGAGGAGTTCCGCACCAGCCGCGCGAACGCGGCGCAGGCCGCGGCCTACGGCGAGATCACGCACCGCGCGATGCATGCCATCGCCCACAGCAAGCACCCCACCGTCGCAGTGATCGAGGGCGCGTGCGTCGGCGGCGGGCTGGAGATCGCCTCGGTGTGCGACATGCGCATCTGCGGCAATTCCAGCCGCTTCGGCGTGCCGGTCAACAAGCTGGGGCTGGTGATGTCCTTCGGCGAGCTGGGCGGCCTGGTGAACCTGGTCGGCAGCGCGATCGCTCTGGAGATCGTGCTCGAAGGCCGCGTTTTCGATGCCAGGGAGGCGCTCGAGAAGCGGCTGGTCAATCGCGTGGTGGACGACACCGAGGTACTCGAGCAGGGCTACGCCGCCGCGCGGCGCATCGCCGCGGGCGCGCCGCTGGTGGCGCGCTGGCACAAGCAGTTCGTGCGCCGCCTGGCCGAGCCCGCGCCGCTGACCGATGCCGAGAACGCCGAGGCTTACGCCTGCTTCGACACCGAGGACTTCCAGATCGGCTTCCAGGCCTTCCTGGCCAAGGCCCGGCCCGTGTTCACCGGCCGCTGAGCCTTTCGATCGCGCCCTCACACAACACACGGAGCACCTGCGTGTCCCTTCCTCTTCCTCTCTCCCGGATCAAGGTCCTCGACGTCAGCCAGATCATGGCTGGCCCCTTCTGCTGCATGCTGCTCGGCGACATGGGGGCGGACGTGATCAAGGTCGAGACGCCCGGAATCGGCGACCAGACGCGCCGCTCCATGGGCTTTCGCCTGAAGGGCGCCGACAGCGGCGGCTTCCTGGCGCTCAACCGCAACAAGCGCAGCGTCGAGATCGACCTGAAGAACCCCGCCGGCCTCGAAGCCTTCTACGCGCTCGTGAAAGACGCCGACGTGCTGGTGGAGAACAACCGCCCCGGCGTGGCCGCGCGGCTGAAGATCGACTACCCCACGCTGCGCGAGCTCAACCCGCGTCTCGTGTACGCGAGCATCTCCGGCTTCGGCCAGACCGGTCCCTGGGCCAAGCGCCCGGGCCTGGACCTGATCGCGCAGGCGATGACCGGCGTCATGAGCGTGATGGGCCATGCGGGCGAGGCGCCGGTGAAGTCGGCGATTCCGCTGGCCGACCTGGGCGCGGGCCTGTTCGCGGCCTACGGCATCCTGAGCGCGGTGATCGGCCGCGGCCTTACAGGAGAAGGACAGTTCGTCGACGCTTCGCTCTTCGAGACGGCGATGAGCCTGTCGGTGTGGGAGTCGGCCGAGTACTGGGGCACGGGCGAGGTGCCGGTGCCCATCGGCAGCGCCAACCGCATGAGCGCGCCCTACCAGGCGGTGCGCGCCTCGGACCGCCACTTCGTGATCGGCGCGGCCAACCCGAAGCTGTGGACCGCGCTGTGCACGGTGATCGGCCGCGACGACCTCACCAAGGACGCGCGCTTTGCCGACAACGTGCTGCGCATCCGCAACCGGACGGTGCTGATCGAGGAGCTGGAGCGCGAGTTCGCGCGCCGCACGGCCAACGAATGGGTCGATGCGCTGCTGGCCGCGGGCGTGCCGGCCGCGCCGATCCTCGACTACGCCGAAGCGCTGGCGAGCGACCAGGCGGTGGCGCGCGAGATGGTGCTCAAGATCCAGCATCCGGTGGAAGGCGAAACCCGCGCGCTCGGATTTCCGGTCAAGCTCGGGGGCACGCCGCAGCAGGTGCGCCATCCCGCGCCGCTGCTGGGCCAACACACCGACCAGGTGCTGGGGGAAATCGGCATGACGCCAGCAGCCATCGCGGCCTTGCGCCAGAGTGGCGCCTTCGGGGCCGTGACGGCGGCCGCGGCAGAGGCAGACGCGGCGGCGGACTGAAGACACCCAAGCCGGACAGCACACAAAAACACGCGAAGGAGACAAGACAAATGACCACTGCATTCACAGACCTCGCGCGCCGCCGGATGCTGCGCGCCATTCCCTCGGCCCTGCCTTTCGCACTCGGGCTGCCGCTCGCCGCGATCACCGGCGCCGCGCGCGCCCAGGGCGGCCCCTTTCCGAACAAGCCGATCGAGTTGGTCGTGCCCTGGCAGGCCGGCGGCGGCGCCGACGTGGTGGGCCGGGCGTTCGGCGCGGCCGTCGCGAAGTACCTGCCGCAGCCCATCGTGGTCATCAACAAGCCCGGCGCGAGCGGCGTGCTGGGCCTGGGCGACGTGGTGAATGCGAAGCCCGACGGCTACCGCATCGTGCTGTCGTCCACTGAGCTCACCTTCCTGAACCACCTAGGCCTGGCCAAGTTCTCGTACAAGGACCTGCGCCCCATCGCGCGGCTGAATGCCGACCCGGCCGCGGTGGTGGTGCGCGCCGACGCGCCCTACGTCACGCTGGAGCAGTTCGTCGAGGCCGCGCGCAAGGCCGATGCGAACATCCGCGTGGGCAATGCCGGCCACGGCTCCACATGGCACATGGCGGCCGCCGCGCTCGCCGAGAAGACTGGCGCGAAGTTCAACCACATTCCCTACGCGGGCGGCGCGCCCGCGGTGCTGGCGCTGCTGGGCGGTCACATCGATGCGGTGACGGTGAGCACGGCCGAGGTGTCCAGCTACGTGGCAGCCGGCAAGCTCAAGGCGCTGGCTGTGATGGCCGACCGTCGCGTGGCCGACGGCTTCGAGAAGATCCCCACGCTCAAGGAGCGCGGCATCGACCTGTCGATCGGCATCTGGCGCGGTCTCTCCGCGCCGCGCGGCACACCCGACGACGTGATTGCCGTGCTGAAGGCGGCAGTAGCCAAGGCTGTGAAGGAGCCGGTGTGGCTGGAGGCGCTCAACAAGCTGCACTTCAGCACGGACACCTACGCCGACGACGTGGCGCTCGAGGCGGTGATGGCGCGCGAAAGCGCATTCTTCAAGGCACTGGCTGGCAAGATCAACCTGTCGAGCTGAAGGCCGAAAATCCAGCGATGGACCCGACGGAAGACTCATTCGCCTTCGACGGAAAATTCGTCGACGCACACCAGCACTTCTGGAACCTCGATCTGCATCCCTACCCCTGGCTGCAGGGCGAGACGGTGCCGAACTTCCGCTATGGCGACTACTCGGCGCTGCGCCGCAACTACCTGCCTGCAGACCTCGCGCGCGACACGCCCGGCCATGCGCCGGCGCTGACGGTGCACATCGAGGCCGAGTGGGACCGCAGCGACCCGGTGGCCGAAACGCGCTGGCTCGCGAAGATGGCCGCCGCCGAAGGCCGGCCTTCGGCGATCGTCGCGCACGCGGCGCTGGACGGCGACAACGCGCCCGAGGTCCTGGCCGCGCAGGCCGGCTTCGCGCTGGTGCGCGGCATCCGCCACAAGCCGGTGACGTCCACCTCGGCGGCAACGGCCCGGCGCGGCCTCGCGGGGTCGATGGACGATGCGCGCTGGCGCCGCGGCTATGCGCTGCTGCAAACGCACCGCCTGTCGTTCGATCTGCAGGCGCCGTGGTGGAACCTCGACCAGGCCGCGGACCTCGCCCGCGACTTTCCGCAAACGCTGCTCGTGCTCAATCACACCGGTCTGCCGTCCGACCGCAGCGACGAAGGCCTCGCCGGCTGGCGCCGCGCACTCGAAGGTCTGGCCGCACAGCCGAACACCGCGATCAAGGTCTCCGGATTGGGGCAGCGCGGCCTGCCATGGACGCAGGCCGCGAACGTGCCGCTGATCCGCGACGCGATCATGATCTTCGGCGCGGCGCGCTGCATGTTCGCGAGCAACTTTCCGGTCGACAGCCTGGTGGCGGACTACGGCACGATCTTGCGCGGCTTCGTGACCGCGATAGCCGACCGGCCCGGATCGGAGCGGCGGCAACTGCTGCACGACAACGCGGTGCGCCTCTATCGGCTGGGCTGAAGAGCGTTTGCGAACAAGCGGGCTCAGGCCGGCGCCGCGCCCGCATCGCGCGCGAGCTCTTCATGCACCCAGGCCACGAAGGCCATGATGCGCGGATCGCTGCGGCGGTCCTGCGGGTACACCATGAAGTATGAAAACTCCACCGGCAGCGCGAGGTCAAAGGGCCGCACGAGCAGGCCGTCGGCCAGGTCCTTGATCACCCAGTTCTTCTTCACCAGCGCGACGCCCAGGCCGTCGATGGCGGCGTTGATCACGAGGTGGCTGGGCCAGAACGACGGTCCGCGCGTCACGTCCACGTCGGTTACGCCCGCATGGTCGAGCCACACGCCCCAGTCGGGATTGCTCACGTCGCTGTAGGTGCTGTGGTCGTGCAGCAGCACGTGATGTTTCAGGTCGGCCGGCGTCTTCAGCGGATGCGGTCCCTGCATCAATGCGGGGCTGCACACCGGGAACACCTCCACCGGCAGGCACAGCTCCGAATGCAGGCCTGGGTAGATGCCGCGGCCGTAGCGCACGGTCATGTCGAAGTCCTCGCGGGTGAAATCGACCATGTGCTTGGAGGTGGAGATCTCCAGGTCGATGTCCGGGTGCGTCTGCATGAAGCGGCGCATGCGCGGGATCAGCCACTTCACCGCGAAGGTCGGCGGCAAGTTGATCTTGAGCGAGGGCGAGCCCTGCGACTGGCGCAGGAGCTGCGTGGCGTAGATGACCTGCTTGAAGGCCTCCTGAATACCGGGCAAGTACGCCTTGCCCGCGGCGGTGAGCGTGAGCGACTTGGTGTCGCGCACGAACAGCGCGATGCCCAGGTTCTCTTCCAGCGTCTTGATCTGGTGGCTCACGGCCGAGGGCGTCACGAAGAGCTCGTCGGCCGCGCGTGTGAAGCTCAGGTGGCGCGCGGCGACCTCGAAGGCACGCAGAGGATTGAGTGGGGGGATGGGGCGCGACATGGTCTGGCGTTTCTTTCGGGAGAGCGGATGGAGGCGCGAATCAGTGTGAGCGTCGAGAGCGACGGCGCTTCAATATTTTCTCGGCAATCTTTCGAGAAAAACTCGTTTGCCGCAGTGCGCCGAGGTTTCTAGACTGCCTCGCAGAACGACGCACAACCAGTCGGGACAACGTCAATTGACGCCCCGGCGCCTTCGGAACATCTCATGAAAAAAGAACTGAACGCTGGCGCGGCGCTAAGACGCGAACTCGCGGTGGACCGCGCACGCACCGTCGATTTCCTGGGCGAGGATTTGCGCCTCTACGCGACGCCCGAGCTGGTGCGCGACGTGGAGCAAGCGTGCCTGGATTTCCTGCTCGATCACGCGGACGAGGGCGAGTCGTCGGTCGGCACGGCCATCGCGCTCAGGCACGTTGGCGCGACGCTGCTCGGGCAGACGGTGCGCATCGATGCGCGCGTGCGCGCGGTCGACGGTCGCAGCGTGGACTTCGACTTCAGCGTGCTGGAGGGCCACGAGGAGGTCGCCAGCGGCACGCACAGCCGCTTCGTCGTGAACGTGGCGCGGCTGCGTGCCAAGGTGCACGCGAAGGTCGAAGCCGCCCGCGTGCCGACGGCGCCCGCGCGCTAGACAACCGCTCCCTTTCCAGCCGCCCGCGCTGCCGCGGGCAACCCCATGTCGAGCAGCGGCACGCCGGGATCGCTTCCGGCGGGCGGGCGTTCGCCTTCCGCGGCGCGGGCCGCAACTGTGCCTTCCTGAAATTCCATCACAACGAAACGAGACAAACCATGTTCTTCAAAACCATCGCATCCACCCTGTTCGCCCTGGCCACGGCCTGCGCGGCGTTTGCCGCCAGCGGCCCGGCCATGGCGCAGGACCTGACCGGCAAGGTCACGCGCACGCCCACCGGCTACCTCATGGTGCTGCGCAACGGCGACGACGTCATCGCGCACATCGAGAGGCTCGCGGTGGTCGAGCAGATCCCGAGCGCGAGCATCGTGGGCATCGGCTTCATGCGCGAGGCGACGTTCGGCTTCTATGACTTCGCGAAGAAAGTCTTCAACCCGAAGACCTTCAAGGACGTGGAGCTCGCCAACCTCACCGGCTCCATCGCCTGGAAGGAGGGCAAGCCCTCGATCCACGCGCACGGCATCGTGACGGACGGGACGTTCATGGGCGCGGGTGGCCATTTGCTGGGGCTGATCGTCGGCACCGGCTCATGCGAAATAACGCTCATCCTGCATCCGCAGCGGCTTGAACGCTTCGTCGATCCCTCCATCGGCGCGAACGTCCTCGGGCTGCATCCCGGTGCGCGTTAGAAATCGCGGGCGTGACACACGCGCGGTACCGCTTGACACAATCGAAGGGGTTCCGCGTGCGAGCGTCCAGTTGACCCATCTCGATTTGCGCGGGCAGGCCTAGGAGCATCGCGTTCACTACGCCGGCTATTTCGTGAGTGTCCAGTCCGACGATCTTGAACGCCAGCTCGGGGCAGAGGACCCTCGTGTCAGCTTCAACTCTGAGCTGACCCCCCACAGCTCAGTTCAGCATCTGCACCTTCACCGTGTGGGGTTCCAGGGGATTTCCATCGCGGGTTGAAACTTTGCACATTACACCTGCAGCAATTCGCAGTTCGGCCACAAGCGCCAGCACAAGCTAAGCGGAACGCTGGCGCACCAGGCGCACTACCGCACAGGCAAGGTTTTGGGTTTGGAAGCTCTGATCCCAGGCAAGCCGGCACGCGAGGGGATGCGGGTCGCTGGATGCTCGCCCCTTGCAAATCGCCGAGAACGACGCCTCGGGCATCGAGCGCGATATTGAATACGTTTAATCAAACGACCGCTTTCAGGAGGGCCCAATGTCTGCAATGAGGCCCATTCGAGGCAAGCGCGCGCTGATCCCGTCTTAAGCTTGGCACCAGTGTATATAACGATGGCGTTCACCAAGAATTTAAGTGGACACCTTGGAGGACTCCAAGCGCGTGAGCCGTCGGCGCTACGCGGCCGCTCTGAAGCGGCAAGTGCTCTCGGCGTGCGCAGAGCCCGGGGCCATCTGTGGCTCAGGTGGCGCTGGCCCATGGCCTCAACGTCAACCTCGTTCACAAGTGGCGCTGCATGGTCGACGCTGGAGGCATTGCCTCGAAGGCCCGTAACCCGCAAGCCGAGTTCGTCTCGCTCGCGCTGGCGCAGATTCCAACGCGGTCAATGACATTCACCTTGAGCTTCGCCGCGGCGCGATCTCGGTGAACGTGCTGGCGGATGAGCGTGTCAGGCCAATGTGCCGCCTGGCGACGCGAGATCCTCAGGTGATCCCGGTCGGCGCGCTGTGACTGGGCGTAGAGCCATTTGACGTGCGTGCAGATAATGAATCGACACTGGTGCGCGTGGTGCGTGTCTTCGGCGATGCGCGCCCGCACCGCGCATACCTGTCGCCAACCGCCGTGCCGATTGAATGAAGGTCCCGGTGCACGACGGAATCGGAATCTGGCGTCGGCACGACGCATGACAGTCGGCCTGTGAACCTGCACCATCTCACACGAATGAGCCGGTCGCGCCTGTACAAGTAGGGGCGGATTCCATCTCGTTTGACCTGATCCACAATATATATACAATTGTATCTACAAACAATGTTTGGAGCCTACCATGCGGCAATCCACTGCCAAGCTCTTCGCCACCGGAGGGAGCCAAGCCGTACGCTTGCCGGCTGAGTTTCGCTTCGATGGCACTACCGAGGTGTATATCCGACGCGACGATGCGACGGGCGATGTCATTCTGTCCACGCGTGCCGCGTCCGACTGGAGGGCGTTTATGCAAATGCGGGAGCAACTGGGTGTCGTTGCTGCAGACTTTCTGGACGCTCGCGAGCAGAGCGAGGCACAGCGCGACGCCTTTGAGGGTTGGAAGGAGTGACGCTGTACATGCTCGACACCAACGCGGCTAGCGAGGCGATCAAAGGCAATTCGCTCTTCGATGCTCGCCTGCAGGCGTTGACGCAGGGGCAGTGGTGCATCTCCGCTGTGACCTGTTCCGAACTGAAATTCGGCATTGCGCGACGGCCCGAGGCTGCGCGACTACATCGGATCGTCCAGGAATTTCTGCGCATCGCGCCCATCTTGCCTTGGGATGCGCACGCGGCGCTGCGGCATGGCGAACTGCGCGCCCACTTAAAAGCTGTCGGTACACCAATCGGCGATTTCGACGAGATGATCGCGGCTCACGCGTTAGCGGTCGATGCCGTCGTCGTCACTGACAACACGAAGCACTTCGCGCGCGTACCTGGCCTGGTGCTCGACAACTGGCTTCGAGCGCCGGCCGGACATTGACCATCGCGAAACTCGTGGATGGGACACCGCCGGGAAGCGCACATTCGGCCCGACGTCATGGACGCCCTTCCCGAAGACAGAAGTCCGGCCCCTCGACAGTCCAAGAAAGGCGCTGCGTGGGCTCGAACTGAGCGATTGAGAGTGCGTACCGGCCTCGCGCCGATCGAGCTCCGCTAAAAGCGCCACTGAAATCCGGCGCCGCCGGGACCTTCTGATCGTTGCGATGGTCGAACTCCAATCGACCTCATGGACTCATCGCCTCCATCGCTGCAGCATCCTCGCGCCGAGCTTCGACGAGCCTTGCTGGTAGAGCGAAAGAACAAGTGGTGGCGCTTTGCGAGTGCAATTGGCAGGCCATGGGGCTTGGCATGCCTGTGGAGCAACTGGCTGGACTACGAAACCGCGGTCATGTGGAAAAGTTTCACCATGTTGACGCTGAAGGCCAATCGCCCCCCAATCACGTCTCGTATGCACAAGCCTGAGCTCGACAAGTCAACTAAGAAGCCGGTAGAGGCCCAGGACAAGGGTTCAGTCGTCGCAATCGAAGAGCACGACTTTGACCGGTGTCTCTCCTGCGCAGTTGAAGAGGCGAAGACGATGATGCAACTCATCCCATACCGGATGATCGCTGGACTCGCGCCGCCCGATGCGCGCCCGCCAGTGAAAAAAACGTGATAGCGACAACCAGATCGAGCTGCCCTTCTGGAACTTCAGGGGCGTCTCGTAGCCATACCTTCGGCGATAAGCCGGCCGCGCAGAACGTCACGCTCGTGCCGATCCAGGTCCTGAAGCAGTGGAGGGCAGGGGCCTAAGACCACGCCATGGGATTGCTCCAGCGCTTCAGCCTCGCGCATGAGGCGAAGGAATATCCCGATCGCATGTCGGGCGGCCAGCAGCAGCGCGTCGCGTTCGTGCGTGCGCTGGCCATGGATCCCATGGTGCTGCTGCTCGATGAAATCATTTCGACGCTCGATCCCGAACTGGTGACGGCCGTGCTGAACATCGTGCGCGAGCTGGCGAACGAAGGCATGACCATGCTGCTCGCCAGCCACAAATGGGCTTTGCGCGCGAGGTTTCGTCGAAGGTGTGCTTCTTGTGCGACGGCGTTGTCTGCGAGGAAGGGCCACTTGAACAGATATTTATCAATGAACACCAAATCGAACTCCAGAGCGACATCGAAGCCCTCAGGGGGAGATTTACGGAGACGAAAGACCTCTATCGTGAGGTTTGCGCGTTGCTGTTCTTCCGCTACGGCATCACTTCCACGGCGAGCAAGCTGTACCAGTTTGTGCGCAAGGGCTCGATGAGTGCGCCGGCGGACGCCCTAGCCAAGTTCTGGGAGGACCTGCGCAGCAAGGCGCGTGTCGAAATCGATCATCCGGATCTGCCACCGGAACTCAAGGCGTCGGCCGCCGAGGCCATCGCCGGGTTGTGGCGGCAGGCCACGGCCGCAGCGCGCCACGAGCTCGCGGCGCTGCGCCTGGAGGATCAGGCAGCTCTCGAGCAGGCGCAGGATGAGGAAACCCGGGCCCGTCAGGCAGCCGCGGAGGCGCTGGCCAGCGCCGGCACCCTGCGTCAGCAACTGGGTGCGCTTCAGGAAGCGCTCCAGCAGCGGCAGACAGACCTGGAGGCCGAGCGGCGCGCCCATGCGGGCGCTGTGACCAGGCTGCAGGAACTGCAGCGCCATCTTGAGGAAGCGCGCAACCAGCAGGAGCGGGTTCGGGCGGATTTCAGCGCGGAGTTGGCTAAGGCACGAGCGGCCGTAGACGTCGCGAACGGCCGTTCGGATGCCGCCGAACGGCGCGCGCTGCTGGAGATCGACCAGGAGCGTCAGGCACGGATCAAGGCCGACAAGCAGCTCGATGCGCTGCGCGGCCAATTGGCACAGACCGAGGGCCGCCATCGCGAGAGCATGTTGGCGCAAGCCGATGCCGTCACGCGGTTGCAGGTCAGGGCCGATGCGGCCGAGGATTCGCAATGAGAACTGGCGGGCACCAACCGCAGCCTTGTCGATGATCTCCAAGCGACGAGGGAGCGGCTCGCGGTGGTCCAGCAAGAAGCAACGCAGTTCAAAGCCGAAGCACAGACGCTGCGCACTATGCTCGAGCGGCTCTCGCCCCCGAAGCTCCTCTCGCAACAAGAGGTTCCGGCATCGAGAGCCACGAGGGCTGGCGCGCGAAAGACCTGATAGTCAGTTGACTGCTGCGTGCTTGGCAGGCGGCCTAGACTTAGGCTTCAGGGGCTGCAAGCCCATCTTTACGGGACCCGCTGAAAGGCCTAAGCTTGATCTCTGCCACACAAAACTTAGGCCGTCTTTTCGCTAGGAGGCAGCGGATGCTCAGAATTCTGGCCCTTGCAAGTTTTCTCGCCGCGGCCCCCGTCATCGCGCAACCCTTTCAATCTGGCGACCAAGTCGTTCAAAAGCTGAGTTCGTACAGCTTCAATGATTTGCGTCGCGAAGCAGAACTCGGTCGCCCTTTGCGCGGCAAGACATTAAAAGCAGATGCGCTCGACCATGACCTCCAAGCGGCATCGGAATACTTCAAGGGGCGCCAAGCAAGTAAGCCAGCTGCCCTCCAGATGATGCGAGCTTTGCTCATGATCGAAATGACGGATGGCGGAAATCCGACGGCCATCGACTACGTAGCACCGATCTATGACAAGAACAGGGACGTCTTTCGTAGTGCAATGAAAGATCTTCATCCCACTGACAGAAAGTACATTCGCGAGCGGCTTGGAACCTATTGTCTTCGGCGCTGCGGCTAAACGATGTCATCGGGAGGCCTTATGCCTAGCTTTCGACTTGTTGCGACTTTCGCTGTTTGCCTTACTTGGTTCGGTATTGCTGCCGGTCAAGATAGAGGCTTCTCTGGTTCAGTTCAGATTGATTCTTCTCGAAACCTTACTCTGCGCATCCTCGAAAGGCGCGCTGCTAGCGAACTGTTCAGCACAGCCAGGCAGCAAGGTGCTTTAAACATCTGCAATCCGGAGATGGCTTCGGTTGCGGAGACTCGCAGCGGGCGCTTCTATCAGTGCATGCGAGGGTTCGAAGGGACAGCGGCGTGCTGGATCAGCATCAATCTCGTGACGGGCGGCGCAGGGCCTGTGTGCACTCGAGGCATCTTGGGCGCGGAAATACCAGTCAAAGGTGACTATTGGTTTTCGCGAGAAGATGAAGATCCCGAGAAGCAGCCAGAATACATGGCATTCACAATAAACGGTGCAGCGGCAAAGGCGATGTACGGCGCTATGTCAATGCCCGCAATAAAAGACGAATGTACCGGAGGTAAATACAAGGACCGGAAGGGGCTCCAGTGCAGTCTGAGTAACGAGGGCGAGTACAGCTGCAGCTTTGGCGTACCACTTGACCCGAAGCAGAAAGAGTTGTTTTTTGCGACCAGCTGTTGATTGGTGCGTCCGATCGTCGGCGCGCACATGTGCTGCACTATTTTCAGTCTAGCTGTGCAGCCTCGCGATTGCCGCGGCACAAGCCGGGGGAGGGCCCGCACACATTCAAGACCTCCGCTCTAAATTGCGCACTGCGTTTGTGGGGATTTGTACAGAAACCGAGATCACTGGGATTAGGCGGCCATCGAGCAAGCCGAGGGCAAGGGAATCCGGGCCCGGCTAGGTGGTAGCGGAGGCGCTGGCCAGCCGATCCTATGAGTCCGCAACTCCGGCTGCCTTGCGCAGCGCGCATAGCTCCAAGCGAGCCGACTCGCGAATTTCTTCTCGATCCAGTTCGACTGCGGTGTCGCCGGCCCAAGTTTCCCAGAGGCTTTCGAGCCAGGCCTGCCTTGTGCTGAACGCTTCGACCGCGTAGTCGAGCCAACTGGCGTAACCGACGGGCGGTGGCAGTGGTTTTTGAATGGTGAAGAGAATTTCTCCCTGAAGATGAAGTCCGATGCTGCGATCATCCGACATAGAACGACATCCGGCAATTGAGCGGGCGCATCAGGCTCCGTTTCCGCGTGGCAATGAATGACTGCATAAGCAGAGGGCTCTTAATGACTAAAAACTGGCCGCATTCTGGCTGCCCCTGAACTCCGGCCGAATAACACAAAGGAAAGCGCATATGTCGATGCCGATGCACGAGGTACGTGCCACCGTTGAAACATTTCTTCGTGGCACGGAACCTGAAGTGCTTGCCGTTGCTGGAGGTTGGGGGGTTGGCAAGACCCACCTTTGGCGAACCACGCTGGACACTGCGCGCGTCTCCGAGACTCTCGGGTTGCGCAGCTACGGCTACGTTTCGCTATTCGGCTTGTCTAGCCTAGACCAGCTTAAGCTGAGTCTCTTCGAGAGCACGTTGATGCTTACTCCAGATGCAGAAACTAAGAGTGTTTGGGGGAGGGTCCAAAGCGCCATCGGCGACCGCGTCAGACTAGGGTATGTGGCCGGTCCAAAGGCCCTGCGCCAGCAGCTGACTTCTGATGCTGTAACCGGAGCTCGACTTAGTCGGCGCTATGCCGACGGAATGCCTTTCGCCATCGCAAGTATCTCAAAGGCCCTGTCGCCGTTGTACTTCTCGGCCGTCCACGATCAACTTGTTTGCATTGATGACATAGAGCGTCGAGGCGAAGGGCTGAAGCTCAACGAGCTGCTCGGCCTCATCACGTTCTTGAAGGAGGAGCGAAGATGCCGCGTTGCGTTGTTACTAAACTCAGACTCTCTTTCAGACGGCGACAAGAAGCTGTTCGAAAGCCAGTTAGAGAAGGTCATCGACATTCACGTAAGAATGGCGCCGACCTCGCAAGAATCGGTCGCCATTGCGTTCGGCGAGCAGCCGGATCAAATCACAGCTCAGATCGCAGAGCGAGCTTCAGTCTTGGGCATTCGGAACGTCCGTGTCCTCCGCCGCATAGCACGGCTGATAGGAAGCGCCAAAGTCCACTTCGCAGGCTTCCACCCAAAGGTGGCAGAGCGCGCGATATTCATTCTCACTGTCGTCGGCTGGGTGATCTACGAACCGGCTGAGGCGCCAACAAGCTGGCATAACGAGGCCGTTGAGGCGGCAAATAGCCCCGGGGACTGGCATGCCTTCGCAGCGGAGGACGAGTCTCGAACGCCAACAAAGGATGATGAGACCATGAGCAGGTACGGCTATACCTTCCTGAACAATTTCGATCTCACCTTGATAAAAGAAGCACAGCGCGGATTCTTCGATCCAGCCCTGCTACGAAAGATTGGAGCCGAAATGCAGCGGGAGATCGAAACGCTCGAGTCCAACGCGACAATTCAGGAGGCGTGGAATATCGTCTTCGATTCATTCGACAACAACGAGGAGGAAGCTGCCGAAAAGATCTTCACAGTGACGAGTCAGTGCCGTGAGTTTGCCTCTCTTTCGGACCTCAACAGAGCCGTTGCTTTTCTAGAGACGTTGGGAGCAAGCGACAAGGTGGATGAGCTGTTATCGCTGTACAAGGTTGCAAGAGCCTCAGATGCCTCCTTCTGGAGTCTGGAAGACCAGTGGATCCTCGGGAAGTTCGAGCCATCGGTTGCAGCCATCGCTAGAACAATGCACCAAGAAGAGCTTCCGTTCGATCCGGAAGAGGCATTGATCAAGATAGGCGAAAGAAGCGGAAACAGCCAAGATGACTCACGCTTGGCCATGCTGGGACCCGACGGCATGAAGAATCTTTTCATGAGTATGAAAGGGCGGCGAATGCGAAACGTCGTGGTCGGATCATTGCAATACGCGTCGCTCACAAATCCTGACCCGCAGCAACAGAAATTGCTTGCAAACGCTAGGCAAGCGCTGGAAGAGATAGCGAGCAGTTCACCGCTTAACAAATGGCGAGTGGAGCGTTACTCCGGCGTAAGGGCAGGGAAGTGATTGCTGCCAAAACGGTGAACGCGTGGCCATCCACGTCGAATGATCGTCGCTCCTGTAGCCAACATATGATTCAAGTTCAGTTGCTCGGGGACGATAGTTCAAGTTTTCTATCTCACCGAGCCCGGTTGGATCAACTGCGATCGGCTACGCTAGTGTCAAACAGCAAGGAAATCAGCACATGGCCGAAGTACAAAAAGCTAGACAGGACCTTACTGTCAAAGGGGAGTCCGTCGAACGCATCTTCGGGAACTACCAGGCATGGCGGTACATAGTGAATCGCCGGTACCAGCGCAAGCTGGTCTGGTCGCTCGAAGAGAAGCGTAGCTTCATTGACTCGATCATCAACGGATACCCGGTCCCTATCGTGCTCCTGGCCGAGCGCAAAGCCACAGCGGCCGGCCCCAGCCAATTCGAAATCATCGATGGCATGCAACGCCTAAATGCCGTTTTCGGGTACATCGAAAACGAGTACGGCGTAGACGGGCACTTCTTCGACCTGAACACGATGGCTGAAACGAAGGCTCTCTTCGATGCAGGAAAGCTTGTGCAGCGCGAGCCCCTTCTTTCCCGAGACGCATGCGTGCAGATTGCATCGTATACCGTGCCGCTCTCGATCTACGAGTTCGCCGGAGATGGAGACGTGGACGAGGTTTTTCGTCGAATCAACTCGGGAGGTCGGAAGCTTTCGCGGCAAGAACTTCGAATTGCGGGCTCGACTGGTCACTTTGCTCAGGCGGTTCGCTACATCGCTTCCAAGGTGCGAGGCGACGTTTCGGCCTCGGATGAACTGCCGCTCAACGAAATGAAGAAAATCTCGATCACCAACCGAGAGCTGCCTTACGGCATCGACGTGGACGAGGTCTTCTGGATCAAGCAAGGCGTCCTGACCAAGGAACAAGTGCGGGAATCGAGGGATGAGGAAATCATCGCTGACATCCTGGCGTTCATGCTTCTGGAGCCGAAACCGCCGTCGCGCAGCGAAGTACTTGATGACTTCTTCGGATACAGCGAGGGAGAATCACAGCAACAGAGGCACGCGCAAATCGAGTTAGCCACTCAGAAAATCACGACCGAAGTTGCTACCGCGGACTTTCAGCGGGTTCTGGATCAACTCAAGATCACCCTAAATCGATCTGGCCGCACGCTGGGTCAATTGCTGCTGGGTGACCAGCCACCGAGGGCACCGCGGTATTTTCAAGTGGTTTTCCTCGCGCTGCACAAGCTGATGGTGGTTCAGAACCAAGAGGTTGTTGATCAGGATCAGCTGGTCAAGCTGTTGGACGGCAGTGGGAAGCAGATCCAAGTGCCGGAGGGTGGCCGCTGGGGAGCAGAAGATCGAGCCAATCTGGTGAACGGAGCCGCGGGTGTCTATGGCCCCGCTTTCGGTCCCGCCAAGGCCTACGATCCGGCTCAGGTGCGTTGGATCACGCAGATGGAAAACATCCTTACGCAGTCGTATACGGAGCAAGCGGCCTACGACTTCAAGCAGGGATTCCTTCGACTTGACGGCAAACACACCTTCGATGAGGACAGCTTCGACAAGATCCTCAAAACGCTGGCTGGCATTGCCAACATCCGAAAGGGGGTGCGCGGATACGTTCTTGTTGGTGTCGCCGACACCGGCGCCGATGCGGCACGGGTGACACAACTCTACGGAGTAGACGCCAAGCCGTTTGAGAGATTCTTTATCACCGGCGTTGAGCACGAGGCAAAGGCGCTGGGCCGCTCGCTCGATGATCTTTTCATGGAGCTGACTTCGCGAATCAAGAGGTCGGCGCTGTCTGAACCGCTGAGAGACTATGTTGCTCGCAATGTGAAGTCGGTTCGCTACTATGACAAGACCGTCTTTGTCTTCGAGGCTCAGGCGCAGGAAGAACCCTCGAACTTCAATAACGTCTTCTATGTGCGGCATGGAAACCAATTGGCGGAGGTGCCGGCCGCCCAGTATGGAGAGCTATTCAAGCGCTTCTTGGCGGGGATGTAGTCGCCCACAAAGAGGCGGCGACCGTCGGCGCAGTAGTGGTGGGTATTTTGCTCCGCGCACAGCCTATCAATTTTTGCAGGAATCGTGGTCGTCACTCCACTCGCGTGAAGGTCAGGGGAGTGGTAAGTGGCAGAAGGGATAAATGTCCTCATCAATTCGCGGCACTCCGATGCAGGAAGGATCACTGCTGTGAAAACAAGACGTTGGACCTATGACGGCCGCCTCACGATGACCGGAGTTTCAAGTTGAACCCCATTGATCACAGCCTGGAGGGCACGACGCAGCGCATGGAGGAGCGGCGTGCTGCAATGGTCGCGATCTTGCCCAGCGAGCTCAAAGACCGCGAAGACGTATTGCCAGCGCGCATCCGCGCCGGCAACGCCAGCGTGCAATCCAAGCTTGGCCGCATCTATGCGCTGGTCGACGAGTTTTCCGCACACCGCGCACCGTATATTGCGTGCCGACAAGGATGCTCGGACTGCTGCCGGATGAATGTACAGATCTCGAACCAAGAAGCGGCCCGTATCGCGGCAGCGACCGGGCGCCGAGCCCGGCCCCTGACCAGGGAAGTGCAGCACGCGGATGACAAGTTTGCCGGCAAGGCCTGCCCGTTCCTCATGGACAGCTCGTGCTCGATCTACGAGCACCGCCCTATGTCTGTCGCAACCATTCGACATTCGATGCCGATGCCTATTGATGCGATCCGCAACGCATGCAAACGGTAAATCTGCCGATGCTCGAACTCAGCGGCGCCAAGCAGGCCCTGATCGAGGTGCTCAAGCAGACCAAGAACCCACTGCTGGCGGACATTCGCGACTTTTTCCCGGCAGGGGATGAATGAAGGTTGAAGCCTGATTTCGCGCTCGCGAAAAAACCTTGCAACGGACAGAACCGAAAGGAATTCCATGTGAAGCCGATTCGGCTCGACGATGTTGGAGCCATGCCGGCCGCGTTCCTCGCGCGCCTGAAGCCCTTAGAACACCTCTTTAGGCAACACAAGTACATAGACTCCCTCACGCAAGACCCTCGCGCGGGGCGCCTGCAGTACGACGTGGAAGACTACTTGCGAACTCAGCCCGTCCGTGGATACCATTGCACACGCGAGCCGATGCCGGGCTACTTCAGCAACCATGGTCTTCGCTTGACGGACATCGCAAGCCACCAAGCGGAGTTCCTCGCGCAGTGGGGTCACCTGTTCACCGACAGCGAAAAGGAGGACATGCGCCGCGCGTGGAACAGCTACTTCGTCGGTACCGGCCAAGAGCGAGCGCGAAACGGGATGCTCTGGTTTTGCCTGACTGAATGCAGCGCGCGAGTACACGGGACGCGAGTCTTCTTCGACCACTTCGGTGGCGAGGCAGTGTTCATGCCGCTGAAAGACCATCCCACTATTGCGCTGAAGTTGGGGAAGATTGGGACCCCGGTCGTCGTTGAAGCGCGCCTGCAACCTGGGACGACGGCCCCGCTGCGCTTGGCGCTACCGCTTTTGAGCGCATACCACCGCACCGTCCGGCCTGACGCGCATGTGTGGGAGGCAGAGACGAACATCCGGCGGCCAGTTCCCCCTGCGGACGTCTTGGCGGTCAGCCGCCGACGGCCACAACAGCGTGGCCATGCTTGTTCGTGGTGAAGGCGAAACGCTAGACGCGTTGCTCAAGCGGCTTGATAAAGCCATCGCCCAGTTCTACGACGACGGGCAAGCCATCGACGAGATCAATGGTGTTTGACGCGGTATCCGCGTCAAGATGACATGACCGGTCGCTTACGCTTTTTTCCCGATTTCAGATGCTCGCGGCAGACGGCGCATCGCACGAGAAACGCAGACCTAAGTTAGCCCCGTCGGAACAGCGGTAGGACGTTGATCTGCGACAAGGACTTAGCCTCGGATCCTGAGAAAGCAGTAGATGGTGGATTAAGTCGTGAACACATTTCTGAAAAATCGGCGAACACATTTCTGAATATGGACGGCTAGGTCAATGGATGCCTCGTGCTGTCCAGCGCCTTGCTGGAGATGGAGGGGAGGGTGCGACTAGATTAGGTGACATAACACCCTGGAGGGGGCGCCAATGCGCCCGCGCGGCGTCAGGCGGGCGGAGTAGAGCACCCTGTTGCGATAAGACGCATCAACATATGACGTGAGGGCCGCGACCTTGCTGCGCTGCTTGATGGTGCCGTGGCTACCTAGTCTTCAGACTCGATCTCGTGGGCCCGCTTAAAACGAACCCAGAAATCAGGGTCTTTGAAGTCCATATGTTCGGCAAGGTACCGGAGCTGCTCTTGAATGGCCGCGGCCTTGCTCCGGAGTTCAGTCCTTCTCGCGTCGGGAAGCTCTGGCCCAATTTCCGGCAACTTTCCGACTTCCTCAATGATCTCGCTCAACGACCACTTGTCAACGCCTTGCGGACGGCGCTCAAAGAAGGCCTCAATTGCAGCTATGCGCGTTCGAATCTCTGTGTTGTCCTTGCTGGGCTCGGTCAGCTTAAGTCTGAGCGCATTCAGGCTCTTTCGAGCCTCGAGTTGAACCTCCTTGCTGATCGCACCGACGGCATCAAACGCGACAGTTTTCGCCCATGGCATCAGGGCTTCGCGAATCGCCGTTTCTTCAGAATTGACTTCTTCCAGCATCCTCCGAACGCGGCGAGATAACTGGTACGCCTCCATGATCGGAGGGGCGTCTGTCCATCGACCACTCGAGCTTGAGAGCAGCACGAGGTTCGTAGCAACCAGATCCACAAGTTCCTTGAGCTGCTCGGTCAGGACTTCCGCTTGATCGATTGATTTCTTGAGTTCTCGGGTTTTGGCTTCCATCCCGAGGCCTTTCAGCGATTCGAAGCGCTCAATCGTCGCAGCGAAGAGAAGCACAACGCCCGCACCTATGGCGGTACCTGCAACGGGCAAGTTTTCCTTCCAAATCGCCCAGACGCCAAGGCCAAGGACGGCGAGTCCCAGGATTGTCAGGACGACGTCGACGAAGGCGAACTGGATCGAGCGTGCGATTTCGAGTCGAGTTGCTTTCTTCTTCTCCATGGCTGGAGCGTACCCTATGGCTTTTGCAGGCGCACAAATGCTGACGTGCGCGGAAGCAACTCCGGTGGTCAGTGGACGGGATCTTGATTGAAGAGTACAAAGTCACGCGGAATCGGCCCCCCCAAAGAGTGGGGCATGAGGGCAGGACGTCAATGCTGGGCTGTGGACATCAATGATGGGATACGACACCTTTGCAAACCACGCGCACCCACATACTAGTTAACATAACACATATTGTATTGCCTCACATGTGCCTCCGGCCCAAGCTCGTCGCCAGAGCGAACGAGTTCTTAAACACGTGCGATGGTTCTGATGCAACTTTCAACGGGTATACGGGAAACGCACAGTCGGTTCATGCTCGCCGTTCGCCCGACTGGTCAATCTTCGGAATCGTTTGGCATCTCGTTCGTCACATGCCTCTACCTTGCCGGCCCAACCTTTTGGAGCAATGCACAGCTGCGAAGCCCGTGGCATCGGGTCCGTGGTCGCGTGCGTCGGCGCAGGACCGCGTCGGCGCGCCGGGTTGCGGCTCGCCGTTCGCAGAACAGATGTCGGCGGACAGGGGCGTCGCACGCACGGCGGCCGTCGCGAACCGGAGCTCTGCGCTGGCCGTCTCTCCGCATGCGATGGCAGCAGCAGCGGTAATGGCGAGCAGCGAGACGGCCATGTACCCCAGGGGCCACGCGCGGTCCGCCTCCAGCGAAGATCCGACGTCGGCCGCGGTGCGCACGACCGGGCCGTGTGCCGAGCGTGCGAGGCGTGACGTGCGCGAGTGAGCCGAAGAATGAATGCCCTGCGTCATGGTGATTCCCAGAGGGCCGCGAGGCCCTGACCCCAGGACGGCTGGGGGTCCGGCTCGCAGGTATCGCGAGACGGCTCGAATGCTAGGTTTCGCATCCGGGTTGAGGTAGCCCTTCGGCAGTTACCGTGGTGTTGCACGTGCGGCATCAATGGGCACTGATGCCACATGCGCACCACTGTAGGTCCGTCGACGCATCTACCCCCGCGCGGACGTTGGCCGCAGGATTCGAATTGTCATCACCACTCAACCCACCCATCGGAGCCCCGCATGACCAGCGACACTATCACCACCGACGACGGCACCCGCATCTACTACAAGGACTGGGGTCAAGGCCCCGTGGTCACTTTCTCGCACGGTTGGCCGCTCAACGCCGACGCATGGGACGGCCAGATGCACTTCCTGGCGCGCAACGGATTTCGCGTCATCGCGCACGACCGGCGCGGCCACGGCCGGTCGACCCAGTCGTCGTCGAACAACCATATGAACGGTTACGCAGACGACCTCGCGGCGCTGTTCGACGCACTCGACCTGAACGAGGTCACGATGGTCGGCCACTCGACCGGCGGCGGCGAAGTCGCGCGCTACATCGGGCGCCACGGCAGCAAGCGCGTGGCCAAGGCCGTGCTCATCGGCGCCGTGCCGCCGGTCATGTTGAAGTCCGCGGCCAATCCGCAAGGCCTGCCGATCGAGGTGTTCGACGGCATTCGCGCCGGCGTGGCAGGCGATCGCTCGCAGTTCTACAAAGACCTGGCGCTCACCTTCTACGGCGCCAACCGAGCGGGCGCGAAGGTTTCCCAGGGCGTGCTCGACCAATTCTGGCTCTGGAGCATGCAAAGCGGCCAAAAGAACGCTTATGAGTGCATCGCGGCATTCTCCGAAACCGACTTCACCGAGGACCTGAAGAAGTTCGACGTGCCGACCTTGATCATGCACGGCGAAGACGACCAGATCGTCCCCGTGCATGACTCCGCCAGGAAGTCGGTGCTGCTGATCGAGCACGCCAGGGCCATCTACTACCCCGGCGCACCGCACGGGCTCACCACCACGCTGCAGGACCGGGTGAACGCGGACCTGCTGGCATTCCTGCAAAGCTGAAGTGCCAGCAGACCGGGCAGCCCTTCGCGGCCCGGCCCAGCCGTCTGCGCCGAGGGGTCAGCCGCCCGTGGCGGGCGTCTCGATCCAGAAATTCCCCAACTCGCGCCAGGCACTCGTCTGCAGCGCCGTGGTCAGGCGCGCGAGCTTCTCGGGATTGCGCTGCACATGGATCCGGTTGATCCGCACGCCGTCCGTCTCGAACGACTGTGCCGACTCCAGTTCGCCGTGCACGAAGCGAACCAGGCCCCATTGGCCGTTGAACACCACGGGCTCGACACGGATGGCGCGCCCGAAGCGCCGGTAGGTCGCATAGAACAACTGCGCGACCCGCTGCGCGCCAAACAGGGGCTTGCCGAGACTCGGCACCTGGCCTCCGCCGTCGCCCATGAACTCGGCATCGTCAGCGAGCATGGCCACCAGCAGCGCGAAATCGCCGTGCGCCAGCGTCTCGGCAAACCTGCGCAGCAGCTGCAGGTGCTGCTCGGGGGACACCATGCGCCGCTGACGCCCTTCGCTCATCTGGGCCTTGGCCCGGTGCACGATCTGGCGGCAGGCGCCCTCGCTCTTGCCGAGCGTCTGCGCGACCAGCTCGTAGTCCGCGTCGAACACCTCCCTCAACAGGAACGCCGCGCGCGCCTCGGGGTCTAGCCGCTCCAGGAGCATGAGGAAAGCCGTCGAGACGTCGTTGGCCCGCTCGAGCAGTTGCTCGGGCGTGGGCGGCGATTGGTCGGGCGCGGGCTCCGGCAGCCAGAGCCCTACGTAGCTCTCGCGTTGGATCCTGGCGGTGCGCAACCTGTCGATCGACAGCCGCGTGGTGACGGTGACAAGCCAAGCCTGCGTGCTCTTGAATGTCTCGGTCGACTCGCTCAGGCGCAGCCAGACGTCCTGCACCACGTCCTCGGCGTCGGCCAATGAACCCAGCATGCGGTAGGCGATGCCCTGCAGCCGCACGCGCTGCTCGTTGAATACGCCTGCGCGTTCGTCTTGCATAGAACCCATGAGCATGCGCCGGCCGGCCGTGGCGAAAGCACGCGTTTTGAACGGGCACGGCGGGTGAACCCGCTCTGTGCCGGACTCCCCGGAAGCGGGCCAGCCTACCAGCAAACCGATGGCACGGGCCTGAAGCCCCGATCGCACGGCACGTCGATTGGTGCGCCCGAGGCAACACGGTGCGCTTCACCACGTGCCTACCGCTCACAGGCCGCGCTGCCTAGCATCGAATCGTTCGCAGCAAACACCTTCACAACGCGAAGCCAACCGTCTCGGCGAGCCTGGAACGGACCGCTTCAACCAACGGATATTCATGAAGCTCTACTACATGCCCGGCGCCTGCTCCCTTGCCGACCTGATCGTTCTCCAATGGATCGGCGCGGACCACGAGCCGGTGCGCATGAGTCTGGAGACCATCAAGTCGCCGGACTACCTGGCCATCAACGAAGGCGGCACCGTTCCCCTGCTGGCGCACGGCGACCTGTCGCTCACCGAGAACGTCGCCATCCTCGGCTACCTCGCCGACCTGCACCCCGAGGCGCGGCTGCTGGGCGACGGCTCGCCGCGCGAGCGCGCCGAAGTGATGCGCTGGCTCGGCTTTCTCAACTCGGACGTGCACAAGGCCTTCAAGCCCATCTTCACGCCGCAGCGCTTCCTGCGCGACGCAGCCCTGGCGCCCGCGCTCGCGGAAACCGCGCGCGGCCATGTGCGCGAATACCTCTCGCGGCTGGACGAAAGGCTTGCGGGACGCAAGTGGCTCACGGGCGAGCGTTCGGTCGCCGACCCCTACCTTTTCGTTCTTTCGCGCTGGTCCGCGGCCAAGAAGGTCGACATGCAAGGCCTGGACAACCTCGCGCGTTTCGTGCGGATGATGGACGCCGATGCCGGCGTGCAGGCTGCGCTGACGGCAGAAGCAGGCGCGCCGCCACGCGCCGGCGTCGCGCAGTGAGCGTCGCATGAAGCTCTCGCTGGACCTGTCCCTCGACGCGCACGCACACGGGTGCGCCGCGTCGAGCGCCCTCGCCCGCTGGTATGGCGAACAAGCCGCCGTGCGGCGCCTGTGGGCCATCCGCCCGGCCGACGACACCGCACTGCGCGTCATCGTGATGCTGGAGCCCTCGCTGGATGGCGACGAGATCAGCCCCGTCTGGATGGCGCATGGAAGCCGATGGTCACGCGAGCTGCGCGAGAGGCTCGACGCCGCAGTGCAGCTCGAACGCATCGACGGCCCGCTGCCAGACGAATTCGAGATCGACGGCGAAGGCGCTGTCCTGTCGGCGCTCTGCTGGCGTGACTCGACATCGCCCTCGAGCTGAAAAAACGCCCTCACCTTCCCACTTCTTCACCCTCGGAGCATCTCCATGAGCAAGGTTCTCGTTCTCTACTACAGCATGTACGGCCATCTCGAGGCGATGGCCAACGCGGTCGCCGAAGGCGCCCGATCGGTCCAGGGTTGCGAGGTCGCGCTCAAACGCGTGAGCGAGACCATGCCCGCCGACGCCCTGCGCCAGGCCGGCGGCAAGGCCGACCAGGTTGCGCCGCTCGCCACGGTGGCGGAGTTGCCCGACTACGACGCCATCATCTTCGGCACGCCCACACGCTTCGGCAACATGGCCGGCCAGATGCGGACCTTTCTCGACCAGACCGGCGGGCTATGGGCCAAGGGCGCGCTGGTCGACAAGATCGGCAGCGTCTTCACCTCCACCGCCACGCAGCACGGCGGGCAGGAAACCACCATCACGTCCTTCCACACGACCTTGCTGCACCACGGCATGCTGATCGCGGGCGTGCCCTACACGTGCGCGGGCCTCACGAACATGGACGAGATCACCGGCGGATCGCCCTATGGCGCCGGCACGCTCGCCGGCTCCGACGGCAAGCGCTCGCCGACGGACAACGAACTGTCCATCGCCCGCTTCCAGGGCGAGCACGTGGCACGGCTTGCGGGCCGGCTGGCGCGCTGAGACTGCGTTCACCTTCGCGCCAGCGAGAGCAATCCGTGCCCACCCGCTCCTTCGAGTTTCACGACCGCAGCGGGCATCGCCTGTCCGGCAGCCTTGAGATGCCCGAAGGCATCGAGCGGGGCTGGGCGCTCTTTGCGCACTGTTTCACCTGCGGCAAGAACAACCTGGCGGCTGTTCGCATCGCGCGAAGCCTGGCCAGCATGGGCATCGGCGTGCTGCGTTTCGACTTCAGGGGGCTGGGCGACAGCGAGGGCAGCTTCGCCGAATCGAGCTTGGCGCTGAATGTGCACGACCTGGTGGCGGCCGCCGATGCGATGGCGGCCGCCCGCATGGCGCCCGATCTGTTGATCGGACACAGCCTGGGCGGCTCGGCCATGCTCGCCGCTGCTGGGCGGATTGCCTCCGCACGCGCGGTCGCGACGATTGCAGCACCGTTCGATGTGGCACATGTGCTGCGACTGCTCGATCCCGTTGGGCTTGCGCGCCTAGCGGCCGAAGAACAGTCGATGGTCAAGGTGAGCGGACGGCCGATGGTGGTCAGCAAGGCCTTTGTAGAGGACCTCGACGCCCACGACCAGGGCGCTCGCATTGCAGCGTTGCACCGGCCCCTGCTGCTGCTCCACGCGCCGCACGACCGCACCGTGGACATCGAGAACGCGACGCGGATCTTCCTTGCCGCTCGGCATCCAAAAAGCTTTGTCTCGCTTGACGGAGCCGACCATCTGCTGTCGCGCCGCGAGGACGCTGAGCACGTCGCGCAATTGATTGCGGCCTGGGCTTCACGCTACCTGCCAGAGGCCCCTGCCGCCCGGCCGGCCACTGCGCATGCCGAGGCCGAGGAAACGGGCCTCGGCAAGTTCCAGCTGGCGCTGCGTTCGGGCGGCTCGCGCTGGCTGGCGGACGAGCCGACGACCGCAGGCGGCCTGGGCTCGGGGCCCACGCCCTACGACCTGTTGTCGTCGGCGCTGGCAGCATGCACGACGATGACGCTGCGGCATCACGCCGACAGCAAGGGCTGGCCGGTCACCCGCATCCGCACCGCCGTGAACCACCGCAAGGACAAGGCCCTCTCGCCGCCCGACGTCTTCAGCCGGCGGATTGCGATCGACGGTGCGATCGATCCGGTACAGCGCGCCCAATTGATCGAGATCGCGCGGCGCTGCCCGGTCCACCGCACGCTCGCACAAGGCGTGAGCTTCGACCCCGCGCAAGAAGAGCCGCCGCCATGAGCGCGCCCCCGAATATTGCGAGTGCCGTCGTCACCCTTCACCGGTGCGTTGCGCAAGCCGGCCTCGGCGCCGACCTGATCGGCCTCGCCCGGCTGCGCGTGGCGCAGATCCATCGCTGCGACGCGCGCATCGACACCCACTTCCTGTCCCTGATCGGCGCGTCGGTGTCCATGGAGAAGCTGGCGAGCGTGGCGCACTGGCGTGAATCGGGCACGGCACTCGCGCCCAGCGAGCAAGCGACGCTGGCATGGGCCGAAGCTTTGGCGCCGCGCACCGCACCGCCGATTTCCGACGCGTTGCATCAGCAGATTGCCGCGGTGCTCGGCCACGAGCAGCTGGTAGGGCTCAGCCTGGCCATTGCACTGGAAAACGCCCTGAGTCGAACACGCTGGCCTTGAAGCTTCGAGCGCAGGCCCCTGTGTTCCCACCGTACCCACCACCGAAAGAACCGATCATGCCCCTCCTTGCCGCCCCCTCCGTCGCACTGCTCGCACCCTACACCGGCAGTGAGATGCTGCCGCTCTACACCACTACGGTGGCCGTCTCCGGCGGCGAGGCACGCCATGCCAGGGCGTCGGGCCGCGCGGTGTCCGACGACGGCAACCTCGACCTCGTCCTGCGCCTGCCCGAGGCCTTGGGAGGCAACGGCGGGGGCACCAACCCCGAGCAGCTGTTCGCCGCGGGGTTCGCCGCGTGCTTTCACGGCGCCATGACGCTGGTAGCGGCTGCCCGAAAAATCCGCCTGCCGCACGACATCGACATTGCCGCGACGGTCACCTTCGGCCGCGATCCCGCCGACGGCCTGTTCCTTCTGCGGGCCGACCTGTCCGTGAGCCTGCCCGCGATGGATGCCGAAGACGCCGCGGCGCTGGTCGCGCAGGCCGAGAAGGTCTGCCCCTACGCCAAGATGGCCCGCACCGGCATGCAGTCGACCGTTCGCCTGGTCTGAGGTGCCTACCATGAACAACGTACTTGCACGCCCCCTCGAGCTGCCCTGTGGCGCCACGCTGAAGAACCGCATCGCCAAGGCGGCGATGAGCGAGGGCATGGCGAACACCGCGAACCATGCCACCTTGCGGCTGGACACCCTGTACGAGCGGTGGGCGCGCTCGGGTGCGGGCCTGCTGCTCAGCGGCAACATCCAGGTCGATCGCCTGCACCTGGAGCGCCCGCTGAACATCGTTATCGACGACGACAGCGGCCGGCGACAGCTGGCACGGCTCGCGTCGGCCGGCAAGGCGCACGGCGCGCACTTCTGGGCCCAGCTCTCACACCCCGGCCGGCAGGTCGACATCGCCATCAACGCGGCGCCGCTGGCGCCTTCGGCCGTCGCACTCGACGTCCTGCGCGGCCTCGGCGAATTCGCGATGCCGCGCGCCATGACCGAAGCGCAGATCGAGCGCGCCATCGGGCAGTTCGCATTCGCGGCGCTGGAGGCACGCGACGCCGGCTTCACGGGCGTTTCCCTGCACGCGGCGCACGGCTACCTGATCTCGCAGTTCCTGAGCAAGCTCTCCAACACGCGAGACGACCGTTGGGGCGGGAGCCTGGCCAACCGCGCCCGTTTTCTGCTGTCGGTGCTCGAGGCGGTTCGACGTGCCGTCGGCCCACGGTTTCCGGTCGCGATCAAGTTGAACTCTTCGGACTTCCAGCGCGGCGGTTTCAACCATGAGGAATGCATCGAGCTTGTGAAGATGCTCAACGGCAGCACCCTCGACCTGCTGGAGCTGTCGGGCGGCTCGCTGGAGCAGCCCAAGGTCATGGGGATCTCGCTGAAGGACGAAGGCGAAGACGGGCCGCCCCAGAGCACGGTGCAGCGCGAAGCGTATTTTCTGAACTTCGCCAAGGACGTGCGAGACGTTGCGCGCATGCCCGTCATGGTCGTCGGCGGCTTCAGGTCGGCCAGCGTGATGGCCGCGGCCATCGAGCACGGCGAGCTCGACGTGGTGGGACTGGGCCGCCCCATGGCGGCCGACCCCGACCTGCCCGCGCGCCTGCTGTCGGGCGCCGTCACCGTCGCCCCGCGCACGGAGGACGCGCTCGAGATCTTCCATGTGCTGCCCTGGCACATCATGCAGCTCGAGCGCATGGCCGACGGCCTGGAGCCGGACCTCGCCCTGGGCGGGCCACAGGCCGCCGACATGTTCGGCGCGCTGGAAGCCCGCAACGCATCGGCGCTGCTGCGCCATCGCCAGCTCGCAGCCGATCGCCAGCACCCGATTGGTGACTCCGCGACAACACCGTGATCCATCGCCCGGGGCTACCGCGCGCGAACGGCCGATCCTACGATCGAACCAACGCGAAGCTCCTTTGCAAACGGAAGCCACAGCCGCACTGTGGCGCGCTCGACATGTCGGGCATCGACGAAGGCAAGACTATGACCAGGATCGCAGCAAGCCTCGGGCTCGCACTGTTGTTCACCACCGGCGGCGCGATGGCGCAGCACACCGCGGCGCATGGCGCGCCGCACGACGTCAAGGTGACGCCGCTCCTGCTCAAGGAGCTCACGGACATCCCCGGCAAGGAAGTGCTGATGATCACGGTGGACTATCCACCCGGCGGCGCCGACCCCGTTCACCGCCACGACGCGCACGGCTTCATCTATGTGCTGCAGGGCTCGATCGTGATGGGCGTGAAAGGCGGCAAGGAAATCACGCTCAAGCCCGGCGAGACCTTCTACGAAGGTCCGAATGACATCCACACCGTGGGACGCAATGCGAGCAAGACGAAGCCCGCCAGGTTTCTGGTGATGCTCGTGAAGAACAAGGGCGCCGAAGCCGTGCTTCCGGTCAACTAGCCCACCGCCTGCCTTCTGCCCGTCGCAACGAAGATGACGGATGTCAGATCGCCGAGGCGGCTGTAACGAGGCGTGCACTTTCCATCCGTTCGTGCACGGGACGAACTCACGTCGGCGCGGTGTTCCCCGCGTAAATCCGACCAGCAACACGGCGACGCGACGGGTGGAAGGCAACCCTCTCTTTCCCTCGACAGGAAGCAATGCGATGAAGCTCTTCTACATGCGCGGTGCCAGCTCGCTGGCCGACCACATAGTGCTCGAATGGTCCGGCCAGGCTTACGAGGCGGTCCGCATGGACCGCCTGGGCATCAGGACGCCGGAGTACCTGGCGCTCAACCCCACGGGTGTCGTGCCGCTGCTGGTGCACGGTGATTTCGCCCTGACGGAGAACGTGGCCATCCTCGGCTACCTCTCGGACCTGCACCCGCACTTGCAACTGGCCGGTGACGGCTCCGCGCGTTCGCGCGCTGAGGTGATGCGCTGGCTCGGCTACCTGAACTCCGACGTGCACAAGGCCTTCAGGCCGATCTTCTTTCCCGCGCGCTATCTGCCCGACGGCGGCCTTGCGTCGCAGCTCGCCGCGACGGCACGCGGCCATGTGCGCGAGTACCTGCAGCGGCTCGACGCGCAACTCGAGGGCCGCGAATGGCTCACCGGCACGCGCTCGGTCGCCGACGCCTATCTCTTCGTGATGCTGCGCTGGGCCATCGGCACCAAGGTCGGCCTGCAGGGCTTCGACAACCTCGCCGCCTTCGTGCGCCGCATGCACGCCGACGAGGGCGTGCACGCGGCGCTGGTGATGGAAGAAGGACTGTCCAGCGCCACCGAGCGCGCGCGCGGCGCCCCGGACCAGTTGATGCGGCTGAACGATCGCATCCGCGACAACCTCGCCACGACGCTGCAGGCCGAGGTGGTCGGAACGGTGGCGTACAGCGAGGGCGACGGCGCCGCCCTGGAAGTGCGCCGGGGCATGGTGGACATCGAGATCTCGCGCCAGGACACCGTCTTCAGCTGGCGCGACGAAAACTACAGTGCGCAGACGGCCATCCCCTTCCAGAACTTCGCACGCTACGTGAGCGACGGTGCGATACGGCTGGCCTTGTAGGCGCCGGCGCCCATGACCGAACCGACCAAGGCGGCCGCGCCACCCCCAACGCGATCGGCCGCCCCGCGCGAATCGATGGACTACGACATCGTCATCGTGGGCGGCGGACCCGCGGGACTGGCGGCGGCCATACGGATCAAGCAGATCGAGGCCGGTGTCTCGGTCGCGGTGCTCGAAAAGGGCAGCGAGCCCGGTGCGCACACGCTCTCGGGCGCCGTGATGGACCCGCGGGCCATCGAGGAGCTGCTGCCGGACTGGAAGACGCTGGGCGCGCCGCTCGCCCAGCCCGTCACGCAGGACGAGTTCCTGTTCCTGGGCAAGCGCCGCTGGCTGCGCACGCCGGGCTTCCTGGTGCCGCGGTGCTTTCGCAACGAAGGCAACCATGTCGTTCGCCTCGGGGAACTCGTCAAGTGGCTGGGTGTGCACGCGGAAAGCCTCGGGGTCGAGATCTTCGCGGGCTTTGCCGCCACCGAGGTCCTCCATGACGCGCAGGGGCGCGTCGCGGGCGTCGCCACGGGCGACGTGGGCATCGGCCGCCACGGCGAACGGACCGCGTCGTTCCAGCCCGGCGTCGAGCTGCGCGGCAAGTACACGCTCTTTGCGGAGGGTGCGCGCGGGCAGCTCGGGCGACAACTCATCGAGCGCTTCGGTCTCGGCGAAGGGCGCGATCCCGCCAGTTACGCCATCGGCCTGAAGGAGCTGTGGGAAGTCGACCCGGCGCAAGCACGCCCCGGGTTGGTGGTGCACACCGCGGGCTGGCCGATGGACAACGAGACCTTCGGCGGCGGCTTTCTCTACCACCTCGACAACAACCAGGTTGCGCTGGGCTTCGTCATGGGGCTCGACTACCGCAATCCTTGGCTGAGCCCGTTCGACGAGTTCCAGCGCTGGAAGACGCACCCCGCGATCCGCCGGCACATCGAGGGCGGCAAGCGCATCGGCTACGGCGCGCGCGCCATCAACAACGGCTTTCCTCAAAGCCTGCCGCGCACCGTGTTCCCCGGCGGCGCGCTGATCGGTTGCGACGCGGGCTACCTCAACGCGGCACGCATCAAGGGCAGCCACGCCGCGATCAAGACCGGCATGCTGGCCGCGCAAGCCGCCTGCGCGGCGCTGCAGCAGGGCCGCTCGGGCGACGAACTCGCGGCATATCCGCAGGCGTTCGAGGCCAGCTGGCTGCGCGAGGAACTGCACCAGTCCCGCAACTTCAAGCTGTGGTTCAAGAAGGGCATGCTCGTCGGCACGCTGATGACAGGCATCGAGCAATGGCTCATGCCCAGGCTGGGCATCGCCTCGCCGCCGTGGACGCTGCACGGCAGGCTGCCCGATCACGCCGGCTTGCGTCCTGCGGACCAGTGCCAGCCCGTCGCCTACCCGAAGCCCGACGGCGAGCTGAGCTTCGACCGGGCGAGTTCGGTGTACCTGAGCAACACCCACCACGCGGAAGACCAGCCGGTGCACCTGACGCTGCGCGACGCGGCCGTGCCGGTCGGCATCAACCTGCGCGTGTACGCCGGCCCCGAGAGCCGCTACTGCCCCGCCGGCGTGTACGAATTTCTCAAGGACGAGAAGGGCGGCGACCGGCTCCAGATCAACGCGCAGAACTGCATTCATTGCAAGACCTGCGACATCAAGGACCCGACCCAGAACATCGTGTGGGTCGCGCCCGAAGGCGGCGACGGCCCGACCTATGCGTCGATGTAGGTCGCCCACCGATACCAAGGAGCCCCCATGAACACCCCATGCACCCACCAGGACCAGATCCGCCCCGTGCTACCGGCCACCGAAGGCTGCGAGGAATGTCTGCGGCTGGGCGGGCGCTGGGTCCATCTGCGCATGTGCCTGGTCTGCGGCCACGTCGGATGCTGCGATTCTTCGCCAGGCAAGCATGCGACCGGCCACTTCCACGACACCGGCCACCCGGTCATGCAGTCGGCGCAGCCGGGCGAATCGTGGAGGTGGTGCTACGTCGACGGGCAGATGATCTGACCCGCCGACGGGATTCAAAGAACGAGAACGGCGGAGCCCACGGTGCGCCGCTGCTCGAGGTCGCGGTGGGCCTGGACGAGCTGTTCGAACGGGTACACGCGCGCAGGCGTCGCGTCGACCATGCCGCGAGCCACGGCATCGAACAGGTCCGCGGCGGCGGCAGCCAGTTGCTCGCGCGTTGCGACGTAGTGCGGCAGGATCGGCCAGGCGAGCTGCAGCGCCTTCGGCGCGAGCTCAAAGGGATTGAGGTTGGGCAGGTCGCCCGACGCCTTGCCGAAGACGACGAGCATTCCGCGAATCGCCAGTGCTTGCAGCGAGCCCTTGAAGGTGTCCCTGCCGACCGAGTCGAACACGGCTCGCACGCCACGCCCCGCGGTAATTTCCATGACGCGCTCGACGAAATTCTCCGTCCGGTAGTTGATGACGTCGCTGCAACCCGCCGCCCGTGCTGCCGCGGCCTTCGCGTCGCTCGATACGGTTCCGATGACCTTCAGGCCCATGGCCTTGCCCCATCGCGCCACGATCTGGCCGACGCCGCCCGCGGCAGCGTGGTAGAGCACCGTGTCCCCGGCTTTCAGGGGCAGCATCTCCTTGAGCAGATAGCGCGCCGTGAGCCCCTTGAGCAGCACGGTCGCGGCTTGCTCGTCGCTCACGCCGGCCGGTATGGCGACGAGCCGGTCGGCCGCATACAGCCGGGCCGTCGCATACGAGCCGTTGATGTCGTCCGAATAGGCCACGCGATCGCCCACGGCCACCGACGTCACGCCGGGGCCGATGGCCTCCACGACGCCTGCGGCCTCGTTGCCGAGGATCGCGGGAAGCGCCGCCACGGGGAAGGTGCCGCGCCGGTAGTACACGTCCACGAAGTTCAGGCCCAGCACCTTGTTTCTGACGAGGACTTCGCCCTGGCCGGGCGCCTCGAGCTGCACGTCCTCGAACTGCAGGACTTCCGGTCCTCCGTAGGCATGGATGCGGGCGGCCTGGACTGTTTGACTCATTGCGATGATCTTTCGTGTTTGGGTTGCTTGCTGAAGGGTTTCGCGCGGGCTAGCGCTGCGCAACGTTGCTGCGCAGCCAATCGGCCAGGGTCGTCTTGCCCAGGTGCGCGTCCCGACCTGCAACCAGGGACTCCAGGGCGAGCACCGCGCCGAAGTAAGGGGCCTGTGCGTCGCGCACCACTTCGCGCGAATCTCCTTGTGCAACGAGCCAGTGCGACACGGCGTCCGCGACGGACATGCGCTCGGGTCCGGCAACCTCGACCACGGCATTGCGGGCGGTCGCCAGCACGGCGTCGGCCAGTCGGTCGACCAGATCGTCCGCGGCCACGGGTTGCATGAGCGCAGGTGTGAGCCGCAGGCTTGCATCCTTCGCCTGCGGCTGCGCAAGCCCGCCGATGAACTCGAAGAACTGCGTGGCGCGCACGATCGTGAAGGGCACCCCCGAGGCGCGCACCAGCGCCTCCTGCGCCACCTTGGCGCGGAAGTAGCCGTTGTCGGGCAGCCCCTCGATGCCCACGATGGAAAGCACCACGTGGTGCTTCACGCGTGCCACCCTCTCGGCCGCCAGCAGATGGCGCGTGGAGGTCTCGAAGAACTTCAGCACGGCTGCCGGCTCGAAGGACGATGCGTTCAGCACGTCGACCACCGCCTCCACGCCCTGCAGCGCGGCCTCGAGTCCCTCGCCGGTGATGACGTCGACCCCGCTCTTCAGCGATGCCGCCACGACGTCGTGCCCACGTTGGCGAAGCACTTTCACCAGCTTTGCACCGATAAGGCCGGTGCCGCCCATGACTGCGATTTTCAAGATGTGTTCCTTCGGTGGTTCGGGTTGTCAGTTGCGCCGGGCCGACAGCGAGAGCGCATAGGCCGTCTGGCGCGCCGCGAACATCGGGTCCGGCGGCTGGCCGATGCCGGCGGCCAGTTCGGCGGGGTTGAAGATGCGTGGGTCGCACAGGCCGGTGTGGTCCAGGGCAGTGATCGCGACGGTTCCCAGGCGCACGAACTCGCGCCGGTCCTCGTCGGGCCAACGCACGGTGACGTCCAGGGTCGGGTCGCCCGAGCGCCCCAGCAACGCGAGAACATCGAAGCGCACCGCGTGCGCGGCGATGCGCGTGTCGAGGTCCTGCACCAGGAAGTCCGCGGGCTTGGCCTTGGCTTCTTCGTCGGTCAACGTGAGCTCGCCGTCGACCGGCACGATCTTGAACTTGATGAAGCGGACCTGCCTCTTCGCGTTGGTCGCCGGAAACGAATGCACGCCCCAATAGGTGACCCCCGCGAAGCTCGCCGGCATGGGCCGGGCGGCCACGAAGCGCGCCTGGTTGAGCGTTTCGGGATGGGCGTCCGAAAAGGACTTCAGCCGCTCGGCATCGGGCTTGCCGTCGGGCCCCGGCGCACGGACCTTCAGGAACGCCAGCATCTGGTCCAGGCTGCTGGCGAAATGCACCGGCGCGCTCTCCAGCACCAGGGTGGAGCTTTCGCCCTCGTTGCCCAGCCGCAGCGCCAGCCCCTCAGCACGGCCTTGTTGTTGTCCGCGACCTTGGGGTTGCCGCCACCCACCGAGAAGCGTGCAACGACGGCGGATGGCCGGTTGAAACTCGGCGAGCGGGTGACCCGCGCCGCGTCCCTGGCAGGTGTGTAGGTGCCGCGAACGCACTGGCCCTTGGCGAAAGTGGCACGCACGTTCGGCGGGTCGCCCGCGACTGCCTTCAACGCAGTGACGATGTCGCCCGGCGTGGCGCCCGGCATGCCCGCCTGTGCGGGCATGGGCGCGGTCTGCGCCGCGGCATTCGTAGCGGCGGCGAGCACGCCGCCGAGCATCGCCGTCGCAAGGGTGGCCCGGCGCAGCATGCGGGCGGGAGCGCGTGGGGGTTTCATCTGTGCTTTCCTCATCGGAAAAAATCGCGGGCCATACGGACCCGTTCGCAGCCACACGGCGCGGCGTCCGCAAATCGTAGGCAAGGGGTGCGGGCCGCGGAAGGCATGCGGCGCACGCCATCGTGGTGAGCGGTGCGCACCAATCGGGAAGCGCCGCCATTGGTGCTTGTTGGGCACCGCCCTGGTTCGCCGGGCGGCGCTACCGGCCGCGCCGGGGGCTGCCTACGATGGCCTGCACCCTCTTTTTTTCACCGACGCCACAGGCACGCACATGATCCAGCCCATGAAGATCGACTTCATTTCCGATGTCTCCTGTCCTTGGTGCGCTATCGGCCTGCACAGCCTGGAGGCGGCCCTGGAACGGACGCGCGACGTCGTGGACGCCACGATCGAGTTCCAGCCCTACGAACTGAACCCGACGATGCCGCCGCAGGGCCAGAACATCGTGGAGCACGTCGCGCAGAAGTACGGCTCGACCCGCGAGCAGTCGGAAGCGAACCGCGACATTCTTCGGGCGCGCGCGGCCGACGTCGGCTTTGCCATGCCGGTGCCGGCGCACAGCCGCATCTACAACACCCGCGATGCACACCGGCTGCTGCACTGGGCCGCCGGCGAGGGATTTCAGGCGGAGCTCAAGCACCGCCTGTTCGACGCCAACTTCACCGAGAACCTCAACGTGTCGGACCCCACGGTGCTGGCCGACGCGGCGGAGAAGGCCGGCCTGAATCGCGCGGGCGCCGAAGCGGTGCTGGCCTCCGATCGCTTTTCCCGGGAAATACAGGATGCCGAGCGCATGTGGCGCTCGCGCGGGATTCACTCGGTTCCGGCGATCCTGATCAACGGCAGGCATCTGATCTCGGGCGGCCAGCCCCCCGAGATCTTCGAGCAGGCCATCCGGGAGATCGCCGCACAGGCCTGAGCCCGCCCGCGGGCTTCATCCAAGGACCGCGTCGGCGGTCCGTGCGCCGCCGTCGCGGCGTCCGGCATCCGGTGCATGCTGCCGCATCGCGCGGCCGCCGAGCAAGCCCCTTCGATCGGCCAGGCTGATCGCCTCGGTGCGGCTCGCAGCGGCCAGTTTGCGAAGAATGGCCTGCACATGCGACTTGACGGTGCTGCTCGAAATATCGAGCTCCCGCGCAATGGTCTTGTTGCACTGCCCCAACGCCAGCAGCCGAAGCACGTCGGTCTCGCGGGTGGTCAGCGGCTGGCGCGTCAGGCTGTCGGCCACGCACTGCGCGACCGCCTGCGCCATGTAGCGCCCACCCTGCGCCAGGGTTCGCACGCAATGCACCAGCTCTTCCAGGGCGCAGCCGTGCAGCAGGTAGCCTTCCACCTCCTGTTCGAGTGCCAGCCGGATGTCGTGCTCGCGATCCAGGTCGGTCACGATCAGCAGCTTCGCCTGCCGGAAGACCCACGCGCCGTCCGCCTGTGTCATGGCGGCACGCAACGCCAGGGCGTTGCGGTGGTCGGTCACCAGCACGTCCGCGGCATAGATCAGGTCGTGGCCATGCTCCACGCGGTCGCAGGTCGCCTTGATGCCGGGGTGTCCCTCCAGCGCCGTGGCCAGGCCGGCGGCAATCAGCGGCTCGGGGTGCATCACGACGACGGCGATGGCGCCCGGTTCGAAAGCATTCATGGCATGTACTCCTCGGTTTCTTTTTCGGTCGATGCGGTGCGGGGGCCTCGGCTCCCGCTCCCGATGCAGCTATGTTGCGAGCATCGCTGCGCCGAAGCGAGTTATCGGTTGCAAGGCGTTGATAGCGCGGCGGCCACACCGCTGCAAACACGGTTGCAGCGCTCGCTCGCGCAGCCGGGCCTTGTGTGCCGCCGGCTAACAACGCCTAACAACGATTGCTATCCGGAGGGCGTGGCAAGGCCGATGATTCCGGCATGTCACCTGCCGTCCATCCAACAGCGCCCGTCGCACGGGCCGTACTTTCAGAGCGCGAAGTTCCGCCGCCCGTGACGGCGTTCGTTCGCGCCGTCAATGCCATGGACCACGCAGCCCTGGTCGGCCTGTTCGCGCCGGAGGCGCTGGTGAACGACCAACTGCGCGACTTCTGGGGACTGGCGGTCATCTCCGCCTGGCTCGCCACGGAGGTGGTGGGCGCCGGGCTTCAGCTGACGGTGCGGGTGGCGGTGCGGCACTTCGAGGACATCGTCCTGACGGCAGAGGTCGCGGGCGACTTCGACAAGACCGGGCTCCCGACGCCCTTGCTGCTGGACTTTCACTTCTCCATCGACGCCGGGCTGATCTGCCGGCTGATCATCCTGAGCAAGCTGCACGCCGATGCGGCGCCGGAAATCCGGGTGTCGCCGCCGGGCGCAAAGCCGGGTTCGGGGCCCGCGCCATAGGGCGACCACAAGAACTTGTCCCACGCGGGATTTGGGTGCGCCAGTAGTATCGGCCGGGTGTCGCATCCCACCATCAAGACCCTGTGAACGCAGACCGTCCCGCCTCGGCGCGCGTGATCGCACCCGCGACGCAGCGCCTTTCGTTCGGCCCCTTCCAACTCTTTCCCGCCGAGCGCCGCCTGGAGCGGGACGGCGCGCCGGTGCGGCTCGGCGGCCGCGCGCTCGACCTGCTGGTCGCCCTGGCCGAGGCCGCGGGCGAAGTAGTCAGCAAGAAGACGCTGCTGGCCCGGGTCTGGCCCGACACCATCGTCGAAGAGGGCAGTCTGCGCTTTCATCTCGTCGCACTGCGCAAGGCCCTGACGGACGGCGGCTCCGGCAGCACGTACATCACCAACATCGCGGGCCGCGGCTACTCGTTCGTGTTCCCGGTGATCCGCAGCGACGGCGCGCCGCCGGCTGCAGGCAACAGCACCGCCGCGCCGCCGACGACGCCGTCGGCGCCGTCGGTGACTTCCTCGCGCACCTTGCCGGCCAGCGCCGCCTCGGTGGTCGGGCGCGGCGATGCCATCTCGGTAGTCGTGGCGCAGTTGCGTCAGCGCCGTTTTGTCACCATCGTAGGCCCCGGCGGCATCGGCAAGACGACAGTGGCCATCGCGGCGGCCCACGCGCTGGTCGCCTCCTTCGGCGGGGACGTCGTGTTCGCCGACCTGTCCCTGATCGACGACCCGGCGCTGGTGGCACCGACCCTCGCGGCCGCGATGGGGTTGACGCTGCGTCCCGACGACAGCACCGCGGGCCTTGCCGAACATCTTGCGCACCGCCGGACACTGCTGGTGCTCGATTGCTGCGAGCACGTGATCGACAGCGTGGCCGCGCTCACCGAGCGGCTGGTGCGCGATGCGCCGCAAGTGCATGTGCTCGTCACCAGCCGCGAGGCCTTGAGGGTGGACGGCGAATACGTCCATCGACTGGCACCGCTGGACTACCCGTCGGCCACCGGCGAGTTGAGCGCGCAGCAGGCGCTCTCCTTCTCGGCCGTGCGGCTGTTCGTGGACCGCGCCGCCTCGAGCGGATCGGATTTCGTGCTCAGCGATGCCGATGCCCCCCTGGTGGCCAAGCTGTGCCGCGAGCTCGACGGCATTGCGCTGGCGATCGAGTTGGCCGCGGGCCGGCTCGAAGCCTACGGGCTGCGCGGCATCGTCGATCTGCTGGACCGCCGCATCAAGCTGATGTGGCACGGCCGTCGCACCGCGGTTCCTCGGCAGCAGACGCTGGGCGCCACGCTCGACTGGAGCCACAACCTGCTCACGGAGGTCGAGCGCACCGCGCTGCGGCGCGTGTCGGTGTTCGTCGGCGGCTTCTCGCTCGAAGCGGCGGCGTTCGTGGTCGCGGGCCAGGACATCCCGATCGCCGACGCCGCCGAGGCGATCGGCAACCTGGTTGGCAAGTCGCTGCTGAACGTGGACGCGGGCGGCGCGACGCTGCGCTACATGCTGCTGGACACCACGCGCGCCTACGCATCCGGAAAACTGCTCGACAGCGGCGAGACCGAGGAGGCTGCACTGCGGCACGCCCGCTATTTCGCGAGCTGGCTCCAGGGGCGCACGGCTGCGAGCGGCACCGACCGCGACGCCGAGACGGCGGAAGTCGGCAACCTGCGCGTGGCGCTCGCCACCTGCTTCACCGACGGCCGCAACCCGGCGCTGGGTTGCGAGCTTGCCGCCGGGTCGGCGCGCATCTTCCTTGCACGCTCGCTGCTGGTGGAGTGCACGACCTGGGTCTCGCTGGCCCTGCGGCACCTTCCCGCCGATGCACGGGGAACGCTGCACGAACTCGACCTGGAGACCGTACTCGGCCAGGCCCTGACCTTCACGGGCGGCGACAGGCTCGAGGTCGAGCGCGCCTTCGCGCGCGCGCTGGAGATTGCGTCGGCCCTGCAGGACAACGCCAGCCGGTTCCGCATCCTGAACAGCTTGGCGATGGCGCGGCACCGCGCTGGCGATTTTCGGGGCGCGCTGGAAACGGCGCGCCAGGCGGAAACCACCGCTGCAGCCGCGCACGACGCGGACAACGTGGCCATCGCCGACTCCATGCTGGGCGTTGCGCTGCACATGGTCGGGCAGGTCGCCGAGGCAGACCGGCGCTGGCAGCGGGTGATCGTGTACGGCGCAAGCGCCGACCGGCTCGCGACCACCGCTCGCTTCGGCTTCGACCACCATGTTCGCGCGCTCTGCGGACGCGCGCGCAGCCTGTGGCTGCAGGGCGAGCACCCACAGGCGACGGCCTGTGCCTTGCGGGCGATCGACGAAGCCGAGCGGCTGGGCCATCCCGCCACGCTGTGCATCGCACTGATCTGGGCCGGCGCGGTGTTCGTGTGGCAAGGCGACCTGCCGCGCATCGCCGAGGTCATCGAGAAGCTGTCGATGCAGGCGCAGCTGCATTCGCTCGGCCCGTACCTGGCGGTGGCGCAGGGCCTGAAGGGCCAGCTGCTCATTCAGCAAGGCCACCCCGATGCGGCCGTTGCGCTGCTGGGCGAATGCCTGCGCGCGCTCAGATCCAACCACTACGAAATGCTGTCGACCACCTTCGTGATCACCTTGGCGCAGGCGCTGTCGGACGCGGGCCAGCAAGACGACGCCGTGGCGGCCATCACCGAGGCGATGCGCCGCATCGACAGCGGCGGTGACCTCTTCCACCTGCCGGAGGCATTGCGAATGAACGGCAGCATCCTGGCCAGGCGGGGCGAGCCGGACCAGGCCGCCGCTCTCCTCGCGCAGGCGGCGGAGCTGGCCGCGTCGCAGGGCGCAAGGCCATGGGAGCTTCGCGCGCTGGCCGCGCTGGCGGAGGTTCGCGACCAGCAAGGCAGCGTCGCCGACGCCGGCTCGATCGGGCTTGCCGGCTGAACCTGGCGGCCCGGCCTCAGAACTCGCCGGCGCAGCGCAGGTCGAGCGTGCGCGTGTGCAGCGTCATGTAGTCGACGAAGGCGCGAATGCGCTGCGGCAGATGCTGGCGGCTCTGGTAGCAGAGATAGTGGCCGCTGTCGTCGGGCGCATGCTGCGCGAGACATGAGACCAGCGTGCCGGCACGCAGTGAATCGCACACCTGGTAGGCCGCCATCTGCGCGATGCCCTGCCCGTCGAGCACGGCCTGCAGGACCAGTTCGGCATCGTTGAAGCTGTGCAAGGCACGCGGCAGCAGCTTCTGCGACTGGCCAGCCACCTTGAACTCCCATTCGAATACCCGCCCCGAAGCCAGCCGGAAGTTGATGCAGCGGTGCGCCGCGATGTCATCGACGCTGGCCGGCAAGCCGTGCGCCCGTGCGTAGCCGGGCGAGGCGCACAGCAGCATCTGCATCGGAATGAGTTGCCTGGCGATGACCTGGCTGTCTTCCAGCCGGCCGCTGCGAAACCAGAGGTCGACGCCGTCGGCCGCGAAGTCGCCTAGGCTGTCGTCGAGCAGCAGGTCGAGCGTGACCTCCGGGCAGGCCTCGCGAAAACCTTTCAGCAAGGGCGCCACCACCTTGCGGCCGAAGCCGACGCTCGAGCTGATGCGCAGATGCCCGCGCGGCGGGCCTTCGCGCAGTTCGCGCATCTCGCTGAGCGCCTGGACCAGGTGCTCGACGCCGGGGCGGCAGTTCGCATAGAAGAGCTCGCCCTCGCGCGTCAGCGTGGTGGAACGCGTGGTGCGGTGGAAAAGCCGCGTGCCGAGGTTCGCCTCCAGCTTCTGCACGCTGCGGCTGACCGCGGAGCGGCCGATGCCCAGGCGGTCGCTTGCCCGCGCGAAGCTGCCTTCGGCCGCCACCATGATGAAGGTGACGACCCCCGCATAGCTGGTGGCGAAGCTCGATGCCAGCGTGTCGCCGCCGATCTGGCGAGAAGGTCCGGGGGATACGGAAAACATGGGTGGCTCCTGCGGTTCGAGACCAGCGCGCCCTCGCGCTGCGTCATGCCATGCAGTGTGTCGGCGGCGCCCGGCGCTTGAAATCCGCCACATGGCGGAGACGCCGCACGCGGCGCGGTGTCGATTGGTGCGCGCAGCGCAACACGGTGGACACGCCGCCCGGCCTACCGCGGCGATGCGGTGCTGCCTACGCTCGACTGCGCCGCATCGGGCATCCCCGTCACCGTCCCCATTTGCCCCCTTTCCCCCCGGAGTCCCCATGAGCCCACCCCTTCCGACCTTCGAGCGCAACGACATCGCCGATGCCGTGTTCGACGCCACGGGCGTCGCCGCCCGTGCCAAGCGCGCCGGCGATCTTGCGCCCGACGTGACGCTGCCGGATGCGCGCGGACAGCGCGTGCGACTTTCCGACGTATGGCGCAAGGGCCCGCTCGTCCTGGTGTTCTACCGCGGCGGCTGGTGCGGCTATTGCAATCTCCAGCTGCGCGCCTGGCACCAGCAGTCGGGGGCGCTGGCGCGCCTGGGTGCCACCCTGCTGGCCATCTCGCCGCAGACGCCGGACCACTCGCTGGACACGGCCGAGCGCAACCAGCTCGCATTCAACGTGCTCAGCGATTCCGACCTCGAAGCCGCCAACGGCTTCGACCTCGCGTTCACGCTGCCGCCCGAGCTCGTGAGCTTCTACGGATCGGTCGGCACCGACATTCCGGTGCTCAACGGCAACGGCCTGTGGGTGCTGCCGGTTCCCGCGACCTACGTGATCGACAAGGAAGGCCGCATCCGCTTCGCCCACATCGAGGAGGACATCCGGCAGCGCGCCGAGCCGGGCGACGTGATCGGCGTCATCGCGGACCTGTTCGAGGACCCCGGGCGCACAGCGAGCACCGGCCCCTGAGGCGGGCGTCCAAACGGCGAAAACCGGGGTCTGTCACAGAAGGGTGCAGTCAAACGTCTAAGGACCATGGACACCAAAAACCAGAACTGCACGAACAGCGCGCCGATGGCCGTGCCCAGCGAAAGCGACTCGGCGAACGAGTCGAACGCGTCCTTCTGGGACGCCTTGAAAACCGAAAACCCCACGGACCGCGTGGTTCGCCCGGATGCGGTGCGCCGCGTGCGCGACCCCGCCAGCGGCACCACGGTGCCCGCCAAGACCGACGCGCTCGCGACAAGTTTCACGACCAGCTACGCGGGCGTAGTCGCCTTCATGGCCGTGGTGGCGGAAGGCAGCTTCGCCAAGGCCGCGGACCGCCTGGGCGTCGGCCGTTCGGCCATCAGCCGGAGCGTGCAGAAACTCGAGGAACAACTCGATGCGCGGCTGTTCAGCCGCACCACCCGAAGCACCACGTTGACCATCGAGGGCGAGCGCTTCCATGCGAACTGCCATCCGGGTGTGGAGCACATCGTCAATGCGCTGGAAGACATGCGCGAGATGCGCCAGGGACCACCCAGCGGGCAACTGAGGATCTGCTCGACCGTGGGCTTCGGCCGCAAGGTCGTGGCGCCGCTTCTGCAGGGCTTTCACGCGGCCTATCCGGCCATCGCGCTGGAACTGGTGTTGAACGACAACTTCGCCGATTTCACCTCGGACCGTGTCGACATCTCGTTTCGCAACGGGCGCATGGAGGACAGCCAGGTCGTCGCCAAGCAACTGATCCCGATGCAGATGCTGCTGTGCGCCTCGCCCGCCTACGCCCGGGTGCACAGCTTGCCGGCGAGCGTGGAGGACATCGCGAGCCACGCGTGCATCAATTTCCGGCTCGCGTCGGGGCGGGCCCGCGAATGGGAATTCAAGGTCGCCGGCACCGTCCAGAAGATGGTGCCGCGCGCGACAAGCAGTTTCAATGACGAGGAGCTAGTGCTCGATGCCGTGCTGCAAGGCCAGGGGATCGCGCAGATGCCGGCCTACCAGGTGTGCGAACTGATGCGCCAGGAACGCCTGGTGGACTGCCTGCCGCAGCACGCGCCGGACGATCGCGGCCACTACATCTGCTACCTGAGCCGCCAGCACCTGCCATCGCGCATTCGCGTGTTCGTCGACTACATGGCGGCGGCAACGCGCTCACTCGACCTCGACTGCACACCGCGTACGGCCCACCCTGTAAGCGTGCAGGCACTGAGGGCCTGACGCACCGGCGGGGCATACCGCCGGGAGCTGGCTTGCGGCGGCCCGGCTTGCAGGCGTCGCGCGATTGGTGCGCATCGGGCAACACGGTGAGGCCTCTTGCATGGCTACCGCTTGCGGGTCCCCAAACCTACGCTTGCGCCTGTTTCCGCGGTTCCCGCAAACGGGTAGCCCAGCCGCTATGAGCCGCAAGGCACTCGCCACATCCAAGGAGTCGTTCATGACCCAACGCGTCAACTACGTCCAGCAGTCTCCCGAGCTCTTCAAGAAGTTCGTCGAATTCCTCAACGTCATCAAGGAAGGCGCCATCGAAGAGCCGGTGCGCAACCTGGTGTCGATCCGCACCGCACAGCTCAACGGCTGCACCTTTTGCCTGGACATGCATGTGAAGCAGGCCAAGATCCAGGGCGAGCGCGAACTGCGCCTGCTGCACCTGGCCGCGTGGCGCGACTCCACGCTTTTCATTCCGCGCGAGCGTGCAGCGCTGGCGTGGACCGAAGTGCTGACCAAGCTGCCCGAGCAGGGCGTACCCGACGACATCTACGAGCGCGTTCGCACGCAGCTGTCGGAAAAGGAAATCTCGGACCTCACCTTCCTGGTGATGTCCACCAACGCCTGGAGCCGCCTGAACGTCGCCTTCAAGACCGTGCCGGGCTCCTCCGACAAGGTCTTCGGCCTGGACAAGGCCCAACTGGCCTGAGCGCCAGTCTCTTGCCACTTCCAAAGGAAACCATCATGAAGATCGTCGTCATCGGCGGCTCAGGCCTCATCGGCTCGAAGGTCGTCAACAAGCTGCGCGAAGGCGGGCATGAAGTCGTCGCCGCATCGCCCGCATCGGGCGTCAACACCCTCACCGGCGAAGGCCTGGCCGAAGTACTCGAGGGCACGCAGGTGGTGCTCGACGTGGCGAACTCGCCTTCGTTCGAGGACAAGGCGGTGCTCGAGTTCTTCGAGACCTCGGGGCGCAACCTGCTGGCCGCCGAAGCCGTGGCCGGTGTGAAGCACCACGTTGCCCTGTCGGTGGTCGGTACTGACCGGCTGTCCGAGAGCGGGTACTTCCGCGGCAAGATCGCGCAGGAAAAGCTCATCCGCGAATCGAAGATCCCCTACACGATCGTGCATTCGACGCAGTTCCTCGAGTTCCTCGGCGGCATTGCGCAGTCGGGCACCGACGGTGACACGGTGCGCCTTTCGCCGGCCTTCGTGCAACCCATCGCCTCGGACGACGTGGCCGCCGCGGTGGCCGACTACACCGTCGGCACCCCGCTGAACGGCGTGGTCGAGATCGCAGGCCCGGAGCGGGTGCGCCTGTCCGACCTGGTGCAGCGCTTTCTCACTGCCACCAACGACCAGCGCAAGGTCGTGCAGGACGTGCACGCACGCTACTTCGGCGCGGAGTTGAAGGACGACACGCTGGTGCCCGGCGCCAACCCGCGCATCGGCGCATTGAACTTCGAAACCTGGTTCGCGTTGCCCAAGCCGGCACGCTGAAAACCGGCCGCCACGGCCATCGCAGGCACGCATCGTCGCCGGGCGTCCCTCGGACCGGCGCGTGCCTGCGCCCTCCTTCAATTCTCTGGAAATCGAATGTCCCAAAACCTCGCGCACTCCGCCATTGCCGATACGAAGCTGGCGGCCATCCGCCGCGGACGCTACGTGGTCGATCCGACCCACACGCGGGTGCTGTTCAGCGTTTCACACTTCGGCTTCTCGACCTACTTCGGCGAATTCACCGGGCCGCAGGGAACGCTCGACGTGGCGCCCTCGACCAGCGGTGGCGCCGCCGAGTTGGCCGTGTCCGTGCCGGTGGCCAACGTGTCGACCTCGAACCGCACGCTGGACGGCGAACTGCGCAGCAGCGACTGGCTAGATGCCGAGCGCTTTCCGTTGCTCGCCTTCAGGTCGGCATCGCCCGTCGCCCTGGCCGACAACTCATTCCAGGTGATGGGCACGCTCCAGCTGCATGGCGTCGAGCGCGAAGTCACCTTCGATGCGAGTTTCGTCGGTGCGGGGATCAACCCAAAGAAGCAGGTCTACACCATCGGCTTCGACATTCGCGGACGCATCCGACGCAGCGACTTCGGCGTGAACGCCGGGCTGCCGCTGATCGGCGACGAACTTGGCCTGATCATCAGCGCGGCCTTCGAACTCGAGGCCGCAGCATGACCCCCCCCAACGACATCGACAACGACATCGACGCACTCTCCGCGGCGGAAACGGCGCGGCTGGTGCAGGCTCGCCGGTTGAGCCCGTCGGAGGTGCTCGACGCGGCCATCCGCCGCATCGAGGCACGCAACCCGGCACTCAACGCCTTCGTCCACCTGGGTTTCGACGACGCGCGCAAGAGTGCCCGGCGGCTCGAGCAACGGCTGTTCGACGGAGAGTACGTGGGCGTTCTCGCCGGCGTGCCGACGGCTATGAAGGACCTGTTCGGCCACTACCCCGGATGGCCCGCGACGATCGGCGGCATCCCGGCGCTCAGGCACAGCCGCGCGGAGGCGCCGAGCCTCTTTCCGCAACGGATGCAGCGTGCCGGCGCGATCGTCGTCGGCGCGACCAACAGCCCCGTCTTCGGTTTTCGCGGAACCTGCGACAACGAGCTCTTCGGGCCGACGTGCAATCCGTTCGACCTTTCGCGCAACAGCGGCGGTTCTTCGGGCGGCAGCGCGGCCGCCGTCGCGGACGGCATGCTGGCGCTGGCTGGCGCAAACGACGGCGGCGGCTCGATCCGGATTCCCGCCGCTTGGTGCGGCGTGTTCGGCTTCCAGCCTTCCCAGGGCGTGGTGCCGCAGGCTGCCCGGCCCAACGGCTTCGACCAGGTGTCACCGTATGTCTACGACGGCCCGGTCGCGCGCACCGTCGAGGACGCCGCGCTGGCCATGTCGGCGCTCGCAAGCTACGACACCTCGGACCCAACCAGCGTGGCGAGCGCGATGGACTGGATGGCCCCGTTGCGCCGATCCGTCTCCGGCATGCGCATCGGCCTGTCGCTCGACCTCGGCGGATTCGCGGTGGAGCCCCCGGTGGCCGACGCGATCCGGCGCGCGGCGCTGGTGTTCGAGCAGCTCGGTGCCAAGGTGGAGTTGGTCGATTTTCCGCTGCGCCATTCGCAGCAGTCGCTCAGCGCGCTGTGGTGCCGCCTGGTCGGCACGCGCATGCTCGCCGGGCTCGAGGCCTTCAAGGCGCAGGGCCTCGACCTGATGAGCACCGCACAGGTGCCGCAGGAGCTGCTCGACTGCATCGAGGACGCCGGGCGCATGACGCTCGCGGAAATCCAGGCGGCGCAGCAGACCCGCACCTCGGTCTACGACAGCTTCGAGGCGACGTTCCAAAAGTTCGACCTGCTGCTCACGCCGACCGTGGGGTGCCTTGCGGTGAAGAACATGGCGCGCGGAAGAACCGTCGGCCCGAGCCGCATCGACGGCATCGACGTCGACCCGCTGATCGGCGGGGCACTGACCTACCTGACCAACTTCACCGGGCATCCCGCAGCGTCCATTCCCGCGGGCCTGGTCGACGGCCTGCCGGTCGGCTTGCAGATCATCGGCCGCCGGCGCGCGGACGCCGATGTGCTGGCCGCGAGCGCCGAGTTCGAACGCGCCCGGCCCTGGGCGCACACCTACCCCTTCACGCGCCAGCAGCGCCCGGGCGCCAACGGCGGTGCGCACGGCCACGGCCACGGCCCCGCTCTAGCCGCGGGAACCGTCTGAGGTCGTGCGCCTGGCGGGCCACACCCACACGAAAGACCATTCCCTTGCCATGACCCCGTTGCAACCGCCTCCCACCACGCTGCTTGACAAATACCATGGGCCGGCGTTCGAACCGATCTACACGACGACCGTCACGGTCACCGGCGGCGAGGCCGGGCATGGGCGAGCCTCGGGCGTCGCGCGCTCCGACGACGGCAACCTCGACGTGGCGCTGCGGCTGCCGGTCGAGCTCGGCGGGGACGGTGGCGGAACCAACCCGGAGCAGTTGTTCGCCGCGGCCTACGCCGCGTGCTTTCACGGCGCGTTGAACCTGCTGGCGGCAAGGAGCCGGGTCGCGGTGCACGACGCGAGCGTGGAGGTGTCGGTGGCCTTCGGGCGCGACCCGGTGGACGGCCTCTTCATGCTCACGGCGGATGTCAGGATTCACCTGCCCGACGTCGAGAAGAGCGTGGCCGAAACGCTGGTGCGCAACACCGAGAGGTTCTGCCCCTACGCGAAGATGGCCCGGAACGGCATCACCAGCATCGTTGCGCTGGCAACCTAGGCCGCGCATCACAGCGCCAACCTGACATCGGTCGCCTCGATGCCCTTCTTCCACAGCGCCAGGTCGCGCACCAGCAGCCCGGCAAACTCTTCAGGCGCGAGGCGCCAGGGGCGGATGCCGAACTCCGCCAGCCGCTGCGCGACAGCCGGCTTGCCGAGCACGGCATCCAGCGCCTGTGCCAGGCGCCGGACGATGGCATCCGGCGTCCGGGCGGGCGCGAAGACGCCGAACCAGCTGACGATGTCGAACAACGGGTGATCGGCGCCCGCCTCGCGCAGGGTGGGCACGTTCGGCACCTCGGGCATGCGCTGCAGCGCGGCAACGGCCAGGAGCCGCAACCGGCCGGCGCCGACGTGCTGCTGCACGAGCCCGATGGCGAAGAAGCCGCACGTCGCCTGGCGGCCCAGCACGTCCTGCAGGGCCGCCGCCTCGCCCTTGTAGGGCACGTGCGTCATCCGCACACCGATGCTGCGGTTGAGCCCCTCGCCCGCCAGATGGTGATGCGAGCCGGCGCCCGGCGATACGAACGAGACCTCGGGCCCTTTCTCGCGCGCATGGGCGGCAAGATCGGCAAAGCCTTGAAAGGGCGCGTCGGCATGCACCGCCAGCACCAGGTACGACGAACCGATCGCACCCACGGGCGTGAAGTCCTTCAATGGGTCGTAGCCGGGCTGGGCATAGACCAGGGCGTTCGACAGCAGGAACGACGGCGTCATGAGGAAGGAGTGGCCGTCGGGTGCCGCCCTGGCCACCCGGCGGGCGGCGATCATGCCGCCACCGCCGGGGCGGTTGTCGACGATGAACCGGCGCCCGTAGGCCTCGCCGAGCCCGGCGTCGAGCAGCAGTCGCGCGACGATGTCCGAGGGACCGCCCGGCGGAAAGCCGACGGTCAGCTGCACGATGTCGGACTGCGCCAGGGCCAGCGCCGGCCGGGCGATCAGCGACGCCACGCCCGCAGTCACGAGCGAACGCCGCAACGCATCGGCGGCTTCGTTGTAGGGCTTCATGGTGACCCGTTCAGCTGCGTGCCGGTGAGCGATTCACTCAAGCGCCACAGCCGGTCGGCCAAGTCCGGGTCGACGGCCCAAGGACGCACGCCACCACGCTCGCCGCTGCCTGCGGCGTTGATGCGGGCGACATCGCAGTTTTCGCAATAGACCCCGCCGAGGCCGTCGAGCTGCGCGCTCGTGGCGCACCAGACTGTGGTGGCCGCACCCTGCTGCACGTTCTTCAGGTCACGCTCGGGAGCCACGATCACCTGCCCATTGGCGTCATGCACGCCGAAGGTCGCGATTTCTTCCGGTGTCAGGTGGCGGGCGAGCGGCCCCAGCACCGAGCCCGGGTGCACCGAGAAGGCACGGATGCCCTCGGGGGCGCCCAGCGCATCGAGCGCGACTGCGAACAGCGCGTTGGCGGTCTTGGATTGGCCGTAGGCCACCCACTTGTCGTAGGCGCGGCGTTCGAAATGGACGTCGTCGAAGTCGATGCCCGCGATCTGGTGCCCTCCCGAAGACAGCGACACTACGCGGGCACCACCGGCCCTGCGCAACGCCGGCCACAGCCGCGCGCTCAGCTGGAAATGCCCCAGGTGGTTGGTGGAAAACTGCGACTCATAGCCGCGCGCATCGCGCGCGAACGGCGTCGCCATGATGCCGGCGCTGTTGACCAGAATGTCCAGCGCGCGGCCGGACGCGAGGAACCTCAGGGCAAACGCGTCGACGGACTCGGGCTGCGACAGTTCGAGCATTTCCTGCTCGACGTTCGGCAAGCCCTCGAGCGCGGCGCGGGCCCGCTCGGGCGAACGCGCCGGAACGATCACACGGGCGCCGGCCTGTGCCAGGACACGCACCGTCTCCAAGCCCAGCCCGGAATATCCGCCGGTGACGATGGCCGTCTTGCCGGCCAGGGAGGTCTGGCCAATGGCTTCTTCGGCCGTGGTGCTCGCGTTGAAGCCGGTGCCGATGGGAACCTGATTGAATGGCATGTCGCCGTTTTCCTTCTTGAAGAATGGTGAGGTCAGAGACGGCGTCATCCGGTGCAGTCCGCGGCGCACGACAGGTCGAGCGCGCGGATGCCCGCCGCCATGTAGTCGATGAAGACGCGCATTCTTTCGGGAAGATGCTGCCGGCTCTGATAGCAGAGGTAGTGCCCGCTGTCGTCGGGCGCGTGTTGCAGAAGGCACGCAACCAGATCGCCGCTGCGCAACAGGTCGCACACCTGGTAGGCCGCCATCTGCGCAATGCCTTGCCCGTCGAGCACCGCCTGCAGCACCAGGTCGGCGTCGTTGAAGGTGTACAGCGCGCCGGGCAGCAGTTTTTGCATGATGCCGCCGGCTTTGAATTCCCATTCGTACATGCGCCCCGACGCCAGCCGGAAGTTGATGCAGCGGTGCTCGGCAATCTCCTCGATGGTGCCGGGCAGCCCGTGCGCGAGCGCATACCCGGGCGACGCGCACACCAGCATCTGCATCGGGATCATCTGCCTGGCGATGATCTGGCTGTCTTCCAGGCGTCCGTTGCGAAACGAAAGATCGATGCCGTCCTGCGTGAAGTCGTTCAGGCTGTCGTCCAGCACGAGGTCGATGTGGACGTCCGGATAGCTTTGCCTGAACCCCTTGAGCAGCGGCGCGACGACCTTGCGTCCGAAACCCACGGTCGAGCCGACGCGCAGATGGCCGCGGACTGGGCCCTGGCGCAGCTCGCGCATGTTGTCCAGCGCCTGTGCAAGCTGCTCCACGCCGGGGCGGCAGTTGGCGAAAAAGAGCTCACCCTCGGCGGTAAGCGAGGTCGCCCGCGTGGTGCGATGGAACAGCCGCGTCCCGAGATTGGCCTCCAGCTTCTGCACGCTGCGGCTCACGGCCGAGCGCCCGACGCCCAGCCGGTCGCTCGCCCGCGCGAAGCTGCCCTCGGTCGCCACCGCGATGAACGTGACGACGCCGGCATAGCTCGTGGAGAAGTTCGATGCCACCGCATCGCTGCTGCTGCCGGGCGCGGGGCTTGCTTGAAGTGAAGGCATGAGGGCTCTCTGGGGAGGGTTCGGCCTGGAAGCCGGCCGAGCGCCGACTTCCACACCCCCCGATCAGAACGCCAGCCGCGTGCCACCGCCATTGGACGTTGGTGTCGGCGACACCAAGGTATGACAGGAATGGTGTCCGGCGGCAGGCCGGCCCGAACCGACCGAACCGTCCGAACCGCGAATGATGGAAAACCAACACCAAGGTGTCATGGACGTTTGTAACCGCCTGGCGCATTCTCGCGACTTGGCGACTGTCACGGAAAGGGCCTGAATGGATAACGACCACAGGCAAGCGGAGGCGATGCCGATGGCAGGCATGCACAGGCGAAGGCATGGGCCCGGTGCCGCGGCGCAGCAAGCAATGAGGCATTCATGATGGCGGTGGTCCGCTCACTTATTTCCGTCGTCGACGACGACCAGTCCGTGCGCGAGTCGCTGCCCGACCTGCTCAACGAATTCGGCTTTGCCGTCGAAACCTTTGCCTCGGCCGAAGAGTTCCTGGCATCCGGCTTCATCGACAAGACGCATTGCCTGATCCTGGACGTGACGATGCCGGGCATTTCGGGCCTCGAACTGCAGCGCGAGCTGCGGCTGCGGGGCCATGCGGTGCCGATCGTCTTCATCACCGCGCACGCCGACGAATCGATCCGCCCGCTGATGATTGAGCAAGGCGCGGTGGACTGCCTGTTCAAGCCCTTCAGCGAAAGCGCACTGCTTGACGCGCTGAATACCGCGCTGCAGCGGGAATAGACAGTTTGCCCGGCCGTATCCATGCGACCATGAGCCCTAGCGCACACGCCATGATCAGCACCACGCCCCTTGTCTTTATCGTCGACGACGATGTTTCCGTGCGCGAGTCGCTGGAGTCTCTGGTGGAGTGCGCCGGCTGGACGCCCGAGACCTTCTCGTCGGCCCGCGACTTCCTTGCCCGCGAACGCCCTTGCGCGCCATGCTGCCTGGTGTTGGACGTTGGCCTTCCCGACCTCAACGGGCTCGACCTGCAAAAGCAGATCGGCGTGGACCGCACGGACATGCCGATCATCTTCATCACCGGGTACGGCAGCGTGCCGATGACGGTGCAGGCCATGAAGGCCGGTGCGATCGAGTTCCTGACGAAGCCTTTCGACGACGAAGTGCTGATCACCGCCATCAGCCACGCCATCGACACCAGCCGCATCGCGCTGGCCCGCGAAGAAGGCATGCGTACGCTGCGCGAGACCCACGAGGCGCTGAGCCGGCGCGAACGGGAGGTCATGGCGCTGGTTGTCTCCGGCCTGCTCAACAAGCAGGTGGGCAGCGAGCTCGGCATCAGCGAGATCACTGTGAAGGCGCATCGCGGCCGGGTCATGCAGAAGATGAACGCCAACTCGCTGGCCGACCTGGTGAACATGGCGGCGCGACTGGGGCTGCCGGCCGCACCAGGCCGATGACCACCGTTGACGGCCGCTGACCGCTGACGCTGAGGTACGGACGCGAGCGCCGAGGCCTCAAGGCGCCGAAAACGCGCCGTCCGGCGGCGGCACGCCGCGCGGCACCGAGAACGAGAACGTGGCGCCCGCGCCGTCGTTCGACGACGCCCACAGACGTCCATGGTGGCTTTCGATGATGGAGCGGCTGACCGACAGCCCCATTCCCATGCCACCAGCCTTCGTGGTGTAGAAGGCCTCGAAGAGCCGGTCCATGCCCTTGGGGTCGAGCCCGCTGCCGGTGTCGCGCACGGTCAGGCGCACTTCATCGTTTTCGTCGACGCTGGTTGCGATCGTCAGCTGGCGCGGGCGGTCGTAGACGTCGGCCATGGCGTCCGATGCATTCAGCAGCAGATTCAGCATGACCTGCTGGAGCTGCACCCGGTCGCCGAGCACCGGCGGCAAGTCCGCCGCCAGGTCGATCTGGAGCATCACCCTGCTGCGTTGCAGCTCGATGGACGACAGCGAAAGCACTTCGCGCACCGCCTCGTTCAGGTCCACCAGCTCGGTGATGGTGCCTTTCTGGCCGAACAGCGCCCTCAAGCGCTTGATCACATCAGCTGCGCGATGGCCGTCGCGTATCGAGCGCTGCGCGGTCTTGCGCGCACCCTCGATGTTCGGCGGATCGGCGGCCAGCATCCGCAGGCAGGTGCTCGCGTTGGTGACGATGCCCAGCAAGGGTTGGTTGACCTCGTGCGCAATGGATGCGGTCAGCACGCCCAACGTGGTGATGCGGGCCACGTGCGCCAGTTCGGAGCGCGCCTTGCCGAGCGCCTCTTCGGCCAGGTAGCGCTGCGTGACGTCCTGGACGGCGCCGATGTATTCGACTTCGCCATTCTTGTCGCGCGTGGCATGCGCCACCAGATGGAAATGCTTGACCGAGAAATCGGGCATGACCATGCGCACCCTGTAGTCCAGATCGGTCGCCGGGCCGCGCGCGATGGCAATCATCTCTTCCAGCACCGGGAGGTCTTCAGGATGGTAGCGGGCGGCAATCAGCGCCGGCGTGATCGGCTCGTCGGGGTCGAGCTCGTAAAGCCGGTAGGTCTGTGCCGAGAACGTGATCGCGTCGGTGGCGACATGCCAATAGAAGCTCCCGGTCGCGCTGAGGTACTGCGCTTCCCTCAACCAGGTTTCGCTGCGCTGCAGATCGGAATACAGCCGCGCGTTCTCCAGCCAGATGGCCGCTTGCGACGCAAGAAAGTCCAGCACGGCCACCCGGTCCGCGGTGAACGCGCGCGTGGCGAGGTTGTTTTCGAGGTACAGCACGCCGATGACGTCCTCCTCCCGGAAGATCGGCAAGCACAGCACCGACCTGGGCCTGTTGCTGCGAACGTAGGCGTCCAGCGCATGCAGGCCGTCGGCGGAGGCGTCGTCCAGCACCACCCGCTGGCCCGTGCGCAGGACATAGTGCAGCGCCGACTGCGGCAGGTCGGACGGCAGGACACGCACGCTCTGCACCACGACCTCCACGCGGCCCTGGCCGGTGAAGGCTTTCGCTTCGACATGAGGCTCGCCCGCATGGACTAGGATCAGAAGACCGCGCTCGGCGCCGGCATGCTCGACGGCCAGGCGCATGAGCTTTTCGAGCAGGCTGGGCAGGATCATCACGCTCGACAGCGTCTTGGAGGCCTTGCCGACGGTCTCGACATCCAGTTGCGCCACCGGCTTCTCGATGGTCGCAATGCCGGCGCCGGGCGGCGCGCGCTCGCGCAGATGCGGATAGTGCGCGTCGAAAAGCTTCAGCTTGGCCATCGCGCCCCATTCCTCGTAGCAGGCCCGTGCGTTGCGCAAGTAGGCGTCGGCCGCCGTGTCCAGCGCGCAGGCGGCATGGAACCGACCGGCAAGCTCGTTGGCAAGGCCTTCGTTCTGCACGAAGCCGTAGCGGCGTGCGAGCCGAACCGCCTCTTCGTACAGGGCCTGCGCCTGCAGGCTGCGGCCTTCGAGCCGTGCGATCTCGGCGCCGACCAGCGCCTTGCGATTGCCGAAGTTCTCCGGGCAGTTCTCCGCCCAGGCGGTGATCCGGGCGTAGTGCACGCCAAGCTCCCGCAGACGGCTTTCTCGCTGGCCGACGGCGTCGCTGTCGGCCGCGGCTGCGCAAGTTAATGCCGCGTAGAAGTCGTATTCGGCCTCTTCGATGGAAGAGCGCATGGCCCAGCGAATGCCTTCCACGTGCCCGGCGGCGGCCAACGCCGCCTCGAAGTCTTCCGCGAAGAAGCGCTCCTGCAGCCGGAACACCCAGTAGTAGCAGACCATCATCGCCAGGCCGGGATGCGGCTCCACGTCCTGGCCAGCCCATGCATCGTCGTCGGGCCGGTGCTCGGTCTGCAGGCCGCGAAGCTTCCTCACGAGATCGAGCTGCCCGATGAAGCGATCAGTGGGCAGTCCCAATTCGACACCGCTCGCGAAGGCGATGACCTGCTCGGTTTCACGTTGCACCTGGCCCAGGGGAACACCCGATGCAAGCAGGTGCGTGATCAGGTTGCGTGAGTTGTAGGCGGCAAAAGCCTTGTCGCCCATCGCGCTGCCCACGCGAAAGGCATGCGTCATGAGCGGTTCGCACAGCGGCAGGTGCTTGATCCACGGCATCGTGAAGGCCGCGAAGCACGAGTACACGCGCGCCTTGAAACGGTCCATGCCACGGCGGTCCACCAAGTCGCACGCAAGCTGGCCCAGCGCGTAGGCGGTGGTGTAGTCGCCGAACTGCGGGCCCAGCACCATGTTGAGCGCGGAGTAGGCAACGCTCGAACTCTCGCAGTTGCCATGCTGCAAGCTGAGGTTGGTCATTCGCAGCAGCACGAGCCCGAGGAGATGCCGGTCGACGGCATACGCCGCTGGAAACAACTCGGTCAGGATCGCCATTGTGGCGATGCAGACTGGATCGTCCATGACAGGCATGTCGATGAGCGCCGACGCCTGACGGGGCGCGAAGCGCTCCTTCATCTCGAGGTATTCGCGGCGAACCTCTTCTTCGGCGGGACGCGAGGTCCAGGCGATGCCCACGCTCGGCAGGATCGCCAGGGCCACATCGACGGCGCGCTCGTTCCTTCCCGTCGTGAAATACAGCAGCACCGACAGGCACGCAACCTCGATCCGCGGGATCAGCCCTTGCGCCCGATGCGCGAGTTCGGCCAGGCGCGTTTCGGCGCCGGCCATCTCGCCGCAGACGATCTCGCATTCGGCGCAGTCTCGCTGCAGCTCGAAGGCGAGCGCGTGATGGTGCGCCCAGCCGCTCTCGCCCAGCAAGCCGAGGCCGGATGCAAAGTACGCCCTGGCGGCAGCGTAGGCGCTGGAGGCTTTCGCGCGCTTGCCGGCCATGAGGTAGAGCGCTGCGGTCGACTCGCGCTCCACGGGCGATTCGATGGCCGGCGCGCCGCGTTCGAACTGGTTGACGATCTCGAAGACCTTCTCGTCGAGTTCCGACGCGGGCGTCAGCGACAAGAGCACCCGGCCGATGCGCAGATGTTCCCGAGCCCGAGCCGCCTGGGGGATCGACGCGTAGGCCGCCTCCTGGACGCGGTCGTGCACGAAATTGAAGGCGTTGCCGGCATGCAGGAGCAGGCCCGCGTCGACGGCGTCCTGCAGGGCCGCCTGCACCTCGGCATCGGCGCTTTCTCGAACCCGCGCCAGCGTTCGGATTGCCGCACCGTTGCCCAGGCAGGCAAGCTGGCCCAGCGCCTCCTGTGTGCTGCGGGGAAGGCGTCTGAGCTTGGCCGACATGAGGTGCGCCACGTTGTCCGTGATGCCCTTGGCGCGCATGCCTGCAATGTCCCACCGCCAGGCGGTGGTGCCGGCGTCAAAGGCGAGCAATCCCTCGTCGGCCAGCGCGGTGATGAACTGCACGGCGAAGAAGGGGTTTCCCGCTGTCTTCTCGCGCACCAGTTCGGCGAGCGGGCGCGCCCGCGCGGCGTCGGTGCCGAGCGCGTCCGCGCAAAGCTGCGCCAGGTGGTCCACCTGCAAGGGCCCCAGCGCGATCTCGCACACGGCGCCGCCGCCGGAGCGGATGCCCGCGAGCGTGCGGCTCAGCGGGTGCGCGTCGCCGACCTCGTCGTCGCGATAGGCGCCGATGAACATGAGGTGGTTCGCCTCCTTGCGCGTCACCAGCCGCTCGAGCAACTCGAGGGTTGCCGAGTCCAGCCATTGCAGGTCATCGATGAACAGGACCAGCGGATGGTCCGGCGTGGCAAAAACCCCGAGCAGGTCGCGAAACACCCGGTGAAAACGCACCTGCGCCGACTGCGCATCGAGCTGCACGACGGCGGGCTGTTCGCCGATGACCAGCGCCAGTTCGGGAATTATGTTCACCATGAGCTGCCCATCGGGACCCAGCGCCACGAGCAGGGCGTCGCGCCATTGCGCAAGCTCCGCATCGCTCTTGTTCAGCAGCTCGCGCACCAGGCCCTGAAAGCCCTGCGCCAGCGTGGCGTACGGAATGTCACGCTTGTACTGGTCGAACTTGCCGGTGGCGAACATGCCACGACGCGGAACGAGTGCCTTGTGCAGCTCGTTGACGAGCGACGACTTGCCGATGCCCGAATAGCCCGACAGCAAGACGATTTCGCAGCTGCCCTGAACGATGACCCGGTCGAACGCGGCCAGCAACGCAGCGATCTCCACGTCGCGGCCGTAGAGCCTCTCGGGGATGAGCAACGCTTCCCCCAAGTCTTGTTCACCCAGCGCGAACATCTCGACGGTGCCATGCGCAACTTGGGCCGCAAGACACGTGCGTAAGTCTGCCTCGACACCCTTGGCCGTGCGATAGCGATCTTCGGGGTTCTTGGCCAGCAGCTTCAAGACGATGCCGTCGATGGCCTGAGGCAATCCGTCGGCGCGTACGCTCGGTGGCAGAGGCTGTCTCGCGATGTGGCAATGGATCCATTCCATCGGTTCGCTGGCGGTGAACGGCAAGCGGCCCGTGAACAGCTCGTACAGGGTGACGCCGAGCGAATACAGGTCGCTGCGCGCGTCCATTGAGCGATTCATGCGACCCGTCTGCTCCGGCGCCATGTAGGCGAAGGTGCCCGCGATGACCTCGGGAGGCGCCGGCGCTTGGCGCTCGCTGCGCAGGCGGGACGCAATGCCGAAGCCCGTCAGGCGCACCTGCCCTTCGCTGTCGACCAGCACGTTCTCTGGCTTGATGTCCTTGTGGATGAGGCCCTGTCGATGAATGTGACCAATGGCGTTGGCCAGGTCGGCCGCCAATCGCAGCTGCTGTGGCAGATCGAGGGCTTCGTTGCGCGACTTGGCGAGGATAACGTCCAGCGGCGCGCCACCTGCGTCCTCAAGCAGCAGCATTTGCCGGCCTTCGAACCGCGTCAGGGCGAGCGGGCGTGCCGCCCAGGACGAATCCAGATCACCGGCCAGCGAGTTTTCATGTACCAAGCGCCTGACGCTGCGCGCGGACGAGGGTGCCATGAGAGCGAGCGCAAGCACAGACGGCCTGCCGGGGGCACGGCGTCTGTACAAGGTGAAGTCTGTTCCGGGCCTGAGGACTTCAAATGAATATCCGCTCTCTGGCATCGGGCCCTTTGGACATAGTCGTTTCCCGATCATGAATGTTTGCGCATACATCGTCTATCCCTACTTTGGTATCGATCTTCGAAGACGAGAGTCGCGCGACACTTTTAGTGCTTAATGCCTTTTGGTCCGATTGGTTGATTCCCGGGACGCAGCGTCATTGCGACACCCGCCGGTATCGACCATTGATGAGCCAACAACGTCGACTTCAGCGCCGCGGTCATCGACCGCGATCCGGCCGAGAGTGATCACAGAGTTCGCTTTGACAGACGATGAGCGTGTTGCGATCTCCTTCGGCGCATCTTCGCGCTTGGCGCGGGGGCATGGCGTTCGTGTTACGTCGCGTAAGCGATCTCGGGCGAGTCGATCGCGTTGGTTGCTCCTTTCGGCAGCCAAGCGCAACCCATTCAGCGTTCAGATGGGCCCCTCGGGTCGGTCCAGCATGAGCGAACCGGGATCATTGCCTCGACGCGGCGAATGCCAGGCAGTGATGAAAAGATTCACCCCTGTCCAATGGAAATACCGACTAGCCTTGGCCGATGCGCTCAGCCATTCCGGCGACGCTGGGTCTTCCAGTCGCATCGAGAGCATGTCGACACGGCGAACACAACCAGCGGAAATAAAAAAGCCTCGCGAATGCGAGGCTTCTTCGACACTGACGGGTCCGACGTAACCAACCCTGGTGCGCTCCGTGATGGACTCCTGGCCTTTCAACCGAGGAAAGCGTGGCGGTGTTGCTGACGCAAGCATAACCCGCCGAAGCATGCAATTCGACAACTTCATGGGTCGCCACGCCAAAGGATGTTCTTCTGTGCCGCGGGCCGCACCATGCGGCGAGCCACAGGTCGCTGGCCCTGATTGCGTGTACAACTAAGCCCAACCTGCCGCGGCGGTTCGCCTGCCCTGATGCGGCACGACGTGCCGTCCAGCCTGGCCTCTTCCCCGTAGCAGTAGTTGCCAAAGTCGCCAGTTGCAGCACGCCGAGGAGATGGAAGGTCCTCGCGCACCTCCTCGGCGCGTGGTCCTCTGTTCAAGGCCACTCAACGAAAATCCCGACTCATGGTGGCCGCGCCCAACCGACCGAGCAACAGCGTCAGGTCTTCCAGCCGCACCGCGATCAGGTTCTTCACCAGTCCTTCGCGTTGCCACCTGCCGTGCACGACCATGAGCCGCGCACCGAGCAGCTCCTGGCGCTGCACTTCCCGCAGGCTCTTCCAAACGATGACCTGGACGACACCCGTCTCGTCTTCCAACGACAGAAAGATCGTGCCCTTCGCCGTCTCTGGTTGCTGACGCAGGGTGACGATGCCGCAGTGGCTCACGTGCTCGCCATCCTCGATCCCTTCCAGGTCCTGTGCGGTCATCAGACCGCGCAGCGTCAGGCGTTCTCGCAGCAAAGCCAGCGGATGCCGGCGCAAGGTCAGCCCGGTGGACGCATAGTCGAACACGATCTCCTCGCCCTCCGGCGCTTCGTCCAGCGCGAGGAAGTCCTCGTCAACCGGTGCCTCGCGCAGTAGGCCCGGCGCAGCATGCAGCCCCGCCGCCTCCCAGACCTGCTGGCGCCGGTGACCCGACAGGCTCATCAGTGCATCGGCGGCGGCCAACAGCTTCAACTCGTGCAACTCGAGCCGCGCACGCAGCGCCAGGTCTTCGGCGCTGTCGAAGACCTGCTGACTGCGCGCCGCGACGATGCGATCGGCTGACGACGCCTTGAGCCCGGCGATCATGCGCAACCCGAGTCGCACCGCAGGTTCGTGATGCAGGTCTTCCAAGGTGCAGTCCACGTCGCTGTACATCACATCGACGGGCCGAACCTCGACGGCATGCCGGCGCGCGTCCTGCACCAGCTGAGACGGCGAGTAAAAACCCAGCGGCTGCGAATTGAGCATGGCCGCCAGGAACTCCGCAGGGTGATGGCACTTGATCCAGCAGCTCGCGTAGACCAGCAGCGCGAACGAAGCGGCGTGGCTTTCCGGGAAGCCGTACTCGCTGAACCCCTTGATCTGCTCGAAGATCGCCTTCGCGAAGCTCTCCTCGTAGCCTCGCGACGTCATGCCGTCCACGATCTTCGAGTAGTAGTGCTCCAGCCCGCCCTTGCGCTTCCAGGCCGCCATCGAACGCCGAAGCCCGTCGGCTTCCCCGGGAGTGAAGCCGGCCGCGAGGATGGAGATCTGCATCACCTGCTTCTGGAACACAGGCACGCCCAGCGTGCGGCCCAGCGCTTCCTTCAATGCCTCGCTCGGATACACCACGGGCTCCCTGCCCTGCCGCCGCGCGAGGTACGGATGCACCATCCCGCCCTGGATCGGCCCGGGCCGCACGATGGCCACCTCGATGACCAGGTCGTAGAAGCAGCGCGGCTTTAACCGCGGCAGCATGCTCATCTGCGCGCGGCTTTCGATCTGGAAGACACCGACGGTGTCGGCCTTGCAAATCATGTCGTAGGTGTCGCCGTCCTCTGCCGGAATGTCCTGCATGCCGAAAACACAGCCCTTGCGCAGCCCGATGAAGTCCAGGGCCTTGCGGATTGCTGTGAGCATGCCGAGCGCCAGGCAATCCACCTTGAGCAGGCCGAGCGCGTCGAGGTCGTCCTTGTCCCATTCGATGACCGTGCGGTCGGGCATCGAGGCGTTTTCGATGGGCACCATCCTGCGCATTACACCTCTGGGACGCGCAGAACTCAGTCGCCAAACCGACGCTTGAGCCATCGCAGCCCCACTTGGCGGCGGGAGGGTCATCGGACGGCACCCAGGGCAAGCACCTCTGACGTGACTTTTGCGAATGCCCGATACGCACTTCGAGGGCGTCGTGCCGTGAGCGCGCTCGCCATCGACGCTCAACGGCTCACCGGACTGCTGCACGAATCCGTCGCCTACTGGCAGGCGAAGCCCGCTGCCTTGTCCGGTCGGGTCCGTGAAGAAGGGATCGACGACACGCTTGGCCACGAATCCCGACACCTGAGTCAGGCGCCCTTCAACGCGCTGTCCATGGCGTGCAGCAGCCGGTCTGCGTCGACCGGCTTGAAAAGCACAGGCACGCCCGACTCCCTCACCCTCTGAAGCCGCTCCGGCGCGGTCTCGCCGGTGACCATCAGCAGCGGCAAACGCACGCCGTTGCGCCAACGCAGGCGCAGGCCCGCGTCGAGTCCGCTGCCACCGCTCGCCAAGCGGTAGTCGCAAAGCAGCAGTTCGAACGGTCGTCCCTCGGTTTCCGCTTGAGACAGCGAACTCACCCGGTTCGAGTTGTCGCGCAAAGAGCGACACTGGGCGCTGCTGGTGAAAGATGTGTTCGATGCGAAATTTCATCTCGTGGCCCGGGAACGGCTGCTTTTAAGCACATTCTGCCCCGACCACGAAGGTCTGGTCCTGGCCGGATCCGGCTGTGCAAGCCAAGGTTCAGGGTCCACCCCGACCTCGGGTTCGCTTGGAAATCACCCGTGATGTTGCCATCTTCATCGACCTTGAAGGCGCCCTTAATGAACTCCGGAGGGATTCGATCGTTCGGGCCGAAGCTTCCCGCGATTTGGTAGACCCAGCCACCCGGGTTGGCCTTGGCCTCCGCAATCATTTCCCGGGTTGGGATGACCGCTTTCGGCGAGGCCGTCGCGATTTTCTTGAAGGGCCACATACACAGGTTCGAAACAGTTGAGGGAGGGAAGCGACGGACCGGTTGTGGCCGATTGCAGCAGCACATTTACTCGCGCAGGCGGCCGCGTTTGAAACGCAAGAACATCCCGATTGCCAACATGGCAAGTACGCCTCCCAGGATCAGTTGCCCAACGATGGCGGCCAAGGCGGCCCCGGAAATGAGGCCGAGTGCAACCGCACCCTCAATGAGGTGGAGAACTGCGTCTAGCTTTGCGCCTAGATAGAACTTGGCCATCTTTTCGGGTGAGCATTGTCAATGACTGGTCATGGCCGAAACCGGCCGGCAGCCGGCCGTTGCGTCAGACTCTAATGCGCTGGCCCCTACGTTAATGGGCAAGGAGCAGCCGAAGGCTGCATACGAATAGTCGAGTGACAGTCTAAGGACGGGAAATCCCTAGGTCAAAACATACTTGCAATCATGCTCGCAAGTAAATAGCATTGACCGCATGACACAGACACGCCCCTTGGTGCCTCTTGACGGCGAGGCCCCTCCGCGGTCGGCCAACGACAGCGCGACCACCACCGCCCCCAAGTCCCGGCGAACGCAGGCCGAGCGCGTTGCGGAGTCGGACCGCCGCATGCTCGAGGCGGCCACTCACTTGATCGCAAAGAATGGCTACACCCAAACGACGCTCGAAGCGATCGGTGTCGAGGCAGGTTACAGCCGAGGGCTCGTGCAGCATCGCTTCGGCAACAAGGACCGGCTGCTCGACGAGTTGATCAAAAAGATCGCCGCTGACCATCGAGAGCGCCTGCTGGAGCGCATGCGCGGCCTGTCCGGTATCAATGCGCTTTTCTGCGAGATCGATTGCTACCTCGAGGGGATGGACACCCCGCGCGACAGTTCACGCGCCTTCTTCATGCTGATGCAGGAGTCGCTCGGCCCTGCGCCCCATATCCGCTCGACATTTGCGGCCATCAGCGCGCGTTGGCACCGCGCGCTTGCGCGCCAGATCGAGAACGGTCAGAACGCGGGCCAGATCCGCGTCGACGTTGATCCCGCGCGTGAAGCCCAACTCCTCATCGCAACCGCACGCGGCTTGCGCATGCAGGCCATGCTGAATCCGCAGACCAGTGACATCGCCTCTGCGATCGAAACGTTCAAAGACGGCCTGCGCGCCCGCTGGCTCAAGCCGACAACGGGCTGAACCCCGCCCGCACCCTCCGCCGCCACCCCCTGCCCTCTCGCCCCCCTCCCGGCCGGCGAGCAGGCGGAGCTCTGCCCGATCGATTTCTAGTTTTTACTTTGGAGACGTCCTCATCATGCGCACCAAGTGGCTCCGCCCGCTCCTGTGCTCCGTGCCGTTGAGTTTCACCGCACTCTGTGCTCAAGCAAACGACTTTCCGACCAAGCCGATTCACCTTGTCGTGGGGTTCGCGCCCGGCGGCGCCTCGGACATCGTCGCGCGACTGCTTCAGCCTGAACTGCAGAAGCGCCTGGGCCAACCCATCGTGATCGACAACCGCCCCGGCGCCAACGGCAATATTGCCAACGAGGTGGTGGCCCGCGCGGAGCCCGATGGCTACACGTTGCTCTTGGGCAATCCTGGGCCGCTGGTTTTCAACCCCTTTCTCTACAAGCAGGTACCGGTCGATCCGGCCAAGGCCTTTGCGCCCGTCACACAGATCACGGAAAGTCCGATGGTGATCGTGGTGCCGGCCAAGTCACCGCTGAACTCGGTGGCCGACCTTGTGAGCCGCGCCAAGTCCAAGGCGGGCGGTCTTTCGTATGGATCGGCCGGCAACGGCAGTTCGATGCACCTGGCCGGCGCGACGCTCCAGATGCGCACCGGCGCCTCGCTGGTGCATGTGCCCTACAAGGGAAGCGGACCGGCGATTACCGACTTGCTCGGCGGCCAGTTGGACTTCATGCCCGACAGCCGTTCGACCACGATGCCATTCATCCGCGACGGCCGCTTGCGGCCGCTCGCGGTCACGGGAGATCGCCGCGTGGCCGATCTACCTGACGTGCCCACGGTGGCCGAGGCCGGCGTGCCCAACTTCAAGGTGACGACATGGCTGGGCATCGTTGCTCCCGCCGGTACCCCGCAGCCCGTGGTGAAGCGTCTGCACGAGGCCTTCAGCCATGCGCTCAAGCAGCCCGCTGTCAAGAGTCGTCTGGAAGAACTCGGCACCTACGTGCTGGGCAGCACGCCCGAGGCCTTCGCCCGCGCGATGGACCAAGAACGTCAAGAAGCGCGCTTGCTCGTGCAACAGACTGGAATGAAGATCGAATGAGCACCCCCACCCTTGAACTTGCGCGCTGCAACGCGTGCGGCGGCACCAGCTTTCCGGCAGAGGTGCCCGGTTGTCGCCACTGCGGCGCGGCGAAGGCGCAGTTGCGCCCCGAAGCATGTGCTGTTCCCATGCGCCTGCTGAACTTCGCCACCGTCTACTCGCCGCTGGCGCCCGGCCTGGAAGTCCCCGCCGTGATCGGCGAAGTGGAACTCGCCCCGGGCCTTGTGGAAGAAGCCCGCATCGACGTGCCCGACGAAACCGTGCTCGCGCTCGGCATGGCACTCGCACCTGTCTGGCAGACAGCTGCCGCCGACGTGCCTGGCAACTGGGTGTTTCGCCCACTCGCTCGCGAGGTGAACGCATGACGCGCGCATCTTCCCTACTGGGCGAACGTGCCGTGTACGTCGTGGGCATCGGCCTGCACCCCTACGGCTTTCCGTCCGAGACGCCTTATGTCCAACTCGGTCTGCATGCCGTGCGAGAAGCCTTGGCCGATGCCGGCATGCATTGGCCGCAAGTGCGCTCAGCTGTCGTAGGCACCGCCGCACTCGGCATGGCGGCCGGCCGCGTGATGCTGCGCCACCTCGGCTCGACGGGCCTGGAAGTGCTGCAGGTGGAGAACGCATCGGCGTCCGGCTCGACAGCTTTTCGCATTGCTTGCCTTCAAGTGGCCAGTGGCGAACATGACGTGGTGCTCGCCATGGGCGTGGACAAGTTCGGCGACGGGCGACGCGCGGTACTCAAGGACGGATTGACGCCGCTCAGCCCCACAGCGAACGTTCCCCTGGTGAAATTCGCGCTGCTGGCGCGGCGCTGCATGCGCGACTACGGCCTGACGATCGAGGACATGGCCCGCGTGGCGGTCAAGAACCATGGCAACGCCGCGCGCAATCCGTACGCGCAGTTTCGCAAGCCGCGCACGATGGCGCAGGTGCTGGCGTCGGCGCTTGTCGCGGGTGACCTCACGGCCATGCAGTGCTGCCCAAGAGGCGAAGGCGCAGCGGCGGTGATCGTGGTCTCCGAGGACGCATTGCGCCGGCTGGGCGTGCCGCGTGAACGCGCGGTGCGCGTGCTGTCCTCCGTCGCCAGCAGCGAAGCGCTGCCGGCCAATGACGCGCCGGCCCTTGTCGAACTGGTGCGCACCTCGTCCGCCGCCGCACTCGCGCAGGCCGGCATCGGTGCGAAGGAACTGGACATCGTCGAACTTCACGACGCATTCACCATCGAGGAGCTGCTCTACACCGAAGCAGTGGGCGTGTGCGACGCGGGCGAAGGGGCGCTCTACGTAGCGCGCGGCGACGCCGACATTGGCGGGCGCTGCGCGATCAATCCCTCGGGCGGACTCATCGGTATGGGCCATCCGCTCGGCCCCACCGGTATCGGCCAGGTGGCCGAGATCGCGCGGCAGCTGCGCGGCGAAGCCGACGGCCGCCAACACCCCGGCGCCCGTCTCGCACTGGCCCACATGATCGGGCTTGGCTCGGTGGCCGTCGCTCACGTACTCGCACGTGCCTGATGCAGGCAAGAAGCACCCAGATGAACTACGACACCCTTCTCTACGAGGTCACCGATGCGGTGGCCGTGATTCGCCTGAACCGCCCCGAGCGCATGAATGCGATCGGCGGCGCCATGAAGGCCGAACTGCGCGACGCCTTTCTGGAGCGCGCTCGCCATGACGAGGCGGTGCGTTGCGTCGTTGTAACTGGTGCAGGCGACCGCGCCTTCTGTGCCGGCGCCGACATCAAGGAGCGCGCACACAGCGCGATGCCGCAAGCCCAGTACCACCTCCAGCAGAAGGCCACGCACGAGCTTTTCCGCGCCATCGAGCAATTCGAGAAGCCGGTCATCGCCGCCATCAATGGCGTGGCGATGGGTGGCGGCCTGGAGATCGCACTGTGCTGCGACGTACGCATCGCCGCACGCGGCATAAAGCTGGCGCTGCCCGAGGCACGCATCGGCGCCTTGCCCGCCGCGGGCGGCACGCAGCGCCTGCCGCGCCTCGTTGGCCCCGGCATCGCCAAGGAACTGATGTTCACCGGCGACCACATCGACACCGAGCGCGCGCTGGCCATCGGGCTGGTCAACCACGTCGTGGAGCCCGAAGCGCTCATGCCCACAGCCATGGCCATGGCCGCGCGCATGGCGGCCAACGCGCCGCTTGCGGTGCGCCACATCAAGCACGCGGTGGACACGGGCCTGCAGGTGGGCATCGATGCAGGCCTGGAGTACGAGCGATACGCGGCCGCGTTGGTCGTGTCCAGCGAAGACCGCCGCGAGGGCATGCGCGCGTTTGTAGAGAAGCGCAAACCCGTCTTCCGGGGCCAGTGAGCGCCTCCGCCCTGCCTCCTCACATCTATCTCCTCTACGACAGCATCTCAAGGAAATCGACAGCATGGATCTGAACCTCAATGGCCGCGTGGCCTTCGTGACCGGCGGCGGCCAAGGCGTGGGCCGCCGCATATGCCTGGACCTCGCCGCCGAAGGCGTTGCGGTGGCCGTCAACGACATCTTCGAGGAGCGCGCGAGCGCCGTGGCAGGTGAGATCCAGGCTGAGGGCGGGCGAGCCTTCGCCGCGGTCGCCGACATCACGCAGCAGGCCGAGGTGAATGCGGCGGTGGCCGCCACCGAGGCGGCGCTGGGGCCGGTCGACATTCTGGTGAACAACGCCGGCGTGTTGGTCGAGCGCCGCGAAAAAGGCGGCGCCGCGCCGCTCTTTCTCGACACCACGGCCGACGGCTGGCAGCGCATCGTCGATCTGAATGTGTTCGCGATGATGTATTGCTGCAAGGCCGTGCTGCCGGGCATGAAAGCGCGCCGGCACGGCAAGATCGTCAACATCATGTCCGAGGCCGGGCGCACCGGCGAGGCGCGGCTCGCCGTGTACTCGGGCGCCAAAGCCGCGATGCTGGGCTTCGCCAAGGCGATCGCTCGCGAGCACGGCGGCGATTGCATCAATGTGAACGTAATCGCCCTGGGTGCGGTATCGCACGAGGGCATTCGCGAAGGCGCGCTGAGCCCCGAGTCCACGCCCGAGAACAACGAGCGCCTGGGCAAGATGCTCAATGCATACCCCATCTCGCGCGGCCTGCGTCGCCTTGCCCGCCCGGAAGACATCTCGGGCATGGTCTGCCTGCTGGCTTCCGATCGCGCCGCCTACATCACCGGGCAGAGCATCGGCATCAGCGGCGGCTTCGTGATGCAGTGAAGCCAATGCGCACCCGCCTCACTGATCTTTTCGGCATGCGGCTGCCCGTGATGGGTGGCGGACTCATGTGGCTGTCCGATGCGCGCTATGTGGCCGCACTTGCGCGCGCTGGCGCGCTGGGCTTTCTCACGCCGCGCTCGTTCGACAGCCTGGACAGTTTTCGCGCCGCACTGCGCGACTGCCGTGCGGCCAGCGAGGGCCGTCCATTTGGCGTCAACATCACGCAGTCGCGGCGGCCCGAAGAAAATCGGCTGGTACCTGTGTGGATCGACGTCGGCCTGGAGGAAGGCGCGATGGCCTTCGAGACCGTGGGACCTTCGCCGCGCGAACTGTTCGAGCGCATCCACGCCGGCGGCGGGCGCGTGATTCACAAGTGCGCCTTTGTTGCGCACGCGCTGAAGGCTCAGGACGCCGGCGCCGATGCCGTGGCGCTGGTGGGCTGCGAGGCGGGCGGGCATCCGGGCACCAACGAGTTGCCCACCTTCGTGCTGGCCGCGCTCGCGCTGGCACAACTCCGCGTGCCGATGGCGCTGGGCGGCGGCATCGGCAGCGGCCGGCAGATTGCTGCGGCGCTGGCGCTGGGTGCCGATGCCGTGGTGATGGGCACGCGCTTTCTCGTGTGCGAAGAGATCTGGGCGCACGAGAACTACAAGAATCATCTTGTTGCGCAGCCTGCCGAGACCTCGACGCTGGCGCTGCGCAGCACGGGCCACCCATGGCGCGTGCTCGACAACGACACGGCGCGCCGCACGCGCGCGATGGAGTCCGAAGGCGCCTGCAGTTATCCGCATTTCGGCGCGCTCTCGACGGGCCGCCTGGGCCGCGAGGGCGCCTACGCCACAGGCGACTGGAACTCCGGTCTGCTTTCCATGGGCCCAGCCGTCGCGTTTGCCGACCGCATAGAACCCGTTGCAGCCGTGCTTGAGCGGCTCATGCACGACGCCGCCACCTGCGCCGCGCATCTCTCCGCCCTGACCTGCCCCGCAACCCATCCCATCTCCCCCACTCCGCTTTCATGAACCCGAATCTCTCACTCCATTGCGGCCGCCGCAGCCTGGAAGGCATCAATCTCCAGGCCCAGGCGGACCGCGCCGCCAGCGGCTTCCAAGCGCTGGGCCTGCAGCCCGGCGACGCCGTGGCTGTGATGCTGCGCAACGATCTGCCCTATCTGGAACTCATGCTTGCGTTGGGCCGCCTCGGCGTGCATCTGGTCGCCGTGAACTGGCATTTCCAGGCTGAAGAGGCCGCCTATGTCTTCAAGGACAGCGGCGCGCGTGCACTCGTGGTCCATGCAGATCTGTGGCCGCGCCTGGCCGCCGCTGTGCCGGAAGGGCTGCCGGTGCTCGTTGTCCCCACCCCACAGGATGTGCTCGACGCATATGGCCTCGAAACTACAGCCCTGCCGGCGGGCGCGCACGACTGGGCCAGCTGGCGCGATGGATTCGCGCCCTGCACGAGTGCGCCGGTGCCCTCGGTGGGCAGCATGCTCTACACCTCGGGGACGACCGGACGACCCAAGGCCGTGATGCGTCTGCCCGGCACACCGCAGCAACACGCGGGCTCAATGCGCGTGCGCGCGCTCGCCAGCCAGGCCCGCGAGGGCATGCGCACAGCGGTTGTCGGACCGCTTTATCACGCCGGCCCCAATGCGGCTGCGCGCGTAGCGCTCGACATGGCCGAACGTGTGGTCGTGCTGCCGCGATTCGACGCCGAACAGCTGCTCAAGACAATCGAGGAACACCGCATCACGCACCTGTCGCTGGTCCCGGTGATGCTCGTGCGGCTGCTCAAGCTGCCTGAAGAGGTGCGCGCGCGCTACGACGTCACTTCGTTGGAGAACATCACTCACGGAGGCTCGCCTTGCGCTCCCGAGGTGCGACGCGCTGTCATCGCATGGTGGGGGCCGATCGTCAATGAGACATACGGGTCGACTGAAACCGGGCTTGTCACCTTCGTGAATGCCAAGGAGTGGCTCGATCACCCCGGTACGGCGGGGCGGCCTTTCCCGGGTACGTCTGTTCGAATCCTGGACGCCGAAGGGCGCGTGCTGAACGCCGGCGAGGTCGGTGAGATTTATGTCGACCCCGGAGACAACGCCCTCCCCTTCACGTACCGCAACAACGAAAAAGCGCGCCGGGCCATCGAACGCGACGGCCACGTGACCAACGGCGACATCGGCTACCTGGACGCCGAGGGCTACCTCTATGTCACCGACCGCAAGCGGGACATGGTGATCTCGGGCGGTGTGAATATCTATCCGGCCGAGATCGAGCACGCGCTGGTCACCCACCCGGAAATCTCCGACTGCGCGGTGTTCGGCATTCCCGATGCGGAGTATGGCGAAGCCGTGGCCGCGGCCGTTGTGCGCGCGCCGGGCAGCGGCATCACCGAGACCCAGGTCCGCGAGTGGGTGCGCCAGCGTCTCGCGGGCTACAAGGTACCTCGTCACGTGGAGTTCCACGATGCGCTGCCGCGCGAAAGCATGGGCAAGGTGTTCAAGAACCAACTGCGTGCGCCCCACTGGGATCGCGCGGGCCGCCGCATCTGATCATGGCGACACCCCACCCCCCATCGCCAGGCGCATTCTTCGGCACCGAACCCGATCGCTTCGACTTCACGTGGCCGGGTCATGCCGTCTTTGGCGATGGGTGTGCGCGGCAACTGCCTGAGTGGGCTTCGGCGCGGCGCGTGGCCAGGCCGCTCGTGCTCAGCGACGCCGGGCTCGTCCGTGTTGGCATCGTGGCACCTCTGCTCGAAACGTTGGAAGTGGTCGGATGCAGGCCCATCCTGTTCGACGGCGTCGCCGCCAACCCCACTTTGGACAACGTCACCCAGGCGCGCGCCACCTGGGACGCGCAACACTGCGACGGCCTCATCGCCATCGGGGGCGGAAGCGTCATCGACGTCGGCAAGGTGCTTGTCGCCGGACTGTGCGCCGACGTTCCCATCGAAGACGTTCTGCGTGAGGGAGACCGCGTATTGCAGCGCGCCGCGCCGCCCTTTGCCGCCTTGCCGACCACGGCAGGCACAGGCAGCGAAAGCACCACTGCCGCGCTTGTGAAGGACCACCACGGCCGCAAGCACGTGCTGCGCAGCCGCAACAGTCGCCCGCAATGGCTGGCGCTGGACCCTCGGCTCACGCTCAGCTTGCCCGCATCTGTCACGGCCAATACCGGCTTCGATACGGTGATGCACGCGCTGGGTGCGGCGACCAACCGCGCCACCAATCCGGTCGGTGAGGCACTGGCGCTCCAGGCGCTGGCGCTGGGCATGCAGGCCCTGCCCGCAGTGCTCGCTGATCCGACGTCGCTGAATGCGCGCAGCGACATGCTGCTTGCCAGCTACCTTGCTGGGGTTGCGATGAGCCTGCGCGGCGTGGACGGCATCCATGGCCTCTGCACGCCGCTGGAAGGGCTGGTCGATGTGCCGCACGCCCATGTGCTGGCCGTGACGTGCATACCGCTCATGCGCTTTACGCTGCCCGCAGCCGTCGCGCGGTATGCCCGGGCCGCGCGCGCATGCAGCCTTGGCAACGCTGGCGACTGCGACGAAGTCCTGGCTCATGCGCTGGTTGAGTCCATCGATCGTCTGCGCGAGCAAGCCGCGCTGCCCCACACGCTGGCCGAACTTGGCGTACAGATCGACGCGCTCGGCCCCGTTATTGACGCTGCCGAGCACAACCCCTCACTGCGGCTGAACGCACGACAGCCCACGCGCGACGAGATCGCCGGCCTCTACCGCGCCATGCAGCCTGGCTGAGGCCATCGACTTTTATTTCTCTGGTTTCCCAAACTTCTCTTCGCACCATGCAGACCGCTTCCTCCCCTGCCGTTTTACGCACCGGCGTCTATCCGCTGCTGATCAACGGCGAAGAACGCCAAGGCGCCGCCGGCTTGCAATTCGAGGTCGGCAATCCCTCCACCGGCCGGCCCCTCGCGCAGGTGGCAGAGGCCGATGCGCAAGACGTCGACGCAGCTGTGCGCGCCGCCCAGCATGCCTTCGACACGCACTGGCGCCATACCTCGGCACGCCAGCGCAGCCGCCTGCTGCGCAAGCTCGCCGACGCGCTGGAAAAACGCAGCGAGCAAATGGCTTGGCTCGAAGCATGGAACGTGGGGCGCCCCATCTCCCTCACGCGCGGCTCGTTGAAGACCATGCTCGAAGGCATCGAGTACATCGCGGGCGTCTCGCAGGGCATCGGCGGGCAGACGCTCAACGTCGCCGACACACACATCGTCAACTTCACCCTGCGCGAGCCGTTCGGCGTAGTGGGCCTCATCCTGCCCTGGAACTACCCGCTGACGCTCACCATCAGCAAGCTGATGCCGGTGCTGGCGGCGGGCAACACGGCCGTCATCAAAGCGTCAGAGATCACCCCGCTGTCGTCGGTTGAACTGGGGGCCGCCATCCTCGAGGCAGGCTTTCCGCCGGGTGTGATCAACATCGTGCATGGGCCGGGTGCCACCGTTGGCCAGGCGCTCGTGGACCATCCGCTGGTGGAGAAAATCTCCTTCACCGGCGGTACCGCAACTGGCAAAGCCATCTACCGCAGCGCCGCCGAGCGGATCAAGCGCGTGACACTCGAGCTTGGTGGCAAGTCGCCGCTGATCGTCTTCGACGACGCCGATCTGGACGCCGCCGCCGCGGTGGCGCTGCAGGATGTGAGCCGCAACACCGGCCAGATCTGCGTGGCCTGTACCCGCCTGCTCGTGCATGAGCGCGTCGCGGAAGCGTTCACCGAAAAACTTCGCGACGCCTACGCCCGTATCCGCATCGGACTCCCCGACGATCCGCAGACGCAGATGGGCCCGCTGGTCAATCGCGCGCAGCAGGAACGCGTGCAGCGCTACATCGAGATCGGCCGCGAGGAGCAGGCGCGACCCGAGACGATGCAGGACCTCACGGCACGCCCCGAGCTGCAGGAGGGCAGTTTCGCCGCGCCCACGTTGTTTCTGCATGGGCACAGCCAGATGCGCGTGTCGCAGGAAGAGATCTTCGGGCCAGTACAAGTCTTGATTCCGTTTCGCGACGAGGAAGACGCGGTCCGCATCGCCAACGACAGTCGCTACGGCCTGGCTGGCGTTGTCTACACGCGCGACACGGGACGAGCGATGCGCATGTGCAAGGCGCTGCAGATCGGCAACCTCGCGATCAACGACCCCATCAAGGCCTCCGCCGATGCGCCGTTCGGCGGTTTCAAGGAATCAGGGTTGGGCAAGGAGCGCGGGTTGGACGCGATCCTGGAGAACACGCAGGTAAAGAACGTGCGGTTCTCCGTGCGCTGACGAAGTTCGCATCGCAAGACCGGGCGGGGTATTCCGCTCGAATAGAAAACCAAGGAGACAAGACCATGAAGAAGCACATCACTGCTTTACTCCTCGCGCTCGCTGCGAGCCTGATGCCCGCCTGGGCCGCACCTTTTCCGGAACGGCCTGTCAAGATGCTTGTGGGCTTCGCGGCCGGCGGCATCACAGACATCACCGCCCGCCAGGTCGCCGAAAACATGAGCCGATCACTGGGTCAGCCCGTGGTCGTAGAGAACCGTGCGGGTGCGGGCGGCAACATCGCAACCTCGGAACTCGCCCGCGCGCAGCCCGACGGGTACACCATCATGCTGGCCTCCCCGGGTCAGCTCGTGGTCAATCCGCTCACGCAGAAGTCACCCGGGTTCGACCCCAAGACCCAGTTCTCGCTCGTGAGCCTGGCCAACGAGAGCCCGTTCGTGCTTGTGGTGCCTGCCAATTCCAAGTTCAAGAGCGTTGCCGAGATGGTGGCCTGGGGCAAGGGCAATGAAGGTGGCCTCAGCTTTGCCTCGCCGGGATTGGGTACGACGATGCACATCGCCGGCGAGATGCTGCAGGTCATGGCGGGCGTGAAGGCCGTGCATGTGCCCTATCGCGGCGGCGCGCAGGCGACCGGCGATTTGGTGGCCGGTCGCGTCGACTTCATGATCGATAGTGTTGGGGCCGTGGCGCCGCAGATCCAGGCCGGTCAGCTCAAGGTGCTGGCCGTGGCAAGCGGCCGCAAGCTGCCGCAATTTCCCGAGGCACCCCTTTTGTCGAGCATGTACCCGGGTCTGGAGGTTTCGTCCTGGCTGGGCGTGGTCGGCCCGCCTGGGATGCCCGAGAGCGTGCAACGCACCTTGGTGCGTGCGGTCGAGCAGGCGGTGCGCGAACCTGCTTACGTGCAGATGCTCGAGAAGCGCGGGAGCGTTGTTGCGCCCGCCGGTCCGGCCGCGTTTGCGACCCATCTGACCAAGGAGCGTGAGCGCGTCGAGCGCACCGTCGTCAAAGCAGGCCTGCGTCTGGACTGATCGGCGACGGCACGAGTGCCGCGATGCGCGGACAAGCCAGCAGCGGAGGCTTTCGGGCATCGTTCATGACCGGGGCAGGCGCCCCTTCTCTCAAACACCGAGGCGGTGCAGCCGCATGGGATCGTGCAAGCTCATGCGCACTGCGTTCGTCCCTTCTGGGGATGACCTCAGTCAAGCACATTCACCCCGTGGTCGCGCAAGCGTTGCGCGAGTGACTCCCAGCGCTCGGCTTCAAAGTCGGCAAAGCATTGTGCGAGCAGTGCGTGCGTATGTACCTCGGCTGTGATGGTGATTTTCCGTGAGCGGAACCATCCAGCCTTTTCAGTCTGCGTGAAGTGCACCTGATCGTACGGAGTGGCATCCATCGGCACGTGACTCACGCGCAACTCGGCCTTGGCAGCGGGGGCCTGGAAAACGACGGCTGGCAACGGCCCTTCTTGGGTTTCGTGCCATGCGCCCATGACATGCCGCCAGTCAACTGATCGGATGAGCGCGATGGCCGCTTCGCCGTTGGCGACCTGACCGACGTCAGCGGTATCACTCGAAGGGAGACCAAATTGGAGGGTTGTGTAATGGATCATGGCTTCGGCTTCGTGAACTCCCAGCACGGTTGTTGGCTGCCGTGCGAGATGACAGATCTGGGTGAAATCGTAAGTGATCTCGCGGTCATGTTTAGCAAGAGTGTGCGATCCGGCAGACGCTTCGACCAACGCTTAATCAATCGCTAGCCTGAAGAGCAACAACGCCCGACGCGTTGGAGATGCGAAGCCAAACATGCGGTGGCTGCTTTCGATGTGGTGCAACCATTTCCTCGGAATCTCGGCGCGTGGACCCCGCCACGGCGATGGCACGTAAAGGCAATCGTGTCGGTGCAATGCCTCCGCAGTGGATGCCTGCAGTTTTCTGGAGGTGAATGTAGCGAATCGGTCTTTGCTCGGCAGGATAGATGTCCTTGTTAATGGACAAAATCCAGCCAAAGCTCCCAAAATGTGGCGCATGAAGGACAAAATCCGCCTTCCGGTCGAATTGGGCCAAGCGATCCAACGCGAGAGGAAAGACCGCCGGTTGAAGGCGACAGACATCGCTTCGCGCTCGGGCCGTGCGCGCAATGTCCTCTACCGACTCGAACGCGGTGAGGACATCACCCTCGCCTCGCTTTTCGACATCTTGAGCGCAATGGACCTGACGATCCGGCTTGAGCGCTTGGGCATGCCTACGCTTGAGGAAGTCACAGCCCGCTTTGGCAAGGTCGACGACGATGCTTCCTGAGAAGGTCAAGCAACTCGATGTCGAGATCGCCGGAGAGCGAGCCGGGCAGCTGCTCAAGCATTCTGTGTACGAGTTCCGCTATATCGACAGCAATCTGGACCAGCCAACCTTGGCGCTGTTGATGCCGCCGACGCGGCCTACGTACCAGGATGGAGATCTGTTTGCGGTCATGGATCAAAGCCTGCCCGAGGGCGATCTATACCTCCGCCTGCGGGCAATGTTTCCCAAGCAGCAGCTTACCCAGATGCAGCTGCTTGCGGTGATCGGGTCCAACGGCATCGGGCGCTTAGGCTTTCGGCTACCCGGAGCGGCGCGAGCCGCGGCCCCTCAAGTCATCGATCGCAAGACCTTGCTCGGGATCCGCTATGCGCCCGAAGTGTTCGACGAACTGGTGCGGGCGTACCTCAGCGCAGGCGCGGGCATTGCCGGTATGCAGCCGAAGATCATGGTGTCGGATCGGATCACAGTGCCGGTGCCTACGATCATTGTGAAAGCTGCCTCGCCGTCCTATCCGGGTCTGTCGGCAACGAGTTCCTGTGCCTGACAGCCGCGCGTCACGCCGGCATTCAGACGCCCACCTTCGACCTCTCGGATGATGGGCAATTGCTTCTGGTCGATCGGTTTGACATCTCGTCGGACGGGTCTCGAATGGGTTTCGAGGACATCGCGGCCTTGATGAACCTGCGAGTGCGAAACATTCAGTCAGATCGAAAATACCAAGGGAGCTATCAGCGCATCGCCGAGTTGATGCGCTACCTGCAGTTGCCCAGCGAGAACCTCGAGCGCTTCTTCGAACAGGTCGCGTTCAGCATCATGGTGCGAAACGGCCATGGCCACCTGAAGAACTACGGCCTTCTCTACACCTCGACAGCAGACTGCCGCTTGGCGCCGATGTTCGATGTGGTGACCACTGCGGTTTACCGTTGTGCGCGCTATGAAGGAGGGCCCGAGCTCGAAGATCGCACGCTCGCGCTCAAGCTCTTTGCGGGCAAGCGTCAAACCAGGGCCTACCCGACTACCGAAGAGCTGCTGCTCTTCGGCAGCAGGGTCTGTGGAGTTGCCAAGCCCGGGCAGGCTCTCACGCGGATAGCAGCCGGGATGCGCAGGACGTTGGCAGAAGTGTCCAGCGATGAACGGATTCCGAAGGATTTGCTGAGGAAGATGGCAGACCTGTGGAGCGACGGCATGACCTACGCAGATGTTCCTCGCCCTTGATCCGAGATCAGTGCATCAGAGTCTGAGACAGCGCATTTAAGTCCGAGACGACAACTTCGGCTGACCTGCAGCTCCTGTCCGACCGGGAGAAGACTCTCGGACATCCGCTCGTGCAACGAGAGGCGGATCAAGATCTTTCTTGCCTGGCTCAGCTCTATCGAATACCGGGTGAGCTTGGACTTGTGGCATAAGCCAGTCCAAATTTTTATCCCCGCCTCCAACTGGTCAATTTTGCGTCGGCACTGACAGGACTTCACGCCTACCGAGTCGGAGTCCGGGTTCGTAGATCGGTCTCAATGACCGCTGACTGATGCCCCTCTCGAAGTCGCCGGCCCAGCTCAGCGAACCAAAAGTTCATCGACAAGATAAGCGGTGGCGCGTGAACTGGAGAAAGCAAGCAGGCTACAGATCGCTCCTTCATCAAAGGCATCGTGTGCTGCCGCGACGCCATCAAACCATATGACAGCGAATCCATCGGGAGGCGACGGTTCGGACCACAATCGCTCGCGCCGAGCCGTAGACACCGTCCAGTTCATTGACAGTCGCAGGCCGGCCTCCCGCGCGTGGTCCGAGAGCGCATGGCCGAATTCTTGGCTGGATGAAGAGCCCAACAGGAACGGGACGATCACTTTGACGGGACACCTGTGGTCGCGGGTCTCATCGCCCTCGGTGTTCACTATGCAGAGCGTCCAACCCTTCAGGAAGTTGAGCTCATCGGCAGGAATGTGGCGGCGGCCGATGCTAGAAGCCTGCGCCTCGCGCATGGCATCTTCATCGCGAAAACAGAGCTCCACAATGCCATCGATGGAAAAGGCGGGCTCTTCATGGGAGTTCCAAAGGATCTTGTCGACGCGGTTGTGTGTGTACTTCGAGATGCCCTCCATGCCGAGCGCCAGAGCGGCGTGGGGACCCGCCCAATAGTTCCTGAAATCAGCCGTCGACAGGCCTTCCTTTCGGGATAGGAGGGTCATGCGTTTCGTCATAAGAATCTCCAGCGCTTCAGACGACCCGCCGCTCATCGACAAGGAAGGCTGTGATGTCGCCGAGGAAAGTCCTGGCATGGGCCATCGTGGTTCGGCCGGTGGGCGAGGCGAACGCATCCTGCAAGGTCTGTGCGTCCTTGAACCACAGTTCGACAATGCCGTCGATGGGAAGGCTGTCATAGTCGCAGGGAGTGCCCTTCTCGCGTTCGCGGACCGCCACGACGTTCTGTCGATACCCGCTGACCCCAGGCATCTCTCGCACCAGGTCGCCGTGGATCCGCCACTCGCGGCGAAAGTCTTCTTCGCTCAAGCTGGGAAGCCGCCGGATCACGGAGATGCGCTTCAGAAGCCTGGCGCGTTCATCGTCGCCTGGCACCGGAATCACGACGGACTGCTCGGCCGTGACGATGTGAAGCCCTCCAAGGAAGTGGTTTTCGTCTGCGATCAGGTCGGCGGCCAGCGTGCCTTCGCTGAATGCACGCTCGGATTCCTTCGCATCATCGAACCAGAGCTGGGAGAAGCCGTCGAAGTCCCACGGGCCACGGAGAAAGTCGATGCCTCTTTGCACGCGGTCCACCACCGGGTTCTGCCAGTAGGCGCGCAGGTTGGGCGCTTTCGCAGCCAAGGCGGCATGCGGGCCTTTCCAGTAGGCGTTGAAGTCCTCGAAGGTCCAGTCGCGCTTCTTCCGGATCAATCCCATTCTGACGTTCATGGCGTGTTTCCTTGTCTATCCGAGGTTGTGGATGAGTGCGTCCGCGGCCTGCGCACGCGCGCGCGCCAGGCCCGGGGCGCGTTTGGCGAGCCACACCCCGTGGCGGACCGGCCAGCGCGCATAGCCCGGATCGACGCCCAACGAGAGCGCGGCGTGATGCGCCCAGTAGGGATCGAACAGGGCTTCGCGACCCAGGGCGATCAGATCGGCCTTCCCATCCGCGAGCACGGCCTCGGCCTGGAGCGCATCGACGATCATTCCTACGGCCTGGGTCTTGATCCGTGCCTCGTGGCGGATGCGTTCCGAGAACGGAACTTGGAACCCCAGCCCGCGCGGCACGGGCAGCGCCCGCGTCTCCTCGGTCAATCCGCCTGAGGAGCAGTCGATCACATCGACGCCGCAGCCTGCGAGTTCGCGGGAGAGCACGATCGAATCCTCGAGACTCCAACCGCCGGTGCTGCCATCGACCGCCGACAAGCGGCAGAACACCGGCTTTCCCTGCGGCCACGCAGCACGCACCTTGCGTGCGACTTCGAGCGCAAGGCGCATTCGGCCAGCGAAGTCGCCGCCCCATTCATCGTTGCGAACGTTGGAGTTGGGCGAAAGGAAGCTGGCGATCAGGTAGCCGTGGCCGAAGTGCAGTTCCACGACGTCGAAGCCTGCGGCCTCTGCGCGGACAGTGGCCTCGACAAATCTCTGCACGACCTGGGCGATGCCCTCGGCATCCAGGGCGGTGGGCGCCGTCCAGCCGGGGCCCGCCGCCAAGGCGCTGGGACCGAGGCGCTCCCATGGTTCGCCGTCGGCGGCCAGGCGCGGCTCCGACAACGCGGCCCCACCTTCCCAGAGGGGCTGGCTGCCGGACTTCCGGCCCGCGTGCGCCAGCTGGACGCCGATGGCGGCGCCATTTTCGTGGACGAAGTCGACCACCGCCTTCAACGGCGCGATCTGGCTGTCTTTCCAGAGACCGAGATCGGCGGTGCCGATGCGACCGCGGGGATCGACGGCGGTGCTTTCGGTCAGGATCAAGCCGGCTCCGCCCAGCGCGAACTTCCCGAGGTGCACCAGGTGCCATGGCGTGGCGTGGCCCGCCTCGGCCGCATGCTGGCACATTGGCGAGATCACGATGCGGTTCTTCAGTTCGAGCTCGCGCAGCCGGAGCGGCTGGAACAAGAGGGGTTCATCAGAGGTCATCACGAAGACTTTCAGATCAAGGACAGATGGGCGCCGGCGTCAACGGCCGCCGCGTCCCCAGGTACGTGCCGCACATCACCGCCAGGAATCCGAACAGGTGCCAGAGCGTCAGCCGCTCGCCAAGCAGCAATGCCGCGAAGGCAACGCCGAACACGGGAACCCAATACAGGAACACCGCCGTCCGGGCCACCCCGATCCGTGAGATCGCGTGATTCCAGACGAGGTTGGAGAGCGCGGTGGCCATGACGCCGGAGAACAGGATGAACACCCAGGGTCGCCAGCCCGGAAACAAGGCTGCGACGTCCAGGGCAGGCGCCTCGAGACCGGCGTGCAGCGTCAACAACGCCGCTCCGACCAGATAGATGGCCCAACTGATGGTCGCGGTGTGCATGTGGCGGGCCAAGCGCTGGACGATCGCCCCGCCCGCGGCAAAACTGATCACTGAGGCGACCAGCATGAGGTCACCCACGCCTGCCGTGGACAGACCTGCGCCCGGGTGGCTCAACACGACGGCCGCCACACCGACGAAGCCGAGTGCAACGCCGAACAGCCTGGAGGCAGACAGTCGCTCGCGGAAGGCGACTGCAGCGAGCAGCGCCGAAACCAAGGGACTCAAGGCCATGATCAGAGCGCCGTTTGTCGCGGTGGAACGAGTCAGCCCCTCTACGAACAGGATCTGGTTGAGGTAGACCATGAGCAACGCGCAGATGACGATCGCCGTACCCCGGCGCAGCGACATCGAAGGCAGGCGGTGGCCTTTCCAAAGCACAAAGATCGACAGCGCAGCGCAGGCCACGAGCATGCGCAAGGCAGCCAGCGTGATGGGGTCGAAAACCCCCGTCAGAACCTTGACTGCGGCAACATTCAAACCCCAGATCGCCATGGCCGCGATCAGGATGGGCTGCACGGCGTTCGAGCTTCCGGTGTGGGACATCAGGCGCCCTTGACCCGTTGTCGGCAACGTCGCGCGATCAGACAGGGGAAGACGCATGCACGCACGAGCAAGCCCACCGCAGCCTCGCTGAAATCCACCGGCACCAACCTTCGATCGATCGCTCGTGCACCCAGTACGCCCCTGCTCGATGGTTCAGCCTTCAAGCGTCTTCCACATCTCGACGTCACGCTCGGCGGTCCAGATGCGCGGGTCGGTGTACTGCGTCGCTTCGTCGTAGCACCGTGTCACGTCGAAGGGCATGCAGTGGTCGAAGATCACCCAATGTCCGTATTTGGGCTTGAGTGCGGCGAAGGTGTCCTTGTAGATCGCGTTCAGATCCTTGCCCGCGGCGACGCCCTTCTGCACGTTCGCGTACACATCGGCAATGAAGTCGCGGGTCTCCGTGAGGCCCTTCGTAACGTCCTCGGGGGTAGTCAGCGCGGCACCGCGGCCCGGCACCAGCGCCTTGGGTTTCAGTGCAGCCAGATTGTTCAGCGTCTGCGGCCAGTCCTTGAAGTAGGCGTCGCCCGCGTAAGGCGTGGCACCGAACTCGACCAGGTCACCCGACAGAAGCGCCTTCTCGCCGGGGAGCCAGACCACGGTGTCGCCCTTCGTGTGACCGCGGCCGAGCTGCAGCAGTTGCACTTCGAGCTTTCCGAGCCACAGCGTCATCTTGCCGGTGAAGGTCATGGTCGGCCACGTCATACCCGGAGGCACGGTTTCGACCCCGGCGAACAGCCTCGGGAAGCGGCCGATCTCGCTGGCCTTGTCCTGCTCGCCGCGCTCGACAATCAAGTCATACGTGTCTTGGCTGGCCAGTATCTGTTCTGCGCCATATGCGCTGGCGCCCAGCACACGCACCGCGTGGTAGTGGGTCATCACGACGTACCGGATCGGCTTGTCGGTGACCTCGCGGATGCGCCGGATGACGTCCTGTGCCATGGCGGGCGTGGCCTGTGTGTCGGCAACCAGCACGGCATCGTCCCCGATGATGATGCCGGTGTTGGGGTCGCCCTCGGCCGTGTAGGCCCAGGCATGCGCCGAGATCTGGCTGAAAGTGACCTTCTTCTCTTCGAGGTCGGCTTGGGACGCGAATTTCTTGGTTTGGCTCATGGGATGTTCCTGGAATGAATGGTGAGAGAGGCTCAGTGCGTGCCGAGGTAGGCGGCCTTGACCTTGGGGTCGTTCAGGAGTGCGCGGCCCGTGCCCTCCAGGGTGATGTGTCCGGTTTCAAGCACATAGGCGCGGTCGGCCACCCCCAGGGCCTGCTTGGCCATCTGCTCGACCAACAGGATGGTCAGGCCGGCTTCGCGCAGCTGGCGGATCGCATCGAAGATGTCCTTGATGATCAGCGGCGCCAGGCCAAGCGAGGGTTCGTCGAGCAGCAGCAGTTGAGGCTCGCTCATCAGCGCGCGCGAGATCGCGAGCATCTGCTGCTCGCCGCCCGAGAGGGTGCCTGACAACTGGTCCTGCCGCTCCCGCAGCCGCGGAAAGCGCTTGAACTCGCGCTCGACCGCTACGGCTGTCGCAGCGACGTCCTTGCGGCGTGAGTAAGCACCGAGCATCAGGTTCTCGCGCACCGTTTGGTCGGCGAACACGCCCCGCCCTTCCGGTGACATGGCGATGCCGAGTCCGACACGGTCATGGGACTTCACCGATGTGATGTCCTTGCCATCGAATTGGATGCGGCCTTCGGACACCGGCTCCAGACCGCAAATGCTTTTGAGCAAAGTGCTCTTGCCAGCGCCGTTGGCGCCGATGATCGTGACCACCTCGCCCTTGCGCACCTCGAGACTGACGCCCTTGACAGCCTGAATCGCGCCGTACGCGACCTTGACGGATTCGAGTTTCAACATGATGTTCGACTTTCAGGTCAGGCGGCAGCGAGCGCTTCTTCGGGCTCGTCGACGCCAAGATAGGCCTCGACGACCCGCTTGTTGGCCTGCACCTCGGCCGGTTTGCCTTCGGCGATCTTGATGCCGTAGTCCAGCACGATCACATGGTCCGAGATCGACATGACAAGGTCCATGTGGTGCTCGACCATCAGGATGCTCACGCCGCACTTGCCGATGCGCACCAGCAGCTGGCCCAGCTCGGCAGTCTCCTGAGGGTTCAGGCCCGCGGCAGGTTCGTCGAGCAACAGAAGCTGAGGCTCGGTCGCCAATGCTCGCGCGAGCTCGACGCGACGTTGCAGGCCATAGGGCAGGCTGCCGGCTGCGTGGTGAGCCAGGTGCAGCAGACCTACGAGATCGAGCAGTTGCAGGGCACGGGCCCGGGTCGCTGCCTCCTGGTTTGTAGCGCTCGGCAGGGAGAACAGCGATGCGAAGAAGCCATTGGTCATGCGGCTGTGACGACCCAGCATGACGTTGTCCAGCACCGACAACTCCGCGAACAGCCGCAGGTTCTGGAAAGTTCGTCCCATGCCCTTGCAGCAGATGGAGTGCACGGGCCGACCCGAGACTTCCTCTCCCAGGAATTTGATCGAACCCTCGGTCGGATCGATCAGCCCGGTGAGCATGTTGATCATCGTGCTCTTGCCTGCACCGTTCGGTCCGATCAGCGCATGGATGTGGCCGCGCTGCAGCCGGAACGATACGTCCTGCGCCGGCTTCACGCCCCCGAAATTCTTGGTCACACCCTCCACCACCAGCAGTTCGCCCGTGCCTTCGGGCCCGATGCGCGTCGAGTCGGCCGCAGCGTTGCGAACTTCGGGTGGTCGCGCCTCCTTGCGAAACCACTTCGACAGCAGCCCCGTGACCCCACCCGGCATGACATACAGGGCGAAGAGCAGCAGGACGCCATAGAGAAAGTGCTGCGCTGAAGGCCATCGCGCGAGGGCAGCGTCGATGACTGTGAGCACCACGGTGCCGACCAGCGGTCCGTATTGAGAACCGGCGCCGCCGAACAGCACCAGCAACAAGATGAAGATCGACAGGTGGAAGGTGATGAAGTCGGAATTGATGTACTGGTTCTGTTGGGCAACCAGCGCGCCGGCGATGCCGCAGGTGACGGCCGCCACGACGAAGGCGATCACCTTGGCGCGATAGACGCGCACGCCCACCGAGGACGAGGCGATCTCGTCCGCCTGCAGCGACTGGAGTGCCCGGCCGAATCGACCCTGCAGGAGGTTGCGCAAAAGCAGATGCGTGATGGCGCAAAGGGCGATGCCGAACCACACCCACTGTTCCGAAGTCAACGGCTGCCCGTTCCATGACAATGCCCGGATGCCGTAGATGCCCTGCGCGCCGCCGAACACGTCGGTCCACTCGCCCACGAGTTTCTCCACGACGATGCCAAAGGCCAGCGTCACCATGGCCAGGTACGGCCCTTTCACCCGCAACGACGGCAGAGCGATCAAGACGCCGCAGACCCCGGAGACGACGGCGGCAATCACAAGCGCCAGCCAAGGGTTCATTTCGGTCCGCGTCGTCAACAACGCGACTGCATAGGCACCGGCTGCGAACAGCCCCGCCTGGCCCAGCGACTTCTGTCCTGCATAGCCGACCAGCACATTCATGCCAGCGGCGCACAGGTAGTAGACGCACATCATGAAGACGATGCGCAGGTAGTAGTCGTTTCCGAACAGCGAGGTGATGCCGATCAGGGCGGCAGCGACCAGAACGACGGCCAGGAGATGTTGACCGTGCTTCATACCTTCTCCACCAGTTTCTTGCCGAACAGCCCGGTCGGACGGAAGGCGAGGACCAGAATCACCAGAGCGAAGACTGCGACCTCGCGCCACTGGGCCTGCCACAGGTTGACCAGCGATTCGAGGACGCCGAGCACGAAGCCGCCGATGACGCATCCGCGCGGGTTGCTCAGGCCACCGATCATGGCGCCCGAGAAGCCCTTGAGGCCCACTGTGAGACCCATGAAGAGCGAGGCTTGCGCGATCGGCGCCAGCAGGAAACCCGACAGGCCTGCCAGTGCCGAGCTGGTCACGAAGGCACCGACCATGACCGCGTTGGTATTGATGCCCATCAGGCTGGCGACGTTGCCGTTCGCCGCGACGGCGCGCATGGCCTTGCCCACCATCGTCTTGTTCATCACGAAATCGAAGCCGATCATGATGACCACCGCGACGGCCAGCGTGAGCAGTTCCTGCGGACGGACTCCGACGCCGAGGATGCGGATGACCGAGTCGCCCACCGGACCAGGGACCACCACGGGCTTGGGCCCCCAGATCGCCAGTCCGATGCTTTGCAGGATGACGCCGAAGCCCAGGGTGCTCATGACCCATGCCATGCCCGGTCGCCCTGCGAAGGGCCGCACGCCGATGGCATAAAGCAACCAGCCGAGCAGGCCCATGACACCCAATGCGGCAGCCAGTGCCAGGAGTTGGGCGCCGGCACCGGGCAATGCCTGGCCGAAAGTGGTCGAGGTCACGGGAAGACCCAGAACCAGAAAGAGCGCGCTCATGCCGATGAAGGCACCGGCGGAGACGAACTCACCGTGCGAGAAGTTCAGGGTCTTGGTGGTGGTGAAAGTGATGCTGAAACCGAGTGCGACCAAGGCATAGGCACCGCCCACAGCCAAGCCGCTGAGAATCGCTTGCAGGAGCGCCTCTGTCATATTTGCCTCCGAGATGATGGACTGGGCCGCAGGTCGCGGCCCGCAAATGCGAAGCGCGTTACTGCTTGAAGTCGACGCCGGACAGCGATCCGACGATGGCGTCCGTGTATGGCAGCAGCTTGCCGTCCTTCCAGCGGATCCACACCAGGTCCTTCGCGGTCAAGGCTTCGTGGTTGGTCTTGCTGAAAGGCTTGACGTAAGTCTTGAGAACTCCCTGAACGGGTGTTTTCAGGTCTTCCAGCGCAACGCGCACGGCCGATCCATCGAAGCTGTTGGCTTGCTTGACTGCAGCCGCATACAGCTGCACCGAGTCGTAGCCGTGGAGCGCGAAGGAGAACGAGCCTGGCGCCTTGAGTTTGGGGCCGACGCGATCGAAAAGCTTCTGCTGAGCGGGCGTGCGCGTCTCGCTGACGGTGCGCATGAAGATCGGTTTTTCGGCGAGCGCCTTGCCAGCTGCGTCGTAGAACGTGATGTTGTCCGCGGCCCAGGACGTCAGCACCAGCGGGAAGTAGTTGATCTTCTCCATGCTGCGCACCAGTTGCGCGATCGGCGTGCCCTGTGCCCATACCACGACGGTATCGACGCCGGCAGACTTCATCTTGCTCAACTGGGAGGTCATGTCGGTGTCGCCCACACCGAAGCGCTCGGTGGCGGCGATCTTGATGTCCTGCATCTTGGCCAGCTCTTCCATGTCCTTCAGCCCGCCCTGGCCATAGCCGGTGGTTTCTGCCATGAGGCCGATGACCTTCGACTGTGCGGAGTTCTTCTTCACATAGGCCATCAGCGCCGCTACCTGCTCACGGTCAACCATCGACACGCGGAACATGTAGTTGTCGGCACCGGGGCTGACGGGCTTGGTAATGTCGGTACCCGAGCCCACGTTGCCGATCACCGGCACCTTCTTCTGATTGGCGATGTGCTTCCAGGCCATGGCGTTGCCCGAATTCGTCGGGCCAAAGACGGCCGAGACTTTCTCGCTGTCCACAAGCTCGCTCATGTTCTGAATCGACTTGGGCGGAGCGGACGTGTCGTCCCGTGTCACGAGCGTCAACTTTTTACCGAGCACGCCGCCTGTAGCATTGATGTCGGCGATGGCGGCTTCCATGCCGAGCACCGCAGCCTGGCCGCTCTGTGCGGAGGGCGACGCGGACAGATCGCCGTTGTAGCCCAGCTTGACGTCCTGGGCATTCGCAGTGGCGGCGGCCGCGACAAGACTGGCGGTCAAAACGGCATGCTTGAAGAATGTAGGGGTGCGCATGGTTGTCTCCTCTTAGGGTTTCTGAACTCGGCGAGTTCGGGGTTGCGAACGGGAAAACGAGATGGGTGGAAGCTCAACTGGCCAGGAAGCCGCCGTCGACTGGAAGCATCACTCCGGTCACGTAGCTGGCCATGCCGGAGGCGAGGAAGACCACGGGGCCGACCAGTTCCTCGGGCTGCCCCACGCGGCCCATGGGCGTGCGCAGCATGAACTTGTCGAGGCGCTCGGGTGCTTCGCGCGTGTAGGAGGTCATCGGCGTCTCGATGACTCCCGGCGCTATCGCATTAACGCGAACGCCGTCCTTCGCGAGTTCGACAGCCAGGGCTTGCGTCATCAGCTTGACCGCGCCCTTCGAGGGCGAATAGCCCACCACATTGGGGATGCCCGTGCTGGAGGCGATGGAGGCTACGTTGATGATGCAGCCCTTCGTTTTCCTCAGCGATTCGAGCCAGGCGTGCGTCGGGAGGAAGGTCCCCATCACATTGACTTCGAGGGTGCGCTCGAGGTTCGACGCCACCTTCGGGCTGTCCAGGCCTTCGCGAATGATGATGCCGGCGTTGTTGACCAGGATGTCGACGTTGCCGACCTCGTGGGCAACGGTCAGTGCGAGCGCCTGGCAGGCATCACGGGAGGTGACGTCGAGCTTGTAGGCGACCGCGGTGCCACCGTCGGCATTGATTTCAGCGGCCACGTCCTTCGCGTTCGCGTCGTTCAGGTCTGTCACGACGACCTTGGCGCCTGACTTGGCAAGGCCCTTGGCAATGGCCTTGCCGTTGCCCTGCCCTGCGCCGGTCACGAGCGCGATGCGTCCTTCGAGGACCTGGGGGGCCATCTTTGGGGAGATTTCCATTCGTCTTTCCTGTTTCATGTCCGTGCGACGTTTCAGGCGGCAAGGACGCGCTGGCGCTGCGCTGCCAACTGCACCACTTCCGCCGGTTGTCTATCGATGGCTCGCGCGAGAGCCTGGCCGGCGACATAGCCGAAGGTCAGCGCCGGGCCGAGGGTGATGCCGGCACCGGGGTAGTTGCCGCCCATGATGCTGGCGGCGTCGTTGCCGATGGCGTACAGGCCCTTGATCGGTTGGCGGTCCTTCGTGAGTACGCGGCAGGATTCATCTGTCGACAGGCCGGCGAAGGTGCCGATCTCTCCCACGACAATCTTGATGGCGTAGAACGGACCCTGGCGGATGGGTGCCATGCACGGATTGGGCGTCACCATCGAGTCACCCTGGAAGCGGTTGTAGGCAGTGGTGCCCTTGCCGAATTTCGTGTCGACGCCCTGGGCCGCGTCGCGATTGAACGCTTCGACCTCTTCCTGCAGCGCGGCATGCGGCACGCCGATTTGCTTGGCGAGTTCCTGCAGCGTGTTGCCGGATTTCAGGTAGCCCGTGGCCAGGTGCCTGCCGATGGGCAGCGGGAACGGCGCCACGCAGCCCATGCCGTATTCGCGCAGATGCTTGTGGTCGCAGATTTCCCAGCACGTCACTTCCGAAGCGCCTTCGCAGGCCTTGACCAGATCCTGGATGAAGTCGTGGTACGACATCGCTTCATTGGTGAAGCGCCGACCCTTCTGGGTCACGGCGATGACTCCCGGCTTGGCCCGGTCGATGAAGTGAGGCATGACGCCTTCGGAGCCATTCTTGCGCCGCGTCACCGAGGTCGGGCACCATGCCGCCGCATTCGGAATGGTGGGGTCGACCCAGCCGCCGACGGATTCGCCGAGGCGAAGGCCGTCGCCGGTGTTGAGGGCCGGCGACGGCGTGTAGTGTTCGTGGCCGGTCGGCGCGTGGGGAAAGAGCTGCTTGCGACGCTCGATGTCGTAGGGGAAGCCACCGCAGGCCAGGACGACGCCGCGCCGGACCCGGACATCGACAGGCTTGCCGTCGCGCACGACCTGGGCGCCGACCACGGCGTCGCCTTCCGTGATGAGCTTCTCGACGTTCGAGTTGAGCCACACCGGAACGTCGAGGTTCATCGCGGCCTTGGCGAGACGTCCCGCAAGGGCATTGCCGTTGGTCAGGGTCATGCCACGGCCATGTCGTACGACATCGAGCAGGTGGCCGCCGAAACGCTTGGCCACGTAGAAGAACGACTCGAAGGACTTGAAGGCACGCAGGAAGTGCCAGAGCTCCTTGCCGGAGCCCAACATCATGCCAAACACCGTCAACTCGGGGACCGGCGGCGCCAGTTCCTTGACGCGCGGGCCGAGCTCGCGCGCGTCGAAGGGACGAGTCACCATGGAGCGCCCGCCTGGCTGGCCGCCGGGTGCTTCGGCGTGGTAGTCGGGAAACACGGGCGGCATGTCGAACTGCACGCAGGTGTTCTGGGTGAAGAAGTCGAAGGCTTTGGGGCCGTTCTCCAGGAAGGTGTCGACCCGTGCGGCATCGAAATGCGTGGTCGCTTCATGTTCGAGGTATGCGCGCGCAGCACCAGGCGGTTCGTTGATGCCCTGATCGCGTGCGAGCTTGGTGCCCGGAATCCAGAGCCAGCCACCCGATCGCGCGGTGGTGCCGCCGTAGACCGGCGCCTTGTCCACGACTAGGACCTTCAATCCGTGATGGGCCGCCGTCACCGCCGCCGACATACCGGACGCGCCGGTGCCAACGACCAGGACGTCGTACTCCGTCTCCTGCTTGCTCATGACCAAAAACTCCTTGAAGTAGAGGCCGCCTTTGTCGACCTGATGGCGTTAGTATGGTGCTAACGCATCTTTCCTATGCTGATCGTTTACCCTAGGCTAATGGGATTGCTATACTCGAAGCGTTAGGAGGCATCCATGACCGCGCTGGAAAACGAAGGAAACGAGTCGGGCTCAGAGAAGGAGCGCAGAGGTATCCAATCCATCGAGGCTGGTGGCCAACTGCTGCTTGCGCTGGGTGCGCATGGACGTCCTATGCCGCTGCGAGAACTCGCCAAGGCGGCGGATATGGCACCGGGGAAAGCGCACCCTTACTTGGTGAGCTTTGCGAAGCTAGGGCTGGTTACCCAGGAGGCCTCTACGGGCCACTACTGGCTCGGCCCGACGGCGATGCAGCTCGGCCTGGTCACGCTGAGGATGCTGAATCCTGTTCGAGAGGCGACGCCTTTCGCCGAGGCCTTGGCGCGGGAGACGGGGCACAGCGTGGCACTGTCGGTCTGGGGGAATCAAGGTCCCACGGTGGTGTTCCTGTTTGACGCCATCTATCCGTTGCACACCAACATCCGGACCGGAACCGTAATGTCGCTGGCGGGCACGGCCACGGGGCGCCTCTTTGCGGCCTACCTGCCGGCCAAGCTGATCGAAGAGTCGCTGCTCGAAGACGAGCGGCGCCTGGGACCGGATATCGCAAAGCCCATCGACTCTGGCGATCTGCAAGGCATGCTCGGCGAGGTTCGCAAGCACGGCGTTTCGCGGTCAGTGAACAATCCGACGCCGGGTGTTTGCTCGTTTGCAGCGCCGGTCTTCGACTATTCTGGGAACATCGTTCTCGGCATCACCTTGATGGGACGGTCCAGATCGTTTGACACGAGCTGGACGGGGACCCAGGCGACGGCCGTCAAGGCCTGCGGCGTGGACGTTTCGAAGCGACTGGGGCATTGATCTGCACAGCCAGACGAGATCAGTGCATCCGTCGACATCTTCGTAGCCGCTGGCTGGCTCAAGGTGCACGCCGCGCTTCGTGCGCCGCCGCACCTTGGACTTCGGGCTCGCGCGGGCCATCGAAGCCGCGACCCGCTGGCCTGGGGGTCAAGGTCGCAGCAACTTCTGCTCGCCAGCGACGACTCGCGGTTGCCGGATTGGCAGGACCGACGCCAGCCAGCATCGCGTGGATTGGGGCAGTGACCCACACCCCTGGGGTGACGTGGCAGGCACCGCGGGAGGAGGCCGTGATTGCGCCGTATTGCAGTGGCGCTGCCGCGGCGCCAAGTGTCTCAACTGTGCGTGCTTGCAGCTTGGCGAAGCGCTCGTGCGTTCTGGGCACACACCGCGCGAAACTCGCCGCTGATTCGGCCGTCAGCCGCCGCACTGTCCCAGAACGCGACCGCAGCCTCTGCCGCCTGCTTCCACGCGTTTCGCTCTGACGGCAGCGGCAGCCGCGGTGCATAGGTTCGATGAGGCAATTCCACGCCGCGCACCGGACCATAGGTCATCGGCAGCATGTCATAGATCGGTGCCAGCTGCAGCTGCAGCTGCGCCTGGCCACCGACCGAGACAGGCCGGAACGACAGGTTGCCGTCGTGCATGTCGGTGTTGCCGATGAGTTGTCCGAAATGCCCGAGAAGACCGATCCGGCCAACGTCATCGTTGGTGATCCACCCGGACGCAGCCAGTGGTCGCACGCCCTCTGCCCAGGGGCGGCCACCGGCGCCGACGAAGGTTGAATTCAGAGCGCTCCACGAAACGACCGGAGAACGACCGATGGCTCCATGCCTGTCGAATCGGTCGACCTCGAGGAACGTTCGGTTCGCAAGGACGAGGATCCTGGATCGGGCCACCTCAATGCCCGTGCGGTCTGTCAGTGCTTGAGCCGCAAGATGCTCGCACACAAGCAGGTCCGCCCAGCGCCGGGTGCCCGGAGAATCATCCGAGCCTGAGAACTTCACCAGAACATGCTGATCGCCGCCGGCCGTGTGCCGCATGGCAGTGAACTTCGGAAATTCGCCGCCGGCCGACGAGCCAGCCACCCCGAGTTCCAGCGCTTGCGTCGCGAGGCGGGGGTAAGCCTCGCCCAGTTGGTCATCGGCGATGCCCTGCGGTCCTGTGCCGTCGCTGAGCGCCTGAACCTGCTCGAGCCACCTCCTGGCCGCCACTTCGCCGACCAGCAGGTCGCCAGGAGCGTCAGTCCCCAGCAGGGACAGCGCATAAAGGACGTCGTCATCGGACCAGTTCGCCGGGTCCTCGCTCACCTTCAGCAGGGCGGCGTGGTGTCGAGCGAAGTTTCGCCCGAGAAAGCCCTGGGGCCGCATGTCCTGCATCATGTATGGCAGGCCTTCGAACCAGCCCCGTCTCATTTCGTCGTCCAAGGGCCACCCGAATCCCTCGGAAAACGCGGCGGCCGTGCCGTCGGGGTGGACCAGGTCCAGCACCGCCACCTGGTGTTGAGTTCCCCGTCGGTCGATCCGGAAGAGCGGAATCGGCGCATTGTCTCCCCTCAGGGCGCGCCGCGCCGCATATGTCGTGCGCCTGGCGCTTCCGCGCACGACCACCGCCGCGCCCGCAGTGCGAATGGCCCGGCTCAGTGTCGGACGACTCACGCCCATCGCATCGGCAAGCGCAGCCGCCTGAAGAGGGCCCTTGGCACGAAGGATAGTGACAGGATCAGCAGCCATGTGAAACGATATCAGAGTTCATATCCGCGTCAAATGCAACCGCAGACAACCGGAAATTTGCTCGTCCAATGAAACGATGTATGAAACGATTTTACAAGAGCGGTGAATTGCAGGAAGAGCTGGCGGCTACGCCTTCGGCCCGCGTACGTCCTGCATCAAGGCGCTAGACAAGCGATCGAGTTGCAGAAGCAAGGTGACAGTCACGTTAAAAACATACTAACGGGAAGCGGTTAGGCAATAAGCATCAACCGGAACCTAGCGCTCTGCACTGCCGCAACGGCTTTCCAACAAACGGGTATCCCGTTAGTATGTTTTCATTTCGCCGATTGCCATGGTCGCTGAATCACTCCCTTTGTTCGACGAGATGCCCGCCCCGGGCCAACATCATGAGATGACGCAGGCTTTCGAGGCCTGGATCGCGGATCAGCGCGATTCCGGCTTGATGCGGCAGGACGCGTCGGTGGCCGTCTACCGGGACATGTGGGAGGCTTTCGCGGGCTGGTGCCTCGGACAATCACCTGCGGTGGGACTGTCCTCAATCTGCCCAGCCGACCTGCAGGCTTTCCAGGATGCTCGATTCGGTCGCAAAACCTCGGACCTGTCGCTCACGCCTCGCCACGCGTTGCGACTGATGCGACTGATCGACCGGGTGCTGCGTCACCACGCGGCTCGAGCTGATTCGCCGGTCAATACCGCCGCCGCGGACTGGATCGCTGCCCATCCCAAAGTGCGCCATGCCGACGCGCCGGATACCGACCCATTGCCAGAATACCTCGCGGTGAGCGAGGCGAGACGGCTGATTGCGTTTCTCTCGGCCGCCCGGCCCCGGCCGGGCGCTTCTCGCGATGCCCAGGTACAGATGACCTGGCACGAGGTGCGCAACAGGACCTCGATCGGCCTGCAGCTCGGTGCTGGCCTCACGCCCGGTGACGTGCGGGCGTTGACCCTGGCGTCGCCCGTTGCGCAAGGCGGCCGCGTGCGCGAACGGCCGTGGAAGCTGCATGTCCCCGCGTACGGCAACTCGACGGCGCGCGAGACGCCCGTGGCGCCCTGGGCGGGTGAGTTGCTGCAACACTGGCTGCGCGTACGCGCCGAGGCAGGCATGGGAGGAGAATTCCTGTTCCCTTCCACGCGAACCGGCAAACAGTGGCAAAAGCCGTCTCAGTACGAGTCCGCAAGACGAGTGCTCGAGGAGGCCGGCATGGACTCGCGCGAGGGCGGATCGTTTCGGCTGCGACACACCTTTGCGCTCAGGCAACTGCGCCGCGGAACGTCGCCCGAGCAGGTGGCCCGATGGCTGGGCATCGAGCCGGCGAAGATGAAACGCTACGAACGGGTATTGCCGGGCGTGGTCGATGTCGTGTGATGTTCATGTTTTCCTCGCGACGCCCCGGTGCCCCTTCGGCGTCGGACAGGCGACGGTTCCGCGACCGTCGTTGACATTGCCAGGCGGCAGGCAGCTCCACAGCGAATCGCTCAGAGCGACCGCCCTCCATGGCGCAATGTGCAGGAGTGCGCTCAGCCGTGCGGTCTGCTTCGATCGTTCTGCAACGCCGCAGCCGGTGCCGACGCAGTCGGGCAATGCATGTCGCTAGCCAGAACCCCATTTCCGCCACACCGTGGCTTGCCTGAAAACCTGAAGGCCCGCCGGCTTCCGCCACGTTGTTCCACAGGGTGCCTCAGTTGATGACGCGGGCGTCCACGTGACGCGAAAAGCCGATCTGCGGGATCCGCAACGCGCGCCTGTGCATGCCGACCGTCCATCACGCAACTAACACATAGTGCAGTTGCGAGGTTGGGGCGGATCTTCAACGATGCAGCGGTCCGCCACCCGCCCAAGGAGCATCCATGCGCACGCTCTTGATCGACAACTACGATTCGTTCACCTACAACCTCTATCAGTACCTGGCCGCCTGCAACGGCGAGCCACCGCTCGTTCTGCGCAACAATGAGATGAGCTGGGACGAGGTCGAGCGCATGTCATTCGACAACATCGTGATCTCACCGGGGCCCGGGCGTCCGCAGCGGCCAGCGGATCTGGGCATCTCGGCCGACGCGCTGCAGCACTCGCGCAAACCCGTGCTCGGCGTGTGCCTCGGCCACCAGGCCATTGCCCACCATTGCGGTGCCCGGGTGGATCTGGCGGTGCGACCCATGCACGGCCGCCTGGACCGTGTCTCGCACGCGCAGCGCGACCTGTTTGCAGGCATTCCGGATCGCTTCGAGGCGGTGCGCTACCACTCCCTGGCGGTCACGCAGCTTCCCTCCTCCCTGGAACCGCTTGCCTGGACGTCCGACGGGACGCTGATGGCGCTTCGCCACGTCTCGCGACCCTGGTGGGGAGTGCAGTTCCACCCGGAGTCGATCTGCACGGAGTTCGGCGCGCGATTGCTGCGCAATTTCCGTGACCTGACGCAGGAATGGCACGCGCAGACGCCTCGTCGCGAGGCGCACGATCGTCTCGGATCAGCATTGCGCCTCGAAGGCCCGCATGCGTTGTCGCTGCATGCCGAGTGCCTCGACACGGTGATTGAGGCGGAGGCCGTGTTCATGAGCACGTTCGCACCCAGCGATTGCGCCTTCTGGCTGGACAGCAGCCTCGCAGAGGCGGGGCGGGCGCGCTTTTCCTTCATGGGCGATGCGAGCGGCCCGCGCACCCAGGTGCTGAACTATCGCACCGCGCCGCGCGAACTGATGGTGCGGCGCGGCGACGTCGTCCAGGTGCGCGACGAAAACATCTTCGACTATCTGCGCGATCAGTTGCCCGACATGTCTCCCGCGGGCCCGACGCTCCCCTTCGACTTCGCCGGCGGCTTCGTGGGCTATTTCGGCTACGAGCTCAAGCGGGAACTGGACGGCGCGCACGCGCATGACGCCACCACTCCGGACGCCATGTGGATCCTTGCCGACCGCTTCCTCGCCTTCGACCATGCCGAGCAGCAAGTCTGGATCGTCTGCCTGGACGAGGCCGCACCGTGCAGCGAGAACCGCCGATGGATGCAGGCGATGCGCGATCGCCTGAACAGCCCGCCAACGTGCGCGTCCGACCTCAGCGAGGAAGCGGCCAGCGATCTGCATTCGCTGAAATGGCAGGTGGACCTGGCGAGCTACCGCGAACTGATCCTTCGCTGCCAGCACGAGATTCTTCAGGGCGAGACCTACGAAGTCTGCCTCACGAACCAGCTGGTCGGCGAAGGACGCATCCGCCCGTTCGAGGTCTACCGCGCCCTGCGCCGGTGCAACCCCGCACCCTATGCGGCCTACCTGCGCATCGGCGGCTATGCCGTGCTGTGCGCATCGCCAGAGCTTTTCTTGCGCATCTCCGGCGACCACGACGTGGAGTCCAAGCCCATCAAGGGCACCGCAGCGCGCGGCGCGACGCCGACCGAAGACGCCGCGATCGCCCAAGCCATGGTCGCCGATGAGAAAACGCGCGCGGAGAACCTGATGATCGTGGACCTGCTGCGCAACGACCTCAACCGGGTCTGCGAGATCGACAGCGTTCACGTCCCCAGCCTGTTCGCGGTGGAGACCTATGCCACCGTGCATCAACTGGTCAGCACGATCCGCGGGCGGCTGCGCGCGGACCTTGGCGCCGTCGACTGCGTGCGCGCGGCCTTTCCGGGCGGCTCCATGACCGGCGCGCCCAAGGTGCGCACGATGCGGATCCTGGATGAACTCGAGCAGACTGCCCGCGGGATCTACTCAGGCAGCATCGGCTATCTCTCGCTCAACGGTGCGGCCCAGCTCAATATCGTGATCCGCACCCTGGTCTCTGCCAATGGCCGCGTCTCCATCGGTGCCGGCGGCGCCATCGTCGCGATGTCGGACCCAGATGCCGAAGTCGACGAGGTGGTTCTCAAGGCACAGGCGTTGTGGGACGTCCTCAAACTGTGCGGTGCGCCGCTAGGACCGCGACCGGGCATGGCGTCAGACGAAAATGCAGCCACCGAGCCTGTCGCTGCGCAGGAGCCGCAGAAGCTGTCAGCGACGGGGCTGCGCGAAGCCGTTGACACGCCCTCGCCCTCGCCACCCTCTTCGCTCGGCCATGGCTAGCGCGCAGGCCAATCGCCGGGGCATCGTCCTCATGCTGGTGGCCATGGGGTGCTACGTCCTCAATGATGTCTTCGTCAAACTGGCCGCGCAGAACCTCCCACCCGGCCAGGTCCTTGCGGTCCGAGGCGCCTTCGCCGGCGTCTTTGTGCTGGCCATCGCCCGCGGCACGCGTGCCGGATGGCGAGCCGCACGGCGGCCCATTGTCGGGTTGCGCTGCGGGCTTGAGATCACCACGGCACTCGCGTCCGTCATCGCCCTGTCGCTGGCGCCGCTCGCCACAGTCAGCACGCTGATGATGACCGCGCCGCTCATGATCGCCGCTGCCGCGATGGCACTGCGCTGGGAGCCGTGGCGAGGCAGCCGGCTGGTCGCGACCGCAGCCGGCTTCGCCGGCGTGGTGTTGGTCATTCAGCCGTCTGCGCGCATCGAAGTGCCGGCTGCAGGACACGCTTGTGCACTGCTGTGCGCTGCCTCGCTCGCCGCGCGCGACCTGGTGACTCGGCGCATGCCCGACACGATTCCTTCGGCGACCATCGCCCTCGCGACCACATTTGCCGTGTGCCTGTCCGGCCTGCTGCTGGGGGTGGTGGAACGATGGGCCCCACTCACGCGCCACGAACTCGCCATGATGGCGGCGGCTGCGGGCTGTGCGGCGCTGGGCAATTACGCCCTGATCGTCGCCTGCCGCGGCGTGGACCTTTCGGTCGTCACGCCTTTCCGCTACAGCCTCATCGTATGGGCGCTGCTGCTGGGATATGTCGTCTGGGACGACATGCCTCGGCTCGAGGCGCTCGCCGGTGTGGTCCTGATCATTGCAGCGGGTGCCCTCACCGTGTGGATGTCACGGCGCCCGTAGTACAAGGTCCCCATATTCACTATCACACGTGGGCCGCCACAGCGTTCCTGCCCTTAAAGTCCGATTCAGCGCTTCAAAGTCCTAAACAACAACTGGCCCGTCCGGCCGGTTTCGGCCAGGAGCGGCCGTTCGGCACGCCGGCATAACGGGCCCGGTAGCGGTCACTGGCGCGTCGCAAGGTTGACCTGCAGCGCAGAAGCCGACCAATTTAGGACTTGAGACCAAAGAATGCGTGAGCGCGAATTCGACAGTTCTGTGGGGCGCATCATTGAGCCGGTCGTGGCACTATGGGGTTTCACTACCGGCGGAGGACGTGGCTGCACTTTCCATCGGAAAGTGCACGATGACCTGTTCCACTTCATCCACTTTTCGCAACGGTCGAGCGGTGTTGAGTTCGAGGTATGGGTCTTCCCCGGCACCCCCTCGCTCGGGTCTGAGCAGTGGGCTGGTTTCCCAGACTTCGTGGGCGTTCCCACGGGTCAGGCTGCTGGCCTCAATGCGAAGCTTGGAGTGGGCGGCGATGCGTCTCGCTTTCCCTGTAGAGACCGCAAGGCCCTCGATGTCGCGCTTTCGCGGGCGGTTGTGCCTGCACTGCAGACCCATGCACGGCCCTACTTGGCCAACTTCCAGTCGGTGCAAGACCTAGTTCCGGTGTTGGAGCATCGCCAATGGACGAGTGTCCTCGGCGGCCGACAGGAGGGTTGACATGCATTGGGGAATGGCGCTTTTGATCGACCACTTCGCGCCCCCCTGACTACCGCTAGGGCCCTTTGCTCCGACCTGGCGCGAGGCTACAGTCGGCCAGCAGCGGTCGTCCGAGACAAACTATCAACTAAGCCAAGAATCGTACCTTCGATGAGTCACCTCACCATTTCGAGCATCAACTGGCTTTCAGATAGCGAGGACGCCGATGTCACACTTTCCAGCGATGTGGCCACGGTGGTGGCCTTCTGCTTCCAGTGCTCTTACAAGGTTGGCCAAACAGTTCCCAACCTGCTGCATCCGATCATGGTTGGCGAACTGCAGTCTCCATACCTACAAGACTGGCCGGCGGACGAGAAAGCACTCGTTGGTGCAGAGCGGCTGGAGCGCCACGGGGGCTCCGGGTATCGCGGTTGCGGCGAAGTAGTCGATCAAGCTGAGGGACTGGTCCAGGTTCGCGGCTTTGTCTTCAACTTCGGGGATGTCCCGGCTGGTGCCGAAACTGTCCGGTTTCAGTTTGACCGACTGGACCTTTGGTGAGCACAGATGTGAGCAGATAGACGACTGCTTTCGAGAACAGCGAACTTCGGCTTATGGCCCGTTCACGACGGCGGCGCGACAGGCTACAGTCGGCCAAAAGCGGACGGTCGGTGACCGTCTTCACAGAGAGTCGACAGAGGCTTTTGAAACCTGCAGAGCTGCCCAATGACGTCTGAGCGTTGCGTGTAGGAACGGCTGTTTATGGGGCGCCGCATAACATCCAGTGCTTTCACATCCACGTCGGAGGGGCATTCTAATGAACAGACTTATTCAGACCATTGCGGTGGCTGCCTGCGCGGTGGCCCGCCGTGAAGCGGTTGTCTTTGCCGCCGGTGCGGCGGCGGCGTGCATGCTCTTTCTGGCTCCTTCATCCGCGCTAGCTCAGCAACTTAAGATCGGCTACGTGGACTTCGAGCGCGCGATGCTCCTGTCGCTCCCCGCCAGGGCTATGCAGGACAAGCTGGCTGCCGAAATCCGCCCTCGACAGAAGCAACTGGATGAGTTGGAAGCTCACCTCAAGGCCATGGCCGACCAACTGGATAAGGATGGACCCACGCTGTCCGAACACGATATCGGTCGCAGGCGGCGCGAACTGCTCGATCAGGAACGCGACCTCAGGCGAAAGCTCCTTGAGTTCAATGAAGAGGTGGCTCAGCGCCTCAACGAGCAGAAGTCCGAGCTATGGGACCTGACACACCGTGCGATCCGGCAGATCTTCAAGCAGGAAAAGTACGACCTGATACTGCAGGATGCCGTTATGGCTGCGCCAACGGTGGACATCACTAACGAGGTGATGAAAGCGCTCGCGACTGCTGCCCCTGCGGCGCAGTGACTGGCACTCACGACGAACATCACTCATTTTGAGAGAACTTTGTGAGCTTGACGATTGCTGACAGGCTCTTATCAGCGGGCTGGTGCCGACAGCTCGATGAGTGGCTGCTTGGGGCCCGATGCGGTCTTTCGATGCGCGAGGGCTGAGGACTGCTTTGCAGCGATTGCCGTCGTCGGGCTTGGAGCCCCGGAAGTCTGCATTGAGGCCAACATCCGACGCCGGGTTCGTGGGCTCGGCTACGGGGCTCAGAGCGAGATCTCTCTGCATCAAAATCAGGACGGTCTTTTTGGCCGATGCCGCTGCGACCTTGTTCTGCCACCACAGAGCAGTCACTGCATCCAAAGCCAACGATCAACTGGCGGGACTGCCGAAGGTAGACTCGAAGCCAGATTGGACAGATGAACAGACTGTGCTCGATATCCTTCCCCCTCCCCCATTCGCCGCGTGTCCATGAAAGCGCTCCCACGGGCGCTCAAGCCCAAGCCCGCGCAAACCCAAGCCGCCCCTGCGCGTCAGCCGGGCATCGCGCGCGCGAACACACGCCGCGATGGCGAGGGAACCCGTGAACGAATACTGGATGCGGCCGAGGAACTGTTCGCGGCCCATGGTTTTCACGGCACATCCATGCGCGACGTGGCCGAGGTGATCGGGTCCGGCATCGCGCTCGTCACCTACCATTTCGGCACGAAGGACGTGCTCTTCAGCACCGTGATCAAGCGCCGCGCTGCCTACATGGCGCACGAACGGATTCTTGCGCTCGATGCGGCGCGGGCCCGGGTGCAAGGCGGGGCCCTGCCAGTGGAAGACCTCGTGTCGGGCTATGTGTGGCCCTTCGTCGAGCGAAGCGTGGCCGGCGGCAAGGGGTGGAAGAACTACTCGCTCTTCGTCGCCCGCCATGCGAACTCACCGGAGTTCTCGAAAGTCCTCAGCGAGCACTACGACCCTGTCGCCAGGCAGTACCTGAACGAGTTCGAGCGGACCTTCCCCGGCATGCCGCAGAAGGACCTCTACTACGCCTTCAGCTTCATGGTCGGGGCCATGGTCGCCACCGTGGCCGAGCCGGGCCGGGTCGAGCACTTGTCGTTCGGCCAGATCAAGGCAAGCGACGTCGAAGAGGTCTTCAAGCGAATGCTCCCCTTCCTCTCCGCCGGATTCAAGTCGCTCGTTCCGCAGCCTTCATAGCCTCTCGGAGCCAATGCGAGAACTCGCAGGCGAGGTGCCACTGATGTTCTCGGATCATGTGCTGCGCCACTGCCGAGGGGAACTCGACCATCAGCCGCACCAGCGCGCCGTCCCCGTCGTCACGCATCTGGTGCCGGACGCCACCCAAGGCCGTCCCATCTATCAGGCGCGCCGTGCCGACGGATTGATAGGGATAGGCCGGATCGCGCGGCGTCTTCACGCCGGATTCGTCGTCGAACCGCATGAAGAACCGGGCCGGGAAAGGCGAGCCTCCCGTGGTCTCGATGACTTCCAGCGTGTCGCCGCGAGGCTCCAGCACATAGTGGTCGGGGCATGCCAACAGGTTGCTCTGCCGATTGGCCAGCGTGTCGTTTCGCATCAGGTCGTCGATGGTGTCGAAGATCTGCTTCGCGCTGCACCGCGGCACCCTCACCTCCGTCACGCACTGCTTGCGACGTCCGCCCGAAATGAAGCCTGTGAGCTTCGAGACGAACCCCGTGATGCCGATACCGCCGCTCAGCCCGTCACGCAAGCCCTGGCGACCGCATTCCTCCTTGAGCCGCAGCAACTCGGCGCGCAATGATGCGAGATCGTTGGGCAGAGGCTGGACGCTCGCCTCGCGCTTGAGCATCCGCCGAAGCTTCGGCAAGATGACCCGCGCACGGCGAGCCTCCCAGTCTTCGACCTGTGCAGACGTCACCTGGGTTCCGTCGATTCTGATGTCCAGGGTGTCATTCATCGTTCACCTCTTCGAAGAAGAATTCAGCGTAGCGGAACGATGGGCAACAGCAAGTGCGGCTGCATCCCCTCGCCCGCGTGCAACGTGGTCTGGCCGCCGAAGATGGCCGGGGAGCGGTCTTCGGGATCGTCGTGCAGGAAGGGGCCGCATCCCTTCATGGGGTTCTTCACGTTCGACAACTGGCTCACCGGTCCTTCCTGTTCGTAGTCCTTGCCCTGCACGGTCAGGCCGATGCGCCAACCCCCAGGCACCACGATGCTGGTCGGCCAGATCTCCACATCTAGTTCCACCGGCTGGCCCGGGACCAGCGGCAGATCGCGCTGATGGGCGTGGAAAGGACGGTACGGCAGGCTGCGCGCCGGATCCAGTTCGCGCCGCGATGCGCGCAGCCAGCCCTTGCCCACCGAGGTCATCGGATCGAGCGCGCCCTGGAACACCTTCTCCTTGCCCTCGGGGTCGAACAGGTGCAGGACAAGGAAGATGTCTGCGTCGGTGGTCGACGACGAGACGAAGAGCTTGCAGGCCAGCGGGCCGGTGATCTCCGTCTCTTGTTCGAAGGGCGCCGACATGAAGCGGATGCCACCGTTGCGCGTCGCGTCGAAGCTCGCAGTGCCTGCCTTGCCAGAGGGCGTGGACGACAGGGCCTTGCCTTCCAGATCGAGGTGCATCTTCGTCCATTGCGTGCGCGCCAATGGCCATTCGTTCTCGGCGCGCTGGACGAACTTGTCCACGTGGCGCACGTTCAGCAGGAGGGGCGGGCGCTGGTCCCAGCCGTTGTCCTCGCCCTTCAGGAAGTGGCCGAAGAACTGCTTTTGCAAGTCCACACCGTATTTGGCATAGAACAGCGTCCAGTGCTCATTGCCATGCAGCTCCAGCCATTTCTGTTCTGACGCGGCCCCCAGGAAGCCCTCGACGTTGCCACGCAGGTGCAGGCCCTGCCCGCCCCAGTTGCCAGCGGAAAGAACGGGCACCGTCACCTGGTCCAGCTTCGCCCGGCCCTGCGCATAGAGCGCATCGTCATACGGGTGCGCTGCGGAGCGGCCCGCGACATCCGCCCGGTTGGCTTTGAGCGTCTCTTCGCTGAACACCTCGTCGCCGCACACGGGCTTCCCCGTGATCTTGCTGACCGCCCCGCCCGCGCGCCCGTGCTGGACGCTCCTGACCTGGAGTTCCTGCCAGTTCTTGCCGAAGGAACAACGGATGCCGCCATGAAACGCCGACTCGCGGTAGGCATCGCAGAAACCTTCCCACGGACAAATCGCAGCCAGGTGCGGCGGCTGCATGCCCGCAACGATCCACTGGCCGGCCCCGTAGTACGAGATGCCGTTCAGGCCCACCTTCCCGTTCGACCAGGGTTGCACCCCTGCCCATTCGATGCACTGGTAATAGTCCTGGTTCTCGCGCGCCGAGAAGTGATCGATGAAACCCGGTGAGCGCCCTGCGCCGCGCGAATCGACGCGCACGACCACGTAGCCGTCCGGCACCCACTTCTCGGGGTCGCACACCTCCCACGACTGGTACTGGTTGGTCGATCCTTCAAGCGCGTCCGGGTAGCGCGCGGCCATCAGGTCCCACGGCGTCTTGTAGCCCTCCTGGAAGGACAAGCCCTTGCCGTAGGGGCCGTGGGTCATGAGGACGGGGTATGTGCCCGGCGCGAGGGGCCGGAAGACGTCGGCGCGCAGGACGTTGCTGTCGTCCATTTCGATCGGCACGTCCCAGTCGATGGCCATGCCGTCGCGAATGTCAGTGGTGTAGTCCACGGTGTCTCCCTTGTTTCAGATGGCCGCCTTGGGCCGCCGCACGACAAAGACCATGAGGTCCGCAACCAGACGCCGAGCCGATTGAGGGAACTCTGCTGCTGTCATGCGGCATTCCCCCCGAGTTGCCTGGCGGCGAAATCCGCCGCCAGTCCGCCGGCCACCGCCAGATCATCCTGCTTGGCATACAGGCTCATGTGCGACACCTTGGGCAGCACCGCCAGTTGCTTGCGTGCGCTGGGGATGCTGTTGAACACGGCGATCTCCAGGTCCCACAGCGTGATCTCATCCCCCTCGGCCACGATCATCAGCGTGGGCGTGTCGTACAGCCGCTTGGCAGACGGTGCGACGTTGTAGGACAGCAGCAGCTCCGTCGATTCGATGGTGCTCCAATGCTCGTGGCGCGGCGCTTCGCGCGCCTTGATGTCGTGGAAGATCGTGTGGATCGAGGGGAAGGGCCAAGTGCTCAGTTCCGTGAACGGCGTGAGCGACGACATGGGCATGCGCCCACCGGCCGTGCCCGCCAGGGTGCGCTCGCGGCGGTCGGCAAGGAACAGCTCGGTCAGTTCGTGGAAGCGTTGCGAGCCATGCACACGGCGCATGTTCTCGTAGCCGTCGACCACGGGGATGTTGGAGATCACGCACTTCACGCGCGGATCGGTCGCGCCCACCACCAGCACGTGGCCGCCCGCATAGGAGATGCCCCACACGCCGATGCGATCGGCATCGATCTCGGGCAGCGTCTCGCCGAAGGTGATGGCGCTCTTGTAGTCCTCGATCTGTGCTGCCGGGTCGATGTGCTGGCGTGGCATGCCCTCGCTGGCGCCCATGCAGCGGTAGTCGAACATCAGCACCGCCACGCCCTTGCCGACGATAGCCTTGGCGTAGTGCGGCATGACGATCTCTTTCACATAGCACCAGCCCCCGCCCATGACCAGCAGGGGAAAGGGCCCGGGGCTGTCGGGCAACCACCAGGTCGCCGCGCAGCTTGATGCCTTGGCTCAGGAATTCGACTTCTCGTTGTGTGCTCATTCTTTCGTGTCTCCTAGGGTTGTTCTTGTCAGTCCACGCGCACCGATCCCCTCGAAGCGCTGGCAGCGCTTCGAGAAGCTCAGCGTGCGCTGTGGTCGGTGGTTCGGAGTTCGGGCAAGGCCCTCAGGCCAGCCCCGCCGCCCGCTCGGCGCAGCGGATGACCGCCGCATAGTCCGCGTCCGCATCGCCGTTGGCCGCAGCCGAATGCAAGGCCTGCTGGGTCATGGCTGTCTGCGGCAATGCCACCTTCAGCCGCTGGGCTTCATCGAGGATCAGGCCCACGTCCTTGCTCATCTGCAGGACGGTGAAGGTGGGCGTGTAGTCCCGCCGCGCCAGCTGCGCGGACTTGGCCTTGACGATGGGCGAGGCCACGGCGCTGTGCGTGAGTACTTCCCACATGTCTTCCCAGCGCAGGCCGCCCTTCTCGCCCAGCGTGAGCGATTCGGCCAGCATGGCACTGGTCTGCGCGATCATCAGGTTGACCACCAGCTTCATCAGGCGGGACTGCTCGCCGTCCCCCAGCCAGTACTGCTGGGGGCCGAAGCGCGCGAGCAGCGGCAGCATTCGTTCGTAGGCGTCCTTCGGGCCCGAGACCAGCAGCGTCAGTTGCGCTGCGTCGGCCATGTGGTTGTTGCCGGACACGGTGGTGCGCAGGTAGACGATCTGCTGGCTCGCCAACAGGTCGGCCACCCGTGCGGACACGGTCGGCGACACCGTGCTGGTGTCGATGTAGACCGTTCCCGGCCTCGCATGGCGAACGACTTCCTGCGCGACATGCCACAGCGCGTCGTCGTGTGGCAGGGACGACAGCACCACATCCGCCTCGGCGATGCCCACCGCGCCCTGCACCGCCACCATGCCCGATGCAACGGACGCCTTCAGTCGTTCTTCGCTGAGGTCTTCGACGGTCACTGCATGGCCTGCCGCGACGAGGTGCTTGCCCATCGGCAGGCCCATCTTGCCTGCCCCGATCAGATGCACTTTCATCATTCGCCCTTGATACCCAGCTCGGGCAGTTCCTTCTTGAAGCGAACGACCTCGGCTTCCAGTTGCTTCCTGAAATCCTGCGGCGTCGACATCACCACCTTGCCGTGAGTGAGCTTCAGGTTGTCCTGATAGGCCTGCTGCTTGACCGCTTCTCCGATCTGCTTGTACAGGGCCTGCAGCTTGTCGTCGGCCATGCCACGCGGGGCCAGCATTCCGGACCAGGCGGGCACGTCCACGTCCTTGAAGCCCAACTGACGGAAGGTGGGCACGCCGGGCAGATCCGGATCCGGTTCTTCCGACGAAATCGCCAGTGCCCGCACCCGGCCGTCCTTGAGCAGCGGAATCACGGTCGACGTGCCCATAAAGACCATGTTCACGTGGCCGCCCAGGAAGTCAGTCAGCGGCGACTTGTAGGGCACATGGATCAGCTTGAGATTGGCCGCGCGGGCGAACATCGCGCCGATGATGTGCGTGGTGTTGCCATTGCCGAAAGATCCATAGCTGATCTGGTCGGGCTTCGCCTTAGCTGCGGCGATCAGATCCTGGATGGTCTTGAAGGGCGAGTCGGCCTGCACCAGCAGCACGAAGCCCGAGGACTTACCCACGATGGTGATCGGCGTGAAGTCCTTCACCGGGTCATAGGACAGGTTGCTGTACAGGCCCGCATTGGTGGCGTGGCCCGCCGTGGTGTACAGCAGCGTGAGCCCATCGGGCTTGGCACGGGCCACTTCCGCAGTGCCGATACGCCCGCCCGCTCCCGGCTTGTTGTCGACGATCACGGTCTTGCCTGTGACCTTGGCCAGGCCGTCGGCTAACGCGCGTGCCCCGGTATCAAAGGGGTTGCCGGCGCCGATGGGGACGACGATGCGGATCACATCGGCCTGGGCAAAGGCTGCGCCCGGAATGAGCGCTGCCGCCAAAGCTGCGCCGGTGAGGGAGGAAATGAAATTTCTTCTGGACATGGAGGTCTCCTTTTTTGCTGTGATCAAACGGTCTTCAGGACATCGGCGATCCAGTCCGCCATGGCGTTCGTCGCCAGGCTCATGTTCCCGATGCTGCAGTGCTGTTCTCCGCCTTCCTCGGCGGTGAAGATGCGCAGTTCCCTGCGGGGCGAGTTCACGCAGCCGTCGTAGGTCCTGCGGGCTTCCGCGACGGAAATCTGGCGGTCATCCTCGCCATGGGTGATGTAGATGGGCACGCGGATCCGCTCCACCACGCCGTCGAGGGAGAAGCGGTCGATGACCTCGGCGCATTCCTCGATGCTGTTCTTGCCCAGAACCCACATGTTGTGGGCCATGTAGTGGGGCACCGAGTTCTGGGCCTGCAGGGTGCCGGCCACGCGCTTGCGAAAGCGCGTGGGCCAGTCATGGTTCGCACCCCAGGCCACGCAGCAGGCAAAGCGCGGCTCGAAGGCGGTGGCCCGGGGTGCGTGGTAGCCGCCCAGGCTCAGGGCCATCATCCCGATGCGTGTCTTGTCGACGTCGGCGCGGGTTTCCAGGTGGTCGACACACGCGCCTGCCGGGATCTCGGCTTCCGGCGCGTTGTGCAGGCCGTTCTTGCGCAGCGCCTCGCCCACGCCGGGGTTGTCCACCAGCAGGATGGACACGCCGCGCTGCGACAGCAGCGCAGGCAGGCCGCACAGGTACAGGTATTCCTTGACGCCGTCGAGCCCGTTGAAATGGACGATGCAGGGGGCGGGCTGGTCGGCGCTACCGACCGACACCATCAGCGCGGGGAGGAACGAATCGCCGAAGGGCACGGACACCTTCTCGCAATTCGCGCCAGCGCATTCGACGAACTTGCGGAAGGTCCACAGCAGCTCGTCGTAGGCGGCCAGGCGCGGGGGATGGTCGTGCGCCGGAATGCGCTCCGCCGTGATGTACATGACACAGGCGCGGCGGTACTTCTCGCCCGCCGAAAGCAGGTGCCCGGTCTTCTCGTCAACGGCCGCGGCCTGGGCCAGTTTCGCGCCCGCACCGGCCCAGGCCTGGAAGTAGTCATTGGCATGGGCCGAGTCGTCTTCCACGTCGCGCAGGGCGCAGCAGGCGCGGTCGATCTCGTCCATGTTGGCGCCCGCGTCCAGCGCCATCGACAGGGCGAGGTTCCAGGAGTAGACCTTGAAGTAATTGAACATGTGAAGTCCTCAGTGACGTGTGGAGGTGCTGCTGATGCGCTGCGCCGCCATCTCGGCCAGCATCAGCGTGGGAAGGTTGGTGTTGGCACTGGTGATGGACGGCATCACCGAGGCATCGGCCACGAACAGGTGGCGGGCGCCGTGGACACGGAAGGCATCGTCCACCACCGCGAGCGGGTCGCCCTCCTCGCACATGGCGCAGGTGCCGACCGGGTGGCCCATGGGCGAGAGGGACGACAGGATCTCCTCATCGGAAATGACACGCCCGCCACCGCTGTGCGCAGCAGGCGCCCCGCTCTTGAACGCGCGGCCGAAGATCGTGCGGCGCAGCAGGCCCGGCGAATTGGCTGCCATCTCCGCCGCCAGCGACAGCACCTTGCCCGCCAGCCCAGGGCGATTGAACTGGCTGATTGCCAATGCACCGGGAAGCAGGAAGGCTTCGTGGTACTCGGCAGCCACACGCGGATCGCGCAACAGGCGTTCGGTCAGCCGCGCGGCCTGGACCATGCGCGGCGCGTCGTCGGGATCGGAAAGGAAGCGGAAGTTGATGTCCGGGTGAACCAGCGGATCGGCACTCTGGAGTCGCACATAACCGCGCGACTTGGGCGCATACAAGGCACTGCCCACTAGCGAGAAATCGGGTCCGAAAGACTCACCACTCACCCGCCCCAGCGCGAAGGTGAACAGGTCGCCCTCGGGCGCACCGGGCCGGCGCGACGAGGCGCGCACGCCCGCGACGGCGAAGCGCCGCAAGCCGGCGGCCACACGCTTGCCGCGTGGCAGCGTGAGGGCGAAGAACATGTACGGATGGTTCTGCAGGTTGCGGCCCACGCCGGGACGGTCCACCGCCGTCGGGATGCCCAACGCGGCCAGGTCGGCGGCGGGCCCGATGCCGGAGCGCAGCAGCAAGGCCGGCGAATGGATGCCGCCGGCGCAGACGACGACATGACGTGCCTGGTACTGGACGGCGACGCCGCCCCGAATGGCATCGACGCCCGTCACCGTGGTGCCGCTCATGCGCAGCCGGGTGACCTGGGTGTTGGGCACGATCTGCAGGTTGGGCCGCGCGCGCACGTTGGCCGTCAGATAGCAGCCCGGCGTGGTGACACGCGCTTCGGCATCGATGGCATTGGGCATGGCGAAGAAGCCATCTCCCGGTTGCTCGTTGATGTCGGGCACGAAGGGCAGGCCCGCGCTGTGCGCTGCCTGCTCCATCGCGCGCACGAAGGCCGGCCACTCGGCCTTCGGTGTGCGGACGATGGCGTGCGGGTTGCCGGCGCCATCGCGCCGGTCGCGGTCGTCTTCGACCTTGCGGAAGTACGGCAGCACGGCATCCCACGAGAAGCCCCGTGCCCCGGCCGCGCGCCAACGCGCGTAGTCGGAAGGCACGCCACGCAACGCGAACAAGCCGTTGATGCTCGAGCCGCCCCCCATCACCCGCGCCTGCGGATACCGTGCGGGCGTGCCACCGTCGCGCGCCGTCGCCGTGAGGCCGTCCCAGAAGTAGTTCGGGTTGAGGGTGGACGCGGGAAAAGGGTCTTGGATGTCCGCCGGCTCACGGCCCGGCAGGATGTCGTCGCCCGCCTCCAGCAGCACGACGCGGTGCGCGGGGTTTTCCGAGAGGCGCGACGCGATGACCGCGCCTGCAGTGCCGCCGCCGACGATGAGGAAGTCGTGGTCCATGCGGGTCAGCGTCCCGGTCGCACGCCCGCCCAGGCGTTCTCGAGCAGTTGCTTCAGTGCACCGGCTTCGAGTGGGCGGGGGTTCCAGTAGGGGTTGGAGAGCGCCAGCTCCAGCACGCGCGGCAGGCCGTCCTCGGGCATGCCGATGTCGTGCAACGCCGTGGGCGCACCCAGCTCACGCGCCAGGTCGAACACGCCGGTGGCTGCATCCGGCGCACCGAGCGCGGCAGCGATGCGGGCCATGGTCTGCGGCGCGGCCGACGCGTTGTAGGCCAACGCATGCGGCAGCACCACCGTGTGCGTTTCCGCATGCGGCAAGTTGAAGCTCCCGCCCAGCGTGTGGCACAGCTTGTGATGCAGCGACATGCCGACATGGCCCAGCACCGAGCCGCACAACCACGCGCCGTAGAGGCAGGCGCTGCGCGCCGCCATGTCCGCGGGCGCGCGATGAATGCCGCGCAGGCCCTGCGCCAGGGCGCGGATGCCCTCTTCCGCCATCAGCGACATGACCGGGTTGCCGTCCTGCGCGTACAGCCCTTCGGCGGCGTGAGCGATTGCATTGATGCCGCTGACCACGGACATGCCGACGGGCAGGTGCTGCGACAGCTCCGGGTCGTACAGCACGGTGCGGGGCAACACGCGCAGGTCGCGCCCTGTCTTCTTCACGCCAGCCTCGGTGATGCCGTAGATCGGCGTCATCTCGGAGCCGGCGTAGGTGGTCGGTACCGCGATGATCGGCAGCCTCGACTGCAGCGCAATGGCCTTGCCGAGACCGATCGTGGACCCGCCGCCGATCGCCACCATGCAGTCCGCGCCGACTTGGCTGGCATGGCGCCTTGCCCGCCAGGCCGAATCGATCGGCACGTGCATCTCGGCCCCGCTGAAGACACCCGCACTCGCAGAACCCAGCAGAGCCGATGCGGCTTGCGCCATCACGACCTGCTGCGGCGTGCAAAGCACCAGGGCGCACCGCGCGCCGAGCGCTTCGACCTCTTCCGGGAGTCGCTGCAGGCTACCCGGGGCGAACACCACGCGCGACGACTGCGCGGCGAAGATGAAGTTGCGTTCGGAAGCACGCGATGTTGCGTGCGGTTGGATGATGTCAGGCTTGTTCATCGGAGCGTCGAGGTTCAGTTGCGGATGGATTCACGCCGCCTCACCCACGGCGTAGTCCACCTGATGGCGGCTGATGCGCAGATCGCCGAGTTCGTCGCGCACCCGCAGGTGCGCGGGATGCGTGGCATAGGAGGCGAGCGACTCCTGGCTGTCGAAGACGCTGTAGAGCACCACATCGCATGCGTAGCCCACGCGGCTCGAGTCCACACCCACCTCCAGCTGCAACATCCCCGGGATCTGGCCGCGGAGGCCCTCGAATCTGCTGCGCAGGAATTCGATGGCATGCGCCTTCTCCTGCGGCGACTCGCCACGCAGGGTCCACATGACGATGTGCTTGATCGTCATGGGGTCAGGCCGGGGGAAAGCCGGCCTTTTGCGGCCACAGGTTGGTGAAGGGCAACACCGACACGGTCTGGTACAGGCCGGCTTTGGTGAAAGGCTCGTCGGCCACCCAGCGCATGGCGGCGGCGCGGTCCTCGAAGTCGATGACCAGCAAGCTGCCGATCATCGTCTTGCCGTCGTCTTCGGTCAGCGGCCCGGCGAAGGCAATGCGATCGGCCACGGCTGCGAGGTAGGTCTTGTGCTCGGGGCGCACGCGCTGGCGCAAGTCGGCTGCGTCCGGGCGGTCGATCAAGTGGAATGCGAATAACACGGGGTTCTCCTGGATGGCTCTGAATCAGGTCTTGACGGCGTCTTCCCACTTGGGGCAGCTGCGGGATTCGACGGGCGTCTCGCCCTGCTGGTAGTTGGTCTTGTCGATCACCGTGGCGGGGAAAACGATTTCCTTCTGGACCGGCAGCTTGCGCAGATCGCGCACCGCGGTCATCACGGCCATGCACCCTTGCATGAAGCCGTTGTAGTCGCCGGTGGCCAGCATCTTTCCGGACTTGATGGCGTCGATTGCTTCCTTGGTGCCGTTGATGCCGACCACCAGTGCCTTGCGGTTTGCACCGTCGAGGGCTTCGATGGCACCTGCCGCCATGGCGTCGTTGGCAGCGAAGACGCCATCGATCTTCGGATGCGACTGCATCAGGTTCTCCATCACCTGCAGTGCCTGCAGGCGCTGGTAGTTGCCCGGCTGCGATGCGATCCACTTGATGCCCGGCGCTTCCTTGACGGCCTCGTTGAGGCCCCGCACGCGGTCGATGCTCGTGAGCGCGCCCTTGACGCCTTCGAGCACCACCAGGTTGCCCTTGCCGCCCATGGCCTTGATCAGGTACCGGCCCGTCTCCAACCCGAGCTTGTAGTCGCTGGCGCCCACGAACGCGACGAAGCTGCCGCTGTCGCTTCGGTCGGTGACGTTCACCACCGGGATCTTTGCGCCGTTGATCTTGGCGACGGCCGGCACCATGGCCTTGTAGTCGACCGGGGTGAAGACGATGGCGTCGGGCTTCTTGACGATCACGTCTTCGACCTGGCTCATCTGCTCCGGAATGCTGTCCGGCTTTGTCGGCACGTAGTGGGTAACCTTGGCGTTCAGCTGCTTCGCGGCCGAATCGGCGCCCAGTCGCACCGCCTGGAAGAACGGGTTGGTCTGGTTCTTGGTGAACACCGCAATACGTTCGCCGCTTTGCGCAAGACTGGGCGCTGCCCCACAGACTGCAATCACCGCCAGCACGCAGCTGGCGACCATCTTCATATTTGCTTTCATCGCTTGTCTCCTTGACGGGTAAGGTTGTCTAGAAATACCGCTGCCACCACGATCACGCCCGTGATAACGGGCTGCCAGTTGGCATTGATCGCGAGCAGATTCATGCCGTTGAGCACGAGGGTCAGGATGAGCGCACCGATCAGTGTTCCGAACACCGATCCCACGCCACCGAACAGGGAGGTGCCGCCGATCAGCACGGCCGCGATTGCCGGAAGGGTCAGCGCTTCACCGATGTCGCCTTCAGCTGAATTCAGCCGCGCCAGGAAGATCAGGCTGGCCAGACCGGCCATGGCGCCGCTGACGGCGTACACCAACACGAGGCGGCGCTTCACCGGCACGCCGGACAGACGCGCGGCTTCGGGGTTGGCACCCACCGCATAGATCTCCTGGCCCCATCGGGTGCGCTGAGCGAAGACAACACCGATGAGCAGAAAGGCCATCATCAGGAACACCGGGATGGGAATGCCCAGCCAGTGGCCGCTGCCCACCGCCCGGAACGCGGCCGGGAACCCGTGGATGGTTTCGCCCTTCATGAACCAGTAGGTGATGCCGTGAAGGATCCAGAGCATTCCGTAGGTCGCGATGAACGGCGGGATCCGGATCAACGTGATCAACAGGCCGTTGGCAACGCCGATCAGCAGGCCGCAACCCAGACCCGCGAACACCGCCAGCGCGATCGACCCCGTGGACTTCAACAGGGTGGCCGCCAGGCAGGCGCTCATGGCGACGTTGGCGCCTACGGAAAGGTCCAGGCCGGCCGTGAGGATGACCAACGTCACGCCGGAGGCCAGCAGGAACAGCAACGCAGCCTGCCGCAGCACGTTCACGATGTTCGCGCCGGTGACAAAGGCATCGCTGGCCAAGCTCAGCGCGAGGCACAGCAGACCGAGTGCCAACAAACGGAAGACGACGCTTCGCACCGGGTCCGGCAGCGAGCTCCATAGGCCGCCCAACACGTTCGGTGTCATCGCGACAGCGGAGGACGGAGGTTGTTTCATGACGGTGCTCATCGGGTGGCTCCCCTGGGCGGACGCTGCCGCATCAAATGTTTGGGGTTGAATTGCGCGGCTCATGACTGCTTTCCACGGAGCGCATCGAACATCAGCGCAAAGATCACCAGAAATCCGATTGCAGCGACCTGGACGGCCGAGGTGACGCCCATCAGGTTCAAACCGTTGCGCAGCACGCCGACGGCCAGCACGCCGATCAGGGTGCCCAGCAGCCAGCCCTTGCCCTTCTCGAACGATGTGCCGCCCACCGCCACCGCAGCGATGGCGTCGAACTCCATGCCTAGTGCAGCGGTGGGGTGTCCCGAGCTGATGCGTGCCGTCAGAAGCAGCGCAGCCAGCCCTGCCATCAGTCCGCCGATGACATACACAGCCACCAGGTAAAGGCGCGTGCGCACCCCCGCTAACCCCAGGGCCTCACGGTTGCCGCCGAGCGCAAACACATAGGCACCGAAACGCGTGTGGTACAGCGCGACATGAAAGACCAGGTAAGCGGCCATCGCGATCCACAGCGGCGACGGCACACCGAGCAGCGAGCCGCTGTAGAACATCTGCACGGCATCTGGGATGCCGACCACGCTCTGCCCATCTGTCACGACCAGCGCGAGACCCTGTGCCACGCCCAGCGTGCCCAAGGTCGCCACGAACGGCGGAATGCCCAGGCGGGCAACCAGCGTCCCATTCGACAGTCCGAAGACCGCGCCGACGCCAAGTGCCGCGAGCAGTGCGAACACCACCCCGCCAGTCTTCACCGCGACCATCGCCAGCACCACGTTGGCCAGCGTGAGCACGGCGCCCATCGACAGGTCCAGCCCCTCGGTCATGATGACCAGCGTCATCGGCAATGCGATGAGCAGCAGGATGGTCGATTGCACCGCCACGTTCCGCAGGTTCGCGCTGTCGAGAAAGTTGTCGCTCAGCAGTGCGAATGCCACGCACAGCACGGCCAGTGTCATGAGTGCGCCGCTGGCGCTCCCGCTGCGCCGCAGCCGGTGCATCAACTCGCGCATGCCATGGCCGGCATCGCTTGAAACAGTCAGTTCAGGCATGGTGCATTCCCAAAGTCAAAATGGCTTCTTCATTCATCTCACTGCGAGTGAGGTGACCGGCGATGCGGCCTTCGCGCATGACGTAGGTGCGGTCGCAGACGTTGACGATCTCCGCGAGCTCCGAAGAAATCATCAGCACCGCGGCGCCCTTCTTCACCAGCGAATCGATCAGCGTGAAGATTTCGGCCTTCGCGCCGACGTCGATGCCGCGGGTGGGCTCATCGAAGATGAAGAGCTTGGATTCCGCGCTCAGCCATTTGCCGATCACGACCTTTTGCTGGTTGCCGCCCGAGAGCACCTGCACGCGCTGCTGCGGCCCCGCCGTGGCGATGCGCATGCGCTGGATCAGTTCACGCGCCTGACGCGCCGCCTTTGCGGGCGAGAACCACCCGGACGGAAACAATCGCGGCAGGCTTGCCAGCACCAGGTTGTCACCCACCGAGCGCATGAGCGCGAGCCCTTGCGTCTTGCGGCTTTCGGGGATGAGCGCCGCGCCCAGCCGGCGCGCGTGCGACGGCCCGCCGCTCTGGCGTCGGCCGAAGATCTCGATGCTTCCGGAGGCGATGGGATCGGCGCCGAAAACGGCGCGCGCGACCTCGGTGCGGCCGGAGCCCACGAGGCCGGCCAACCCGACGATCTCGCCGGCTCGCACCTCCAGGTTGATGTCGTGGATCCCGCTGAGGGCTGTCACCCCCTGCATCCGCAGCGCAAGCTCGCCCGGCGTCTTGCAGTACTCGCGTGCGTAGGACATATCGACCTTCCGGCCGACCATCAGGCTCACCAGTTCGTCCGGCTCGGTTTCGCCGGGCATGCGGAAGCCCACCTTCTTGCCGTCGCGCAGCACCGTGATGCGGTCGCCCATCGAGAAGACCTCGGCCATGCGGTGGCTGATGTACACCATCGCCACGCCTTGCTGCTTGAGCATGTCGATCATGCGGAACAGCTTTTCGGTCTCGTTGTCCGAGAGCGCCGCGGTCGGTTCGTCGAGCACCAGGATGCGGGCGTCCTGCGACAGGGCCTTGGCGATCTCCACCATCTGCTGTTGCGCCACTCCCAGCGTGGCGACCATGGTGTCGGGATGAAGCGCCATGCCTAGCTGGTCCATGATCACCCGCGCCTGCTGGCGCATCCGCACATGGTCGACAGCGCCCGGGAGGCGGCCCTTTGGCTCCCGGCCGAGAAAGATGTTCTGCGCCACGCTCAGATAGGGAACCAGCGTGAACTCCTGGAAGATCACGGCAATGCCCAGCCGCTGCGCGTCAGCCGCACCGGAGATCGTGACGAGCTGTCCCTGGTAGAAGAACTCGCCCGCGTCGGCCTTGTGTGCACCGCACAGCACCTTCATCAGCGTGGATTTGCCTGCGCCGTTTTCGCCCAGCAGCATGTGCACTTCGCCCGGGTAGAGCTCGAACGACACGTCGTCCAGGGCCTGGACGCCGGCAAAGCGTTTGCTGATGCCGCGCAACTCCAGCAAGGGAGGATCAGAAGGTGTCATTGCGTCTCCGGTCTTTGTGTCGCTGCTCATGACCGCAGCGACGGGCCTTGCGCCGCGTTCGGGCTCCCGTCGGGGTTGAGCACGAATTCGAAATCCAGCGTGTAGAACGGCACCTCGCTGCGCGTGCCGTCGGGCGCGATGCCTGGTGGGTGTCCGACCCAGTCCGCGATGAGCGAGGAACGCACGCCGAAGACCGCGTCCGAATCGAGGTAGCGGTCGCCATTGCGGAAGACGTGCGTGATCAGCCGCTCGTATCCAGGCGCCGTGATCATGAAGTGCAGATGTGCCGGACGCCACGGATGGCGGCCAAGCGCCTCGAGCATCTTGCCGACCGGGCCGTCGTGCGGAATCGGATACGCCACCGCGCGGATGGTCTTGAAATGGAAGCCCCCTGCGGCATCGGCGTTCAGCGTGGCGCGTGCGCGATGCGGCTCGTTGTCGCCGTACTGCACGTCGTAGTAGCCCGCCTCGTCAGCTTGCCACACCTGCAACTCGGCGCCGAAAACTGGTCGACCGTCCAGGCCGGAGACGGTTCCACGCACGAAACAGGGCTCGCCCTGCGCGCCGTTGGCAACGTCGCCGCCCAAGGCGACCCGCGGGGAATCCTCAACATGGAAGGGACCGAACACGGTGGATTCGGTACAACCTTTGGGCTTCCTGTTGTTGAGCGCAGTCACCAGCATCGAGAGACCCAGGGTGTCCGACAGCAGGATGAACTCCTGCCTCTTGTCGGTGGTGATGTGCCCGATTTCAGTGAGGAACTGGATGCCCTTGAACCACTCGTCCTCGGTCAGCGCAGTCTCGCGGGCGAAAGCGTGCAGGTGCTGGACCAGACTGGTCATCAGCTCTCGCAGCCGGGCATTGCCCGCACTCGCATGCGTGCCGATCACCGCTCGGGTAATGCTGTCTTCGTCGAGGTTTCGCAAGCCTGTCTCCGTCTGTATGGCAGTGCTTTTAGTTTATACATTTGATAAAAGTAAGAATAGATAGGGCTTCCGGAAACGTCATTTCCGGGAAGCGGAAATGCAAGGGTTTTCCCGATATGTGGATGCATCGGGTGGACGACGATCAATAAAGATCGCAGCCGCCGGGCGAGTGAGCAGGAGACAAGAATGGATCGCTGGACAGAAATGGAGCTGCTGGTGCAAACGGCCGAGCTCTGCAGCATGTCGCGCGCAGCGCAGTCGCTGGGCTTGTCGAACGCGGCGGCAAGCCGGCACCTTGGATCGCTGGAGAAGCGGGTCGGCGCACGGCTGATCCAGCGCAGCACGCGCTGCCTCTCATTGACGGAGGTGGGGCAGGACTTCTATCAAAGCTGCAAGAGCGTGTTAGCCGATGTCAGAGAAGCCGAGTCGGCGGTCAGCGCGACCGTGGTCAACCCCACCGGCACTCTGCGCCTGACCGCATCGCTGTCGTTCTCGGTGCATCACATCGCACCGCTGCTGAAGGAGTACACGAACTGCTATCCGAACGTGAATGTGCATGTCGAGGTGTCCAACCGGTACTACGACCTGATCGACAACAACATCGACGTGGCCATCCGCACCCGTGAATTCGAGAACGACTCCAGCATCACCATCCGCCGGCTCGCATACACGCGCCGCATCCTGGCAGCATCACTCGGCTACCTTGATGCCCAAGGCACACCCCGCACCGTCGAGGAGCTGGCAAACCGCCCCGTCCTGCTCTACACCTACAGCAACACGCCGAACGAGCTCACGTTCCGCCAAAACGACGAAGTGCGGACTCTCCATGCGAAAGGCCTGCTGGAATCGAATGACGGGCTGGTGCTGCACGCAGCCGCGCTCGACGGCATGGGCATCTTGGTACAGCCCAAATACATCCTGTACGACGACCTGGTAGCCGGACGGCTCGTCTCGGTGTTGGACGAGTGGGATCTGCCGCGGCTCACGATCAACATCGCATTTCAAAGTCGGCGCCACATTTCCGCCAAGGTGCGAACTTTCGTCCACTTCCTGGTGGTGCACTTCGATCGGATGGACTATGACCGGAAGTGGACGAGCTTTGTCGAGCACCCGGATATGGGCACAGCGGAGCCGACTGACCGAAGCAGGAAAAGCGCAGAACCTTTGTCAGCTTCATGCCTGGTGCCAAGCAATGTCAATGGCATCGACATAAGTCCCTGTTCCCGCCGGTTGGTCGCTGTACTTCGACGATCGCAAGAAAGCTTGCAAGTGGCTGAGCACGTGCTGCCAGTTCGTCGGCGCCGTAGGCTCCCGAGGGCGGGTTTGCCGCGGAAGCCGACTTCAACGTCGGCGCACCTAATATCTGCAATCAGTCTGAAGCGGTCGTTCGAATCGGTACGCCGAAAGACCGCTTCTGGCCGAATGTAGCCGGTTGCGACCGACGGAGCTTTGGGTCCAGGCCGGAAGTGGCTGCGACTCGACGAAACGCCGCCAAGCGGGCATTAGTTCGGACTGAGGCCGGTGACGAACGCTATCCTCTCACTCCCAACCGAGGAGCTACTGACATGGGTCCTAGCAAGATTCGCTTTAACGATGTTCGCTATCGACAGGGATTCTTGGAAGTCACCAATATTCACCCTGCTCACATCAACATCGAGACGTGGGAAATTCATCCTGATCTCGACATTTCCGAAAAGCAATTTGACGACAAAGCGATCACCGACGACTGTGTAGTGGCGAACACGGAGATCGAGTTGAGCGTCGAGCAGGCAAAAGCATTGGTTGCAAGCCTTGAAGCCGCTATCGCGAATGCCTTAGAAAGCGGACGTGGTTGAGCGGCAGGTACTGGCCGCTTGCCGTCCGTTGCTCAAGCATCGCCTTCAAGGACCGCAATGTACGGCAGGACTCCCGGATGCGCCTGCACCCACTGCTCGCCGAAGAAAGCCGATACGGAACCCGAACTGATGACGCTCACGATTGACCCGAACTTGGATGCGGCCTGTAGAAGTTCGTGGGCCGCATGCATCACGTTCTCGCTCTCAGCCGACTGCGGCTCGCCAGCTTCGTTGCCCCACTCCTTTTGAATCGCCGCAATCAGCTTGCCAGCGGCGGCCTCCAGAGGTGTTCGTGAACATGTCATAGGCGCGAATCTAACCCGCTGGCGAACGACTGGTTGTGGCCGAGCGTGGATCATGAAAGCACGTAGTCGCACCGCGCTTCGAATGTGAAAGTGGCGCCGGTCGACAGCGACCACGAGCCCAGTTGCTTTCCCATGTCATTTAATGCCGCGACTTCGACAGGAAGACTGAAATCGAAGTGGTGTGCAACAACAGGCGCCCCTCTCCTGATCGACGAGAACTGAAGTGCGCAGTGCCCAACAGAATCGATCACGTGGGCACGAAGTCGCAGCCAGTTGTGAGCATTCGGTTCAGTCGAACCTGCCTCAAGAACGACCTCCTCTCGGGCTCCCCCTGAGAACGCTGTCAACTGTCTAGCAAAGAGGGGGATCGTGTCGGGGTAGAGGTACACCTCTTCCCATGCGGCGTAGCCGGCCCCGATCAGGGCGACGCGAATCTCGACCATTGCATCTGAATCCTGCCAAAGAGCGTCGATCGTCAGGCGAAGGAAGTTCATTTCGAAGGTGCTGCTGTATGTCTGGTTCTGGCCGACTGCTGCAATTTGCGCGTCCGAATGATTCATGGCTGAAGAACCTCTGTCGACCCCAAAGAAAAGGATACTCGTGGGCTGACGGCAACCTTGATAAGTTGCTCAAGTCCGACCGTCTTCACACGCCCCACGAGAAGCAGACGTCCCGCTGAGCTTTCCACATCCAGCGAACTCAGGCCGCCCAGCGCGATGTCCCATCTCGATTAACCGCCCGTCGAAAAGTTGAAGGCAATGGTCCCATCCGCCGGAGCAAAGCGACAAATCAGGCGCTCACCTCCCGAGTAAAACTCGAACCGCAGAAGGTCGTAGTGCCATTCATCTGCAGCGCCGCCGGATTCAGAGATGCTCACCGTTTGAAAAAACGATTCGAGCTCGGCAATGTCAGGGTAGCGGTCCATTGATGATGTGAGTGGCGCGAGGATGATTCAAACAAACGACCGGTTAGAAGCGAATTCTGCACAAACCACGACGGTCTGGTTCTGGCAGTAAGCAGTCTGCCAGCATGCCAATTTGCTCTCTGGTCCAAAGGGGGTCAGTCCCGAACTTTAGTGCCAATGCATCACGCACACGCACTGTTTTCTAGACCTCGACCCGTACTTCACGGCGCTGCTTCAGTCCGAGGGACGCACACGCGAGCGCGAGCTTGTCTCGGACTCAAGTGGCAAGGAAAGCATGGCGCACACGGGCGTCGTTGCCACGCGGACGGCACGCCTCCTCGCTCCCGGCCTATTAAATATGACAGTGTTCCCCCTTCTGTCATCGGGCTGTAATGCGGCCTCATTCAGCGAGGTGGCCCCATGGAGATCATTGCGGGAACGGTCGAGTCTTTCTCCGCGGACGTGCTGTTCGACATGGCGCGCTACCGGCACCACGTCTTCGTCGAGAAGCTGGGTTGGAAGCTCCATACGCGTGGCAGGCTCGAACTGGACGAGTTCGACCGGAAAGACACTATCTATCTGATCGCGCGCGATCCGGATGGACGGGTCGTTGGAACCAGTCGCCTGTTGCCGACTTACCGGCCCTATTTGCTGGCCAGCGTCTTTCCTCAACTGCTCGGCGGTAACCCTGCGCCGTGCTCGCCAAAGGTCTGGGAGCTGTCGCGCTTCGCTGTGGCCGACGGCGCGCAGGTTGGCGCCGGCGACGATCCGCAGGCATGGTCGCTCGCGTTGGACATGCTGGGTGTCGCGATGCGCACCGTGGCCAAGGAGGGCGGACAGCGACTGATCTGCGCCTCGCCATTGGGCATCGAGCGCATCCTGCGCCGCGCGGGCTTGCCAACGCACCGCGTGGCGCCACCGGTGCTGGTCGAGGGACAGCACCTGTTCGCCTGCTTGATCGAAGTGGACAAGGATTGGGCCTCGCGGCGGGACCGTCGCACCGCCGCTGTGGCATGAGATGCCCGCGACCGAACGACGCGGGCGACGATCACCCTTCAGTTCAGAAGGCCCAGGCGCGAGGCGCGCGTCGCTGCCGCGTACTTGTTGTTGACGCCCAGGCTGGTAATGGCATTCCTGAAATGAAATTCGACCGTGGGCTTCGAGATCCCGACGATGGAAGCAATCTCGTCGCTCGTCTTGCCATCGCCCGTCCAGCGCAAGAGCTCCACCTGCCGCCGCTTCAGCGGGGGGATCCCCTTGAGCGGGCTCTCGCCCAGGAGCGGGCAGAGCGCGCGGTGGGCAGTGATGACCAGCCACTGAAGCAGCGTGTCCTTGGCGCGCATCTCGGCGGTGGTCAGCGACTCGCACGAGCGGGCGAGCGACAGCATCCCGACACGCGCATCGGCCTCGAAGACCGATTGAGAAAACCCCACGCGCAGGCCGAACGAGCGCGCCTCGTCCCACAGCCCGGGCGCAGTACGGAAGACCTCGTTGCTCCAGATGACCGGTGCGCCGCTGCGAACGCCGTGGGCCACGGTCGGATCGATGTCGAGGTATCCCGCATCGAGGTAGCGACGGTTCCATCGCGAGTCGTACGTGCTGAGCATCGCCGTCTTGGGCCGCGTCAACGGCACCAGAACGCGCAGTCCGTAGGCGCAGTGCTCGAAGCCCAGGTGCCTGGCTGCCGCGCTGATCTGCGCGAGCACCTGGTGCGGCTCACTCGCCTCGCTCAATCGCGCGAGAACGTCTTGGGTCCAATCTTTCATCATTGCTCTTCCTGCGTCGTGGGCATTTCCCACCTGCTCCGTCGCGCAGTCGACGCTGTACTGACGCCATCGAGCAGGTGCCACTGCGCGGCTCTGCTTCAGTCCTCGAGCCATCGCAACAGCGCCACCGGCGCGCCGTGTCGTACTGGACATCTCGGCGCGAGATCGAGGTGGGTCCGAAAGTCTAGAAGCGCTCTCCCACGCCTGGAGGCAAAATTCACCACCATTTCTGCCAATCTCGCGAGCTTCGCCCTCGCGCGCACTGGCGCAGTTCGGCACGGGTCCGGGAGGGTGCCGGTTGATTCCCCACACGTTGGCTTCTCACGATGCACAAGGTCTGGCTCCTGCTGTTTCCCGGCTTTCTTCTTGTCGATGTCGTCGACATGCGCGCTGTCTTTGAGGCTGCCGCGAGGACCCTGCGCCGGCGGCGAGACAACCTTGCCGGTTACAACCTTCGACTGACCTCTGCCGCAGGCGGCCCGGTCCTGAGTTCCAGCGGCGTGGCGCTCTCGACCAGTGCATTGCCGCGCCAGCTGGTGGGTCGCACGGCCTCGCTCGTCATCAGTGGCGATCCAACCCCGGTCACTGGCCCGTCAAGCGTGCCGCGCCTGCGCGAGTGGTTGCGTGACAACGGCAGACAGCTGCGCCGGTGCGCCTTGATGGGCACCAAGGCGTGGATGCCGCTGCTGCAGGACACAAAAGCAGCGCGGCGACGCCCGCTCGCCGCACCAGTCGCGCCTGGGCGCAGGATGAAGGGACGCGACCGCGTCGTCGGACGGATCGGAACGCGCGCCTGGCGCATTGCTGAACCCGGCCAAGGTAGGGACCTCGCGCTGTCCTGGATCGAGGAGGACAGGGGCACTGAATTCGCGCGACGGCTTTCGTCGCACCCGCCTGGCCCCTGCCCCCATCGCCATGGCGTCCCTCGCCATCGTCAAGTGCCGACCAACCTGCCCGCACCGGACGCCCGGGTCGATGCATTGCATCAATGGATCGCGAACCATCTGCACGAGAAGCTCAGCGTCGCCCGCCTGGCGCAGGAGGTTCACATGTCCATCCGTTCCTTCGTACGCTTCTACGAGCGCGCAACGGGTCTCTCGCCAGGGCGTGGCGTGCAGCAGATTCGCCTGGACACGGCCCGCCGCCTGATCGAGACGAGTACACGTCCCTTCAAGGCCATCGCCGCGCAATGCGGCTATGGATCCCAGGAAGTGATGCGCCGGGCCTTTGTTCGCGACCTGCGGATGACGCCGCGCGAATACCGGACGCGCCACATGATGATGAAAAGCGTCCGTCGCGCCTAGCCGATCCAGGCCCCGCCAGCGCGATGGCGAGGCACCCGATGCAAGGTGCCAGCCGCGGCCGTGTGCGGCGAATGCGCTGCAGCATCGATGCCCGTCGGCGCAGCGGCCCGATCGCTACTCCTCCGTCGCCCAGCACACCGGCCGCAAGTCCGCCAATGGGAGCATGGCCCGCGTCCCATCACCGAACTGGACCTCGCCGACGTTGCCATCCTGCGCCTTGATGCGCAACGAGCCACGCCGTCCACCATGCTCCACCACAAGCACCGTGCGGCCGGCACTGACCGCCCTGGCGGCGCCGCCCGCAGCGGGCGTCGCGTTTTCGCGCGACGCGAGCGAACGCGAGCCCACGGCGGTTTGGACGCGACCGATGGGGCCGCCACGAGAGAGCAACTCATCGAATTCCTGTGGTCGATCGCGCGCGACGGCGACCAACTGGTAAAGCATCCGCACGTCGCCGCCGACCCGGCCCTCATCCACGGCCGCTCGCAGTTGCTGCGGTGCGTCGCGCAACCGTGCGGCCTCGGTGATGAAAGAGCGCGGCCGTCCGAGCCGCCGTGCGATCTCGGCGCGCGAGTGGCCTTGCCTTTCCCGCTCGGCAATGAAGTCCGCCAGGTCGAACGGCGACATGTCCTCGCGGTGCAGGTTCTCCGCCGCCTGTGCGTACGGATCGATCCGCTCATCCAAAAACGCTGGAACGGCGGACAACCCCGCCAGGCGCGCCGCGCGCACGCGGCGCTCGCCGCGATTGACCATGTAACGGTCCTCGTGCTCGGGATGACCTCGCAGCGAGACTGGCTCGAGCACCCCATGCTGCCGGATCGAGTCGGCGAGCGCCTCGATCGGTTCATTGCGGACCCGACGACGCGGTTGGAGGGGATCGAGATCGATGCGGTCGAGCGCCACTTGCATCGGCGAGCCCGGGCTGGCGCCGACAGCGTCGCCCGCGAGCAGATCCGCTGCCCTGAACTGCGACAGGACGCCCAGATCCAGTCCATCCGCCGCATTCATGCCGGCGCATCCACTGGCGTCGGCTCGCTCGAGCCGTCGATGCGTTGCTGCAGCAACTCAAACACCCGCATCACTTCGAGACTGGCCTCGCGTGCCGCGCTCTTGGGCAGCCGCCACACCGGCAAGCCTGCGGCCAGCGCTTCGGGAATCGCAGAGCGCGTCGAGATCCGTGCCGGCAGCACAAACTCCCGGAAATTCAAGGCCAGGTCCTGCATCGCCGCCTTCTGCCGCAATGAATGCGGATTGAACCGGTTCAACACGATGGTCGCCAGCCTCAGCTGGGGGTTGTAGCGCCGTCTGACACCGAAGATGGTTCTGAGCATGTCGGCGACTCCGTCGATGCTGTACTCCTCCAGCTCGATCGGGCAGGTCACGGCGTTCGCGGCGATCAGCGCCGCACTCAAACGCAGGCCCAACGCCGGCGGCGTGTCGATCACGACGGCGTCGAAGTCCCGTGCCAGTGTTGTCACATTGCTGCGGAACGCGGGGATCACCATCTCTGCCCGCGCGAGTTCGATGTCGGCCAGCTTTTTGCTGGCCGGCACCAGGGCGATGGTTTTGTCGCTCGGCGGACTGATCGACCGCATCTGCTGTCCAAAGAGCTGCGTCGCCTCGACGCCCGCCGTGAACCGGCGGAGAGACTTCGAACTGTTCGCCTGCGCGTCAAGGTCGATCACGCATACCGACTGACGTCGCACGTCGGCCAGCCAGCATGCGTACAGCACCGCCAGCGTGGACTTGCCGACGCCGCCTTTCTGGTTGCCAAAGATCACCACGTTGCCCATGACTTGCTCCTCAGGCTCGACCGCCGTGCAGCGACGCTCACGAAATTTGGCGGTCCGCCCCGATCTGCGCCACTATCAAAAGAAATAGTCGACACGTGCAGGGCCAAGTCGGACATTGCGTCCCATGCAACTGACGGATGTTCACTGCAGCGATGTGTTCGGTAGGGGCCGGCGAACGATCTGGCTTTCCCTCCTTGCATCCGCGGCCTTGATGCTCCACGCGGACAGGGTGCGCGCACAGGCCGGCCCCCTCGCATCGCACATCATCGCCCCGCCGGTACAGGCCGTCCGAGACGACGACCGCGTCGAGATTCTTCGCCAGGAGCTGAAACGGTCCGAAGAGCAGTTGCAAAGCCTGGTACGCCGCAAGGCCGAGCGCCTCATCGCAAATGACATGCAGGGTGCGAACGAGAGCGAGGCGCAGCGTCTTCGCACGCTTGACGACATTGCGGGCCTCAAGCGGGAGATCGGAATGACGTCCGCCGTCGCGGGCCGAGCCATTGCGCTCAAGCCCCCTGCTCCCCAGGCCAAGAACCGCCCCACTTTGAACATGGACGCGGCGCAGGCACCCTGGTGGGATGTCTATCGCAGCCGCACGCATGCCGGCCTGCCTGTCTCTCGCGCTGGTTCGACTTTGTCTGACTACGGTGCTCGCAATGCTCCCGAGCTTCCCACAGGAGTCTCCCCATGACCACCATCTCGATCCCCAGTCGGGTTCTGTTTGCAGTCGCCACGGGACCTTGTTGTGGGCGCATCCCCGCGCACACCAGCATGCACCGCCAGCCAGCATGGCGCCCACCATCCGTCGCACCGAGCCAACCGCAGCTCAAGGGATTCTCTTATCCGGATCAACACCACGGATCAAAGCGCGGTCGGGGCCCGATACGGCATGCCCGCATCCGGCCCGCGGGCGACGTCTGCGGCCGTGCCCAGTGCCTCGGCCTGCTGTTCGTCGCAGCGCTAGTCATCACCCATCCCGAAGCCGCGCTGGCAGGAAGTCCGTTCGCGACTGGCGCGAATGCCACCCAACAGCAGCTCGTTGCCATCCTGACACCGCTTGCGGCGGTCGCTGTGATGGTCTCCGGCGCGATGGCCTGGTTCGGGCGTCTGAGTTGGTGGTGGATGGTCGCCGTGGTGATCGGGACCGTGCTGGTCTTCGGTGGCCCGCAGATCGTGTCCTGGATCCGTGGGCTGTTCGGTGTCTGAGGAAATTGACCCATGAGCCGCAACCAAGGCATCACCGCCGATCCCCTGTTCGTGGGCATGACGCGGCCCCCGATGGTCTGGGGCGTCACCTATTCAGCCATGATGTTCAACATCCTCGTCACGACGGAATCGTTCATCGTGACGAAGAACCTTGCCTGGCTGCTTGCCTTCGTGCCGCTGCACGGTGTGCTCTGCCTGCTGTGCCTGTACGAGCCGCGCTTCTTCGACCTGCTTCAGCTGTGGGGGCGCACGCGCCTTCCCGCCTTGCTTGCCGGCAATCTGCGGTTCTGGCACGCCAACTCCTACAGCCCGCTGGCGCTGGACATGCCCGACCTGCGGGGCTGCCGCCGGCGGACAGCGGCGGCATCGGTGATCTGACTCGGAATCCGCCAATGCAACTGCTTTCCCGCTCCGAGAAGACGCTGCGCCGCGAGGTCGATGCCGCAGCGATGATTCCGCTTTCGTCGCACATGGACGAGCATGTGGTGAGAACGCGCGCGGGCGACTATGTCCAGACCCTGCGCCTGGCCGGCACGAGCTTCGAAAGCGCGGACGACGACGACATCAACGGCTGGCACGAGCGCCTCAATGTACTGCTGCGCAACCTCGCGTCGCCGAATCTCGCACTGTGGACCCATGTGATCCGACGTCGCGAGGTGGGTTATCCGGCCGGGCGAACGGTCCCCGGCTTCGCCCACGAACTTGAGCAGCGCTACTGCGGAAAGATGTCCGGCGAGCGGCTGATGGTCAACGAGTTGTACCTGTCGGTGGTCTTCAGGCCGCAGCCTACCCGCATCGGCAACGCTGCACTGCGTCTGCTCAAGCGCACGGATCCACAAGGCGCCCAGAACGAACTGCGCGATTCACTGGACATGTGCGCCAAGCTGCGTGAGGAGTTGCTCGCCGCTTTGGAGCGTTACGACCCCCAGCCGCTAGGCATCTATCAACTGCCGGGCAAGGATGCGCATTTCTCATCTCTTGCGGAGTTTCACGGCCTGCTTGTCAACGGGGAATGGCAGCGAATGCCCCTGACCCGCTCGCCCTTGAACGAGGTCCTGGCGACCACGCGGCCTTTCTTCGGCAACGAGGCCATGGAATACCGCACGGGTACCCAGACGCGGATCGGCGCGTTCCTCGGCATCAAGGAATATCCCACGCCCACGGCGCCGGGAATGTTCAGCGGCCTTCTGACCGCGCCATTCCCCTTCGTACTCACGCAAAGCTTCACCTTTCTGTCCAGGAGCACCGCCACCGACATGATGAGCCGCCAGCACCATCGGATGGCGGCCGCCGGCGATTTGGCTGTCTCCCAAGCCGAGGAACTGAAGGACGCACTGGACGACCTGGTGAGCAATCGATTCGTCGTGGGCGACCACCACTTCACCCTTCAAGTGCTCGCCGATGCCTCCGACGCCTCCGACCAGGCCGAGGGCCGACGCCGTGTCAAAGAGCTCAATGACAACGTGGCTCGCGCTCGCTATCTGCTGGGTGACACGGGAATGGTGGTGGCTCGGGAAGATCTGGCGTTGGAGGCGGCATTCTGGGCGCAGCTGCCGGGCAACTTCGGTTATCGCAGCCGCAAGGCTCCCATGACCAGCCGCAACTTCGCCGCCATGTCGCCGTTCCACAATTTCCCGATCGGCCGAGCGACGGGCAACTTCTGGGGCGACGCACTGACCATGTTCATGACCCGGGCCGGTTCCCCCTACTACTTCTCGCTGCATGCGAGCGATCCGCGAAGCAACGACGGCGGCAGTCGCCGGGACGTTGGCCACATCACAGGCGTCGGGCCCGTCGGAACGGGCAAGACGACGCTGCTGGGCTTTTGCATGGTGGCGATCTGCAATCGCCTCGACGCCACCCAAGTCATCTTCGACAAGGATGAAGGGCTGCACATCCTCGTGCGCGCACTGGACGGCCGGTACCTCCCTCTCAAGAATGGGCAGCCAACCGGCTGCAATCCCCTGCAGCTCGATGACTCGGTCCCCGACAACGTCGAGTTCATGCGGCTGTGGCTCCGGCGTTTGGTCGCGCGAACACCCAACGACATCCTGACGGTGCGTCAGGAAGACGATCTCGACCAGGCCCTGCATGGCACGCTGAAGCTGGATCTGCGCTTCCGGTGTCTCTCCCGACTCCTTGCCTTTCTGGACGTGACAGACCCGGAAGGCATGCATGCGCGTCTTCGGAAGTGGTGCGCCTCGGAGCACGGAGACTATGCCTGGGTCTTCGACAACGACCACGACCAGGTCGCCCCCCTGCTTGCTCGACACCCGCTGGTCGGATTCGACGTGACCGACTTCCTGGACAACGAGGTCATTCGCGCACCGCTGACCATGTACCTCTTCCATCTCGTCGAGCGCATGGTCGATGGCCGCCCGCTCGTGTGCTGGATGGATGAATTTGCCAAGCTGCTGAGCGATCCTGCCTTCGCGCGCTTCGCCAAGAACGGGTTGGAGACCTGGCGCAAGAAGAACGCGAACATTGCAACCTTTACCCAGAGCACGAGCCATGTGCTCGACTCCAGCATCGCGCGAGCGATCGTCGAGCAGACGCCCACCAAGATCCTGTTTCCCAACCCGGAGGCGGATTACGAGGAGTACACACAGGGCTTCAATCTGACGGACCGGGAGTTCGCGCTCATCAAGCAGGAACTCGAGCCCGGATCGCGTCAATTCCTCATCAAGCAGAACCATGTCAGTGTGGTCGCACAGCTCGACCTCCATGGCTTCGATGACCTCCTGCATGTCATCTCCGGACGCACCAGCAACGTCCGCCTCATGTGCGAGTGCATCGAAAGGTGCGGCCCGAATTCTGCTCAATGGCTCGCGCCTTTCCGCGCGGCGCTTGCCGATCGCTTGGCTCGTTCGAACTCGCCCAAGGAGGTCTTCCATGCTTAAGCACATGCTCGTATCCGTTCTCGCCGCAACATCTTTTTGGATGCCGCTGCATGCACGAGCCGGCATCCCGGTGATCGACGTCACGGCCGTCGCCAACCTGATTCAGCAGGTGATGTACTGGCAGCAGCAGATATCAGCAATGCAGAAACAGTACGACCAGTTGAAGGACTCCAAGGACCAGCTCACTCAGACCCACAACGCGCTGACGGGAACGCGAGGCATGGAGCAGGTGCTGCCGACTTCAGAGCTCGCACGCAATTACCTGCCGCCCAGCTATGGCGAGCTGACGAATGTCCTCAGCGGCTCGTCGGCCAGCTATGCAGGATTGGCAAACCAGGTGCAGTCGATCATGAAAGCGAACAGCATCCTGTCCGTAAAGCAAATGGACACGCTCAGTCCCGACTTGCGCCAGATCGTCGAACAGGGCCGACAGTCGGCAGCGATGCTCAACGGAATGACTCAGAGCGCCTACCAGAGCACCAGCCAGCGCTTCTCCGCACTGCAGCTATTGATCAACCGCATCGCCGCGGCCCACGATCCCAAGGCGATTCAGGACCTTCAAGCGAGGATTCAGGCTGAGCAGACCATGCTCACCAATGAACAGACGAAGCTGCAAAGCCTTTATCAGATTGCTAGAGCGGGGGAGGCTGCGCAGGAGCAACGCACTCGAGAGCGAATCATTTCCGGTCACGGTGGTTTCACCACGAGGTTCTCTCCCAACCCCTGAACCGCCATGTTCCGCACAGTCATCATCATCACCGTCGTTGGATTTTTAGCTGCGGGAGGAAACTATTGGTTGCGGCAGCATGAATCGCCTTCGGTACCACTTGAGATCGAGCCCACTGAGTCGCCAGCGCCGAAGTCCACAGCGTCAATTCCCGATCACGGGAACTTCCAGACGCGATTTCAGCCGACGATCTCGCCCACTCTCGGCTCCGATAGATGAATCGTTGGATGAGGTGAACCGTGTTCTTCCAGCAATTCTGGACTTGGCTGAATTCACAGCTGACCGACTACGTCGCGGCTAAAACGGCCGTCGTTGCAGGTGCTATCGAACCGGCTGTAGTAACGCTCGCAACCATCTACGTGATGATTTGGGGATTTCTCAGTCTCACCGGGAGAATTCAAGAGCCGATTTGGGAAGGCGTTAAACGCATCTTTTTTGTAGCAATCATTCTCGGACTTGGTCTGAAGCTCTGGTTGTTCAACGGCGTCATCGTCGACACGTTCTTCAGTGCGCCGATTCAACTGTCCGCCTCTATAACCGGTGCTCCCGACCCTATATCGGTGATTGACACGATTTGGGAAAAGGGCGGTGCTGTTGCATCAAGCCTTTGGAACAAGGGCGGTGTTTTGAACGGCGACTTTGGGTTCTATCTGGCCGGAGCAATCGTCTATTTCATCGTTGGTGGCGTTTCGGTCTACGCGCTTTTCCTGTTTGCCCTGTCCAAGATTGCATTGGCGCTGATTCTGGCCCTAGGACCAATATTCATATGCTTGCTTTTCTTCGAGGCCACACGAAGATTTTTCGAAGCATGGATTGCTCAGTTGGCCAACTATGCGCTCGTCGCCATTTTGACTTCTCTGGTGGCTAGCTTCATGCTCCAGATGGTGTCTTCCTACGCGACACAAACTGCATCACGCGGAGCAGCGATCGTCACCGTCGATGCGCTAAACATGGTTCTCTGTGCCTCGCTGGTACTTCTTGTCATGCGTCAAGTCCTGTCCATTGCTGCAGGGCTCGCAAGCGGCATTGCCCTCAGTTCGTTCGGCTTCGCCAGCGGATTAACGCGGTGGGCAATAGGCAGCGCCAAGCGCACCAGCTACGAATTCGGCCGAGGCGTGCTGGACGGCCTCCGTCGGGAGCCGGGCAGTCGCTGGGACTCATTCCGTCGCCTTGCAGGTAATCGCGTCGGCGCTGGCGCCGCCTCCATCGCAGGCATCGGCGACCCGCGCCGCGGTGGAAAAGTGCTTCCCAGAGAGCAAGTGATGTCCAGCCCCTCGGGCATCCGCCAGTGACGGAGGATTCTTATGAAACCAACTGCTGCGCTTCCGCTGCTTGCGTTGATCCTGGCGGCCTGCGGCACCAGCCCGCCAATGCCGCCGGAATGCAAGGGGCTTCTCACGCCTATCAATGCACTGCCCAGTGCCACGATCTCAGGAGCGGTCAATGCACCGGCACGCCGCCCTTGAGAACTACCTGCTCGAGGCTCAAAGCTGGGAGCTCGATCGCGCACGCCACGCGGAACGATCGACCAGGATCGCCTGGACCGTTGCTGCGACGGCAATCGTCATCGGGCTGCTCGCGGTTGCAGCCATCCGCGGCCTCACGCCACTGAAGCAACCCGTTCCGGTACTGATCCGCGTCGACAGCAGCAGCGGGATCGTCGATATCGTGCCCACTTACGAAGGCACGACGGATATCGAGCAAGTGGTGACCCGTAACTTGCTTCAGAACTACGTGATCGCGCGGGAGCGCTATTTCTACGGCACTGCCGAGGCAGACTACGAATTGGTTGCCTCGCAGAACTCCGCCCGTCTCAACCAGGAATGGGCGGCCATGTGGGCGACCGAGAACGCAGCCTCGCCCCTGAACGTCTACAAAGACGGCACGGCCATCCGCACGCAGGTGCGCTCAGTCACCTTTCTCAGACTCGAAAGCGGAAAGGACCGGCTGGCCCAGGTCCGTTTCACGCGCTACACGCGCGCCGGCGGCACCGGGGAGGAGCAGGCCAGTCACTGGCTCGCCACGATCGAATTTGCATTTGTACCTCCGTCGCGGGACGACAAGATGCGCTCATTGAACCCGCTGGGCTTCCGCGTGGTGGAGTATCGACGTGAGCCCGAGGTTGCCGCAGCCGGCGTTGCGCCAAACAGGCAGGATGCGCGATGAACCGCCAACACGCGCACCGCGGTCTTGCATTCGCGATTGGGCTGGCAACGAGTGTCTTGCTCACCACGCCGGTCGGCCACGCCCTGACGATCCCGCCGGCTGGAAACGTGGACGCCCGGGTGCGGGTGGTTGCCTACAGACCCGATGACGTTGTCAGGTTGCAGGGTTATGTCGGCTTTCAGATCCACCTGCAGTTTGCCGAAGGCGAAGAGTTTGTGAACCTCGGCTCCGGTGACAACGGTGCCTTCGACGTTGGCGCAGAGCGCAACCACTTCTTCATCAAACCCAAGGAGGCGCGAGCCTCGACCAACCTCACCGTGCTCACCAACAGGCGGGCCTACCATTTCGACTACCTCGTCGGCGCGTCAGCGCCCGCAGGCGCCGCTGCACGGCGAATGGTGTATTCGATACGCTTTACCTACCCCGAGGACGACGCCCGTGCCGCGGCCGCGGACCAAGAGCGCCGCCGAACCGAAGCGCGCATGAGCGAGAGCGCGGCGGGCCGGCCCCACAACACCAACTACTGGTACTGTGGCGGCGAATCGCTCAGACCCATGGGCGCTTTCGACGACGGGGTGCAAACCCGGCTGCGCTTCCAGGCACGCTCGGAATTCCCGGCCATGTTCGTCCAGAACGACGACGGCTCCGAATCGCTGCTCAATTTCAATGTCGAGAACGACGAAGTTGTCATCCACCGCGTGGCGCGCCGCTTCGTACTGCGGCGCGGCGAGTTGGTCGGCTGCGTCATCAACCAGTCCTTCGTGGGGGGCGGCGCCCGGACCTCGACCAACACCAGCGCACCGGGCGTGCGGCGGCTGACTGCAGGAGAGGGACCATGAGCTGGCTGGATCAGGTCCGCTGCGCTTTTGGAAGCCATCCGCCCCAGCAAGCCGGCTCGGTTGAAATCGATCCGGATACCGGGGAAATTCTGCCCTCGCATCGCGTCAAAGATGCGGATGAACGGCCCTCGCGGGTAGCGGCATCCAACACCGCGATCCAAGGCGAGCGATCCATCCCTTCGGTCAACCGCGAGCGCTCCGTCCAATCGCGGGTCAGCGGCTCGCTCGCGCTGGCCGCAATCATCTTGCTGGGCGCGGGGTTCCTGTTCTGGTACTACAACACCCAGTACGCCAAGACGCGGGAAGCCGAGGAAACTGCCAGGAAGGCGGCCGCAGCACGCGCGGGCGGCGAGATGAAAGTGCCCCCGCTGGGCCGCATCGACCCGCCGAAGGCGCTGCCAGACGCCACGACGATCGCCGCTCCGACCTTCTCGCCGCCGCCAGCAACCGTTGCCAATGCAGGCCCGCCGCAGAAGACGCCCGAACAGATCGCCCTCGAACGACAGTTGGGGGCGCCGGTACTTCGACGCGCGCAAACAGCGCAGCCCACAGGTGCCGCCCCGCCGCACGCTTTCGCCGATCCAAGCATGGCCCCCGGCAATGTGCCCGGCATGGCACAACTGTTCGGCGCACTTCAGCCGGGCAATGCCAGCTCGGCAGCCGTCGGCGGCGGTCAGCTGGGCGCCAGCCTCCGACCCACCTCTACCCCGGCCGTCACCGCCCGCACCCTGCCCACGCAACGCATGCTTCTGCCCAAGGGCGCTTTCATCGACTGCACCCTGGAGACCGCCATCGATTCCACCTACGAAGGCATGACGACCTGCATCGGCGCCAGCGACATCTACGGGGCCGACGGCAAGGTCGTGCTGCTCGAACGCGGCACCAAGTATGTCGGCGAGCAACGGGGGTCGCCGCGCCAGGGGCAGGGCCGCGTCTTCGTCCTGTGGAACGAGGCCCGCACGCCGACAGGCGTGGTGGTCCAGCTGGCGTCCCCGGGCACAGACGCGCTGGGAAGGAGCGGTCTTCCTGGGTTCGTCGACACCCACTTTTGGGACCGCTTCGGTGCCGCGGTCCTGATCTCGGTGATCGACGGTGCGATGCAGGCGATCGCTGCACGCCAGCAAAGCACCCCAAATGTGGGCAGTGGCGGCGGCGTGGTGCTAGGCCCGCAGGGCAGCCGCGACGTCATCACGGAGGTCCTGCGCGGCAGCGTCTCGATTCCTCCCACTGTCATCAAGAACCAAGGCGAGCGGATCCAGATCTTGGTCGCCCGCGACGTGGATTTCAGGCCTGTCTATGCGCTTCGAGCCGAGCCGAACGTCCCCTGATCAGGACGCCCACACGGTTGCCGGAGGCGGGCAGCCAACGCCGGCCTTCGCGTCTTCGGCCACCGCCGTAGCACCGCCCACGTCGCTCGCCCTCTTCCTAGGCCCGCTCAGCCGGCTGCTGGGCGACACCGACGTCACCGAGATCTGCATCAACGAGCCCGGGGTGGCCTTTGTGGAGAGGCAATCCGGCTGGACGCGGGAAGAGTTGCCCTTCGCGAGCTTCGACTGGTGCATGGCCATCGCCAAGCTCGTGGCCAATTTCACGCACCAGCGCATCTCGGCAAACGAACCGCTTCTTTCCGCGACCTTGCCCGGGGGTGAGCGGATCCAGATCGTGCTGCCGCCGGCGACGCTGGACCGGACCGTCTCGATCACGATTCGGCGTCCTTCCAACGCCCTCTGGACCCTCGAGGAGTTGGAAAGACGATGCATCTTCGAATCCACGCGCAGCGCACCTGCGACGCCGGTGGAGCTTGGTCTGGCAACCCTTTCACCGGAAGACCTGGAACTGACTGGCTTGCTCGCCCGCAGGCAATTCGTGCACTTCCTGCGTCGTGCCGTCCAGCTGCGCAAGAACATCCTCCTGTCCGGGGCCACTGGTTCCGGCAAGACCACGGTCAGCAAGGCACTGATCCTCGAGGTGCCCGCCGAGGACCGGCTGATCACCATCGAGGACGTCAAGGAACTGTCGCTGCGCAACCAGCCCAACCATGTGCGACTGTTCTATTCCCAGGGTGCCCAAGGGCAGTCCTCGGTCACCCCCGGCCAGCTGCTCGCCGGAGCCAAGCGGCAACGCCCCGACCGCGTGTTCGTGTCCGAGCTTCGCACGGGCGAAGAGGTGTACGACTACCTGGTGTCCGTCAACACCGGCCACCCGGGGTCGATCACCAGCGTGCACGCAGACAGTGCGGAGATGGCCTTTGTGGCACTTGCGCAGTTGATGAAGCGCAGTCAGGCGGGACAGGGCATGAGCACGCGCGAAGGCGTGGAACTGGCCCAGATGAGCGTGGACATCGTGGTGCAGTGCGCACGAGACCGCCGGGACGACCTGCAGCGGCGCATCGTGCGGGAGATCTGGTATGACCCCGGCGACAGGATCCGAAGGCTTGCCTAGTCCCTTCCGGATCGCCGTCGCGCTGCTCGTCGCGGCGATGGTCGGCATGTATGTCGCCGGCTACGCGTTTCTGGCGGCGATGGGACTGCCGCCGCAGGACGCCACGCCATGGACTCTCCCGCGATACTGGCAGGCCTACGGCGAGCGGCCGGACGTGCGTCGTGTCCTCATTGCGACGCTGGCAGGCTCGCAAGGTCTGATGTTCGGCCTTGTCGGCATCGCTGTGCTGCCGCGCCGCCGCCCCCTGCACGGCAATGCACGATTCGCCACCCGGCGAGAAATCTCGAAGGCTCGCCTCCTGGATGAACAAGGCATCATCCTCGGCCGCCTCGGCAACCACTACCTGGTGCTGCCCGGCCAACAGGGCGTTGAGCTGGAGGCGCCGCCGCGCAGCGGCAAGGGTGTCGGCGTGGTGATTCCCAACCTGCTGAACTGGCCTGGCTCGGCCATCGTCAGCGACATCAAGGGCGAGAATTTCACGCGCACAGCAGGCTTTCGCGCGGCCCATGGACAGGAAGTGCATCTGTTCGATCCCCTGTCCGAGCGCGAGTGCTCGGCACGCTGGAATCCGCTTGGCTACGTGTCCGAGACGCCCTACCGCTGCATTGACGATCTGCAGCGCATCGGCACGATGCTCTTTCCCGATCCCCAGGCGGGCGATCCCTTCTGGACCTCGTCGGCCCGATCGCTTTTCCTGGGCATCGCGCTCTACCTCTTCGAGACCGAGGGCGCCAGGCGCACCCTTGGCGAGGTGCTGCGCCAGGGCATGGCCAGCGACGCCGAGGGATTTCAAAAGCACTGGAAGCGCGTCATCGACACCTGCGAGCGCGCCGGGTATCCGCTGTCGCAGGAGGCCGTGCAGAGCCTCTATGACGTGATCGACCTGGCGCCGACCACGGCCTCCAGCATCCGCAAGACCTTCACAAGCCGGTTGGATCTTTGGCTCAATCCGATGATCGATGCAGCCACATCAGCCAATGACTTCGAACTGCGGGAGCTGCGCAAGCGCCCGATCACGATTTATGTCCAGATCAACCCCGACAACATCGCCCGGCTGCAGCCGCTCCTGAACCTGTTCTTCCAGCAGGCCATTGGCCTGCAGACGCGCGAACTGCCCGAGAACAATCCGCAGCTTCGCCACCAGGTGCTCCTGATGCTTGACGAGTTTCCGGCGCTCGGGCGCATCCCCGTGATCGCCGACTCCACGGCCTTCCTCCCCGGGTACAACGTGCGAGCCGTCATCATCGTCCAGTCCAATTCGCAGCTGATCGAGAGATACGGCATCGAGGGCGCCAAGTCGATCCGCAAGATGTTGGCCGCGCGCATCGTGTTCCCGCCCAAGGAGTACGAGGACGCCGAGGCCATCTCCCGCGAGTTGGGCACCTGCACCGTCCGGCAGAAAAGCATCAGCCGCCCGATGTGGAGCGGTGGGAGCAAGACGGCGACCGTCAGCATCAGTGAGCAGCCGCGCCGCCTGCTGCTGCCCCAGGAGATCAAGGAACTGGGCCCGGATCGAATGATCCTGTTCTATGAGGGCTTGCGGCCGGTGCTGGCGCACCGCATCCTCTATTTTCGCGACAGGTTCTTCGCGTCGCGCGAGCGCCCACCACCACGGGTGCCCAAGCTGGACGTGAACAGGTCCGACCCCGTCGTGGCACACGCGCCAACGCCAACGTCCGATAGCAATGAACACGTATCCGACCTGAGCCCCGGTGCCGTCACCGGTGCCATGGCGCAGGATGGCGGCTGCGCACCGGCGGTGAAGGCAGCCAGCGCCGAGCCGGGCGACGTCCTCAACGATGAATTGAAGCTGGACGACTTCTCGTTCGACTTCGACGACGTGGAGATTCCCACCGAGAAGCTCAGCGACGAGGACATGAAGCGCCGCGCCGATGAATTCATGGCGCGAATCCTGGACTGATGATGCATCCAATCGGGGCGGTCGGTCCGGACGTCTTGCAGAGCAGCGCGTAGGAAAGGAGCCGCAGTGTCCTCAAACCATTTTCCCGAACACCAGCCGCCGATCGGGACGGAAAGCATGGCCCCGCAGGCGGTCGCTCGCGCCGTGCAGGGACACCTGCCTGGGTCGAATCGCGGCCATCGCCGGGTACCCGATGCCATCGAACGTCGCTACCTTCGCGTCGACAATCGTTACTTCTTCCCGGACCGGACCCTCGCCTTCATCGACGACGGCGGCGGCATCCGCGTGCGTACCGAGAACCACGAGGTGCTGAACAGCGTTGCGGCGATCGCACAAGCGCGCGGCTGGAAGGTCATCGAGCTCGAAGGCACCGAGGCTTTCCGCCGGGGCATGTGGCGCGAAGCCGTCCTGCGCGGCATCGAGGTCCGCGGCTATGCGCCGACGCCAGCCGAGGTACTTCAGATGCAGCGCGCATCGGAGAGAGCGCGGCTCACGCAAGAAAGGGCGCCGGATGCGGCGCTGACATCGGCGGATCGCGAGACGGCCGCCGCGCGCGCAGCCCCCACCCCTGCCGGATCAGAACGTCCTTCCGATCATCGAGCGCCCGAGGGGCCGCAGGAGGCTCCCAGGCGGGTGAGCGCCCCTGTCAGGGGCGTGCTGTTGGCAGCCGCCGCTGTACCCTACCAGTTTGACCCCGCGCAGCGCATGTCGTTCTATGTGATGGTGCGCACGCAGGCTGGTGACCGCACCATCTGGGGTGTCGATCTCGAGCGAGCCCTCGCGGAGTCGGCTTCGCAACCGCGCATCGGCGACCAAGTGGTGCTCATGCATCACGGCACCCAGCCGGTCCACGTGCGCGCCGCCGCTCGGAATGCGAACGGCGAATTTGTCGGCGAAGGAAAAGTCCCGCTTCAGCGTGGCCGGTGGAGTGTGGAGACGCCCGATCACCTGCGCGCGATGAAACAGCGGGCAGAGCGCGTGCGCAACATCGAGTTTCTGTCCGATGAGATGCGGCAGCGGGATCCTGAACTGGCCACGGCGGCGGCAGACTTGAAGCTTGCCGAGCAGTACGCGCGGCGCGTGACCGGCGATCCTGACTCCCAGCAGCGCCTGGTCCAACTGATTCGCGAGCGGATGGCGGATGCACTGGGGCAAGGCCGCGCCCTCCGCCTCCCCGACCTCCGCCTGCGCCCCGGATCACGTACGCGCCAGCGCACGCCTAGTCTCCGGGAGGAAGAGTTGAACCATGAGCGCGTCTAGGGATCGAGCGGGCCCGTCGGGCGACGTCCACTGTCATTGCCTCAGGATTTGCGCGCACGCCACCGCCCCTGAGTGGCAAAACGCTGTCGTACGAGCCGATCCGGCGATGGCGGCCTTGACGCCAGTCCGCTGGCTGCCACCGGCGCACCGATGCACGCGAAATTCAAGGAATGCCACGGCATGTCTCGAAGGCTCCAGGTACCCCATCGATTGAAGACCGGCTCGCTCGTGAGCGACTGGTCGATCTCGAACGGCTCGCTCGAAGCGCTCAAATGGGTCGGCCTGTTGCTCATGACGGGTGACCACGTCAACAAGTACATGCTGCATGAGTCGAGCCCCACGCTGTATGCGCTGGGACGCATGGTGATGCCGCTCTTCGGATTCGTACTCATGGCCCACCTGGCGCGCCCCGGGGCGCGCGAGCGCGGCGTACATCTGCGGGTCATGGGGCGCCTGGCGATCTTCGCCCTCCTGGCAACGCCGGCCTTTGTTCACCTGGTCGGATGGTGGCCATTGAACATCCTCGCCACCCTGCTCCTGGCAACACTGATCACTTGGCTGCTCGAGCAAGGCGGCCTGGCCGCACGTTCCCTGGCCGCGGTCGCGTTCCTGATTGGCGGGGCGGCGGTGGAGTTCTGGTGGCCGGCGCTGCTTTGTTGCCTGGGCGCCTGGGCATTCGTCCGAAGGCCGAGCGTTCGTCGGCTGTTGTTGTGGGTGCTGGCAACGGTCTCGTTTTTTCCGATCAACGGCAACTTTGCTGCACTGGCCGCTCTGCCGCTCATCTGGGCTGCGGGCAAGGTCGAGGTTCCCTTGCCGCGCCATCGGTGGATCTTCTACGTCTTCTATCCAGCCCACCTCTCGCTGATCGCCCTGTGGGTCCCGCCGATGTGATCGGCCAAGGCGAGCATTCGGATCGATGACAGGACGCGCCCACCCTCAGCGCTGCGGCGATCCGTGCCCACCCCGCTGGATCAAGACTCGCGACTGCGCAACCGCACGATTTCCTGGAGCTGCCGCGCGGTAGGCAGCTTGCCCTTCATCTCGGCCGGAAGTTTGGCCTGAAGTTGGTACTCGGCGACGCCGATCGGGTTGGACTTGCTCTTGAGCGCAAACTCGACTTCCAGGTTGTCCTTCTCCGCGCACAGGATGATGCCGATCGATGGCGCGTCGTCGGGTGCGCGCTCTTTCTCATTGAGCAGATTCAGGTAGAAATCCATCTTCCCCGCGTACTCGGGCTCGAACTTGCCGATCTTCAGCTCCACGGCGACCAACGACTTCAGGAAGCGGTGATAGAACAGCAGGTCGATGAAATACTCGTTGCGCCCCAGAGTCAGTCGATGCTGTCGACCTATGAAACAGAAACCATAACCCAGCTCGAGGATGAAGTCGCGCAATTTGTCTGTCAGCTGGTTCTCGAGTTCGCGCTCCTTGATCGCCTGACGCACGCCCAGGAATTCCAGGTTGTAGCTGCTCTTGAGCGCCTCCTCGGCTTGTTCGGCCAGGTGAACGGGCAGTGCCAGCGGGAAGTTGTGGCTTTTGCCTTCCGACCGTGAGCGAGTGTAGGCGCCAGCCTTGATCTGGTTGAGCAGTACGCTACGGCTCCAGCCATAGGCCGCACACGCGCGCAAGTAGAAAATTCGCTGGACCGGATCGCTCAGCTTGCTCAGGAGCAGCAGGTGGTGTCCCCAGGGAACTTCTGCGACAAGCTGTCGCAGAAATCCGCTGTCTCCCTCGGCGAATGGAGTCGCCGCAATGGAATGCTTCGAACGCCGCGGCGTCGGCCCGCCGCTTTCTGCGGCAAGTTGTCGCAGTATTTCCGGACGCGAGTACTCATCGTAGAAGCGACGCATGTCCCACACATTGCGCGCCGAAAACCCCTGCGTGCCTGGAAATGAGGCGCGCAGGTCGCGCGCAATCTGCTCGACGACAGACTGGCCCCATCCCTGCGCAGACTGCTTGTCCACGATGGCCTTACCGATGTCCCAGTAAAGCGCGATCAGGTCACGATTGACGGCACGTGCCGCCGACAGGCGCGCTGCGGCCACGCGGGCCTTCAGCTCACTGATGAAAAGGGCGTAATCGCTCGGGGCGTCCGGTATCGAAATGCGCGTCATGAACGAGACTGTAGGCCATCGTCAGCTCGAAGTTCGTCCACGCTGGAGCCGCGCTAGAGACTGGCAAGGATCCCGGTTGAGGAGGCCTCGGCGGCCAGCTTGCCTTCCGCGTTGTAGAGCGCTGCTTCAAGGAATGCAATGCGCTTGCCGCGTTTGACCACTCGCCCTTCGACCCGTCCCTCTCCGGGCCCGACCTTTTCATAAAAGCTCACCTTGATCTCGAGGCTGAATACCGTCTGCGTGTGATCCGTGTCATGCATCACGGCGTGGGCCATGGCAGCGTCCAGCCAGGCCGTGATGAATCCACCCTGTGCGATCGTTCCGTTCGTATGGCAATACTCGCGTCGCACCGTGAATGCCGCGCCGAGCGTCTTGCGCTCGGGAGACCAACCGGTCACATGAAAGTTGCCCATCGATTCACACAGTGCCTGGCCAGACCGGATGCGTGCCTCTAGATCGTCGTCCATTGATGTTTGCGTCCTGATGAAGTCATGGCCATTTTTAACCGAAGCCGAGTGCGACGCGGACCTCGGTTGACTGCGCTTCCTCCAAAAGCGAGGCTCTGATCACCAACGAGCCGCAGCATGGCCATCAGACCTGTGGCCCTGCAGCCTTGAGGCCGCCGATCATTGTCGAAAAAATGCGAACTAGGCCAGCGTCCTCGTCGCCGAATCGCGCAATGAACTTTCCCGACCAATGTCGACTTTGCAGCGATTGCTGTCGGTCAGGCTGCCGGCGCGATGGTCTGCTCGATGGCCGGAAGCAGTCGTCGAAGGCCTCACGCTCACGTCGCGTTGATTTTCTCCAGCGTGATCGGCAGACTGCGGATACGTTTGCCGGTTGCGTGGAACACGGCGTTGCCGATGGCTGGAGCCACGCCCACCACACCAATCTCACCGACGCCCTTGCCGCCGAGCGCAGTGGCTTGCAGATCGGGGATGCCCACGGAGATCACCCGCATCTCCGGCACGTCGGCATTCACAGGCACTGCGTAGTCCGCAAAGTTGGCGTTCACGGTGCGGCCATCGCGCCGGTCGATCTGGCCTTCTTCGAGCAGCGTCTGCCCAAGGCCCATCACCATGCCGCCGATCCACTGGCTTTCGGCAAGCTTGGGATTGAAGATGCGTCCGCTGTCGAACGCGGCGACCATGCGCTTGACCCGGACCGTGCCGAAGTCTTCGTCGACACGCACTTCCACGAATTGCGCGCACCAGCTGTGGGCCGAGAGGCCGCCCTCGACCGCGCCCTTCAATTGCGCGAAGCTGCGGTCGGCTGCATTTTTGGTCGCTTCAGTCGCATCGGCGGCGAAGGTGTTGCCATCGACTTCGAGGTTGCTCTTGCCGACGGCCTTGAGCAGGTTCGCGATGCTGATGCCGCCGGTCGGGCGGCGGGCGAGGCGAAGGATGCCGCGCTTGAAGCTGAGATCCGCCGGCTTCGACGTTGCCAAAGGTGACTTGGGATCGCTGGCCGCCAAAGCGCGCAGCGCGTCGATCGCGTTTCGTGCGGCCTTGGCGACGGCGCTCGCAAGGTTGTTTGCCTGCTGCGAGCCGCCAGCCAGTGCCGAGCGCGGAAGGACGGTGTCGCCCAGCCGAACCACGACGCTCGCAACCGGCACGCCCAGCACATCGGCGGCTGTCTGCGCCAGGATCGTGTACGTCCCGGTGCCGATGTCGGTGCCGGCGCTGAGCACTTCGATCCGTCCGTCGGCGTGGAAGACGATCTTCGCTTCGCTGGCGGTTCGGATCATGGGATACGCGCCGGCAGCCATGCCGTAACCGATCAGCTCACGGCCTTCACGCATCGAGCGGGGCTTCGGGTTGCGGTTCCACCAGCCGATGGCCTGGGCACCTGCAGCATAGGCTTCGCGCAACTGTCGCGTCGTCCACGGAAACTGGTTGCTCGGGTCCTTGTCGGCCCAGTTGGCCAGGCGCAGGGTGATCGGGTCCATGCCCAGTGCGTAGGCCAGCTCGTCCATGGCGCTTTCGAGCGCGAAGGCGCTGGGGTTCTCGCCCGGGCCACGCTTCCAGCCTGGCATGACGGTGTGCACCGGCACCACGTTCAGGCGCGAGGCGAAGTTGGGCGTCGCGTACATGATCTTGGTCACGTTGTTGCAGGCCTCGACGTGCACCTCGTCGATGGCCGTCTCGTTCCAGCTCTCGTGGATGATCGACACGATCTTTCCGTCCTTGCGGGCGCCGATCGACAGGTTCTGTTTGGTTGCCGGTCTCCCACCGAGGCCGGTGAAGGTCTGCGGCCGCGTGAGCGACACCTTGACGGGCCTGCCGAGCTGACGCGACGCCGCGCAGGCCAGGCCGACATGCGGATGCGCGCCGATCTTGGAGCCGAAGCCGCCGCCCACGTAAGGCGAAATCACCCGAACGTTCTCGATGTCGATGCCGAGCCACTCGGCAACTACGCTGCGCGCGCCGCCGACCCACTGGCTCGGTTCCCAGACGGTGATCTTGCCGTTGTCCCACGATGCGATGCAGGCATGCGGCTCCAGCGGCACGTTGTACTCGCGGGCCGTGGTGTAGGTGACATCGACCTTCACCTCGGCACCGGCGAGCGCGGCAGGCGCATCGCCCCATGCGGCACCCATGTCGGCGATAGTCTGCGGCTTCGCTTTCGGATCGTCCAGATCGAGGATCGGTTCGGCGTTTTCGTACGTGATCTTGAGCAGACTTGCCGCTTCGGTGGCCTGCTCCAACGTGTCCGCCACCACCAGCGCGATGTGCATGCCGTTGAAGCGCACCACGTCGTCCTGCAGGGGCGTGAACTCTTCGGTGGCGCCGCCGCCCTTGCTGTAGACCGTCGGCTCGTTCAGCTTCAGGGGGTTATGCAGCGTGTACACGTCGACCACGCCCGGCAGCGCCTTCGCGGCCGAGGTGTCGATACCGACGATGCGCCCGGCCGGTCGCGTCGACTGCACCGTGACGCCGTAGACCAAGTTTTCGAGCTTCTGCTCGATCGCGTAGCGGGCCAGGCCGGCGACCTTCAGCGGACCGTCGGCGCGCGACAGGGCGGCGCCGAGGGCCGGGCCTCCCGAGGGTGGGACCTCGCGCGCGACGGCTTCGTGGGCCGACAAGCCGACGCCCGCCGTGGCCACCGCCGCGGTGCCGACGCCGAGCTTCATGACGGCGCGGCGGTTCAGTTCCAGCTCGTTGTGTCGGGTCATGCCACACCTCCAACCATCATGAGTGCGCGTGCCACGACCTTGGGTGCCAGGTCGATCTTGAACGCGTTGTGCCCGCTCGACTTCGCGCCCTCGGCAGTGGCCGCAGCAGCTGCGCGCAGCGTGGCTTCGTCGAGGGTTTTTCCCTTGAGCGCCGCTTCGACCGCGCGCAGTCGCCAGGGCTTGGTGGCGACGCCGCCCACGGCGATGCGCACGTCGCGGATCGTCTTGCCATCAGGCTCCATCGCCAGGCCAACGGCGGCGCTGGCAGCGGCGAACTCGTAGGACGCGCGATCGCGCACCTTGAGGTAGTGCGAGCGTTGCAGCGCGGCCGAACGCGGCACCTCAATGCCGACGATCATCTCGCCGGGCGCCAGACGAGTTTCCAGATGCGGCGTCTGGCCGGGAAGCAGAAAGAAGTCGTCGACCGGAATGCTTCGCTCACGAGGAAGAGAAGCGCCCTGGACGATCACCTTGGCATCGAAGGCCACCAACGCCACCGCGAAATCGCCCGGATAGATGGCGATGCAGGCATCGCTGGTGCCCAGCACGGCGTGATTGCGATTAACGCCGTTCATGGCGGCACAGCCCGAACCGGGCGTGCGCTTGTTGCAGTTCGGGTAGGCGCCCGGATCGCGGAAGTACATGCAGCGGGTGCGCTGCATCAGGTTGCCGCCGATGGAGGCCATGTTGCGCAGTTGCGCCGAGGCGGCGCGCCAGAGGCTTTCGGACAACGCAGGCGCGGCGGTCTTGATGTCGGCGTGGTCCGCGACCTTGCTCATCTTGGCGAGCGCGCCGATGCGGATGGCGTTGGCCGACACCGCGATGCCGTCGAGGCCTGCGATGCGCGTGATGTCGACCACGCGCGCAGGTCGCTCGACGTTGAGCTTCATGAGGTCGAGCAACGTCGTGCCACCCGCAAGCAAACGGGTTTCAGGTTGAGCGGCTTCAGCGCCCGCGGTCGCGACGGTGTCGGCGCGCAGATAGTCGAACGTTCTCACAGCACAGCTCCCTTCTTGACGCGGCCGGCCGCATCGCGCACCGCGGCAACGATGTGCGGGTAGGCGCCGCAGCGGCAAATGTTGCCGCTCATGTATTCGCGGATCTCGTCGTCCGAGTTGGCGTGACCTTCGCGGATGCAGGCCACGGCGGACATGATCTGGCCCGGCGTGCAAAAACCGCACTGGAAGGCGTCGTGGTCCATGAACGCCGACTGCACCGCGTGCATCACCCCGTCACGCGTCTGGAGACCTTCGATCGTCATGATCTGGCGCCCCTCGGCCTGCGCCGCCAGGGTGAGGCAGCTGAGCACCCGCTCGCCGCCGACATGGACGGTGCAGGCGCCGCACTGGCCCTGGTCGCAGCCCTTCTTGGTGCCGGGGAGAAAGGCATGCTCGCGCAGAGCGTCGAGCAAGGTCGTACGGGTGTCCAGCCGCAGGTCATGGCGCTTGCCGTTGACCTCCAGCGTGAGCGGGCGAGTGGCAGACATTTCAGGTCTCCTGTGCTTGGGTCGCCAGCGAAGCCGACAGCGCGCGGTGCGTGTCGATCTGTGCGAGCAGCGCGCGGGCCTTGGCAGCGATGGGCTCCATCGCGTCGGTGCCTGCAACGAAGCGCAGCGGCGGCTTGTCGAGCCCGGCCAGTTGGACCAGTGCGCTCGCGAGCTTCATCGGGTCGCCCGGCTGCTTGCCGTCGAGGCCGGACAGGAAGGCGATGGTTCCTGCCGTGCGATCGGCGTAGTCGTCGATCGAGGGCTTCGCAAAGGTCGTGGAACCGGCCGACAGCAACTCGGTGCGAAAGAAGCCCGGCTCGACCAGCATCGTCTGGATGCCGAAGGGTTCGATCTCCGGGCCGAGCGACTCCATCCAGCCTTCCACGGCGAACTTGCCCGCGGCATAGCCAGTGCAGAAAGACCCGCCGACGATGCCTGCGGTCGATGAGATCGTAAGGACGAGGCCGGCGCGGTGCTGTCGCATCACCGGCAGCACCGCGCGCGTGACGTTCATGGGACCGAAGAGCAGCGTCTCGATCTGCTGTCGCATCTGGTCCGCGGTCAGCTCTTCGAAGAAGCCTGCGTAGAAGTTGCCGGCGTTGTTCACGAGCACGTCGATCCGGCCGAAGCGCGCAACGGCCGCCGCGGCGGCGGCTTTCGCGTCGTCTGCGTCGGTGATGTCGAGCTTCAGGGTCATGAGCTTGTCGTGCACGCCGAGCACGGCCTCCAGCTTTGCGGGGTCGCGGCCTGTGGCGACGACCTTGTGTCCGGCCGCCAATGCCGCGCGGACGATGTCCGCTCCGAGGCCACGGCCAGCGCCGGTGACCAGCCATACTTTTTCATTCGAAGACATCGTGGGTTCCTGGAGTTGGGTTGAGGCGAGGTGCGGATTCCGCGTCAGGCGTCGGCGTCGACGATGCGCATCTGGTCGGCGTTCATGCGCCCACCCTGCAGCTTCATGCGCGCGAAAGCGCTGTCTATTTCTCTCAAGTCGGCCGGGTTCAACTGAAGGTCGATCGATGCCAGGTTCTCTCGCAGGTGCACCGGATTCCGTGTGCCGGGAATCGGCACGATGAACGCTTTTTGCGCGAGCAGCCAGGCGAGTGAAACCTGTGCAGGTGTGGCATTCCTGCGCTGGCCGACGGTCTTCAAGACGTCCACGATCAGTTGGTTCGCAGCCAAGTTTGCTGGGGTGAAGCGATCGAAGCCCGAGCGGAAGTCCGTCTTCGGATCGAGCTTGGTGGCGCCGTTCATCGTGCCCGTGAGATAGCCCATGCCCACCGGACCCCAGGGCACGAAGCCGATGCCGAGCTCTTCGCAAATGTTCAGCACGCCGTTGCGCTCGACATCGCGCTCCATCACGGAATACTCTGTCTGGACGGCCGTCACGGGCTGCACGGCATGTGCGCGGCGGATGGTCCTGGCGCTGGCCTCGGACAGCCCGAAGTGCAGCACCTTGCCTTGGGCGATCAGTGCCTTGACGGCGCCGGCAACGTCTTCGATCGGCACCGCAGGATCGACGCGATGCTGATACAGCAGATCGATGCGATCGGTCCGCAGTCGCTTCAAGGAGGCCTCGACGACCGTCCGGATGTGCTCCGGCCGACTGTTCAGGCCCTCGCCGCCGATGTTGAAACCGAACTTGGTGGCAATGACCACCTTGTCGCGGAACGGTGCGAGCGCCTCGCCGACCAGTTCTTCGCTGGTGTACGGGCCGTAGACCTCGGCGGTGTCGAAGAACGTGACGCCGCGGTTATGGGCCTCGCGCAGCACCGCGATGCCCTGGTTCTTGTCCGCGGGCGGTCCGTAGTTGGCGCTGATGCTCATGGCGCCGGCGCCGAGCGCCGAGACTTCGAGTGAGGCGAGTTTGCGAGTCTTCATGACGTGTGTTCCTGCGTGTCGGGGTGTTTCGGCCCAGGCCGTGGGCACGGCGGCGGCGTGCGCGACGCCAAGTACTGCGGTCCGGGTGATGAGTTGGCGCCGGCTCAGGGCCGACAGCGGGGTCGTAGCCGATGTGGGATGTGGGACGCGGGTGCTCATGCAGGCTCCTTGAAGGTTTCGGGGGCGATCGGCGCGGGTTGGGGCGACCAGTTTTCGAGCCAGTACGCGTAGGGCGTGGGCAGGACCGGATCGCCGACTCCGAGCTCGCGCGCGGCCTGTCGGGGCCAGTGCGGGTTGTCAAGCAGCCGCCGGGCGACCATCACGAGATCGACCTTGTGCTCGCGCACGGCACGGTCGGCGTCTGTTGCGTCGGTGATGAGCCAGCTGGTCGTCGTCTTTAAACCGGTCACCCGTGCCACTTCGGCAGCGGTATCGACCAGCAGGTTCGGCGCCCATGGCACGGGCGAGAGCGTCGAGAACCCGATGCCGACATCCACCAGGTCCAGGCCCTCCGCCTTGAGCCATTCGAGAACCTGAAGGGACTCAGGCAGATTCACATCGTCTTGGCCGTCGAATTCCAGGACACCGAGGCGCGCTGTCAGCGGCAGATCCGCAGGCCACACGCGGCGCACGGCAGCGACCGTTTCCACCAGGAAACGGGCCCGGTTCTCCAGGCTCCCGCCGTAGGCATCGTCGCGCTGGTTCGAGTGCGTCGACAGGAAGCTCTGGGCAAGGAAACCGTGCGCGAAATGCAGCTCGATCCATTTGAAGCCGGCCGCCAGGGCGCGGCAGGCGGCATCGACGAAGTCCTGCTGGGCCCGATGGATGTCTTCCAGGCTCATGGCCCGCGGCACGTGGGGCTGTTCGGCGATCAGCGGCACGGCGGACGGCGCCAAGGGCTGCCAAGCTTCCGGATCACTGGAAGCGAGTGGCGCTCCGCCTTCCCACGGCGGAGTGCAGCCGGCCTTGCGGCCCGCATGGCCCAGCTGGATGCCTGCAACGGCGCCGGCATCCGAAATCGCTTTCGCGATGGCCGCAGCGCCTGCGGTGTGCGCATCGCTCCAGAATCCCAGGTCGCCGAGCGTGATCCGGCCTTCCGGCGACACGGCCGTGGCCTCGACCACCACCAGCCCGGCGCCACCGCGTGCCAAGGCCGTGTAGTGAGGAAGGTGCCAGTCGGTGACCAGGCCATCTTTGGCCTGGTACTGGCACATCGGTGACGCAGCGATGCGATTGCGAAGGGTGATTTGCTTCAGAGTGAAGCTGTCGAACAGGCCGGGCATCTGAAATCCTTGTGATGGCGCCGACTGTAGAAGTCATCTTCCGAAAGAAAAATACCCTAATACCGCATGCCGCTTGAAGATAATCTTCAAGATGAAACTTAAACAGCTCGATGGATTGATTGCGTTTTGGAAGGTTGCCGAACACAAGGGGTTCAGCTCGGCGGCCGCTGAACTGGAGGTGTCGCCTTCTGCGTTGAGCCAGGCCATCCGGAGCCTGGAGACGCGGCTGGGCGTTCGCTTGTTGAACAGATCGACCCGCAGCGTGAGCCTCACCGAAGCGGGAGAGGCTTACCTCGCGCGGGTGGGTCCGGCGCTGGGGCAGGTCGTCGAGGCGGGTGAAGAACTCAACGTGATGCAGGGCCGGCCCGCCGGCACGCTGCGAATCAACGCGGCCCGGGTGTCGATCGCCATGGTGCTGCAGCATCGGCTGGCCGACTTCTTTCGGGAGCATCCGCAGGTGCACATCGAGTTGACGAACGACGAGGGCTTCGTCGACATCGTCGAGCGCGGGTTCGACGCCGGCATCCGCCTGGGCGAAAGCGTTCAGCAGGACATGGTGGCCGTCCCTCTGGGCGGGCCGGTGACGATGGCCGTGGTCGCATCGCCCGACTACCTGAAGCGGATGCCGGCGCCACGTCACCCGAACGACCTCGCGCGCCACAACTGTGTGCGCTTCCGGGGTTCCGGCTCAGGAACGATCTACAAGTGGGAGTTCGAGATCGAAGGTCGCCCGGTGGAGTACGAGGTGCAAGGCAACCTGACCATTTCGGACTCGCTGTTCGGCTTGGACGCCGCACTGGAAGGCGTTGGGCTGGTCTACACCTTCGAAGCCTTGGCGGCGCCGCTGGTCAAAGCCAAGCGCCTGACGCGCGTGTTGACCAGGTTTTCGCCGTCGTTTCCGGGCTTCTACCTGTACTACCCGAGCCGGCATGACCAGCCGACGAAGTTGAAGGCGTTGATCGAGTTTGTCGGACGATCTGCGAAGTGAAAGCCCTGTTTGGGAGCGGCCGCTTTGTGACGAGAAACGCCCTTTGCACACGGGCGCCTGGAGGTCTGCAAACAGTCTGAAGCGGACATAGGGGCTGCCGTGAATCTCACTGTCACAGTCGTGCGCTATCTCACCGGGACTTCGGCGCCCATAGCTTGATATCGTTGCGTCCTGGCGCTCGGTGTCTCACCTGCTCTCTCCACTGGTCAGCTATTCGCTGTGCATCAGTCTGTACATCCGGCAGGCCCGCTACGAATTGATCTACATGAGCGGCAATATTCTCTTCGCCCTGTCTTCGAAGTGCTTCCGCCGTCGCCCGCCAATCCGCAGTCACCTCCCGCCGGGTGCTGCGCATCGCCTCTTGGCCAATTTCTAGATCGCTCCCCCACTTGAGCGCCCGGAGCATACCGTCCAACTTGCTGCGCATGAAGGTAGAGGTCCTCGGCGGCCCATGCTTGGCCCGGTCGCTGGGCGGGAGTTGCCCGAACGCCCGAAGTGCCCGCAGCCGATGATGGATCGGGTCCCGAAAGGGCTTGCGTGCTTGCCCTCGTAGCTGGCGTGGTGTGGCATTGGCCGCCACGCCCTGCTCACGCATCAGCGCGGCGAATTGCTCGCGCCACTGGCGCAGCGTGTTCTTGCGGATGTAGAGGCGCTTGCCGGGCTCAAACTCGTGCTCGCACTTGACCACCAGATGCACATGCGGATGCGGCTGATCGGTGTGCAGCGCCATGGCGTAGCGATATTGCAGCGCGAAGTTCTCGCGTGCGAAGACGCGCGCCGCAGCCAGCACCTTGTCCGGCGGCGTACCGGCGGGCATGGACAGGACAATGTTGTGAACCAGCTTTGCGCGCGTGTCCTTCTCCCCCGGAGCGGGCCTCGGCTTGTACTGGCTTCTGCAAAGCTCAAGCTGCCACTCCGCCGTGATCTCCTTGGCTGCACCCCGGCCCTGCTGCGCCAGCCCCTCGTCAATTTCCAACGCAAGCTTGCCGTGCCGACCGATGTAGCGCAGATGAGCCTCGACGCCGCCAACGTCCCGTCCGCCGCCAGAGACCTTCACCATCACCTCGGGCGCGCGACCCACCGTGCGCTGAATCTGCGCGATCTGCTCGGCTCCGAGGCGCAACCTGCCGCCCGGTCCTCGCCGGCCGTAGCTGACGATGTCCAGGCTCATGTCGCGCGACTCTCCGGCCGAGCCGTGGCCGCTTCTGTCCACGCGCATCATCTGCTTAGGCATGGCGGTTCCCTTCGCCGGTCTCCCAGCTGATGAGGTTGCGGCGCACGATGGCGGCTGTGGCCTCGCGTGCCAACTCGATTTCCCGCCGGACCATCGCGATGGCTTCGCCGAGGTCTGGTGTCATCGGCTCCGGCAGAGTGTTCGGCATGCCGAACGCTCGAAGCTGCCGTCCCAGCGCAGCCAGTTGGGCGACGCTCACTTTGATCTGGTCGAGTTCGTTCGGCGGCAGCACGGCCGCGTCACGCGCATGGTTGTGGATCAGCAGGGCCAGGTAGCTGCCTGTCTTCATCCCACGGGAATGGGCTCGCTGTGTCACCAGAACACGATCGCCCTTGCGAAGCCGCAGCGTGATGCGATCCGCCACGCCAACGTCGCTTTGCGACTCGTGTAGGAACCGCTGTCCACCCGGGTCCAGCGAGTTTTCGCCGTTGACCTTGAGTACCTCGTCGACCATTTTCGCGAGCAGGGTCGACGCACTGAGATGATGCCTGGCCGCCAGTGCGGCGAAGTGTGCCCTGGTCTCGGGCGGTACCCGGGTAGCTATCACGCGGCTCGATCGAGAGGTTTTGGTCATTGCAACGCCGTTGCAGTAAACAATGTCTGACGTCAGTCTATCCTGCCCTCAACACCGCACAAGGACTCTGCTCCCCCACCCGCTCCACGCGCTCCTTCCCCGCCATCAAAGGTCCCTCCCCCCTCCCCCCACAGCCGCCGGCACGGACGCCGCCCGCACGTTCGGCATGCCGAACAACCGAGCCGAGTGGTGATCGGCCCGGCATGCGTAGTCAGCGCGCATCGGTGAGAAACGGAGTATCGGAATCAGCGGCCTCGTCTCGTTGGCCGTTGCGGAGAGGATGGCCCAGCACTGTCCAGCGGAGGATGGCAAAGTCTGCCATGGCGCGTTGAAGCCTCTTCCATGACCATGATGAACATTTCCCTACCCGGCGAGATGAAGGCCTTTGTCGATGCGCAGGTCGCAGACCGTCGCTACGGCAACGCCAGCGAATACATGCTTGACCTCAGCCGGCGGGATCTCGCGCGGGAGCAATTTCGAGCGGCCATCTTTGCTGGCCTCGCATCGGGGCCTGCCGTCGAGTGGACGCCGGCACACTTCGATGAATTGAGGGCCGAGATCACCGACGTCGAGGCAGTGGGCGCGCGCACGTCGAAAGTTCGTGCTCAGCGCAAGGCCAGGCGGCCGGCAAAGGGCGTGAGGAAGAAAGCGACCTGAGTGTGAAGGGCGTCAGGCGATTCGTTGTCCGCCCTCGTGCGGGTACGCAGATTACCGCCGCAATCCACTACGACGCGATCACCATGCATGCACCGAACGCCGCGAGGGGCTTGCTAGATAAACTGCAGAGGGCTTACGAGCTCATCAAGCAGCATCCGGGCGCGGGCTCGCCGGGTCTCGACGCCGAACTGGGAAGGCCCGGACTGCGCTCCCGAAAACTTCCCCGGGTACCCCTACCTGATCGTCTATTTCCGCCACCCCGATGCCGTGATGTGGTGGATGTGCCGCACAAACGCACCGACTACGTCACCGCGCTGATCGCTCGTCTCCCTTCGTCTTGAACCGGACCTTCCATGTCGGCGAAGACCGTCCGCGCCGGCGCCCATGCCCGCCATCGGCATCAGCGTGTCTGCGCTCACGGCGCAGCGCCCGGCAGGCGAACAAGAGCAAAAAGAAGCGGAAAAGATAAACGCGGGCGCCCAGGCGCCCGCGTGCAGCCTCAGACGAGGCCGCGCTCGGCCATCGACGCGGTGCGGTTGTTCCCCACGACGAAGTGGTCAAGCACCTGCACGTCCACGAGCGCCAGCGCCTCCTTCAGGACCCGCGTGAGCACCAGGTCCGCCTCGGACGGCTCGACATGGCCTGACGGATGGTTGTGCGCCAGGATCACCGCCGAGGCATTCAGCTGCAGCGCCCGCTTGACCACCTCGCGTGGATAGACGCCCGTCTGCGTCAGCGTACCGCGGAACATGTCCTCGAAGGCCAGCATCGTGTTCTGGGCGCTCAGGAACAGCACCGCAAAGCTCTCGTGCGCCTGCCCCGCGAAGTGCAGCTTCAGGTAGTCAGACACCGCGTACGCGGAACGGAAGGCCTGCGAGGGACGCACGTCCTCCATCAGCAGCTCTCGCGCCAGGCGCAGTCCCGAGCGCAGCTGCACCCAGCCGATTCCCGAGGCTTCCCTCGCGACCCCGACCAACCGGTGCAGCGAACGCCCATGCGCCTCGTACAGCGCCTCGGCCTCAGCGCCCAGGAACGGACGCAGCGCCTCGAGCACCCGCAGGTCGCGCGACGTCAAGGCGTCGCCGGCCTCCGCGGCCGAGGACCCAGGAAGGGAAGATGAAAGGGAAGAGGAAGAAGAAGTCGTAGCGTTCATGACGATGAACTCCTGTGCAAGACGCAGGCGGGATTGCCTGCGTGCCCCCGCGACCCCGTCGCAGCGCAGCGCTCAAGGCCGCCGCAGGCGCGCGGCACGCGCCGAGCACGCGCAGCGCGCGCAGGGCCTTGAACGCGAGAACGATGGGGTAGCCTTGGGGCTCACAGGCAAGCCCACCCCACCCTTCGCAGCGCCACGAAGGCTCCCGCATCCTGCAGTTCGATTCCGAGGGCTGGCCCCGCACCGCTTATCCAACCCGGAGCGCGGGCGTGCGCCGAGCGACAGGGCCGCTGGCGGCCCCGAACCTGGATGGGCGGTTGGCGCAGGAACCTGACAGTTCAGTGAGGCTGTCTCGCCGATGGCAACCGAACCAACGTGTCAAGGTGCCCGGCGCCGTGCCCCGGCCGCCGAGGCGCCTCGGCGATCGGCGGGGATTTTTCAGCGCCTGTGCCGATGTCACGGCCGAAGGCAGTGCAATGGCAGATGCGTTCCGCCGGACTTCAAGCCCACTCGACCGCTCGAGAGGCACAGGCCGGCAGCCAGCCAGCACGCGCCGTGGCGTGAGGGGGATGGGACGAAGCGGTTCCGATGCGCCGGGCGATCAGCCCTAAAAGAAAAGAATCGAAGAAGAGAGGAAACGAACCGGGGATCTCGGACCGCCGCGACATGAGACGCGAGATGCGTCCCGGTGTTCGGCATGCCGAACACCGGGAACGCAGGGGCGAGGGCTCCGCTTCCGGCTCATGGCCGCGCTTCGTCGCCGCAAGCAGGCGCAGCGGCGACGGAAGCCAGCGCTGGCGCTGCAGCCGGCGCGCGCAATTCGCCGCGACCTCGGCCTTCTTCGTCGCCGCCACGGCCGGGAGGGCGGCTTCGCCGGCCTTCTCAGCCATCGCCTCCAGCGCCTCGGACAGGAGCCGAGAAGCCGGATCTGCGCATGCTCCGCCAGCAGCCTGGCGATCTGCGGCTGCGGTCACAGCGCCCCCGGATGATTTCAGGGTATCGCATCGCTTCCACCCGAGCCGGCGGACTGCCGCGCTCAAGCCAGCGCGACCTCAGGCCGCATCGTGGGTGCCTACGCGCCGTAGGCCGCCATGAAGACCCGAACGGCCTCGCGCAGAAGGGCCCTGTTCTCCCGGGCATCCGGCAGATCGAGCTTCAGCAATCCACGGATGTGCCCGGAGCCCAGAAACATTGACAGGAACAGGTCCGCTGCCTGCAGCGGGTTTCGCACCTTCAGCGTGCCCGCCGAGTGGGCACGGCGCAGGTATGCGGCCAGCTCGCCATTCGCACGCTCCGGCCCTTCCTTGTAGAACGCACGGCAGGCTTCAGGCTGCGCCCCTGCGACACCATAGACGGCGCGCAACGCGCCCAGTGCGTCGCCGCGCGCCAGCGCGAGAAATCGGGCGCCGACCGCCAGCAGCGCCTCTTCGGGGTGGTTCGGGTCCAGCGGCTCCGTGCCCTGAACGCCGTCCACCACCGGCGCCGTCCTGTCGCGCACGACCGCCTGGAACAGCCCTTCCTTGGAGCCGAAGTTGCTGTACACGGTCATCTTGGAGACACCGGCGTCCGCGGCGATGGCATCCACACTGGCTCGCTCCAGGCCGTGCTCGTTGAAGTGCCTTTGCGCCGCTTCCACGATGCGCCGCACGCGCTCGGGATCGCGTGGCCGCCCGCGTTGGGGCTTGGGAGCAGGAACTGGGAGACGGGCCGTGGACATATTTAATGGACTTGACAGTTCACTATATCAAATCTAGATTACTGTACTTGATAGTCCATTAAACAATCGTCCGCACGGAGCCTCTCACCATGAATGACGCCATCATCATCGGCGGCAGCTTTGCCGGCCTGGCCGCGGCCCTGCAGCTCGGCCGCGCCCGCCGCAAGGTCACCGTTCTCGACACCGGCCTGCCGCGCAATCGCTTCGCCGGCCACTCGCACGGGCTGCTCGGCCACGACCACAAGCCGCCGCTGGACATCCTGGCCGAAGCGCGAAAGCAGCTGGCGCGTTACCCCACTGTCAAACTGGTCACTGCCCGGGCCGACAGCGTCTCCAGTGCCATCGACAATTTCTCGGTCCTCACTGCCGATGGCCAAAGCCTTGGCGCGCGCCGCGTGATCCTGAGCTATGGCGTGGTCGACCAGATGCCTGCTGTTCCCGGATTCGCCGACAGCTGGGGCACGTCCATCGTGCCCTGCCCCTATTGCGACGGCTTCGAAGTCGCCGACCGGCATTGGGGCCTCGTCTGGTCCGGCCCGCAATCGCACAATCAGGCCAGGCTGTTCCGCGACTGGACAGACAAACTGACCGTGTTCGCCGACGGCCACGACGTTCCCCCGGAGATCCAGGGCGATCTGGCGCGCCGCAACATCCCTGTCATCGATGGCCGGATCATCGAAATCGCCCATCGCGAGGGCCGCATCACCACCGTCGATCTCGAGGGCGGCCGCAATGTGGCGGTCGATATCCTGTTCGCCCATCCGCGCAACAAGCCATCCGCAAGCCTGCATGAATCGCTGGGCCTCGCCACGGTCGACACGCCCACCGGCATCGTCCTCAAAGTCGACGAGCGCCGCCAGACCAGCATGCCCGGCATCTACGCCGCCGGCGACCTCACCACGCCCTTCTTGCCCTCGGTCACCCAGGCGTCATCCCAGGGCGCGATGGCGGGCATCTTCGCCCAGCAATCGATGGTGGTTTGAGGCAGTGGCGATGTCCTTCTCCGGTTGCCGCAGGGCATCGCCAATGGGGGCGTCCCGTGGTGGGCGGCGGATGATGCGGGGCGCCAGGCCTCGTCATGGAGCGACATGAGCATGCTTGAACTGAAAGTTCCTCCGCCCGTCGTGGCGCTTCTTCTGGCGCTTCTGATGTGGCTGACGCCAGCTGCCGCAGGCCTTGTGCAGATTCCGTATCCGGCCCGTGTGATCTGCGCCGTCGTCCTGGCGTGCGTTGGGCAAGGCATCAGCATCGCCGGAATGGTTGCGTTCCGGCGCGCCAGGACGACCGTGAGCCCGATCAGGGCAAGCTCCGCGTCCTCGTTGGTCATCCGAGGTGTGTACCGGTATACGCGCAACCCCATGTATGTGGGACTCTTGCTAACCCTGTTGGCGTGGGCAGTGTCGTTGGCGAATCCGCTCGCTGTCTTCTGGATTGTCGTGTACGTGCGCTACATCACCCGGTTCCAAATCATCCCGGAAGAACGCGTGTTGGCGTCTCTTTTCGGGGCAGCGTACGAGGCTTACAAAGGCAGGGTACGCAGATGGGTGTGAGGCTTGACTGGCCCGCCAGCACGCCACCTTCAGTCGACCGCCTGACTTCCCGCCCGCACGTCCCCGCCACCGCCGCCAGGCATTCGTGGCCAATGGGTCGAGCCGGAGGCGGTCGGCGATCTGGTGCAAGGTCCAGAACAGCGACTTGGTTTTGATGATCGGACAGGCCTTGCCGCCGAAATCCTCGGGGGCTCGATTGCGTGTCTCCACCTCTCATCCGCGCCCGGGCACAAGGATGCACATCTTCATCTGTCGGTTCGCGCCGCAAGCGTAGGCTCACCAGGTCTGGGTTCGCACTCTGTTGGAGTCAGCCGTCGGCGCTCGGCGACCGGTTCACCCGAAAGCGGCCGCCGATGTTGCCTGAGACTCTAGCCACTGTCTCGGACACGACTGGCAAAGAACAACTGCCTCCCCCTGAGTGAGCCATGACGCGAGATGCGAGACGCGCGATGCGAAGTGCGCCCCGATGTTCGGCATGCCGAACACCGGGAACGCAGGGGCCGACGGCTACGCTTCCGCCTCGTGGACGCGCGGCGCCGCCGCGAGTGGCCTCAGCGGCGACGGCAGCCAGCGCGTGCCCTCCAGCTGGCGCGCGCAATGCGCCGCGGCCTCGGCCTTCTTCATCGCCGCCACGGCCGGAAGGGCGGCGTCGCCGGTCGCCTCGGCCACCGCCTCCAGCGCCTTCGCCTTGCTGACCTGCCCGAGATAGTTCGCAGCAGTCGGCGTCCACCAGTCCGCCATGTCCAGGCCCAGCGCCTCGGCGATCGCATCGCTCTGGTCGGCCGTGCGCTCGCGCGGAACCACCGCATCGATGCTGCGGGCGGTGCAATACGCCAGCAGGTCGAGCAGCACCTCGCGCGGCTGCGCAAGCAGCCAGCGGAACAGGGCCTGCGGATCGCCGGGCAGGCGATCGCCCCAGTCGGCCGCGGCCCGCACGAGCAGTGCGCCGGCCGGGCTGTCCTCGTAGCCCGTGGCCGACTGCGCGAGGGCGTAGTCGCTGGTCACATGCAGATGGACCTTCACCACATCGTTGCCCCGGCCATACTGGCCGAACACCGTCTCCGCCATCCGGTGGACGAGCGTCGTGAGCGCCACCTGCGGGTCCTGCATCAGCGCGGCCTGCAACGCCGCAGTGCGATGGGCCGTGAGATCGCGCATCAGCTTCTCGCTGATCGCGGAGCGCGTTGTCCCGAGAACCTCGTGCCCTGCGTCGCCCGTCGCGCCGTTCCTCGCGTCGCCGCCCTCCGGGTCGGCGGGGCCGTCCTCCGCCCGCACCAGCCCCCGGCTCGCCACCACCTCCCCGCGATGGTCGATGCGCAACAGCACCCCGGTGCTCGCCATCTGCTCGGGCGTCCACGCCAGCAGCGCGGCATGCGCCGCCGCGAGCCGGTCGTCCAGATCGTCGAGCGCGCTCGAGAGACGCTGCGCCTCGGCCTCGGCCTCAGCTTCGACCTCGACCTCGGCATCGACCCCGTCCCCGCCGTCCGCCGCGTCGACATTGTCGAGCTGCGCCTCCACCGCCTCGAGCGCTTCGGCCAACCGGTCGCGCTCGGTCTCCATCGCCGCCACGGCCTGCGCTTCCTCGGGCGTCATCGCGCGCGCTGTCTGCGAAGCCTGCCAATGGTGGCGCAGCGCGAGCCCGTCGCCTTCCGTCACGCAGTCCACCCAGGCCCAGCCCTCTGCCCGCACCTCCTCGGCCAGCGCCCGCAGCTTTTCCATGGCCAGCACCTGCAGCAGCACCGGATCGTCCAGGTACACGCCCTCGCCCTCGTCGTCCTCGGCGAAGAGATCGCGCCGCACCGCGCCGCCGCGCGCCTCGTAGGCCGCCAGACCCACGAAGCGCGCGAGCCGGCTGTCGCCCGCGCAGGACTGCTCGGTGAGCTTGCGCCGCAGCGCCCATGCGCTGCGCTCGTAGACCGGCAGCCCGTCCCAGACCGCCTCCTGCGCGGCGTGGTCCTCCGTCAGCGCCAGCGCCTGCAACTCGTCCGGCCCGATCTCGTCGGCGCGGTACATCGCAAGAAAGCGCGGTGCGAGCCGCGCGAGACGCAGCCGCCGTTCCACGGTCAGCGGCGACACCCCGAAACGGCCCGCCACCTGCGCCACCGTGAGCCCGTTGTCGATCAGGGCGCGGAACGCCTCCATCTCGTCGGCCGGATGCATCGCCTCGCGTCCCGAGTTTTCCGCGAGGGAGACCTCCACCGCGCGCGCATCGGCGAAGCACCGGCACTCCACCGCCTGCGCCGCATCGAGCCGCCCCTCGGCCGCCAGACGCTGCATCGCACGCAGACGCCGCCCGCCCGCCACCACCGCATAGCGACCGTCCGGCAACGCCACCACCGCGAGCCGCTGCAGCAGGCCCTGCGATTCGATCAGCGCGGCCAGCTCGGCAATGCCTTCGTCGCGCTGTACCCGGCGCACGTTCGCCTCGCCGAGCACCAGTTGCTCCAGCGGCACCAGCAGGTCGAGCGGCGCCGTGTCCGCGTCGGCTGTCGCGCGCGCGTCGGCCCCCGCCCGGTCGCCGCCCCGCCCCTTCGCCGAGGCCGCCTTGCGCCGGCGAGCGCCACCCTTGCCCGCTGCACGGGCCGCGTCATTCGCATGAGTCGTCGTTGTCGCAGTCATTTGCATTTCCTTTGTCGTGAAGTTGAAGAAAGAAAAAGGACAAAGAGCCCTGCCGGATTCCTAGATTCGGAGCCCCTCGTGAAAGGGTTCCGGATCGCATCGGCCAAGCATCCGGAGCTGGCCGCCGTCTTCCTGAGTTCTTCGCCCGGTGACCGCAGGCGCGCGCGGGGACGGGGGAGCCAGGGGGAAGCCTTCGTAACGCGCACGCGTTATGAACACCCCCTTGCAGGCGCAGCCGGTCCCACGGCGCCGCGGGCGCACCGTCACCGGAAAAGGCGAAGGACACAGGCAGACGGCAGCCCCGCCACGACGGACCGAGGCGCACCGGAACCGCCGCGCGGCGAGCGCCCTCACCTGCCGCAGGCAGGTCCGATCGAGAAGGGAAGTTCAAGGGGCGCAGCCCCGTGCGCCAGGGATGCGCAAGGCGGCCGCAGGCCGTCCCCGCAGGGGATGAGCGCGACCGCGCGAACCTGCAGCAGCCCGACACCGGCGACGCCGGTGGGGCGCCCAAGGCATCGGACGGCATCCCCCCCCGCGCACCGGGACCACCCGCACAGCACCACCGAAAGGCGGCCCTTGACGCCCCGCCCCACCCCGCTCGCCCGACCTTCGCAGCCCCCCTCCGGCCGTGCACGATCCAGGCGCATGGCGACGGGATCACTCGACCCAGCCCGCCCCCTGCGCCTCCCGCGTTCACCGTCGCCTGCAATCGCCGCCCACCAAAAGCCTGCCCGGCACCGGCGCCCCGAGCCCGCCACTCGCGCGAGCCTCGGGCAGCAAGGTCCAACGGCACCCCCGGCTGCACGCCGCAGCGAGACCATGCCTCGCAACGCAAAACGCCGACCCCAAGGATCAGGAACCCCCTTCGCCGGATGATCGTCGCCGGCCCTGCTTCGATGATCTCCCCACAGGAGAGGCCGGCATGCCTGTGAAGCCAGCGGCGCCCCGGCGGCAACAGGTGCCCGCCACCCGTCGCGACGATCCACGTGCGACCGCGTGCTCTCACATGCCCGCCCGCGCGGGGGTGATCGGTCCTTCGCGTCGCCTGATCGCGCGCCACGACCGAGCCGCCCTTGAGGCGGCTTTTTCACGGGCGTTCCAGCCAGGCGATGGGCCAACGCGCAACAACCGACGCAACGGTTCAACCTCGTCTGACAGCACGCGCAGTCCAGCGACGCAACATCCCGCTTTTCAACAACTGGTTCGAAGGATGTGGACATGCGCGCAGCTTCATTCGAAGTGAAGAACATCAAGACGCCAACGCCTGCGGTCGCGAAAGCGTGGGCCGACCATCTGGGGTGCTCAGTGGCCGAATTGAGAATCGCCATGCGGGCGGTGGGCCCCTCTGTCGAGCGCGTGCGCGCTTACCTCGGCGCGCTCAGAGGGACGGCTGCAGAACAATGACGGCAGTTCCAGTCGGCCATCCAATCCTGACAACGACTGTCGAGATGCCTCAGGACATCGTCCTGACTCGCCATCGGGTGCACCGACACAAGTTTGCACTGCAACGTCCTGCGAAGAAGAATTTCCGCGCTGCCGACGAACCCTTCTCCTGCTGGATCTGTCGAGACGAAGTAAGACAAGAGCCAATCGCCCTTTTCTTTCTGAAAAATCGGTGAGATGTCCACAAGCGGGGCAGCATGGCGCACCGGGATGCAGGGCGCAGCTTTCCGCGGCGCCAGGGAAAACCAAAGCGCGACGGACGTCTTGGACAGTGCGGGACTTGTTCGAGAAGACAGCCGGCGATGCCATCGACTTTGGCGGTACGGTCCGCCGACCCCGTCTTGGCGCAGAACGTTGCAGCGTTCCTTTATGGCAGCCGCCGGTGGTCAGCGGCTACAGTCGGCCAACAGCGGACCCACGGCAGGTTGCCGCGATCGTCTGCCCAATGTTGCGCTGTGGCAGCCCTCCGAGGCCAGCGACGCAGCGTTGACGTACCTGGTCTAAGCTGACATCAGGCTTTTGCTCGAGGCTTCATGCGGAAGCTGATGCCCATGCGATTGATGGCATTCATGGCGGCAATGGTAAGCGTCAGGTCTACCAAGTCCTTTTCGCCGAAGGCTTCGAGCGCTGCCTCGTAGGCTTCATCGGACGCATGTGTTTCGCTGACAAGCGTGACCTCCTCGGCCCATGCGAGCGCGGCACGCTCTTGGGCGGAGAACAGATATTGGGCCTCGTGCCAAACAGGAATAAGGACAATTTTCTCGACCGACATTCCTTCGGCGATAAGGTCCCGCGTGTGGATGTCGATGCAGTGCGCACAGCCGTTGATTTGCGAGACTCGAAGGAAGACAAGATGGATCAGAGAGGCGGGCAGACCGGTTCCGGTCGAGACAAAATGGTGCAGAGCACTGACGGCTTTTGCGCCTTCAGGCGATGCCTGGAACCAAACAGCGCGAGTCATGGTTAACGCTTTCCTTCACGGTGAGGGGTTACGCGGGCCATACATCACGGCCCGCTCCCTATAAGACGTTCAAGCCCTTGCAGTTGTGACAGCGCGCACAAGTTTTTTTGTGGCTGCTCGCGCGAGCCGACAGCGTTCGGAAAAGGCAAGAGGTGAGATGACCCCTGAGGCCATCTGACGTCGTGGATGCATGAGATGCACCAGTTTCTCGGGGTTGCGCTGAAGGCGCACGCGGGCGATTGTCCCGTCTTGGAACTCGAACATCTGCACGGAATCCAGTGCGTTTCCAACGTAGCGAAGAAGAGCCCATTCGCCGTTCAATCTGGTGAGGTCGAATCGCATGTGGGTGCCGTGGCGCAGTTGCGAAGCCAAGTACTTCTGAGCGATGCGCCGCCCCGACATGCAGCGGATCTTGCCCCGCGGACGAGTCGCTGCGATCGCGAGCCAAGTTGTCGCACGCCAGACGCGAATGCCGGCTCTGCCAGAGTTCCGTCGAAGGGCCGGCGTGTGCTTGATCGAGCATTTCGCGGTCGAGGCGCTGCGCATCCAGCATCTCTGAAGCGAGGTAACCCAATCGGGAGAGGTCCCGATCTCCCGGGCACGCGTTCTGAATGTCTTGCACGCAGGCAAAGTGTATGCCCCGCTCTCCAGTGAGCTTTTTCTCGGTCCCACATCCCATGACAACTTTCGCCTCGCCCTCCGTATCGTTGCTTGACGCCTACGAAGGCCATTCGGTATTGCCCCTCTACGAAACTGAAGTCAGCGTGACGGGCGGATCAGTCGGACACGCACGACTGTGAGGGCACGCTGTTTCAGAGGATGGAGAGCTTGATGTCCGCATTCGGCTGCCCAAATCACTCGGTGGAATCGGTGGTGGGACGAATCCGGAGCAGCTGTTTGCCGCGGGCTACGGAGCCTGCTTTCATGGCGCCTTGGCATTGGTCGCAGAGAAGCGAAAGCTCATGTTGCCTCCCAATGTATCGATCAAGGTGAAGGTGATATTCGGCCGTGACCCCATCGACGGACTCTTCTTTTTGGAAGCCGACGTCTCGGTCGCACTACCGGTGCGTCCCGGCTAACGAGGCAGTGCTGCTTCTCGAGGAGACCAAAAAAGTCAGTCCTTATGCAAAGATGACTCAGCATGGCATCGCGACAAGCATACGGCTCGCGCTCGACGCCTGAGTGAGCGTGACAAAACTCAACCCCGCATCAGGCGTTCGCGCAGGCTGCGCGCTTCGTTCAAGGTCGAGTTCGCATCGTCCACCGGTGCACGACCGATGCTGGCATCGAGCAATTCCGCAGCCTCCTGCTCGCGCCCCGCGCCTGTCCAGAGCCTGGCCTGGCTGAGAACTGCGCGTAGCTCCCATGCAACGGCGCCGCGCTGCCTAGCGACTTCGATGGCGCGTTGGTAGGCCTTCGTGGCTTTGGCCGTGTCGCCATGCCTCTCGTGTCGCAGGCCGGCCGCACGCCGAACCTCGGGCTCGCACCACAGTCCTTCGCCGCGCTCGATGCGCGCGAACAGCGCATCGTCGAGCCAATCGGGGCAGAAGGTCAGGAGCATCTCCTTGCGCTGAGCGTCGTAGCTGGACAGCTGCGCGGCGACCGCACGAACATGCACGATGGGATCGCGCTCTAGATGAAGCCTGAGCCCCTGAATGAAATACTCTGCATGGCCAAGCCAGCCCCTGAGTCCCCTTCGCTTTGCTTCATGCAGCATCATCCGACTCCAGCGATCGGCGATCTCGTATTCGCCTGCCCACAAGGCGACGGGGCAGGCACCGAAAAGCGCCGCGCACAGTGAGATTGCGTCGCCGACCTCCTCGGCACGTGTGACAGCCTCAGTGGCCATCCGAAGGGCTGAAGTCGTCTCGCCCTGAATCCAGAGCGTCCTGCAAAACAATGCCTTGACGGCCACGACGGAGTCCGAACCGATGTTGGCATGCGTGCGGCCCGCGGCGCGGGACACGGCAATGGCAGCTTCGCTGTGCTGTCGCGAGGTCTCGAAGCGGCCGCAGAAGTGGTTCGTCATTGCGCTCACACGATGCGCGAGGATCTCGGCGGCAGGATTCATCCACGACTGGACGACCTCCTGCAGCGTCTGCGAATGCCGAAGTGCCGCCAGGTAGTTACCACGGAATATGTGGACTGTGCAGTGCCCCCATCGGGCCTGCAATTCGAGTGCCGGCACGCCGACAGCCAAAGCGCCAGCCAAGGCACGCTCACTGGCTGCGTCGAACTCTTCATTGGACCCACCTGTATGCAGCAGCGCACTCAGAAGCCCAGTATGCAAGCGCGTAGCGGTCTCAAGGTCGGGTGTCGGCTGCTGCTCGATCATCGTGAGCGTGGCAATGATGCCGTCGCGGTATTCCTCGACCTCCGACACCTGGTACCACAAGGAGGCCGATGCCACGATGAGCGCCGCGGCGGCGCCGGCATCGTCCAGCTCCGTGAGGCAGGCCTTCAGCGCGAAGCGCACGTCGTTCAGCCGGTACGCGTAGCGGGCGACCCAGGACTGCTCGGTCAGCGTCGGCAGCTCGCTGGTTGCGGTCTTCATGAGCCCGAGCATCAGCTGCAGGTGGCGCCGCAGGGCGGATTCGCGCTCGCCGGCCTGCGCGAGCAGCGATGCGGCGTAGCTCCTGGTGGTGTCGAGCATGCGGTACGGCGCCACCGAGTCGGTGCTGTCGAAGAAGATGAGCGACTTGTTGGCCAGCGAAATCAGCGCGTTGAATGCGAGCTCGCCGTCCATGTCCGCGCAGAGGCCGACCGCGGAATCGACGTCGAATCGCCCGCGGAACACCGACAGCCGCCGGAACATGCGCAGTTCGTCCTCGTCGAGCAGCGCGACGCTCCAGTCCAGCGCGGCGGCCAGGGTGCGGTGACGCTCGTGCACCGCACGCTGGCCGATGGCGTACAGGCGCATGTGGTCGTTGAGCAGCAGCGCGAGGTCGTTCACCGACTGCACGCCCAGCCGCGCCGCCACCAGTTCGATGGCCAGCGGAATGCCGTCGACCTGCTGCGAGATCCTGGCCAGCAGCGCACCGTGCGATTCCTTGAACGTGCCCGCGCCGGCATCGCGGGCGCGGGCCACCAGCAGCTTCACGGCGGGCCAGTCCATGGCCTCCTCGAGCGTGAGCGGCTCCGCTTCCGGGAACGCGAGCGCGGGCAGCCGCATGACGAACTCACCGGTCACGCGAACCACCTCGCGGCTGGTCGCGAGCACGCGCAGGCGCGGCAGGGCCGCCAGCAGCCCGGCGATTGGCTGCGGCAGCACGTCGAGCATGTGCTCGCAGTTGTCGACGAGCAGCAGCACGTCCTGTCCGTGCAGGCATTGCGTGATCGCCTGCAGGGTGTCGGGCATGTCGGCGGCCACGCCCACCGCGCGCGCGAGCGTGCCGGTCACGTGGTCCTGCGAGATCAGCGGCGCGAGATCGACGAACGCGACCTGCACGCCTTGTGCGTGATGGAGGCACTCCGCGGCGCGGATCGCCACGCTGGTCTTGCCGATGCCGCCGGGGCCGGCGAGGGTCACCAGCCGGTGGTCCTCGAGCAGCGAGAGGACGCGCTCGACCTCCGCGTCGCGGCCGACGAGCTGGATCAGGCGGGCCGGCGGCTTCGTGAAGGGCGAGGCCCGGGCGGCGGGCGGTGCCGGCAAGGCCGAGGTGTCGAGCGCCTCATACCGCACGCGCCCGTTGAATCGGTAGCCGCGCAGCGGGATGTTGGAGATCCACTCCTTGCATCCTTCGTCCGGGGCCGGCTCGCCCAGCGCCTTGCGCAGCAGCGACATGTGCACCCGCACGCTGGCTTCCTCGACCAGCACCCCGGCCCATACGGCAGCAAGGAGCTCATCCTTGCCGAGGCATTCGCCAGCGCGCTTGACCAGCTGCAGCAGCAGGTCGAAGGAACGCCCGCCGAGCTTCACGAGCTGCCCGCCGCGCTCGAGCCTGCGCTGCGTTTCCCACAGCTTGAAAGGGCCGAAGTACCAGTGCACTTCGGCGGGTGCGAGAGGCGGATGTTCCTGCATGGTGGCCGTGTCGGACTGGCGTCAGCCCGCGCGCGCGAGGACGCGCAGCGGATGCCCAACGAAGCGGGGGGCGTTCATGAGGTCTGGGGAAAAAACGCACAGTATCCCTAATTCACCTTGCGTGCAGACTGCGCGGTCCAAATTCAGCAACAGACCTTTGCAGATTGAAGCCAACGTCGAGGTCACTCCCAGGGGATTGATGGCAATCACTGCATTGGTTTCCGGCATTCTGCTAACCACAGCCTTGGTCGTGCGCGCAGCGACGAGCTGCCATTAAAGCGCGAACAGGCAAATGGGCGAGTGAACCGGTGGCGTGGTACCGACGGAACTCCTTGGGTGTTGGCACCACGTCATGGCATGCAGATGGTCGCGCAGAGACCATTGCGATGAGTTGTTCGTGCGTCTGGAAGATTCTCAGGCTACGCGAAGTTGCCGGTTTGGGCATAGCACCAGCGGCAGCTTCTGCAAACTGGTAGCAAACCGGCTAACTGCGGGCATCTGCTCGGAGCGCTGGCCGATGACGGGATCCGGATCCCACCGCAGACCTGGAGGGCCAGGTGCCTTTCGCCTTGGGCGCAAAGGCACCTCACTGCGCTGCAGCTGTCGCGAGCCCGTCGACCTCGGGCATCTCGCGTGCCACGATCAACGCGAAGGCGTCCTCCGCCAGGCGCGCTGCCGTGAAGATCGCCGTGCGGTCTTCGCGCAACACCTGCAGCCAGGCATCGATATAGGCCGCATGTCCCTCGACCGTGGCATCGACCAGACCGCAGTGGCCTATCACGAACGCGCTGCCCAGCTCCGCCACCAGCTCCTCGAACGCATAGGCGGCATCACCGAAGCGCCGCCCGAGGCTGCGGTTGAGCCGATCGGGATGGCCGGTCCAGTGCACCAGCTCGTGCAGCGCCGTCGCGCACTGCGCCTCGGGACTTGTGAACTGCCGCGGCCAAGGCAACCGGATCTCGTCGAGCCCCGGCAAGTACGCCGCCTGCGCGAAGCCATGCCGGATCGTCGCATTGCAGCCCCCAAGCAACCGCAGCGCCCGCTCCACCGGCCCCTGTGAGCCCACTGGAGCGCGACACCCAGGTCCACCACCTCGAGCGGCAACCCATCGATCTGCGCCACGTTGAACAGCCAGAACGCCCGGCACAGCAGCACGCCGGCGCGGGCCCCGCCCTCCGCGGTCATGGCCCCCTCGTCCATCCCGCCTTCCGAGAGGACCTCGTCGGCATCGTCGCGGCGCTCGCGCGCGCTGCGCTCGAAGTGCGCGCACAGCACGCCACGCTCGCCCTTGCGCACCTGGGCGCCGACGCTGCGCGCCTGCCGGTAGGTCAACCACACGTTCGACGCATAGCCCCCTTCGATCGCCGCCTCCCAGAGCAGCAACACATTGGCACCGCGGTACGGTGCTCCCGTCTGGCCATTGCGGGGCATCCTGCGCGCCGCCGCCCGCGTCCAGCGTTCGCGGAACACGTGGCCGCCCTTCTCCAGCATCGCGATGATCCGGTCCGTCACGGCCTGCCGCACGTCCATGCGGTCCCGCGCAGCGGTGCCCGGAGATTCGGCGACACCCCCACCTGCTTGGGGTGAGTCCTCGGGGGGCACGGGGGGAACGCCCGTGGTTGTCGGATGGCCCGGACGATGCGGGCTGCCCGCATCGCGCGGGTTGGAACTGGAAGTCGAATTGGCGTGCATGGCTGGGCCTTTCTGCGGCATGTGCCGCGGTGGTTGAACATCTGCTTTCGGAGCCGCCTCGACGCAGGGGCAGCGCGCGACAAGGGCCGATGTCCAGGGACCGCCCGCAAGCCGCAGCCGAGCGACCAAGCGAGGACCGGGTGAGGACGGTGGCGAAGCCCACGGCCCTGGACATCGGCCCGAGCGCGCTATGCGTCGGTCAAGAGGCGGCATCGAACGCAGAGGTGACGCGAACGGACAGGCCGTCAAGCCCTGCACGCGACCAGCGCTGCACCGCCAACGGCGGCACGCCCGAGGCGCTGCGAAGCAGGCCCTCGACCCCGACTCAGGACCGCCGAGCACCGAGGTGGGCGGCCTGGCGCACCCTCGCCCAATGGCGCGGCCAACGTCACTTCGCTGACCATCGACCGCATCGGGATGCAGGCATCGGCGCGGGTCACGCAAGCGCAAGACGCAGCAAGCGGCGCGACGCGCGCGTCCGACGAAGACTGCAGCGATTCGCCTGTCGAGCCCACTGTCAGATATCAGAGTAGACAGCCGCGGTATCGCCTTGAACTTCACTCTGCGTTGACGTACAGCCGGCGCACAAAAAGAGAGAGATAAAGCAGGAGAAAACCAGATCCGGAGAAAAAAAACACCGAGCGGGCCGGCGAGCGGGCCCTCAGGTCTTGATACGGCCCACCATGCGCGCCTTCTTTGCATAGACAGGCGATGCGGTGGTCAATTTCCTCGCGCGCGATCTCAAGGCTTCCTTCCCGGGGACAGCCGGGTATTCCGCGACGAGCCTCTGGCCCAAGGACAGTGAGGTGGTGGAATACCCGCTGAGCCGCACGCTCTCGCCTGCGCTGGTGGCGCAATACCGGATGCAGTTGCCTGACGAGGGGTTGCTGGCGGCGAAGCTGCATGAGTTCTATGCCTTGAGCACGCCGAAGGACGCGGCAGCAGAGGCAACCATTGCCGCGTGCGGTCAAACGCAAGAAGCGCTCATCCTTACTTTGTGTCTGGACCGGGACACTGCATCGGCACGACCCGGCAAAAGGTGCCTTCTCCGGCCAGGATCTCCGAATTCATGCGAACACTAAGATAGCTCGGTGCGCGCACGCGCAAGCGGGCGGCAATCGCTGTGGCGCCATCGGCGAGCTCACAAGCTGACGCGCACCCCAGCGCTATTCACGCAGCGTAAACACCACCGAGAGGTAGGACACCGGCCCACTCTGGATCGCTTCGATCCCATGCAGTGCGGTCGCATCGAACAGCAGCGAGTCCCCTGCCCTCACCTCCACAGACTTGCCGCCATAGCGGTAGCTCACCTCCCCGGACAGGAAGTACAGGAACTTGAGGCCCGGGTGCTGGAAAGTCACATAAGGATCGGCACCGGGCAGCAGCGTGACCAGATAAGGCTCGACGAACAGATTCCCCGACAGCAGGTGACCCAGCAATTCGTAGCGGTAGTCCGAAACGGCACCGACGCGATCCACCACAACGCCCTGCCCTGCGCGCACATGGCAGAAGTCCGAGCGACGGGCCTGATCACCGAAAAACCGCGAGATCGGCGCACCCAAGCCATTCGCCAGACGCTCCAGCGTCTCCACCGAAGGCGACACCAGCCCGCGCTCGATGCGCGAGAGCATCGAGGCAGAAATCCCCGAGGTCTTAGCCAGCGCGCCGCCAGACACCTCGGCCGCCATACGCAGCGCCCTCACCTGCGCGCCGATGCGAGCCGCGGACAAACTGCGCACGACAGGTGCGGGCTGCCGCGGCTGGACACGCGTCACCGAGACCGGCAACCTCAAAGGCCGGGCACTAGGTAGTGGGGATGCAATTGCTCGATTGGGCACGAGGAACAACCGGTCGCGAGATGTTTAGTTGATGGACAGATTGCGCAATTTTAGTCCGTTTACGACTATTCCGTAAAGGACTTAACGATTCGTGGATGTCCGTTTCCCTTTACGATGCTAAGTACGAAGAACTTCGCTCTCTGCTGCGCAGCTTGCGGTTGGAAGCGGGACTTACACAAGCTCAGTTGGCAAGTTCACTTCGCGTGGGGCAGTCATACGTTTCCAAAATTGAACGAGGCGAAAACTTTCTGGATGTCTTGCTCTTTGCACGATGGTGTTCTGCCTGTGGCGTCAGGGCGGGGAGCACCCTGGACAAATTTTTGAATGCCTAGAGTCGCCAGAACCTCTCAAAAGCGCGTTAGCGAGTGGTATCACTCCAAGCCGTGCTTTCAATAAGCTAGAGCGTCCAAACGCAGCGGTCGGCCTGGCTCTGAAAGAATGGGTGTAACCTTCCTCCGCTAGAAGTTCCGCTCCACAACCACGTGCCCTGGGCGTACCTATAAGACGTGCTCACGCGCCCAGCGGCTTCTGCTCGGCGTTGAGCTGCTCGCTTTTCTTGGATCGCCCCGGCTTACGTGGAGGCCGGTTGGTTTAAGTCATGTCGCCTTTGTGGCGGACTGATTGGTGAGTTGCCGGTAATAGCAGGCGGGATATAGCCGATGGGTTCGAGCAGGCGATGGTGGTTGAACTAGGACACCCATTCATGCGTCGCGAACTCCACCGCCTCCTTGGTCTTCCACCGTGCCCGGCGATGGATCAGTTCAGCCTTTTAGAGGCCGTTGATCGTCTCGGCCAGGGCGTTGTCGTACGAATTCCCTTTGCCCAATAATGGCTCGATGCGAGCCTCGCCCAGTTGTTTGCTGTAGCGGATGCTGATGTATCGAGAGCCGCGATCGGAGTGACAAATCAGGCTGCCGTCGCGCTCGGGTTGACGGTCGTACAGCGCTTGCTCCAAAGCATTGAGCACGGAGTCCGTGCGCATTGACTGTTGACCCGCCAGCCCACGATGCGCCGGGCGAACACATCGATCACGAAGGCGACGTACAGCCAGCCCAGCCATGTTGAGACGTACGTGAAATCGCTGACCCACAGTTGATTCGGACGCTGGGCACGGAACTGCCGGTTGACCCGATCCAGCGGGCATGGTGCTCTGGAATCGTTGATCGCGGTCTTCACCACCTTGCCGCATCACGACGCACTAGCTGCTCGACCGTGCAGCGCGCCACCGCAGTGCCCTCGCGCGCCAGTTGCCTTGAGACCTTGTCGGCCGCATAGACCTGCATGTTGACCTGCCAAACGCGCTGTATCGCCGGCATGAGGCATAGTCACGGTGTGCTCTGGCGCAGCGCCTACGCGGCTCACGCAGCAGCGCCGCGTGCCGCCGGTAGCCCGACGGGGCGACCTGCAAGACCTTGCAGATCGGCTCGACCCCGAAGGTACCGCGATGCTTGTCGATGAAATCCCTCAGGACTTCAGCCGGCTGCCGAGCTCCGCCTGGGCGAAAAACGCGCTCACCAAGGGAAAAGGAATATGGAATTCTCACTGTCTCACGAGGATTGCTCGGGGTCTGCGCTTTGCAGAGGGACGTACCCTTTACCCCTTCTTGGAGGTAGGCAAAAGGAGACGGCCGAATCAGTTCGCTGTCTCATATCGCCGACGACGTGAGCACCAGGTGGTGACTCGCGGCATCGCGCCGCCAGCTGGTCGGGTTGCCATTGCCGAGCACGCCGACGGACGCTTTGTCGTAGCAATCGTCGCCGTAGCTGAACGCGGCGCCTGAATACACAGGATCGCCTTTGAGCAGGACGCACAGGTTCTTGTATTGATCTTGCTTCCCCTTCTTGAAGCCGCCAGCCTTGAACAAGCGCCAGAAGCCGTCGCTGGCATAACGGATGGCCACCGACGGGTTCATCATGGTGGGGTCGATGTCAGGCGCCGGAGCTGGATTGCTTACGGTGTAATCGCTGAACAGTACCTTTGCGTATGCCGGTTTGGCAACCAACGTCTTCCAAGCTTTCCATTCAACGCGCTCGATGTCGTGCAGCCCTTGCTTACGGCCAACGAGGTTCAGTGGGAAAGAGCCGCCTGCGAGCGTGGTGCTGCTGCACCCGGCCGCGAGCGCCTCGTCAAGATAAGGCTGCGCGGCAGTGGCGCACGCTGCTGGTGCGACGCCCACGATCGAGAACTGATCCACCAGCAGATGAAGCCGCGATTTGGCGATGCCCGCGCCGACGACGACCTTCACGAAATCCTTGACCTGGTCGGAGGTCACGCCGTGTGTCTGGATCCGGAGCACGAAGACCTCAAAGGCCTTGGCGAGGTCCGGCAGGTCTGCCGGACGCGCAACCATCGCCTCCGTGATGACCGGGATGATCTGACGACCGGTCAGCGACGAGAGCCGCTTGCAGATCGAGGTGAGCACCTGGCTCTGTTTTGCGTAGGTAGGCATGAAATATCGAATGTCGATCGCGATTGGCGTGCCCTCCGGAATCGATTTGGCCATTTGCCCTCCAATCTTGGTGATGTAAGGCACCAGCGTTTCGGAGAGCGTCCCCTTCTTGGGGTCAATGGGGAGGATTTCGATCAGCGGGACCATTCCATTCCATTGGGCGCCCGTGAGCTTGCTCAAGGCGATTCGTTCCCCCTGCTTCCATTTCAGGATGGGCAGGTATTTCCATATCGCGGGCATAGGTCCCTCCAGACTCGTTGTGTCTAGAGGGTACGTCACGATTACTTACATTGGATTACGGGATTTCCCAGGTCGCACCATGCTGCGGTTCGGCGCGCGGCGTGTGCCGTGTGTTGCCAGTGCGCGCTGCGACGACTTATGCCAAGCAGTTCAGCGCAAAGGCAACAGCATCAGAGGAGCCATCTGAAGCGAGCGAAATCGGCGGCAGGAGACCCACCTGTCGCTTGCGCAGAAAACTGGTGACAGCTTCGCGCAGCGTGCGCACGCTCAGTTCCCGAGCGAGCATTTCTTGCAACTCAAACTTCGTAGCTCTCTTGGGAGGCAACTTTCCCCTGTGCGACGCCAGCGTTTCGATGCATTCGGCGCGCCACAACAGCATGGCCATGCTCAGGCGATCCTGCACCGGATTGGCTTTTGGCTTTCGCAGCACGCGCAGCCCGAGCGTGCCATTCGTACGGCGCGCGGCTGACCAAACCCCCCACCATGTGGGCATCAAGGCCAGACTGACCTCGGAATAGACCGGCCCAGTGACCAGCGTCACCCGGTCGAAGACGCGGTTGTAAGCGTGAATCTGGTTGTGCATGCGTGCGAACGAATCGAGATCGCTTTTCAACTCGAAAGCGCTGAGCTGTGTGTCCACCAGTGCGAGGTCAACTCGCGCCTCTCCACCTTCGATCCCAAGCTCTTCAAAGAGCCTTCCACCCGACTTAGTGGCATCCGCGAGTAGTCGCGAACGCACCGCTTGGCGCAAATCGCTTTCGGTGATGGAGGGGGCGCTCATTTTATGCATTATATAATTAAACTATGCCAAGAACAGCAAAACCCACCACCTTGGAAGCTGTCCGGGCCCGAGACGCGCTTCGGCTGTACCTGAAGCGGCAGAGCATCTCTGTAAATGCGCTTGCTCAGGCTGCAGGTGTAGGCCAGCCCACAGTGAGCCGATTTTTGAGTGGACGGACGAAGTCCGTGACAGCAGCCATTCGACCGCTGTTGAATTATGCAAATATTGATTTCGAAAATGGCATAACAGAGATAGGCGGTGTGCTCGATAATCCCCGTGTGCGAGGGGCGCTCGAGCGTGTTTGGGACGGGCGGCCGGAGACGGCTGATTTGCTCGCCCGATTGATCGAAGCGTTAGGCCCCGTCTTGAAAAGCGCACCATTGACGGCAACCAGGAACATGCAGTGACCCATCCGGATGCCAAGACCATCTACCAAGCCGTGTCGGCGATCGGCCTGACGCGCGCGCAAGTGCGTCGGCTTTTGCCTGACTGGTGGGATCCCGCACTGGAAAAGGAGCGCGGCGGCGCGGCGGAGTTGGCGATGCACGTCAGTCGGCGGCTGAGCGTCGAGCTTCTGCCTCTGCTGTCGGGTCAGATCGTTCCCAAGGGTGCCATGGCCAGCGTTGCCTATAAGCACTCGGTCAACATCGAGGCGTCTTCACTCTCGGCTGCAAGCTTCATCGCGTCATCTCTTGCGCAGGCGGTGTTGGCCGCCTTGCCGATACCGTACGTTCCGCTGCCTCAAGATCCAGGAGATTTGCGCGCACTGGCCATGCGCGATCGCGCTGGCCAGTTCGGCTTCAGTGCCCTCCTGGAGCTGTGCTGGGCTCACGGAATTCCGGTCATTCCCTTGCCACACCTGCCTGTGGGCGTGCGCAAGATGGATGGGGCCGCGCTGCAGCTGGGCGGACGTCCGGCCATCGTGATCGCGAAGAAGAAGTCCTCACGGGCTTGGCTGAGCTTCATCCTGGCGCATGAGATCGGACACATCGCACTGGGGCATTTGCGCCCTGGATCCTCCATCATCGATGTATCGCTTCAGGAGACGAGCACATACGCAACCGAGTTGTCGACCGATGGCCAGGAAGCAGAAGCGGACGGCTTCGCGCTCCAGACGCTGGGCGGCGAGGAAGTGACGGCGCGTGTGACCGAATGGCCAGTTCTGGCTGCGCCTGTGGACATCGCGGTACTGGCCCGCGGCGCTGCTGGCGCTGTGGGGATCGAAGCTGGACACTTTGTTCTGAGATATGCCTTTCTCACGAAGCGGTGGCCTACCGCGCTGACGGCGCTGAACTTCCTCAGTGAAGACTTGGATCCAGAGGGGGCACTGCTGCAGCAGTTGCGCTCGCACTTGGATCTCAGCCGCGTCGCCGATGACCTGCAGGACCTCGTGTCGCAGATCACCGGCTGGGATGGAGCGAACTGAAGCGTGTGTCTACTGATAGACGTCGACGCGCTGTGCAAGCTGGCGCATTGGGGGCTTCTCGAGGAGATCCCGTCGTTGATGGGCATCCCGATGCAAGAGTGCACCACGCTCGCCTCGTCAAAGTACCGGGCCATCAAGGCAAAGAGCAAGCTCGACATGCGAGTGTTCCACGCAGTCGAGGCAGCTGACCGTGTGCTCGAAGCCATCGCATTGATGCGGGCGCCAATAGAGCCTGCGAGCCAAAGCCTTGGGAATTTCGAAAACGTGTTGGGCATCGACGCCGGTGAGGCGGTGCTTCTCGCATCGCTCGTGGCAGCGCCAGATACAAGGCTGCTGACCGGAGACAAGCGGGCGCTGCGCGCACTCGCAGCGCTACCGCCAGAAGCGCGTGAACCCTTTCATGGCCGGGTGATCTGCGTGGAACGAATCATCGAGGCAGGGCTGGACCACTGGGGATTGGACATGCTTCGATCTAAGGTGTGTCCTTGGAAGAAGATCGACGTTGCAGTGAACATCATCATGGGGAGTCGCTGCGACGCAGGGGAAGCCTCGGTTCGGGAGGCGCTCGCCTCGTACATCGGAGAACTGACTTCGCTGTGCGATCCCTCGCTGATCTGCGAAAAGCTCTGACTTGCTCGTACGTTGACAGACGCACGATAGCTGCTGCTGAATCAATATCGACTTCGAGCGAAGGCGATGACCGTTCCGCGCCGAGACTATTTGAAAACTGGCGGCGGCTGTGTTTGTCGATCCGACGGTGGAGTTGCTCGCGAAGGTCAAACGGCCCAAGGCGCACCAAACGATCGTGAAGCTTGACAGTGTCAACGAGAGCCTCGTGCCTTCTCCCGTTACTTATTTTCAAGCTCCTGTACGACGACTTTTGAGAGCAGCAGCTTGTGCCCGCCGTTGGAAAAGCAGCTGCGGCGATTAGCCAGAGCGGCCAGACGTACGGAAAGCGCTGAACCTCTGGAAAGCAAGGCCGGCACTAGGCGTCGGTTCAATCCGGGCAGGTTGTCGGCACACCGCGACAAACTAGGTATCTCAGCGCAAGCGACGGCAAACTCGTCGGCGTCTCTGGCCAAACAATTTATCACTGGGAACGAGGAAACGCCCGCCCGCGCGCTGCGCAGCTTGCGCAAAATGGCAGCTGTTCGTGGCCTTGGTGTACGCGAAGTCAAGAAGCAACTGAGTGCATGAGCGCCCATGTTGGCGCTGGCCCGTGCTGTTGCCGACATCTGCTTTCTGAACTTCGTCAGCCGCTCTAAATCGACCATCGCTCTACGCCTCGCTGCAGTGCAGTGAGTTCCACAGCTTCGCGAAAGCGCCCAAACATGGCGTCCGCCCACCCAGCTGAATCAGCAGGCGGGCTTCCCAATAACTGCGTAGCCTGACGATCAAACAACACAGGATGCGCGGCTCGCAGCACGGCCCAGTCCTCCATCACGGCCAAGCGCCTCGCGCTGAGCAGCTGAGCCGATGGTAACTTGTCTGACTTGTTGGCGTTGACCTGGTGGTCCGCCTGCAGCAGGTTCCACAGGTCGTTGCTCGCCCATAGCGCAAACGGGATCGCGTGGTCGACCACGAACCGCTGCTTCAGCGGACGCCCCGACCAAGTGCAACGTGTGATCCCGGCCCGCTCGTAAGCCTGGCGGGCAAGCATGGTGGCTCTCTCGGGATCGGGCCGGGCCAGCAGCAGCGGGAGCACATCTCCCGACGTCACTGCTTGCCGGTAACCGAAACGCTCGGACAGTGCGGCCCAGCGCAGGACCACCGCATCGGCGATCCAATGGCCCAACAGGCTCAGCTCGCTCCAGATACCGGCAGGAAGAATCACCAAGCCGGTGCGACGGTCGAATTCGAATACCGTCCCCGTGTCCAACGCGCCACCCGAGAAGGCAACAGGCCCCAGACGTATCGTCTCCGCAATGGTTCGAAGGGCAGATTTGAGCTGCGTCTGGACTCCCGGCGAGAGTCGCCCAGACTGCCAATCTAGGTGCCAGGCGCCCAGCCCACCATGAGCGCCTTGCTCCCGGTACGGCTGCATCAGCGCAGTGAGCGCCGCTCTGAACTTCACCGGCTTTGCATCCCCTGCCCCTTCCGACTGAGACTGCGGAATAAACCGAGAGGCGGCAAAGATGGGCCAGTAGTACATCAGCCACTTCTCAGCGATGCGCATCAGCGGCACGCCGACGGTGCCATCTGCATGCCAAACCGCCACCTTGCTCTCATGCATCGCCAGATCTGCCAAGGCCCGGAACAGTGCCAGCTTGTAGGTGGCGACTTTTCGATCCCTGTTGAGCACGCCTTCAATCTGATCGATGGATCGCAGTGAGCCTGTGGATTGCAGCTCCAGCAGAAGCGTGTACCAGGTGGTACCCGTGCGCGCCAGCGCATCGTCGGAGTTCCAGCGCCCGACGCATTGGAAGCCGAGCCGCACGAACAGCAGCTGGATTTCCTCAGCGGTGTACCCTTCGAACAAGCGTCCACTCGCGTCGCGCTGCTCCACCAGGCCCTCGCCTCTCGACAACGGCAGCGAGAGCAGAATTCGCCCACGCGGCTTCAGCAAGGCGCGCATGGCCAATGCAGCATCAAAAAGTTCGTGGTCCGGCACATGCATAAGCACCGCGCTGCACAGGATTCCATCGAACCCTCCACCGAACGGCAGGCCCGGCGCGGGCAGAGAAGCCGCTTGAAGCCGTTCCAGCAGCTCGGGATGGGCCGACAGGGCCGCCGTGCGCAGACCGTCGGTTGGTTCGATACCGTAGGCGTCATACCCGCTGCGCAGCAAGTGCGCCAGGTCTCGCCCGGAACCCGCCCCGATGTCTAGCACCCGACCGCCTGCCACGAATGCGAGAGGAAAGTACTTAGCGACAGGGCTTTCCACGGACTCGTATTGGCCCGCGATGTCCTTCGCGTTGTCTTGGTAGAAGCGTGCGGTCGCGGTGTCCATCAGGGGTGATCAGAACGGGATGTCGTCTTCACCATCTGGAGCTGGGGTTGCCCTTGACGCACTCGCGCCGGGTTTCGAGACCTGGTCGTCGGAGGTGCGCTGCTGGGCGCCACCCAGAGCCTTTTCCAAGGCCGTCTCCACCGCATCGATGCGCTCCTGGCACACCTTGTAGGCAGCCACGGACTCCTCGACGATGCGCAGGAGATCGTCGATATTGGGCTCGGACTGCTTTCGCAACGTCTCGGCGTGGCGCTGCAAGACGCTGTAGGACTCTTTGAACGTGGTACTCATGGTTGATTGTCCTCTTGGAGCTTGGCACGCCGGGCTCCATCTCTGAACTGAATGGTGATCTGCGCCTCGGTGCTGGACGCGCTGGTGATGGCGTTGCCGTCGGCATTGCGCACGAGGGCGAAGCCGCGGCTCAATGTCTTTTCCGGGCCCTGCCCTGCAATCTCGCGCATGAGAGCCTGGGTATCGGTCTTGGCGCTCGCCACGGCCTGGCGGGATCGTGCTGCAACGTCCTCGAATGCTCTGCTGGTGGTATCTGCCACGAAGCGAAGATCGGCCGTCGCCTTGTCGAGCACATAGGCTTGGTTGGTCCAGATGCCGGCGCGGGCAGTTTGCAGGGACTGACGCGCCTCGGCGCGGATCTCGGCCAGTAGGGCCGGCACCGTACTGCGGGCATCGGCCAGTTGGTGGGCTGCGAGGCGGCGCACATCGTTCAACTGACGCTCCGTGCCCTCCGCGGCCACGCGCACTGCCTGCGCGGCATCGAGCTGGGTTTGCGCGAGAAGTTCGCGCGCCTCTTGGCGGCTGCGCGCGACTTCGTGTCGTGCTCCCGCTTCGATGGCGGCATAGCGTTCCACCACGGTACGCCGGGTCGCTCCAATAACCTTGGTCGCGTCTCTGATCACGCCGGCGAACAGCGCCTTGGCTTCCTGCGCCCGCTGCAGGATCAACCGTTCGACCCCGACAATGACTTTGGAAGGCGTATCAAAGCGGATGTGCGCCACTTCATCGAGCACAGTGTTGTCGCGTTCATGGCCAATGCCGGTGAGCACAGGAACCTCCAGCTCGCACACAGCCCGCACCAGCGCATAGTCGTTGAGCCAGGCCATGTCGTTGATGGCACCGCCCCCTCGAATGATCGCCACGGCATCGGGCAGAGGGTCACTGCCCTCGTCGCCCGTTCCCAAATGGGCCAGAGCTCCCAGTAGCGCTCGACGGATCTCCGCGGCCGCACCGTCACCCTGAAAACGGCTGTGAACGTACACAAAGCGGCAAATGCCCAGTGCCTGCAAGCGGCTGGCCTCCGATTGGAAATCACCCAAACCAGCACCGCCCTCAGGGGCGATGACCAACACCAAGTTGTAGTCCCAAGGTGTTGGCAATCGCCGATTGAGGTCGAAGAGGCCCTCAAGCTGCAGGCGGTCTCGAATTTCCCGCTTGCGCGCCTCGAGGTCGCCGAGTGTGTATTCCGAGTCGATGGCATCGAGCTCGATGCTGAAGCCGAACTGCGGCTTGAAGACGGGGCGAGCCCGCACCAACAGCTTGATGCCGGGGCCCACCTGAGCGCCCGTAGCCTCTTCGAACATGGGCAAGATCTGACTGGCCGTGCTGGCCCAGATGACGGCATTCGCTTTGGCGGTGATCACACCCGAGGCATCCCGCTCGGACACCTCCAGGTAAACATGTCCGTTGCGCATGCGCGTATCCACCACCTCGACCATGGTCCAGACACCGGTCTTGAAAGCTTGCGCCACTGCCGCGGAAACGCCCTGCAGCAGTTGGGAGAGCGGCACACCTTTCTTGCGAGGCACCGCCAGGTCGCGCGACTCTGCCGGAGCCTGAGCCAGCAGTTCCCTGGAAGGGCTCGCGGCGACAGCACCGCTATCCTGCAGCCATTGGGAGAAGGGAGCCAGATCACGCCCCTCGGGCACGTACCACTGCCGGCGGCCCGGGTCCCATCGGGCGCCAAGCGCCTTCACCCGATCCTTGTCCGCGAAGGACGAAACCAGATACGTAAGGCTCATGCCGCTGAAGGCAACAGTGGCCCAGCATCGCACTGGCCTTGCCGCCAATCCTCCATGCTGGCGAGCTCCCTCGTGCAACCGGAGCACACGAGCCGCTGGCCATAACGCATAGCGCCCTGCGCGTCACGCTCAACGACCCTACGGTAGTTGGTCGAGCCGCAATAGCCGCAGCGGTTCAGGGAAACAGATTGATCACCTGTCATCGTTGCTCACTCATACTCAAATCCATCCACTCCAACTTCTATGGCCCTGCAACCGGTAGAGAACCGCCAAATGCTCAAAGCAATATTTCCCGCGATTTCAACCAGACCGGTTCGAAAAGTGAGGTGACTGCCTTGCTGAACGCCAAATCGGAATGAAGACCGATTCCAGACTCGATCTCTTTCGACTCCCCGAAGTCAGAGCTCCCAAGCCAAATGATGTTCGGCGCAACCAGGACGATCTTCGCGTTCACGTTGTCGTTAAGAACGATACTAATTTCTGGAAACTGGGCTTTGAGGCGGCGTGCATCCGCCTCAGCTTCGGTACTGGCAATGATGTAGATCTCGCGCGGTCGCTTGCCCAAGATCCTTCCAACATAGTCGAGATTCGGCAGCATCCGTGTCATCACATACATCGGGCCCATGCGAGCAAGCTGCGAGAGGCGCGTGCTCCATGTGCTCGCCCCGATCGACAATTTTGCATCGTCGCATGAAAACCTAAATCCACCGCTGTCGTCCTTGAATGCCATCTGTCGCCCTCCTGAGATAGTGGCGCAGATGATCCGCGCGACTTCTTCCATTTTCATTCAGCGCACAGGGCGCGGGATGCGGCCTGCCCTAGCGTCGCAAATCGCGATGCGAGAGGCTGGACATCCGTATGAGTTGGTAAAGGTTGACTTCAAGACCAAGCCGACGGTCGAAGGCGACTGCTTGAAGGTTTCCCCCAAAGGGCTTCATCCCGTTACCGAATCAGCGTGAAGAGAGGTGGACAAGCCTCCGGACTGCTGCACCAACTGCAGGTTGGTGATCGCATCGAGACCCGGGCGCCAGCAGGTGGATTCACCATCGATGCATTGCAGAGCAGCCCCGCCGTTCTCATGGGAGCCGGCATCGGCATCACGCCCACGCTGTCCATGCTCGGCCACCTGGCTCACGAGGGGCGTCGCACGCGTCACCTGAGGCCCGCTGGCTGTTCCAGGCAGCACGCATCCAAGGAGAACTGGTATTGGGGCGAGAAATCCGATCGCTGGTCTACGGCAGTGACGGAAAGGTCCACTGGATTCGCACGCTTAGCAGGCCGGGCGCGGCCGTGGCCGGCCACGACTACGAGCGGGAGGGGCGCATCGACATGGCATTGCTCAAGACGACACTCCCCTTCGATGACTATGACTTCTACCTGTGCGGTCCCGCCCAGTTCATGCAGGACGTCTTCGGCGGGTTGCGCGAACTGACAGTGCGGGACGAGCGAATTCACACGGAGGGCTTCGGTCCATCCTCGCTGCGGCGCATGCCCGATGCCGGCGGATTGGGTGCACAACTTGCTGCTCCGGCCAGCGAATCGGTGAAGATCATCGTCACGGAATCCGTCAAGGAAGGTCGGTGCAATCCCGGAGATGGTTCGCTGCTGGAAGTCGCGGAAGCGCGGGGACTGTCTCCCGCATTCGGATGCAGGGGCGGCAGTTGCGGCGAATGCAAGTGCCGCGTGACCGAGGGCTCGGTCGCATATCCGGTACAGCCCACTTCTTCAGTCGGCGATGGCGAGGCGCTGATCTGCTGTGCTGTTCCTTCAGAGCACTCACAAGGGGTTCTGCACCTGGCGATCTAAGGCATTCATTAGGCCAAGAAACACATCGATATTGGCTCGTTGCCCTCAGCAATCGAGGTCTGCAGGCTGTGTGACTTCGAGCGCTGCAAGGCAAACTATGGGACATCGGCCTGTGGTCGATTTGGGCCACCAACCGCTCGGGAATGTTGTAGTCTTCGAGCTTAATAAATGACAAGGAGGGATGCACGGTCGCGCGAGCGGGTCGTGCGCGGGACGTATGTTGACGCATCTCAATTCCATGGGCGGTGGCTTTGAGCGGAGACTGGCCATCGCGCCGCAGGTTGAACCAGGAGGAAACTGGTTTACGGTCTTCATTGCTGAAAATGGGGGACGCAAGAGCTACCTCTTGCGGTGTTTGGTCGAGGTGGCACTCGGAAGGCACCAATACGTGGCCGACAAGGGGTCCTCCATCCTTCTCACCGCACCCGCGAAACTGCCAAGGCGGGTCATCGCGATTTCCGGAACACCCCTCGATCGCTTTCCACGAACTGGAACGCGTGACCTCAAGATCCGGCGCCGCAAGATGCCCGACGATTTCGTGTACCTCGGTCCCCGGGCGAGCAATGGGATGGCAGGAGTCGCGCAAAGCGAGCGAAGCCTCGTCGGCTCACTGCTGTCCAATCGCTACCGTCTGAAGGAGCGGGCGTCGCTGTTAACGGAGGCATTCTCGTCACTGGGCCTGTCACCACGTATCGACGTGTTACTCCAAGGCTCTTCCGAGAGGGGAGGTTCACGAGAAAAGATCGCAGAGAGCCTATACACACTGGAGCAGTCGCTTGGGGACCGACCCGAGGATGAAGCCCTCGAGTTGTACTCCACCATGGAGAAGTATCGAGCCAATATCGGCAAGATCAATCGGGAACTCGAACGCCTCTCCAACAAGACGGAGGCTAGGCTTCGTCTGGGAATAGATCACGCCACTATAGGAGCTAGGACCTTCATCGACGTCCCGATGTGGGAGCTGCTCATTCGCCTTGGCCATGTCGTGATCACCGGCACGCGCTTTCACAGGATCAAGCACGATGAGACCGTGCTGGGTGATGAATTGAGCTCTGGGCAATGGGGATGGCTTGGCACTTTTGCATCCCTCGCCGCCGAGATCAGGGACGACTCGCTGATCCTAGTGGATGAGCCGGAGAACAGCCTTCATCCTCGCTGGCAACAGGAGTTCATCCGGGAGCTCCATGCGATGGTCTCCAATTTCAGGGACTGCCAGGTGGTGGTCGCCACGCACTCCCCGCTGATCGCCTCGGGGATATCCGAGGAATGGGGAAGCATCCGCACCCTCACCAAGCCGACGAGAAAGGGAGCGCACGTGCACAGCAAGGAACTCCCCACTGCATTCGGTTGGAGCGCCTCGGACGTTTATGGCGAGATGTTTGGACTGGAATCGACTCGTGCCCCGGATTTCATGGACGACGCCAACACCGCCCTGCGCAAGCTGTCGATGAGGAGGCCCATCACCGACGATGAGCGTGAACAGTGGATCAAGCAATTTCGCGGTCGTATCGACATTCTTCCTTCCCACGATTCCATGCGTGATGTACTCGAAGGGATCATCGCCCGGCTTAAGAAGCAAGACACGGGAGAATCGCCCGGTCATGGCAAGAACAAGAACGCATGAGCCGATTCAGTACGATCAAGTTCACGCGATCCGACAACGCCCTGCTCAACGAGGTGCGCGCATTGGCGGGTAAGAAGTGGTCAACCGACCTTGACGCGATCAAGCGCCTGAGGACCCGACTGCGCGAGCTCCAGAACCATCGGTGCTGCTACTGCCAGGCACCTATCGAGTCGGACGAATCGGGATTTCGCGAGCTCGAGCACATCCTGCCAAAGAACAAGAGCTACAGGTGCACGCATGCGCGAGGGACCAGCAACGACCAGGATAAACGCCGCTCCACGCTTGGCTACCAGGAATTCACTTTCGAGCCTATCAACCTGGCGATCAGTTGCAAGCAATGCAACAACTACAAGGGTATGCACGACCCTCTAAAGGACAGGACCACGGCACGTCCCCTCAACAAGTTCCCGAGCGCCGCTCAACTTATCTGGTTCCACCCTCACACGGAAAAGTACGAGACGCACATCACGATCGATGAGGACTTCGGCTTCACTGGCCAAACTGCGGGCGGCCGCGCCATCATCGCCGAGTGCAGGTTGTTCGACTCGGAAGTGCTGGGCCGCAAATTCCTTGAGCGGGCTAGGGTGCGCGCCAAGCAAGCCGAATCCTTCCGACAGGCAGTTGACGCACTCGCCAGCGGCATCGAGCTCAAGGCCTTCAGCAAAGCGCACGCCATCCAGACATTGGCGCAAGAGCGCGGGATTCCCACGGCAGAGGCCAAGGACATCATCAACAAACGATTGACCTATGCGACGAGTGTCCAGACGATGAAACAGTATTTCGATTCGATCCTTAAATACGAGGTCAATACGATCTGACCTCGATCAAGAATCTTTAAGGAATGCGTCCACGAGCCGCGACGTGTGAGGTTGGGAATGTGAGGTGGAAGGTGGAAGGTGGAAGGACGGTCGCGGCAGACACATCGATCCCCTTGTCACCTGCCACTAGGCTAGCCCGGCGACCCCGCGATGACCGACACGGATTTCGATAACGCTGAGGGCGATCTCTTCATGCGTTGATCGACGCGAGCCAGCGGTGTGTTTTGCGCGTGAAATTAAAGCCAGAGGATCAACAGCAAGCGTCATGCTCTTAAATTTCGTTGGCAACCAATGAATCTGGGCGCCAGTAAGGCAACAGGGATCCTCCTGCCTTGTCCAGAACAATCGCCACGCTCTGTTTCGCACGCGTCACCGCGACATAGAAACTTGAAGCGGGTCCCTCCGCCAGGTAAGCACCGGATGCAACGAACTTGGCGATCGGAGCAGTCGGCACGATTAGCACGCGGCCATATGTCATGCCCTTCGAAACCTTGAAGTTCAGATAGTCAAGATCGAAGTCCTTTCCTGATGTAACGCTATTTCGCAGACACTGAGGTTTGAACGTGTGAACGTACTCGGCGACATGCTTCGTCGCAACTAAGAACACTCCGTCATGATGTGTCACTGTCTTGTTCTTGGACTGTGTGATCGGGAACTTGCAAGAAGGTTCGAAGATGCTGTCAGAGAAACTCGCGATGGTGGGATGGCATCTCCACGTCGTAACGCTCTTAATGATTTCTAGAAGCCCTGCGGCTTGACGCTCTCGCGCCCACTTGATGGCCCCAGCGTTCGGCGTGGCAGCGGGCGCGGAAAGCGCGTACCAGAGCAGCGCCTCGATGTCGTAGCCCTGCTCCTTGAAAGCAGGTGCATCGGGCACCTGGGGGAGGCGCTTGGAGTCCATCACACCCAGCACGCGCATCTTGCCCGCCTTGACGTGCTGCAGCGGGCCGGTGATGGAGGTGCCCTGGATGTCGATCTGGCTGCCGAGCATGGCCTGCAGGCCGGGGGAATCCCCGTTGAACGGAATGTGCGTCGTGCGGATGCCGGCCATGCCCTCGAAGGCCAGTGGCGCCAGGTTGGTCAGGATGGATGCGCCCGGCGAGCCACGGTTGATCTTGTCCGGATGAGCCTTGGCATAGGCCACCATTTCCTTGATGTTCTTGTAGGGCAGATCCGGGCGCCCCACGATGATCGTCGGTTGATAGGCGATCTGGGTGACGGGCGTGAAGCTCTTCGCCGGGTCATAGGGCAGCTTGTCGTACATCACGGTGTTGCTCGCCAGAATGCTCAGCGAGCTCATCAGCACGGTGGTGCCGTCGGGCTTCGAGCGGGCAACGTTGTCTGCCGCCACGATGCCGCTGGCACCGGGCTTGTTCTCCACGATGGTCTGGGTGCCGCGCCTGGTGAGCTCCGAAGCCAGCAGCCGCGCGTATTGGTCTGTTCCGCCGCCAGCCGCGAACGGCACCACGACGCGTAGGGGTTGCTGAGCCTGCGCCGTCCCGACCGCGAGGCCGAGAGCGAGCAGAAAGCCGCCGAGGCGCTTTCGGAATTGCATTGCGATGTCTCCTGAATGGGCCGCTGAGAATGGTTTGACCCAGTTTAGGAGCGCGGGAAACGCGACATGCATCAAAGCATGAAAAGGTGCTTTGTAGTTTTAGCGGGAATTGCTGCGGCGCGATCGGCGAGTTCACAAGCTGACGCGCACCCAGCGTTATTCACGCAATGTGAACACCACCGAGAGGCAGGAAACCGGCCCCGAATGGATCGCCTCGATCCCGTGCAGCGCCGTTGCTTCGAACAGCAGTGAGTCCGCTGCCCTCACCTCCACGGACCTGCCGCCATAGCGGTAGACTACCTCCCCGCACAGGAGTACAGGAACTTGAGGCCTGGATGCTGGAAGGTCACATAAGGAACGGCACCGGGCAGCAGCGTGACCAGGTAGGGCTCGACGAACAGGTTGCCGGACAACAGATGCCCTAGCAGCTCGTAGCGGTAGTCTGACACCGCACCGACCCGATCCACCACAACACCCTGCCCTGCGCGCACATGGCAGAAGTCGGTGCGCCGGGCCTGATCCTAACCATGGCTTTCCTGGCCTCAGGCAGCGCCTCGCGAGCCCATGCGGTCAACGTCCCACGACCCGGATAGCCCAAGGCTCTCATCGTTGCGGCAATGCAGCGATCGTGAGTGATGTAGTGCTCGACAGCCGCCTCCTTCTGCGCCTGCGAGTACTTGGGGACTCGGCCCGCATAGCCCACAGGCAAATCGAGCCGCTGCTCGTATTCGCGGTGCCAGCCCTTCAGGACATTCTTGGTCGGATAACCCAGCTGACGAATGGTCGCCCTGACGCGTTTGCCGAGCTTGATATACAGCTCGACCGCTCGAACCTGTCTTCGTATGAATACATGAACTAGCTCTTGGTAGTCCAAGTTTTTGTCCGCATTCTTCGCGGGTCAGCATTCCATGGAAATCAACAGCGGTCCGCAGTTCTGTTGCGCTAGCGGTCAGTTTCGCTGGCCAAGACGGATCGATGAGATTACGAGTCAAGGTCACTCGTGTCTTTGTCGGAATGGAATCGATGAAATCCTTGGAGATTCCCTCAAACCTGAAGAGATCGATTGAAGACTACCGTTCGTTGGTCAAGCCGCCGGTCGAGTAGCTCATCTTTCCGAATACTCTCACGCTGATTGCCGGCAGTGAGCCGGACTTTCAAACAGCAGCGGACCAATCGACGAAGACGATACTAGGTGCTAGCTCTAGGACCGCCGCGAGAGGCAGACGTTTTCCGGCGCCTGCCGACCACAGCCGGGTCTTCGGCCTCCACTCCTGCAACGCCGTGAAGAAAGAGTTGGGTCGCAATGGGTGCGATTTCGGCGTAAGTGAATCGTCCGTTCGGCTGAAACCAGGTGAACATCCAGTTCAGCATCCCGAAAAGGAACATCGTAAGCAGTTTGGGAAGTTGCGTACCGTCCAAGTCGGGGCGAGCCGCAGCGACCGCATCGGAAAAGACTCGGACAACTGCGCGTTCTTTGTCGAGGACGCACGCCTGCGCCTCAACGTCCAAGAAGCGAACATCTTCGGTAAGGACCCGGTGCTCGTTTTGCGCCTCGGCGTACTCGAGCATGAATGCCTTGATGAGTTCCGGCAGTCTCCGCTCTGGAGTCAACTCCATAGCCTCCACACCCGTGACGATGTCTGCGAGACGTGACACGTGGCCGTCAGCGATGTGAAACAACACCTCGGCTTTGTCCTTGAAGTGGTGATACAGCCCTGGCTTCGAGAGGTGGCTGGCTTCGGCAATCTCGTTCATGGATGTGGCTGCAAAGCCTTTGCGAGCGAACAACTCAGCCGCATTCCTCGAGATCAAGGCGCGCTGTTCGTTGGTTCGAGGCGAGATGCGTTCAACGCTCATGGGCAAGGTGATGGGCTGAGGCAAACGCTCAGCGACAACTCGAATCATAGGTGTTTGTCCGGACGGCTTAGCGCTTGCGAAAGTCCTGACTGCGACGGTATTCTCATCTCCGGATTACGGACCGACCGGTCGGTCGTGATCCAGAGAGCGATCGAATCGTTAGGAAACAGCCTCCTGGCGAATGGCGGCAATACAAACACTGGAGACAAACATGCGCGACGAACTCTTAACCCGTGCCAGGATGCTGGGTGGGCTTGCAATTGCAGTGATCTTTTCTTTGCAAGGCTGTGGCGGTGGCAGTGGCAGCAACGCGCTTGGTCTCGCGTTTGCACCAGCACCCGCACCCGCACCCGCACCAGCACCTACACCTCCACCTACGCCTGCTCCTGGCCCCGCGTCTGGGCCGAGTGCCGAGCAGCTGAAGGCCGTTTGCGCTTCACTGAGTGGACAAGTCATCGAAGGAGTAACGATTACGAAGGCCACGCGCTTCGAAGCCGCAGCATCCGTGAACCCGTCCGGCTTTTGCCAGGTGCTCGGTACGCGTGCGCCATATCTCGATATCGAAGTCGACGTGCCAGACAACTGGACAGGGCGCTACTGGCAACAGGGAGGGGGTGGCTTCGATGGCCGCATTCCCTCTGCGCTCACCACAGATTCCAGCGGCAATCTCACATCACTCAGTCCTGCTGTAGGGCTCAAGGGCGCGATCTATGCCGCGTCGAACGGGGGCAACCGCGCATCAGTATCGGCGCAGGCAGCTCCTGCGGTATGGGGAAATGGAACTCCCGAGGGACGTCAGTCGGCAACGGACTATGCATACCAAGCTTTGGGCACGACGGTCTACTTCGGCAAAGCGCTCGCCAAGGCCTTCTTCGGCTCGGCCCCGACACACAGCTACTTCAATGGCTGCTCCAACGGTGGGCGAAATGCATACATTGCAGCGCAGCGCTGGCCGGAGGAGTTCGATGGCATCGTGTCGGGTTGCGAAACGATGGATATGACTGGACAGACGTCTGCATGGCTGCAGGCGGCCTCCTATTCTGGGACGCCTGCCGCTCTCAGCAGCACTCAAAACAACGCCGCTTGGTCCGCAGCTCTGGCTGCATGCGACTCGCTCGATGGCGTGACAGACTCACTTATCGGCAATCCGAAGGCATGCACATTCGATCCCGCAGTGCTTCAATGTGGCGCTGCAGGGGCCAGCAACGACCCCTCAGTATGTCTGACAACAACTCAGGTTGCCACGATGAAATCACTCATCACAGATCAGAAACTTCAGAACGGAACCACCGTCCTTTCCGGCTACTCGTGGGCCAGAGGGCTTGGTCAGGGCTGGGGCAGCCTCGGTGGAGGGTTTGCCTTGCTGGCAAGTGGCGACCCCGCATGGCTGACGTCCGCTCGACAGTCCGGATTCCAGCTGGAATCCGACTATTACATGATCGGCAGCGGCCTCGCACGCATCGGTGCCGACCATGACAAAGCCGCCATCGCAGCTTTCATCACGGCGGGCAAGAAACTCATCTCCTGGCACGATGGCAGCGATGGACTCCTGTCACCAAACGACCACTACCGCAACTGGACGACCATGACGGACATCGCCAAGTTCAATGGCCTTTCCGACCCAAGCACCGCAACACGGTTCTTCATCATTCCAGGCGGAAGTCACTCCGCCGGCCAAACACTGCAGGAAGTGGACTGGGCCAGTTCCATCATGGGTTGGGTCGAAGACGGCATCGCTCCTACGCAGATGACATACACATTCAGGAGCGGAACGACGACGCGAAGCCTGCCTGTCTGTCAGTATCCCCAGTACCCCAAGTACAAGGGTTCCGGCGACATCAATGGACTCAGCAGTTATTCCTGCGAATCGTGAGCTAGTAGGACCGCGTGCGCCCTCTGTGTTAAAGCACTTCGCCAGCCGTGCGCGCGTTCGTAAGCGGTAACAAGAACGCTGCCACGGACGCGCGCACCATCTGGCCCGGCGATTCAACAGCAGGGCACCAAATTCGTAGGCGCTAAGACGATGATGCAGCAAGCCACGCTCACCTTGCATCGTCAGCGCGAGATGTTGGTGCGGATGGTCTCCATCCGACTAACGTCCATGGCCCCGGAATTGACGCAACGCAGGGCGCCAGCGCCAGCCAATGGGCGCTCGGCTACGTGCACCACCTATCCCGCCGCACGGCGCCGTACGCCACGTTCGCACTCAGCGCGTTTGCCAAATAGAAGAGCCCACACGGAGCAGCCCTGTCCGCTTTCGGGCGTTGGAAACGGATTTCTCGCTCTCCCACTTGTCAGTGCAGCGCTTCCTATTCTTGCCCGGCCTCAGCGCCTTCAGTCTGGCCCGCACGACTCGGCCGCCGAGCGATAACCTTCGATCGATCGTTTCAGGTCTGAAGGTATCTCCAGAGATTTCATTGATTCCATGTCGACGAAGACAAAGGTCACCTCAGCTCGTAGCCTCGGCCGTTTGTCCTGGCCCGCGAAATCCACCTCCAGCGCGACGGAACTTCGACCCGTTGCGACAACGATCAAGGTTGAGATCAACGCCTCGCCCAATCTGCTGGGGGCTTTGAACTCGAAGTCGAGCTTCACTGTGGGAATCGCGATGCGGCGAACACGGTGCAGGCAATCAAAGTCGACACCAAGCCCATGCTTGAACCAATGCTCGACCGTGTCGTTGACCATCTCGGCATAGCGTGGATAAAAGACGATGCCTGCGGGATCGCAGTGCTTGAAGCCGATCTCTAAACCCATTTCATGACGCTTCATTCCTGCACCCCGGTCAAGCAAGAGAGCGTGCCTGCACTTGGCCAAAATCACGCGATGAGTCACCAGGGGCCATCGATTTCATCACTGCCTCCAATGCGGTGCCCCCCTCATCTGCCAGCGCTGCTTCGCGAAGCTGCTTGAGCCTGGATGCAGCATCCACGGCAGGCAGCTGCGCAATCACGGACATGATGGACTTGAAATTGCGCATGCCCCGGGCATGGGTGTCGCTGTAACCCTTGATGAGTCGCTGACATTGGGCGATCTCGCAAGCCAGGTCGTAGTCGTGGCTCGCCGCGCTCGCGATGCGTCCGAGCCAGTCGGAGATTTCGCTCATCTCGTGGCGGTAGCGCAGCGAGTACTTGCGAACTGCCTTGAATCGAGAGACGCCATACAGAACCAGGAACCCCACGAGGGACGAACTGCGAACGACTCGCCCATTCCTTGTCAACGGTCCAAGCAGCGAGTTCACGAGCCTGGAGCGCAAGACGAATCTTCCGAGGGCCGGGGGAAGCGTATCTGCAATTTCTTCGAGCCTTGGATGGAAGTACTCGTTGATGCGCACAACCTGACCCGGCGCCGCACCAATTTCCTGCCGAACCCGCTCGAACCTCGATTTGCGGATCTTCAGCTCCGCAACACGGGGAAGATCTTCGAAGCTCATCCAAAGCGCAAGATGGCGAGCCACGTCATTGGTCAGCCTGAACGAGCCATCACCTCGAGCCGCTTCAAGTCGATGCACTTCGTCCATCTTGTCGAGGTAGAGCTTGGCATAGTCTGTGGACTGATAGTCCGAAGTCTTCGCAATTCCGGCATGAAGCATGGCGTGCGTCGACGGTGAGTAGTTCCGCTCGATGCGCTGCGCGAGGCAGGCAAGTCGTGGGTCTACGCGAATCAGACCGGAGGGCCTCGCTTCGCCATCCTCGGAACGCGCATCGGTCCCGGCCAAGAATCCGGCGGCGAACGCCTTCAGGCTCGGGGCAACGCCCACGCCTCCTTCTCGAATGGCCTCCTCGCACATATCACGGGGCAGACCCGGAAGAGCCGCTGCCGCCAGCGCCCCGAAGAGGCTTGCACTGATGACGCTTCCTGCCTTCTCTGCAACGGCGGCAAAGTCTTGAAGTACGAGTTGACGCGACGCCCTCTCGCATTGAGCACGGAAGGCACTGGAGTCCATGCGGCCATCCCCCATGGCCATCTTCTCCTGGAGCGCGTAGACCCGGTGAGACGAGGCAATCAGCAGCGTGCGATCGGGCGTCACCAGGCCGCGCTGGACGGCGCGCGCTGCCTCCATGAGCTCAGATGCAATCACCACGTCCACGTCACCCGGCGTGGGCATCAGCGCGAAGATGGGTGTCTCCACAGTCCCGCGGATGAGCGGGAGAATTTCGACGTAGTAGATGGTCGCACCGGTACGCTGGGCTACACCGGGAACCGAGGTCGATTGCGCATGCAAACCTTGGCGCTCGGCCGTTTGGACGATCCAGTCCACAAGGACTCCGCCACCTTCACCCCCCATCGCCAGGATGGCAATCTTCAGCGGTCGCATAGCTGCTTCAGGCTGCATATCGAAACTCCTTGGCAGCCAGGCGCCGTTGCATCGGATGAATCACGGCATTGGCCAGCCTGTTCCTCCATCGCTCGAACCAACCTGCATTGCGCACGACTTCAATGCGGTAGAAGGACGGACACAGGACGGCTGCATGGGAAACTTCCCCGCAGTGTCCGCATGCGACGCAACTGGACTCGACGGTGGCCACGGGGTCCTGGCGCAGAGGATCGGGGTTGTCCTTGATGGTCAAGGAAGGGCACCCGGACAGCCGAATGCACGAGTGGTCTCCCGTGCATGTCTCCGCATCCACGCCAAACTTTTCCTGCACGACACGCGCCCCGGCTTTCAATCGATCTCGAACCTGAGGCTTTATGCGGCGTTGCTTGTTGAGCATGCACTCGGACTGCGCAACCACCACCTTCGGCCCTGAATCCGAAGACGTCAGCGCATCCGACAGGGCCCTCTTCATTGCCTTCAGATCGTAGGTGCGCGAAACGGTGCGAATCCATCTGACGCCTATCCCGCGGACCGCCTCGACAATGGGCAGCGACGCCGTCCGGGTCGGCCCGGCTCCTCGCGACGACAAGATATCCTGACCTCCAGTGGCCGCCGAGTAGCCGTTGTCGACCAGCACGATGACGCTGTTGCTCTGGTTGAAGACGGCATTGCCAACACCGGAAGTCAGGCCGTTGTGCCAGAAGCCCCCATCGCCCATGATGCTGACGCTGCGCCTTCCCGTCTGCCCGGTATTCAAGGCGGCTGCCCCTGCAGCGCCCAGGCCGTAACCCATGGAGGTCGCACCGATGTCAAACGGCGCAAGCGCAGCAAACTGATGGCAGCCGATGTCGGCGCTGATGTGGTGCTTGCCTGTCTCCTTCTCCACCATCTTCAATGCGGTGAAGACCGGCCGCTCGGGACAGCCGGTACAGAACGAAGGCGGTCTCGGCAGGACGGGGCCACCATCGTCGAGGGCGACGCCGGGCATGGAGGGAATAATCGGCGTGACCTTCGGCGCCAGCATCTGCCTGACCCCCTCGGGGATCCTTTCCTTCTCGAGCATCGACGGGACGTACTTCTGAAGAAAGCGTCGCAAGCCTTTGAGCATGACCAAGGTGGTGTACTCGCCGGCCTTAGGCAGCATGTCCTTGCCGTGCACGCGCGTCGTCATTTCCTGGCGATTCACGATGGTGTGCAAGGTCTGCTCGATGAATTCGGGTTGGCCTTCCTCGAGCATCAGAACGGCGTCCTTGCCTTCGAAGAATTCCTGCACTTCAAGGTCCACGACCGGATATACCACGTTCATTACGTAGATCGGAAGCGCGGTTCTTCCGTAGATATCTGCCAGCCCCAACAATTCCAAAGCACGCATCAATGAGTTGTAGAGCCCGCCCTGGACCACCAGGCCGACGTTGAGCTTGGCATCGCCGAAGATTTCGTTGAGCGCATGCTCCCTGATGAACGCCTGCGCCGCAGGCCAACGGTCCGAGATTTTTTCGTGTTCGTGCACGAAGGTCGCCGGAGCCAGGGCCATGCGATGGATGTCGCGCCGGGGCTCATCCAGGGCGTCCTTCACGGTGAAAGGCGGCCTCCGGTTCTCGGAGGCGATAAAGCGTCCATGGGAATGGCAAGCGCGCACACGCATGGTCAGCATGGCGGGCGTTCGACTGGCTTCGGACAGTTCGAACGCCTTCTCGACGGCACGCACCAGCGAAGCGTGGTTGGGCCGCGGATCGAGCAGCCACATCTGCGACTTCATGGCGAACGCATGTGAGCGCTCCTGGATGATGCTCGAGCCCTCTCCGTAGTCCTCGCCGAGGATGACCAAGACTCCGCCAGTCACGCCGCCCGAGGCGAGATTGGACAATGCGTCCGATGCGACATTGGTGCCCACGGTCGACTTGAACGTGATCGCACCGCGCAGAGGGTAGTGGACCGACGCGCCCAGCATGGCCGCTGCAGTGGCCTCACTGGCGCTGCTGTCGAAGTGGACCCCCAGGGCGTCGAGGGTCTCGCTCGCATCGGCCAAGACGTCCATCAGGTGGGACACGGGTGACCCCTGATAGCCCCCGACATACGCTACGCCGGATTGCAGCAAGGCCTTGGTCACGGCAAGAATGCCTTCGCCCTCGAACTCTGCGCCGGGCGCGATCTTGAGCTTCTCGACCTCGTGCTTGAAGGAACGTTCTGCCATGAAGATTCTCGTGGTTCTGAATGGAATGGATGGGAGAGGAGTGCGAAGCCCGCGGTCAATTGCGCGGAGACAGGGTGCGTGGGGAGCCGGGCAACAACGGACGCGCTCAAGCGGCCTCGGTGAGCGCGAGAACGCGCAACGGACTGCCGGAACCCTCGAGAATCTTCAGAGGTGCCGACAGGATCACCGCCCCGGTGGCTGGAAGCAGGTCCAGATTCGTGAGGCACTGGAGCCCATACTTTCCCGCTCCGTGCATGAGGGTGTGACACGGGTAGGCCAGAGGCCACCTGAAGGACTGGCCAGCGTCGGTGTTGATCGTCTCCACGCCGAAGCCATGCACGTCTCGCTCGCGTATGAGCCACTCGATGGCTTCTTGCGTGGGTCCGGGCGTGTGTGCACCGTCCTCGCGCGTGTTCAGGAAGCGGGCCGCATCATTGACACGCCTGGACCAATCGGTCCTGAACAGGACCCAGGCATGGGCCGGAATGCGGCCATGCCGATGCTCCCAATCCTCCAGGTACTCTCTCGTGAGGAGCCAGTCGCTGTCCTCGGCCACCTGCGCACTGCCATCGACGACCACGGCGGGCGTCAGAAAGTTCTCCGCCGCAATCGTGTCAACCGTGCTGGCGGCGTGCCCACGACCGGTGATCCAGTGGGCAGGCGCGTCGAAATGGGTGCCCGTGTGCTCACCGCAGCTGAAGTTGTTCCAATACCAATCGGGGCCTGCTTCGTCGTATTTCGAGATTCGATCGCGCTTGAAGCCCTGGACCTGGCCGAACTCGGGAGGCAACTGCAGCGAGGGGAAGTCCTCGCTCAAGGTCTGGGTCAGATCGACCACGCGGATCTTGCGCGATCGGATGGATTCGGTGAGCTGACGGAGTGTGTTCATGGGCAGTGGTTTCTGTTGTTGGATGACGCGCGAGGATTCACGGTTGCGTCTCCACAAGGGCAAGCACCCGCAAAGGGCTGCCGGAGCCTTTGAGAATCTTCAGCGGAGGCGTGAGGAGGAGCGAGCCGGCCGGTGGCAACAGATCCAGGTTGGTCAGGCACTGCAGGCCGAGCTTGCCGGCGCCGTGCATCAAGGAATGGCAGGGATAGGGAGGCTTCAAGTGGTAGCCCTGCCCGGCATCGGTACCGATCGCTTCCGAGCCGAAGCCGAGGACGCCTCTCTCCTCAACCAGGAACCGGACCGCGTCCGTGCCGGGGCCCGGCGTGTGCTGCCCCGTCTCGTCAAAGTTCTGGTAAGCGACAGCGTCTCTGCGCTTGCTCCAATCCGTACGCATCAGAAGCCAGGCGCCTGCAGGAATGCGACCGTGTCTGGACTCGAACGCCAGGATGTCATCAACACCGAGGAGATAGTCGGGGTCCTTGGCTGACGCGGCTGAGCAATCGATGACGCACGCCGGCGCGAGAAACTGTTGCACTTCCAGCGTGTCGACGGTGTTGTTCGGTCGGTGACGCCCCGAAATCCAGTGGGCCGGCGCGTCCAGATGAGTGCCGGTGTGCTCGCTGCACGAGAAGTTGTTCCAGTATTGGCCCGGACCCCGCTCGTCGTAATGCGAGATCTCCTCGATCCGGAAAGGCCATGCCTGGCCAAGTTCGGGCGGCAGGGCGATCGTCGGGAAATCCGGCGCCAAGGTTTGCGTGAGGTCGATCACGCGGACCGCGCGGGTCTGAAGCGCTTTCGCAAGCGCCTGGAGAAGGGTGCCGGTCGTCATCACAGGCCTCCCGTCACAAGCTCTCGCTCAAGCGCCTTGTGGTTGTCCCTCCAGCGCTCAAACCACTCCTGGGCAACGTCGCCCGGGTACAGGTCCTCCAACCCATCGGTCAGGGCCCGGACCGTCGCACCCGCCAAGGCGCCGGGCGACAGCTTGGGAGGCGGCACGTTCTGATTCCACTCGTCGTCGATGGGACCGGGAAAGATGTTCAGCACACGAATTCCGTGGGGCAGCATTTCGGCGCGCAGACATTGCGACAGCGACCAGGCGGCTGCCTTGGATGCCGAGAACGTACCCTGGGAAGGCAGGTTGGACAGGGCAAAGACGGACAGGAGATTCACCCATGCCACCGAGTGCCCGGACCCGTCTGCTGCGCGGCCCTTCAGCGCCGGGCCGAATGCCTGTGCCAGGCGAAGCAGTCCGAAGTAGTTCACTTCCATCTCGGCTCGGGCGACATCGGTGCCGGGCCTCGACGAGATGCCCTCGGTGCGGTGGACTTCGGCGTTGCTGACCACGATGTCGACCTTTCCTCCGAGCTCGCCACCCAGGGCGGCGACCGACCGCGCGTCGGTGAGGTCCAACGCCACGGGTTCCACGCCAGGAACATTCTTGAGCCTCGCGATCTCTTCCGGGCGCTTCCACGGCTCCGAGTAGCCGACCCAGACGGTCTCGGCACCTGCATTGAGCAGCGCACGCACGAGAGCCTGGCCCACAGGAGTCTTCCCATCCGTCACGAGAATCTTTCGCCCGCGAGGGGAGCATCCGGTTTCCATCTGGAGTTTGTCCTTCAAGTCAATGTTGAGTTCTTCCATCGGCTGTGCCACGAGCACCGCCTGTCCGGCCCGGTCGAGCCGCAGCAGAACCTGCACTCGCGTTCGCTCCGCGCCGCCAACGACGCCAGGCGGGCCAACGCTATCGGTCAGAAAGGCGATGACGGTCGGACCGGCGTCGAGGCGCACCACGCCGATTCGCCAAGGCAGTCTTTCGCGGAAGTACAGGTGGTTGCTGTGATGCAGCGTTGAAACGCTGAGCAGTTCGCCGCAGGGGCTCAGCTTGCGCCAGCTCAAGTCCGGGGACAGGCACGTCCCGCAGGCGTCGCGCGGCGGATACTGGACCGTCTCGCATGCCTCGCAGACTTGGAGCTCGAGGTGATCGCTGACGGCCGCAGCCCGGGTGAGGCCATGGGCCACGCGACCTCGTCCCGTGGGAGGGAGATTCATGCGCTGCGTACGCAGCACGGGATTCTTGCGAGGGAAGACCGGGGACGTCATTGCGCGCGCTCCAGGATGACGGCGCCGGTGCAGACACACCGATCGAAGTTGACGATGCCGAAGCCGCTCACAAGCCCCCAACGGGCGTCCCGCACTTGCCGCTCTCCGGCGACGCCCAGCAGCTGGCGAATCGTTTCGGTGAGCCCGAGAAAGCCGCCTGCCGCTCCGGCCTGTCCCGCGGACAGCTGACCGCCGCTCGTGTTGTGCGGGACCGTACCGTCGTGGGTGAAGGTGTTCTCTCTCACGAATGCCGGTCCGCCGCCCAAGTCGCACAGTCCCAGACCTTCGAACTGCATGAGCACGATGACTGGATAGTCGTCGTACGTGTGGACCACATCGATATGACCGGGCGAGATACCCGCCTGCGCATACAGCTCGTCCCGGTCCCGAAGCCAGCCACCGCGAATCATGACCGGATCTTCCACGTACGCGTTGTGGCGCTCGATGGCACCACGCAGTTTCACGTGTGGCAGCGAAAGCGCTTCGGCGCGCTCTTCGCGCATCACCAGGAACCCCTCCGCACCTGCACAGGGCATGACGCAATCCAGAAGATGGATGGGCTCTGCGATCGGGCGCGCCCGCATGTAGTCGTCCAGGCTCATGGGCTTGCGCAGCATCGCGTTGGGGTTGAGCGCAGCGTTCGCTCGCTGGCTCACGGCAATTCGACCGAAGTCGGTACGCGTCGCACCGAACTGACGCATGTAGTTGTCGGTGATCAGCGCGAACATCGAGTTCGGCCCTCCGGCACCGTACGGGTAGGTCGCGTCGCGAGCGAAGGAGCTGAAGTTGGCAAGCCCCTGGCGGAAAGACTCGACGTGATTGGTGTCCGCGCCAATGCACGCGATGATGTCGGCGTCTCCACACTGAACCGCGCGTGCGGCACGCCGAAGCGCCATGACGCCCGAAGCCCCCCCTGTGGGCACGTCATCCATCCAGCGTGGAGACAATCCGAGCTGCTGCGTGAGTCCCACCACCGTGTCCGGCCTCAGCAAGAAGCTGCTCAGGCTGATTCCATCGACCTGAGACTTGTCCAGGCTGGCCTCCTTGAGCAGACCTCGCAGGGCCTGGGCCGCGAACCACTGTGCATTGCGGATGCTGTATCGCTCGTAGGGCACCGTGAATGGCGCAACGAGCGCAACGCCCTCGTAGCCTGTGCGAACTGGAATCATGGCTGGCGCGTCTTCATCGATCGCGTGTCGACGCAGTTTGCAGTCCCAGGCAACTTCTCTGCCATCTGACGAAGTTCTCCACGCTGAATCTTCTGGGAACTGGTGACCGGCAGGGCATCCACGAAGGCCACATAGCCCGGCGCCTTGTAGTAGGCCAGTTGCTGGAGCGCGAGCTCGACAATGCTGCGTGCCACCTGCGCCTGCGTGTCCGACCTCACGGGCACCTCCGGGACAATGCATGCAATGACCTCGTCGCCTCGGACCAGGTCGGGAGTGGCGGCAACTGCAACCGTCTTGACGGCGGGGTGGCGAACCAGGACCCCTTCCACTTCGACGGCCGAGATGTTTTCTCCGCTGCGCCGGATCACATTTTTCTTTCGGTCAACAAAGTACAGGTTCCCGGTCGCTTCGCGGCGAACGATGTCGCCCGTGTGAAACCATCCATCCGCCCAGGCTTCTTCCGTGGCGGATTCATCCTTGAGATAGCCCGAGAAGAAGTGTCGACGAGGGTCTTCTCCCCGCGCTCGCACCAGCAGCTCGCCGGGCGTGCCGTCAGGGACGTCCCGCCCCTCGTCGTTCACCAGGCGCACCTCGACGTCTTTGCCTGGAGCGCCGAAGCAATTGACGCCGACTTCGCGTGGACCGGCATTGGCATGGATGGCGCCGCCCGCGCCGGTTTCCGTCATGGCCCATCCTTCCACCAGCGGCAAGCCGAAGCGTTCCTCGAAGCGGGCATGGTCCTGGCGCGCGACCCCTGCGCCGAACGCCCAGCGCAGCGAATGGGACCGATCCATGTCAGAAGGTTCGGCCCCCAGGAGCATGGCCGGCATGACGCCCAGGTAGTGGCAGATGGTGGCGCGCGTGGCGCGCACGGTTTTCCACCAGGTCCTGGGATGGAATCTGTCCAGCTGGATGAGGCAGCCACCGGAGGTGATCACGGCCATGGCGGTGAAGGCCATCGCGTTGACGTGGTTCATGGGCAGCGGCGTGACGATGCGCTCTTCGTGCGGACGCACGGGGCACCAGCCTCCCAGTGCCGTGTACCAGCTGCCGATATGCAGGAAGTAGTCGTTGGAAAGGCGGCAGCCTTTGGGACGCCCGGTCGTGCCGGAGGTGTAGAGCAGCGCGCACTCGCTTTGCAGGCCTGGCCGGCCGGACAAAGGCGCAGGGGCAGCCGGGCACGGAAACTCCGTCGACTTCGCCGTGATGACCTGCGTGCGGATGCCCACCGTCTCGGCCGCACTTTGCACCACGTCGAGCCTGCCTTCCAGGACGACCGCCAAAGCCAGCTGCGCATGCCCGATCAGATATTCGAGTTCGGCAGCGCGCATTTCAGCGCTGATGGGGACCACCGAGGTGCCCAATGCGTTGAGCGCGAGCCAATGAAAAAGATGGTCCGGCCGGTTCTCGAGCAGAAGACCGACGCGATGGCCGTGGCCATACCCGGCTTCGGCATAGGCCGCCTTCAGCGCGTTCACCCGCTCGCTTGCGTCGCGCCACGAGATGGTTTGCGCCTCAATGCCATAGTTGGCTGCGGTGACTTCTTCAACGCAAAGGAAGTCGGCATTCCCGCGGTGCGAAGCGCTCGCGCAGAATCGGTCGTAGACAGTGCTCATCGAATGCTCAGGTTGATGGTTGACGGGTCGCTTCGAATGTGCAGACGTTCTCTTCCGGGCTGGAAGAACGCGCTCCGCACGCAGAACAGTGGACCTCGGTGGCGAGGACAGGCTCTTGCCAGATGTGACTGCAGGCAGCCGAGAACATGCCGACGATCGCCGCGCATGCCTCGCCCCGCACCCGGCGCGCTCGCGCAAAAGGGCTGTTGACGACGCGCAGTCGGCAGGTGGTGCCGTCGAGTTCGATATGCCATCGCCCCCAACCCAGCGATGCGGCACCAGCGGCGACGCTGGCCAGCAGGGCTGCGGGATCGGAGTCCGCGCGGTTGTCGTAGGCGCGAACGCTCGCGCTGCCGTAGCGGTTCACCGAATCGCGCAATGCAGCCAGAGCGTCCTCGGCCGCGCCTTCGGACAGGCCTTCAAAGAGGCCCATAAGCACGTCCGCGCGCAGCAGGACATATCGACGGTCGGCATCCAGTACCTGCCCGTTGTCGACGTCGAATCGCAGTCGGTCGTGAAGCGCCAATGTGGTCATCCTGGCCTCACGGAAAGAGCTGAATCATCGGAAGGCGGCTGGCCGCGTTGACCAGGTTGACCCGCTTGAGTTCAATGCGCCATTGACCATCGAGCCGAACGAGCCTGTGAACGTAGTGGCCGTGCAGCACGACGACGTCATCCTGTCGACATTCCGAGTAGTTGAATGCGGTTCGAAAAACGAGCGTGTCCACGTCGGTGATCTGTTCGCCGAGCATGGGCTGCTGCAGCACGTGCTGCATGGAGCTGGGCGGCTGCTGCGAATGCGCCCGGCCGGATGCAAGTCGCTCGATGCGCAAGCGAAGCAGGTTCATGTCCTCGTCCGCGATCGACAGCTGCGAATCACCTTCGGCCTGGGACTTGCTCAGGGGAACCCAGTAGCGCCCACTGGGCGAGAACAACTTCAACCACTCCTCATAGCGGCCTTCGTCGAGCAGTAAGGCCTCCCGATAGATCAGCTCGACACACTCTGGCACCGACATCTCATGCCTCCTTCATGTTCAGGGTCATGAACTTGGCCCAGGCGCGGTACTGATTGCGCATCAGCAGTTCGCTGGTGCCGCTGGTCTCGGCCGTCTGTTGTTTGGCCTCATCGGGCGTGTGTTCGCGATGCAGGCTCACCCACGGGTTGGGCCCTGATCGCAAACCCTTCTGTTGAGACTCGAACAGATGGAGATCGTCGTGCGCCACGACCGACATCGGCGAGAAGACCAGCCGGCTGTACGTCAGTGCGCGATCCAGCAGGAGGTCCGGCCCGCCGACCGTGCGGAAGTTCCAGGCTTCGACGACGGTCCTGTCGACGGCGACGGGCCGGATGACCCTTATGGTCTGGGGAGAGCCCTTGATGGCGAGGCTGGGATAGAGGACGGTGTTCTGAGGGGACTGTTCGAGCACCTGTTTCGCGCGCGCCTCCCCGTGCGCCGCCTGCAGGTCCTGAACATACTGCCCGAGGTTTCCGTATCCCGAGTGCACGCTGAAGCGAGTGCCGGAGATGCTGTGGCCATTTGGAAAGACCCTGCCGCCCATTCCTTCGAAGAACTCGTACCGCTCGCCGAACGGAAGGATCTGCTCGAAAGCCAGAGGCATGGGCTCCGACCCGCGGTCGCGTGCGACCGCTTGCGCTGCCCGCACCGCGGACTCGTGCGTCGAGGCCGGATGCACCGAGTCGTTGACGTTTTCAAGATAGAGCTTCCAGTTGCAGTGAACGACGCTACGCAAAACGCCTCCGGCGATCTCCAGCCGGCCGACAGGAGAGCGGTCGACCATCAGGTCGATGGTGGGCAATACATCGCCGAAGTAGGCGTCAAACGCTGGGCCGTCAGCGTTCAGCCGCGCGAAGATGAAGTCACGGTAGACATGCAGGTCAGCGACCGGCGACAGCCCGCGGCCGGACTCGCAGGCCATGAGCCCGGTGTTCTCGTAGCCCGACCGGAGCGGATAAGCCGCCAGGGCTCCGTCGAGCCGGTACGACCACGCATGGTAGGGACAGCGCAGGAAGCGCCCGGTGAGCCGACCGGACTCGACGGTGAGCAGTTGCGCCCCCTTGTGGGCGCAACGATTGTGCAGCGCACGGATCTCGCCCTTGTCATCGCGCAGCACGATCAAGGACTGCCCCGCAACCTCGACGGTAAAGAAGTCCCCGGAATCGGCGATTTGACTGGCGTGCCCCAGGAAGGACCAGGTGTTGCCGAACAACTCTCGCTGCTCCAGCGCGAAGAGTTCTTCGCTCAGATAAAGGTCCTTGTGGACCTTGTCGCTCTGTACGAGCGAGGCTATCCGAGCTGAACCAAATTGCTCCAAAGTCATGGCAATATCATTTAGTGAGATTTGCAGTATACCGAACCTCAGCTAAATTACAACCATTTTTCTCGCTCTCCAGTGAAACCCTGAGTGAGCTAGGTTTCTATCTCAGCGAAGTTCATTACTTAGGTATACTGAACCTTCGGTTGCTCAAACACTTTTCACGGCGCGCCTTAAGCTCGCGGCTTCGCACACCATCGCTCCCATGCAAGTCAGAGAAGAAAACACCGCCATTGCTCAGCCCAGCTTGAGCACAGCAGCCTATGACTACCTTCTCGCGCGCCTGCGCAGTGGAATTCCGGGAGCCAGTGAGCGGCTCGTAGAAGCCGACATCGCCAATCATTTGGGCGTGTCGCGGGTGCCGGTGCGCCAGGCGCTGCTTCAACTTGTGGCCGAGGGCTATCTGGTGAGCACGCCGCGCGGCTACAAAGTGCCGACCCTGACACCGCAGGACGTCGACGATGTCTTCGAGCTGCGGCTTCTCCTCGAGCCGCGGGCCGCCGCCCTGGCCGCGCGCGACGTCACCCCCACTCAGCTTCACCAGGTGGACCTTGCCACCGCCGAAGCCCAGCGGGCGCACGAGATGAACGACGCGATCGGTGCATTCGGCGCCGGCCGCCTGTTTCGCGACGCCTGGCTTGCCGCGGTCCGCAATACCCGTCTGGCTTCGGGTATAGCACGCTATGCAGATCAGGTGGCGCTGGTGCGACGCATGACGCTTGGCGATCCCCAGCGGCGACTGGCGGTGATCGCCGGCTACCGGGAACTGCGCGACGCCTTTGCGCGCAAAGACAGCGTTGCCGCCCACGACGCCATGCTTCGAATGGTCATCGCCGCCCAACGGGACTTCGCAGCAACGGTCCGAAACCCGGTCCAGTCCTAGGCGACCGGGGAACTGCCCGGCGCAACACGCGCCGGAGGTGTCCCGATCCATTTGCGGGCCAAAGGTCCGATGCCCAAGTTGCGCAGGCCTTGGGTGCACCGCCCAACCGATGCGCGCTCTGGTAAGGCCCCAACGGGGCTTCGCCGCTCGTTTCGTATCTGAGCCGACCTGATCCGTGCGCGAAGTGCATCCCCTGCGTTGTCCCGAAGCAGGCGGGGACATGTCCGAGGTCCTGTGCACGCAAACCAGCACCGTGATTCAGAGAGTCGCTTTCTGAGTGGTTCGAAATTTCCCGTTTGTTGCCGGTCGCCAAGCCGTCTGTAATTCAGTGCATGGCCGAACCTCACCGCATCCAACACCTCGCAAGCCGTGGCCGGGCGATGCCTGGCGATCGATCGGCCACGCAGCACGGGCGAGGGTCGTCCGCGGGCATGCCTGCCGCTGCCGCCACGACGATGAAGCGTCACTCGTGCGTGAAGAACCGAGCACTCCCCTGCCCATCGCAGGATCTTCCCATCCAACGCAGACAGGCTGAGGCGCGCCTTGCGCTTTCAGCACGCTGAACCAGCAGAAAGAACAAATGAAGTACACGAAGGACAACGCCCAGCAATACGCGAAGGAGCACTTCACAGGCGTGTGGGCTGCAAGCACGACACCTTACCGAGCCGATCTTTCCTTCGACGAGCAGGGGTTTGCACGAAACGTCGACCATTGGATCGGAGCGTTGAAGGTAGCGGGCCTGTTTGTCACCGGGAAGCAGGGCGAATTTTTCTCGATGTCGGTGCACGAGAGAAAGCGCAGCTTCGAGATCGCTGCACAGGTTTGCCAAGGGCGCGCGCACACCGTGATGTCCTGTTCCGACACCAATCTCGATGTGGTGATCGATCTTGCCCGGCACGCGGAAAAAGTCGGCGCGGACTGGATCGTCGTGCACAGTCCGGTGCTTCATTTCGCGAATGACGTGGAAGCGACTGTCTATGAGTACTACCGGCACTTGAGCGAGACGCTGGACATCGGCATCGCCATGTGGAATCACCCGGATTGCGGGTACATCATGTCGCCCCAGCTTTGCGCGAGGATCGCCGAGCTCCCCAACATCGTCGCCATCAAGTACAGCGTCTCGCGCGAGCTCTACACGGAACTGACCCAGCTGGTGGGCGACCGCATCCAGGTCAGCACTGCCTCCGAAGAGGAATGGCTGGACAACATCATCCAGCTCGGATGGCGCCTCTATCTGTGCTCCACCCCGCCGCTGCTTCTTCAAACGGCCAAGGACCAGCGCATTCACGAATACACCAAGCTCGCGTTCGAGGGGCGCTATGCCGAAGCGCGTGCTGTCCGCGATAGCCTGGAGCCTGCGCGCCAGGCCTTCCGCAAGAGCCGTCCCGCCGGAACGCCGCAGGCGCACACCAAGTACTGGCAGGAGTTGCTTGGTCAGGTCGGCGGTCCGGTTCGCCGTCCTCTGCTCGCACTTACCGAACAACAGCGGGCATGGAGCCGTCAGATGTTCGCCGAAAGTGGCCTGTCTCGATGAGCCGGCCATGTCCCGTCACGTATCCGCATCCGGAGTGCTGGCGTCCAAGACGAGTGGGCACTGTCGCCCCTGCTCGGGAGACTCCTGCAGCCAATGCTCAAGCGACGGCATGGGCCAGACGGGCTGAAGAGAAACGATGAAGCAAGCACGCCGAACTCTCCGTCGCATTGCACTCATTGGCTTCGGTGCATTGGGCCAAGTCATTGCAGGCGAGCTGCAAGCCGGCCATTTGCCGGGCGTCGAATTTCTCGGGGCCCTGGTGACGGGCACCGTGCCCCATCCCGGCCTGCGCTCTTCGTGGAGTCGCCTCGAGGATCTGCTTGCCGCCGGCCCCGATCTGGTTGTGGAGGTGGCGGGCCAGACGGCCCTTGAAAGCCACGCGCCCGGTTGCCTTCAGGCGGGCTGCGACGTCGTTGCAGCCTCAGTGGGCGCGCTCATGGACGCCTCGCTGCGCGCCCGGCTATGGGATTGCGCGCGTCAAGGGGAAAGCCGGTTGCTGATCCCCTCCGGGGCGCTCGGCGGGCTCGATTATTTGCGCGCCGCACGTCGCCTCGGTCCTGTCCACGTCAACTACCGCGGGTGCAAACCTGTGGCCGCCTGGCGCGGTACGGCGGCGGAAAGCATGATCGACCTGTCCACCATCAGCAAGAGCACCGTGTTCTTTCGTGGGGGCGCCGAGGAGGCGGCAGCGCGCTTCCCGCAGAACGCCAATGTTGTCGCAGCGCTCGCCCTGGCGGTCGGGGACCCGTCTGCGGTGACCGTCGAACTGGTGGCGGATCCAGGTGCCCGCACCAATCGTCACGAGCTCACCGCGCAAGGCGTTGCAGGAACGATCCGCCTTTCCGTCGAAAACAGCCCGCTGCCAACCAATCCGAAATCGTCTCGAGTCACCGCCTTCAGCATCTTGGATGCAGTCGCCTCGCATTGGGGCGAGCCATGATCCTCCACTCATCGCCCCTCCTGCCTGCGCGCGAATTCCAGCAGGTGCTCGGCCATAGCCTGTGTCGCGGCAGAAGGCGTTCTTCGCTTGAGCGTTGCAAGGCTGACGTGCCGTTGCACCGTCGGCGACGTCAACGGAACCGCCCGAACTCCCGCCGCCTCGCCGAAGCGCACGGAGTACGCCGGCAGCACGGCGATGCCCATGCCCGCGGCAACCATGGCCACCGCGGTGGCCACATGATTGACTTCCTGCGAAGGACTGATCGTTGCGCCGATCGACTCCATGGTCTGATCCATGATCGCCCGCAACCCGCTTCCTTTGCACATCGCAATGACGGGTTCGGAAAGCAGGTCGCTCCATGTTGCCTCCAGTGCATCGCCGAGCCGGTGTTCACGCCGGCAGACCAGGACCATCACGTCCGTCAGGACCACAGTCGAGGCGAGTTCCGGATGGCCTCCATCCAGCGTCGCAATGAGCAGATCGACGTCTCCCTGCTCCAGACTCTGCATCAGCTTCGCCGAAGCGTCATCGACGACCCGAACGGTGATTTCCGGGTACCGCTGAGCAAAGGCCTGGACGGCTACGGGAAGGAAGGTCGACGCCAGAAGCGGCGTCGCGCCGATGCGAACACGCCCCCGTCGAATGACGCGGACGTCGCGCAGGTCGGACGTCATCCGGTCCAGATCGTTGAGCAGCTGCTCGAGGGAATCCAACAATTCCTCTCCCGCATCCGTGAGTTCCAAGCGCCGCGTTGTCCGGTCCAGCAATCGCAGATCGAGTTCCGACTCAAGGTTGCGTATCAGGGACGAGAGTGCCGACTGCGTGATGAACAGTTGATCTGCAGCGCGCGTAAAGCTGCCCGCCCGAGCCACCGCGACGAAGGCCCTCATTTGCTTCAATGAGATATTTCTATTTTCCTTTTTCATGACGAGCTAAACATGAACCTGAAGTACGGTGGACCCATCAATTTTGACAACTGGCTGGCCGAGAACGCCGCGAGTCTCGTGCCGCCTGTCGGCAACAAGCAGATCTGGGCCGATTCGGATCTGATATGTACGGTCGTAGGTGGTCCCAATCAGCGTTCGGACTTTCACGATGACCCGTTCGAGGAATACTTTCATCAATTTCGCGGAACGGCACATCTTCTCCTGTTGGATCGGGGAAAGTTTGAACGGGTGAGCCTCAAGGAGGGCGACACCTTCTTGTTGCCTGCGCATGTGCGGCACTCTCCGCAGCGGCCCGAGTCTGGCAGCCTGTGCACAGTGATCGAGCGATCGCGCCCGATGGGCGTGAAGGATGGATTTGAATGGGCCTGCGCCGTATGCGGCTCGCTCGTCATCCGAAAGGAACTTCAGCTGCAGAGCATTGTGAGCGATCTGCCCAAGGTTTTCGCACAGTTCTACGAAACCAGCGACGTCGAGCGCACCTGCAAGGAGTGCGGAACCGTTCATCCCGCCAGGGACTGGCGCAGGTGGCATGCCGATCTGAGCGCTCACCATGCCGACGCGGCCGTGCCAACGACGCCATCGGATCCTCGTTGAACCGCGACCTTCACGAACGCAACACAGCCGCCCTATTTTCAAACAACCTCGTCCCACTCTCAATCACCAACGGAAGATGTCATGACTGCCCACGGCTCTACGCACCCAATTCTCAGGACTGTCCTTCTCGCAGCCGCCGTAGGAATCTTCGGAGGGGCCATCCTGCCATCGCATGCTGAAGCCACGTATCCAAACAAACCGATCCGAATCCTGATCCCTTTCCCTGCAGGAGGCGCGGTGGATGCCTTCGTCAGAATCATCGGGCCGGAGCTGACGACGCGAATGGGGCAGCCCGTCATCATTTTTAACAAGCCCGGGGGTGGGTCACAGATCGCCGTGGCGGACATGATGTCCGCGCCGGCCGACGGCTACTCCGTGTTCGTCGGGCAAACCGGAGATTTCAGTGTCAATCCGTTTCTCTACAAGAACAGCACCTATCTTCCGACACGGGATTTCGACGGCGTCGCCATGCTCGCCCGCGCACCCCAGGTGATGCTGACCAATGTCTCGGGCAAGATCAACAGCGTCCAGTCATTGAAACAGACGATGTCCTCGGCAGACGGCAGCGTCCTCTATGGCTCATTCGGCTCCGGCACTGCGCCGCACCTTCTGGGCCATATGTTGTCCAGAGGTGGGTCGCGCGCCAAGTTCACCCACGTACCGTACAAGGGTTTCCCACCGGTCATGCAGGCCATCATGACCCAGGAGATCGACCTTCTGTTCGACGCGGTTCCTGGCACACTGAATCTGATGAAGACTGGCAAGGTGATTCCTCTTGCCGTTGCCGACTCCAGCCGCAATAGCCATCTACCTAACGTTCCGACCACCGCAGAGATCGGATTTCCATCGCTGGTCATGGACTTCTGGCTTGGCGTGGCGGTCAAGAAAGGCACGCCCCGGCCCATCATCAACAAGATCCACGAGGCCTTCGAATACGCGCTGTCGAACCCGGAGAACTGGAAGAAGCTTTCCGATCAGGGCTACAGCCGAGTCTCCATGTCGCCCGAGAAGTTCGACGCCTTCGTTCGTGACGAGGGAAGCAAGATGAAACCGTTGATTGTCGAGACCGGCGTATCCATTGAATGACCGGGGTCGACTCTCTTGTCAACGACGAGGCTGCTCTTTGCAGCAGCTTCACCTGCCCACCGCCGGGCACCATCGAGAAGGCGGCCGCCTCAACAATGAAGTACCTTGATCCCCGAACGATGACCGACGCAGAGGTCTACAAAGTGATGACAGGCATCGTGGTTCCAAGGCCGATCGCGTGGGTGACCTCCAGGTCGCGCCAGGGCAACGCGAATCTGGCGCCATTTTCTTCCTTCACATTCGTCAGCCATTCGCCGCCCATGTTGGCGATCGGCGTCGATACGAAACCTGATGGCGCAGGGTTGAAAGACACCGCTCGAAATATCCTCGACACGCGGGAGTTTGTCGTTCACATCGCCGACTACTCCTTGCTGTCACCACTTCACGCGAGCGCAGAAGAATATCCGGCGGAGATCAGCGAGATCGATGCGCTTGGCTTGCGTTCCGTGGCGTCCTCGCAGGTTGAGACACCTCGCCTGCTGGATGCGCCCATTGCTGTCGAATGCCGACTCAATCGTTGCATCGAACTCGGACAAGGGCCCACGAGGTTGATGATCGGGGACGTGCTGTGCTTTCACGTCCAAGACTCGCTGCTGAGCGCCGGCAAGATCGATACGGCGCTCCTCAATCCCATCTGTCGGCTCGCTGGTCCCAACTACGCCACTGTGGGCCAGATCCTGCAGCGGTAGCGTTGGTGGGCCAGCAGTCCCATCCGTACGAGCGTCAAGTGGATATCAGATGTCCAGCACCAGCGGACCGCGCTTGCAGCGCGACACACAGATCATCATGGTCTTGTTCGACTGACGCTCCAACTTGCTGAGGATGCCGTCGCGGTGCTCGATCTCGCCGGCTTCCAGCACGACGGTCTCGCAAGCCCCGCAGACACCTTCTTTGCAGCTGTGCTCGGGGTTGAGCCCCGCCTCGATCAGGCTGTCGAGGATGGACTTTCCGGGCGGCACCTCTACGCTCTTGCCGCTCTTCGCACACTCGACCACGTAGGTCTCGGCGGCGGCGGAGGCATCCGCGTGCACTGCGGCGAAGCGCTCGATGTGAGCGTTGGCGTAGCCCAGCTGCTCGCAGCTCTTCACGAAGCTGTCCAGCATGGGCGTGGGGCCGCAGCAGTAGTAATGGCTGTCGGCGCCCTTGCCTTCCAACATCTGCACCAAGTTCGGCGGCGCGCCTTTTTCCTGGTCGAAGTGCCAAGTGACCGCGATGTCCTTCTCTGCAGCCAGTGCGGAGATGGCGTCGATGAAGGCGGCTTCATTGCGGCTGCGCGCGCAGTACACGATTTCCACCGGCCTGCCCAGGGCAGCCAGGCACTGCAGCATGCACCAGATGGGCGTCACGCCGATGCCACCGGACACCAGCACCGAGCGCTCCGCGCCATCCTGCAGCGCGAAGTTGTTGCGCGGGTGCGAAATCTCGATGGTGCTGCCCACGCGCAGTTGCTGGTGCACGTAGCGCGAGCCGCCGCGGCTCTTCCTGTCGTCGAGCACGCCCACCACGTAGCGCTGGCGCTCGCTCGCCGGGTTGCAGAGCGAGTAGCTGCGCACCAACCCGTTGGGCAGGTGCAGGTCAATGTGCGAGCCGGCTTCGAAGGCGGGAAAATCCACCTCGGGAGATGTCGGGCGGAACTCGACGCTGACGATGCCGTCAGCCTCGTATCGCATGGTGTGGACCAGGGCTTTCAGCGCAGGAGAGGACATGTTGGAAAGCTCGGAGACAACGGGTAGAGACGAGCCGGAAACTCAACGAGCGAATTCAAGCTGCGAGTTCACCAATCAGCGCGTCATCGCGAACGCGTGATTTGGCAGTGGGCATTGCGAACTCGGCACGTTTGCCAATGGTCTCGGGCCAGCGCTCTTACGAACTGGGAGCAGCGTGTGTGGCCTGGAGCTCGCAGTGGCATCCAGAACCCTGGCCTAATCGCCGGAGCTTTTCGCGGACGCGGCTTCGAGCTTCATGATGTGCGAAACGTTCTTGACGGTCATGTAGTGATGCAGTCCCTCGCTGCCACCTTCCCGCCCGTAGCCGCTGGATTTGATACCGCCAAAAGGCGTCTCTGGCAGCGACGCTTCCAGCGTATTGATCGAGAAGTTGCCGCACTCGACCTCCTCCACCATTTGATCCGCCTTGGCTGCACTGTGGGTGAAGCCGTAAGCCGCGAGGCCGAAGGGCACGGCATTGGCATGCGCGATGGCTTCGTCCAGCGAGCTCACCGGGTTGATGATGGCCAACGGACCGAATGGCTCCTCACTCATGACCCGAGCGCCGGAGGGCACATTGGCCAAAACAGTAGGCTCGAAGAAATAGCCCGGTCGATCCATGCGCTTGCCGCCGGCGACCAGGCGGGCACCGCTCGCTGCGGCATCCTCCACGAGTTCGATCAGTGCTGCGACTCGGCGGCCGTTGGCCAGCGGGCCCATCTCCACGCCAGGGGTCATGCCGTCGCCCACGTGCAGGGCGCGGGTGCGCTCAGCAAAGACTTCCACGAATTCGTCGAAGACCTTCTCGTCAACGAAAAAGCGGGTTGGGGACGTGCATACCTGGCCCGCATTGCGCATCTTCCGGTTGGCGGACATGACCGCCGCATCTTGCACATCCACGTCGTCACAGACGATGACGGGCGCATGCCCGCCCAGTTCCATGAGCACGGGCGTCATGTGCTGGGATGCCAGCGTTGTGAGATGGCGCCCAACATTGGTTGAGCCGGTGAAGGCGACCAGGCGCACCTGATCCTGCGGGATCAGGTAGTCGGAAATTTCGGCTGGATCCCCAAAGACGAGGTTGAGCACACCGGGCGGCAACCCGGCGTCGTGCAGCGCGCGGGCAATGTGCAGGGCACCAGCGGGCGTTTCTTCGGCTGCCTTGAGAATGATGGAGCAACCCGAAGCAATCGCGCCACCGATCTTGCGAGCCGGCTGGCTCAACGGAAAGTTCCACGGAGAGAACGCGGCAACGGTGCCGATCGGCTGGTGATGCACGATGTAGCGCGTGCCTTGAGCACTCGGAATCACGCGGCCATAGGTGCGCACGGCCTCGCCAGCGTCCCATTCGAGGAACTCACAGCCCCGGATCACCTCGAGGCGTGCCTGCGCGAGCGGCTTGCCATGTTCGAGCGTGATGGCATGCGCGATGGTGTCGATGCGCTCTCGCATCAGCCGCGCTGCGCATCGCAGCACGTCCGCGCGTTCGCTGGGTGCGGTGCGGCGCCACGCACGAAAGCCCCTTTCGGCGGCGCCCAGCGCGTCGTCCAGATCCGAGGCCATGGCGCGAGGCAGGCGCCCGATCTCCTGTTCGGTGGCGGGGTTCACCACCGGCATGTCGCTGCGCGTCTTGCGCCACGCGCCACCAATGTAGAGCTGGAGGTCCGGGTAGTCGATCACTTGAGTGCAGTCCTTGAGAGACGGAGGTTCGTCGGAAGGGACTATGGCACCGCGAAGAAATTCCAAAAAGTGAATTCCATTACCATTCACTTGAAAGAAATTCATGGCTTGTCGCTTACTTCAATTCGATGTGAGCCACGACCTCTCCAGCGAAGGTGTTGCTCATGTCGAACTGGGAATTGCGCATCTCCCTGCGCCACTTGCGCTTGGCCGACGCGATCGAGCGAGAGGGAAGTCTCGTGCGCGCAGCCGAGCGTCTGCATATGACCCAGTCGGCAGTGACCAAGGCGCTTCAGGAAATGGAGGCGTTGACCGAAGCTCCGCTTTTCACGCGCACCAGTCGGGGCTCGGTGCCAACGCCTTTCGGCCAAGTACTCGTGCGCCACGCGCGGGCCATCATCGCGCAGCTTCGCAATGCGGATCGCGAGGTGACCGAACTGCGCGAGGGCCACGGCAGCGTGACAATTGGCACTTTGCCATCCACTGCCGGTGGCATTCTTCCGGCCGCATTGACCATCGTGTTGAAGCGCCAGCCGCGTTTGAAGGTGACGGTGGTCGAAGGCCAGCATGATTGGTTGACCACGCTCTTGCGCCGCGGCGATCTGGATCTGATGACGAGCCGGCTTCCGAGCCGGCGGCTACCGACAGACATCACCCAGGAAGTGTTGGGAATGGACCGCGCACGCCTGATCGTGCGCGCGCAACATCCCTTGAGCAGTCGAAAGCGAATCGGATTGGACATGCTCGGTGGCTACGGATGGGTTCTTCCGCCGCCTGAAACCTCCATGCGGCGGCAGCTCGAAGCGACATTTCGGGAAGCCGGAATGAATGCGCCAGTGGCCACGGTTGAATCCATGTCGTTCCTCACGAACCGTGCGCTGGTCCTCACGTCGGAGCTGATCACCGTCTGGCCGCAGCACTTGGCTGACGTGGAGGCGCGCACGGGACTGATCAAGATCCTGCCGCTCGAGCTGGCCAAGACCGAGCGCCCGCTGGGCGTCTGGTGGCGCACCACACCCGGCCTGTCGCCTTCCGCGCAAATGATGGTCGACGCACTGAGAACGGTGGGCGCCCGCAGCCCCGTCGAGTACCGCAGAGCCGTTGGGATCGCTGCATAATCGGTCCAAGTTCTTATCCGTCCCCCAGTCCATACGAAGAGGGCCCACGGCGAAGGCACGAGGACCCCGGTTTTGGCCGCCCGTGAGATTGCATGAGGGTTCCGATCCAAGCGCGTTAGACACCCGCGCGCCTCCCCTCGCGATCGCCGCGTCGCCCTTGCCTTCAGTGGTAGTCGTCCTCGCGCTGGTGCCGAATGGCAGATGCCATGATCTCCGTTTCGCTGACGATATGGAACAGGGCTACGTAGCCGTATGCGCCGAACGGATGACGAGTTCCCGCTCCATGCGGTCATCAAAAGCAATTCGGCAAGTGAACGGATCGGTCTCCGGAACTTCATCGCATCGAGGACCTCGTCTGCCGCATAGGACTCGCCCGTCTCAAGGGCGCGCGCAAGCGATGCGCCCACGGGCCATGAATTCTTGCTGCGCCTTGCGACGACGCGCCGCATCGATCGAAGCCTGCTCGACGAAATGCGACAGCGTTTCGCCGTCGAGCAGCACGCCTTCGATCTGTTCTCGAACGGCGGCCGTCACCCGGACCGGAGGGAGTTGGGTCGTCTTCATGGAAAAATCGTATAGCAAATGCTATGCAGCCTCGCCCTTCTCTGCCCCTCCTCTCTTCGGACCGGCACGAGGCGAAGCAAGACGGAGCCGGGTCATGCCGCAACGACCGCGATACTGTGCGCCAAGCCGCTGCACCACCAGCTACTCCCCGCAACCGAGAAACGATCCATGCTTCCTGTCAGATCCGCCGAGAGCGGCCTCTTTGGTTTCATCGATCTCGCAGGCGAAATCGTGGTGCCGCCGCAGTTCCACGGCGTCGGGCCTTTTGCCGCAAATGGTCTGGCCGTCGCCCACCTGGATCCAAACAGCGAGAGCGGCTATGGATTCATCGATCGGACCGGCCGCATCGTCGTCGGGCCGTCGTTCCACCAGGCCGAGGATTTCTCAAAGCAGGGCATCGCCATGGTGATCCTCGATCGCGCCCAGTTCTTCCGACACGGCTTCGTGGACGCCGCGGGGAACAAGGTCTTCCCTGCGGACTTCGAACATGCCCGCTCGTTCGACGATGGCGGTCTCGCGGTGGTCCGCACGGAAGAAGGCACCTGCGGTTGCATCGACGTGCGGGGAGAACTGGTGATTCCAGCGATCTATGACGGCATCGGCGCATTCGCCGCCAACGGCCTCGCCAAGGTCAGGCGCGCCGGCTATCGCGGGTTCGTGGACGTCGCCGGCAAGCAAGCGCTTCGCCCGGCGTTCAAGGAGTTCGGCGAATTCGATGCGTGCGGGCTCGCGACCTTCAAGGCCGGCAACCATCGGTATGGCTACATGGGCAGCGGCGGCGAGACGCGTATTCCTGCGCGCTACGCGGAAGCCGCCGGCTTCGCTGCGAACGGCCTCGCCAAGGTTCGCATAGCAAAACGATGGGGCTTCATCGACACGGCTGGAGCGCTGAGGATCGCCCCGGGCTTCGACGACGTCTCGGGCTTCACCTACGCGGGGCTTGCCATCTTTTTGCACACCAACGGCAAGTGGGGCGCCATCAATGCCTCGAGCGATACGGTCATCGAGCCGGTCTACGACGACATCGATGCGTCGTTCGACCCCACAGTGCTCGAGGTCGTGCGCGATGGCGTGCGCGGCTACATCACCCGCGCCGGCGCCTGGATCGGCAATCAGCTCTGCTAGCCAGTGCGAGCCTGGACCGGACCTCGCCATTCGATCCGCAGTGAATCCGAGGTGCGTTTCCAGGACGCCCACGCGCGTCCCCTGCCCCGCGGTGCATTCCGGTCATGGCCAAGCGAAGATCGCTTCGCATGCTGGCGCAAGGCGATCGCGCTGCAGGCGATGCGTTCAAGGCAAACCCAGTCGCCGCTTGCCGACTCGAACTGACGCAGCTTGCGATACAGCGTATTGCGACTGATGCCCAGGCAGCGCGCAGCCGCAGAGAGGTTGCCGCCGCTGGCCTGCACGGCCTGCTTCACCGTTCGTCCTGACTGCGCGCGCAGATCGATGGTGTCGTCGATGGCCCCGTGCATCGTCGTGGCGCCCTGCAGGTCGTCGACCAGGTCGTCTGGCAAGTGGCGCCAATCGACCATCGTGTCGCTGTCGTCGAGCAAGGCGCATGATGCCTGATGTTCCAGGGAACGATCTCGGCCAGCAGCCAAGCGCCCCGCGTTGTGGCGACTTGCGCGGATGCGGCGCGCGAGGGATTGGATCCTGGCGCTTTTCATCATCTGGCCCGTTGCTGAATGAATTCGCAGACACACGTTCGCTTGGCGTGGCCTCGGCCGGTGAGATGAGCTTCGTTCGGCGCGGATCCGACGCCTCGCGGGGAAGTAGAGCGGCGGGCCTTCAGGCACAGACGCCTTGCTACGAAGGGCGGCCTGACTTTGGACGAAAAGAAGGCAGTCTTGCTCGCATGACTCAGCGCACTGACAGCTGCCCCATGAAGTGGCAAGGGGGCACCACATTCGGTGGCGGAACGTGGGTAGAAGGCAGTAAGGCTGCGATTTATCAGGTACGAGAAAAAACAGCGCGACTTCTTTAGAGGGCCGCGAACTGCTCCTCAGGGCTGGTCGCAGACATAGGCGTCGCCCGAGCCGCCGCGCGCGACCACCTCAGAGAGCATCCACGTGAGCGTCGAGGCGGCGCAGCGCTGAGCGCCCGGCGAGTCGTGCGTTGCTGCGCGCCCGTCACCACCTCACGCGCACACCGACCGATCCGTTGATCGAGCTCTTGACCTTCGCATCGCCGCCCGACGACCAGAGCTTTCCGATCTCGCCATAGAGGCTGGTCGTCTGGCCAACAGCCAGCGTGAAGCCTCCTGCAAGCTCGGTGCTCGTGCCGCCGGTGGGCGCCTCGATGCCGCTGCGCGTCGTGCCGTTCAGGAAGCGCGCAACGTCGGTGCCGCTTGAGGTCCTGTAGACATTGAAGCGGCCGTACGGTTGAAGCGCGCCCATGCCAGTGTCGACCTGGCCCTTCACACGAACACCGGCACGCGCGATCCAGCCGCTGTCGGCATCGGGTTGCACGACGGCACCGAGGATGGTCGAGTTGCCCAGGTCCAGTCGCTGGTGGATCAGCTGCAGCTGCGGCTCGACGCTCCAGCCGCTTGCACCCAGTGCGAAGGATTGACCGACTTCGATCGAACCCAGCAGGCTGTTGCCCTTGCCTTCGGCAGCGGTGCCGATGTTCGTTTGCACCGTGTAGCGATGGCGCCCTGACTGCACGACCGCATCCGCATAAAAGCCGCTCTCGCCGGTGTAGGTGCCGTACACACCGACATACTGGCTTCGCAGGTCGGTGCGGCCGGTGCGCAGGTTGTTCACACCGCTCGCAAAGCCGTTGACGCTCGCGTCGCCATCGAGCTGGCCGACGTAAAGGCCGGCGCGCACGTTCGACGTGGCCAGCAGGTCCGTGCCGGCCTGGAAGCCTGTGAGGCGTCCCTTGCTCGTCGGCGACACCGTGCCGCCTTGCTGGATGTCGAGATCGGTCGAGAGCACGCGTGCCCACGCACGCCGGTCCGGACCGGTCGGCGCGGTGGCCGTGCCCTTCACGTCGTCGTCGCCCACGCGCTTGCGGAGATCTCCCAGCATCGCGAGGTTGCCCAGACGCAACTGGTTCGGCAGCGCCTCATAGAGCGAGGCTTCGGCGCGATAGGTGATGACGGGCACCGCAGGCGCATCGGGCGCACCAGGGATTGTGGGCGGCGTGGCGCCGGGAATGCTGGAGCGCAGGTACCAGTTCTCGCCCGCGCCGCTCGCGTCCGCGGCGTAGAGGCGGTACTCGTAGGCACCCGCGTTCACCTGCCCACCCGCGAGCGAAAACGCATCCTTGGTCGTCTGCGCGGTGGTGGTCCCGCCGTTTTGCGCGGTGATCACCTCGATGCCGTTGCCGCCCGTGAGCGCGCCCAGTCCGCCGAGGTTGGCGAACTGCACGCTGGTCCTTCCGCTGGCTGCGCCACCGTTGATCACGAGCCGGTCCGACGGGCCCGTCGCGTTCAGCGCCGTGCCCAACTTCAACACGCCGTTGTTGCCGACATAGTTGCCGTTGACCGTGAGCGTTGTGCCCGGCGCAGCACCCATGAGCGAAACAGTACCGCCGTTGGCAAGCGAGGCGACCGTCTGGCTGAAGCCTGCGAGGTCCAGCGTCGCGCCCGTGGCTACGCTGTGCGCCGAGCTCGCGCTGAGCGTGTCGGCCGCACCCGCGCGCAGCGTGCCCTGCGCCACATTCGTGGAACCGCTGTATGTGTTGGCGCCCAGCAGCGTCAGCGTGCCTGTTCCCTCTTTGGTGACGAAGCCGCCGCCGCTGATGCCGCCGCTCAACGTGCCGTTGAACGCGCCGGTGTCGATGACCGGATCGTTCTTCCCGGTCAGCCGGATCGCGTTGGCGATCGTGAGGCCGTCGGCGCCGAAGCCCAGCGTGGTGTCATCGTCCATCGTGAGCGCGCCGGTGCCCAGCGCCTGGCTGTGCGCGACGTTCAAGCGGCCCTGGCGCAGCGCGGTGCCGCCCGTGTAAGTATTGGCGCCCGACAGTGTGAGCGCGCCGGTGCCCACCTTCACCAGCGAGCCACCCGCGCCCGAGATCACGCCCGAGACAACGGTGTCGGCGTTCAGCGCGCCGGTGGTCAGCGCCTTCGCGCCGAGGATCACGTCGCCCGCGCCCGAGAGCGCGCCGATGCCGAAGCCGGTGGCCGCCGATCGGATGCGCAGCCGCGCGCCGGCCTCGTTGACCACGGTGGCCTGGTCGGCGGTGGCGTTGTCGAACACGTCGATCAGGCCGCCGCTCTTGTTGATGAAGGTGGCCTGTCCGGCGCTCGCGTCGTCCAGCAGGTTGATCTGGCCATTTGCGAAGTTGGTGATGGTGGCCTTGCCCGCGGTGGCATTGGCGACGAAATCCGTGCGGCCGCCGCGGTTCTCGAAGACACCGTTCCCGGCGGTGGACGCACCGCCGAATTCGGCCACCGAATCGGTGTTCAGCACGAAGCGCGCGTTGCCTGCTGACGCGTTGTCGCGAAACAGCACCTGCCCCGCGTTGACCGTGGGCGATGTGCGCTCGGCTGCGGTGATGGTCTGCGCGCCGGCCTGCGCGTTGCCGCTGAAGATCAGCGCGGCGCCGGTCCCCACCGACACCGGGCCGGTGCCGAGCGCGTCGCTCACCGCCGCTTCGAGCGAGCCCGCGTTCACGGCTGTGCCGCCGCCGTAGCTGTTGGCAGCGCCGAGCACGAGCGTGCCCTCCCCGGTCTTCACCAGCCCGCCGTCGCCCGAGACCGTGCCGTTCAGGCGCAGCGTCTGGATCAGGTCGACATCGAAGCCGCCACCGCCCGCGCCGAGCGAGACGGCCCGGCTCGATGCGAAGCCGCTCGTCGCGCGCAGCGTACCGCCGTCGAGTGCAAGGCCGCCGCTCGCAACGCCCAGGTTGTTGTCGGCCGCCACCTGCAACGTGCCGCCGCGCACGGTGGTGCCGCCGCTGTAGGTGTTTGCACCGCTGAGCACGAGCGTGCCCGCGCCGGTCTTGGCGAGGCCGTCGGTGCCCGCGATGACGTTGGCGATGTTCGCATTCCAGCCTGCGCTCGCCGAGCTGCCGTCGCCCACGCGCACCTCCACCGGCGCGGGGTGGCCGGCATCGGCCACCAGCGTGATCGTGTCTCCCGTGAGCCGGTAGCCGTCGCTCGCGAACTGCATGCCGCTCGCGGTGACCGCGCCGTTGGCGGTGCTGACCGTCACGTTGCCGGCCGCGCCGCCAAAGATCGCGAAGCCCGGCTGCGGCTGCAGCGGCCCGCTCGCCACACCGGTCTCGTCGGCCCAGGTGGGCGACGTGGCCGACCAGGTGCCGTCGCCGCCGCCCATTTGCGACGGGCTCGCCAGGCCATTGCCGTTCCAGAAGTTCAGCGTATAGCCGGCGCCGGTGATGAGGTTGATCTGCTTGCTGCCCACCAGCGTCTGCAGCGTCATGCCAGCAGGCGGTGCGAAGCCGCCGCCGGTGACCGACAGCGAGCCCCCCCACTTGAATAGGTTGTACAGGCCCGGCCCCATGCCGCCCGCGTTGCGCACGTTCAGCGTGGACGCGGCGATCGACAGGTTGCCGCCGACCTCGACGTTGTCGCTCTGGCCCGGCACGGACGCGGTGCCGCTCGGCGCACCGATGTCGAAGTCGAGTTGGCTGCCGGTGTTCAGTGCCAGGTCACCCTCGATGCGCAGCGTGCCGATGCCGTTGCCCGCTGCGGGGTCGCCGGGCGCGAGGTGCGCGCCGCCGTCGATGGTCACGTTACCGCCGATGCTGCCGAAACCGCTGAGCGTGGCGCCCGATGCGACGTCGACCGCGCCCGCGATGCGCGCGCCGCTGTCGGCGGCGGTGCTGCCCACGGACAGGCGGCCGGCCTGCACGGTGGTCGCGCCCGTGTATGTGTTCGCGCCGTTCAGGAAGAAGGTGCCGCCGCCCTGCTTCACCAGCCCGCCCGTGCCCTGGAGGTCGCCATCGAAGACGGTGTCGGCCGCAATGCCGGTCGTGAGCGTCTTGGTGCCCAGGAGCACGCTGCCGTTGCCCGTCAGCCTGCCGATTGCGGTGCCGCCGGTGGTGAGGCCCGCGATGTTGAATGTAGCGCCGCTGGCCACGCTCACCGCGCTGGCGTTGGCGAGCGAGCCCGCGTCCGCCAGGGCCAGCGTGCCGCCCGAGATCGTCGTGCCGCCCAGGTAGGCATTGGCGCCGGCGAGGGTCAGTGCGCCCGTGCCGGTCTTGAACAGCGCACCGCTTCCGCTGATGGTGCCGCTGAAGACGCCGCTCAGGGCGCCGGACAGCGTGAGCGACTTCGTGCCCATCAGCACCGCGCCGCCGCCGGACAGCGTGCTGAGCGTCACGCCCGCAGCGTCGATGGCGGTGGCATCGAAGGTCGCGCCGCTAAGCACATTGAGCGCGCTGGTGGTGGGCAGCGCGCCAGCACCCGCCAGCAGGAGCGTGCCGCCGGCGACGCCCGTGTTGCCTTGGTAGGTGCTGGCCCCTCGCAGCGCGAGGGTGCCGGTGCCGGTCTTCTGGAACGCGCCGGTGCCTTGAATCGAGCCGGAGAAGTCGCCGGCGTCCACGCGCAGCACCGTCGTGTCCAGTGCGCCTGTGCGCACGATGCCTGCGCCCTGCAGGTTTTTCACGGCGAAGCCGGTGTTGTCGTTCATGTCCAGCACGGCCCCCGAAGCCACCGTCGTGGAAGCCGCGATGTTCGTCAGGATCGACAGGACGCCGCTGCCCGCACGCGCGGTGCCGGCAGCGACAACAAGATTGCTGGTGGGCGAGGCGACGCCACCGGTGCTGGCGATTTCCACGGTGCCCGCGCGGCCCGTGCCGCCGATGGTCAGGTCGCGGGTGAACCCGATCGAGCCCGTGAGCCGCAGGGTCACGCCGTTGACCGCCGACACCGTGGCCGGGCCGCTGAGGTTCAGGGAGGTGGCCAGGTCCATCGAACTGGTGGCGCGCAACTCGGCATTGCCGATCGACATAGCGCCGCTCCCCAGTGCCGAGGCGTTGTTGATCGACACCACGCCGCCGGTGACAGTGGTCCCGCCGCCATAGGTATTCACGCCCGAGAGCACGAGCGTTCCCGCGCCGGTCTTGGTGAGCGCGCCGCTGCCCGAGAGCACGCCCGAGAGCGTCGCGTCGAAGCCGTTGGTGTCCAGCGTGGAGCCCGTGCCGCCGAGCGTCGCATCCATGCCGCTCACGAGCGTGCTGCCGACCACCCGCAGCGTGCCGCCGGTCCAGTTGAAGGCGCCGGTGGCCCCTGCGCCTACAGCCGGCACCAGCCCGGATGCCCCACCGGTCTCCACCGTGCCGCCGACCTCGAGATTCAGAGTGCCCTGTCCACCGGCCTGGGGCCCGAGTTCGATCGAGCTGGCGCGAACCGTGCCGCCGTTGCGCACCGTCAGCGTGCCTGCCGATCTGTAGCCCAAGAGCAGCCCGGACGTCGCGCTGAACACCGAATTCGCGCCGTCGACCAGCAGCGAACCTGCTGCAGCACCGAACCCAAGGTACGCCCTGACGGCGGTGAGCGTTCCGCCGTTTGTCACGGACATGGTGCTTGGGACGGCCAGGCCAACGACCAGTTGATTGGCCCCGGCGTTGGTGCCGCTTCCCGCGATCTGCACCAAGCCAATGGCGTCGATGAGGGCGTCGTGTGCGCTGGTCGGCACCACAGCATCGCGCCAGTTGTCCGCATCGAACCACGCGCCGGACAGGGGGCTCTGCCAGTAGGCTTGCGGAGCACCTTGCGCATGAACAGACGGCGATACGGCCGACGCGAGCAGCGCCGCGCCGGCGATCAAGGCGCAACCGAGTGCCGAACGCCCCCCGCCCGATGACTTCGCGGTTTCGGAAACGGCCTGGCAGGCGCCGGTGCGGCGGTTGAAGACGATGCGGTGGGTGCGGTTCATGGCAAGGCCACCCAAACGCCAGCCTGGGCAGCAAGTTAGTACAAAGAAGTGGGCGGCGCCTGACGACAGGTTCGTTCGTGAAGAGCGTCTCCTCGGGGGCAATCAGTTGTTTTTGTAGGCTAATTGTTACGTATCGTCACGATTTCCGCAAATCTGAAATCGATTGTTTCGCCGATCTGCCGGCCCCTTGTCGATCGTCACTGCGTCTTGGCCATCCGGCCCTGACTCTCAAACGATCCTCACAGACCTCAAAAGTTGGGGCTCCCTGACCCTCCGAACCTAGATTTCCGCTGACCGTGGCAAGGCCATCGGCCACCGACCCTGTAATGTCCGGTTGCTTTCGACAGGTGGTCGCCTTGCGCGGCCCGGATGGGAATCCCAGTCAGCGAGCGACGCTCATGGGTTGGCTGCACGCACACGTCAAAGACTGATCGCCGCGACTCCGACGAGCACGACCACCGCCCCGACAGTCCGGCGCACGAGATGATCCTCGCCGAAAAGCCGGCATGCGAGTAGAGAGCCGATGACAATGGATGACTCACGCAGCGGCGCCACAAGCGCCACCGGCGCGTCCAGCATGGCGTGGAGGACGAGCATGTAGGCCAAGGGGGAGAAGACAGCCACGACGACGATCGGCACGACGTCGGCACGGAGGGCGGCGCGGACCCGGTGCCGCCTGCGCAGCGCGTTCGGGGTCAGTATCAAGCTCTGCAGCGCCAATGTGCCGGCGTAGTAGCTCACCGGCGCCAAGTGCATGGAGGTCACCGCATAGCTGTCCCAGAGCGTGTAGCCGGCGATGGTGGCGCCCGTCGCGGTGCCCCACATCATTCCCTGCAGCGAGCGGCGACTCCCCACCCTGAACGGGTTGCCCGTGGTCACGAGGATGCCCGCAATGACAAGCAGCGCGCCGAGCATCGCGAATGCGGTGAGCCGTTCTCCCAGAAGGAAGAGAGCGAACAGCATCGTCAGAATCGGCCCTGTGCCACGCGCGACCGGATAGACCACCCCCAGTTCGGCGCGGTCGTAGCCGGCTTGCAAAGTCAGGGAATATGCGAGGTGCAGCGCAGCCGAGATGGCTGCACCTGCCGCAAACCGCCAATCGAGCGCTTGCTCCCCGCTGGCCATGAGCGCGATTGCGATCGGGACGCACAGCACCGCCGAGGCGCAGGTGTAGGCCCAGACAAACAGCACGGTGTCCGCCCGCTTGTACTTCGAGGCCAGGTTCCACACCGCATGCGCGACGGCCGCGGCGAGCACGATCGCGACGGTGCGCGGCTGCATCAGGCGATGTCGGGCAGATCGATGCCTGCCCGCTCGGCCCGGCGGCTCCGTTCCGGGTCGCGCAGGGCGATGGCGGCGACCAGTGCGTCAATGACAACGAGCTGGGCCAACCGACTCCCTGCGGCAGCCATTTGCGCGGGCAGCGGCGCACCGCCGACGACGAGCGCGATATCCGCGAGGCTCGCCAGGGGTGTGCCGTACTGGTTGGTGATCGCGATGAGCGACGCCCCGGCCGATGACGCCGCGTCGGCGATGGCGAGCGTGGTAGAGGTGCGCCCGGTCGAACTGACGGCGATGACGACATCGCCCGGGCCGAGCAATCGCGTCGCGATCATTGCCGACAGATAGTCCGGAATGCTGATGGTCGTCACGCCGACCGCGCGAAGCCGGAAGACCGCGTCGGCGGCGACCGTCGCCGACGTACCAGCACCGAACGCGATGACCTGCCGCGCGCGCTGGATCGACCCGACCGCGTTGTCGAGTGCGGACAGTTCGATGGCCCCGCCAAGCGCAGTCAGTGCATCGCTGCCTGCGCGGATGGAGGTTTCCAGCACGGCAGACAGCGTCGCGCCCGCGGTGAGCGCTTCAGGAGGCGCGAAGAAACGGGTGGTGCCGCGGGCCCGAGCGATCTCGATCTTGAGCTCGGTGAACCCGCCGAACCCGATCGCGCGTGCAGCGCGGATGACGCTCGGCGGCGAAACGCCCGCACGTGCGGCGACCTGCGCGGTGGTGCTGGCGCCGACGAACAATGGATCGGCGAGCAAAAGTGCGACGACCTTCGCTTCACTCGCGGCGAGATCGCCGCTGCGGGCCTGGATGCTCCCGATCCACTCACCAAGCCGCCCCTCGTGATCTGAAACTCCATTACCATTTTGTCTTGTCATTCGTAATATATTACGAGACGCGTTCAAAGAACGCAATATGAGTCGAGCAGTTGCCTCGCCTCGAGTGAAAGGAGTTCCATGACCACACAGTTCGCCGGCGCCATTGCTGTCGTGGGCCCGGGCGCCATCGGGGCCACGGTAGCGGCGGCACTGCACGACGTCGGCCGCACGCCGCTGCTGTGCGGCCGCACACCCCGAGATCGCCTGACACTGCAGGATGACGATCGGCTCATCGCCGTACCCGGGCCGGTGCAGACCGACGCCGCACGCATCGATCGCAAGGTCGATCTCGTCTTTCTCGCTGTCAAGGACACGCAGATCGACGCAGCCGCGGAATGGCTCTGGGCGTTGAGCGGTCCGGACACGGTCGTCTGCGTCCTGCAGAACGGGGTTGAACAATCGGAAAGGGTCGCCGCGCATTCCCCACCCGCGCGCATCGTTCCCGCCGTCGTGTGGTTTCCTGCCCAGACGCAACCCGATGGCGTGGTGCGCTTGCGCGGCGACGTTCGACTCAGCCTGCCAGATACGCTCGCCTCTCGCGTGGTGGCTGAGGCGCTGCGAGGCACCTGGTGCGCCGTGGAACTGGCCGCCAACTTCGGCGCGCTCGCCTGGCGCAAGCTGCTGCAGAACGCGATGGCGGGACTCATGGTGCTCGCACACCGGCGCTCCGGCATGTTCGGTCGCCCGGACGTTGCCGACCTCGCCCTCGCGTACGGGCGGGAATGCTTGGCCGTGGCCCGCGCGGAGGGTGCTGAACTCGGCGACGACGCGCCGCAGGAGATCCTCGAGAAGTTCCAGGCATTACCCATCGACATGGGCACCTCGATCCTTGCGGATCGGGAGGCCGGCCGGCCACTCGAATGGAACATCCGCAACGGCGTCATCTCGCGTCGCGGCCGAGCGCACGGCATCCCGACGCCGATCAGCGACGTGCTGGTGCCCCTGCTCGCAGCCGCCAGCGACGGCCCCGGGTGATCCCTCGGCATGAACGACGAATAATCCTCGCCCGCTTTCACCTCGAGGCGCATTGCGATGGCCAAGCGTTCTTCCGTCCGCTTCATCGACGCGCTCAACCCTGAGAATTCCTGGCATCGGGCGCCCGTGTCAGGGTCTATGCCGCGACGTGACGGTACCGGGAGCGCTGCCAGACGGACTCGGGCTCGATGGCCTTTTCCGCCCCTCGCCAAGCCGCGTGAGGTCCGAAGTCGAAGGCTCAGCGAAGGAACGCGCTCCGAGAGCGCGAGCCCGAAATTGCCGAACAGGCCGCGGGCGCAGGCCCTGCATTTACTCCATCCCGCGCCGAAGCCGAAACTCAGGCGGCTTCAGCTGGCCGGGCTGCCGCGGCGTCCCATATCCCCATCAACTCGGACACAGCTTTTTGGACATCCGAATGTCGGACGCGGTCGCGGGCGAGGACCGAGATTCCGAGGAAGAATCCATCAAAGGCAGCGGCCATCGCGACCGCATTCGTGGTCTTGCGGAGTTCTCCGGACTTGATGCCGCGTTCCACGCAGGAACGGAATCCTGCGCGCGTGCGCTGGCGGACGCCCTGCAACAACGCGGTGATGGTCTCGCTCCCTGGTGAATTCGCGCCCATCACACCCAGCGCCACCATGCATCCCTTGGGATGGCCAGCGCCGTACTGCATCTCGACGGAGCGATGAAGTGCAAGATAGACACCCTCCCTGGGCGGAAGCGAGCCGTCGTGCAGGCTCTGGGTCACGCCGCCATAGCTTTTCAGGTACAGCTCCACCGCCTCCTTGTAGAGCGCTTCCTTGGATTCGAAGGCTGCATAGAAGCTGGGCGCGGAAATGCCTTTGCCCATTGCCGCCTTGAGTTGCGAGAGCGACGTCGCATCGAATCCATGCTCCCAGAAAAGATGCATTGCCGAGGTGAGCGCAAGATCACGATCAAAAGTACGAGGTCGACCTCGCTGAGCCATTCAAAACTTCCCCGCGGATAAAATTACATATTAGTCGATACATAATTCGCGGACAAGGCTTGGGCGATGGCGCTGCCCGCGATCGGCGGAGGGTCTGGGGCAGCCCATTCGCGCCACAGCCTTTGCGCTGCAAACCCGTCGGCCGGTACGGCGCATGCCCTTCGCTGGGGCTGAGTACACCGCTTTGCTTGCCTCCGCCCAGTCCGTCACTGCCGGACTCCAGCGTCGCCGTGCCTGCACGCAGCGAACGGGTCCGGCAGACCGTCGTGCCGTGCCGGAAACCCCGTGGCCTCCGAGCTGTCCCCGAGGTCCCGCTGGATGCATTCCACCGCTGGATGCATTCCACCGCTGGCCGAAATCACACGATTGACAGAACCTCACCGACCCACTTATATTTGTACCGTTCGATATATAAATCGGACGAGGGGTTCCAGAGCTGCGGGCTTTGACGGCCAAGCCTTCGGCAGATGTCGCGTTTCGAACGCGATCACGGGAACGCCTCAATCATTGGTCTATTTTTGTACCGAATGGTATGTTATTTGTGCCAGTTGGTCCTGGTGGACTGACCGCACGCAATCGGAGAATGTGAATGTCCAAATCCATTGAAGCCCGCCTTGATGCGATCGAGAGCCGCTTTGCGATCGATGCATTGATCGCCAACTACGCGGAGGCGTTCGACACCATGAACATGGAGTTGCTGGCAAGCCTGTGGCACCCCGACTCCCGACTCCTGCTGGGCGCCAACGGGAACTCGGACGGACTGGATGCCATTCTTGCGCAGGCGCGGGTCAACATGAAGCGCATGCCGCACATGCACCACTGGATGGCAAACGCCATCATTGCCATCGACGGCGACACAGCGACCGGCTCGGTCGCGGCGGACTGCCTTTTCTATCACGTCGAGCAGGGACCGCTGCAGGCAAGCGGTCAATACCGTGATGTCTTTGAACGCCGCGACGGCCGTTGGGCGTTCCTGCAGCGCACGTTCGAGATGCACTTCTCCACGCCGCTCAAGGACTGGGTTCCCACTGTGGGGACTGAAGGCTGGGGCCGTGCTGACTGACCAAACAGCGCTGCAACAGACCATGATGCAAGCGACAACTTCGGGCAGGCGCCGCTGGCTTGCGTTTGCGGTGTTGCTGGTGGGGGCGTTCCTCCCCCCGCTGGACTTCTTCATCGTGAATGTGGCCCTGCCGTCCATCAAAGGCGACCTTCAAACCAGCGATGCGCAGTTGCAACTCGTGATCTCCGGGTACGCAGCAGCCTATGCCGTCTTTCTGATCACCGGAGGGCGCCTCGGTGACCTCTTCGGCCGACGCAACATCTTCCTCGCCGGCATCGCCGGCTTCGGTCTCGCATCGGTGGTGTGCGGCCTCGCGACTTCACCTTTCATCCTTGTGGTGGGCCGGGTCCTTCAAGGCCTGAGCGCCGCCGCGATGGCGCCGCAGGGCCTGGCGTCCATCCACGCCCTGTTTCCGATCCATGAACGGTCTCGTGCCCTCGGTGTGTACGCGGCAACGATCGGGCTGGCAGCTGTGGTGGCGCAGGTACTGGGCGGCGCACTGATCTCCGCGAACCTGTTTGAACTGGAGTGGCGCATCATCTTTCTGATCAACCTGCCAGTGGTCGTTGCTGTCCTGGCGGGTGGATTGCCGCTCTTGCCAAATGCCAGAGGCGATGATCCGGCGCCCGTGGACAAGGTCGGCGTTCTGCTTTGCGCCATCACGCTGGGCTTGCTGATCGTGCCCCTGGTGGAAGGGCGCGAGCACGGTTGGCCATGGTGGGCAGCTGCCATGCTCATTGCCTCGCCGGTGGCCGGCTTCAGCTTTTGGCAATGCGAAACTGCGCTCGCTCGTCGCGGTGGCGTGCCGCTGGTCAGCATGGATCTGTTGCGCATGCCCGGTCTGATGAGCGGTCTGACGGGCGTCCTTTTCTTCTATGTCGTCTCTGCGTTCTTTCTGTTTTTCTCGGTCTACCTTCAATCAGGGCTCGGCCTGAGCCCCGGTGCGGCAGGCTTGGTCTTCCTGCCGTGCGGTGTCGGCTTTTTCATCGGGCCGCTCACGACACCGCTGGCCATCCGCGCATTCGGCAAGTGGGTTCCTGTCATCGGCATGATGCTCGAAGTAGCTGGATGCCTCTACCTTGCCGCTTTGGTGGCAGCCACACCCGCCCACATGCCTCCCAAGTTTGCGGTGATGGTCGCTGTCGGGCTCATCGGCTTCGGTCAAGGTTGGGCGCTGCCGACCCTCGTGCGTGCTCTGATAGACCGGGCGCCGGCGACCGGCTCCGGAATGATTGCCGGCATCACCAACTCGGCTTTGCAGATCAGCGCTGCCTTGGGTGTTGCAGTCATGGGCGGCGTCTTCTTCGCCGTCGCAGGCGACACGCCCAGCCCGGTGTCCATGGCCAGGGCACTGGTTGCGACCATGCTGTGCGTCGCACTCAGTTTGCTTGTCGCGGCAGCACTGTCCGTTGTCGCGTCCAGATCGAGCACGCGGGCCGCCCTGAAGCCCGCGACCGCCTGATGCCCTGGATTCCTTTTCGACGGAAGACGGGTGAGCCCCATCTCCCGCGGCGGCCTCGTCATCCTCTGTAATGCCGCTGCGCTCGCTTGCCGGCCTTTCCGCGCGATCTGAGGGCGCAGAGACGTGTCCTTCATCGTGCCCCGCGACAGCGCCAGCAACACGCCTCGGCTGTGATGGCCCCGACGCTCTCACCCCGTCAAGACCGAGGTAAGGGCTCTCACCATTCACACATTCGGCCGACCGATTATCAAGCGGGTGTAACCCGTGGGGACCGGCTCGCGAACTAACGTCGGACGCAGCGACTGCGATGGCATGCACATGGGCATGCGCAGATCCATCGAACGGTCACGTCATTAGAAAACTCAAGGGGCGCCCTGCCCGCGCCCATGGAAAAAACCGATGAAAAAACACCAAGACAATTCACCTGCGGGGCTGCCGATCAGCGTTCGTTGGGCAGCAATCATTGGTCTGGTCATTGCTGCTGCTCTGGCCTTCGCCTATGCGGGCGGATGGTTGACGCCTGCGCGTCTGACACCGGCAAAGATCGTCGACTCACTCGCGCCAGCTGGCGGCGCCATCAAGGGATATCGGCGCAACCATGCCAAGGGGATTTGCTTCGCCGGAAGTTTTGAGGCAAATGGCGAGGCCGTTGCGATTTCTCGGGCACCGCTCTTCAAGGTAGGCACCTATCCCGTCACCGGGCGCTTCAATCTCGCCGGCCCGATTCCCACCATGAGTGATGGCACCGGCCGTGTTCGCGGCCTGAGCCTGCGGATACAGGCGCCGGATGGCCAGGAGTGGCGCACCGCAATGATCAATCCACCGTTCTTCCCCGTCGCCACGCCCGCCGATTTCTATGCGCTTCAGCGCGCCAATGCGAACAAGCAGGACCCAGCGCCGGCCAAGCAATTCGCGGCCAGTCATCCCGCGCTGCGCGCGTTCGGGGCATGGGCCAGCACGGCGCCCTATGCCGAATCCTACGCCCAGGATCGCTTCAACAGCCTCAACAGCTTCGTGTTCACCAATGCGCAGGGTCACGATCAAGTCGCGCGTTGGTCCTTCATTCCCACGACTGCCATGGTGGCGGTGCCACCGGAGGACTTGAAGAAGCGTGACCCTGACTTCCTCTTCCAGGACATTACCGAACGGACCGCCGCCGCCCCGCAGAAATGGAAGCTGGTCCTGACTCTTGCCAATCCAGGCGATCCCAGCGCCGACCCGACCCAGGTCTGGCCCGACGATCGTCGCCAGATCGATGCGGGCATGCTGGTGGTCACCAGGATCGTCCCCGAGGCCGATGGCCCGTGTCGCGACATCAATTTCGACCCCACGGTGCTGCCGAAGGGAATCCGCACCTCCGACGATCCGTTCCCGGCAGCGCGATCGGCCGCGTATGCCCTGTCCTATGACCGGCGCACCGCAGAGTCAGAACACTATCCGCGCATCCAGTCCGAAGGCAAGCCATGAGCCGCTCCAGCATGAAATTCTCCCTTCTGCAACGTGTGCTCCATTGGGCCATGGCGGTTGGCATCCTTGCGATGCTGTTCATTGGCGTGGGGATGATGTCCACCATCGATGGCGCTTACCTGTTCCTGGTGAGCATTCACAAACCGTTGGGCGTTGTGATACTTGCGCTCGCGTTGCTGCGTCTTGCCGTGCGCTGGCGCAGGGGGGCACCGCCGTTGCCGGCGGACATGAGCGAGCCAATGAAACTCGCGGCAAGGTTGTCGCACGCAGCGTTCTACGTGCTGATGATCGCGATGCCGCTGCTGGGTTGGTCCATGTTGTCTGCCGCGGACTATCCCGTTTTCATAGCCGGGATTCGGCTGCCTCCGATCGCTCCACCCAGCGCCGAGCTGCATAGCATGCTGTGGGCAGCCCACAGGGCGCTCGCGTTCATTTTGTTCGCGTTGTTCCTGCTGCACTTTGCTGCCGCACTTCTTCATGCCTGGGTTCGAAGGGACGGTGTGTTCGAGACCATGAAATTCGGCCGCGATCGAGTCCGCTGATGGCTGCGTCATCGGATGCGGCGCGGATGCGCTTGTCGACAGATCAATCGAGCTTGATTTAAGCGACTTTCCTGGAAGCGCTCAATGGCCCGGACTAGTCAGGCCCCAATCTATCAGGCGTTCTAACGCGACGCGTCCTGTGGGTGTCAGCGAACCCCGATTGCGGCTTGCGTTCGCTGCTCTGAATCTTCAGATGGCGGAGTCAACAGTTCGGCGCCGAACAAGCCGACGGCACGCAGCGTCTGCACGTTGGGGATTTCGTCAAATGAATCGAGGCCTGAAGCGGTTTTTGGACGTCGTAGAGATCCAGCGACCTGACGGTGGTCAGGCGAGAAAGATGGCGGAAGGCGTCGGTACAAAATGTTTCCGAATCTGCCCCGCAGCGGTAATAAGACGATATGAGACGCGTTCTCCTGCACCGCAATATCATTGGACAACTGATACTTCTCCGCCCTGAGGGATTGGGGCAAAGTTGCCCGACTCAGTTTTGCTCCCGTGGGGCTGCCCCAGAAGCTTGAAACGGGCGTGGGGTTTGGCGCACGCGCACCTACCTTTGCGCATCATCACCATCCAACAAAAAGGGAGAAGTTATTTCCTTCGCAGAGCCGTCTTCTGTGGCCGTCGTTAATGATCTGGAAATCCTGCGCAGTGAGTTCGGGCGAAAGGTCGAAGCACTAGGTCATTGTCCGAAATACTTCGCTGACATTCTCGACCTGCTGAGTGCCCTTGCCTGCGGGCAGCGTTTTACCCTTGCCATTTCGAGCTTTCGCGCTGAAAAGACTTCTTGGCACAACGTGCACTCTGTCAGCGAAGTGCTGCGCATGCCCGTCATGCTCATTGTCCAAGCATCTCAATGGCCTGACCTCCATGCAAGAGCGTCGGACAGCCAGCTCATCGACATCGTCACATCCGAGATGTCGGAACGCGAATTGGGGTGGCGCATCGACGTACTGCTGAAAGCCGCTCAAATCAAGTCACAAAAACCCAATGAACGAGACGGCAGTTGGGGCGGCTACCAATTCCTTGAATCGGAGCACGTCGTACTGCATCGAGGTCGCCCGATCCACCTCCAACCACGGCAGTTCACCCTGGCCAAGACAATGTTTGAAAACGTCGGCGAGGTTGTCAGTCGGGACCGGTTATGGACATCCGTGTGGAACGTGCCGCCACCCATCGCAAAGAATCGGACGATCGACGTTTGCATAAACAATGTGCGCCGAAAACTTGATCTGCATGAAGAAAACGGATTCATTCTTCGGGCCGCCTACAAGCTTGGCTACATCCTTTCGGCCGTCGACCCTGCTTCCAGCGGTCGAGAAACCGTGGACTTGGTGGGCACAAAAATCATTTGACCGGCGAGGGCTGAATCTTCCCTCATCTCCCTGACACATCAGATGCGCGCCCCTCTGCCTGAGCGCGTTGCCAGCCTGTCCTTGGTCAAACGCCCGAACGCTCCACGACCACCTCGCTGATCTGCACAACGGGTTGGATATCCGTGTAATTGGCGATGTCGTCCTTGATCTCCTGCTGGTGCTGGCCGGAAGCGGCCCGATAAGCTTCGACAGAAGAGACAACGACTCGCACCGAGCGCGTTGACGTCAAGGATGTGGCCACGGTGCGGTCGCGCAGCGAACTAGGGGATAAGGCCGAGTTTCGGCCTAGGAAAACGAAGCGCAAGTCGTGGTTCTCATGTCCGCCGATGCGGCAGTGCAACCACGCGCCATCGAACTGGGTGACCAGTTCGGCGACTGACACGCTGAAAGCCCCCGAAGTCCCGCGCGTCTGGTCGGTGCTGCTGGCTACCACCATCGGGGAGCCGACCCTCGCGTCTTGGGCCGACGCAACCGAGGTGGGATCGTAATCTGAGGCTCGATCCAGAAAGCAATTCGTAGGGGCTTGGCAGCATCATCAGAGTAGAGGCTGCCCCAACCTTGGCAAGAGCACAAGGATGCACTCTGGAAGCCTGCTTCCGGCCACAACCGACCGTTCGTTGAGCTGGCAAGTGGGTTAGTGACTGCCATTTTTAGAGTATTGCCATGAGGCGTGAAGCTGCCGTGGGGACAAGGCGGATCGCTGGGACTGGCGTAGCCCGTTGAGCAGCCCGACGGCGACACGCTCGACCTGCGCATCTACAACATCCCCACTCTCGGCAAGGGATCGGCCGTCGACGTGAACTACCACGCATGCTGCCAGAGCTGGTCGAAGCCAAGGTGCTCGATGCCGAAAGCTGAGATGAACGAAATAATTCGCGACATGGCCATTCAAACGGCGCAAACTGATCTGCCCGATGCGACCAACCGGTTCGCGTTTCGTTGAACGAAAGGAAGCATGCCATGGTCACAGTCGCGTTGTTCGTTCGCCTGGAAGCGAAGCCCGGGAAAGAGAAAGAAGTCGAAAATTTTCTCGTGGGTGGCCTTCCTCTCGTGATGGAGGAGCCCGCCACGACCGCTTGGTTTGGCCTTCGCCTTGGGCCGACAACCTTCGGAATCTTTGATGCCTTTCCGGATGAAACAGGCCGTCAGGCGCATCTGTCCGGCAAGGTTGCGGCGGCTCTGATGGCACAGGCAGGTGATTTGTTTTCCGAGCCGCCGTCCATTCAGGATGTCGACGTGCTTGCGGCAAAGTTGCCCGGCTGAACACTTTCGGAGATTTGTCCGGCAGGTGGATGCCCTTGCAGGTCCCAACTTTTTCAAGAAGCGGGATCCGGCCGCGCTGGCTGCGCTTGACAAGGTGCTGATGGCGGCGGCAAACGAGCCACGAGCTCGCCTGCCACGCCCGGCTGCATCGCGCTGATCGCAGCACTGGCGATGCTCGACGGGACGCCGCGCTCGAGGCGGCATCTTCTTGGTCGCACCTTTGCCTCCAGGCCGGCGGCGGGACGAAGAGCGTCAGGCCTCAGGTTCGGGGCAGTGCTGCGACCACGCCGGCGTGCCGAGCTTATGCGTGCCGCGCACCGGACCTGGGGGGCCGCCCTCGACAAGCCAACGTTTCAACTCGGCCATGCCGGCGGCCGGCGTAGGTGACGCAGCGCACGGATGCGACCCGAGCCGGAGCCAATTCGCTGGCTCGTGTGAAAGCCGGCGCAAAGGCCTGTCGCCTTTAGAACTGAGACCAAACTTGATCTCGCCGGGCTCGTTGATGCGAAGCGGGAGCTGCGCGTGTTGAAATCTCGGCAGAAAGAAAAAATGGCCGCTCCATACCTCGTCCTGACCAGGCGAAAGGGGTTCTCCCAAACTCGACGGCCCGACCATTGGAACCAGCGCTCTGACAAGGTTCTCTCGGCCTTCCTTCAGGGCGAAGTGAAGCTGTCCGACAAGACCGCCAACGCGTGCAACGCAGATTTAATTTTCACCCCGCCAAGGAGACTCCAATGATCCGGAAACTGGCCTCCGGCGAATATCGCCTTTACTCCCGCAAGACCGACCCCAAGACCGGTAAGCGACGTAACCTCGGCACCTTCGATTCGAGAGCACAAGCGCAACAGCACGAGCGCGAAGTCCAGTACTTCAAGCGCCACTGAAGACGCTGGCAACTCTCGGCCCCATGTCTTCTCTGATCGCCACCGCCGCGACGCAGCCGTCGCCCCTTCGCGCCGTAGCATTCAACTGCAGCCTGAAACCCGCGCAACTGCCCTCCTCCACAGGCGCAATGCTCGGTGACATACGCGACGCGCTGGCCTCGCACGGCGTGGAGACCGACATCGTGCACGCTGCCTCACACAACATCCTGCCCGGCACGCGCTCCGACGAGGGCCCCGGCGACGATTGGCCCGCGCTGCGTGCCCGGGTGATGGCGGCGGATATCGTGGTCATCGGCTCCCCGATCTGGATCGGCCAGCCCAGCAGCGTCGCCAAGCGCGTGCTCGAGCGCATGGACGCGTTCATCGCCGAGACCGGCGACGACGGGCGCATGCCCTCCTACGGCAAGGTGGGCGCCGCAGCCGTGGTCGGCAATGAAGACGGGGCGCACCACGTGGGCGGCGAGATCTATCAGGCGCTCAACGACCTGGGTTTTTCGCTAGCGCCGAACGCCATGGCTTACTGGGTGGGCGCGGCACGCAGCGGCGAAGAGTACCGAGAACTCAAGCCCGTGCCCCAGTCGACCATGGATGCCACGCAACTCATGGTGCGCAATGCCGTGCACCTGGCGCGCCTCCTGCGGCAATCCGGTTATCCACCAAAGGCATGAATGCCACGGCCGCGGCCGACGGCAAAGCAGCAAACGCGGCTTGAGATTTCCCGTATCGTCCCTAAGTGTTTGGATAGCTGCCCGCCGCGTCGCGTTGCCGCGATGCCTACCGTAGCTCATTTCCCGTGGTCCTGAATTCCTTTCATCCCGCCATCGCCCGATGGTTTCGTCGAACCTTCCCTGGCCCCACGCCCGCACAGTCCGAGGCATGGCCTGCGATCCGCGCGGGCCGAGACACGCTGGTCGCAGCGCCCACCGGCTCCGGCAAGACGCTCACCGCCTTTCTCGCGGCATTGGACGAACTCGTCCGAAGCGGCCTCGCATCGGAGGGGCTGCCGGATGAAACTGCTGTCGTCTACGTCTCTCCACTGAAGGCGCTCTCCAACGACATCCGCCTGAACCTCGATGCGCCACTGAAGGGCATTCGCGCTGAACTGACGGCGCTGGGATTGCCCGACATCGACATCCGCACCGCCGTGCGCACCGGCGACACGCCGCAGCGCGAGCGCCAGCAAAACCTGCGGCGACCGCCGCACATTCTGGTGACCACGCCGGAGTCGCTTTACGTCCTGCTGGGCTCGGCATCGGGCCGCCGGATGCTGTCGACCGTGCGCAGCGTGATCGTCGACGAGATCCACGCCATTGCCGCGAGCAAGCGCGGCAGCCACTTGGCGCTCTCGCTGGAGAGGCTGCAGGCGCTGTGCGAGGCAGATGGCCACGCACGCCCGGTGCGCATCGGCCTTTCGGCCACGCAGAAGCCCATCAACGAGGTTGCGCGCTTCTTGGTCGGTGCGGGCGCGTTGCGCGCCGATGGCACGGCCGACTGCGCCATTGTCGACATCGGCTATGCAAAGCAGCGAGATCTGGCGCTGGAACTGCCCCCGACGCCGCTTGAGGCGGTGATGTCGGGCGACCAGTGGACCCAGGTGTATGCCCGATTGGCCGAACTGGTGTGCTTGCACAAGACGACGCTGGTGTTCGTCAATACGCGCCGCATGGCCGAGCGCGCAGCGCGGCATCTGGGCGACATCCTCGGCAAGGAGGCGGTAGCGGCGCACCACGGTAGCCTGTCGAAGGAAACACGCCTCGATGCGGAGCAGCGCCTCAAGCGCGGCAACCTGAAGGTCCTCGTGGCCACGGCATCGCTCGAGCTGGGCCTGGACATCGGCGACGTCGACCTCGTCTGCCAACTCGGCTCACCGCGCGCCATAGCCACATTCCTGCAGCGTGCCGGGCGCTCGGGCCATGCCGTGGGCGGCGTGCCAAAGGCGCGGCTCTTTCCGCAGTCGCGCGACGAGTTGGTCGAGTGCGCCGCCCTGCTCGACTGTATCCGCCGTGGCGAGCTCGATGCGCTGCGCGTGTTGCCCGCGCCGCTGGACGTGCTCGCGCAGCAGATCGTGGCCGAGACCGCCTGCCGCGAATGGCACGAGGACGAACTTTTCGCGCTCGTGCGCCGCGCATGGCCCTACGCGCAGCTCACGCACGAGCGATACATGGAGGTCGTGCGCATGGTGTCCGAAGGATTCGCCACGCGGCAGGGCCAGCGCGCCGGCTATGTGCACCGCGATGCCGTCAACCAACTGCTGCGCGAGCGCAGGGGCTCGCGCATGACGGCGTTGACCTCTGGCGGCACCATCCCGGAGACTGGCGACTACACGGTCGTGATAGAGCCGCAGGCCGACAAGATCGGCACGGTCAACGAAGACTTCGCAGTCGAGAGCCTGGCGGGCGACGTGTTCCAGTTGGGTAACACGAGCTACCGTATCCTGAAGATCGAGCCGGGCCGCGTGCGCGTGGAAGACGCGCAAGGCGCTGCACCCAACCTTCCGTTCTGGCTCGGCGAGGCGCCGGGGCGCAGCGATGAGCTGTCGTTCGGCGTGTCGCGGTTGCGCGAAGAGGTCGCGCGGACGCTGGAATCCGGCGGCGAAGACGCCGCGATGAAACTGCTGACGCGGACCGTGGGCTTGGACGACGAATCCGCGCGTCAGATCGTCGGGCATCTCGCGCATGCGCTCGCGGTACTGGGCGCATTGCCGACGCAGCGCACGCTGGTGATGGAGCGCTTCTTCGACGCCTCCGGCGGTATGCAGTTGGTGATTCACTCGCCCTTCGGCAGCCGGATCAATCGCGCATGGGGCCTTGCGCTGCGCAAGCGCTTTTGCCGCACCTTCAACTTCGAGCTGCAGGCCGCGGCGACCGAGGACGCGATCGTGCTGTCGCTGTCCACCAGCCACAGCTTTCCCCTCGACGAGGTTGCGCACTACCTGCATTCGGCCTCGGCCGTGCATGTGCTGGTGCAGGCACTGCTCGACGCGCCGCTGTTCGGCGTGCGCTGGCGCTGGAATGCGACCACCGCGCTGGCGTTGCCGCGCTTCAGCGGCGGGCGCAAGGTGGTGCCACAGGTGCAGCGCATGCGCTCCGAAGACCTGCTCGCAGCTGTGTTTCCCGACCAGGTTGCGTGCGCGGAAAACATCGTCGGCGAGCGCCAAGTGCCCGATCACCCGCTGGTCTCGCAGACGCTGGACGATTGCCTGCACGACGCGATGGACGCCGAAGGCTGGCTCGCGCTGCTGCGCCGCATGGAGTCGGGTGAGGTGCACATGCTGGCGCGCGACCTTCCGGCACCTTCGCCGCTCGCGATGGAGGCGTTGAACGCGCGCCCCTACGCATTCCTGGACGATGCACCGTTGGAGGAGCGCCGCACGCAAGCCGTGCAAAACCGCCGCTACACCGATCCCGAAAGCGCCAACGACGTCGGACAGCTCGATGCGGACGCCATCGCCAGCGTGCGCGAGGAAGCCTGGCCGCAACCGCGCTCTGCCGACGAGATGCATGAGGCGCTCAACATGCTCGGCGCCCTGGGCGACGACGAAGTGGCGCGCGAAGCGGGCTGGAAGCAATGGCTCGCCGCGCTCGCCAGGGCAGGCCGCGCGACGCGCCTGTTGCTTGAGCCTGAAGGCGAGAGGCGTGCCGCGCGTGGCCTGTGGGTGACAGCGGAGCAACTGCGGCTGCTGCACGCCATTGCCCCCAATGCGCCTATGCACCCCCCTATCAACGCGCCCACCGATGCCGAGCAGCCGCCCGATCGCGAAACCGCACTGCGCGAACTGCTGCGCTCACGCCTCGGCGGCCTGGGCCCCGTCACCGTGGCGCAACTCGCCGGGCCGCTCATTCTGCCGCCCGCGGACATCGAAGGCGGCCTCCTCGCGCTGCAGATCGAAGGCAGCGTGCTGCAGGGCCGCTTCACGCCCGGCGGGGCCGATCTGGAATGGTGCGAGCGCCATCTGCTGGCGCGCATCCATCGCTACACGCTCAAGCGCCTTCGCCGCGAGATCGAGCCGGTCGAGCCACGCGACTTCGTGCGCTTTCTCTTCGAATGGCAACATATCGGCACGGCAGCGCGCGTGCGCGGGCCGGAAGCGCTGTCGGGCATCCTGTCGCAACTCGAGGGCTACGAGGCCCCCGCGCCGCTGTGGGAAGCCGAACTTTTGCCCGCGCGCGTGACAGACTACGCCGGTGCCTGGCTCGACGACCTGTGCACGGCGGGGCGTGTGCTGTGGACGCGCCTGCGCCCGTCGGCGGCGGAAGGACGCAAGGGCACGGGCAGCCTGTCGTTGCGCGCCACGCCGGTCGTGCTGCTGCCGCGCCGCAGCGCGCTATTGTGGAGCGGCTTGGCACCGGCACCGGCCGACGATGAAACGCTGGGCTCGCGGGCGCTGCGCGTCTGCGCGCATCTTGCGCAGCACGGTGCCTGCTTCTTCGACGAGATCGCGCTCGGCACGCGCCTGCTGCCAGTCGAGATTGAAGAGGCGCTGACCGAGCTGGTCGCCAAGGGCCGCGCGCGCTGCGACAGCTACGCGGGCCTGCGCGCACTGCTGGTGCCGGCCTCCAAGCGCGCATCGGCCGACACGCGGCGGCGTCGGCGCACGCCGCTCTTCGGCATTGAGGATGCGGGGCGCTGGACGCTGGTGCGTCCCCCCACCGCTGAAGCGACGGCGGTGCCTTCCGCAGAGGCCATCGAACAGGTTGTTCGCGTGCTGCTGCGCCGCTACGGCGTGATCTGCTGGCGGCTGCTCGAGCGCGAGGCCGCTTGGCTGCCGCCGTGGCGCGACCTTGTGCGCGTGTGCCGGCGGCTGGAAGCTCGCGGAGAAATCCGTGGCGGCCGCTTCATTGCCGGGGTGTCGGGCGAGCAGTTTGCCCTGCCCGAAGCGGTCGCTTCGATGCGCCAGGTGCGCAGGCTCGCAGGCGACGGCACGCTGATCGCGCTCGCGGCCAGCGACCCGGCCAACCTGCTCGGAACCATCGTGAACGGACCGAAGGTCCCGCGCGTCGCGGGCGCGCGCGTGGTGTACCGCGATGGCGTGCCCATTGCGACCAGTGTGGCAGGAGAGTTCGCTGCGCTGGTTACGCTTGACGGGGTGGAGGAGCAAGCCGCCCGGCAAGCGCTGTTGCTGACGCCGTCGCTGCAACACTTTCCAGGAAACTCAGAGCGCATGGGTTGACTGACCGCGGAGCGGGGCCACGGCCGCGACGCGCCACACCGCGGCGCGTTAGGGCGCGCCATGTGCCACCTGCATAAGAGGCGACCGGAAGCCTGTAGATTTCATGTCACCGCGCGCAGAAATCACCGAAGAAAGCCGATAGCCCAAGACCCCCTCTGCTGCATTGAATGCCTGGTTGGCGGCAGAAGTGCCGCCTACATGGCCATCCGCCGGCTCTGGTTCTGTTTCGAAGCCTCCGTCAGCAACGAGGAAACCCGGGTCTCGGACTGGGCACAGCCGCATGCTCGGGGCGATGTTCTCGCTCGGGAAGGCAAATTTGACTGTGAAGTCCTTTCGAGGATCGGAATTTCATTGCAGAACTGACAGCCATTCAAGCGCGTACGGATTGATTGCGCGAACCGGAAACTTCCCTTCGCTTGATCAGGCGAGCCCTGCTGGTAGGTTGTTCAAAAGTGCAGTGCCCTGTATCTGCCCGACGGACGCGCAGCAACGACGTCTTCAGGGCAATCTGAACTTCGGCTTCAGGGCTCGGAGCGGAAGTCCATCGATCTCAGCAACAGGCCGGGCGCTGCAGAGGAGAATTGTCGGTCCAGTGGCTGGCAGGTTGATACCGACTCTCCGACCCAGCGCTGGTTGAGCGACCGGTGTGCTTGTTGAAGCCGAAGTTGGTCGGCCTTGCTCTCAACTCCGGTGACGCGCACTCGCGACGGCATTTGATTGTGCGATTTGTCCATGCTTGCGCACCGCGTCAATGAAACCAACTGGCTACCAACCTCCGCTACCGGTTCCGCCTTTGAAGGGTCCAGCCAGATCGGGCGTGATCCAGCCACCATAGAAGGCGCCCTCTTGCGGGTGGGCTCTCAATCCGCCGACATGGCAGTCAAGATTGTGGGCATAAAAGGCCACACATCCGGCTATTGGCTCAGCACCAGACAAGGGATGGGGGTAGCTCCAGGCGACTTGGTCTAAGCGACGTGCACCGTCCACCAGATTCCAATAGCGTGCCGGTCCCTTCCACTCACAGAACGAGCCACCGCCAGCGGGCTGCAACAATCCGGTCTGTACGTCGACCAGTGGCAGGTAGAAGGTGGGTGGGTGGGCTGTTTCGCGGACCGCCCAAGCGGCGCGTGTGCGCGCTATCTCCAGGCGGCCCCAGAGCACGACAATCTCGCGTGCTTCGCGTACGAGCTCTGGCGGTCTCGGGAAATCCCAAACCGACATCTGCCCTGAGGCCGGGGCATCGGCGAACGGGGGCCGCTGTTCCCCCCGCCAAACCCACTGCGCGCGGGCGCTCTCAAGCCAGTTGGAATCGCTGCTCATGACGGCATAGAGAATACATGACGAGGTCCAAGTGCCGGTCGAGAGGCTGAGAGCCCCCTCGCAGGAGCGGGCGCAGTTAGAGACCGCGCGCTTGGCCCTGAGGCTCGACCTTCGGGAGAATGTGCGTAAGCGGCGCTATGCTGAGCACAGGCTCAAGACAGCTGACCTCACCGCAATATCCCACAACGGCAGGGGTCCTTATCCCCCGCGAAGCCAGCCGACTGCCTCCTCAGCGATACATGCTTACCGTGTTCCGTCTAACAATCGAGCGCGCGCGGAAAGAGCGCTTGCCGCAAGTTGCTGGAAGCCTCGCGTTCACCACTTTGCTGTCAATCGTGCCTTTGCTGGCAACGAGCATCGTGCTGTTCACGCGATTTCCAGTCTTCGCGCGCTTCCAGGACGCGTTTCAAGAATTCTTGTTGAGCAGGCTGCTGCCCGCTGACATCACGCGCACGGTGCTGAAGTACCTGAACCAGTTCGCAGTCAACGCCAGCGGCCTCACGTGGGTCGGTTCGCTCTTTCTGCTGGGCACTGCCGTCGCCATGCTGCTCACCGTGGAGAACGCGCTGAACCAGATGTGGAAGATCAAGAAGAATCGGCCATTCCTCAAGAGGGTTGGCTTGTACATGCTCATGTTGGCCATCGGGCCGCCCGTCCTGGGCCTGAGCCTGTGGGCAACCTCGTATTTGCTGGGCATCTCCGTGGGCCTGATCGGTGCGTTGCCGCCCCCGCTCGCCTTCGTGCTCGACCTTGGCCCGCTCCTGCTCGGCGTCACCGTGGTGACGAGCATGTTCTACCTTGTCCCGAACACCAAGGTAGCGTTGCGTGACGCCTTCGCAGGCGGCTTGATCGCCAGTGTGGCGTTCGAGTTCGGCAAGCGCGGCTTCACGACATACCTCGTTAAAGTACCTACGTACAAGGCGCTGTATGGGGCATTCGCGGCGCTCCCCATCTTCTTGCTTTGGGTGTACTTCTCGTGGCTGGTCACGCTGGTTGCAGCCATGATGACGGCCAATCTGGCGCTCACTCGACGGCGGCCGGCAGGCAAAACCGCTCGCAATTGACGGCCGAGCGCGTGGACTGTCGCACATCTGAACTGTGATCACCGACCCATTGCTCGCTCAGGTCACTCAAGCATCCCGCTGGCCGTTCACGACCTGCTGGTCAGACAAATCAGCGTCTTGCTCCAATGCCTGTCTCCGTGCCGTTCTCCACAAGATTCACATCCGAAGACCGGCTATCGATCTGCTGCAAGATGGCGGGTCCCTCGTCCAACGCGGCTGCTTTGACGCCCCGGGGGCATCGGTGGTCCGCGCTGAATGTCCCTTGGCGATACCACGATGAATTGGCGTGCTCCTCACGGCGGCAGCCAAAGCGCTCGAGGACGACCAGTGCGCTGCGGTTCGCCTGGACCAGGCACTCCGGGGGACCGCCGAGGAACGATCAGGATCCACTCACCGCACGCAGCAACCTGACGCCATGATCGACAATTGCGCTAGATGCACGATCACTATCGCGGACCTGCGTTCGACAATGCGCGCGTGCCTGACCCGAGCGGTGCTCGACTTCGACATGGCAGGTGTGTTGACGGGCCACCATGTCCTGCCGCGGCTGTCGAGGCGGCGCGACTCGGCCAGCGCGGTAGGAATTGCCCCCAGTCTGCAACCTCTGGGCATGGCGTCAAGCGGCATGGTGCACTGCCGGCGTGCGGCAAGCAGATCGAGCCGACTGTTTCTCGGATCCAGACGCTTGACGAACAGAGGCGTCGCGTCTGGGGTCAACTCCGAGGCGTGGCCCAGGCAGCGACAGCTCGGCGATAACGGCCCAGGCATGCCATGACGCGCACGGAACGGCTGCTCCGAATTCTGCAGATGTTGCGCGAGAAGCGTCGGCCTGTGACGGCCGCGGCGATCGGTGAACATTTCGGCGTGAGCGAGCGGACGATCTATCGCGACATCGCCACCCTCACCAGCCAGGGCGCGATGATCGCAGGCGAGGCGGGCGTCGGGTTCGTGCTGCGCGACGACTTCTTCCTGCCCCCGTTGGCGTTCGACCCCCACGAAGCGGCAGCCCTGATGCTCGGTCTACGCTTCGTCCTGCGACGCGGTGGCGTTGGCCTGTCAGCCGCTGCAAAGAGCGCACAAGCAAAGCTCTCGGGGGCCATGCCGGCGCGTTTCGACGACGCCGCCGCGCGCAGGAGCGCGTTCGTCGTCGCGCCGCACCCTGCCGTTCGAGGGCAGATATTGGAGATCATTCGCGAGGCGATCGATCGCGCGCGCAAGGCCAGGATTCGATATGAACGGCCCGACGGCACTATCTCGGAACGAATCGTGTGGCCGATCGTCATCGGTTGGTTCGATGGCTTCGAGATGTTCGCCGCTTGGTGCGAATTACGCCAGGAGTTCCGCCACTTCCGTGTCGATCGGCTGGCGTGCATCGAACTTCTGGACCAGGATGCTGGCAGGCCGCGGCATGCACTTCTCCAAGACTACCGCAGGCTGGAACCCGACGTCGAGCTGTGACGCTCCTGACAGGAACTGTCGGGGCCCGCTCCTAGACTGCTCCGAAAAGGAGAACGTCATGTTTGTTGTCATGGGTGCAAACGGTCACGTTGGTTCTGTGGTTGCCAAGACGCTGTTGGAGCGTGGGCAGGCCGTGACAGTCGTGACTCACAATGAGTCGCATGGAGCCAGATGGCGGGGCGCTGGAGCACAGATTGCTCTCGCTGATGCGAATGATCGGGACTCGCTGCGGCGCGCCCTATCACTTGGCACGCGCGCATTCCTGCTCAATCCGCCCGCCGACGTGGCGCGCGATACCGACGCCGTCGAGTTGGCGACAGTCGCCGGAATCCTCGCCGCGCTGGACGGGTCCAGCCTCGAGAAGGTCGTCGCAGAATCGACCGCGGGTGCGAAACCGGGCCACCGTATCGGCGATGCCTCGGCCCTCTGGGAACTGGAGGAGGGGTTGCGCGCGCGGAGCATACCGTCGGCAATCAACAGAGCCCCTTTTTGTATGAGCAACTGGGAAACCCAGCTGGTGCATATCCGCAAGACAGGGAAGCTGTCGACCATGCTTCCCGAACAACTCAAGCTGCCGATGGCAGCCCCGGACGATCTGGGGCGCATCGCCGCGGACAGGCTGATGTCAGGCTTGGACGATGTTGGCGTGCGTTTTATCGAGGGTCCCGCGCGTTACTCGGCGTGCGATGTTGCGGCGGCATTCGCGCACGCCCTGAAGCGACCGGTCGAGGTCGAGTGCACGCCACGCGAAGCATGGCACGCGGGTTATCGAGCTTTGGGCTTCTCGGAACCTGCCGCCGATGCCTACACCCGGATGACGGAGGCGGCTCTCGACGATGGCTTCGACATGATCGTCGATCCACTCCGCGGTGAGATCTCGCTTGCCGCATACGTCGCTCAATTGACGAAGCGAAGGTGAAGCTGGGCAGCTTGCATCGGCGAAGGGCGAGAGGCCGGCGTCGGGCATTTGCGCACGACGCCCTTGCCCGTTGGCTCGCACGATAAAAGTTCCTGGCGAAGCGTTCGACGCGGTGGCCGTCGGGCCGTTCGTGCAGGCTGCATCTTTGCAGGTTCTGATCATGGCCGGATGGCACCGCGCCGCTCGCGGTCGGCCGCACGTCATTCGACGCGTGGCAGCACCGCATCGATTCGCGCGGGGACCGCATCGCTCGCACCTTCCAATCAAACGCTCGAAGACGGCTTCCAGCCAGACGCTTGGCTCTATCCAACTCGCCGCGAAGTCCGCCAGCTCACGAGACGATCGATTGAAGTGTCAACTCTGCCGACAAGACAAAGCACCCGCATCGACGTCGACTTGAGGCAGCGGTATCCACGTCAGAGCGAGAGTTGATGGCACGTACCGCCCTCGCTCCCGAAAAGGTCGTTCCGCATTTGTCCCACCTGACTGCGGCCACTTCGATTGCCACGAGCAAATCACGGCCTCGGAATCTTTTTGCGATCAAGGGTCCCGGTAGACCGTTCGGTCCCGGCGCGACGCTGCGTTCCGTTTCGAATCCGAACGATCAAGGTGTTCGTATTGCCTGTAGCCAGTGTTATCTGTCCGGCATCAACGCAAGGCGTCTCGCACATGAAAACCAAACCCAACCGTCTCGCAACCGCCGCGGTGGACATGATCACCGGCAAGAGCGGCGGCACCGCGGCGGTGACCATCTCGGATGTCACCCAGTCCAATGGCGAGGTCCACATGGTCGACAGGCTCCTGCGGCTCAAACAGAGCCTCCGAGCGACACATCGCCATCGCCGGGATTGATCGAACGCCGCCATGGCACGCCGCGGCGGAGAGGCTTCGACGTTCCGACGACCCCTTTTTTCTCATTTCCAGGAGCGCCGATGCGGAAGCTTGCGATTTCCCCTCACCCGATCTGGCTTGGCATCATCTTCGGTAGCGCCGCCGCCTGCGCGCAGCAAAGCCATCTTCCCGAGATCGAGGTACGTGGCCCGCGAGATGCAGGCGTTGGCAACGCGGACAGCGCGAGCGAGGGTGCGGTGGAGCGCGAGTCGTTCCAGACCCGGCCCAAGCTGCGGCCTGGCGACATCGTCGAGGCGGTGCCGGGTGTGGTCGCCACGCAGCACTCCGGCGACGGCAAGGCCAATCAGTATTTCCTTCGCGGCTTCAACCTCGACCATGGCACCGATTTCGCCGTCACCGTCGATGGAATGCCGGTGAACATGCCCACGCACGGACACGGCCAGGGCTACGCCGATCTGAACTTCCTGATCCCCGAGCTCGTCTCTGGCGTGCGCTACCGCAAGGGGCCGTACTTCGCCGAAAGCGGCGACTTCTCGCTCGCGGGCAGCGCGTCCCTCGATTACTTCAGCGTGCTGGACGCGCCCTTTGCCGAACTCACGCTGGGCACCCACAATTTCAAGCGCCTGCTGGCCGCGGGTTCGCGTACCCGCGAGGATCAGACTTGGCTCGGCGCCATCGAGATCGAAGGCAATGACGGCCCCTGGGAAGTGGCCGAAAACCTGCGCAAGGTGAGCGCCGTGGTGCGTTATTCGCAGGGCTCGCCGACACGCGGTTTCAGTCTCACCGGGATGGCCTACAAGAGCCGCTGGACCTCGACCGATCAGGTGCCCCAGCGCCTGATCGACACAGGCCAGCTCACGCGATTCGGCTCGCTCAACCCCACCGACGGCGGCAGTACGCAGCGCGTGAGCCTGTCCGGAAAATGGTTCGACAAGGGGGCAGAGGGCGAGACGATGATCAGCGCCTATGCGATCGACTACCGCTTCGACCTGTTCTCCGACTTCACGTATTTTCTGAACAACCCGGTCAACGGCGACCAGTTTGAGCAGACCGACCGGCGACGCATCTTCGGCGCGCAGGCGTCACGCACCATGCCGACGAAGTTCGGCGGCATGGACGGCATCCTGAGCTTCGGTGCGAGCTGGCGCGGCGACCGGATCTCCGAGGTGGGCCTCTACAGCACCCAGGCACGCGATCGGCTCGCGACGGTACGCAACGACAAGGTCTCGCAGGACCTGTTTGCCGTGTACGGCCAGCAACTCGTCTACATCACCGACCGCCTGCGCGGCTACGTGGGCGTGCGCGGCGACATACTGCGCTACCGGGTCGACGAGCGCGAGACGAGGTATGGCGCGGTCAACGGCGGCAAGGGGCACGACGCGATCGCCAGCCCAAAGGCCGGCCTGGCCTTTGCGTTGACTCCACAGCACGAGCTGTACTTGAACGCTGGCGTCGGTTTTCACAGCAACGACGTGCGCGGCGCGACCATCGCCATCGACCGCTCGGGCGGGTCCGCCGCCGACCGCGTGCCGGCGCTCGTCAAGGGGCGGGGCGCTGAGGTCGGCTGGCGCTTTCAGCCCGACGAGAACTTCACGGCGACGGTTGCGCTGTGGCAGCTCAAGCTCGACTCCGAGCTCGTGTACGTCGGCGATGCGGGCACCACCGAGCCTGGGCGCGCCAGCGGCCGCCGCGGCATCGAGGCGACGATGCGCTGGAAGCTCGATCGCGCCTGGCGCGTGGAGCTCGACGGCGCAGCCTCGCGCGCACGCTTCAAAGGGTTCGCACCTGAAGGCGAAGGCAACCATGTCGACAACGCCGTCGAGCGCGTCCTCGCAGCGGGCCTCACATACATCGACGGTCCGCTGACCGCATCGCTGCGACTGCGCTACCTCGGCCCGCGCGCGCTCGACACGACCAACACCATCCGCTCCCGCTCGGCCACGCTGGTGAACTTCGGTGTGCGCTACATCCTGAACAAGAATCTGACGCTTGGCCTGGATGTGTTCAATGTCGCCGGCAAAAAAGGCAATGACATCGAGTACGCCTACGCGTCCTGCTCGGCCGGCGAAGTGGCGTCGGGTGCGTGCAACGGCGGCGTGACCGGCCGGCACGTGCATCCGATGGAGCCGCGCAGCGCGCGGGTCAGCGCACGCTGGACGTTCTAGGCACGCGGCGCGCCCCGGTGTCAGTTCAGCGGGCTCTGGTGCGAGTGCGGGTGGGCCAGTGCATGCGCGTGGGCATGAGGTACCGCGTCGTCCATCAGCGCCACCACATTGGCGTGGCCGTGGCGAACGCCGCGCAGCGAGACCAGCGCGTCCGACAGGTCATGCACTGCGGCCACCGGACCGCGCAGCACCACGCACTCCATGCAGCTGCCATGGTCAAGCGGCGTCTGATGGCAGGCGATGACCATGCCATGGTGCGCGTGGCGCAAGGCCAGGAGCCGAGAGGCGAGCGCGAGCTCGCGGGTGTCGTAGACATAGCTCACATGCGCGATGCACGAGGTCACGGCCCGATCGAACGCCATGCCGCCGAGCCCTGCACGTCCAAGGCCGTAGCGGATCAGGTCGCGCACCGCCTCGGACCGACTGACGTACCGCTTTTGCCTGATGAGCGTCTCGAACTGTCTTGCAAGTTGCTCATCGAGAGAGATGGTGAAGCGGTTCATGGGCGTCTCATGCGCAGATACGCAATCGGCGACGCCCCGGATTCAGACTAGGAGAATGGAAGCATCTTGACGTCCAGCACGCGTTCGCACAGCCACACCGTGGCCAGCACCACCGCCGCCATCGAGCCGCCATGCAGCACCAGCGGCGGATAGCGGCGCCAGTTGCGCAGCCCCAGCAGCACGGCGAGGGCCACCGACACCACCGCCAGTTGCCCGGCCTCCACGCCCAGGTTGAACTGAAGCAGCGCCAGCGCGAACTGACCTGTCGGCAGCTCGAGTTCGCCCAGGGCGCCGGCGAAGCCGAAGCCATGGATCAGGCCGAAGAGGAAGCTGAAGAGCTTTCGGCGTCCGCCAAGCACGGGCCGGATGTTGTCAAGCGCCGCCAGGATGATGGTGATGGCGATCGCGGGCTCGATGATGCGCGGCGAGATCGTCACGATCTTCAGCCCTGCGAGCGCAAGCGTGATCGAGTGAGCGATGGTGAACATCGTCACGATGCCGAGCATCGGCCAGGCGGCGTCCCTCCATGCGAGCACAGGGGTCCAACAGCCGTCGCGGCGCTTGAGCACTGCGGGCAGCAGGAGGCAGACGAGGAACAGGATGTGGTCGTAGCCGATCAGGATGTGGTGGATGCCGTCGGCCAAGAAGCTGGCGGGCCGTGCGGCGTCTTCAGAACCGACCCACGCGATGGACACGGGCCCGGCCGACGGGTCCAGCGAACGCAGAAGCGGCGTGGCGGCGCTCTCGGCTTGCGCGCGCAACAGACCGCGGTGCGTTGGGTCCACGTCCTGGAAGAGCCGGTAGTCGATGGACAGCGCGGTGGCCGCGCTGCAGGGCGCGCGCATCTGCAGCACGAGATAGGCGCCGTCGATGCGGCTCTCGATGGCAGGCGGCTGTACTTCGGCGGGCACGCACTGCCCCTCCTGCAGGCGCAGGTGCCCCAGCGCGTAGGCCTTGATGTCGTCCAGTCGGTAGCGCACCTCGCCCCAGGACAGTTTCTGGTCGGCGTTGGCGTCCAGGTCGAGCACCGCGTCGAGGTCGCGCAGCGCGATGTCCCAGCGCAGGTCGATGCGGTCGGCTTTGCGTGACAGTTGCAAGTAGGCGTCGCTGGCCTTGTGCGCCTGCGCGGGAAGCACAGCCGAGGCGAGCACCCAGAGAAACAGCCAGGCCAGCAGGGAGCGGCAGGTGCGTGAGGTCATCGCGTGGCGTCAAAGCAGCGCGTCGACGCGCGCATCCCGCAGGCCGATTTCCCGCACCAGTGCCTTGACCTCGGCCCGCGCCAGCGCGTCCTTTGCCGCGACGGCAGCGCGTGCGAACAGGAGCAAGTCGATGGGTTCGCGCTGCAGCTTCACGTTGAGCCTGGCGAGGTCGAGCGCGCGCCGGGTGTCGCCCTCCACGTCGAGCGCGAACATTGCTTCTTCCCGCGCATGGACCGCGGTGGTGCCGGGCCGCTCGGCCGCCGCGCTGAAGCGCGCCTTGAGCTCGGCCGCCTCGGTGCGCCCGCCTTCGAGCCCGCGGGCGGCAATGGCCATGCGCAGCAGCACCGCGTCGCTGCGGGCTTGCGTGTTCAGTAGCGCGGTAATCTCCCCCGGCCGGCCGGCGCGCTGCAGGTAGTCGCTGTAGGCGAGCAGCACGTACCCAGCGCGCTCGGCCTGCAAGGCGCGGCGATAGGCCGCGTCGGCCTCGACAGGGCGGCCGGCGAGCTCCTCGACCTCGGCCAGGCTGGTGAGCAGCCATTGGCGCGTGCCGGCCTGTTCGCGCGCTTGAAGTAGCGGATCGGCCAGCAAGTTCGTCAATGCGCCGCGCGCTTCGTCGTAGTTGCCGCGCAGACCCGCGTTCTCCGCCAAGCAGGCCAGGCCGTAGAGGGCCGGACCGAAGCGTCCGAGCGCGCGGCACGCCGCGTCCGATTCGCTGTAGCGGCCGCGCACGCGGTGGAGGGTGGCCAGTGTGATCCACGCCTGGGCGTTGGCCGGTTGCCGGTTCAGCGCCGCTTTGAGGAGCGCCTGCGCGCCATCGAAGTCGTGCAGAAACTGCGCGATGGTTGCACGCATCACCAGTATGGCGCCCGGCGTCTCGTTGGGGGGGACGGTGGTCCAGTGGGCAAGGACGCCCATGGCGTTGCCTGCGTAGCGCGCATCGCCTTGCGACCTCGCCAGCTCAAGATAGCGGGTCGCAGCAGCAATGGCCACGGTCGCGTCCGTGGGGCGTTTCTGGAGTTCGCGGCGCAGCGTGCGCGCCTCGCGCGACCATCCGGCGACCAAGGGCAGCGATTCGACGACCTCGTTGTCGTCGGTGGGAACGCGGGGCGCGGCGCCGACGCAGGTCGTCGCCGCGGATATCCAGAGCGCGGCGGCCCACGCCTGCAATGCGTACCGCGTGGGCAGGCGCCGGAGCATCGCCGTCACTCGGTGGAGACGGGGTCTTTGGTTTCCGAGGTCGGCGGCGGATCGAACATCGCGACGTCCGCGGCCTCGGCCGTGTCGAGCCCCCCGCCGGCCACCAGCGCTTTGACGTAGGCGATGAAGGTGTCGTACGCATCCGCTTGTGGCGGGGGTGTCGTCGGCGGCTGGCCGCCGCCGGCGGGTGGAAAAGGGTAAAAGCTGCCCCCCCCGCCGCCGCCACCACCACCGCAGCCCGCGAGGGTGACAGCAACCAAGAGCGGGCAGGCGATACGATAGAACGTGTTCTTCGTCATGGCGTTCTCTTTATTGAGCGCCGGGCAGCGGCGTGTTCAGATAGGGAAAGGTCTCCGGGAACTGCGCTGCGCTCTGCAACGCGCCGTCGGTGATCGCCGCCGAGCCCGCAGGCGCGTCGGACGGCTTGCAGCCGACCTTGAGCGTGTCGGTGGCGCCGGTGGCGACGCACAATACGCCCATCGCCACGCGCAGTTCCGCATCGACCACGTCGTCGCCGGGGCGGCGGCCGTTCGGGAAGCCAGCCGTGTCACCGCCCAGAACGCCCAGATTGCTCTGGCTGGCCTTGGGCGTCGGGGCGATCCCGGTGTTCAGGCGGAGCATTTCCGAAGCGGTCACGTTCGCGGGCTTGTTGACGCCTTCAACGCCGGTCAGGAACGCTGCCACAAGGTCGGTGCGCGGGAAGTTCGTCGGCGCTGGCGCCGAGGGGAACAATTTCTGTACGAGCGCGGGAAGGGTCGGATTGGTCACATAGTCGGCGAACTGCCCGTCATCCTTGGGCCTGGAGCTGTTGAAGCGGTCCTTGTCCTTCAGGCCGATGACGACCTCGTTGACCAGGGGCATGCCGAGCCGCGAGACCTGGGCCCAGGCGCCACCGGCGAGCGTGGTGGTGCCGTGGCCGCGCTTCGGTGGGCTGGCGACGAGCTGGCCCTGGCGCACGCTCGCTGTTGTCCAGCCGCCGATGATGGGCTTGCCTGCGGTGGTGACGCAGGCGATGGGCACCTCAAGCGCCATGGTGGTGACGTTCTTGCCGGCAAGGGCATCGGGATTGCCGTTCGGCGAGCCGAGCGGGTTCAGGTTGATCAGGTCGAATACCTGGCCCAGCGCCACGCTGAACGGGTCCTTGCGCTGCCCGACAAATACGCGGCCCGGCGCGGCGCAGCCCGGGATGTTGACGTTGTACAGGTGCTGGGCCGCATAGGCAGCGTAGCCCGTGGGGCCGCCGAAGGTCTTGTCGCCAATGTTGTCGGTGGGTTTGTCGAACTCCTTGGCGCCGCCGGCCGCGGTGACGGCCTCGCTCACCCCCGTGCGGCGGTCGCCGCGCACGATATTGAGCGTGAAAGTCTCGCGCAGGTTGCTGGTGGCCTGGTTCGGGCCCGTGATGCCGCCGGCCTGCACCAGCGGAATGGACACCTGTTTGCCAGCGATCGGCAACTGGATGTCGCGCAGCGTGTTCTTGAAGCGGAACTGGAAGGTGATGTTCTCGACCGCGTCGCCGTCGGTGTCCAGATGGATCTCGTAGAGCGCGTTCGGGTCCATCGAAAAGTAGTTCGGACCGCCGTACGGGCTCTGGTCGGGTTGGTAGTTGGCGATGAGGGTGACATAGTCCTGGCGCCCGGTCTCGTAGCTGCGGAACATATAGAAGTCGGTGGCATCGACCTTCGGGGTGCCGGCGATCGAGGGCGCCTCGCGGTGACTGGACGCGTAAGCGCCGGACGACGTCATCGCGCAAGCCGCAACGACGCAGGCATGCAGGGGAATTCGAACGAGATTCATTGCTGTCACCCTCGGTAGTAGGAGTCGGTTGTGGAAGGAACCAACTCAAGTACGGCGGCAGCAGACGGTTGGTTTGTCGGACACCAGGCCGGGAATTTCATACGAATCGCTCCAGACGTCACAACCAGGAACTCGTCAAGTCCTGGTGCGACAACAAGAAGGACCATGGCAGGATGCGGTCCTATCCTGGCTCATCGCTCCGACCGCGGCGAATCCCGCCCATTCAAACTCTGAATCGACCACGGCAGCCAAGCGCGCTCTCGACACACACTGCACGCCATGGACCTGTCGCTCAGCGGCTCTGCGCCGAGCACCACCACTGCCAGGCGCCCCAACACGCCACCAGCCAGAACAGGACGATGAGCACCGCGCCGAACTTGCTGGTCGGCTCGGCCCGCTTGGACGTCATCCACTCTTCCGCCTGGTTGCGGCACTCTGCCAGGACGTCGGCCGGGAGCAGCCGGATGGCCAGCCAGATCAACCCGGGCAGAAGCAAGGCATCATCGAGATAGCCCAAGATCGGAATGAAGTCCGGAATCAGATCGATCGGGCTGAGCGCGTACGCGACAACCAAAAGTCCGAGCGCCCTGGCGTACCACGGCGTGCGCGCATGCTTGCCTGCAAACCACAGCGTCACGCCGTCGCGCTTGATTCGCCGGGCCCATGTTCTCAAACGCTTGCGGGTACGCATGCGCCAGAGCATGCCACGGCCTTTTGCTTGTCAGCGCGCTCGCGGATTCTTGCCCGAGAGATCGTGGCTCGTTGTTCGCCTCCCGCGCCCAGGCACTCCCGAGCCAGGCGCCGGCCAACGGCGCACGCTCGGCCCGGGTCTTACGTTGCGGCGATGTCCCTGCGTCGAAGGAACGGGCGCTCAGGTCGGCCGATCCATGGCGCAGGCGTAAAGAGCGGCTTCCTCCGGTCCCATGGATGCCTCCAAGTCAGCCAGCTCCATGCATTCCAGGTCATAGGACACCCACTCCAGGAGGTGCGAAGGCGGCATGCAATCCACCCCGCAGCAGTCGCTCCACGGCCCCAGGCGCGCAGGGGCACTGCGCCGCATCGACTGCAGGTAGAGCGCTCGCGCCACGCGAACCCTGGCGAGATCATCCGCGCCCAGCATGCGGCGCATACCCTCCCAGCGTTGGTCACATGCTTTGAGCCTGCGCACGGAATCCACCAGTTCGTCCGCCGTCGTTGGTACCAGCCCCTCGCTCCCGCCACGCGGCGCCCGTCGGCGATGAAATTCGCAAAGCACACGCGCATAGGCACATTGCTGCAAGAGCATCAGTGCGTGGGTCATGCGATCCGACATCGAGTTCATCTCCACTGAACGAGGGTAGCGGCAGTGAAAAAAGAAGAACCTTCGCGGCAAAACTGCGGTGGTTCCAAAGCCGTTGTCAGAAACTTCGCGCGGTCCCGCCCGCACGCATGTGAGAGAGAGACTTTTCTAGGGCGCTTCTCCTGTCCTACGACAAAGACGGCGCGGACGACGAGCATCGCCCATCGCGTCGACCGTGATCAGGGCATGGACCGGGCCTTGGCATGGCGCGATTGGCTCGGCTTTCGCGATACGCGTCGTCTGTCAACCCGTTCGCGGCACAAACGAAACCCGCCCTTGCGCAAGCACGAGCGTGCGCCCGTCGAGCGCTCTCATGGTGCCGTCCAGGCTGAGCCTGAGTCCGCCTTTGGGCCGCGAGTCCACGGACGTCACAACCCACTCCAGCAGCACGCTTTCGGTGGCCTTCACGGCACGCAGAAGATCGAAAGAGAAGTTCATTCCGAGCACGCTGCCCATTGGAGACAAGTGTGTAGCGGTCAATCCCATCAGGAGGGACGTGGTGTGCGTGGCGCTGGCGATCAGGCTGCCAAAGCGGGTGCCCGATGCGTAGTCGGCATCGACGTGAAGCGGATTGTCGTCTCCCGCGGCAAGCGAGAACGCCCTGACCTGTTCCTCGTCGAATGTGTGCGTGCGAGAAAAGCGGTATCCGGCGCCCACATCCGGGCGATCGGTTTCGGAGGCCTCAACCATGGCCGGCCAGACGGGTGATGGCGGCCGCGCTCCCTGCCTCCTCGCGAAGCCTGAACTTCTGGATCTTTCCCGTGGCTGTCTTGGGCAACGCATGAAAGACGATGCGTTGGGGGCATTTGAAATGGGCCAGTCGCGCACGACAGAAATCGATGATGTCCTGCTCTGACGGCTGCGCCGCGCCAGCCCTCAGCTCGATGAACGCACAGGGTACCTCGCCCCACTTCGCGTCGGGCTGAGCCACCACCGCCGCATGCAGCACGGCCGGATGGCCATGGATCACCTCCTCTACTTCGACGGAGGAAATGTTCTCCCCGCCGGAGATGATCACGTCCTTGGATCTGTCGGTTATCTGGACATAGCCGTTGACGTGCTGAACCGCCACGTCGCCCGTGCGAAACCACCCATCGGCCAGCGCCCTGCGCGTTGCGGCTTCGTTCTTGAAGTAGCCCATCATCACGGTATTGCCCCGCAACATCAGTTCGCCGGCCGTTCGGCCGTCCGATGCAACGGGCTCGAGCGTGTCGGCGTCGCCCACCATGAGCCCTTCGAACATTGCAGCGCGCGCTCCCTGACGTACCCGAAGCCTGCCCTGCTCTGCGGGCGGAAGCTCATTCCATCCGTCCTGCCATTCGCAGCTCACCGGCGTTCCGGACACCTCCGTGATACCGAACACGTGATCCACATCGAAACCCATCGAGCGGACCGCTTCAAGAACGGCCAGCGGTGGAGGGGACCCCGCGGTCAACACACGCACCGGCCGGAGCAATGTCCGGCCTCGGGCCGCGTCTGCCAGCATGGCCATGACGATCGGCGCAGCGCACAGGTGATCGATGCCGTGCGCGTCGATCGCCGTCATGACTGCATCGGCAGAAACCTTGCGCAGGCACACGTGGGTGCCTGCGGTCGCGGTGATGGCCCATGTGAAGCACCAGCCATTGGCATGAAACATCGGCAGCGTCCATAGGTAACGTGGCGCGCGTGGCATGGACCAGTTGGTGACCTGGAGCTGGCTCATCAGGTAAGTGCCTCGGTGGCTCGCCACGACGCCCTTGGGATCGCCGGTTGTCCCGGATGTGTAGTTCAAGGCAATGGGCTGCCACTCGTCGCTTGGCCAGACGCCGGAAAAACCGGGATCGCCCCGGGCAAGAAGCGATTCGTAGTCCAGCACGCCGACGCAGGCGCCAGCCGGAGCCAAGTGATCCTCGATATCAACGACGATAGGTCGGTGGTCGAGCAATTCCAGCGCAGCCGCCGCAACGCCCGCGTACTCCCGGTCGACCATCAGCAGCTTGCACTCGCCGTGCCGGAGGATGAATGCCACGCCTTCGGCATCCAGCCGATGGTTGATGGCATTGAGCACCGCCCCGGCCAGAGGGACGCCGAAGTGAGCCTCCAGCATGGCGGGTGTGTTTGGCGCAAGGACGGACACCGTGTCGCCAGGCTCGATCCCCATGGCGACCAATGCAGAAGCCAACCGATAGCAGCGCTCCCGCGTGTGTGACCACGTGCGAGTCAGGTCGCCGTGGACCACGGCGATGCGTCGTGGATGCACAAGGGCCGCCCGATCCAGGAACCCCAACGGCGTGAGAGGAACGTGGTTGGCCGCGCAACGCTCCAGGCCAACTGCATAGGATGCTGCACTCATGCCAAGGTCTCCTTCGGATTCGGATGGAAAGTGGTGAACGCAGCGACCGGCTCCCTTTGCGTGACCAGCGTGTTCTCGATGGCCGTTTCATCGGCATGGCCAAGGCTCATCCCGCACACGAGCATCTGCGCATCGGGAATCTGCAGACAGCTTGCGATCTCGCGATGAAACTTGAGAAAAGCCGCCTGCGGACAGGTGTGAAGATTGCGCGCGCGGGCCGCCACCATCACGCTCTGCAGAAACATCCCGTAGTCGAGGAAACTTCCCTGCGCCAAGTGGCGCTCGATGGTGAAGAACAAGCCGACCGGCGCATCGAAGAATCGATAGTTGCGGCCGTGTTGAAGGTGCATGCGGGACTTGTCGCCCTTTCCGATCCCGAGCAGCCCATAAAGATCCCATCCCACCTTGCGGCGTCTCTCCAGGTACGGTGTGACCCATTTGCGCGGGTAGTAGTCATAGGGCTCGGTCAATTCCGCGGCGAGTCCGGGATCGCCCTCGACTGCTGCAAGCCGTGCGCACAACCGGTCCTTCGCTGCACCAGTCACGACGTGCACGCGCCAGGGCTGCATGTTCATGCCCGACGCGCAGTGGCTGGCAGTTTCGAGGATCGATTCGATGTCGTGGACCGGTACCGGCGTCGGGAGAAACGCGCGCACGCTGCGTCGGGTCACGATGGCCCAATCCACCGCCTCTCGCAGCGATTTCAGGTCCAGCGGCCACGATGTCGTTCGGTTCATTGTTCAGAGTCCTGGGTTGCGGGAAGACGGCTGCAATTTCAGCCGTCCACTCTAGGGAGGCTGGGTTTGCGCGTCGATGCCCAAAGACACCAGGTGAAGTGGGGCGACCCGCCACCCATCGGGACGACTGTCAGGACTTGGCCGGGACCGCCATCCGGTAAGCACCCGGGCTCACGCCCGTCCATTTCTTGAAGGCGCGGTGAAATGCGCTCGCTTCCTGGAAGCCTGTGCGCGCGGCCACCTCGGACACGGTCATCGGCGTCGTCGAGAGCAGGTCTATCGCAATGTCGCGACGCAGGTCGTCCTTCAACCGCTGATAGTTCAGGCCCTCCTGCTGCAGCTGCCTCTGGAGCGTGGTGTCCGACATGTGCAGGTCCTGTGCGAGGCGGTGCAGATCGGGCCACTGATCCGGCAGCTGGTTGCGCAGGCGCCGGCGCACGAGGGCGTGGGTGCTCGATTCATTGCGGTACTGCACCAGCAGATTGCCGGGCGCCTGGCGCAAGAAGCCATCGACCGTGTCGGCGGTTTCGACAATCTCCAGATCCAGGAAGGCACTGTCGAACGCAATGTGCGTCGATTCCGCCGAAAAGACGACGTTCTGGCAGAACCTCGTGCGGTAGTGGCTGTCGTCAGCGGGCGCTGGACACCGGAAGTGCATCCCGCGCAACGGAATCCGGCGGTGGACGAGCCAGCATGCCAGGCCGTGGACCAAAATGAACCAGGTGCCGTACCCGAATAGGCGACGCATCACACCGCCGTCGTGCAACACGATGCGCGCTTCGCCGTCCTCGCGGATCAGTTCACCGCGAAAGTCGTCCAGCGTTGTCCGCAGGAACCGCAGGATACGGCGCAGTGCGTGCTCAAGCTTGTGTGCGCTGACGGCGGCGCGCGTCATGAGCGCGTAGCTGCCGCGCCTGAGCCCATGGCTGTCGAGGCCGAAGAATTCATCGTCCATGAGGTCGGCCAGCGCAACCCACATCCGCGAGTACGCCGCCGCCGGGATTCTTGCGCGACCGGACTGCAACAACCCGGGGTCCAGATTCGCCGTCTCGAGCACGCGGCTGATGTCCATGTTCCTCAGCAATGCCGCATGCAGCGCCTCATGGACCAATTCGACCGAAACGGTTCCTTTGACGCCCGCAAGTTTTGTGGACGCTGCCACTGGATGCTGCTCCTCGATCCTGTGTTGTGAATTCCCCGAAAGGCCGGCTGGCGGTCAATCGCGCTATTTGATGGACCTACCCACCCGATCGATGGTCGCTGCTCGCGGCCACCTCTTACCCGAGGCCGCCATTGGGCGCGCCGGCAATCACCACCATTCCTCGTGAACGGCGTGCATGCGAGCCGGCGATCCACGGGCTCCGGTCCCGCTCGGGCCCCGGCCAGTGTGAAAGGAGAACGGCAACTTTTTAACCCCGCCACGGCACGAGAGATCGGTTCAGCACACGACCTGATGGGATTGCCATTGCCTGCCTTCATGATATCGCTGCGCACCCCAAGCAGAAGAC
>NZ_JXQQ01000100.1 GCF_000834655.1 Variovorax paradoxus
CTGTTCGTTGAGCTCAGGCCCGTCGAAAGACTCGAGATGCCGCTCGTCGCGGTGCTCAGGCCGCTGGACGTCGACGTCGACAAGCTATCGATGCTGCTGGTCGCCGTGCTCAAGCCCGACGATGTCGAAGTCGACAAGCTGCTGACGCTGCTGTTGGTCGAGCTCAAGCCAGTCGACAGGCTGGAGATGCCGCTCGTCGCGGTGCTCAGGCCCGA
>NZ_JXQQ01000101.1 GCF_000834655.1 Variovorax paradoxus
CGGCGGTGGCGGTGGCGGTGGCGGTGGCGGTGGCGGCGGCGGTGGCGGCGGCGGTGGCGGCGGAGGTGGCGGTGGCGGCGTGGGCGTCCACTCCTGTGTCGGTTCCGCGGGACGCCCCACGCCTGGAGGCGGTGGCGGCGGGGGCGGCGGTGCCGGCGGCGCCGCACTGCCGTCCGCATTGACCGACTCGTCGGCGGCCAGCCGTTCTCCGCCGGTTCCAACGCCCAGGGCTCCGAGCCCACCGACGATGGCCTCGCCGGCGATGATGCCGACGACGCCAAGTACCGGAATCTGGCTGGCGATCACGCCTTCCATGCGCCGGTTGCGCGTGACCCCTCCGAGCGCGCGCAACCGGCCGGCCAGTCCGGGCAAGTGCGCCGCATCGGCTTCGTTGGCGGCGTTGTCCAGCGCATCGGCGGCGTCGGCGTATTGCTTGAGCGTGGCATCGATGTCCGCGTCCGCGCTGGCCAGGCCCGCGACCGCACCGAGCGCGCCGGCGATGGCGGCTCCCCCCGCGCCGCCGGCACCCGCGCCGGGCGTGAAGGTATGCAGCGCCGCCTGCTCCACGTCGATCGGAAACGCCTGGATCTCCGGCGCGAGGCCGGACGACAGCTTGACGCCAAGCGCCGTGTCGATCGCCACGCCGCCGAAATTGGAGATGGCAATGGCCACGGCGTTGTCGATGCTCATGCCCATGAAGGTCGAGCGCGCCATGCCCAGGTTGGCTTCGCTGTTGGTGCCGATGTAGCCGCTGGTGTTGGGTCCGAGGATGGTGGTGTTCGAGCCGACCGAGGTCGCGTCGATGCTGCCTACCGCCATCATCTCGATGCCGGTATTGCTCATCAGCTTGATCTTGTTGGCCATCAGGTGCAGCGGGCCGGTGGGCACCGTGATGTATTTGGAGCTGGCGCCCGTCACCAGCCAGTCGATGTGACCGGCCTCGAAGCTCATCTTCGCGGCCTTGTAGGTGAGGTTGCCGCTGACGGTGACGGTCTGGTTGCCGATCACACTGCGGGTTTCACCGGCACGCGAGGTGTCGGTCCGCGCGCCCGTCACGTCGGTGGTATGGGTGCCGCCCACGGTCAGCGTGTCGTTGGCATCGACGAAGGTCTCGCGGTTGCCCACCACCTGGTTGTTCTGGTTGCCCTTGACCGTGTTCTTCTGGTCCACCACCACCATGGTGGTCTCGTTGCGCGTCACCGTGCTCTTGCGGTCGCGGTCCACGTGCTGGGTCTGGTCGCGCTTGACAGTCACCGACTGGTCGCGATCCACCGTGGTCGAGTCGTCGCGCTCCACGCTGCGGCTCATGTCCAGCTCGGCGTGGATGTTGATGTTCTCCTCGCCCTTCTTGTCCTCGAACATGATCTCGTTGTAGTTCGCGGGACCGCCGCCGGGCGTGGAGCGCGTCTTGAAGCCGCTCTGCGTGGGCGACTTGTACGGAATGGGCTGGTCGTCGTTGTAGACGCGGCCCACGATCACAGGGCGGTCCGGGTCGCCGTTCAGGAAGTCGACGATCACCTCCTGGCCGATGCGCGGAATGAAATACCCGCCCCAGCCCTTGCCGCCCCAGGGCTGCGACACGCGCACCCAGCAGGTGGACTTCTCGTTGCTCTCGTCGTAGCGGTCCCAGTGGAAGTGCACCTTCACGCGGCCGTGGTCGTCCACGTGCAGTTCGTCGCCGGCCGGGCCGACCACGATCGCGGTCTGCGGGCCTGGCATGGTCACGCGCGGCGTGAGGCGCGGCGGCCGGTAGGCACGCTCCAGCGGAATCGCGGTGATCAGGAATGCGCTGGTGCCCGGCTGCGATGTGTTGAGCATCGGCGTGCTGGCGATCAGGTCTTCCAGAACCTGCAGCGTGTCGGCGTTCACCGCGTCATCGCGCAGCACGTCGGCCAGCGCCGCGTGCACATCCTGCGCCGCGGCCGTGCCGGCGCCGACGCTTTCATAGCCCGGATGGCTCGCCATGAAGGTGCAAGCCGCGATCACGTAGTCGCCGTTGCGCGTACCGTCGGGGTCGCCCTCGAACTTGAAGCTGCGGCCGGCAGTCACGTCGGGCCAGGTGGTCAGCGCCCAATGACGGTCGCGGCGCGCGTTGAGTTCGTCGCCGCGCAGCTTGGTGCGGTTCTCGCTTTCATCGCCGGTGAAATAGCCGCCCGGGAATTCGAACTCCTCGAAGTCGGCCAGCTCATGGTCGTCCTTCACGTCGATGGTGGCGCCCAGCTTCTTCTTGATCGCCTTGAAGTCGCTGTCGCGCGAGGCCTGCTTGCCGGTGTCGAACTGGCGCGAACTCACCCAGCGCGAAATCTCGTTGTGCCGCGCCTCGCTCGCATCGCTGGGCATGTAGCTCAGGGTGCCTTCCACCGGCAGCTTCTCGTGCGCGAGATCGCTCGCGTCCGACAGGTGCATGGTGCCGGGCGCATCGTGCGAATCGAACCAGTAGTAGATGCCCTCGTCCTCCAGGAGGCGCGAGAGGAACTGGTAGTCGTTCTCCTGGTGCTGCACGCAGTAGCGTCGCGGGTTGTGGGTGCCGATCACGTTGCCGGCCTTGGTCTTCTTGAAGCGCTTGATCGGGCTGTCCTCGAACACCGCGTCGAGCACCTCCAGCACCTTCTTGTCCTGCAGGATGCGCGAGTTGGTGCGCTTGGTGAGCAGCCAGAACCACGAGCGCAGCGTGATGCGGTATTCGAAATGCCGGCCCACATGCCCCGCGCGCACGAAGCGCACCGCGTGGCCCTGGCAGTGCCGCTCGTGCTTGGCGCCGCCCTTGTCCTGGAACTCGATGACCACGTCGAACGCGCGGCCCAAAATGTCCTTGGCATCGAGCGCCTTGTTCTTCGAGAGCACCGTGAGCTCGTAGGCCGACGGGCGCGCAAGGGCCTCATGACCCACGATGCGCCAGAACATCAGGTCGTCCTTGGCGGGTGAATCGGTCTCGATGCGGAACTCGTGGTCGGCCATGTCTTGGTCTCTTGCGTAAGTGCGGTGTCAGTCGTCGCGGCCAGTTCGCGGAACGCCGCGGAACCGGCTTTGCCGGGCCGCTGGTGTTGCCCCCTGCAAGGGGGTGGGCGTTGCGACACGAAGCGCGCGAAGCCTGGGGGTGTGCTTCATGTCAATCGAACGCGTAGGTGAAGTCGGCGTCCTTGACGTCCAGCGCGACGCGGCGGATCTCGCCGCCCGACGCCAGGCGTTGCAGGTACTCGACGGAAATGGTGGGCAGCACCGTGTTGGTCAGGATCGCGTCGATCACGCGGCCGCCCGACTCCGGGTCCTGGCAGCGCGCTACGACCTGGTCGACCACCGCGTCGCTGTATTCGAAGGGCACGCCGTGGTTGGTCTCCACGCGCTTCTTGATGCGGCCCAGCTGCAGCCGCACGATCTTCTTCATCATGTCCGGCGACAGCGGGTAGTAGGGAATGGTGACGATGCGGCCCAGCAGCGCGGGCGGGAACACCTTCATGAGCGGCGCCTTCAGTGCATCGGCCAGCGCGTTCGAATCGGGCAGGAGCTCGGGGTCGCGGCACATGCTCATCACCAGCTCGCTGCCGGCGTTGGTGGTGAGCAGGATGATCGTGTTCTTGAAGTCGATCATGCGGCCCTCGCCGTCTTCCATCCAGCCCTTGTCGAAGACCTGGAAGAAGATCTCGTGCACGTCGGGGTGGGCCTTCTCCACTTCGTCCAGCAGCACCACGCTGTAGGGACGGCGGCGCACCGCTTCGGTCAGGATGCCGCCTTCGCCGTAGCCCACGTAGCCCGGAGGCGCACCCTTGAGCGTGGAGACGGTGTGCGCCTCCTGGAACTCGCTCATGTTGATGGTGATGATGTTCTGCTCGCCGCCGTAGAGCGCCTCGGCCAATGCGAGCGCTGTCTCGGTCTTGCCGACACCGGAAGTGCCGCACAGCATGAACACGCCGATGGGCTTCTGCGGGTTGTCCAGCCGCGCACGCGAAGTCTGGATGCGGCGCGCGATCATCTCCAGGCCGTGCTTCTGGCCGATGACGCGCTGGTTGAGCGTGTCGGCGAGCTTGAGCACCGCCTCCACTTCGTTCTTGACCATGCGGCCGACCGGAATGCCGGTCCAGTCCGCGACCACCGACGCCACGGCCTGTTCGTCGACCGACGGAAGAATGAGCGGCGACTCGCCCTGCACCGCGTGGATCTTCGCTTGCAGTTCATGCAGTTCAGCCAGCAGCGCGGCGCGGTCGTGCGCGGGAGCGGCGGCAGCACCGGCGGCCGGATCCGCAGGCGCGGCATCCGCAGGCGCATCCACCGGCTTGTTGCCCGCGCGCAATTTGCTGCGCAGCTCCAGCAGCCGGTCGACCAGCCCCTTCTCTTCCTGCCAGCGCGCGTTCAGTGTTTCGAGTTGCTGCTTCGATTCGACCAGCAGCGCCTCCACCTGCGCCGAGCGCTTGGTCACGTCGATGCCGATGGTGGCCTCGCGGCCGATGATCTCCTGCTCGACCGTGAGGCCCTCGATGCGGCGCATGCAGTCTTCCACCTCGGGCGGTGTCGCGTGCTGCGACACGGCCACGCGGGCGCAGGCGGTATCGAGCAGGCTCACCGCCTTGTCGGGCAACTGGCGCGCAGGAATGTAGCGGTGCGAGAGCTTCACGGCCGCCTCGATGGCCTCGTCAAGCAGCTGCACGCGGTGGTGCTTTTCCAGCACGCTCGCCACGCCGCGCAGCATCAATATCGCCTTCACCTCGTCGGGCTCGGGCACCTGCACGACCTGGAAGCGGCGGGTGAGCGCCGGATCCTTCTCGATGTACTTCTTGTACTCGGCCCAGGTGGTGGCGCCGATGGTGCGCAGGTTGCCGCGCGCGAGCGCGGGCTTGAGCAGGTTGGCCGCGTCGCCGGTGCCGGCCGCGCCGCCCGCGCCCACCAGCGTGTGGATCTCGTCGATGAACAAAATGATCGGCGTCGGCGAGCTCTGCACCTCGTCGATCACCTGTCGCAGGCGCTGCTCGAACTCGCCCTTCATGCTCGCGCCGGCCTGCAGGAGGCCGATGTCCAGCGTGAGCAGCTTCACGTCCTTGAGTTGCGGCGGCACGTCGCCGCGCGCCAGGCGCTGCGCGAAGCCTTCGACCACCGCGGTCTTGCCGACGCCGGCCTCGCCGGTGAGCAACGGATTGTTCTGGCGGCGGCGCATGAGGATGTCCACGATCTGGCGGATCTCCTCGTCGCGCCCGGTCACCGGGTCCATCTCGCCCTTCTTGGCTTTCTCGGTGAGGTCGACCGCGAACTTCTTGAGCGCATCGCCCTTGCCCATCGCGGCCGGCGCCATCGCGCCCGAGTCTTCGCCGGGTGCGCCGCTGCCCATGCCGGTGCCGTCCTGCGCGCGCATCTGCGATTCGGGCGAGGCGTCGCAGATCTTCGGAAAGTTGTCGGCCAGGTCCTCGACCTTGATCTTCTCGAACTGCCTGGAGAGGTTGAACAGCGGGTTGCGCAGGCTCTGCGTCTTGAGCATGCCCACCAGGATGTAGCCGGTGCGCACCTGCGCCTCGCCGAACTGCAGCGTCGCGTAGGTCCATGCGCGTTCGATGGCGTTCTCGATGTGCGGCGAGAAATCGCTGATCGCGGTGGCGCCGCGCGGCAGGCGGTCGAGCGCGGTGGTCATGTCCTTGGCGATCACCGAGACATCCAGGCCATAGTGCTGGATCACGCGGTGCAGGTCGGAGTCCTGCGCCTGCAGCAGCTGTGCGAACCAGTGCTCCAGCTCCACGTACGGATTGCCCCGCATCTTGCAGAACACCGTGGCGCCCTCGATGGCCTTGTAGGCCAGCGAGTTGAGCTTGCCGAAAAGGGCGGTGCGGCTGATTTCACTCATGGTGTTCTCCGTATCTGTTGAAGACGATTCATAAAGAGGAATTTGAAGTTCGGCGACCCGTGCCGTGCGTCACCGCGCCGAAAGCCTTGCGCTGGCGAGCCAGCCCTGCACGTTCCGCCCCGCCTCGCGGCGCGGAACGATCGGCTCGATGCGCACCGCGCCGAAGCCGGCGGCCGCCAGGCGGGCCTCGACATGCGCTGCCGCATGGCGGTAGCGGCCGCTGCCTTCGAGCTTGAAGTCGTCCGGGCCCCCGTCCATGGCCTCGACCGTGAACACCACGCCGCCTTGCGGGCGCAGCGCGCGCGCGGCTGCCGCCAGCACTTCGCGCAGGTCGCCGAAATAGCACAGCGTGTCGGCCGACGCCACGAGGTCGAAGCGGCCGGGCTGGGTGTCCAGGTAATGGGTGAGCTCGGCCTTGTGCAGCACGTCGTAGCCGCCGCGCTGCTCCGCGCGCTGCAGCATGCCGACCGACAGGTCGCAGCCGGCCATGTGCGCTGCCCAGGGCCGCAGCAGCGGCGCGCAGAGCCCGGTGCCGCAGCCGGCATCGACCACAGCCAGATTCGCGGCGGGCGCGCCATACATTTCCTGCACCGCACGCGCCACGAGTTCAGGTGCGCGGTAGTGCAGCTTCTCCAGGCTCGCGTCGAAGCTTCCGGCGTAGCTGTCGAACAACGTCTCCACATAGCCGTCGCTGGCGCGCGCGGGCGCACGCCCCTCGCAGGCGGCCAGCAGATGCGCAACCACGGGATTGCCTGGATCTTCGGCCAGCCACTCCCGGTACATGCCGATGGCCTGCTCGTTCTCGCGGAGCAGCTCCAGCGCGCGAATCACCTTCGAGCGCGCGCTCAGATTGCGTGGCTGCAACAGCACCGCACGGCTGTTGGCGATCACGCTCTCCTCGATGCGGCCCTGCTCCATCAGCGCGATCGACAGGTTGTACCAGGCCTCGCTGGACGTCGGCCGCAGTTCGATCGCACGGCGGCTGACGCGCTCGGCCGCCTGCCAGTGGCCCTTGCCGCGTTCGAGCGCCGCGATGTTGCTGAGCGCGTCGGCGCCTTCGTCGTCCTTGGCAAAGGACACGCTGTTTTCATAGGCACGCATCGCATCGTCGACGCGGCCGGCCTCGACCAGCAGGTTGCCCAGGTTGTTCCAGGCGCCGCTTTGCGCGGGTTGCAGCGTCAGCGACCGCCCGATCAACGCGATGCTCTCGGCGTCGCGCCCCTGTGCATGGCGCAGCAAGCCCTGGTAGTGCAGTGCATCGGGGTCGCCGGGCGCGGCTTCCAGAATGCGGGCGAGCAGTTCGCCGGCCGCGTCGAGATTCCCCGCCTTCATCAGGTCCGCCGCTTGCACCAGCGCGGCCGCGTGCGCCGCCGTGTCTGCGCTTGCGAGAGTCTTCGTCATGCAGCAGCTCCTGCAGTGGCCCTGGCGGTCATCGAGCTGTTGCCGATGCGCACGTCGGCCGCGTCCTTGGTGCGCTTTCGCTCGCCGAGCCACGAGACCCAACCCAGGCGAGGCCCGTTGCCCGCTTGCTGTCCGAGCCGCGTGACGGGCACTTCGGCTTTCTCGAGCATCAGCTCGGCATCCCATTCGAGTTCGTCGCCCAGCAGTTGCTGCATCCAGCGCTGCAGCACCGGCCGCGCGGTGCCGATGGGCAGGAACATGCGGTACTGCTCGAGCGTGAGCGGGCCCATGTGCAGGCGCACGCGATGCTGCCGGTCCCACGCGCGGGTGCCGAGCATCGCGCCCATGCCCATCGAGCGCGAGCTCTCGCCGCGCCCGAGCCGCGTGACCTCGTCGGTGGGCACGCTCATCCAGTGGCCGACCCAGCGCTCCAGCGTCACCGGCACGCCGAAGTAGCTGCACAGCACCGACTCCACGCTCTCGGCGTTGTGCACGCGCCGCGCGAGCCAGCCCGAGAAATGCAGGCGCGCATCGTCGTGCACCTCGTCGCGCCCGATGCGGCCCGGCGTGCCCGTGCCGATGAGCGCGCCCACCTGCAGCCGAAAGCGGTCTTCGCCCGGACGGTCGAGCGCCACCGCAGGCCGGGACTGCGCCCACGCGCGATAGAAGTGCAGCGAGAAGCGATGAAGAAAGCTGTCGAGGAACGCCAGCCACGTCGGATCGCCGTGGTTCAGGCTGCGCTCGCGGATGAAGTCGCTCAGGTGAACCGGCAGCGGGCCGTTGGGGCCGACATAGCTGAAGAAATGCTGGCGCAGGCGCGGCGGCGAATACGCGGTCGCAGGCTCAAAGCGGCTGAAGCTCGCGGGCGCGAACGAAAGCGAAGGCTCCTGCCCCACGCGCACTGGCTCGGCGCTCGGCAGCAATGCGCGGCCCCAGCGCGGCGTGGTGGCGGCGACGGACTCCAGCCGGCGCATCACCGCGAAGTAATCGAACGACCACGGCTCCGCCGACCATCCGCGCAGCGCGGCATCGACGCGCGTGCCTACAGAATCTGCCGGGTCCCGCACAGCGGCCTCCATCGCATGGTCTCGCCCTTGCCCGCCACGCGGAGCACGGTCTCGACGAAGTGGTTGACCTCCACGTGGCGCGCGAGAAAGCGCGACATCACGGCACCGAACAGGAACACGCTGTGGCCGTGGAACGCATCCTTGTCGACCTCCAGCGTCACCTCGAGCCCGCGCCCGAAAGCGATCGGGCCCTTGAGCGGCAGGCGGCGCGCCACCGGCTTGCTCTTGACCGACAGGAGGCCGCGCACCTGGCCCTGGCGCATCTCGTCGGCATGCGTGGCGTAGAGCATCAGCGTCTCGCGCAGCGCGGCGGCGCCCTGCTCCGGCGTGCTGTCGGAAATCGAGAGGTAGTTGAGCGCCAGGTGATCGACCACCCGCCAGCCCAGCCCCTGGCTCACCACCGGCGACACCGGCCGCGAAGGCCCGCGCACCATGCGCACGCGCTGCACGGGGAAGGAATCGACGCAATCGAAATCGTTGTCGCGGCCCAGCGGCATCAGGAGCGGCAGGTCGCGGTTCGTGCACAGCGCAGTCACCGCCAGCTGCCGGAGCGTCGCCGCATACGGCGCCTGCTGCGGATCGACGATCTGCATGTAGACCTCGGAGCCGATGTGGCTGCTGCGGTGCCCCTCGGTGCGCTGCCTCACCGACAGCATGCGCGGCTCGCGCGTGGTCGTGAAGTACGCGGGGTGGCTGTGGCGCGTGCCGTGGAAGGCCGAGTAGAACGGCCGGAACACCTGCTCGGCCGCCGACGCATCGGCACCGGGCGCGCCGTGTCCGATCACCTCGGTGACGGTGTGCACCTCGAAGTCCTGCGGCCGCGTGCGGTCGGGCACCAGGTGAAACTGGCTCACGCCTTCGGTGAGCGGCACGCGATCGAGCCGCTTGTTGAACAGGTTGACGATCGGCACGCAGTGCAGCTGCACGTTCTCGGCGCTCACCAGCTTTTCGAGTGCCGCATCGCCGCGCGAGAACAGCAGCACGAGCTCGATCTCGGTGACAGGCATCGTCGCGAGCAGCGCCTGCAGCCCCGCTATGCGCAGGAACTGGAAGCGCTGCGGAAACGCGAAATACTCCTGCAGCAGGCGAAAGCCCGAGAAGCCCGTGGCGGTGACCGGCAGCAGCGCTTCGTCGTCCTCGAAACCGACGGGCTGGATCGCGCTCGCGGGCAGGCTCTGCGCCGCGCCCTGCAATGCGCCGGTCGGCGACAGCGGCCGCACCATCACGCCGATCGGCTGGCCCAGCGCGCACTCCTGCAGTTGCCACGCCACGTCTTCGGCGCCGCCCAGGTGCAGCACCAGGTCGTCGAGTGCGATCTGGTTGAACTTGAGCCCGGCCGTCGCGCGCAGCGCGATGCGCAGGCCGCCGCGAATGGCGCGCGACTGCGGGTGCGTGGCCAGCGGCAGGTCGGGCGCATAGGTGAAGTACTGCGCGCGCTGCACCTCCATCGGCCAGATGCGCAGCGCGCTCGAGGTCCGGAATTCGCAGTGCGTGTTCTGCCCCACGGCCTGGCGCGCCCGCAGGCCCGCGCCGCGCGGCAGCTTCGGCCCGGTGGCCAGGTTGGCGTCGTCGAGGTCGGGCGCGAAGGACACCACCGCCATCGCGGGCGTCGGCGCCAGGAAGTTCGGATAGACGATGTCCAGCAGGTGCCCCGTGAAGCGCGGGTACTCGGCATCCAGCTTGAGGTTGACGCGCGCCGAGAGGAACGCCGTGGCCTCGATCAGCCGCTCGACATACGGGTCGGCAACCTCCTGGCCCTCGATGCCAAGTCGATGCGCAATCTTCGGAAAGGCGCGCGCGAACTCCGAAGAGCTCTCGCGGAAGTAGCGCAGTTCCTGCTCGTACAGGTTCAGCAGCCGAGGGTCCATGTCAGGACTTACCTTGGGTTTTGCGCCATGTCCACGATCTCTATGCGGCCTTCTTCCAAATCGACTCGGCTTCGCATCAGGAACTCCAGCGGCACGGGTTGCGCCCACAGCATGCCGCGGATCTGCAGCCCGATGCTGTTGTGCGAGTCCAGTGCCGAGCCTTCCATGACGAGTTCCACTTCGAGAGTGCGGGACAAAATGCGCGGCTCGAACTGCAGGATTGCGTTCTTCAAAGCCTGTTCCATGCTGACACGCTGCACCGACGAGGTGAACTGGCCAGACAGCATAGGCAATCCGTAGTTGATGACCGAGCGCGCTGCATTGGGGTACTGCTTGTCGTCCATCGCAAGGCCGAAACCCGTCGCGTTGAAGAGCCAGCTCAGGTCGCGCAGCACGGCCGCGCGCAGCGCCTGCTTGGTGAGCGTGCGCTTCTCGTCGCTCTCGCGTTTTTCGGTGGGGGCGTTGTCGACCAGGCGGTCGAGCAGCGAAGGCTGCAGGCGCTCCTGGGCGGTGAGCTCGGCCACGTCAGCCGCCTCCGCTCTCGGTGCCTTCCTCTGGCGTTGCGTCTTCGGCGGCAGCCACCGGGTTGAAGAGGATCTCGCGCACATCCATGAGCGCGTACTCGCCGGCATCGCTGCCGAGCACGCGCTGGCCGGTGCCGGCCCACACCTCGGGGCGCAGCTCGCGCCATTCGGTCTTGCGTGCCAGAAGCAGATCGCCGTCCTGGCCTTTCTCGGTGCCTTCGTAGCGCGTGGGAATGAGCGCGAGGGTTTCTCCGCCGTTCTCGAACTGAAGGTGCGCGGGCATCCAGACGCAGTCGCGCAGGTCCTCGGGCGGCTCGATCTTGATGTGCGCAAGGCGCGCATACGGAATCCAGTAGTACTTGCCGTTGACGAAGGCTTCGAGCACCGGGCCCAGGCGCATGTCGGCATCGGCCAGCCACTCGAACGGCGCGCCGTCGATGGTGCCAGCGATGGCGGGGGCGCCGTCGAAGGCGCGCTGGCGCAGGTCCTCGGCCAGTTCGTTCTCGCCGCGCCCCTGGCGCAGCAGCGACTCGATGAGCAGCGCCAGCCATTCGTCGGGCTGGCCGAAGATCATGGGCGTGCGCGTGCCGGCGAACACCTCGGCGCGCAGGCCCTCGCAGCGCACGGCCTCGCCGTACACCTGCTTCATGGGCACGGCCAGCGCATCGAGCTCGGCCGCGACGGTGAGCTGGTTGAGCGCGCGCTCCCACTGCCCCAGCACGCAGAGCAGTTGCGCCATGAAGACGCGGTGCTTGCTGTGCGAAGGCTTGGCGCGCACCTCGTCGCTCAATGCCTTGAGCGCGGCCACCGGGTCGGCGGACTTCAGGAGTTCGGCGGAGGTGGTCATGTCAGTTGCCCGTGAAGGTGCAGGTGCGCACGGCCCCGCGCGCGCCGGTCTTTTGCTGCGGCGCCGAGCGGATCTCCAGCTTCGTGTAGTCGAAGAAGATGAGGTCGCAGGGCCGCTTGGGCGTGCCGCCGGTGACGATGGCGTGGCAGTTCACGCGCGCACCTTCGAGCACGAACTCCAGGTGCGACTGCAGGTCCTTGGAGCTGTCGCCGCCGGCCTTGAAGACCGAGACCGTCACCTTGAGGTCCGCGTCCTGGTTCTTCAACAGGCTCGCGATGGAAGCCGTGGCCGCATCGCAGTCGCGGATCACGATGAAGGAGTAGTTGCGCAGCTTGCCCTTGCTGGAGCCGGGCGGGATGACCACGTCGGACTTGTACGAGTAGCCGCCGATGTCCATGCGCTGCTTGCCGTCTTCGTACGTGCGCACCGACTCGCCCTCGATGGGCGTGCCCTTGCTCTCGATCATCATCGAGAAGTCGTTGCCCGATTCGCCCGACAGGTAGTCGAGCAGGCGCAGGGCCTCGTCGGGATCCAGTTTTCCATCGTAGCTCCAGCTCATGTCGATCTCCTGAGAAAAATTCGGTGACGGGTGGGTGGTGTGTCGTCGTTACCTGGCGGCCGAGGCTTCGCCCGCCCAATGAACCATCGCGGCGAAGGTTTGCCGCTCGCTCTCGGGTTGCACCGCGCCGCGCACCCGCACTTCGGCCACTGCATCGCCCGCGCCCGTGCCGAACAGGCGCGGCGCGCTGTAGGGCGCCGCGGGCGTGGCCAGCACCAGCAGCCGGCCGCCTTCGGCGTTGAACCACGGCAGCTCGAAACGCTTGACCGCAGGCGCCTCGCGCGTGCCGCGCTTGAAGCGGTTGGTCTCGCCCGGGTCCTCGGGGTAGACCTGGCGCGCACCGCCCTGCGGGTCGATGCCGACGATGACGAGGTCGACCGAGCGCGCGCTGGTGTTGCGCACGTTGAGCACGGCGCGCTCGCCGCTGCGCAGCGGCAGGAGCTTCGCGTCGACCTGCTGCGCGGAGCCGCTGCGCACGAGGCGGTCGCCGTTCCAGACTTCGAACACCGCGTCGAAGCCGTCGAACTGCGCGTCCTTGGCGATGGCGTAGAGCTGGTTGAGCCACTTGAGGCGCGCCAGCATTTCGATGCGGCGGCGCGCCGCGGTCGCATCGGCCGGCGCCGGCTTGGCACCCGCGCCGAGCACGGGCGAGAACACGTCCAGCTTGCCGCCCGACCAGCGCACGTCGGCGCCGTCCGCATCGTTCACCGCGATGACCGACGCCGGGTACTCCAGGCTCAGGCCGGGCGGCAGGCCCTGCTCCGCGCGCACGCGCAGCGCGAACGTGGCCGGTTCGCCCAGGGGCGTGATGTTCCAGAGCGCGGCCCCGGGCAGCTCGCGCAGCGCGGGCGGCACCGCCATGCGGGCCTTGTCGGTGAAGGCCTGCAGGAGCGTCCCCTCGGCGCTGCGCACCGTGCCGTCGTCCATCGTGGCCAGCACGCGCAGCGGCTGCTGCGCCACCAGGCCGTCGAGCTGGCCGGCCTGCAGCGTGAGCGTGTCGCCCGAGCGCTGTGCGCGCCAGACCGGGCGCGTGGACACGGCCTGCGCGCGGTTGGCGAAGATCGGTGCGTCCAGGTTGCCTTCGGCCACCGGCGAAGGCAGCTCGCGCGTGGGAAAGCGTTGCGCGAGTTCGTCGATCACCGGCGGATAGACGGCCAGCACGCCATCGAACAGGTCGCGCCAGGTGGCGGGCTTGCGTGAAAGCGCCTCCACCACCGCCCAGGTCAGAAGGCCCTGCGGCCGCGCATTGCGGTTCTTGCGCGGCAGGCGCAGCTCGGGCGTGATCTGGTGGCTCTCCGAGGCGAAGAGCGCGACGTAGCGGGCCCGCGGCACCGGGTCGGTCACGGTGGGGCGCGTCATGGCCGCGCGCGCCGCGGGGCCGGGCGCGCCGACCAGCTGCGCGGTGCGCAGGCCGCGCCAGCGCACGGGGTCGTCGGGCGGGCCTTCGGCGATGACGGGCGCATCGGTCGTGCTGCGCGTCATCGAGTTCGCCGAGCAGGTGTCGAAGACGGAAGCGACGAACACGTTGCGCGCGAGAAAGGCCTGGATCCACGCATCGAAATCGGCGTCGCGCAGGTCGCCGGTCAGGGCGTTGTCGGCGCCGAGCGTGCCGCGCACGTCGCGCGCGAGGAAGTTCTCCGAGAGGCCGTCGGGCTCCTGGTAGCGCTTGTTGCTGTCGCGCAGGCGCGTGCCGTGGCCCGAGAAATAAAGCAGCACGAAGTCGCCGCTCTTCGACTGCGCGAGCAGCCGGCCGAGCGCCTCGTGGATGGCCTGCGATTCGGGCAGCACCGAGCCGCTCACGCCGTCGGCGAGCACGGTGATGTCGCCGGGCGCGAAGCCTTGCTTCAGCAGCGCGTCGCGCATGAGCATCACGTCGTTGCGCGGCGCCTGCAGCCACAGGGCCTGCGGCTGGTTGACGAGTTCGGAGACGCCGACGAGCAAGGCGCGCTGGGTGGCGAAGGCGGTGTGGCCGCACAGCAGGAGCACCAGCGACAGCAACGCCTGCACGAAGCGAATCCGCATGGCTCCTTCCCCTCCCGGGGGAAGGCTGGGATGGGGGCACGCAGAGCGCCCGATGGATACGCCGCTCGCCCCC
>NZ_JXQQ01000102.1 GCF_000834655.1 Variovorax paradoxus
ACATAGCCATCTTCGTCATCGTTGGCGTGAAAGCCCATGTTCGAGGGGTGATCAATGTCAAGTCCATAGAAATAGTCAGCGCAAATGCGTTCAAGCACATCGGACTCGTAGGCGCCCATCACGCTGAGGCCGCCGTTGCCCACTTCATAGCCCATGTATGCCTGCTCCGGTCGAAGCGACTTGATGCAGTCGAGTACAAACTCGCTCCACCGCGGCTGATTGCGATCGTTGTACCAGTCGTAGCTGAAAGTCAGTTTGAGCGTGTTGTAGCCCATTTGGGGCACATGGCACACGCGTGATGAGTAGGACCACAACGGTGAAGCATCCGGCGACTCCATGTCGGTCGCCATCAAGTAAAAGGTCTCGAACTCCTTTTGATGATGCACAGCTTCAGCTCGCAGGTCGGGCGGGAATCGACTGTCCCCCGCCTTGAGCCATGCCTGCGTGCGTGACTTGAATAACGCCCTAAAAGGCTCATCGATGAGCCGGCCGAAGCGCTCCCACACGGTTATGAACTTTTCCGCCACCACCATGTAGTCTTCGGGCTGGTGGTAGACATACAGCGTTACGTAGGGGCATATAGCAAGTTCCCGCCCTTCATTGCCGTAGAACCACTGCGGGGCGATCTTGCTTTCACGGATGAACTCAGCAATCTCTTCGTCGTTCAAATACTGTTGCGCAGTGCTCATCAAAAGCCTCTCTTTTTTCCGTGTGGTGAGCGCCCGCCGGGCTTCCTCTTCTCCTGCGGCGGCTCCTCCTTTTTACTGCGTAGCGCAGTGGAGGTGTGCCGTTCAGCCCCTCAGAGCTTTGGAGCAGACTGGTCGACGTCCCACTGCCAGAACGTCGAGCCATAGTCACTCCCCTGAACCGCAGGCATAACCTCCCCAACCTTGAAGTACCGGCGACTGCTTGCCTTGGCCGGTGTGAGCCACCAGCCTGTTTGGGGACAAGGCTGACCACCGGGAACAGAAGCGGGCCTGCTCTGTTCGCCCCCGCCAAGCGCAGGCTTGCCCCTTTGCTCGGCACTTGGCCAATCGCTGTCGTCGTCGAAGCGACGCATCCAGCGCAGTGAGCTCTCGTAACCAAACCGCGGGTTGGGAT
>NZ_JXQQ01000103.1 GCF_000834655.1 Variovorax paradoxus
TCTATCCCCGACGGACTCGCCAGCGTCAGATGCGACTCTGCGAACTCGGGGAACTCCCCCTCGCTCTTGTTGCCCCCTGCTCCCTTGATCGCATCGTTCTGCGCCTTCAGGCTGCGGGCCACCTCGTCCTGGTCGCCCGCCTCGTGCGCCCTGGCCTGTTGCGCCGCCTCGCCCAGCCCCTCGTGCAGCTCGCGCCCCTGCGTCAGGCGCTGCACCGTCTCGCCCATGTCCGTCAGGTGCGCCTGCGCGTTGGGCCGCCCCTCCGTGCTGATGAGCAACCCGTCCTTGGCCCGCACCGCTCCATGCCCATCCGTCCTCAACTCGAAGCCCTGACCGCGCAGATCCTTGCGACCCCCCGTGTCCTCGATGCGCGCAATGTGCCCCAGGCTCAGGCTCGAGCTGTCGTGGTCGCTCTTGAGCTGCGCCTGGATCTTGCCCTCCGTGTCGTCCAGGATCAGATGGTTGCTCTTGCCTCCGGCCTCGTTGCCCCCGGCCCCGGCCAGCTCCCGGCTTCGCAGCCCCGTGAGCGCCTTTTGCTCGGGCAGCTTCCACGGCGGCATGCGCTGCGCGTTGTAGACCACCCCCATCACGATCGGATGGTCCGGGTTCCCGTCCAGGCACTGCACCACCACCTCGCTGCCCACCCGCGGCGTGGAGATCGCCCCGGTCTCTCCCCCCGCCCAACCGCTCATCACGCGCACCCAGGCCGAACTCTTCTCGTCGCTGCGGCCCTCCCGGTCCCAATGAAATTGCACCCGGATGCGACCGTATTCGTCCGTGTGCAAACTGCCCTCTCCTTCAGGTCCCACCACCGTCGCTGTCTGCGGCGACAGCACCCGATGGTCGACACTGTGAAAACCGCGCCCGGG
>NZ_JXQQ01000104.1 GCF_000834655.1 Variovorax paradoxus
CGAGATCTACAGCCTCATGCGCGAACTCACGCGCCAGGGCAAAGCCATAGTGATGATCTCGAGCGAGCTGCCCGAGATCGTCGGAATGTGCGACCGCGTCGCCGTGTTCTCGGGCGGGTCCATCGTGGCCACGCTGGAGGGCGACTCCATCAACTCGGGCGACATCATGCGCCACGCAACCACAGGGGGTTCGCAATGAATGCCACCGCCAGCCATCCCACGCCGCCGGTTCCCGCGGGCGGGTTCCTTACCCAGCTGCGCCGCTCGACGGCTTTCCTGCCGCTGGTGGGCCTGGTCGCGATCTCGGTCTTCATGATCGTGGCGACCGACAACTTCCTCTCGTGGGGCAACCTGCAGAACATCGCGCTGCAGTCGTCGATCAACGCGATCATCGCGGTGGGCATGACGGCCGCGATCCTCACCGGCGGCATCGATCTTTCGGTGGGCGCGGTGGTGGCGCTGTCGGGCACGCTGGCCTCGGGAATGATGGTGCAGTTCGGGCTGCCGCCGATGCTCGCAGTGCCGCTCGGGCTCGCGGTGGGCGTGGTGATCGGCCTCTTCAACGGCTACTGCGTGGCGTACCTGCGCATGCCGCCGATCATCGTGACGCTGGCCACGATGGGCATCGCGCGCGGCATTGCACTCATCTACACAGGCGGCTATCCGATCGACGGACTGCCGGAGTCGTTCGCCTTCCTCGGCGGCGGCGTGCTCGCGGGCATCAAGGTGCCGATCCTCATCATGCTGGCGACGTACCTCGTGGCGTATGTGCTGCTCAACATGGCGCCGTTCGGGCGGTATGTGTACGCCATCGGCGGCAACGAGGAAGCGACGCGGCTTTCGGGCGTTCGGGTGTCGCGCTACAAGCTGCTCGTGTATGCGCTGAGCGGCCTCACCGCAGCCATCGCCGGCATTGTGCAGGCGGCGCGCGTGACAAGCGGGCAGCCCGGCGTGGGCGTGGGCTTCGAGCTCGACGCGATCGCGGCGGTGGTGATGGGCGGCACGTCGATCGCCGGCGGACGCGGCGCCATCGTCGGCACGCTGGTCGGTGCGCTGCTGCTCGGCGTGTTGAACAACGGTCTCAACATGATCGGCGTCTCGCCGTACCTGCAATTGATCATCAAGGGCGGCATCGTCTTGCTCGCCATCTTCATCAGCAGAGAAGCCAAACGCTGACCCTCCTCCGTCTTGCTCCTTCCCCCTTTGGGGGAAGGCAGGGATGGGGGCAGGCAGAGCGTGCCCAGTGGTGACGCCGCT
>NZ_JXQQ01000105.1 GCF_000834655.1 Variovorax paradoxus
GGAGGGGGGCAAGCGGCATTTGTCAGGCGCTGTGCTTCATCGATTGCCGCGAGCCCCCACCCCTGCCCTCCCCCGGAAGGGGAGGGAGAAAAACAGCTTACGCAGTTTCCGCGAACAGCTCGCGACCGATCAGCATGCGGCGGATTTCGCTCGTGCCCGCGCCGATCTCGTACAGCTTGGCATCGCGCCACAGCCGCTCGACCGGAAAGTCCTTCGTGTAGCCCACGCCGCCCAGCGCCTGGATCGCCTCGCCGGCCATCCACGTCGCCTTCTCGGCCGAATAAAGAATCGCGCCGGCCGCGTCCTTGCGGAAGGTGCGCGCATGGTCGTTGCGGTCGCAGGCCTTGCCCACGGCATACACGTAGGCGCGCGTGGCCTGCCAGGTCGAATACATGTCCGCGAGCTTGCCCTGCATGAGCTGGAATTCGCCGATGCTCTGGCCGAACTGCTTGCGCTCGTGGATGAAGGGCAGCACCGCATCCATGCATGCGGCCATGATGCCCAGCGGGCCGCCCGAGAGCACCGCGCGCTCGTAGTCCAGGCCGCTCATCAGCACCTTCGCGCCCATGCCTTCGCCGCCGAGCACGTTCTCTTCGGGCACCTCGCAGTTGTCGAAGAACAGCGGGTAGGTGTTGGAGCCGCGCATGCCGAGCTTGTCGAGCTTGGTGCCGGCCGAGAAGCCCTTGAAGTTCTTCTCGACGATGAAGGCCGTCATGCCGCGCGCGCCCATCTCGGGTTCGGTCTTGGCGTAGATGACCAGCGTGTCGGCGTCGCCGCCGTTGGTGATCCACATCTTGCCGCCGTTGAGCACGTAGAAGCCGTCCTTCTTCTCGGCCTTGAGCTTCATGCTCACCACGTCGGAGCCGGCGTTGGGCTCGCTCATGGCCAGTGCGCCGACATGTTCGCCGCTCACCAGCTTGGGCAGGTATTTCTTCTTCTGCGCATCGCTGCCGTTGCGATGGATCTGGTTCACGCACAGGTTCGAGTGCGCGCCGTACGACAGGCCCACCGAGGCCGAGGCGCGCGAGACTTCTTCCATGGCCACGATGTGCGCCAGGTAGCCCAGCTCGGTGCCACCGAACTCTTCCTTCACCGTCATGCCATGCAGGCCGAGCTCGCCCAGCTTCTGCCACAGGTCGTGCGGGAACAGGTTGTCGCGGTCAATGTCGGCGGCGCGGGGGGCGATTTCGTTCGCGGCGAAGTCCTGGATGGCGCTGCGCAGCGAGTCGATGTCCTCGCCCAGGTCGAAGTTCAGGCCGGGATCGTGCATGTGTCTTGTCTCCTCTGAGGGGTCGGCGCGCAGGGCTGCCCACGCGGAATGGCGCTTGGAAGAATCGCAGCTTACGCCTCGCCGCGCCGCAATTGGCGCCACAATGGTTGCAAATTGCGCCACGCCCTTCCCCTTCGACCATGACCTCGCCCGCCTTCCTGAAGCCCGCCCGCGCCGTCACCCCCATGGCCTTCGTGAGAGCCATCGCGAAGGGCTACGAGCGCTACGGCCTAGACCCCGCCGAGGCCCTGAAGTCGGCACAGATCACGCCGCGCGAACTGGCCCGGCCGGGCGCGCGGGTGACGGCGGCGCAATTCGAGGCGCTCTCGGAACACGCCATGCAGGAGCTGGACGACGAAGCCCTCGGCTGGTTCTCGCGGCGCCTGCCCTGGGGCAGCTACGGCATGCTGTGCCGCGCCTCGCTGACCTCGCCCGACCTGGGCGTGGCCATCAAGCGCTGGTGCCGCCATCACCGCCTGCTGACGGAAGACATCGGCCTCGCCCTCGAAGTGGCCGGGGGCGTGGCCACGCTGCGCATCACCGAGAACCACCCGCTGGACGAGGCCTTCCGCGAGTTCTGCCTGGTGACCAGCCTGCGCTTCATGCACGGCTACATGTGCTGGGCGATCGACTCGCGCATCTCGCTGCGCAGCGCCACCTTTCCGTTCGCAGCGCCCCCGCACCGCGACGCCTACGCGCCGATGTTCACGCCCGAGGTGCGCTTCGACGCGGCACAGGCCTCATTGAGCTTCGACGAACGCTACCTGGCCCTGCCGCTGCAGCGCGACGAGCGCGCGCTGCGCACCATGCTCAAGCGCGCGCTGCCGCTCACGATCCTGCAATACCGCCGCGACCGCCTGCTGGGGCAGCGCGTGCGCGAACTGCTGCGTTCGCGCGCCGCCGAGGCCACCACCGCGGACGCGATGGCCGGGCTTTTGAACGTGTCGAGCCGCACGCTGCACCGGCAGTTGCACGAGGAAGGCACCTCGCTGCAGACGCTGAAGAACGAAGTGCGCCACGAGCTCGCGGTGGAGCAGTTGCGCCGTACCAGCCGCCCGATCAAGCAGGTGGCGCTGGCGGTGGGCTTTCGCAACGAGAAGAGTTTTTCGCGCGCGTTCCTGCAATGGACCGGGCATGCGCCGCGGGACTTCCGGGCGCAGGGGCTTTAGCACCGATCAGCCGGGCTGCGCGATCTTCGCCAGCGCGTCGGCGATGGACTGGCTGTCTTCCGGCCGCACGAGCTTGGCAACTTCCTTGCCATCGCGCATGAACACCAGCGTGGGCCAGAGCCGCACGTTGAACGAACGGCCCAGCGGGCGGCCGCTGCCGTCCTCGACCTTGATGCGCGGGATGTCGGGGTACTGGGCGAAGGCCTCGGCGATGTTCGGCTGCGCGGCCTTGCAGATGCCGCACCAGTTGGTGCCGAACTCGACCACGGCGGGGCCGGTGCGTGCGTCGATCTCGGCGCGGTCGGGCTGTTCTGTCTTGTATTCGGAGGTCATGGGCTGGGGTTCCTTCGTTCCTGCGGTGCCTGCAAATGGCGGGGAAACGGTGCCGACCATTCCACCAGAAACTCAGGCCGCCTGCAGGCCAAAGCCCGACAGCAGCGCCGGCAATTCGGCCATGTCGCTGAACACCCGCGCCGCGCCCACGCTCAGCAGCGGACCGGGACCGCTGTGGCCCGATTCGCCCGTGCTGTAGCCGAACACCCTGGCACCCGCGGCCACGCCGGCCATCGCGCCGGTGACGGTGTCCTCGACGACGGCGCAGCGCCTGGGGTCGACGCCCAATGCTTCGGCGGCGGCGAGGTACACGTCCGGGTGCGGCTTGGAGCGCGGCATTTCGTGGCCGCTGAAGATGCGCCCTTCGAAGCAGTCGAGCAGGCCGACCTTGGCCAGTTGCAGCTCGACCTTGTGGCGGTCGGCGCCCGAGGCGCAGGCGATGCGGCCCTTGAGCAGGGCGTGGATCTGGCGGATGGCTGCGGGGGCGTGGGGGATCGCGGTGAGGTCGCGTTCGAGCGCTTCGTTGCGGCGGGCCCTGAAGGTCTTGAGCCACTCGGGCGTGATGGCGAAGCCTGTCTTCGCTTCGATGAGGGGGGCCTCGTCCTTCACGGCCTTGCCGGTGAAGGTGTTCATCGCTTCTTCGGTGGTGAGGTGCCAGCCTAGTTCGCCGAGCATGTCGGCGAGGACGCGGTTGGTGATGGGTTCGGAGTCGACTAGGACGCCGTCGCAGTCGAAGAGGACTGCGGCGAAGGGGAATGAGGTCATTTAGGTTTCTTCGTCTGGTGGCTTGGGACGATGGTAGCAATTGGGTTTTTCTTTTTCCCGGGGCCGGGTCTCGGCCCGGCGGCCGACTTACTTTCTTTTGCTTCGCCAAAAGAACGTAAGCAAAGAAAAGGCGACCCTGCTGTCTGCGTCCCTTCGCTTCGCTACGGGCAACCTGCGGTGCTCGCGTTTCGCGGGGTCTCGCCCAAACTCGCTTCGCTCAAACAAGGGCGAGCCCTGATCCGCGAAACGCTGCGCTCCTCGGCGCATACAGAAGGGATTGGGGAACCGGTACGCCATCGCTGCGCTCGGCCAGCTCACGGGCCTTCGCTTCGCTTCGCTTGGCTTGGCTTGGCTTGGCTTGGCTTGGCTTGGCTCTCTCTACGAGTGTGGGTCTTTGCTCCACTTGGCCTGGATTGGCTCCCTCCCCTTCCGGGGGAGGGTTGGGGTGGGGGCACACGGCGCTCTCTGAGGCGCTGCTGTGTCGCGAACGCCG
>NZ_JXQQ01000106.1 GCF_000834655.1 Variovorax paradoxus
TCGGTGGTCGCCCGATCGAGCTTCAGTTCGATCGTCTGCTGGTCCTTGACGGTGTTCGATGCTTGCGGGTGCGTGCAAGGCAACGCCGCCGGCACCTCCGCCAGTGTGCGCCAGTGGTCCAGCTCTTCGGCATGACCGGCCGCGTAGCCTTGCAATGCGAGGGACCAGTCCTTGTAGCTGCTGGTCTTCTCCGGCAGCACGACGGGCGAACCCGCGAGGCCCTGGCGGTATGCCAGCTGCAGGTCTTCGAGCAGCACGCGCCACGACACGCCATCGACCACCAGGTGATGGATCGCCAGCAGCAATCGCGTCTCGCCACCCGGCAGCTCGATGGCCAGCGCGCGGATCAGCGAGCCATGCGCGATGTCGAGGCTGCGCTGCGCCTCGTTGCACAGCGCTTCGAGTTGCGCGGCATCGGCCGCACGGCGCACCCAGAGCAACTCGTCCAGTTCGTTGTCGGACGTGGCTTCGTACCCTTGCTGCCAGGCGCCCGCCGCATCCTGGCGAAAGCGCAGGCGCAGGCCGTCGTGGTGCTGCACCACGGCGCGCAGCGCATGGCGCAAGGCTGGCAGTTGCAGCGGTTCGCGGCTCTGCAGCAGCACCGACTGGTTCCAGTGGTGGCGCGCCGGCATCGCCATCTCGAAGAACTCGCGCTGGAACGGCAGCAGCGGCACGGCGCCTTCCGCGGCACTTGCAGCGGTCCGCTTCGCATCACTGGCCGGCTCGATCGCGCCTGCCAGCAGCGCCACCGTCTGGCGCTCGAAGATCTGCTTGGGCGTGGACTTCCAACCCGCCAGGCGCAGCCGCGCGACGATCTGCAGGCTCAGGATCGAATCGCCGCCGAGCTCGAAGAAGTTGTCGTTGCGCCCGACCTGCGCGAGGCCCAGCACCTCGCACCAGACCTTCGCGAGCGCCTCCTCGGCGGCCCCTTGCGGCGCCTCGTAGACGCGGGTCGCCTCGGCCGTCGGTTCTGGCAGCGCGTGGCGATCCAACTTGCCACTCGGTGCGAGCGGCAGCGTGTCGATCACCATGATCACCGCGGGCACCATGTAGTCGGGCAACGCGCGCGCGAGCCGTTCCCTCAGCACGGCCGCATCCGCGCGCTGGCCATCGCGGGGCGACACGTAGCCCACCAGCCGCGTGCCGTTCGGCCCGTTCGCCGCGACCGCGACCGCCTGGCGCACCTCGGGCTGCGCGAGCAGGAGCGCCTCGATCTCGCCCAGCTCGATGCGGAAGCCCCGCACCTTCACCTGGTGGTCGATGCGGCCCAGGTATTCGAGCTGGCCGTCTTCGCGCCAGCGCACCCAGTCGCCGGTGCGATAAAGGCGCCCGCCCCCTTCGGGGGTGTCGTCGAACGGGTCGGCCACGAAGCGCTCGGCGCTCAGCCCCTCGCGCTGCAGGTAGCCGCGCGCAAGGCCGGTGCCGCCCAGGTACAGCTCGCCAGCGACGTTGCGCGGCACGCGGTTGAGGTCGCCGTCCAGCACATAGGCCTTGCGCCCCTCGACCGGGCGGCCGATGGGCGCATAGCCTTCGGTGAAGCTCGCGTCGGCGGCCACCTTCCAGAGCATCGGCGTCACCACGGCCTCGGTCGGCCCGTAGCCGTTGATGAGGATCTGCGGCTTGAGATGCCGGCGCACCGCGTCGAAGCTCTCGCGCGACATCGCCTCGCCGCCGAAGGAATACAGCTGCACCGGCGGGCAGCGGCCGGTGTCGCGGGCCCAGTCGGCCAACTGGCGCAGATAGACCGGCGGAAAACCGGCGTTGGTCACGCCGTGGTGCGCCATGGCATCGAGCGTCTGCTCGGCCGTCCAGAGCGATGCGTCGCGCAGCAGCAGCGAGGCGCCGCAGCACAGCGCAGTGAAGAGCCGCTCGTGCGCGCCGTCGAACGAGAACGACAGGAAATGCAGCTCGCACGAGCGCGGCCCCATCTCGTAGAGAACCGCCGTGTCGACGCAATGCGCGGCGAAGGGGCCGTGCGCGACCATCACGCCCTTGGGCATGCCGGTGGAGCCGGAGGTGTAGATGATGTAGGCGAGGTTGCCGGCGTGCACCGGCACGTCGGGCGCCGAAGCGCTCTCGCGCTCGAAGTCCGCGGTGTCCAGCTCCAGCACCTGCACGCCGGCGTTCACCGGTATGCGCGAGCGCAGGTGGCTTTGCGTCACCAGGAGCGCGATGCCGCTGTCCTCGACCATGTAGGCCAGCCGGTCCACCGGGTACTCGGTGTCCATCGGCACATAGGCGCCACCCGCCTTCAGGATGGCGACGAGGCCCACAACCATTTCCATCGAACGCTCCACCGCGATGCCCACGCGGGCCTCGGGCTTCACGCCGAGCGCGACCAACCGGTTCGCCAGGCGATTGGCGCGGCGGTCGAGCTCGCCGTAGCTCATCGTGCGGTCGCCGAAGATCAGCGCGGTGGCGTCGGGTTGCGCCTTCGCGTGCTGCGCCAAGAGGAGGTGCACCGGCTCGGCGTTTCCGTCGGCGCGCAGGTTCACGCCCCATTGCACGAGCTGGCGCGTCTCGTCGGCCGCCAGCAGGTCCAGGTCGCCGATGCGGGCGTCGGGTCGGTCCGCAAGCGCAGCCAGCACGGCGACGTAGTGCGCCGCCATGTGTTCGAGCGTCTTCGCATCGAAGAGCTCGCGCGCGTAGTCGAAGTTCAGCCGCACCTGGCCGGCGCCGTCCTCGGTGCCGCTGAGCGTGAGCTCGAAATGCGCGGGCTGCTCGCCCAGCGGGTAGTCCTGCAGCGCGAGACCCGGCAGGTTCTCGAGCGCGCCATGGTCCTGCCGCTGGTGGTTGAACATCACCTGGAACAACGGTGCGGTGCTCAGGCTGCGCTCGGGTTGGAGCGCCTCGACCAACTGCTCGAACGGCAGGTCCTGGTGCGCCTGCGCGCCCAGTGCGGCTTCGCGGGTGCGCAGCAGCGCCTGCCGCAGGCTGGTGCGGCCATCGAGTTCGTTGCGCAGCACCTGGGTGTTGACGAAGAAGCCGATGACGCCTTCGGACTCCACGCGGTGGCGGTTGGCGATCGGCACGCCCACGCGAATGTCGGGCTGCGCGGTGTAGCGGTGCAGCAGCACCTGGAAGCCGGTGAGCAGCACCATGAAGAGCGTCGCGCCCTCGGCCTGTGCGCGCTTGCGCAGCGAAGCGGCCAAGGCCGGAGTAAGTGCGATGTCGTGGCGCGCGGCGCGGTACTTGGCGTCGGCGCGGCGCGGATGGTCCGTCGGCAGTTGCAGCACAGGATGGGCAGCGCCCAGCTGCGCCTTCCAGTGTTCGAGCTGGCGGTCTTTCTCGCCGGCTTCGAGCCAGTGCCGCTGCCAGAGCGCGTAGTCGGCGTACTGGATCGGAAGCGGCGCGAGCGCCGGAACCTGCCCCTGCACACGCGCGCGGTACTGCGTGACGAACTCGTCCACCACGACGCGCATCGACCACCCATCGGACACGATGTGGTGCATCACGACGACCAGCGCGTGTTCGTTCGCGCCGAGGCGGATCAGCCCGACGCGCAGCAGCGGGCCGGCGGTCAGGTCGAAAGGCGTGTCGCAGATGCGCCGTGCTTCCTCGGCGGTGCGCGCCTCGCGTTCCGCGCTGCCGAGGGCGGCGAGGTCGATGAAAGAGATGTCGAATCCGCCATCGGGCAGCACGCGCTGCTCGACCACGCCTTGCGCATCGGCCGCGAACACGGTGCGCAGCGATTCGTGGCGCGCGACCAGCGCGGCGAAGCTCGCCTTCAGCGCATCGACATCGAGCCGCCCCTCGAGCCGAAGCCCGCCCGAGACGTGGTACGCCGAGCTGCCCGGCTCCAGCTGCCACAGGAACCATTGGCGCATCTGCGCATACGACGGCGGGCAGGCCGCCCGCGCGGCCTCATCGCGCGGGGTGATCGGAAACTGGCCGATGGTGAAGCCCTCGGCGCGGATCTTCTGGTACACCGCGCGGCGCTGCGCCGCGTTCAGCCGCGAGAAACGCTTGCCGATCTGGTCGTGGGTGGTGGCGGAAACGGGACTGGGGGTCGTCATCTGGGGTGTGATCCGTACGTTGGCTTCGCGTTGCCGGGGTTCATGCAGCCTCTTCCATGCTGTCCATGAAGGCATCGATATCGGAGAGGGCATCGGCGACCGGCTTTCGCTGGCCGGCGCCGGTGATCAGTGCGGCCATGCCGCCCAGGGTCGGGTGCTGGAAGATGTCCTTGATCGACAGCTGCGCATGCATCGCGCTCTCGACGCGGGCCACCATCTGCACCGACATCAGCGAGTGGCCGCCGAGTTCGAAGAAGTCGTCATGGCGGCCGACGCGGGCCATGCCCAGCACCTCGCACCAGATGGCCGCGAGCGCGATCTCGACTTCGCCCTGCGGCGCCTCGTAGGCCCGCTCGCTGGCCCGCT
>NZ_JXQQ01000107.1 GCF_000834655.1 Variovorax paradoxus
CTTGCGGATGCGAGCGAGTTCGTCGTTGTAGAGCTTGACGATGGCGGGGTCGTACTGGGCGGCGAACTTGTCGACCACAGGCTTGGCGACGGTGCGCATGCGCGCCTGCTCGGCGGGCGTGAGTTCGTTGAACTGGGCGCCCTTGGCCTGCAGGTCGCCGACTGCTCTTTGTGCCGCGGCACGGCTCACTTGCCGTTGATAGCCGCGCGCCTCGTTGGCCGCGTCGTTCATCATCTTCTGCTCGGCGGGCGTGAGCGAGTCCCAGAACTTCTTGCTCACCAGCACGATGTTGGCCGCGTAGACGTGGTTCGTGGCGCTCACGAACTTCTGCACCTCGTAGAACTTGTTCGAGAGGATCACCGCGTACGGGTTCTCCTGGCCGTCCACCGCCTTCGATTCGAGCGCGCCATACAACTCGGCGAAGGGCATGGGCACCGGATTGGCCTTGAAGGCCTTGAAGGTCTCCAGGAACACCGGGTTCGGGATCACGCGGATCTTCAGGCCTTCGAGGTCCTCGGGCTTGGTGATGGGGCGCTTGCTGTTGGTGACGTTGCGAAAGCCCAGGTCCCAGTAGCCCAGGGCAACGAGGCCCTTCTCGGGGAGCTTGGCGATCAGCGCCTGGCCCAAAGGCCCATCGAGCAATGCATCGGCCTGCGCGAAGTTGTTCACCGAGAAGGGGAAGTCGACAAGGCCGAACTCCTTGACGATGCCTGCGAGCGACGTGGTGGCAGGGGCCGACATCTGCTGCACGCCGCCTTGCAGGGCCGATTGCTGCTGCATCTCGTTGCCCAGCTGGGAGGCGGGGAACTCCTGGACTTTCATCTTGCCGCCGCTCTTGGCAGCGAGCAGTTCTGCGAATCGCTTGACGCCGAAGCTCACGGGGTGGTCGGCGTTGTTCAGGTGGCCGAAGCGGATCACGCGCTCCTGCTGCGCC
>NZ_JXQQ01000108.1 GCF_000834655.1 Variovorax paradoxus
GCGGCGGAGGGGGTGTTCGAGGGTCTCCGACCTTGACGTCGTAGAACCAGCTGACCTTGGCCGTCATGCCAGGATGCCAGTGCCTGGGAAATGACATGCAGCAGGAGAATTTCCCACCGCCGCTCTCGGTTTGAATGCCGGGCCCCCCAGCGCCATTGACCATGAATCCGGCAATGCCCCACCCACCCGATACAGGCATGTGGTTGTAGCCGGTGACATCCCCAGCCAGCATGTCGTTATCGCTGCAGGCGCCCAGCATGATCGCTACCGCCCCGATGCAAGCGAACTGCCAGAGGCGATGCGGCACAGGGCGATGTTTGGTGATTGATTTCAATGGATCTCCTCCCGATGTTCTAGATCCCGTTGTCATGGCCAACGGACTGAGCCTCGCGTTGTGCGCGTTGGGCTTCGACCAGCGAATGCACAAGTCATTCGTCAACGATGTCTGTGCGGGTAACCCACGGTTTCTTGTCCTCTTCGCTCATCGGATAGCGTGGGTGCTCGATCGCATATCTGCTTATCACTACCTTGACGTGGTGTTCCGAGTAGAAATGAACGTTGACTGCGCCCGCCGTCTTGGGCGTGTATTCGGGGATTTCGACCACCGCTTCTTGCGGCGGAGGGGGTGTTCGAGG
>NZ_JXQQ01000109.1 GCF_000834655.1 Variovorax paradoxus
ATGGCCGCGCCCTTGGGCTTGCCGGTGGAGCCGGAGGTGTAGATGACGTAGGCCAGGTGCTCGCCGTGCAGGGGAATCTCTGGATCGCTCTCGGGTTCACCGGAAAGATCGAGGTCCTCGACTTCGAGAAAAGTGAGTCCTTCGCGGAAGGCGATGCAGTCGCGCGTGGCGCGGTGGGTCAGCAGCAATCGGATGCCGCTGTCCTCGACCATGTACGCCAGGCGCTGCGCCGGGTATTCGGGGTCCAGTGGCAGATAGGCGCCGCCGGCCTTGAGGATGGCCAGGATGCCCACGACCATCTCCACGCTGCGCTCCATGGCGATGCCTACGAGCACATCGGGGCCCACGCCCAGGGAGATCAGGCGGTGGGCCAGGCGATTCGCCCTGCGGTTGAGTTCGAAGAAGCTCAGGGCGTCGTCGGCGAAGAGCAGCGCGGTGGCCTGCGGCTGGTGGCGGGCATGGCCTTCGATGAGGCGGTGCACGGGTTGCAGGCCGGGCTCGCGGTGCGTGTTGACGCTCCACTGCGCGAGCTGCGCCTTCTCGGCGGCGCCGAGCAGGTCGACGTCGCCGACGGTCAGTTCGCCGCGGCTGGCCAGCGCGCCTAGGATCGCCACGTAGTGACCTGCCATGCGCTCGATGCTTTCTGCGTCGAACAACTCGGCCGCATACGCGAAGAGTGCATTCACCCGTCCGTCCGCATCCTCGCTCGTGTTCAGCACCAGTTCGAACTGCGCCGCCGGATCGCCGAGCGCATAGCTCTCGACCTCGATGCCCGGCAGTTGCGCAAAGGCGCGGCCGTCGATCCGCTCGTGGTTGAACACCACCTGGAACAGCGGGCTCACGCTCAGGCTGCGGTCGGGCCGCAGGGCTTCGACCAGTTGCTCGAACGGCAGGTCCTGGTGCGCCTGCGCGCCCAGCGCCGCCTCCTTGGTCTGCGCCAGCACTTTCGACAGCGGCGTGCGGCTGTCCATCACGTTGCGCTGCACCTGCGTGTTGACGAAGAAGCCGATCACGCCCTCGATCTCCGCGCGCGTGCGGTTCGCCACCGGCACGCCCACGCGGATGTCGCGCTCGCCGCTGTGGCGATGCAGCAGCACCTGGAAGCCCGCGAGCAGCACCATGAAAAGCGTTGCGCCGTTGCCGTGCGCGAGCTGGTGCAGTTGCTGCACGAGTTCGCGCGACAACTCGACGGTGTGCCCCGCCGCCTGGTAACGGCCATCGGGACGGCGGCTGTGGTCCGTCGGCAATTGCAGAACCGTGTTGGCGGCGCCCAGCCGCTCGGTCCAGTAGGCGAGCTGGCGTTCCTTCTCGCCCGCCTCGAGCCAGTTGCGCTGCCAAGCGGCGTAGTCGGCGTAGCGCACCGGCAGCGGCGCCATCGCGGGCGTCTCGCCGCGCACGCGCGCGCGGTACTGCTGCATGAACTCGTCCACCAGGATCTGCTTGGACCAGCCGTCCGACACGATGTGGTGCATCACCACCACCAGCACATGCTCTTCGGCCGCCAGCCGCAGGAGACCCACGCGCAGCAGCGGGCCGCGCGTGAGGTCGAAGGGCGTGTCGGTCAGGCGCTTCGCCGCGTCACGCGCGCCGTCTTCCGCGGCCTGCGGTGAGAGAGCTGACAGGTCGATCGTCTCGACGTCGAAGTCGATGCGCTCCAGAATCCGCTGCTCGCTCAGGCCTTGCCCGTCGGGGCGGAACACGGTGCGCAGCGATGCATGGCGCTCCACCAGCGCCGCGAAGCTCGCCTTCAGCGCCGCCACGTCGAGCGCACCGCGCAGCTTCAACGCGCCGTTGATGTGGTAGGCCGTGCTCCCGGGGTCCAGCTCCCAGAGGAACCATTGGCGCAGCTGCGCATACGACAGTGCCGCGCTGTCTTGCGCGCCGGCGGCCGACACGATCGGCAGCCGCGCGAAATCCACGCCTTGCTTGCGCAACGCATCGAGAAAAATCTTCTGCTTGTCGCGCGGCAGCCGTGCGAAGCGGTCGGCAATGGCCTGTTTTTCGATCTGCATCAATCCTCCAACTCTGCGAGCAACGCGGCCATCTGCGCAAGATCCGTGGCCTCTTCTTTTTCCACCGTGCGCGTCATCGCCTGAAGCGCCTGGGCCAGCGCGGCGAGCGTCGGATGCTCGAAGTACACCTTGAGCGGGACCTGCATGGATGAGAACTGCCTCTGCATGCGCGTCTGCACGCTGAGCACCGACAGCGAATGCCCGCCGAGCTCGAAAAAGTCGTCGTGGCGGCCGACCTTCGCGACCTCGAGCACATCGGCCCACGCGGCCGCGAGCGCGATCTCGACTTCGCCCTGCGGCGCCTCGTAGGCCCGCTCGCTGGCCCGCT
>NZ_JXQQ01000011.1 GCF_000834655.1 Variovorax paradoxus
TTGCTCGACCGCACCGCTCAAGATAATTGACGCTGGCCGCTCAAAGTAGTTGACGCCGGGCATTCAATCGGCTGTTCTCAAGCTCCAGGGCCTTCAAACGCTTGACGTCGGCGGCTTCCATCTGGCCGAAATGCTTGCGCCAGGCATAGATGGTGGCGTCGCTGACTTTGTGCTTCTTGGCGGCCTCGGCCACCGTCGTGCGATCTGCTTCGCGCAGGATCGTGACCATTTGCTCTTCTGAAAATCGACTCTTCTTCATGGGCTCCTCTTCGAGGCGGGAGCCATCTTCCTAGAAATCAATGTCTCGGAGAAACCGGGCAGGTCACGATCACCTCGCGGATCTTGAAAAGGAAGAGCGCCGCTTTGATCGCGGAAGTCGCCGAGCAGCACTCTGCTGTGATGGTGACTGAACAGGAGTGCCGCGCGTTCCTGCTGTCGAAGCTGCTGGGCAGGCCAACAGACAAGTTCTTCGCTGTGGCCAAGGAGATCAGCGATCTGCTGAAGATGCGCCAAGAGTTTCGCGCTCTGCATGAAAGCGAACCGGATCACTTCTGGAGGTCGGTCTACGATCGTGATTCGAAGCCACGATTGATCGCCGTGACGCTTGGCGCGATTACGCTATTTACCGCTCTGACGATCCGGTCAATCCCCGAAGGGCCATCGCTGTTTGATGTTCTGAACGATGAAGCTAGCCTGGCCTTCGTGTGGAAGTTCGTCCTGCTCTGCGGTTCGATGTTCTTGCTGCTCGTGCTTGCCCGCGTGGTGGGAACGAACTTCTGGCATGTGGCGACGACCTGGTGGACCAAGTCGGTTTCTGGCAAGGAGAGTCGCACCGCACTGCGACACTTAGCGCGTGATCTTGTGTTGTATCACAGGCCCGTGGTCACAAAGGATGGAGAGGGCTCAACAGTGGACGTAGCCACCCAAGAGGCCCAGCATCACCGCGCTCCTGGCGAACGCGGAGCGCCTGGAGACCATCATCGGGCCGTTCAGCTTGCAGTGGTTTGTTCAGTGGTCCTGGTAGGTGTCCTTGGCGCCCGGCGCCTTCGAACCCAAAGGCAAGTTTGATCTCCCTCGGCTCTCGCAGCCCCATTGAATACCGACGAAGTCTCGGACTCCCGAAATAGAAAAAGTCCAAGTTTTTATCCGCCCCCCTAGGTCAGAGGTCGAGGGAATCCGACAACCATGGTGTCTAGAGCCGCGCCTTGGCCGCTAACTCGGTTACGGAAACGCCAATGCCTGCGGCGATCTGAACAACGGTCATCACGCCAGGGTTTTGCATCCCTCTTTCGATACTGCTCATGTAAGAGCGATCGATGTGACTGCGATGCGCGAGTTCTTCTTGCGAGAGTCCGTGCGCTTTGCGCAATGCCTTGATGGCCGTACCCAGGGCCAACAGCGCTGGGTCGAGCGCGTGTTTGGGCGAGGCAATTGGCATGGACAAAATGCTCTCGCCTTGTGTACGATCGCACCACGGACGATCTTCCACATACCAGTCTTTCCTCCATATGTACTGCGTCGCCTCCAGGCCGGTTCTTGCGCTCAATCGCAGCTTCGTGGCTGTATGACTCGCAGACACGTCGCGTCGCCTCTGCCAACGGCTCGACCTCTGCGGCTGCCGGTCTCGGTGACACGTGTCAGGTCGCGGCAACCTGCCCTTGTCGTGCGCAGCTTGTCAGCGGCGCGCATCGGCGCACAGGTGAGGGCGCTGCGCATGGCGGCCGATGTGTCAGGCGGCGAGCTGGCCAAGATTTCGGGGATTTCTGCCTCGATGCTTTCTCGCATCGAGCGCGGTTTGGTCTCGCCTTCGGTGGAGACATTGGAGCGCCTCGCGCATGGGCTGCATGTGCCGACCTCGCGCTTCTTCAGTGATCAGGCGCGGCGCACTGACTTTTGCCATGTGCGTGCAGGACATGGTGTCTTGGTCGATCGCATCGGCGCGGTGGCGGACTACCGCTACGAGCTGCTGGGTCACCTGCTGTCGGGCAATCTGTTCGTCGAGCCCTACCTGGTCACGCTGCTGCCCGGCGCCGATCCCTATGTGACCTTTCAGCATCCGGGGTTGAAGTTCCTGTACTTTCTGTCCGGGGAGGTCAGCTACCGCTATGGCGGCAGGACCGTGGAGGTAAGGGAAGGGGACTCGCTGCTGTTCGATGCGACCGCACTGCATGGGATCGAGTCCATTCACACACAGCCGGTCTCTTACCTCTCGGTAGTGTTCACGCTGCGTGAGTAGGCTGCTCGCCGCGGTGGCGCGCCCGGGCAACGCCGAGTCGTAGGCGTCCTTGCGTCCCCGAAGTTCGGCATGCCGAACTTGGGAGGCACATCGGCCCGAACGCGGTGCGCCGAGCGCATTGGGAGGCGGTGCGGCGTCTCTTCATCGATCCCTGCGGCGAATCGTCTCGCTGAGGCCGACCGTTCGGTATGCCGAACATCGAAGGAGGATCCCGACATGCCATCGACGGTGGTAGTTTTGGGGGCGATGAAGGGGCGCGTTGAGTTCGACGTTGGAATTCCGAGGGCAAAGTCCTTGTGCGGCTATGAGGGCAGGATAGACTGACGTCAGACATTGTTTACTGCAACGGCGTTGCAATGACCAAGACCTCTCTATCAAGCCGTGTGATAGCCACCCGGGTGCCGCCCGAAACGAGGGCACGCTTCGCCGCGCTGGCGGCGCGGCATCACCTCAGTGCGTCGACCCTGCTCGCGAAGATGGTCGACGAGGTACTCAAGATCAACGGCGAAAACTCGCTGGACTCGGGTAGACAGCGGTTGCCACACGGATCGCAAAGCGGCATTGGCGAGGCGGATCGCATCACGCTGCGGCTTCGCAAGGGCGATCGAGCGCTCGCGGCCGGACGAGCCCGTTCGCGTGGAATGAAGACATGCAGCTACCTGGCCCTGCTGATCCACAACCATGTGCGTGACACCGCAGTGCTGCCACCGAACGAACTGAATCAGATCAAAGTGACCAACGCCCAACTGGCTGCGCTGGGACGGCAGCTTCGAACGTTCGGCATGCCGAACACTCAGCCCGTTCCGGTGGCACCGGACCTGGGCGAAGCCATCGCGACGGTCCGGCGAGAAGTCGAGAAGGCACGCGAAGCTATGGCAGCTGTCGTGCGCCGCAACCTCATCAGTTGGGAGACCGGCGAAGGGAACCGCCATGCCTAAGCAGATGGTGCGCGTAGACAGAAGCAGCCACGGCTCGGCCGGAGGGTCGCGCGATATGACCCTGGACATAGTGAGCTACGGCCGGCGAGGACCGGGTGGCGCGCTGCGCATCGGCGCCGACCAGATCGCGCAGATCCAGCGCACGGTGGGCCGTACGCCCGAGGTGATGGTGAAGGTCTCCGGCGGCGGGCGGGACATCGGTGGCGTCGAAGCGCATCTGCGCTACATCGGCCGGCACGGCAAGCTGCCGATCGAAACCGACGAGGGGCTGACGCAGCAGGAGCGAGGTGCAGCCAAGGAGGTCACAGCCGATTGGCAGCTGGAGCTTTGCAGAAGCCAGTACAAGCCGCGACCCGCTCCGGGGCAGAAAGACACGCGTGCGAAGTTGGTCCACAACATCGTCCTGTCCATGCCCGCCGGCACGCCACCGGAAAAGGTACTGACTGCGGCGCGCGTCTTCGCACGCGAGAACTTCGCGCTGCAATTTCGCTACGCCATGGTGCTGCACACCGATCAGCCGCACCCGCATGTGCATCTGGTGGTCAAGTGCGAGCACGAGTTTGAGCCCGGCAAGCGCCTCTACATCCGCAAGGACACGCTGCGCCAGTGGCGCGAGCAGTTCGCCGCACTGATGCGTGAGCAGGGGGTGGCGGCCAATGCCACACCGCGCCAAGTGAGAGGGCAGACCCGCAAGCCGTACAGGGATGCGATCCATCATCGGCTCCGCGCGCTTCGGGCATTCGGGCAACTGCCGCCCAGCGACCGGGCCAGGCATCGACCGCCGAAGACCTCGACCTTCATGCGCGCCAAACTAGAAAGCCTGCTCAAGGCCTTACAGACACAGCGAGGCACCCTGGATGCCGGCAAAGAGACCATGCAGCGTACGCGGCGGGAGGTGGTGGCGGGCTGGCACGCAGTTACGGATGCGCTTCGAAGTCAGGGCCAGGCTGAGTTGGCCGACCGGGTGGAACGCTTCGTCGCGCGCATGCCGGCTGTGCAGACTGATGCGCAGCGATTGGCGGATCGATGGAGGGAGACAGAGAGAAGTCGAACGCGGGATCGCGCGGATGCCGACTCGTCTGGACCACGTGTCCGATGATGGGTGGAGTCGTCGAGCCATAGCGGGTCGCGATCCAGTGGTGTGTGGGCCGCCGCGTGCGGGGCGGTCAACTTCACTGCATGTCGAACGAGGATCATGTGGAACGCATGCGAATAATGCGTTGCCCGGGCTTGTTGAGCACCTTCCTAGTCGATATCGCCTTGCGTCGAGCGACCCTGGACGTTCTCGAAGCATTTGCGCGCAGGATGGTGAGCGTGGATGCCTGCTTCTCGTCCGCGTATCGCTGCAATTGGCCGGGCAGTGATGTGGCTCACAACAGCGACGTATGTCGTTCGGCGATCTTCTGCAGGGTTGCCGCGTTGATACTGTGACGGTGTTGTCGTCTGAGCGTGGTCGTCGACGGGCCCGGGCCAGGCTGTTGGACTCCTGTCAAAACTGCCAGTTGTCAGAAGCTCTGAGTCGTCGCACGCTCCGCGCAAATCCATGCGGAAGACGAGTCTAGAGGGCGCCGGGTTGGCTGTGATTGCCGGGACGGTCCGGACGGCAGCGCTGCTCGGGTTTCAGCGCCAGTTCTGATTTTGTCCGGGGTCTTGAATTCATAAATTCACCGCCGGTACGCAAGCCGCGATTTGAAGGCTCGACCCAACTTCGAGGAGTTGTCATGCAATTTGAACCCCATGCCAATCACCGCCATGTTGATCTGTCGAGTGCGACAGGCCCCGCGTTTTTTCGCATGGCCGACGTGATACGCATCACCGCACTGAGCCGCGCCACCTTGTATCGCAGGATTGCTGGAGGCAAGTTTCCTCCTCCTGTGCATTTGGGCGGCCGCGCCTGTGGATGGCCGCGTGGGGCGCTTCAGCGCTGGATCGATGATCCGGAGGGGTATTCGAGCATCTCACGGCTTGGTTGATCTCAGCCGAGGCCCATTACTCAATGGCCAAATGCGGCTGCTGTTGGGTCAAGCGGTTCTTTGGACTATCGAGATGGGTGTCCGCCATAGACTGGTGCCGGACCTTCCAAACTGCGCAGATCTAGGGCTGCATAGGCACATGCAGACGTTCGGAATCTCCGCCCCTTTGGACAAATAACAGCGGGTTTCAAGGCGCGCTATGCCTTGTTACGCCATGCAGCCATCGAACGCGTTACCGGGCGCGCGTGACGGGTTAACTCGGAGTGGCGACGCCACCTTGCTCGGGTAAAATGCACAGAATTCTGTCATCTCCAAGGAGCGGGGCCATGAGCTTTTCAGCGAGCGACGTCGTGCCATTCACTCAGGCGCGAGCCAATCTCTCCGAACTGGCCGAACAAGCCAAGGCTGGCGCGGAGAAGATCATCACGAAGAATGGCGAGAGCTATGTCGCCCTGATTGACGCTGACCGGCTGGATTACTATCACCGCCTAGAGCGCGAGCGCATTCATCTGCTGCTGATTGATGACGCGAAGCGCGGCCTGGCCGACATCACGGCAGGTCGCACCCACGAGGCCGACGCCGCTATCACCCAGCTGCAGCAACGGAGGGCCGGTGCAACTGCAAAGGGGCCGGGCCGCCGCACTGCTACGGAAGCGACGAAGAAGCGTGGCTGAGCAGCTCGACCGGGCCGAGCTGACGGCGAATTTCCTGGAGCGCCTGGACGCCATTGAGGCGTTCTTGACCGAGGCAGACGCTGCCTTCGCGTTCGATGACTTGCTGGCAGAGCTGCGCGCCACGGTGATCCCGAATCTGGCGCGTTTTCCGCGCATCGGTCGGCGCTACCTTGACCACCCACCGCAATCAGCCGAAGCCCTTTCCCAACTCGGCACACTCCCGGCTGGCGCTACTAATGCGCTGCGCGAGTATCTGCATGGCGACTACCTCTTGTTGTACGCGGCCATGGAACTCAACGAAATGGTCTACTTACTGTCGATCCGGCATCACCGCGAACTGACGTTTGACTTCGCGGCTCACTGGCCGAGCTGAGCGGCCCACAGGGAAGGCGTATCCAATGACACCAGAAGCCAAAGCACGCCAGCAAATTGACCAAAAGCTAGAGAGGGCGGGCTGGGTCATCCAAGACATGAAGCAACTCAACCTCGGTGCGAGATTGGGCGTGGCCGTGCGCGAGTACCCCACCGGCACCGGCCCCGTTGATTACGTGCTCTTCGTCAATCGCGCGGCCTGCGGCGTAATCGAAGCCAAGAAAGACAGCGCCGGCGAAAACCTCACCGTGACCGAGACTCAAACTGAGCGCTACGCCACCGCGAACCTCAAGTGGCGCAAGGACAGCACCCAGCTGCGCTTCCTGTTCGAAGCCACGGGCGAGATCATCCGTTTCACCGACAACGCCGATCCCGCACCGCGCTCGCGCGAGCTCTTCCACTTCTTCAAGCCCGAGCAACTTGCCCAGCGGCTCGAGCAGCCGGACACCCTTCGCCGCCGCCTTGTGAGCAGCATGCCGGCGCTGCCCGAGCGCAACCTGCGCGACTGCCAGGTCGGGGCCGTCACGGGCCTGGAGAAATCGCTGGCACAGAACAAGCCGCGCGCCCTGATCCACATGGCCACCGGTGCTGGCAAGACCTTCACCGCCATCACCGCCGTCTACCGCCTGCTTAAGTTCGGCGGAGCCAAGCGCGTCCTGTTTCTGGTCGACACACGTAACCTCGGCAAGCAGGCTCACCAAGAGTTCATGGCCTACACGCCGCCGGACGATGGTCGCAAGTTCACCGAGCTGTACAACGTGCAGCGGCTGGCATCGAGCAACATAGACCCGCATTCGCAGGTGTGCATCAGCACCATCCAGCGCATGTACTCCATCCTTTCCGGAGTGCCCCTCGACGAGTCTGCGGAAGACGTTTCACTCAACGAGCTTCAACAGACGAGCAAGCAAGAGAAGCCCGTTCGCTACAACCCAGCCATCCCGATCGAAGAGTTCGACTTCATCATCATCGACGAGTGTCATCGCAGTATTTACAACCTGTGGAAGCAGGTGCTCGACTACTTCGACGCCTTCCTCATCGGCCTCACCGCCACGCCCGACAAGCGCACCTTCGGCTTCTTCAATGAGAACATCGTCGCCGAATACAGCTATGAAGACTCGGTGGCTGACGGCGTCAATGTCGGCTACGACGTCTTTGAGATCGAAACCGAAATCACGCAGAAAGGCGCCGAGCTTAAGGCCAAGGAGTGGGTGGACCACCGCGACCGGCAGACGCGCAAGAAGCGCTGGAGCGAAACAGAGGAAGACAACCTCTACACCGGCAAAGAGCTCGACCGCTCGGTCGTCAACGTGAGCCAGATCCGCCAGGTCATCCAAGCCATGAAGGCGGCTGTGGAAACTCAGATATTCCCCGCCCGCGAGGAAACGCCCAAGACCCTGATCTTCGCCAAGACCGACAGCCACGCCGACGACATCATCAACATCGTTCGCGAGGTCTATGGCCAGGGCAACGCCTTCTGCAAGAAGATCACCTACCGCGCCGAGGAAGACGCCGACAGCATCCTCAGCAGCTTCCGCAACGACTACAACCCGCGCATGGCCGTCACGGTCGACATGATCGCGACAGGCACCGACGTGAAGCCGCTCGAAGTGCTGCTCTTCATGCGCGACGTGCGCAGCAAAGGCTACTACGAGCAGATGAAGGGCCGTGGCGTGCGCAGCTTAGATGCCGACAGCCTCAAGCGCGTGAGCAACAGTGCTGAAGGCGCCAAGAGTCGCTTCGTGCTGATTGACGCCGTCGGCGTTGAAAAGTCCTGCAAGACGGAAAGCCGCTCGCTGGAAAAAAGGCCCGGCATGCCGCTTAAAGACCTGCTGCAAGGCGTGGCCATGGGCAGCCGCGACGACGACACCGTGCTCGCACTGGCCAATCGTCTGGTGCGCCTAAACAAGCAGCTCGACGACAAGGCCAAGGCCCGTATCGAAAGGGTCAGTGGCGGCATCTCCGTGGGCGAGCTAGGCAAGGCCTTGATCACCGCGCTGAACCCGGACAGCATCGTCCAGGCCGCCCTTGCCACCGCCAAAACCCGGGGCATCACTCGCAGCGAAGACACGCTGCCGCCGCAAGAGCTCGAGGCCGCCCGCGCCAGCCGGGTCGCCGCCGCCTGCGCGCCCTTCGACATGCCCGATTTGCGCGACGAGATCGAAAGCGCGCGCCGCGAGCGCGAGCAACTTATCGACCACATCAACCTCGATCAGGTCACCTTCTCCGGTTTTTCAGAGCAGGCCGAAGCCCAGGCCGAGGCCGTGACCCAGATCTTTGCCGACTACATCCGCCGGCACAAAGACGAGATCGCGGCTTTGGCCTTCTTCTACCAGCAGCCGTATCAACGCCGCGCGCTCACATTCGACATGATCGAAGAACTGCACGAACGCTTGAGCCGCCCGCCGCTGATGCTCACCACGGAGCGCCTGTGGAACGCCTATGCCCGCGTGCACGCAAGCCAGGTGAAAGGCGCGACGATCCGCCGTCAGCTCACCGACTTGGTTAGCCTCCTGCGCTTCGCGTTGAGGCTCGATGGGGAGGGCGCGGAACTCAAGCCTTTTGCCGACGAGGTGGATCGCCGCTTCCAGGCCTGGATCTTTCGTCACAACGCGCAGCGCGGTACCTCGTTCACGCCGGAGCAGACGGAGTGGTTGCGGTTGATGAAGGACCACATTGCGAGCTCGTGCTCAATTGCACGTAAGGATTTTGATTACGCCGAACTGGCCGACAAGGGAGGCTTGCAGAAGGCTTGGGGCCTGTTCGGCAAGGAATTAGACACGATGATGAATGAGATGAATGAGGAGTTGGTGGCGTGAGCAGACTACCGAGAGGTTGGAGTGCCGCGTCATTAGGCGAACTGGCATCGTTTGAAATGGGTCAGGCCCCCCCAGGGTCATCTTCGAACTTCGAAGGCGTCGGCACACCTTTCGTGAAAGCGGGGGAGTTTCGTGAACGTTCGCCCGTGATTCGCGAGTGGACTACGTCACCGTTGAAGTTCGGTCGATCAACAGACGTTTTCATTTGCGTCGTTGGTGCGACCGCCGGCAAGCTCAATCTCGGAGCCGATTGCGCGATCGGTCGTAGCGTCGCAGCCATTCGACCGGCGACAACAGGGATGCAGTTGTTTCTGTACTACCAACTTCTACCGCGCGTACTTGAGCTGCGCGCCGCGAGTAGGGGATCTGCGCAAGGTGTCATCAGTCAGAAAGTCTTATCCAGTATTAATCTAGTTGTTGCGCCACTAGGGGAACAAACCCGCATCGTCGCCAAACTCGAAGAACTGCTGTCCGACCTCGATGCCGGCGTGGCGGAGCTGAAGGCCGCGCAGAAGAAGCTGCAACAATACCGCCAGTCCTTGCTCAGAGCCGCCGTGGAAGGCGCGCTAACCGCCCCTTGGCGCGACGTGCAGCGTCGGCTCGGCACCTCTACCGAGACCGGCGCACAACTGCTACAACGCATTCTCACCGAACGCCGCGCCCGCTGGGAAGCCAAGCAGATCGCCAGGTTCAACGAACAAGGCAAGGTCCCCCCAAAAGACTGGCAGAAGAAATACCCCGCGCCGGTGCCGCCAGATACAGCCGATTTGCCGAAACTGCCGGATGGGTGGGTGTGGGCGAGCGTAGAGCAGATCTCAGAGATTCAAGGAGGAATCCAGAAGCAGCCGTCGCGTGCGCCAATGAAGAACAAGTATCCATTTCTTCGAGTAGCTAACGTCGCACGTGGGAAGCTAAAACTACAAGATGTACATGAGATTGAGCTTTTTCAAGGCGAGCTTGAACGTCTTGCATTAGTCGCCGGCGATGTGCTCATCGTCGAAGGTAATGGGAGCCTCACTGAGATTGGGCGTTGTGCGCTATGGGACGGCTCAATCGAGAACGCGGTTCACCAAAATCATTTGATTCGCGTGAGACCCGTGGGTGTCGTCAGCCAATTTGTAGAAACATGGCTCAACTCATTGGGCGGCATTGAAAAGTTATCAAAACTAGCTGCGACCACAAGTGGTCTGTACACGCTCAGCGTTAGCAAGATTTCCAAAATTCCCGTTCCGATTGCTCCCCGTGCAGAACAAGAAGCATCGATGCGGGTACTCATCGACAATCTTTCGGCGCTAGATGTTCAAGAGCAATCAGTTGAGCAATCGCTCAAGCAATCCACCGCGCAACGCGAGAACATCCTCCGTGCCGCCTTCGCAGGCGAGCTAGTTCCTCAGGATCCGAATGACGAGCCGGCTAGCGTGCTGCTGGAGCGCATCCGCGCGGAGCGAGCGGAGCGCGCCAAGCAGCCCAAGGTTCGCCGGATCAAACAAGAAAAGGAGATCGCCGCCGTGGTAAAAAAACTGATCAACGTGCTCGAAGAGGCGGGCGACTGGGTGCCGGCGCAAGAAGCTTTCCGCCGCTGCGGTGTGGCCGACGGCGCGCTGACTGAGCGCATCGAAGCGCTGTATGCCGAGCTGCGCGAGCTGGACAAGGCAGATCGCCTGGCGGTGGAGGTGGTGACCGATGCGCAGGGTCGCAAGCTGCACGACAAACTCAAACTGCTGGCGGGCTGAGCATGCGGCTAAACAAGCTCACCATCGGCAGTGCCAAGGACAGTCCCACACATCAGTTCAAGAACCTGAAGAACGTCACCATCGACTTCGATCAGGAACACTGGGTCACCGTTGTCATCGGTTGGAACGGCACCGGTAAGTCCAATGTGCTGGAAGCGCTAGCCATCATCTTTCGCGACTTGATCACCTACAAGGGAATGTCGGCGGAGAGGCGCAAGGAAATCCCTCGATTCGCTTTCAAGCTCTCGTATTACATGGGGAGGGGCGAGAACTTGCGTCACATACACATTGACGCCGACCCCGATCGTGAGAAGGAAGTTCTTCTCATCCACATCGCTGATGCAAAACAGGTCGATCAAGCCGAGCTGACGCACGGCCTGCCGGACTTTGGCGATGGCACAGAAGACAAATCGCTGCAAGGCGAGCCGATCAAACTTACGGCCTTCTTGAATGCGGATACAGAGTACCTGCCACGCTATGTGTTCAGCTACTACTCGGGCGAGAGCCCCCGCATGCACGATGTCTTCGAGCCCTATTTGAAGGACTACTATCAGGCTCTCCTAACGTCGCAGGTCGATCCAGCGCCAAAGCGGCTCTTCTACGCGTTGCCAGTTCACAGCCAGTTCGTACTTCTGGCGTTCCTGATTCAAACCGACCAGAAGGTCAAGGACTTCCTGGAGCAAGAGCTGGGCATCGACCCAGATAGTGGGGTCGAGTCAGTCCTTTTCGTCCTCCGCGAGCCTCCCTGGGATTCAAAAGAAGGTGATCCCCGGTTCTGGTACGCGAGAGGTTTGGTTCAACGATTCCTGGATCGCCTGATGGAAGCGTCCCTGGCTCCGATCACGATCAAGAGAAAATTGAAGAAGTCAATTTGGAACAAGAACACGTCGGAGCTTGAGTACAAGTACTTATATGTGAAGGACGTGGAGTCGCTGAGGGAGTTCGTAGGGAGCCAGCCTGCCAATGAATTCTTCCGCGACTTGGAAAGTACCTACGTCTCCGAGCTGATCGAAGAGATTCGCATACGTGTGCGTTTGAAGAAGAACGATGGCAGCGTGATCTTCCGTGAGCTCAGCGAGGGCGAACAGCAATTGCTCACCGTGCTTGGGCTACTGCGTTTTACTGCCGCGGACGAAAGCCTGATCTTGCTGGACGAGCCCGACACGCACTTGAATCCACGATGGTGCGTGAAGTACTTGAACTACCTGAAGTCATTTGTTGGGCAAACTAGTGAGGGTCAGGACAACAGCCATATCGTTCTGACGACTCATAACCCCTTGGCCATTGCTGAACTCGTCAAGGAACAAGTGCAAATCTTGTACCGTAGGGCAGGCAGCCGCACAGTGCGAGCTGAGAACCCGGCCGTTGATCCGAAAGGTATGGGGTTCGCCGGCATCGTGACGAGCGACATGTTTGGCTTGGGCACCAGCCTCGACAAGGCCACGAATGACGATCTATTAACCCTGCATGAACTATCTACTCAGAAGCAACCACTCAGTGAGGCTGAGCGTGCGAAGTTGCTTTCCGTTCGGCAGCGACTTGAAGGCTTGGACTTCAACTTCGCCTCACGAGATCGCCTAGAGCAAGAGTATCTGCGCGCTAGATTTGATCTGGCCTCAGACGGTGAGATCGACGGCGCCATCGTCACCCCAGAGAACAAGCAGAAAGCGCTCGATGCCTTGGTGAGCAGCCTGCTTCGCAGTTTGCAGGAGGGGCGAAGTTGAGGTTCGTTCAGATACCGTTGCCTCCGCATCTGCCGAAGCGTTGGCTCACCATCTATGCTGCCAGGTCCGCAGGCCTTAGCGCATGTCCTACCCACGATCTTCGGTCGACGTACTTCAAGAAGCACAGCAGCTGGGGGCGACTGAAAATGTGGCTCGCCCAGGCGAGCCAATACAGGTGCTGGTACTGCGAGGCAAAGAGTGATCGTGCCCCGTTCGACGTTGATCACTTCCGGCCGAAGCTGGGCGTCACGGTCGATGGTGCGGTGCTCCTCGGGCACGATGGCTACTACTGGCTGGCCTATGAATGGTGGAACTTTCGCCTCTCATGCCAGCGATGCAATCGGCCCGAGAAGGACAGCTCCGGCGTTTTGCATGGAAAGGCGAACGAATTTCCTGTCCGCGATGAAGCGCACCGGTGCGCGCTGCCCGCTGCAGTGCTCGCTGCCGAGGAGCCGATGCTCCTTGACCCGTGCGTTCAAGCCGATTGCGAGTTGCTGGCGCACGGCATTGACGGCGAGGTCAAGCCTCTTGCGTCGGAAGGCACTTGGGACAACCAACGCGCGCGATACACGATCGACCGTTTGGGGCTTAACTGGAATACGCCGGAGACAAAAAAGAACTCTTGGCGGCTGTTGGATGATCTGATTCGCCTTGCTGGCCATCAGCCCGCAGTCGTCGCGCATCTGCAAGAACACCTGTCTACGGACCACGAATACTCAAGCTTCTTCCGATCTGCCATCGGCACCCATCGCGACAAGGCGTGGGTGGAGGCACTTCTATGAATACATCTACCCTCATTCAGAAAGTCTGGAACTTCTGCCACACGCTGCGCGACGACGGCGTGGGCTATGGCGACTACCTGGAGCAGCTGACCTACCTGCTGTTCCTGAAGATGGCGCACGAATACGCGCGGGAGCCCTACAACCGCAACACGCGCATCCCAAAGCGCCACGACTGGGCCAGCCTGCGAAGCAAGACCGGCGAGCCGCTGGAGGCGCACTACCTGGCCACGCTGCACAAGTTGGGACAAGGCACAGGTATGCTCGGCGCGATCTTCTTCAAGGCCCAAAACAAGATCCAGGATCCGGCCAAGCTCTCGCGCCTGGTACAGATGATCGACGAGCAGAGCTGGGTGGGCATGGATGCCGACACCAAGGGCGATCTCTACGAGGGCCTGCTGCAGAAGAACGCGGAAGACACCAAGAGCGGCGCCGGCCAGTATTTCACGCCGCGTCCCATCATTCAGGCGATGGTGGAGTGCCTGCGCCCTGCGCCCGGTAAGACCATTGCCGACCCGGCCTGCGGCACGGGCGGCTTCTTCCTCGGTGCCTACAACTGGCTGACCCGGCCTGGCGCCAAGCTGGACAAGCGGCAGAAGGAGTTCCTGCGCGATGCAACCTTCCAAGGCAACGAGATCGTGCCCAACACGCGCCGCCTGTGCCTGATGAATCTCTTCTTGCACAACATCGGCGAGCTGGAGGGTGAGCCTGCGGTTGACCGCTCAGATGCGCTGATCGCCGAGCCCAAGGCCAAGGTGGACTACGTGCTGGCCAACCCGCCCTTCGGCAAAAAGAGCAGCATGACCATCACGAACGAGGAAGGCGAAGAAGACCGCGACGCGCTGACCTACGAGCGTCAGGACTTCTGGGAGACCACCTCGAACAAGCAGCTCAACTTCCTGCAGCACATCGTGAGCATGCTGAAGGTGAACGGCAAGGCCGCCGTGGTGCTGCCCGACAACGTACTGTTCGAAGGGGGCGCTGGCGAAAAGATCCGACGCAAGCTGCTAGATACCTGCGACGTGCACACCATTCTGCGCCTGCCCACCGGCATCTTCTATGCGCAGGGCGTGAAAGCGAACGTGGTGTTCTTCGACAACGCGCCCAAGGATGGCCGTGTGCACACTAAAGGCGTCTGGTTTTACGACCTACGTACCAACAAGCACTTCACGCTAAAAACGCGCACGCTAAAGCACGATGACCTGCAGGACTTCATCGCGAGCTATCACCCAGACAACCGTCACGAGCGGAAAGAGTCCGAGCGCTTCAAGTACTACCGCTACGAAGACCTTATTGCGCGTGACAAGGCCAGCCTAGACATCTTTTGGCTTAAAGACGAGAGCCTGGACAACCTCGACGATCTTCCGGCACCGGACGTGCTGCAACAGGAAATCATTGAGCATCTCGAGGCAGCGCTACTAGCGTTCCGCGACGTCGCGGCGAGCTTGCCGAAATCAGCGCCGGCTGCGACTTGACGGGAAGGCCAATCTGATGCTCGATCACCAGGAATTGTATTGGTCGTGCTGAATGGGGCGTGTCAAGGAGCAGCTTGTTGAGCCGGCGGGCGTGTCCACGTGCGCATGATGCAGTCGCGGCCACAGTCATAGACGAACATCCTCTCGAACTGACATCGGTCATCGAGCGTTGCCAAGTACTCATCGAGATCGGCAAGCCAAATCTCATCAGGAAACATCGGGTTGCCGTCGATGTAGGCCAACAGGCTGATTTGGCCTTGCGGCTTGTAGGTCTTGGACATCTTGCTCGCCAGCGCGTCGACGCTCGGATCGCCAACCCAGACGGCAGACGAGGCGTCGAAGAGGGGACCAACGAAGGCTCCTCTACTCACATGAAGATAACTAATAACAGTTCCCAGAGGGTTGCTGTCGCTGAATGCGTCACCTTCGAATCCAGGAGGCAGCCTCATCAGGTACTGGAAGATGGATGGCAGCGCATTCTTGCGCCGCTGTCCACTCATACCAGATGTGAAGTCGAGAGCGATGTCCGCGTTGCTAAAGGCTTCTCGAAAGGCGGCGGCGTTCACCGGTGTCATGCCATCGAGGAACTCGTAGCACGCGCCCTTGGTACTGAGCGACTGTCCGACCGATGCGCTGTAGTCACGATCGACTATCTCGACCAGTTCGAACGAAGCAAACGCCCCATCTTCACCGACGTAGAGGATGTCTGGTTCCGGCGGCGGTCGACTCGCAAAGCTGCCGCCAGGTAGCAGACCGGCGGTTCGCGCGAAATGTTCGAATACCAAGCGCTCCCGCTCTTCCTTTGAGGTCATGGCTGATGTCGAAGTCGAATGAACGGCCCGGTGAGACGATCTGCGATGTCAGCGCTGGGTTCACATGACGACGTCATCGTAATTGGGTTGATCCCGCCTCTGTATATACGCTGTGCCACGCACATCGCTGCGGCTGGCGGGTCTTGTGCAAGAAGGGCGCGCGAAGCCCGCATGAACGCTGGGCTTGCGAAGGAGTCGCAGCCTTCAGGAATCATGTGCTCGCGAGGCGCCTCTTGTGGCGCATGTGCACGAAATTTCGTGTGCAAGGAGAAGCCGCGAGCCCGCATGAATGCTGGGATTTCTGAAAGGTTAGATGGCTTACACAAGGACTCAACACCCTTCGATTTCTTGAAGAGATCCGTGCTTCAATGACTGGTTGGAGCGAAAGCGGACGACGAATGTATGTTCTGTCATTGACCGCAAGCGCTGCAAAGCAGCCGTTTTGAAGAACTCGAGTCGCGAAGCGTGAACTTCGAAGCGCTGGCGAAAAACGGCACGCCGCTGACGCTGATGACCGGATAATTTCGAAACGACGCGGCGAAGTCAAAGGCTCAGTAGGACGGCAAAAGTGGCGTCAGGCAATCTTCAAAACCAACATGTACCCGGTTCATGCGCGCGGCAAGTACAGGATCGCCCGTAAGAATGGCCAACAACATCGCTGCGATTGTTACCAGCCCGTTGGAGCATTCAATCAGCTGACAAACCAGCTTCAACGGGAATCCATCTTGATGCCGCCGCAGAGCATGCACTCCAACATGCACAAAAGAATTCAGCGCGTGTCTCTGCATGTCTTCGAACCTGCCAAGCATTGCAGCGGGCGCGGCTGCTGCTGGCACTGCGATCGACGCGCCGCGCAGCTGCTTGATCATCTCTCGGGCTGCCGGGAGCTTTCGGGCCGCTTCGTCTGCCTCAACGGTGAGCGGGGCCGCAGCAAGGGTCACTTGGCTTTCGGAAGCCGCGAACAGGAGCCAAGCCGAACGCGTGGTCGATTCGAACTGGAGGCGCATCAAGGGCACCGCCGACGACACGAACCCGCCTTCGACCAAAGATCGAAGGGCCCGAGCGTGATCGATTGAAAGCGAAGCGGCCGTCACGCTCAAGCCCAGCCGCTCGGCGCCATCGCCGTATACGGGGTACTGATCGAGGTCGAGCATTCGCATGATCGTCGCGTCGAGTTCGTCGGAGCGGAGGAGAAGGCGTTCGATGTCCATTCGTCAAGATTCGCCCAGGCAGCTTGCAGCGGCAAATTCAAAAGTTTTCCATACCGACAACATGGTACGGGCAGCGGCGACGCCGCGTTCAAACTGCGCGGGCCTCAACCTAGGCTAATCCTTCCGGGTCGCCAGTTCTCGCCCGGATCCGGTCCATCGGTGTTTGGTCTCTTTTCATTTGCCCCATGTGACCGAAAACGCATGGGGTCTTCACCAAACTGGCGCACGATCTCGTTCGCAAAGCCCAACACCTCGTTCTGCACGTAAGTTTCCAGATAGCTCTGGGTGACGAAATCAACAAGGTATTTGCCTTTGACGCTTCTCATCTCGATCTGGCGCTGGAAGCTTGCCCGGCCAGCGGGTTGAGGCTCTGCGTCATCCCTGTCCAAGTCCAACATGAACAGGTGGTCACGAACCACAATGGCGTTGAAGTACAGCTGGATGCTTTCATGCTCGTACGGTCTTGAGTGCACCATGCCAAAGCCCTTCATGAACTCCTTCACGGCTTTGACTTGGGGCAGGATCAGCGCGTCGTAGACGTTTTCATGCAGCGCGAACCAGTCGCTGCCCTTTCGAACGATCTTCGCGAACTGCACGCTCTTCTTGGGTTCCTTGTAGTAGTAGTGCTCATGCTGCAAGCCGTAGTGCCGCATCATCATTGCGTTCGCGGACTTATTCGTCTGCCACGGAAACAGGTACTCCATTCCCTCCACGGCCTCCTTATCGATCTCGCTTTTGTCCGTCTGCAGGAACACGAACGGGCTGTCGCTGTCCTTGCATTCAATGAACATGTGAACGCAGACTTGAAACTTGAACGTCTTGTTGTTCAGCACCATCTTGAAGGCGCGGATGTCAACTTCCCGGCTCTTGCCCTCGTCTGGATCAACGTAGGCATGGCTGCGCTCCACGTAGAAGCCCATCCGCTCAACGGCGATCGCCACTTCGTGCTCAAACAGGTAGCCGCTTTTGCGCAGCGCTTCCATCATCCGTTTTGGGGATGGCTGTCCAGCTTCATTTTCGGCCTTGGGAGCATGCTCAGGTTTGGTCATGCCCGGTACTGTGCCAGAGCCTAAATCTTCTGTGGGGCCCTCTGCGGCGTTGGGTTTCCGATCAGTAGCCACGGAAGTGTGCAGGGCTTCAATCCAACACTGACTGCTTCAGACTGGTTGCTGTCGTTAGCCTGTCGCGAGCGAGTGGCGGCTACAAGCGTTGAACGCACATTGCCAAGTACTTTCAACGACCGCTGGGCCCGTCGCGTGAGTCGTGACATCGCGTCAGCCGCTCGCGCACGGCGCAGAGAAACAATTTGGCTGGAGCTGCTCGTGCCGCCAGCTACTGCCGCGCTGGGCTTCGCGATGCTGGCCGCCATCGTCAGCGTCCAGATTGACAAAGCCTTTCGTCGCGAACAATGGCTACCAGTTTGGCCTGGCGTTGCTCGACGGCCTGCTTGCTCGCAAAGCCGCGTCGTGCTGGCACAGACTATCCCGAGAATCGGGGGTAATGGAAAAATTTCAGAAGATGCGAACCACCGTAGACGAAAGAACCTTCTACAGGGACTCGATGATTTCCCGAGTGCCAGTTAGCATTTCACCAACGTCGCGAATGTCGAAGTCATCCCATTGCGCATGCAGCGCCTTGTTGCGAATGCCGGCGTAGCTTTTCCATCGCTTGGCTTTCACCGGTGTTGTCGCTCCCTGTTTCGCGAGCGCATCGATGATTGCATCAAGCGCTACTCCGGCTTGGACTACGCCGACTTTCTCCGCAATTTTGCGAACCGCGTCTTCGAAGACGGCGCTGCAAAGAACCGCCGATTCGGTCTTCTTACCTGCTTTGTGAAACTCTGTAGCATGGTCAAGAAAATCATCGAAGGTTGACGCGACAAAGATGTATTCAGCCTTGCGAAGAAGCCCTTGCTTCATTTCTTCTGAGATTGCTTCGAGAAGGCCAACAAGCTTTTGGACGACGCTAAATGGTGCGCCCCCTTTCAATTCTGGTTGTTCCACGATGCGGCCCACTTCCTCAAGAAAGTACGTTCCCGGCATTGCGCACAACGAGAAAAAGTTCGCGACTGAGCCGATCCAAGCATGCGCCTGCGGAATGTCTCGCGAGTCAAACCAATATTCGGGGCCGTACTCCCCGTGTCCGATCCTTCCCGACAGCGCACGACCGCGGGTCAGTAGTTCTTCACAACGCGCTTCTAGATCGGGTGTCATACAGATTCGTCTAAAGTGATTTAGGTCGAGCGTACGACAACAAGGTGGCCCCGTCTGGTCTAACGCAAAACTAAGAACCCTCGTGCGGTGCATTTACTTCTTGGACATACGAAACCGGAAAGCACGGTTCGGTACCTTGGGACCGAAGTAGAAAAAGCATTGAAAATCTTCGAACAGACTGAATTGCAGATCTCTTGCCGGCAGCCGATTCCTCGATCCTGGCTGTCAGCTATCTGGCTGCCTGCAGACGTGCTGCGGGGACGCCGAAGACGGCTCCCGCTGCAAAGCCGACATCGCTATCGAAAAAATGCGAACTAGGCTAGCGTCCTCGCCGCCGAATCGCGCAATAATCTCTCCAGACCAATCAAGTGCACTACCTGCAAATTTGCATTGCACAGGTCTTAGATGGTCTGGGTGTACCCGAAGTTGTACCCATAGAACCGGAACAGAGACTGAAAGCAAGTACTGGCGCAGGTTGCGAACGATTTTTCGATTCCGCCCCAGCCACCATTCATCACTTTGCGGTCTTCGACAGATGACCGCCAAAGTTAAAAAAGCCCTAAGTAAATCAATTACTTAGGGCTTTTTGCATTTCAAACCTCCCATCTTTCCCACCGTAAGCCGGCCATTCGTCGCCGACGATGGGGCAAGTTCCAGAAGCAGGCACGGCAACATCAAGAAAGTTGCCGGTGTCGATGGCACGGGGCGTCTTCACACCGGATTTGGTTTGGGCCACTTTGCGCCTTGCGTGATGGCGACGCTGCAACCCCCTGCAGCGCCGCATTCGACCTCCTACCACTCGTAGCCCACGCCGACCCCCAGGTTGAATTTCTGCCCGCTGAACGAGCCATTGACCTTGTAGACCCAGCTGCCGCTTTCGGAGCGCTGCGAGAAACCGACCGCGAGCGCGCCGTAGCCCGCGTAATGGCCGACTCCCAGTGACATCAGCGTCTTGCCTGGTGTCATCGCCTGCGGCAGCGAGCTCATTGCCGTTGCCATGGCCACTCCGGAGTACGCAATGCGCGCGATGTCGCGCAGCTGAACACGCTGGGCACCGGCATCGCCAACGTGCTCGGTGGCACCTACATCGGCGGTGTCTACACGCCGCCGACATTCACCACGGTCGGTGGCGGTAGCGCGACGACGGTGCAGGGGGCGCTCGACAACCTCGGCACCGCAGTCTCCAACGGCGCAGTCGGTCCGGTCCAGCGAACCGGCAAGGACGGGCAGCTTGCCCTCGTGGCACCAGGTGCGACGGGTGATGCGCCAGGCGCTGCTCAGCAGCTGACCAACGTGAAGAACGGCGAGCTGTCCAGCACATCGACCGATGCGGTCAACGGCAGCCAGCTGCATGCGGTCAGCCAGGCGGTTGCGGCGGCCGGCACCAAGGCGGACAACTCGGTGCAGTACGACAAGGGAGCCGACGGCACGCCAGGAAAGTCCAGCATCACGCTGGGTGGCATGGGCGCAGACGGCAAGCCGCTGTCGACGGTCCCGGTGAAGCTGGGCAACGTGGCCGACGGCAACCTGGCCGAGGGTTCGAAGGACGCGGTCAACGGCGGCCAGCTGCATGCGACCAACCAGAACGTCACCAACCTCGGCAACGACCTGAAGAACCTGAGCACGAACATCAACGACGGCAAGGTCGGCCCGCTTCAGCGCACCGATACAGCCGACGAACTGGTGCTGGTTGGCAAGGACGGAACGGCAGCCAACCCCGGCGCGGCGCAGCGCGTGACTAACGTGGCCAACGGCACCGGCAACGGCGATGCCGTCAACTTCGGCCAGTTGCAGGAAGTGGCTGGCACGGCGAACAACTCGGTCCAGTACGACGGTGCCGACAAGGGCGCGGTGACGATGGGCGGCCAGACCTCCACCGACGGCGGCAAGACCGGCGGCACCAAGGTCACCAACGTGGCGCAAGGCGCGGTGAACGACAAGTCGACCGATGCGGTCAACGGTGCGCAGCTCAATGCCACGAACACGGCCGTGTCGAACTACCTGGGCGGCGGTGCGAACCTGAACGAAGGCAAGGCGCCGAGCTACACCGTCCAGGGCAACACCTACGGCAACGTGGGCGGCGCGCTGGGTTCTGTGAACGACAACCTCACCACCGTCAACAACGCGATCAACGGCGGCGGCATGAAGTACTTCCGCGTCAACTCGGCACTTCCCGATGCGACGGCCAGCGGCGCCGACGCCGTGGCCGTAGGCCCGCAGGCGGTGGCCAGCGGCGCTTCTTCGGTGGCCTTGGGCTCGGGCGCCCAGGCCACGTCGGCCAGCGGCACGGCCATCGGCTTCAAGGCGGTGGTGCAGCAGACGGGCGGCGTCGCACTCGGCGCAGGCTCGGTCGCCTCGACCGCCGCGGGCGTGGCCGGCTATGTGCCGGAAGGTGCCAGTGCGCAGCAGGCTTCGGCCGTGCGGGCGACGAAGGGCACGCAGGGGGCCGTGTCGGTGGGCGATGCCAGCAACGGCCAGTTCCGCCAGATCACCGGCGTGGCTGCAGGTACGGCCGACAGCGATGCAGCGAACGTGTCGCAACTGAAGGCTGCGGCCAGTTTGGTCAAGGCCGGCAGCGTGCAGTACGACACCAACCCCGACGGCACCACCAACTACGGGCAGATCACGATGGGCAACGGCCTGGCACCCGACGGCACGCGCATTTCCAACGTGGCACCGGGGGTTCAGGGGAACGACGCTGTCAACGTGAACCAGCTCAACGGCGCCGCCGCCGCGTCGATGAACTACACCGACGCACGCTTCAACCAGCTGGGCACCGCGCTGAGGGACATCGAGAAGAAGTCGTACGCAGGCACGGCAGCCGCAATGGCAATGGAGAGCGCGCCCTATGTGCCGGGCAAGGTCTCTTACGCAGCCGGCTTGGGCCACTACCAGGGGCAGACGGCCGTGGGCGCCTCGCTGCGCAAGACGGCCGAAAGCGGCCGCTGGAGCGTGAGCGGCGGGGTGACCGCGACATCGGCCGGCACCGTCGGCTTGCGCGCCGGCATCAGCGGCGTCTGGGATTGATCGGCATGCACGCACAACGCAACGGAAAAACGCATCGAGCAAAGATGAGCATGAACAGGAAGAATCGCGCCCCGGCGCTCGGAGCCCGGGCCGCCATGGCGGCTGCGGCATTCAGCGCGGCGGCGCTTCTCGGGGGCTGCGGAACATCGACCGTGAGCAGGGATGTCATGGGGGACGGCACCGCTGGCGAAGTCGTTTTTCCGGAGGCGTCCAGCGCTTCGGCGAAGGGCGGCATCTTTCCCAACGTCGACAACCTGCGGCAAGTGGGGGCCGGCGTGACGAAGGGCCAGTTGTACGACCTGCTGGGCGCGCCGCACTTTGCGGAAGGCATCGGGGCAGTGCGCGAGTGGGACTACCTCTTTCAGTTTCGCGCTGTTTCCGGCACCGGCGTGACCACCTGCCAGTACAAGGTGCTTTTCGACAAGGAGATCCTGGCGCGCACGTTCCATTGGAAGCCGGCAAGCTGCGCCGAGTTTCTGAACGCGCCCGCAATGGCGATTCCTCCGATGATGGCGCTGGCTCCGCGGCCGGAGTCTTCGTCTTCTTCGCCCCGAGCGGTGAAGACGTCGTCCATCGGCGCCGACGGCCTGTTTCGATTCGGCAAGCATGCACCGGAGGATCTGCTTCCCGAAGGGCAGCGCCGCATCGCCGCGTTGGCCGCACAGATGCAACGCGATTTCAAGCGGCTGAGCAGCGTGCGCATCACCGGGCATGCCGACCGGCTCGGCACCGCCGCAGAGAACGACGCGTTGTCGGTTTCGCGAGCCCAGACCGTGCGGACGCTGTTCGTTCAGTCGGGCATTCCCGAGGGCGTGATGCAGGTACGCGGTGAGGGCAGCCGCCGCCCGGTGGTCGCTTGCCCCGGCAGCGCCGCAAAGGCGGCACTGGTGGCTTGCCTGCAGCCCAATCGGCGCGTGGAGGTCGAGGTTGCTGGAGAGTCGTAGGGGTTCGTTCGGCGGGCAAAGGCCTTGATCGAAAAGAAGAGGGACTTGCCGACTCCACCCGACGGCAAGCCCGGAGATTCGGCGCTGATCCGGCAAGGCTTTGCTTTGTCGGAAGTTTTTTCTTCATGGCCGCGCGAGCTCCTCGAACGGTTGCAGCCTGCGTCCAGGCTGCGCCGGTACGTGCGCGCCGAGCTGGTCCACAGCGAAGCGAGCGGCGGGCCGGAAGTGCTGATCGTGGTGGCGGGTCACATCATGGTGGAACGCATCCACCCGGACGGCTCGCACGCACCCCTCGCGATTCTCGGACCCGGATTCGTGGTCGGAATCTCGCGGGGACTGAGTCCGGACGACGACCCGCTGCACAGCTATCGGGCACATGGCGATGTGATCGTGATTCACCTGCCGGCGCCCGTCGTCTTTCGCACGCTGAGCTCCGAGGTGTTGCTGTGGAAAAACATGGCCCGCGCGCTGTCGAAACAGCATCGCCAGATCGTCACCACGGTGCTGGACCAGCTCACGGGCAACACGCGCCAGCGCCTTGCGGCCGCCATTGGCGGACTCGCGCGGATCTACGGCGTGGAAGACGGCACGCGCCGCTTGCGCCTGCGGCTCTCGCAGGATGACCTGGCCGCCATGTTGCAGGTGACCCGCAGGTCCATCAACAAGGAGATGAGGATGCTCGAGGACATGGCGCTGATCCGCTCCGAGTACAACGGCGTGGTCGTTCTCGACTTGCCGACGCTGCGCAAACTTGGGCAGAGCGCGACGGAAATCGGAGCCTGATCGGCGAGCCTTGCCCGTCACCCGGGCGGCGAATGAACCCGCTCCAGAAAGTCGCGCATCAGCGCAACCACTTCATCGAGGTGCGTCTCGAGCAGCCAGTGCCCGCCATCCAGCAGGTGGAACTCGGCGTCCGGTAGATCGCGAAGGTAGGCGCGCCCCGATTTTTCCGGCATGTAGTGATCCTGCGGTCCCCACATGATCAGCGTCGGCGGCCGGTGCTCGGCGAGGTACCGGCGATGCTGCGGGAACCAGGCGCGGTTTTCCTTCAGTCCCGCGATCAGGCTGATCGCGATCTCCTTGCGCTTCGGCGTGACCAGCGACCAGTGCAGCTTCCACAGGTCCGGAGGAATGCGCTCGGCAAGCTCGGGTCGCACTGCGTTGAGGAACTCCTCCTTGAACACTTCTTCGGTGATCGCCTCGGCCAGCTTCGCGCGCATCTGCGCCGCCGGCAATGCCCAGGTGCTCTCGATCTCGGCGTACTTCGGCCCCAGCGCATCTTCGTAGGGGATGTCGCCGTTCTGGATGATGAGGGCCTCCACGCGATCGGGCCTCTTGATGGCAAGGCGCGCGCCGATCGGCGATCCGAAGTCGTGCAGATAGAGCGCAAAGCGTTCGATGCCGAGCGTCTTCACGAAGCGATCGAGAAATTCCGCGTAGCCATCGAAGCTGTAGTCGAAGTCCTCCGGTGTCGCGCTGTAGCCGGCGCCGGGATAGTCCGGCGCGACCAGCCGCCAGCGGTCGGCCAGGCGGGGCAGGAGGTTGCGAAATTCGTACGACGAGCACGGGTACCCGTGCGGCAGCAGGACGACGGGTGCGTCGGGCGGGCCCGCCTCGCGGTAGAAGGTTTCGACATCGCCGAGCCGGATGCGGCGGTGTCGCACGTGAGTGTCCATGCGCTTCTCCTGTTCGTATGCCGACCGGACCCATGTCCGGCTTCGCATGGCAGGAGGTTAAAAAATCTTTCGCGCGTGTCGACGGTCGGCGTGCGCCGACGGAGTTCGTAGGCCTGGACCGAGAGGGGCCGCCACCGATGCGGGCGTGTGGCGCTTCAGGCCCGCTTCTTGAAGTGCGCAGACGCGCCGCTCGCACGTGCCAGCGCTTCCGCCGATTCCAGGAGCACGGGCCCCAGTTCCAGCATGCGTTCCTCGGTCAGGCGCACCAGCGGCCCCGCGATCGTGATGACGCCGATCACCGCGCCGTTGCCGCTGCGCACAGGCGCGGCCATGGCCGTCATCGCGGGCGCGAACACCTCGTTGATCATCGAAAAGCCGCGCTTGCGCGCCGCGCGCAGGAAGGTCAGCAATGCCTTGACGGTGGTCGGCGCCTTCGGACCGAAGTCCTCGGGTTGTCCGAAGCCTTGCCGGGCGACCAGCTGGAGCGCCTGTTCGTCCGTCATCGTCGAGAGCCACGCGTGGCCGGCCGAGCTCGAAGAGAGGTTGACCGACAGGCCCATGTCCGGGTCGTAGCGCAGGCCGCGCGTGGCGCCTTGCGCCTTGGCCACGAAGGTCAGTTCGTCGCCATCGACCACGGCAAGCCGCACCAGCTCGCCCGAACTGGCCGCGAGCCTGTCGAGCAGGGGCTGGGCGATGTCCACGATGCCGCTGTTGCTCAGGAAGCTCAGGCCCAGCGACACCAGCTTGATCGTGAGCATGTAGTCGCCATGGCTCTGGTCCTGCCGCACATAGCCGCAGCGGACCAGTTCGCTCAGCAGGCGATGGGTCGCGCTCAAGGGCATTTCCAGCGCGGCGGAGAGCGCCGACAACGCTCGGCCTTCGGGGTGGCCGGCAAGGTGTTCGAGCACCTTGAAGCTGCGTTCGAGTATGGCGGTCATGCGGGCAACTTTAGCATTTTGCCAAGTGTTTTCACTAGTAGAAAGATTTTCCACTTGCCGATTAAGATCGCGCCGCCAGAGGTCGAGGCGCCAGTGGTTTGCCCCGACATGCACCCCTCACATCGAAGCTGGAGATCCAATCTTGAGAACGCTTTACCGCTCGCTGGCCACCGCCGGCCTGGCCCTCGCACTGGTCGTTCCTGCCTTGGCACAGGCGCAGCAGGAGCGCGTGATCCGCTTCGGCCACCTGAACAACGCCGACCACCCCGTGAGCT
>NZ_JXQQ01000110.1 GCF_000834655.1 Variovorax paradoxus
CTCCAGCCACGCGCCGATGCGGTGCTCGACGATCGCCTGGCGCACCGCCGGCTCGTCGCCGCCGGCCACGATCAGCGTGTCGATGGCGGCGGGCAATTGCTGCAGCGTCAGCGTGCCGCTGAATTGCAATCCGCCGTTGGTCGACACCGTGCCGCCGCCGGGCGACGCGATGTGCAGGCGGTAGGTGCCGGGGCGCACCTGCTCGGCCTTGCTGAACACGCTGGCGGGGCCCGCGGCATCGAGCACCTCGACACCGTCGAACACCACCAGCACCACGTCGCTGGCAGAAACCGCGGTGTCTTCGTCCTTGTGGGTGCGGGTCGGCATTCTTAACCTCGAGGCATCGTCACGTTGACAGGAGAACAGAGCCATGTGGAGAGCGCTGTGGAAGGCAATATGGGCGCTGGTCGGCGCAAGTATTGCAGCCTTTGCCCTCGCAGCATGCGGCGCGGGCGCGCCGCTGCCGCCCGCACAGGCCGATGCGGCCGCAAGGGTGCGCGAGCAACAGGCCTTCGTCGATGCCCTGAAGCCGCGCCGCGCGGGCAAACCGGTGGTTGCGGTTCTCGCGCTGAACGAAGGCACCGAGATGACCGACCTGCTCCTGCCGCACGCCGTGCTGAAACGCGCCGACGTGGCCGACGTGCAGATCGTGGCACCCAGGAGCGGGCGGGTGAACCTGTACCCCGCGCTGCAGGTGGAGGGTGCGCACGACTTCGCGAGCTTCGATCGCGCAAACCCACTGGGGGCGGACTATGTGATCGTGCCCGCGATGATCGTCGAAGACGATCCTGCGGTGGCCGCATGGTTGAAGCAGCAGGCCGCGCGCGGGGCGCGGGTGATCGGCGTTTGCTCCGGCGCGCTGGTGGTCGGCCATGCGGGCCTGCTCGATGGCCGGCGTTTCGCAGGCCACTGGTTCGACCGCAAGACGCTGAAGAAGCGCCACTCCGGCGCGACCTACGTGCCGCACCAGCGCTACGTGATGGACCGCGATGTGGCCACGACCACCGGCATCACCGCCTCGGTGCCGACGATGCTGGCGCTGGTCGAGGCGATCGGCGGGCCGGCAAAGGCGAAGTCGATGGCGGCCGAACTGGGCGTGGCGTCCTGGAGCCCCGAGCACGACAGCGCGCCCTTCGGCCTCAACTTGAAACGAGGCGGCAGCTACCTGCTCAACAAGGCCGCTTTCTGGCGCGCCGAGCGGTGGCAGGTCGATGTGCAGGACGGCACCGACGACATCGCGCTCGCGCTGGCTGCCGATGCGTGGACGCGCACGGGGCATGTCAGCGTCGACGCGGCATCGGCGTCCGGGCCGGTCACGCTGCGCAGCGGGTTGGTGCTCGTGACGCAACCGGTGCGCGAAGCATCGAGGCGCCTGACGCTGACTTCGTCTCTCAAGCCTGTGCAGCAACTCGACCGCACGCTGTGCGAGATCGCCGCGCGGCATGGCGAAGCCCGGCGGGATTGGGTGATGCAGGAGATGGAGTATCCGGGGCCGGGTGTGGCGGCTTGCGTTGGCTGATGGTGCCGCTCGGTATCGATCTGCAACATCGTCCAGCTACGATCGCGTCTATCTACTCAAGCTGGAAACAGCTTGAGCTCACGGTAGTTCGTTAGATGGCTCCCAGTCTTCGCCGTGTGGCAGGATTCGGCCGCCGTACAGCCATCGAAATTCGATTGATGCCCCGAGAGGACTTCCGCTTGCACGCGTTTGCCCAACACCAAGAACACCGCGATCTCGTCTCGATCTACCGCGAAGGCATCGACGACCACAGCATCCAGGGCTTCGTCTTGGCATCTTCTCGGAAGCTTGTCGTACTCCAGTACGTTTATGACTTCCACCTGGATGGACTCATGGTGCTCAGGGTCGATGACATCAGCGAAGTGGAGGTGTCTGCAACCAGCGTGTTCCAGAAGGAACTGCTTGTTCAGGAGGGATTGGAAGACAAGGTGCCGTTCGAATCACGATTCGAATTGCAGAACTGGCGCACGTTGATATCGCAGTTGGTGAAAGAGCACCCACTGATGATCCTTGAGCGCGAAGCAGGTGAAGAGAAAGATTTTGCGATCGGCAGGGTTGAGGCGATCACGACGACTGGCGTCCGGTTCAAGCATTTCTCCGGCGCGGCTACCTGGGCAGACAGTACAGTCGAGCTGAAATACGAAAACATCACCTGCTGCCAGGTTGGGAGCAACTATGTGAATTTCTATCAGCGGCACTTCGAGCGAAACTCGCTCTAGACCGTTGTTGCTCCATAGCGGCCGCGCCAGGCACGTGATCCGCTGTGTGCACAGCTCTTGCCTTCAACCCGCATGACCACTTTCGATTTCGAAACGCTGCGCGTCCAGATTCGCGACGCCGCCCGCACCGCCTTCGGCACGCTGCGCGCAGCGCACCCGAACGAGCGGTTCTATGCGATGGCCCTCTACACCGACGACGGTGCGATGACGGTGTGCCCGAGCGCCAACAGCGAAGAGGCGCTGCAGCGCATGCTGGTGGACAACGACTGCACCGATCCCCGGGACATCGCCTACACCCGTTGGGGAACGGCGGAGTGGGCGTACGAAGACCAGCATGCAGAAGGGTTCAACGCAGTGTGCGATCGCCTGCGTGCCCACGTGCTGGCTTCGGGCGACGACGAGCGCGCCTTCGCCGCCTTCGGCTCGCAGTTGCACGACGCGATGGTCCAGGCGTTGGCCGAGCTGGACCAAGAGGGCTTCTTCGGCTCCGGCGCCGACAGGCAGTCGCTGACGCTCTTTTGCAGCATCTCGGATTCCGACGATGCGCAGGCGTTCGAGGACGACTCGGCGCAGCGGCTGAATCCGCCGGCGGTGTTCGCCAGGTTCAAGTCCCGCTGGGACGCATCCGCCGCCTGATCACGCCGACACGATGGTCTTCGGCTCCAGGAAAGCTTCCAGCCCGAACACGCCGTACTCCCTGCCCAGCCCCGATTGCTTGACGCCGCCGAATGGCGCCGTGAGCGCGGGCCTGATCGCGTTGACCATCACGCCGCCGGCCTCCAGCCGTTCCGCAACGCGGTGCGCGCGCTTCGGGTCCGATGAAAAAACGTACGCCTGCAATCCATAGGGCGAGTCGTTGGCGATGCGCACCGCTTCTTCTTCGTCGTCATAGGCCAGCAGGCACAGCACCGGGCCGAAGATTTCCTCGCGGGCGATCTGCATGTCGTTGCGCACGTCGGCGAACACGGTCGGCTTCACGAAGTAGCCGCGCGACAGATGCTCGGGCCGGCCTTCGCCACCGGCGACGAGCGTGGCGCCCTCCTCCAGCCCCGCGCGAATGAAGCGCTGGATGCGGTCGTACTGCGCCTGGTTCACCAGCGGCCCGATGACCGTCTGCGCATCGCGCGGATCGCCCACGCGCAAGCCCGCCACGGCAGTCTTGACGTACCCGATCGCCTCGGCAAGCCGCGCGCGCGGCACGAGGATGCGCGTGCCTGCGATGCAGGCCTGGCCGTTGTTGAGAAAGCCCGCGCTCAATGCGAGCGGCATGACCTTTGCGAGGTCCGCGTCTTCGAGGATGACGGTGGCCGACTTTCCCGTCAGCGCCAGGCTCACTCGCTTCATCGTCTCGGCGCCCGCGCGCAGGATCGCCTTGCCCGTGGGCGTCGAGCCCGTGAAGGAAATCTTGGCGATGCCGGGGTGCGTGCTGATCTCGCTGCCGACATCGGCGCCGCGGCCGTTCACGATGTTCACCACGCCCGGCGGCAGGCCCGCATCGTGGATGGCCTCTGCAATCACCTGCGCCTGGATCGGGCTGCGTTCGCTCGGCTTGATCACGCAGGCGCAGCCCGCCGCGAGAGCGCTCGCAAGCTTGTTGCAGATGGAGCCCGCGGTGCTGTTCCATGGCGTCATCAGCGCTGCAACACCCACCGGCTCCATGACCACCGTGGCCTCGCCGACCTGGCGCGTGAACGCATAGTCCTCGAGCGTTTTCACCGCGTTGGCGAAGCACTGCGAGGCGTAGTCGGCGACCCATTGCGCGCGGGACAGCGGGCCGCCGTATTCCTCGATGGTCGCTTCGCGGATCTCGTCGGTGCGTGCGAGCACGGCGGCCTGCAGGCGCAGCAGCATGTCGATGCGCTCCTGCTTCGTGCTGCGGCCGAACGCAGGCTGCGCGCGCCGTGCGGCGGCGACGGCGAGCCGCACGTCGTCGCGGTTGCCGAGCGTGGCGGTGCCGATGCGCTCCTCGGTGGCGGGATTGACGATGTCGACGACTTCATTGCCCTGCACGGGCACGAAGGCGCCGTCGATGTAGGCGAGAGAAAAATGACGCATGGGACTGCTCCGTTCTTTCACCCGGAAAACCCGGGTCATGAGCAATCTATGGCCGCTCGATCATCTTGATAAGATGGAAAATCAGGCACGAGTCATCCCGGAATCCAGAACAATGCACAGAACCGGACTGGTCGAATTCGAGGCGGTGCTGGCCGTCGCGCGGCGCCACAGCTTCAGGGCCGCGGCCGTGGAACTGGGCATGTCCACCTCGGCGCTCAGCAGCGCGGTGGCGGGGCTGGAAGCACGTTCGGGCGTGCGGCTCTTTCACCGCACCACGCGGAGCGTCTCGCTGACCGAGGCCGGCCACGAGTTCCTCGCACGGGTCGAGCCGGCGATCGCTCAGATCCAGGGCGCCATGAGCGCCATCAACGACTACCGCGCCACCCCCACCGGAACGCTGCGCATCAACAGCTCGCTGGGCGCGGCACGCATGGTCTTCGAACCCATCGTGAGCGAGTTCCTGCGTCGCCATCCGGCGATGACGGTGGACATCGTCACCGAAGGCCGCATGGTCGATATCGTCGGAGAAGGCTTCGACGTGGGCATTCGTCCGGACGAACTCGTGCCGCGCGACATGGTGCGCGTGCCGATCGGCGCGAAGCTGCGCATGGCGGTGGTCGGCTCGCCCGGCTACTTCGCGAAACACCCGCCGCCGGGCTCGCTCGCCGACCTTTCCGCGCACCGATGCATTCGCGCCCGCCTCCCCAGCGGCGTGCCCTCGCCGTGGGAGTTCACGACCAAGGGCAAGCTGCAGGCGGTCGAGGTCCCCGGCAACCTGATCCTCGATGCACCGGCCCTGATGCTGGACGCGGCGCGGCAAGGCATGGGCCTGGCGCAGGTTGCAGAGTGGTACATCGGGGAAGACGTGGCGAGCGGACGCCTCGTGCGCGTGCTCAACGACCGGATGCCAGCCGTCGCGGGGCTGGCGCTCTACTACTCGGGGCGGCGCCACATCTCCGCGGGGTTGCGCGCATTCATCGACCTCATCCACGAAGTGAACGAAACGCGGGCGATGGAGCGATAGCGGCTCAGTCGACCCGGATGTTGCGTGCCTTCACCAGCGCGCTCACCCGGCCCGTCTCGTCCTGCACGAATTTCGCGAAAGCCTCGGGCGTGCTGCCCGCAGGCTCCAGGCCGAACTGCAGCAGCTTCTGCTTCACCGTGGGGTCGTTGACCGCCGCCTGCACCGCCTTGCCCAGCCGCTGCACGACGTCGGCCGGCGTGCCCTTGGGCAGGAACACGCCGTTCCACTCGACCACGTTGTAGCCCGGCAAGCCCGACTCGGCGAGCGTGGGCGTGTCGGGCAATCCATTCACGCGCTTGCTGGAGCTCACCGCCAGCGCGCGCAGCTTGCCCGACTTGACGTAGCCCAGCGTCGAGGCGACGTTGCCGAAGTAGGAGGACACCTGCTCGCCCATCACGTCGGTGAGCGCGGGTGCGCCGCCCTTGTAGGGCACGTGCATCAGGTTGACCTTGGCCTGATCGTTCAGCGCCTCGCCCGCCAGGTGCGAGCCGGTGCCGCCGCCGGCCGAGGCAAAGCTCAGCTTGCCGGGGTTCTTGCGCGCGAAGTCGAGGAATTCGGCCACTGTCTTGTACGGCGCGGTGGCGGGCACCACAAGGATCTGCGGCGCGGTGGCCACCAGCGAGACGGGAATGAAATCCTTCGCAGCGTCGAAGGGCAACTTGCGCAGCGACGGGTTCACCGAGAACGCCGAGGCGTCGTAGAGCACGGTGTAGCCGTCGGCAGGCGCCTTGGCCACGTTGTCCTCGCCGATCACGCCGCCCGCGCCGGGCTTGTTGTCGATGACGATCTGCTGGCCGAGCGCGGCGCTCATTTGCTGGGCGACCACGCGCGCGGTGTTGTCGGCGCCACCGCCCGCGGCGTACGGCACGACCATGCGGATCGGCTTGTCGGGCCAGGCAGCCCAGCCAAGCAATGGGGCGCACGCGGCCAGCGCGGCGATCGATTTCAGGAGGTGTTTCTTCGTCATTCGGATGTCTCGGTCTTCGTCGTTTCTGAAAAGTCGTAGAGCAGCGCCGGGTTCTCGACGAGCACGCGGTGACGCGTGGCCTCGTCGGGCACCCACTGGCCCAGCAGGTCGAACAGCGCCGCGTCGTCGGGCTTGGCAATGGGCTCGGTCGGGTGCGGCCAGTCGCTGCCCCACACCACGCGCTCGGGGGCCTGGCGGACCCACGCCCGCGCGATGCCGGTCGTGTCGGCGTAGCCGCCAGCGGCACCCGCCATCGAATCGAGGTAGGGGCCGGACAGCTTGATCCATGTGCGCCCGTTGTCGCGCAGCCGGCTCACCACATCGAACGCGGGATGAGAGAGCGCATCGGGCAGCGGCAGCCGAGCGAGGTGGTCGAAGACGATAGTGCAAGGCAGGCGCGCGAGCAGGTCCGCGTGCGCTGCGATCTGGTCCGCGCTCCAATGCAATTGCACGTGCCAGCCGAGTGCATGAACGCGCTGCGCGAGCGGCTCGACCATCGAGAAATCGGTGGCGGCATTGGCCGGCGTGTAGAGCGTGAAGCGGATGCCGCGAACGCCGCCCGCATGCAGGTGCTCGAGTTCGGCATCGCTCACGCCGGGGCGGACCACCGCCACACCGCGCGTTCGGTCGGGGCCGAGTGCGCGAATGGCGTCGAGCGTCACGCTGTTGTCGGTGCCGTGCACGCGCGGCTGCACGACGACCGTGCGCTGCGTGCCGATGCGTTGCTGCAACCGGCGGTAGTCGCCGGCCGTGGCCTTGTCGACCATCGCATCGGGCGAGCCATGCAGCGCGAAGCGGCGGTCGTACACGTGCATGTGCGCATCGCATGCGCCCGCCGGTGCCACGCCGGCGGGTGGGCGCGTGCCGCTGCTGTTGGGGTAGCTGATGTCCATGCGCGTATCAGTCTGCCGCGTTCGCGACCTTCCGCACCTTGTCCGTGTGCTGGCCGAGTGTCGGCGCGGCGAACGGCTCGGGGCCCGGCGTGCGGCCGAACTTCACGGCCCGCGTGAAGCCCCGGTACGAGCCGAGCGTGGGGTGCGCGAAGTTCGCGACCATGTCTTCGGCCAGCACCTGTTCGTTGTCGAACATGTCCTCGACCGTGCGGGCTGCCGCGCAGGGCACTTCTTCGCCGAACAGCTCTTCCCATTCGAGTGCGGTGCGCGCAGCCAGCGCCTCGCGCAGCCGCGGAACGATCTCGGCGAAGTGCTGCGCGCGCTTGCGCACCGAGTCGTAGCGCTCGTCGGTCGCCAGCTCGGGCAGGCCCACCTTGGCGCACAGCGCCTGCCAGAAGTGCGGCGTGTTGGCCGAGATGTACAGGTGCCCTTCGCGTGTCGGATGCAGGCCGGTGATGCCGCCCGAGCGCATGTCGCGCCCCACGTCCTTCGGCTCGCCTTCGGCCCACACCATGCGGGCCGACTGCATCGTGAGCGCGGAGCGCAGCAGCGACACGCCGACGAACTGCCCCTCGCCGCTTTTCTCGCGCTCATACAGCGCCGAGGCCACGCCCGCGGCCACCAGCGCTGCCGCGTAGTAATCGACCACCGAGCCGTAGATGATCTCGGGCGGCTCGCCGCGCTTGCCCTGCAGCGCGCACATGCCGGTCATGCTCTGCAGCACCTGGTCGTAGCCCGCCTTCTCGCGCAGCGGGCCGGTCTCGCCATAGCCCGTGAGGCTGCAATAGATGAGACGCGGGTTCACCGCCTTCAGCTGGTCGTACGCAATGCCCAGCCGCGGCGGCACGCTGGGCCGGAAGTTGTGCACCAGCACGTCGGCGGTGCGCACCAGCGCCATCAGCGCGGCCAGGTCGTCCGCATTCTTGAGGTCGAGCACCACGCCCAGCTTGCTGCGGTTCACGCCGATGAAGGCGCGGCTCTCGGCCTCGAGCGTCGAGGGGTACTTGCGCAGGTTGTCGCCCGTGGGCGGTTCGATCTTGATGACCTCGGCGCCCTGGTCGGCCAGCAGCGAGCAGCCGTAAGGCCCCGCGATGTAGGCGCTCAGGTCGAGCACGCGCAGGCCGCTCAACGGCCCCGCGGGACCGGTGCGCGCGGGCAGGCGTGTGTCGTCTTGCGGGACGTCGAAGCTCATGGATCCTTCTTTCTTCAATGCTCAGTCGGCGGTGATGTTTTGCTGCCTGGCCAGCTTCTTCCAGCGCCCGACGTCCTCGGCGATGACGGTGCCGAACTGCGCGGGCGTGAGCGGTGTGGCAATGGCGCCCTCGCGCAGGAAGTTGGCGGTGATCTCGGGCTTGGCGATGATCTTGTTGACCGCGCCGTTGAGCCTGGCCACCACATCGGGCGGCGTGCCGACGGGCGCGAGCAGGCCCCACCAGAGTTCGAATTCATAGCCGGGCACGGCCGTGGAAATCGGCGTGAGGTCGGGCGCGATCGGGCTGGGCTTCAGGCTGGTGATGCCGACCGCGCGCAGCTTGCCGGCCCGCACCATCGGCAAGAGCGACGGCCCGCTCGAGATCAGGAGCTGCGTCTGATTGCCGATCAGGTCGGTCACGGCCGGGCCCATGCCCTTGTAGGGGATGTGCGCGATCTGCAGATCGCCCACCTTGGCCTTGAGCAGTTCGGTGCCGAACTGGTTGACGCTGCCCGAGCCGGACGAGGCGTAGTTGTACTGCCCCGGCTTGGCCTTGATGGCGGCGATGAGCTCGGCCGGCGTCTTCGCGGGAAAGTCGTTGTTCACCGCGACGATGAACGGGCCCTTGGCGAACATGGCCACGGGCGCGAGGCCCTTGACCGGATCGAACGGCAGCTTCGACTGCACGGCTGCGTTGGTCGTCATGCTGGAGGACACGGCCACCAGCGTGTAGCCATCGGGCGCGGCCTTGGCAACCTGGCCGGTGCCGGTGTTGCCGCTCGCACCGGGGCGGTTGTCGATGATCACCGGCTGCTTGAGTTCATCGCCAAGCTCCTTGGCCACCTGGCGCGCGAACGTGTCGTTCGAGCCGCCCGCCGGATACGGCACGACGATGGTGATGGGCTTGGCCGGGTACGCGGCCTGCGCGAATGCGCTGCTGCCGCTCAACAGGCAGCCGCCGGCGACGGCGGCAACAGCGAGCGTGCGCAGGCCACGCGATGGGGAAATCTTCATTTGTCTTGTCTCCTGGTTTTTTGAATGGGGCGAAAGGAATCGAAAAACTCAGCCCGGCAGCAGGCCCAGGCTGCGCGCGCTCGCGACGATGGCGCGTGCGCGGATCACGAAAGGGATGTCGATCATTTTTCCGTCCACCACGTAGGCGCCCACGCCCTTGGCATCGGCATCGCGGGCAGCCTCGACCACCTTGAAGGCATGCGCGATTTCTTCGTCGGTCGGGCGGAACACCTCGTTGGCGATCGCGACCTGGCTCGGGTGGATGCAGGTCTTGCCGAGGAAGCCGAGGTTGCGCGACAGCATGGCCTCGGCGCGGAATCCTTCGGCATCGCGGATGTCCGCGAACGCGCCGTCGTAGGCATAGACGCCCGCCTCGCCCGCGGCGATGCGCATCGCGAACATCGCCTGCTGGATGCCGGCCGGCTCGCGCCGCGCGATGCCCAGCGGCTCGAACAGGTCGCCGAGCCCCAGCTGCAGCCCCGCCACGCGCGGATGCGCCAGCGCAAGCCGCGCCGCGGTGCGCAAGGCCGAAGGCGCCTCGATGTTCAGCAGCAGGCCGATGGGCGTGCGCACGTCGTTGGCCTCCTCGGCGCGCTCGATGGCCTCGACCGCGGCGCGCACATGCGCCGGGCTCTCGGGCTTGGGAATGTTGATGAGGTGCACGCCGGACTGGCCGACCGCCGCGATGTCGTCCGCGAAGTGCGGCGTGTCCATCGCGTTGACGCGCACGATCACGGTCTTGCCCGATGCGGCCGGCTCGCCGCTCTGCAGCAGTTGGCGCACGGCATCGCGCGCCTCGCCCTTGCGCGGCTCGGACACCGCATCTTCCAGGTCGAAACACACGCCATCGGCCGCGCCGCCCAACGACTTGGCGAACAACTCGGGGCGCGTTCCGGGAACGAACAGTTTGCTTCTCATGCAGCGCAGTGTGCGCAGCGCAGGAGCAAAGAAAAACACATGCTCCCTATGATCAGATCATAGAAAATCTATCTTTCATGGAAACAGCCTACCTGCAAAGCTTTCTTCTGGTGGTGGAGTCGGGCTCGATGTCGGAGGCCGCGCGCCGCCTCGACCTGACGCCCGCCGCCGTGGCCCAGCAAATACGCACGCTGGAGCGCGAGCTCAACGCGCCGCTGCTCGCACGCGCGGGCCGCACGGTGCAGCCGACCGAGGCTGGGCACCTGCTGGTGCAGCGTGCGCGCAACCTGCTGCGCGAGGTGGGCGACATCAAGACGCTGCTCAACAGCGACGCGGCCGGCGGCGAGCTGCTCATCGGCACTATCAACACGGCGATCCACAGCCTGCTGCCCGACATCCTCGCGCGTTTCGTGAAGACGCATCCTGGCGTGAAGGTGTTCCTGCAGTCGGGCACCACGGCCACGCTCTACAAGGCGGTGCAGCAGGGCGAACTCGATGCGGCCGTGTGCCTTTATCCGCCCTACGTGCTCGCCAAGACCTTCGACTGGTCGCTGCTGCGCGAGGAGCCGCTGGTGGTGCTCGCGCCGAGCCGCCTTGCGAAGCGGGACCCGCACGAGCTGCTGCGCACCTCGCCGCTCATCCGCTACGACCGGGCGCTGGGTGGCGGCAAGCAGGCCGACCGGTACCTGCGCGCCGCGGGCATCGCGCCGCAGGAGCGCTTCGAACTCAGCTCGCTGCTGGCGATCGCGATGATGGTCGATCGCGGGCTGGGCGTTTCGCTGGTGCCCGACATCGCGTCGCCGCTGCTCGAAGGCCAGCGCGTGGCGAAGATCCCGCTGCCGCTGCCTTCGGAGCCGCGGCGCTTCGGCGTCCTGTGGTTGCGCGCATCGCCCCGGCAGCGGTTGATACGGGGCTTCGTCGACAGCGCGGAGCTCGTGGTCGCTGGCAAGCGCTCACGGCCTCACTGACCGCACTGACCTCACTGGCAGACCAGCTCGGTCTTCGCCACCGCACACAGCCTCGCCACCTCGGCCTTCGACAGGAACTCTGTCCCGAGGCTGTTGAGCATCAGCACCGCCGGATAGAGGCGCGCGTCCTGCGGGTTTGCGCGCCAGGCCTTCTGCAGCAGTTGCTGCCCGGCCTTGCCGCAGTGCTTGCGCTGCATGCGGTTGATTTCCTTGTCGCGCGCGGAGCCGTCTCCGTTGAACTCGCCCGCGAAGTGAAAGCACATCTCGGTGTCCGAGACGGCCTTCTGAAGGGCTTTCTCGTCCTTCGAGAACTTCACGGGCTCGGCGGCGAACGAGGACCAGGCCGACAGCAACAGCAACGCGGCGCCTGCAACGGTGAACATCAGCTTCATGGTGCCAATCCTTCCTTGAATGAAAAAGGGCCGCCCTGGGCGACCCTCTCCGTCTGCATGGCCGCAGCGATTACTTCTTGTCGCCGCCCGGCACCTTGCCTTCGACGCCCTTGACGTAGAAGTTGATGCCCGTCAGGAACTTGTCGTCGGCCACCGCGTCCTTGGCGACTACTTCCTTGCCGTCCTGGCCGAGGATCGGGCCCTTCCAGATCACGAAGCTGCCGTCCTTCAGGCCCTTCTTCACTTCCTCGACCTTGGCCTTGGTTTCGGCCGGCACGTCCTCTGCGATCGAGACGAGATCGATGGCGCCTTCCTTCACGCCCCACCAGGCCTGGCCGGTGGCCCACTTGCCGTCCAGCGCGTCCTGCGTGGCCTTGATGTAGTACGGCGCCCAGTTGATGGTGGCCGAGCCCAGGTGGGCCTTGGGACCGTAGGCGGTCATGTCCGAATCCCAGCCGAAGGCGCGCTTGCCCTTCTCTTGCGCGGTCTTGAGCACGGCGGGCGAGTCGGTGTTCTGGAACAGGATGTCTGCGCCGCCGTTGATGAGCGCGGTGGCCGCTTCGGTTTCCTTCGGCGGGCTGAACCATTCGTTGACCCACACGACCTTGGTGGTGATCTTCGGGTTGACCGACTGCGCGCCCAGCGTGAAGCTGTTGATGTTGCGCAGCACTTCGGGAATCGGCACCGAGCCGACCACGCCCAGCGTGTTGCTCTTGGTCATGGCACCGGCAATCACGCCGGCCATGTACGCGCCTTCGTAGGTGCGGCTGTCGTAGGTGCGCATGTTGTCGGCGGTCTTGTAGCCGGTGGCGTGCTCGAACTTCACGTCCTTGCTGTCGGTGGCGACCTTGAGCATGGGCTCCATGTAGCCGAAGGTGGTGCCGAAGATCAGCTTGTTGCCCTGGCCGACCATGTCGCGGAACACGCGCTCGGCGTCGGCGCCTTCGGGCACGCTTTCCACGAAGGTGGTCTTGATCTTGTCGCCGAATTCCTTTTCGAGCGCCTTGCGACCGTTGTCGTGCGCGAAGGTCCAGCCGCCGTCGCCCACCGGGCCGATGTATGCGAATGCGATGTTGAGCGGCGCGGCCGGTGCCGGGGCGGCTGCAGCGGGGGCCGGAGCGGGCGCGGGGGCCGCGGCCGGTGCTGCCGCTTCTTCTTTCTTGCCGCAGCCGATCAGGGCCGCCGAAGCGACCGCCGTGAGGGCGGCCAGCTTGAGCAGGGAGCGCTTGTTCAGATCATTCATTGTCGGAAATCCTCAAAAAGGACGGGTTGGCGGGAAAACGAAAAACGCGATTATGAGCCGGGGTAGAACGGTTTCCCTATGGAAGCCGGCATGTTGATGCGGATGAACGCCGGGTTGCGCGAGATCAGCGCCAGCACCACGATGGGCGCGATGTACTGCAGCATGCTGAGGAACTGCGGGGGCACGTCGACACCGCTGCTCTGCAGGTGAAAGCCCAGCATCGTGACGCCGCCGAAGAGGTAGGCGCCCAGCAGCACGCGAATCGGACGCCAGGTGGCGAAAGTGGTGAGCGCCAGCGCGATCCAGCCGCGCCCCGCGACCATGCCTTCGACCCACAGCGGCGTGTAGACCGTCGAGAGGTACGCGCCGGCCAGCCCGCAGAGCGCGCCGCCCGCGATCACCGCCATGAAGCGGATGCGGCGAACGGGGTAGCCCAGCGCATGCGCCGACTCGGGCGATTCGCCCACCGAGCGCAGCACGAGGCCGGCGCGGGTGCGATACAGGAACCAGATGAGCCCGAAGGTCAGCACCACCGCGAAATACACCATCGGGTGATGGCGGAACAGCGCGGGGCCGACGAGCGGGATGTCGGCCAGCACCGGGATCGCATACGACACGCTCTCGGGCAGCTTCGCCTGCACGAAGTTGATGCCGGCGAAGGCCGAGAAGCCCACGCCGAAGAGGCTGAGCGCAAGCCCCGTCGCGTACTGGTTGGTGTTGAGCCAGATCACCAGCACGCCGAAGAACGCAGCGAGCAACGCGCCCGCCGCCATGCCGGCAAGAAAGCCGAGCCAGGGGTTGTGCGTGGTGACCACCGTCGCGAAGCCGGCGATGGCCGCGCAGAGCATGATGCCCTCGGCGCCGAGGTTGACGATGCCGGCCTTCTCGTTGATGAGGAGGCCCAGTGCCGCGATCGCGAGCACGGTGCCGGCGCTCAGGGTCGAGCCGAGCAGGAGTGCGTAGCTGTCCATGTCAGAGGGCTCCTTCGGTCGGACGCGCGACCGGCGCGGTCAGCGGCGTGCTGGCTTGCAGCGAGCTCGTGGTCAGCACGGCCTTGGCTGCGGCCTTGCGGCGGATGCGGTAGGCGATGAGCGTGTCGCAGGCCAGCAGCGTGAAGAGCAGGAGCCCCTGGAACACGCCGGTCAGCGACTTGGGCAGCCCGAGGCGCGACTGCGCCAGCTCGCCGCCGATGTAGAACATGCTCATGAGGATGGCCGAGAACACCATGCCCACCGGATGCAGCCGCCCGACGAAGGCCACGATGATGGCCGCGAAGCCGTAGCCGGCCGGCACATAAGGCGTGAGCTGGCCGAGCGGCCCGGCCACTTCGAGCGCACCGGCCAGGCCGGCAGCGCCGCCCGAGGTGAGCAGCGCGATCCACACTGCGCGCCGCGCCGAGAAGCCCGCATAGCGCGCCGCCGCCGGAGCGAGCCCGCCGACCTGCTGCGCGAAGCCCGCGCGCGTGCGGAACAGGAACACCCACAGCGCGCCCGCGCCCACCAGCGCGATGATCAGGCCGATGCTCACGCGCGAACCCTTGAAGAGCCGCGGAATCTGCGTGACCGCCTCGAAGGTCTTGGACTGCGGGAAGTTGTAGCCCTGCGGGTCCTTCCACGGGCCGAACACCATGTAGCTCAAAAGCAGCGTGGCCACGTACACCAGCATCAGGCTCACGAGGATTTCGTTGGCGTTGAACCTGTCGCGCAAGAACGCCACGATGCCCGCCCACACCATGCCGCCGAGCGTGCCCGCCACGAGGATGGCCACGACGATCCACGAGCCCGTGTTCTTGTCGGCCAGGAGCGCCACGCCTCCCGCGACGATGGCGCCGAACACGAACTGCCCCTCGGCGCCGATGTTCCACACGTTGGAGCGGAAGCACACCGCGAGGCCGAGCGCGATGATCAGCAGCGGCGTCGCCTTGATCATCAGCTCGCCGATCGCGTAGCCGCTCTTGATGGGCTCGTAGAAGAACACCATCAGGCCCTTGACCGGGTCCTTGCCGAGCGCCGCGAAGAGCGCCACGCCGATCAGCACCGTGATGAGCAGCGCCAGGATCGGCGAGGCGAAGGTCCAGAAGCGCGAGAGCTCCGGGCGGGGTTCGAGCTTAAGCATGGGCCGCCTCCTTGGTGTGACCTTGCCACAGGCCGCTCATCCATTCGCCGATCTGCGGCAGCGTGGCCGCGGCGCGGTCGATGGAGGGCGACAGGCGCCCCTTGGCGATCACGTGCAGGCGGTCGCTGATGTCGAACAGCTCGTCGAGCTCCTCGCTCACCACCAGCACCGCGCAGCCGGCATCGCGCAGCGCGAGGATCTCGCCGCGAATGAGCGCTGCCGCGCCCACGTCCACGCCCCAGGTGGGCTGCGAGACGATGAAGAGCTTCGGGTTGGCATCGATCTCGCGGCCGACGATGAACTTCTGCAGGTTGCCGCCGGAGAGCGAACGCGCCGCCGCGTTGGGGCCACCGGCCTTGACGTTGAAGCGTTCGATGATGCCCTTGGCGTGCTTCTCGAGCGCCGAGGTCCGGATCCATCCACCCTTGCCTACCGCGTTGCTGCGCGTGAGCAGCAGGTTGTGCGCGAGCCCCAGCGTGGGCACCGCGCCGCGGCCGAGGCGTTCCTCTGGCACGAAGTGCAGGCCCAGCGCGCGCCGCGCACGTGGCCGCAGCCGGCCGGCGGGCTTGTCGAACACCTGGACCATCGAAGCGTCGGCGCGCACGTCTTCGCCCGAGAGCGTGTAGAGCAGTTCCTTCTGGCCGTTGCCCGAGACGCCCGCAATGCCGACAACTTCGCCCGCGCGCACCTCGAACGAGATGCCGTCGAGGTCGACGCCGAACTGGTCTTCGCGCGCCAGCGTGAGCCCCTTCACGCGCAGCGCAACGGCGCCCGCATGCACCGGCCGGTGCTGCAGCGGCGGCGGCTCGCTGCCGATCATGAGGCGAGAGAGCGATTCGTTGCTCTCGTTCTGCGGGTTGCACACGCCCGTGACCTTGCCGCCGCGCAGCACCGTGCAGGCGGTGCACAGTTCGCGGATCTCATGCAGCTTGTGGCTGATGTAGAGGATGCTGCAGCCTTCCGAGGCCAGCTTGTTGAGTACCGTGAAGAGCTTGACGACCGCCTGCGGCGTGAGCACCGAGGTCGGCTCGTCCAGGATCAGGAGCTTGGGGTTGGTGAGCAGCGCGCGGATGATTTCCACCCGCTGCATCTCGCCCACCGAGAGCGTGTGCACCGGGCGCGAGGGGTCGATGTCCAGCCCGTACTCGCTCGCCTTGGCGGTGATGCTGCGGGCCACTTCGGCCAGCTGCAGCGATTTGTCCAGGCCCAGCCACACGTTCTCGGCCACGGTGAGCGTGTCGAACAGGCTGAAGTGCTGGAACACCATGCTGATGCCCAGCGCCCTCGCCTGCTGCGGATTGCGCAGCGTGACGGCCTGCCCGTCGAAGGTGACGGTGCCTTCGTCGGGCTTGACCGAGCCGTAGATGATCTTCATCAGGGTCGATTTGCCCGCGCCGTTCTCGCCGAGAACGGCATGGATTTCGCCGGGAGCAACGGCCAGCGAGATGTCGCTGTTGGCCACCACCGCGGGATACCGCTTGGTGATGTGCGCGAGCTGGAGTCGGGGGGTTGTCATGCCGGGTTTCGTGGGTTTGTCTCGTTCAACAGCAACAAAGCGGGGGCAGCTATAAGTTTAATAGCGGCTTCCGCGACCATCGGCGCCCGACGGCGCACCGCGTCAATGTCCGCCGATGTAGGCGAACTTGAACAGGAAGATCGCCGCGATCACCCACACCATCGCATGCACTTCCCGTGCCCGGCCGGTGCACAGCTTGAGCACCGCGTAGGTGATGAAGCCGAAGGCCAGGCCGTTGGCGATCGAGTAGGTGAAGGGCATCGCCAGCGCGGTCACGGCGGCAGGGATGACCTCGGTGGTGTCTTCCCAGTCGAGCTCGACCAGGTCGCGCAGCATGAGGCAGCCCACGAAGAGCAGCGCCGGGGCGGTGGCATAGGCCGGCACCGAGCCCGCGAGCGGCGAGATCATGAGGCAGGCCAGGAACATCACCGCCACGACCACGGCCGTGAGGCCGGTGCGGCCGCCGGCCTGCACGCCCGCCGCGCTTTCCACGTACGCCGTGGTGCTCGAGGTGCCGAGCAGCGAGCCCGCGAAGATGGCGCCGCTGTCGGCCAAGAGCGCCTTGTTCATGCGCTCCATCTTGCCGGGCACCAGGAGGCCCGCGCGCTTGGCCACGCCCATCAGCGTGCCGGTGGCGTCGAACATCTCGACCAGGAAGAAGACCAGCACCACGTTCAGGATGCCGCCCTTGAGCGCGCCCAGGATGTCCAGCTGCATGAAGGTGGGCGCGATCGACGGCGGCGCATCGAACACGCCGTGGAACTTGTTGCCGCCGAAGAAGAACGACAGCACCGTCACCAGCATGATCCCGATCAGGATCGCCCCTCGCACCTTCAACCGGTCGAGCGTCACGATGACCAGGAAGCCCAGCGTGGCCAGCACCACCGGCGGCGAGTGCAGATCGCCCAGCGTGACGAAGGTGGCCGGCGATGCGGCGACGACGCCCGCGCTCTTGAGCGCGATGAGCGCGAGGAACATGCCGATGCCCACCGTGATCGCCGTTCGCAACGACTGCGGTATGCCCGCGATGAACAGCTCCCTCAACCCGGTGACCGTGACGATGAGGAACAGGCACCCCGAGATGAACACCGCGCCCAGCGCGACCTGCCACGTGTAGCCCATGCCCAGCACCACCACGTAGGCGAAGTAGGCGTTCAGGCCCATGCCCGGCGCCATGGCGATCGGGTAGTTGGCGTACAGGCCCATGATCAGCGTGCCCAGCGCCGCGATCAGGCAGGTGGCCACGAAGACCGCACCCTTGGGCATGCCCGCGTCGCCGAGGATCGTGGGGTTCACGAAGATGATGTAGGCCATCGTGAGGAAGGTGGTGAGCCCCGCGATGACCTCGGTGCGCACGGTGGTGTTGTGCGCACTGAGCTTGAACATGCGCTCAAGCAGGCCCGAGCCGCTTGCGCTGCCCACAGCCGCACGCGGACGCGCGGACTCGACATGCCCCGGGATGTGGGGCTCGGCGCCTTTGGGCGCCTGTTCCAACGTACTCATTTCGCTTGTCTCCAGCTGTTGTAGTGGCGGTTTCATCGTTGCCCCGCTCACGACGCCGGCGCGAACGGGGGTTTCTCAGGGGTCCGGTCTTTCAGGGGCGGCGGGCAGGCGCGCAGCAGTACCGGGTATGGCGGAAGACGCAGGCCGCAGCGACGCGGCCACGTCCTTGATGCATTCGCGCAGCCATCGCGCCGAGCTCGACGAATGGGTGCGTTCGTGCCAGAGCTGGTAGTACATGAGGCGCGGCAGCGCCACCGGGCATTCGAGGATCTTCACCGGCAGCCGCACGGCGAAGCGCTCGCAATATTGGCGGCCGGTCGTGAGCACCAGGAGGCTCGAGGCCACCATGTCGGGAATGAGGCTGAAGTGCGCGCAGCGCGCGGTGATGTTGCGCTGCCGCCCCAGCTCGTCGAGCATCTGGTCGATGATGCCGCGCCCGCCCGGGTGCATCGGCGTGGGTGCGATGTGCTCGGCCGCGAGCCACGTCTCCAGGTCCCAGCCGCGGCGCACCGCCGGATGGTCCTGGTTGACCAGCGACACCACCTCGTCGCCGAAGAGCCGCGCCATGTGCAGGTCTTCCGGAGGCTTCAACCAGTTGCCGATGACCAGGTCGACCTGCCCGAGCGCCAGATGCCCGTGGTAGTCCGAGTCGGGCGAGAGCGCGTGGATCTCGATCTGGCAGAGCGGCGCCTCGCGCTTGACGTGCGCGACCAGCATCGGCAGGAACAGCGGGTCCATGTAGTCGCTCGCTGCGATGCGGAAAGTGGTGGCCGCCGATTGCGGCTCGAACCCGCGCGCATCGGAGAACAGCATCTCGGCCGCGCGCAGGATGCTGGCTGCGGGCTCGATCATCCGCAGCCCCGCATCGGTGGGCACCATGCCCGAGCCCGAGCGCACCAGCAGCGGATCGCCCGACAACTCGCGCAGGCGCTTGAGCGCGGCCGAGACGGCCGGCTGGTACATCCCCAGGCGAATGGCGGCGCGCGAGACGCTGCGGTCGGTCAGCACGGTGTGCAGAACCCTGATGAGGTGCAGGTCGATCTTGTCGAAAAGCGCTTGGTCACGCATGGCGCTCCCCCCCAGTCTGCGCGCACTGCGTGTCGCTTCGCCAACCCCCTAGCGGGGGCAACACCAGCGGCCCGGCGAAGCCGGTTCCGCGGTGTTTCGCGAAGGGGATCAGGACGTAGGGCATTGGGAGGACTTTGGACATGCGCCAAAGTCTACGAGTGACTATGCGGACTGGACAGCGGTGATGGCACGAAGGATCGACTCGCTCGTGGCCGGCGCCTTCAGCGGCGGGTCGGCCCGGTGGTCGCCAGCCGCCGACACCGCATCGCGGATCGCGAAGAACACCGAGAACGGCAGCAGCAGCGGCGGCTCGCCCACGGCCTTGCTGCGGTGGATCGAGTCCTCGAAGTTCTGGCCTTCGAACAGGCGCACGTTGAAGACGGGCGGGCAGTCGTTGGCGGTCGGGATCTTGTAGGTGCTCGGCGCGTGCGTGGTGAGCTTGCCGGTCTGCGGATGCCACACCAGCTCCTCGGTGGTGAGCCAGCCCATGCCCTGGATGAAGGCGCCCTCGACCTGGCCGATGTCCACCGCCGGGTTCAGCGACTTGCCCGCGTCGTGCAGGATGTCGGCACGCAGCAGCTTCCATTCGCCGGTGAGCGTGTCGACGACCACCTCGCTCACCGCTGCGCCATAGGCGTAGTAGAAGAACGGGCGGCCCTGCATCTTGTCCTTGTCCCAGCTCAGGCCCGGCGTGGCATAGAAACCGTCGGACCATAGCTGCTTGCGGTCGAGATACGCCTCGCCGACGACCGTGCTGAAGGCCAGCGAGCGGCCGTTGACCTCGACCTTGTCGTTCGCGAAACGCACTTCGCTCGCCTTGCCGCCGTGGCGTTCGGCGGCGCTTTCTGCAAGCCGTTCGCGGATCTGGCGTGCCGCATCCTGCGCGGCCTTGCCATTCAGGTCGGCGCCGGTCGATGCGGCCGTGGCCGAGGTGTTCGCCACCTTGGTGGTGTCGGTCGCGGTGACGCGCACGCGCTCGAAGCTCACGCCCAGCTCATGCGCCACGACCTGCGCCACCTTGGTGTTGAGGCCCTGCCCCATCTCGGTTCCGCCGTGGTTCACGAGGATCGAGCCGTCGGTGTACACGTGCACCAGCGCGCCCGCCTGGTTGAAGTGCTTCACGTTGAACGAGATGCCGAACTTCAGCGGCGCCAGCGCCAGGCCGCGCTTGAGCACCGTGCTCTTCCTGTTGAAGGCCGCGATCTCTTCGCGCCGCGCGCGGTAGTCGCTGCTGGCCTCCAGTTCGGCCACGAGTTCGTGGACGATGTTGTCGGTCACGGTCTGGCGGTACGGCGTGACGTTGTTCTCCGCCTTGCCGTAGAAGTTGACGCGCCGCACGTCGAGCGGGTCGCGCTTCAGTTCGCGCGCGACCGAATCCAAAATGTTCTCGATGGCGATGGCGCCCTGCGGACCGCCGAAGCCGCGGAACGCGGTATTGCTCTGCGTGTTGGTCTTGCCCGAGAAGCCGTGCATCGCCACGTTGGGCAGCCAGTAGGCGTTGTCGAAGTGGCAGAGCGCACGCGTCATCACCGGCCCCGACAGGTCGGCCGAGTGGCCGGCGCGCGAGACCATGGTGATCTCCGCGCCGAGGATGCGGCCTTCGTCGTCGTAGCCCACCTCGTACTCGTACCAGAAGCAATGGCGGCGGCCGGTGACCATGAAGTCGTCGTCGCGATCGAGCCGCAGCTTCACCGGGCGCTGCAGCTGCCGTGCCGCGACGGCGGCCACGCAGGCGAACAGCGCCGATTGCGATTCCTTGCCGCCGAAGCCGCCACCCATGCGCCGGCATTCCACATGCACTTCGTTCGACTGCAGGTGCAGCGCATGCGCCACCAGGTGCTGCATCTCGCTCGGGTGCTGCGTGGAGCAATGGATGTGCAGCGCGCCGCCTTCCTTCGGAATGGCGTAGCTGATCTGGCCTTCCAGGTAGAACTGCTCCTGCCCGCCCACCTCGAGCGTGGACTTGTGGCGATGCGGCGCCCTGGCGATGGCAGCGCGCACGGCCGCCTCGTCGCCCTCGTTGGCGCTGCCGCCGCTGCGCACGATGTGCATCGGCGGCACCACGTACTGGCCGCGCGCATGCGCGTCCTGCGGGGTGATGACTGGCGGCTGGGCCTCGATGGTCAGCGCGTCTTTCGCCTTGGCGGCGGCGCGGCGCGCGGCCTCGCGCGTCTCGGCGATCACCGCGAACACCGGCTGGCCGAGGTAGCGGATCTCGCCACCGTCGTTCACCGGCAGCAGGATCGGGTCGTCGTGAATGATCGAGCCGCAGTCGTTGGTGCCGGGAATGTCGTCGGCCGTGAGCACGGCGACCACGCCGGGCATCGCGCGGATCGCGTCGAGCGACAGCGCGGTGACGCGGCCGTTCGCGGCGGGCGAGAGCCCCAGCGCGCAATGCAGCGTGCCAGTGAGTTCGGGAATGTCGTCGATGTAGGTCGCTTCACCCGCCACATGCAGGTGCGCGGATTCGTGCGGCCGGCTGATGCCGACGCGCGCGCCGAGGTCGTGCGCCACCGCTTCGGCCGCGGGGTCGATGCGCGCGGCGGTGTTCTTCAGGTAATCGGCAAAGGCCTCGGCGGGCTGCAGCAGGCGGGCGTCGATGGGTTTGTTCATGGTCAGACTCCTTCCGCCTGTGCCTTGGCGACCTTGGCCGCGGCATGAGGCATCACGCTCCAGACGCTGGTTTCCTCGAGGGAGAGCGCGTCTTCGGTGCGGGTTTCGAGCCAGAGGCGCTGGATCAGGTTCTGGGCCACCTGCAGCCGGTAGTCGGCCGAGGCGCGCATGTCCGACAGGGGCTTGAAGTCCTGCGCCAGCGCGACCTTGGCGGTGGCGACGCTGGACTGCGTCCAGGGCTTGCCGACGAGCGCGGCTTCCGCGTTCGCCGCGCGCTTGACGGTGGCGGCCATGCCGCCGAAGGCCAGGCGCACGGCCTTGACCGTGTCGCCGCCCTCGTCCAGCTCGATCGCGAAGCCCGCGCACAACGCCGAGATGTCGCAGTCGAAGCGCTTGCTGATCTTGTAGGCGCGCACCTGGCGGCGCATCGCGGCCAGCGGAATCGCCAGCCCCTGCACGAACTCGCCGGGCTGCAGCTGGTTCTTCATGTAGTCGACGTAGAAGTCGGGCAGCGGCATGCGGCGCACCACGTCGCCGCGGCGCAGCTCGATCTGCGCATCGAGCGACATCAGCACCGGCGGCGAATCGCCGATGGGCGAGCCGTTGGCCACGTTGCCGCCCATGGTGCCGGCATGGCGGATGGGCGGCGAGGCGAAGCGCAGCCACACGTCCTGCAGACTGGGCACGCGCTGCACGAGGGCCTCGAAGGCCGATTCGAGCGAGGCGCCCGCGCCGATGTAGAGCTCGCCGCCGCTGTCGTTCTGGCGGGTTTCGATCGTCTTCATTTCGGCCACGTCGCCCACGTAGATGATGTCGCCCAGGTCGCGGAACTGCTTGTTGACCCAGAGGCCGACGTCCGTGGAACCGGCCAGCAGCTGGGCGCGCGGCTTCTGTTCGCGCAGCGCCGCGAGCTGGGCGATGGTTCGGGGGGCGTGGAAGTGGTCAATGCGGGCGCCGAGCGGCGCGGCGTAGTTCAGGTCCTGTCCGTCGTTCTGCAGGGCGGTGAGCGCGGCCACCACGGGCTTCGTGTCGAGCCGCACGCCGGGCAGGTCGAACATGCGCTGGCCCGCGTCGAGGATCGGGCGGTAGCCGGTGCAGCGGCACAGGTTGCCCGAGAGGTCGTCGGCCAGCTGCTGGCGGGTGGGCTGCGTGCCCTCGGCCTGGTGGTGTTCGTAGGTGGACCACAGCGACATCACGAAGCCCGGCGTGCAGAAGCCGCACTGGGAGCCGTGGCAGTCGACCATCGCCTGCTGCACGGGGTGCAGCGTATGGACGGGGTGCTTCTTGTCCTGCGACGGCGGTGCGGCGCACTGGGCCTTGAGGTCTTCGACCGTGAAGAGCGCCTTGCCGTGCAGGGTGGGCAAAAACTGGATGCAGGCATTGACCGTCTGCAGTTGCAGCCCGCCGATGGCGCCGGGTGCGTCGGCATCGGAGGCCAGCTCGCCGATCACCACCGTGCAGGCGCCGCAGTCGCCCTCGTTGCAGCCTTCCTTGGTGCCGGTGCAGTGCGCGTCCTCGCGCAGCCAGTCGAGCACCGAGCGGGTCGGGTGGACGCCCGTGACGTCGACGATCTTGCCGCGGTGGAAAAAGCGGACGGGTTGGATGTTGTTGCGCTCTGTACTCATGCTCTTCGGGCTCGTGGGCGGCTCGGTGTTTCCGGCCAAGCCTGGACGTTAGTCGCTCGGGGCCGATCCCACATACCGCGGGAGCCATATTGCGTATGTGGGCGCGGGTATGCGACCTAGGGGGAAACCCTGGAGAGAGCGAGCAATTCCCGGGCCATGGGCGCAAGGTGCGCCCTGGGGCGAGCGTTGCAGGCGTCAGGCGCTGGTGCCTGCCGCCGATCGACCGCCCCGGGCGGCGCCCAACGAGCGCGGGCTGTTGTCGGCTGCAGCGCCTCAGCGCACGATGTCCCATCCCATCATCAGCGCCGCGAAGCCCATCAGCGCCGTGCCGCCCCACCCCAGCCAGCGCATGCGGCGCCCCGAGGTGAAGGCGCCCATCACCTTCTCGCGCGTCACCAGGATCATCATCGCCGCCATGATCGGCACGGCCACCACGCCGTTGATCACGGCGCTCCAATAGAGCGCCTTCATCGGATCGATCGGCGTGAAGTCGAGCGCGGTGCCCACCAGCGTGGCGACCGCGATGATCGCGTAGAACTCCTTGGCCTCGCGCCAGTGCCGCTCCAGGCCCTCTTCCCATCCGAACGCCTCGGCCACCGCGTAGGCGGCCGACGAGGCGAGCACCGGCACGGCGAGCAGGCCCGTGGCGATGATGCCGCCGGCGAACAGCCAGAAGGCGAAGTCGCCGGCCAGCGGCCGCAGCGCCTCGGCCGCCTGCGCCGCGGAGGTCACGTCGTGCACGCCGGCCGCATACAGCACGGAGGTACCGACGACCATCACGAAGAAGGCGATCAGGTTGGAGAACGTCATGCCGACCCAGGTGTCCAGCCGCACGCGCCGGAGGTCGTGTCGCACCTGCTTGTCGGTGCCGCGCTGTCCGCCCCTCTGGCGCAGCTCCTCGACTTCCTGCGAGGCCTGCCAGAAGAACAGGTAGGGCGAGATGGTGGTGCCCAGCAGCGCCACGATCATCATCCAGTAGTCGCCGCGCCATTGGAGCCGGGGCACCACCAGGTCGTGCAGCACCCGCGCCCACTCCACCTGCACCACGAACACAGCCGCCACATAGGCGAACAGCGTGAGCGTCAGCCACTTGAGGATGTGCGCGAGCTTGCGGTACGGCACGAACACCTGCAGCAGCACCGTGACCAGGCCGAACAGCAGCGAATGGATGTGCGCGCCGCCGCCCGCCACGAGGTTCAGCGCCTCGCCCATGGCGGAAATGTCGGCTGCGATGTTGATGGTGTTGGCCATCACCAGCAGCGCCACCAGCACGAAGAGAAAACCGCGCGGCATGTGCTCGCGCAAGTTGGCCGCTACGCCCTTGCCCGTGACGCGGCCGATGCGCGCCGACACCAGCTGGATCGCCACCATGAACGGCAGCGAGAGAAACACCGTCCAAAGGAGGCCCGTGCCGAACTGCGCCCCCGCCTGCGTGTAGGTGGCGATGCCCGACGGGTCGTCGTCTGCCGCGCCGGTGACGACACCGGGACCGACGTGGCGCAGGAATGAGGGAATGCGTTTCTTCATGACGGGCGCGATGCTGGCATGCCGAGCCTGACCACTGCATGAACGGAACGCGCTTCTTTCACGACCGTTCCGAAAAAAGCGCGGTGATCACCTGCCGCAGCCACCGGTTGGCCGGATCACCCTCGAAGCGCTTGCTCCAGTGCAGCGACACGCTGAAGTCGCGCAGCGGAAACGGCGGCTCGACGATGGCGTAGCCGCCCTCCTCCGCAAAGCCGCGCGCGATGTTGCGCGGCATCACGACCGCCAGATCCGTGGCGCGCACGATGGCCGGCAGCACCATGAAGTGCTCGGTCGTGAGGCGCAGGCGGTCTTCGAGGTTGAGCAGTTGCAGGATGCGCAGCGTGTCGGCGTGCGTGCGCACCGCCACGTAGTCGAGCTCCTGCAGCGCCTCGAGCAGCGCCTGCCCCTTGCGCCTGCGCTTGACGAAAGGGTGGCCCTTGCGCAGCAGCACGATGTAGCGGTCCTTCAGGAGGTGCGCTCGCTGCGTGTCGCGCACGTTCGAGAGGAACCCGAAGGCGAAGTCGATGCGGCCGCTGTCCAGCGCCGGGGCCACCTCCGCTGGCAGCAGCGGCAGGGTCTCCAGCCGCACGCCGGGCGCGAGTTCCCCCAGCCGGGCCATCAGCGCGGGCAGGAAGCGCCCCTCGCCGATGTCGCTCATGTGAATACGAAAGCTCTTGCGCGAGACGAGCGGCTCGAAGCGATCGGGCTCGTGCAGCGCCGCTTCGATCGTGCTGAGCGCCGCCTGCACCGCCACCGCGAGCCGGTCGGCGCGCGGCGTGGGCGCCACGCCGCCTGGGGCGCGCGTGAAGAGCGCGTCTTTCAAGAGCAGCCGCAGCCGCCCGAGGCCGTGGCTCGCCGCCGGCTGCGTGAGGCCCAGCGACTCCGCGGCACGGCTCACGCTGCGCTCGCGGTAGACCGCATCGAACAGGCGCAACAGGTTGAGGTCGATCGCGTCGATATGCATGCCATTCATATTGCTTAGCTCGATTATTTTATTGAACGCAGGCCCCATGGCACGCACACTGGCGAGCGGTTTTCAGCCGACCTCCAGGTCGGCCTGTTCGAACACCCACGACAAGAAGGAGACACGACATGGCCAGACTCCGTCCGCATGCGGCCCTCGCCGCCCTGCTCTTGACCGCTGCCGCCGCGTGGGCCCAGCAGCCTCCGGCCGAGGAACCGGGATGGGCCAAGGGCCGCCCGAAGAACGAGGCGGCCACGCGCCTCGCACCGGTGCCCTCCTTCCCGATTCCCACCGCCCCCGACCAGCTGCCCACCGCCAAGTTCAAGCTCCCGCCGGGCTTCAAGGTGGAGACCTGGGCCTCGGGCGTGCTCGATGCGCGCGAACTGCGCCAGGGTGCCAAGGGGACCGTGTTCGTGAGCACGCTCTTCGTGGGCAACAAGGTCTACGCCATCGCAGAGAAGGGCGACCGGAAACCCAGGACCATCATCGACAAGACCGAGTTCGCGACCGGCATCGAGTTCTACAAAGGCGCGCTGTTCCTGGCCACGCACAAGCAGATCGTGCGCTACGACGGCATCGAGGACAAGCTGGACAACCCCGGCACGCCCGTGGTGCTCAACGACAAGCTCCCCGGCGGCCAGGACCACAGCTGGCGGTACCTGCGCATGCACGAGGGCAAGCTCTACTACGCGGTCGGCGCGCCCTGCAACCTGTGCGAGCCCGACGACGCGCATGCGCGCATCTTCCGAATGAACCCCGACGGCAGCGGCATCGAGACCGTGGCGCGCGGCGTGCGTAACACGGTGGGCTTCGACTTCGACCCCAAGACCGGCAACCTCTGGTTCACCGACAACGGCCGCGACTGGCTCAGCGAAGACCTGCCCAACGACGAGCTCAACGTGGTGACCAAGCCCGACCAGCACTTCGGCTATCCGTACTGCCACCAGGGCAACATCCTGGATTCGGAGTTCGGCTGGGGCAAGAGCTGCAACGACTACCAGAAGCCCGCCGCGCTCCTCGGCCCGCACGCCGCCGCGCTGGGCCTGGCCTTCTACAACGGCAAGAGCTTCCCGGCCAAGTACCGCGGCGCGATGTTCATCGCCCGCCACGGCCCGTGGAACCGCACCACCAAGTACGCCGACATCGCGGTCGCCTGGCCCGACGGCAAGGGCGGCGCGAGGGTCGAGCCCTTCATGACGGGCTTTGTCGAGAACAACACCTACCTGGGCCGGCCGGTGGATTTCCTCGTGCTCAAGGACGGCTCGATGCTCGTGAGCGACGACCACGCCGGCGCGATCTACCGCATCAGCTACGGCGGCCGATGAAGAGAGCCGGCGTCATTGCAAAAGCGATTGCCGCGGGCCTCATGGCGCTGGCGTTGTCATCGGCCGTTGCACAGGGCACGAAGCCGGCGCAACCGGCATCCTCGGCACAGGCCACCAGCTACGCCCAGCGCTTCGCCTCGCTGTGCGCCTCGTGCCACGGCGCGAACGGCCGCAGCGACATGGCGGGCACGCCCGTGCTCGCGGGCCAGCATTCGTTCTATGCGATCACCCAGCTCTTTCTCTTTCGCGAGGGCCGGCGCGACAACCCCGCGATGACCGCGGTCGCCAAGACCATGACCGACGCCGACCTGCGCGGCTTCTCGGACTACATCGCCACCTTGCCCGCGGTGCCGGCGCCTCCGGTGGCCACGCCGCCCGACGCCGCGCGCATGAGCCGCGGCCAGGCGCTCGCGCAGGAGCATCGCTGCGTGATATGCCACGGCGCCGACCTGAGCGGCGGCCAGCAGGTGCCGCGCATCGGGCAGCAGCACGAGGACTACCTGCAGCTCACGCTGCACGGCTTTCGCACGGGCAAGCGCCCGGGCTACACGCAGGCGATGGGCGAGGCGGTGAGCCGCATTCCGCCCGAAGACCTGGACACCCTCGCGTACTTCGTCGCGCGCTTTCCGGGCGCCCCCGCGAAGCCTCCACCCAAGTAACACCGCCGTACGACATCTGCGAGTGCGCCGTGCGGACGCAGCGCACCGCGCACCCGAAAACACCCCACCTCGTCCCCCAACCACGAACATCGGAGCCGAATCTCTTGGAAGTCTCATTCAGCAAGGAAGTAGAAATGCTGCGCCTGGGCAGCGGCGACACCTTCCACGGCGAGGGCATCCTCGCCATCACCAAGGGCCTCCTGCAGTCGGGCGTGGCCTACGTGGGCGGCTACCAGGGCGCGCCGGTGTCGCACCTGCTCGACGTCATGGTCCAGGGCAAGGCCTACATGGACGAGCTGGGCGTGCACGTGGAGGCGTGTTCCAACGAGGCTTCGGCCGCGGCGATGCTCGGCGCTTCCATTCACTACCCGCTGCGCGGCGCGGTGACATGGAAGTCGATCGTCGGCACCAACGTGGCCGCCGATGCGTTGTCGAACCTCTCGTCGCCCGGCGTGACCGGCGGCGTCCTGATCGTGGTGGGAGAGGACTACGGCGAAGGCGCCAGCGTGATCCAGGAGCGCACGCACGCCTACGCGCTCAAGTCCAGCATGTGCCTGCTCGATCCGCGGCCCGACCTCGGCGTGATGGTGCGGATGGTCGAAGAAGGCTTTCGCCTTTCCGAGAGCTCGAACATGCCGTGCCTCATGGAACTGCGCATCCGCACCTGCCACGTGCGGGGCAGCTTCGAATGCAAGGACAACGTGGCGCCCGCGGTCTCCACGCGCGCGTTGATGACCGAACCCGCGGGCTTCGACTACATGCGCCTCGCGCACCCGCCCGTCACCTTCCGCCACGAGAAGCTCAAGGGCGATGAGCGCATTCCGGCGGCGCGGCGCTACATCGTCGAGCACGGCCTCAACGAGCTGATGCCCGGCAGGCGCCATGCGGACCTGGGCATCGTGGTGCAGGGCGGGCTCTACAACGCGCTCGTTCGCAGCCTGCAGCAGCAGGGGCTGGCCGATGCGTTCGGCGAGACCGACATCCCGATCCTCGTGCTCAACGTGACCTACCCGCTGGTGCCCGAACAGGTGGCCGACTTCTGCGTGGGCAAGCGCGCGGTGCTGGTGGTGGAAGAAGGCCAGCCCGAGTACATCGAGCAGGACATCGCCACGCTGCTGCGCCGGCGCGACATCCAGACGCCGCTGCACGGCAAGGACATGCTGCCCGCGGCCGGCGAGTACGGCGTCGAGGTGCTGTCGGGCGGTATCGGCGCCTTCGCCGCGAAATACATCGAGCCCGGCGAGGCCCTGTCGTCCGCGCAGGCGTGGCTCGCAGGCAACCGCGAACGCCGCGAGGCCGTCGCGCGCCGGCTCTCCGCGCCGCTGCCCAACCGCCCGCCGAGTTTTTGCATCGGCTGCCCCGAGCGGCCGGTTTTCTCCGCCCTCAAGCTCGCGCAGCAGGAGACCGGGCCGGTACACATCGCGGCGGACATCGGCTGCCACGCCTTCGGCACCTTCGAGCCGTTCTCGATGGGCCATTCGATCCTCGGCTACGGCATGAGCCTGGCGAGCCGCGCCGGCGTCGCGCCGATGATGAACCGCCGCACGCTCTCGATCATGGGCGACGGCGGCTTCTGGCACAACGGCCTGCTCACCGGCGTGCAGAGCGCGCTCTTCAACGACGACGACGCGGTGCTCTTGATCTTCAAGAACGGCTACACCTCGGCCACCGGCACGCAGGACATCATCTCCACGCCCGACGAGGACACCAAGGAACGCGCCGTCGACAAGCAGCAGAGCCTGGTCGACAAGAACCAGACCATCGAGGCCACGCTCACCGGCCTGGGCGTGAAGTGGATGCGCACCGTGACCACCTACGACGTGGAGCGCATGCGCCGGACGCTGACCGAGGCGCTGACCAGCGACTTCAACGGCCTGAAGGTGGTGATCGCCGAGGGCGAGTGCCAGCTCGAGCGCCAGCGCCGCATCAAGCCGTGGATCGCCGGCCTCCTCAAGAAAGGCGAGCGCGTGGTGCGCGTGAAGTACGGCGTCGACGAAGACGTTTGCAACGGCGACCATGCGTGCATCCGCCTCTCCGGCTGCCCGACGCTCACGCTCAAGGACAACCCCGATCCGCTGAAGGTCGACCCCGTCGCCACCGTGATCGACGGCTGCGTGGGTTGCGGCCTGTGCGGCGCGAACGCGCATGCGGCCACGCTGTGCCCGAGCTTCTACCGCGCCGAGGTGGTGCAGAACCCGAAGTGGCACGAGCGCCTCGTGCATTCGCTGCGCGGCGCGGTCGTTCGTGCGCTGCAACCTGCATGAGCCGCGCCATGGAACACAACCGCCCCCTCACCCTCCTCGTCTGCGCCCTCGGTGGCGAAGGCGGCGGCGTGCTCACCGAATGGCTGGTGGACATCGCCCGCCATGCCGGCTACGCCGCGCAGAGCACCTCGATCCCCGGCGTGGCGCAGCGCACCGGCGCCACCACGTACTACATCGAGGTGTTCCCCGTACCGCTCGCGCAACTGGCCGGCAGGCGCCCGGTGTTCAGCCTGAGCCCCGTGCCGGGCGCGCTCGATGCGATCGTCTCCTCGGAGCTGCTCGAGACCGCGCGGCAGATCGGCAACGGCATGAGCGCGCCGCTGCGCACGCTGGTCATCAGCTCGTCGGCGCGCATCTTCACCACGGCCGAGCGCATGGAGCCCGGCGACGGGCGCGCCGATGCGCAGCGCCTGGTCGATGTGGTGAAGGCCTTCAGCCGCGAGCACCATGTGTTCGACATGAACGCCATCGCACGCGACACCGGCACCGTGGTCAGCGCGGTGATGCTGGGCGCCATCGCGGGCAGCGGCCTCTTTCCGTTTCCGCGCGACGCCTACGAGCACGTGGTGCGCGGCGGCGACACGAGCGCACCCGAGAAGCTCAACAAGATGGCCGCCGCCAGCCTGCGCGGCTTCGCGGCCGCCTTCGATGCGGTGAGTGCGCCACGCACGCAAGCCGCCTTCGTGAGCAGCGTGATGGCCGGCTACACCGCCGATGCACCGCCGCCCGCACGCGCCCTGCCCGACGAGATGGCACGGCGCTTTCCGCCCGCCGTGCACGACATGCTCGCGCTCGGCCACGCACGCGTGCTCGACTACCAGGACGCCGCGTACGCAGCGCTCTACGCCGACCGATTGGGCAAGGTGCTCGATGCCGAGCGCGCCGCCGATCCGGCCGGCGCCCACGGCTTCGCCGTCACCCGGGAGGCCGCGCGCTGGCTCGCGCTGTGGATGGCCTTCGACGACATCGTGCGCGTGGCCGCGCTCAAGGGCCGCGCGAGCCGGGCGCAGCGCGTGCGCCAGGAAGTGCGAGCCACCGACGAGGACATCGTGAAGGTCTACGACCACTTCAAGCCCGGCGCTGCCGAGTTCGCCGCGCTGCTGCCGCCCGCGCTGTCGCGCCGCGTGACCGCATGGGACCGCGGCCGGCAGGCGCGCGGCCTTGCGCCGTGGGCACTGCCGCTGAAGGTGGGCAGCCACTCGGTGTTCGGCATGGCGTCGCTGCGGCTGCTTTCCTCGCTGCGCTGGCTTCGGCGCCGCGGCAGCCGTTTCGCCGAGGAGCAGGCGTTGATCGAGCGCTGGCTCGCGGCGGTGGAGCGCGGCACGCGCGAAGCCTGGGCGCTGGGCCACGAACTCGCGCTGTGCGGCCGGCTCATCAAGGGCTACGGCAGCACCAACGAACGCGGCAAGGAGAACCTGCTGCACGTGACCGACCATCTCGCCGCGCAGCCCGGCCAGGCGCCTGCCGTGCGCGCGCAATCCGTCGAAGCGGCACGCACCGCGGCGCTGGCCGACGATGCCGGCCGCGCACTCGACGCCGCGCTGGTCGCACACGGCGCGCCCGCACGCCCGGTCAAGGCCCAGCCCATCCGCTGGATGAAGCGCAAGCCCGCAGGCGGCGGCTGAAAGATCCCGAGAGTTTTCAAACACCATAACGAAGGAGACCATGCAAACCGCTCACCACCCCCGCCGCCGCGGCACGCGCCCTCAACGTGCGTTGCGCGCCTCGCCGCTCGCCCTCTTCGCGGCCTGCGCCGCGTTCGTGCTCGGCACAACCGCCGTGCATGCGCAGGACAAGCCCGTGCAGCTCAAGCTCTCGAGCTGGGTGCCCGCGCAGCACCCGCTCAACCCGGCGCTCCAGGCCTGGGCCGACGACATCAAGAAAGCGTCGAACGGCACCCTCACCGCGATCCTGTTTCCGTCGGAGCAACTGGGCAAGGCCTTCGACCACTACGACATGGCGCGCGACGGCATCGCCGACTTCTCTTACGTGAACCCGGGCTACCAGCCGGGCCGCTTCCCGGTGATGGCGGGCGCCTCGCTTCCGTTCCTGTTCGCCAACGGCAAGGAAGGCTCGGCCGCCATCGACGCCTGGTACCGCAACTACGCGGCCAAGGAAATGAAGGACGTGAAGTACTGCTTCGCGTTCGTGCACGACCCCGGCACCTTCCATTCGCGCAAGAAGATCACGCTGCCCACCGACATCAAGGGCATGAAAGTGCGCCCGGCCACGAGCACCGTGGGCCAGCTGATCACCTCGCTGGGCGGCACCAACGTGCAGGCCTCGGCGCCGGAGTCGCGCGACATGCTCGAGCGCGGCGTGGCCGACGCGATCACCTTTCCGTGGGGATCGATCGGCCTGTTCGGCATCGACAAGGTGGTGAAGTACCACATGGATGCGCCGCTCTACGTCACGCCCTTCGTCTGGGTGATGAACAAGGGCAAGTACGACGCGATGTCGGCGGGCCAGAAGAAGGTGATCGACGACCACTGCACCAGCGAATGGGCGCAGAAGGTGGCCGGCCCCTGGGCCGACTTCGAGTTCGGCGGGCGCGCGAAGATCGCCGCGCAATCGGGCCACGAGGTCTACAAGCTCACGCCCGAGCAGCTCGATGCGTGGCGCAAGGCGGCTGCGCCGTCGGAGGCGCAATGGGCCGAGAGCGTGAAGAAGGTGGGCGAAGACCCGAAGGCGGTGATGGATGCGCTGAAGGGCAGCCTCACGAAATACAAGTCGGCGCTCTGAGCAATGGCTGCCCGGTCCGCCAGCTACATGGACCGCGCGATCAACACGATCGAATGGCTCGCCGCCATCTTCGTGGGGATCGTCGCGCTCAACATCTTCGTGGCCGTGGTGCTGCGCAAGTTCTTCGACACCTCGATCCCCGATGCCTACGACTTCGGCCGCATGCTGCTGGGCATCCTGATCTTCTGGGGCATCGCGGCCACCAGCTACCGGGGCGGCCACATCACGGTCGACCTGGTGTGGACGGCGGCGGGCCCGCGCATGAAGCGCGTGATCGACGTGTTCGCTACCCTGGTGCTGCTGTTCGTGGTGGCGGTGCAGACCGCGATGCTGTTCGACAAGGTGCGCGGCACCTACGTGGACAACGTGTTGACCTACGACATGAACATCCCGACCTGGCCGTTCTATGCGGTGGCGTGGTTCGGCGATGTGTGCGCGGTGCTGCTGATCGCCATTCGCACCTACCGGCTGATCTTTCATCCCGAGCAGCTCGAAGAAGTCCACGCTGAACAGAAGGCCGACGAATGAGCCCCGATGCGATTGCAGTCCTGGGCTTCGTCGCCCTCTTCGTACTGATGTTGTTGCGCGTGCCGGTCGGCATGGCGATGGGCCTGGTGGGTGTGGCCGGCTACAGCTATCTCGTCGGCCCCGGGCCTGCGCTGAAGCTGGTGGGCCAGACCTCCATGCGCACCGTGACCGACTACACCTTCGGCGTGATCCCGATGTTCATGCTGATGGGTGCGCTGGTATCGGTCTCGGGCGTGAGCCGTGAACTCTTCAAGGCAGCCAACTCGATGATCGGCCACCTGCGCGGGGGACTGGGCGTGGCCACCGTGGTGGCCTGCGGCGGGTTCGCGGCGATCTGCGGCTCCTCGGTGGCTACGGCGGCCACGTTCTCGGCGGTGGCGTACCCGGAGATGCGGCGCTTCAACTACCCGCAGTCGTTCTCCACCGGCGTCATCGCCGCGGGCGGCACGCTCGGCGCCATCCTGCCGCCCTCGACGGTGCTCGCGGTCTACGCCATCCTCACGCAGCAGGACATCGGCAAGCTCTTCATGGCGGGCATCGTGCCGGGCATCCTGGCAATGGCGATGTACGTGCTGACGATTGCGATCATCGTGAAGCTCAGGCCCGACTGGCTCCCCGGCGGCGAGGTCAAGCCGTGGTCGGAGCGTTTCAAGGACCTTCGCAACGTGTGGGCGCCGCTGGTGCTTTTCGTGTTTGTGATCGGCGGTCTCTACGGCGGCTTCTTCACGCCGACCGAAGCGGGCGGCGTGGGCGCGAGCGGCGCGTTCATCCTCGGACTCTTGCGGCGCAAGCTCGACGGCCCGAAGATCCGCGAGGCGCTGCTCTCGGCCACGCGAACGGCGGCGGCGGTGTTCACGGTGCTGATCGGGGCGCTCCTGTTCGGCTACTTCCTCACCATCACGCAGAGCCCGCAGAAGCTCACCGAATTCCTCACGGGCCTGGGAATCGGCCGCTACGGCGTGCTCGCGCTCATCATGCTGATGTACCTGGTGCTCGGCTGCCTGATGGACGCGATGGCGATGATCATCCTCACGGTGCCCATCATCTTCCCGGTGATCGTGCACCTGGGGTTCGACCCCATCTGGTTCGGCGTGATCATCGTGATGACGGTGGAGCTGGGGCTCATCCATCCACCGGTAGGAATGAACGTCTTCGTCATCAAGAGCGTGGTGAAGGACGTGAGCTTCACCACCATCTTCAAGGGCGTGCTGCCGTTCATCGTGACGGACATCGTGCGCCTGGTGATCCTGATCGCGTTCCCGGTCATCGCGCTGTGGCTGCCGACGAGAATGGGGTGATGACGAACGAACCGATGAACACAGGCAAAGAGATCACCTACACCGCACGCGTCGAGTTCGGCGATTGCGACCCGGCCGGCATCGTCTGGTTTCCCAACTTCTTCCGCTGGATCGATGCGGCCTCGCGGAATTTCTTCGCCGGCTGCGGCGTGCCGCGCTGGGAAGAAACCGCCAGGACGCTCGGCGTGATCGGCACGCCGCTGGTCGATACGCACACGCGCTTCGTGAAGGCCGCGAGCTACGGCGACACGCTCGAGATCGCGGTGCGCATCACCGAGTGGCGCGACAAGAGCTTCGTGCAGACCTACCGGGTGACGCGCGGCGACGAACTGATCCTGGAGTGCGAAGAGGTGCGCATTTTCGCGGCGAAGCGCGAAGGCGGGGGCATTCGCGCGGTGCCTGTTCCGCCGGAAATTCGCGCGCTCTGCGAATGAGTGGCGCCGTTGCATCGCGCCTTGCCGCCCATCTGAAACCTTTATTCTGAAATTCCAGAAACCACGGTTTACTTAGGTTCTCCCCTCTGACGCAGGCGACCCACAAGCGCGCTTGAAAAGTGACATCGTTTCAACGATCTCACAAATAATCACACGCACCTAAGGTCGGAGGAGACTTCATGAACCGCATTCATCGCGTGGTGTTCAACCGCGCCCTGGGCTGTGCCCAGGTGGTCTCGGAAACCGCGCGAACGAACCACGGCTCGGGCACCTCTGGCGGCGGCATCGCCTGTGCCGCAGGGCCGCGGCAGCGCAGATTCGGCGCGGTGTCCGGAGCCATCGCACTCGCCGCACTGGCGGCGCTCCAGTTCTACGGCGGCGATGCGGTTGCGGCATGCACCCCCGCAGCGCCCGTCGATGGCAACGCGGTCAGTTGCACCGGCGCGCCGATCCTCTTGCCGCCCAACCCCAACAGCTTTCTCAGCACCGCGAACAACCTGAACGTCACCGTGGAGACGGGCGCGATCATGAGCACGCTGCCGGGCGGCACGGCGATGACGCTCGGCGGCACCGGCATCACGCTCACCAACAAGGGCAGCATCGACGCGAATGCGGCGGGGTCGCTCGTGCTCGCGCGCGCGCTGACCATCGGCAACCTGATCGCACCGGCCAGCGGCAACGTCGTGGTCAACAACCTGGGCGCGATCGAAGGCACGTTCGACGGCACCTTCGGCCTGCTCGGCGCGGCGGCTGTCATCGCCAACAGCGGGGCCACGACGTTCAACAACAGCGGCACCATCGGCATGAGCCCGCTGGGCTTGTTCGATCCCTTCAACTCGATCGCCGCGGCCATCTACGGCGGCGGCAACGTCAACTTCACGAACACCGGAACGATCACCGGGCGCGTGGCTTTCGAGAGCCCCACCACCGGCGGCAACACCTTCACCAACTCGGGCACGATCAACGGCAGCGTCTCGCTGGGCACCGGCGCCAGCAGCGACACCTTCACGGCCGTGACCGGCTCGTCGATCAACGGCGGGACAGCGCCGCTGGCGGGCATCACCATTCCCACCCCAACGCTGCCGCCGGGCTCCCTGACTTTCGCGGCCGGGGGCAAGGTCGATGCGGGGGCTGGCACCGACACGCTGGTGCTGCAGAACACCATCAATCCGCCGGGTTCGGGCAACAGCGGCACCGGGAGCATCTCGGCCCTGCAATACCTCAATTTCGAGAACCTCATCGTCAACAGCGGCACCTGGACGCTCACCGGTGCGGTGGTGAGCGGCGGCGCCTTCCTCAACGGCGGCACCGCGATCTTCGACAACGCGCTGTCTTTCGGCACCGGCACGATGACCGGGAACGGCGGCGCCATCGAAGCCTCCGCCAGCGGCATCACGCTCGCACAGAACATCAACGTGACCACCGGCCTGACCGTGCAAGGCGCCAACAATCTGACGCTCGGCGGCACGATCAGCGGCGGCGGCGGTGTGATCAAGAACGGAACCGGCACCCTCACCCTGTCGGGCAGCAACGGTTTCAGCGGCGGACTCGCGCTCAATGCGGGCGGCCTCACGCTCGGCTCGGCCGGCTCGATGGGCACGGGCCTGTTCATCGTGGGCGGCCCGGCCTCGCTCAACACCGCCTTCACCGGCACGATCAACAACCCGGTGCAGCTGGGCGGCGCGCTCACGCTCAACGGGGCCGGCACCCTGACGCTGGGCGGCAACATCAGCGGCGGCGGCAGCCTGACGCTCGCCAGCGGGAACCTGTCGCTCACCGGCAGCAACAACTACGGCGGCGGCACCGTGCTGGGGGGCGGCGCGATCAACGTGGGCAACAGTGGCGCCCTCGGCACGGGCGACCTGACCGTCAGCGGCGCTGCAGCGCTGACCGGCGCGACCGGCGTTGCGCTGGGCAACAACATCGTGCTCAACAACACGCTGAACTTCGGCGCGGGCGGCGGCGGCGGCGCGCTCACGATCAACGGCAAGATCATCGGCGCGGGCGGCATCAGCCTGGCCGGCGCGCCGGGCGTCACGCTCAACGGCGCGAACACCTTCACCGGGGGCATGAACCTGGGCGGCGGCACGCTCACCGTCGGCAACGACACCGCGCTCGGCTCGGCGGCGGTCACGGTCAGCGGCGCCAGTTCGCTCCAGGCGAACACGCCGGTGAGCGTGGGCAACAATTTCAACCTCAATGCCCAGATGGCCGTCGGCGGCAGCAACGACCTGGCAATGAACGGCACCCTGAACGGACTCGGCGGCATCGTGAAGATCGGCAGCGCTCGGCTCACGCTGGGCAGTGCGAACAACTTCGCCGGCGGCGTGAACCTGCAGGGCGGCAGCGTGCGCGTGGGCACCAACACCTCGCTGGGCGTGGGAGCGTTCACGGTCAACGGCAACGCCGCACTCGACAGCAGCGCCAACGTGGCCGTGGGCAATGCCGTGGTGCTCAATGCGGGCCTGGCCGTCGGCGGCGCGAACAACATCGCGCTCGGCGGCATCGTGTCGGGCACCGGAGCGCTCGGCTACGACGGCACGGCCACGCTGGCCCTGAACAACGCCAACACATTCAAGGGCGGCGTCAACCTGAGCAGCGGCACGCTCAGCGTGGGCAACGACAGCGCGCTGGGCACGGGCGGTCTCGCCGTCGGCGGCGATGCGACCCTGACCGCGGGCCTTGCGGGCATTGCGCTCGGCAACAGCATCGGGCTGGGCGGGACCGCCACGCTGAGCCTGGCGGGCCAGAATGCGCTGGCGCTGAACGGCGGCATCGGCGGTGCGGGCAAGCTCGCGATCAACGGCCCCGACGTCACCCTGGGCAGCGCCAACGGTTTCGGCGGCGGCGTGACGCTGGCGGGCGGCAAGCTGTCGCTGGGCACCAGCACGTCGCTGGGCACCGGCACGCTCGGCGTGACCGGCAATGCCACGCTCGCGAGCACCGGCGGCGCGCTCGCGCTGGCGAACGCCGTCTCGCTGGGCGCCGCGCTCACGGTGGGCGGCGCAGCGGACATCGCGTTCGACGGCCCGGTGACCGGCGGCGGCTCGCTCGTGAAGACCGGCGTCGGCACGCTGGCGCTGAACAACGCCAACAACTTCGGCGGCGGCATCACCCTCGCGGCCGGCACGCTCCGCGTCGGCAACGACGCGGCGCTGGGCACCGGCGCGCTGACGGTGGCCAGCACCTCGACGCTCGCCGCCAGCACCGACGTGGCGCTGGCGAACGACGTTGTGCTCAACGCCAACCTGGGCATCGGGGGCGCCAAGAACATCACCCTGGGCGGCACGATCAACGGCACCGGCGGGATCTCGGTGGGCGGCACCGGCACGCTCGCCCTGAACGGCGCCAGCAACTACACGGGCTCGACGGTGGTCGGCAGCGGCACGCTGCAAGTGGGCAACGTGACCGGCAGCGCGACCGGCAACGGCACGGTCACGGTACAGGGCGGTGCCGCGCTCGCGGGCACCGGCCGCATCGGCGGCGACGTCACGATCAATGCGGGCGCCAGGCTGGCCCCGGGCGCGGCGGCCGGCGCGATGGGCACGCTCACCATCGGCGGCAATCTCGCGCTCGCCAACGGCGCGGTGCTCGACTACCAGTTCGGCGCGCCCGGCCCCGACTTCGCCACGCCCGGCCAGAGCGACAGCGTGAGCGTGGGCGGCAACATGACCGTGAACACCAACGCGGTCCTCAACGTGACCGATGCGGGCGGCTTCGGCCCGGGGGTGTACCGGCTCGTCGACTACGGCGGCACCTTCGCGGGCGGCACGCTCACGCTGGGCAGCGTGCCCGCCGGCGCCGCGCTGTCGCTGCAGAACCTTGCGGCCGACAAGCGCTTCATGCTCGTCAACAGCACCGGCCTGACGCTGAACTTCTGGAACGCCAACGGCCTGGCGAGCCCGACGCAATCGGGCGGCGGCACCGGCACCTGGTCGAGCACCGCCCCGGTGTGGACCGACACCGTGGGCACCGTCAGCGCGCCGATGCTGCCGCAGCCGGGCTTCGCGATCTTCACCGGCGCGCCGGGCACGGTGACGGTGGACAACACCGGCGGCGCAGTACAGGCCACGGGCATGCAGTTCGCGAGCAGCGGCTACACGCTGGCCGGCGATGCGCTCACGTTGACGGGCGCCGGCAGCGGCGCGCGGGCGGAGATTCGCGTGGGCGACGGCGGCGCGGGTTCCGCCGGCTATGTCGCCACGGTGAACAACGCGATCGCCGGCACCGCGGGCATCGCGAAGACCGGCGACGGCACGCTGGTGCTGGCCGGCGCCAACACCTACACCGGCGGCACCGCGGTGCAGGCCGGTGTGCTCTCCGTGTCCGCGGACAACAACCTCGGCGCGGCCGCCGGCAACGTCGTGCTGGAAAGCGGCGGTCGCCTGCAGGTCACGGGCACCGGCTTCACCGGCACCGCGCGCGCCCTGGACATCGGCGCGGGCGGCGGCAGCATCGAGATCGCCGACGCGGGCCTGGACCTCGTCGCGAGCGGCGCGCTCAGCGGCAGCGGCAACCTGGTCAAGTCGGGCGCGGGCACGCTCACGCTCGCAGGCACCAGCACCCGCACAGGCGCCACCGCCATCGCCGAGGGCACGCTGCGCCTGGGCGCAACCGGCCTGCTGGGCGCGACGGCACCGATCGCACTGGCCGACAAGGCCGGCGCCACGCTCGACCTGAACGGCTTCGACCAGAGCGTCGCTTCGCTCGCGGGCGGTGGCGGCGCGGGCGGCGAGGTCAAGCTCGGCGGCGCCACGCTCACGACCGGCGGCGACAGCACAAGCACCACTTTCGCAGGCGCCGTGACGGGTGCCGGCGGCCTGGTCAAGCAGGGCACGGGCAATTTCAAGGTGACGGGCACGAACACGTACACGGGCGCGACGCAGGTGAACGCGGGCACGCTGAGCGCGGGCGCGGCCAACGCACTGAGCGCGGCCTCCGCGCACAGCGTGGCCACCGGCGCCACGCTCGACCTGGGCGGCTTCAACCAGACGGTGGCGTCGCTTTCGAACAGCGGCACCGTCTCGCTGGCGGGCGCCGCACCGGGCACCACGCTCACCGTCAACGGGCCGTACAGCGGCAACAACGGCGTCCTGCGGCTGGCCACGGTGCTCGATGCCGCGGGTCCCTCCGACCGGCTGGTGCTCGACGGTGCCGGCGCCACGGCGAGCGGCCGCACCACGGTGCAGATCGTCAACCTGGGCGGCCTGGGCGCGCTCACGAGCGGCAACGGCATCGAGGTGATCAGCGCGCTCAACGGCGCGACCACCACCGCGCAGACCACCAAGGACGCCTTCGCGCTGGCCGGCGGCCACGTCGACGCGGGCGCCTACGAATACCGGCTGCATGCCGCGGACGCCAGCGGCGCCGGCGAGAACTGGTACCTGCGCTCCACCACCGGCGGCGGCGGCACGCCGGGCGGCCCCGGCGATCCCGGGGGCCCTGGACTTCCGGGCGGCCTGCCCACCTACCGCATCGAAGTGCCGATGTACGCGGCGCTCGCGCAGCAGTTGCGCCAGGGCAATCTCGCGATGCTCGGCAACGTGCACCTGCGCGGCGGAGAGGACGCGCGAGGCATTGCGAGCGACGCCGCCGACCGCCTCGAAGGCACCGCCCCGCGCGGCCGCCGCGCCTGGGGCCGCGTGATCAGCACCGACATCGACGTGAGCCAGCGCGGCACCGCCAACGCACGCAGCGACGGGCGCCTGAACGGCTTCCAGGCCGGCACCGACCTCTGGGCCGATGCGAACTGGCGCGCCGGCGTCTACGTCGGCCAGCTGGAGGGCAACATCCGCGTGAGCGGCTTCGCGCGCGGCATCCAGGGGCTGGATGCGGGCACCAACGACCTGCGCAGCCGCTACATCGGCGCCTACGCCACCTGGAGCGGCGACAGCGGCTGGCATGCCGACGCCGTGCTGCAGGCCGGCGACCACCGCTACAACGTGCAGCCGATCGCGAGCTTCGGCAGTTCGGGCAAGGGCAAGAGCCTGCTGGCATCGCTCGAGGTGGGCAAGCCATTCGGCATCGGCAGCGGCTGGACCGTGGAGCCGCAGCTGCAGCTCATCCACCAGAGCCTGCGCATGGACGACGCGGGCATCTCGGGTGCGCTGGTCACGCAGGATGCGAACGACGGCCTCATCGTGCGCGCGGGCGTGCGCATCAAGGGCGAGATCGCCACAGGCGCCGGCACGCTGCAGCCCTATGGCCGCATCAACGTGTTCCACGCGTCCGGCGGCGCCGACGTGGCGCAGTTCCTGAGCCTGGGCGGCAGCACCGCCATCCGCAGCGAAACGGGCTCGACCAGCACCGAGGTGGCCGGCGGTGTCACGCTCGCGGTGGGCGAGCGCACCGCGATCTACGGCGAGCTCGGCAAGCTCTGGGCCTCGGGCGGCGCGGCGCGGGTGAAGAGCTCGCTCAACGCGTCGGTCGGCGTGCGTGTGCGCTGGTAGCGGCGGACGCAGCCAGCTTCGCGAGCAGGCCGTCCACGCCGCGATCGATCAGGTCGAAGGCTTCGACGAAGGCCTGCTGTCCGCCGTACCACGGGTCGGGCACATCGCCTTCGTCCGACTCGGAAAACTCGGTGAGCAGGTGCACCTTGTGGCCGGTGCCCGCGCGTGCGAGGCGGCGCAGCGCGGCGCAGTGGTGCGCGGTCATGCCGACGATCCAGTCGAAACGTTCGAAGTCGCTTGCGCGGACCTGGCGCGCGCAATGCGCGTGCATCTCGATGCCGCGCCGGCGTGCCTCGGCCACGGAGCGTGGATCGGGCGGGTTGCCGCGCTCCTCGTCGGAGATGGCGGCGCTGTCGACGTCGAGTGCCACATTTGCGGCGCGCGCCTTGTGAAGCAGCAACGCGTGGGCGGTGGGAGATCGGCAGATATTGCCGGTGCAGATGAAGAGGACAGCGGGTTTCGTCATCGAAATGAAAGCCTGTTGAAAGGTAGCAGCGCGGGCCGACGCCAAATCGCAACAACGAGGCGATAACGACCCTGCTCGCAGTGCAGGACATGGCCAGAACGGTTGACTCTCATTGTGACGCGGTGCAACAATCCTGCATCTTCATTTCGGAGCCCCGTGCGTGGACAGTGCCAGTTGGATCAGTGACAAGACAACGCGTGCCTCGGCAGGCGTGACACATCCGGCCCTCTAGCGCAGGCTCTCTCGCGCTGTGGCCGCCGTGCACGCAGCGTGACCCGTTCGCCGCTCAGGCTATCGGTTCTCCCCTTCCGAATCCCGTCGTTTTCGTCACTGACTTTTTCAGTCAGCTTGCGTGTCCGTGCGCGAGGCCCTTCAGCGCGAAGGAGCCTTGTCATGCGTCAATTTCAAACCCGTCAGCATCCGCAGCAACAGGCGTCGATGCAGGAACCCGTGCGCCCCTCGGCGCATGAGCCTGCGCGCACGCCGACGGCGCAGGACGTCGAGAACGAGATGCTCGACCGGGCCGCCGCGCTCTGGACCACGCGGCGCATCCGCAGCTTCTTCCTGCTGCTCGAGCAGCCGCCCCGCGCAGCGCACCGCTGAGGCGCCCGCGAGACCTCAAGACATCAAGACCGCACCGCAGATCGCAAGGAGGCCACCATGGATCCGGACCCTCGCTCGCGCCCTAGCGCGCCGCCTTCATTGAACCCATCGATTGCATCCACCCCACGCAGCGCCGCGCTGCGGAGGACGCCTGCCGGCTGAGTGAAGCGGGAGGCGCTCTCCTTCGCGGCCCGCTGCGCCCGAAGGAGAACCTCCCATGACCCGCGAACGCCTGCGGCGTGTCGCACGGTCGGCCACGAACGGCCGCCTCGACGCACCCCGCTTCTATCCCCGACGTCCCTCGCGCCCATGCCTGAACCTCTGGGCGGCATACCTCTGCGGCCTCGCGGCAACGCAGACGCATGCCGCCGGTGGCCATCATTCGGTGGACGACGCCGCGATCCTCGATCCGGGCCAATGCCAACTGGGGACGTGGGCCGACCGGCATGCGCACGCCTCGCAAGGCCTGCTGCACATCGGCCCGGCCTGCCGCGTCGGCCCCGTCGAACTCGGCCTCAATCTCGAGCGCGAGCACGGCAGCGAAGGCCGCACCGTGCGCGCCGGCCCGCAGATCAAGTGGGCTTTCGCGATCAACGACAGCCTGAGCGCCGGCGTGCTAGCCACGGCCGGGTGGCAACGCGACCCGCACGCCGGTGCGTTGCGTTTCGCCAGCAGCAGCATCGTGATCCCCCTGACCTGGCAGATCGATGAAAGCTGGCGGGCGCACATCAACCTGGGCCGCGACTTCCGTCGCGCACCACCCGGCACCAGCCATTCGGGCGCCTCGCTCGAATGGAGCGCCCTGCCCTCTGTCTCGTTCGTCGCCGAGCGCTTTCGCGAAGGCGGCGGCAACGCATGGCGCGCAGGCGTGCGGTGGACGCCGGTCGAGGCGCTGAGCATCGACCTGAGCCGCGCGCGCGGCCTGCGCGCCGACGCACCCGCCTGGTGGACGCTGGGCGCCACCTGGGCCTTCGCACGCTGACCGCTCATTTCCTCAAGGAGAAAACAACATGAAAAACGTCCTGAAGTCCTTCTTCGAGAGCTTCCTGCGCAGCCGCCACATGCTGCATCACTTCGAGCGCTGGCAGACACTGCTGGGCTCCAAGCCGGTTGCCGCGACCTCGGTCGCGATGCCGTCCGACATCGCGAAAGCGCTGGCCGCCGCCTCGCGCACCGATGCCGGCGAGATGCTCGTCAAGCTCGACAGCTCGCCCCAGGGCCTGAGCGAAGGCCATGCCGAGGTGCTGCGCAAGCGCCTGGGAAGCAACGAGGTGCGCCACGAGCAACCGCTGCCGTGGTGGACGCACCTGTGGCAGTGCTACCGCAATCCGTTCAACCTGCTGCTCACGGTGCTGGCGCTGATCTCGTACGTGACCGAGGACATGAAGGCCACGCTCGTGATCGGCAGCATGGTGGTGCTGTCGACGGTGCTGCGCTTCCTGCAGGAGTCGCGCTCCAACAAGGCGGCCGAGCGCCTGAAGGCGATGGTGAGCAACACTTCCACGGTGCTGCGGCCCGCGCCGGGGCGCAACGCGGGCGCCGCGGGCGACGAGGGCTTCGACGCCACGCACGCGGGCACGGTGCGCGTCGAAGTGCCGATGCGCGACCTCGTGCCGGGCGACGTGATCGCGCTCTCGGCCGGCGACATGATCCCGGCCGATGCGCGGCTGCTCACGGCCAAGGACCTCTTCATCAGTCAGTCCGCGCTGACGGGCGAGGCGATGCCGGTCGAGAAATTCCCCGTCGACCGCGGCGATCGCGAAGCCGGCGTGCTGGAGCGCGAGAACTTGCTCTTCATGGGCACCAACGTGATCAGCGGCACCGCCACCGCGCTCATCGTGCACACCGGCGACCGCACCTTCTTCGGCGCCCTCGCGCAGCGCGTCACGGCCACCGACCGCGGCACCAGCGCCTTCCAGGCCGGCATCAACCGCGTGAGCTGGGTGCTGATCCGCTTCATGCTGGTGATGGCGCCGCTGGTGCTGGTGATCAACGGCGTGGCCAAGGGCGACTGGTGGGAGGCGGCGCTGTTCGCGCTGTCGATCGCGGTCGGCCTCACGCCCGAGATGCTGCCGATGATCGTGACCGCCACGCTCGCCAAGGGCGCGGTGGTGATGTCGCGCCAGAAGGTGATCGTGAAAAGGCTCGAAGCCATCCACAACTTCGGCGCGATGGACGTGCTGTGCACCGACAAGACCGGCACGCTGACGCAGGACCGCATCGTGCTGGAGCGCCACACCAACGCATGGGGCGAGGTTTCGAACCACGTGCTGCAGCTCGCCTACCTGAACAGCTTTCACCAGACGGGCCTGAAGAACCTGCTCGACAAGGCGGTGCTGAACCATGCCGAGATGCAACCCGAGACACGGCTGCAGACGGCCTACCGAAAGATCGACGAAGTGCCCTTCGACTTCTCGCGCCGTCGCATGTCGGTGGTGGTGGAGAACGGCGGCAGCGAGCACCTCTTGATCTGCAAGGGCGCGCTGGAAGAAATCCTGTCGGTGTGCACGTCGGTGGAGCGCGGCGCCGAGGTGCTGGCGCTCGATGCCGAACTGCTCGCGCGCATCCATCGCGTGGCCTCGGAACTGAACAGGCAGGGCCTGCGCGTGGTGGCCGTCGCGAGCCGCACGCTCGCTGCCGAGGCACGCAAGCCCGCCTACAGCGTGGCCGATGAATCGGCGCTCACGCTGCTGGGCTACGTGGCCTTTCTCGATCCGCCGAAGGAATCGACCGCGCCCGCGCTGCGCGCGCTGGCCGAGCACGGCGTCGCGGTGAAGGTGCTCACTGGCGACAACGAGCTGGTCACGCGCAAGGTCTGCGGCGACGTGGGCATCGAGGCCGGCCGCATCGTGCTCGGCCGCGAGATCGAGGACCTGCGCGACGACGAACTGCGCGCGCTGGTCGAGCGGCACCAGGTGTTCGCCAAGCTCACGCCCGCGCACAAGGAGCGCATCGTCCACGCGCTGCATGCCAACGGGCATGTGGTGGGCTTCATGGGCGACGGCATCAACGACGCACCAGCGCTGCGCGCGGCCGACATCGGCATCTCGGTGGACGGTGCGGTGGACGTGGCCAAGGAATCGGCCGACATCATCCTGCTTGAAAAAAGCCTGATGGTGCTGGAGCAAGGCGTGGTCGAGGGCCGGCGCACTTTTGCCAACATGCTCAAGTACATCAAGCTCACGGCGAGCTCGAACTTCGGCAACGTGTTCTCGGTGCTGGTGGCGAGCGCGTTCCTTCCCTTCCTGCCGATGCTGCCGCTGCACCTCCTGGTGCAGAACCTGTTGTACGACGTGTCGCAGATCGCGATTCCGTTCGACAACGTGGACGAGGAGTTCCTCAAGTCGCCGCAGCGCTGGAACCCGGCGGACCTGGGGCGCTTCATGGTGTTCTTCGGGCCGTTGAGCTCGGTGTTCGACATCCTGACCTACACGGTTATGTGGTTCGTGTTCGCGGCCAACACGGTGGAACACCAGACGCTGTTCCAGTCGGGCTGGTTCATCGAGGGGCTGCTGTCGCAGACGCTCATCGTCCACCTGATCCGCACCCGCAAGATCCCGTTCCTGCAAAGCCGCGCGGCCTGGCCGCTGCTGGCGATGGGCGCAGCGATCGCGGCCGTGGGCATCTGGCTGCCGATGGGGCCGCTCGCACATTACTTCAAGCTGCAGGCGCTGCCGCTCGCCTACTTCCCGTGGCTGGTCGCGATGCTGGTGGGATATGCGGTGCTGACGCAGACAGTGAAGGGGTGGTACGCGCGGCGGTATGGGTGGCAATGAAGGCTCTTGTTCAGGGCGTGAGCAGAGGCCACCGGGTACTCCCCTCCGCGAATGTCCCCCGGGGCTTCGCCCCTCCTCCTTGATTTCGCTGCGGGGAGCACCCGATGCCCTGCGCACCTGGGCACGCTGCCAGTGACCGGCGATCAACGAACGCTCTGAAGCGCTCCCGCCGACAGCGGGAGTGCCGCCCCGCACAAAGCTACACGCAGATGACACCCAAGCCCCGCACACTGGGCGCAAACATCGAAAGAGGCCCGATGCAAGCCATTCAAAACTTCAACCTGCCCTCGCTGCTCGACACCTTCGTCAGCGTGGCGGTCGCCTTCACGCTCGGCTCGCTGATCGGCCTGGAGCGCCAGATACGCCAACGCGCGGCGGGCCTGCGCACCAACACGCTCGTGGCCGTGGGTGCCGCAGTGTTTGTGGACATGGCGAACCGGCTGCACGGCTACGATGGGGCCGTGCACGTGGCGGCCTACGTCGTGTCGGGCATCGGCTTCCTGGGAGCGGGCGCGATCATGAAGGAAGGCACCAACATCACGGGACTGAACACGGCGGCCACGCTCTGGGGGTCGGCGGCGGTAGGCGCCTGCGCGGGCGCGGACCTGATCGGCGAAGCGATGATCGCCGCGATGTTCGTGCTGGCCAGCAACACGCTGCTGCTGCCGGTGGTCAACCGCATCAACCGCCGTCCGATCAAGGAAGAATCGAGCGAGGCGACCTACACGGTGCGGGTGATCTGCTCGCGCGCAGCACGGCCCGAGGTAATGGACCAGTTGCTGCTCCTGCTCGAAGCCGCGAACTACCCGGTGCGTGACGTCGACCAGCACGCCTTCGGACCGGCCGACACGGAGATCGAGGCGACGCTGTATGCCACCGCGGTCGAGCCGCTGGAGCTCGACCAGGTGATTGCGGAACTCGAAGCGCTCGAAGGCGTCCAGCAAGCCTTCTGGAACGCCAGCGCCGACGATTGATACGGTACGGCGTTCGACCCAGGAGCCGTTCGGGCTGCGCCTGTTGAAGCCTTGCGCGGCGCCTCGACAAGCTCAGCGTGAACGGTTCTGTCTTCTCGAACGCAACTTGGGACGAGTTAAACGCCCAGGATCGAGACAGCCTTCGTGTTGAGGTAAGCCTCGAGCGCCTCGGGGCCGCCTTCCGAACCGTAGCCCGAATCCTTCACGCCGCCGAACGGCATTTCGGGCGACGGGGTGGCGGGCTGGTTGATCCACAGCATGCCCAGTTCGAGCTTCTGGCTCAGCAGGTGCGCGTTCTTGATCGACTTGGTGAACGCGTAGCCGGCCAGGCCGAAAGGCAGGCGGTTGGCTTCTGCGATGGCTTCGTCGAGCGTGTCGAAACCGCGGATCGCGGCGATGGGGCCGAAGGGCTCGTTGTTGAACACGTCGGCGTCCAGCGGCACGTCGGTCAGCACGGTGGGGGCGAAGAAGTTGCCCGAGTCGCCGACGCGTTCGCCGCCAGCGGCCACGGTGGCGCCCTTCTTGCGCGCATCGTCCAGCACGTGGGCCATGGCCGTGAGGCGGCGTGCGTTGGCCAGCGGTCCGATGGTCGTGCCTTCGGCGAGGCCGTCGCCCAGCTTCAGCCCTTCGGTGTACTTGACCAGCGTGCGGGCGAATTCCTCGCGCAGGCTGTTGTGCACCAGGAAACGGGTCGGCGAGATGCAGACCTGGCCGGCATTGCGGAACTTGGCGGCACCGGCAGCCTTGACGGCCAGGGCGACGTCGGCGTCTTCCGCGACGATCACCGGCGCGTGGCCGCCCAATTCCATCGTGACGCGCTTCATGTGCGAGCCGGCCAGTGCGGCCAGTTGCTTGCCGACCGGGGTCGAGCCGGTGAAGGTGACCTTGCGGATGATCGGGTGGGCGATCAGGTAGTTCGA
>NZ_JXQQ01000111.1 GCF_000834655.1 Variovorax paradoxus
ACATAGCCATCTTCGTCATCGTTGGCGTGAAAGCCCATGTTCGAGGGGTGATCAATGTCAAGGCCATAAAAGTAATCGGCGCAGATGCGTTCCAGCACATCGGACTCGTAGGCGCCCATCGTGCCTAGGTCACCATTGCCCACCTCGTAACCCATGTACGCTTGCTCAGGCCTGAGCGATCTAATGCAATCGAGGACGAAATCCCTCCATTTCGCCTGATTCGCATCTTCGTGCCATTCATAACGAAAGATCAGCTTGAGAGTGCTGTAGTGCATCTGAGGTACATGATCGACACGGGCCGAGTAGGACCATAGCGGCGATGCATCCGGCGACTCCATATCAGTCGCCATCAAATAGAAGGTCCGAAACTCGTCGTGCAGAAACCGGGATTCGGCTTTGAGGTCCGTCGGCAACCGCTCACTGCCTGCATCAAGCCATGTCTGCGTACGCGAATTGAATATCTTCTCAAAAGGTTCATTCACGATCTGGACAAAGCGCTCCCAGATGGCGATGAACTTTTCCGCCACCGCTATGTAGTCCTCAGACTGGTGGTAGACATAGAACGTCACATAAGGACAAATGGCCAGTTCTCGCCCCTCGTCACCATAGAACCACTGCGGGGCGGTCTTGCTCTCGCGAATGAACTCTTCAATCTCTTCTTTGTTCAAATACTGTCGTGCGGTGCTCATCGAACGCCTCTCTTTTTGCTATGTGGGGAACGCCCGCCAGGCTTTCTCTGCTCCTGTTGCGGGTCGTCCTTCTTACCTTGTTCTGTTTCCTTCTTCCCATGCACCGCGATGTCCTCTGGGTATCGAAACAGTGACAGCCGACCTCCCGATTTGACTGGTTTGCCTTTGAAGGTAACGGGCGCACGATCGGTTTTGACTTTAGCCGCCCGTTCAAGCATTCGCGAGTAGCCATCGAATTGCTCCTTCTCAATCCGATCCCCCGGAAACTTGATCTCCACGATGGCAAAGATGTTGCCCTTGTCGGGTCGCTGATGGCGGTATTCTGAAATCATCAGGTCGGCCGCAATACTGCCTCTGCGATATTGGAACGGGCTCGGATAGAAGGGATTGATTTTGCCAAGCCGCTTGAGCCTGGAGGCGCCCTCCACAGGGTGATCTTCGAACCCGGGCGGAGGCCCGAAGTTGACCTCGCATTTCAGTGGGCTTGCCCAACTCAGGCACTCGTCCACGAACTCGAACAACAGGTTGACCGCCAACTGCTTCAGCCTGATCACCATGAATTCTTCGAGCTCCACATCGGTCAGTTCCTCGATTGACAGCGCCAGGAGTTCTTCGATGATCTTGCGCTTGGCCTTGGGCAGATCCTTGATCGATACGCCCTTCTTTCTTCGAAGGCTCAGTACGGGCATTCGGTCGGCAGCAGCGCACACCTGGCTGATCGCATCACGAAACGGAATCTTCTGCTCGATGGCTGCATTGATGGTGGCTTCCGTCGCACCTCGGCCTGTGGCCTTGCGGGTGTTCTCTCCTTGCGGATCTGCAGCCTCGAGTGCCAGCAGGATCGCAACTTCTTCTTTTTCCTCGATCTTTTGAGCAATCTCTTCCTGGATGCTCTGAATGACCTTGCGAACTTCTTCCTTGGCCTTGCCGATGTCGCCCTTGTATTTCTGGACACCCTCATACAGATCCTCTGCCAACTCCCCCAATTCATGAACCGTGATGGCGAGGGCGATCAGTTCGAGCACGCCCCAGACGATGGCAGGTACGGGCATTACGCTGCCTCGCTTTCAGAACCACCGTTCAATGCCAGCGCGCTCCGCGTTTCAGCTTCCCGAGCCTTGGAATCGAGCACCGACGACCAGTTCTCGGTCACCCGTTCGCTTTCACGCATGATGGACTTGTAGCCCTTCAAGCCGATGGACACTTCGCTGTTGACCATGCTGGTCTGACCTGCCTTGGAGGTGTCGCCGCTCTTCAGCAGTTCGTGATACCGGCCATGAATTTCGTAGGCATAGAGCTCGAACGGGCGGTTATCGGTTTTGAATAGTTGGTAGTCGGCCTTGTAGGGCCCTTGGTCTAGGCGAGATTCTGTGAGTTCGGCGCTCCCCACCGGCAGCGCCGGCAGTTGCGCCGGGCTCCCCTTCGGCCCCACGAAACTCTTGCTCGCCCCCTTCACATCCAACAACCCCGGCATCTTCAACGTGATGTTCATCCCATCCAGCTCGATGCTCGTCTGCCCGCCCTTGA
>NZ_JXQQ01000112.1 GCF_000834655.1 Variovorax paradoxus
GTCGAAGTCGACAAGCTGCTGACACTGCTGTTAGTCGAGCTGAGACCGGTCGACAGGCTCGAGATACCACTGGTAGCGGTGCTCAGGCCAGACGAGGTGGAGGTCGACAGGCTGCTCACGCTGCTGTTGGTCGAACTCAGGCCGGTCGAAAGGCTCGAGATGCCGCTTGTCGCGGTGCTCAGGCCCGATGACGTCGAGGTGGACAAGCTGCTAACGCTGCTGTTCGTTGAGCTCAGGCCCGTCGAAAGACTCGAGATGCCGCTCGTCGCGGTGCTCAGGCC
>NZ_JXQQ01000113.1 GCF_000834655.1 Variovorax paradoxus
GAGCCGGCGGTGCGCCAGGCGATCGTCGAGCACCGCATCGGCGCGTGGCTGGAGGCGGCCGCGCCGAACATCCGGCGCGTTGCGAGCGTGTGCAGCGGTGCCTTCGCGCTCGCGGCAGCGGGCCTGCTCGATGGCCGCGAGGCCACCACGCACTGGCGCTGGTGCGACCAGCTGCAGGCGCTGCGACCGCAGACACGCGTGCAGCGCGAGCGCATCTATGTGCGCGATGGCCCGGTATGGACATCGGCCGGTGTCACGACCGGCATCGAGCTTGCGCTCGCGCTGGTCGAAGACGACCTTGGCCATGCGGTGTCGATGGACATCGCACGCACGCTCGCGCTGCCGATGCTGCGCGGTGCGGAGCAGCCGCAACTGAGCCAGGCGCTGCAGGCGCAGGGCGCGGCGAGTCATCGGTTGCGCGAACTGGTGGCGTGGATCGGCACGCATCCGCAGGAGCCGTTGTCGGTCGAGGTGTTGGCCGGGCGCGTGCAGATGAGTCCACGGAATTTCGCGCGGGCATTCGCTGCGGAGACGGGATGCACGCCGGCGCGGTTCGTCGAGAAGACGCGCGTGGCTGCCGCGGCGCAGTTGCTGCGGCAGACGGGATGGACGCAGGAGCGCATTGCGAGTCGCAGCGGCTTCCGCTCGGTGGACGCACTGCAGCGTGCGTTCGCGCGGCAGCATGGCGTGACGCCGCAGCGTTATCGCGATGGCGATGCGCGGCCTGAGTCAGTTTGATCATCGACCGATGAACACATGGATGGAAGGTTGACACCTTCTGCCACGGTCTCGCCGGCCCTGTCAGCCAAATGACTTACGCGGGTTGACACGATGCGACAACACGGCCGCCACGCGTAAGAATATGCCGAGATACCTATCCCGAAGACGCATTGCCGTTACCTTCATTCGCCCATGATCTGACGCGCCGGGCCGCAGTCGGGCAAGGCGTGAGGCAGCGGAATTTCTCAAAATAAGAATCGCACGGAGGCAGCATGAACCATGTCATGGTGATCCAGGGAGTAGCCCCATGGCTCCGGCCGGTCGGTTGAGCAGTCCATTGGCGGAGCTTGTCTCCGAGCGCCAGCACGCCCGCTTGCTGCGGCTGTCGTTCCCGCAGGGTGGGGCGCCGGCGGGGAGCGACCTCGTGGTCAACACGCTGCATGCGTTCGAAGGCCTGTCGCACGATTTCGAGTTCGCGGCCGGGCTGCTCAGCAGCGATGCGGGGCTGGCCCTGAAGGATCTGCAAGGCAAGATGCTCTGCGTGGAACTCGTGCGGCCCGACGGCACGCTGCGCCACTTCACCGGAATCGTCTTCGGGTTCCGACTCGTGCGCACCGATGGCAACCTGGCGTTCTACGAAGCCCGGCTCGGTCCGTGGCTCAAGTACCTGCGGCTTCGCGCGAACAACCGGCTGTTCCATGGCCAGACGTTGCGCGCGCAGACCGAGGCCATCTTCAACGACTACGGCGTGCTGCCCAAGTGGGAGTGGCTCGTTCGCGGCGAAGACCCACCTCACACGATGGCGGTGCAAGGCGGCGGTGCGGGCGGAGAGACCGACCACAACTACCTGCACCGGTGCTGGGAGGCGGCTGGCTGCAGCTACTGGTACGAGCATTCGGCCGAAGGGCACACCCTGCACCTGTGCGACGACAGCACGCTTGCCAAGGCTGTGGACGGCTCATCGTCCGAGATCCGCTTCCAGGACGAGGGCGGTGCGCAGGAAGAAGATGGCATCGGCCAGTGGAGCGCCGTGCGCGAGTTGGTGTCGGCCCAGGCTGCAGTCAGTGCCTTCGACTTCAAGAACCCGCGTTCACAGCATGCCGAGATGCCAAGCAACAACCAGCAGGGCGATGTGCCGCGACTTGAGGTGCACGAATACGGCGGTGCGCGCCACTTCAAGACCTTGCTCGAGGGCGAGGCCGTGGCGCGGCGGCGCATTGGCGAGATCGAGGCGAAGGCCAAGCATTTCGAGGCCCGGGGCAACAACCGTTTTGCATTGCCTGGGCGATGGTTCCGGCTGATCGACCATTTCGGACGTACGCCGGGCACGGGTGAAGAAAGCGAATTTCTGATCCTGTCGGTGGAGCACACGGCCAGCAACAACTATCTGCAGGAGCCCGGCGCGACAAAAGGCGAGGCCGACGGTTCGCGGGCCGAATACAGAAATCGCTTCGTCTGCAGCCGCCGCTTTGTCCCGTGGATGCCCGGGCGCGGTTTTCACAGTGTCGACCATCGGGTGCTGTCGCCGCAGACAGCGACGGTGGT
>NZ_JXQQ01000114.1 GCF_000834655.1 Variovorax paradoxus
AAGAAGGACTACCCGCTGATCGAGGTGGGCGTGATGGAGCTGAACCGAAACCCGGAGAACTTCTTCGCCGACGTGGAGCAGAGCGCCTTCGCACCGAACAACCTGGTGCCGGGCATCGGCGTCTCGCCCGACAAGATGCTGCAGGCGCGCCTCTTTGCGTACTCGGACGCGCAGCGCTACCGCCTGGGCGTGAACCACCACCAGATCCCAGTGAACGCGGCGCGCTGCCCGGTGCACAGCAACCACCGCGACGGCACGATGCGCGTGGACGGCAACTACGGCGGCACGCTGCACTACGAGCCCAACAGCTTCGGCCAGTGGCAGGAGCAGCCCGACTACCGCGAGCCGCCCCTGAAGCTGCGCGGTGACGCGGACTTCTGGAACTTCCGCGAGGACGATGCCGACTACTACAAGCAGCCGGGCGACCTGTTCCGCCTGATGAAGCCCGAGCAGCAGCAGGTGCTGTTCGAGAACACGGCGCGCGCGATGGGCGATGCGCCGGAGTTCATCAAGCGCAGGCACATCGACAACTGCAGCAAGGCCGATCCGGCCTACGGCGCGGGGGTGGCGAAGGCGCTGGGTCTTTGACCTGAGCACGGGCCCCGGCACGGACGCCGGGGCCTCTGCCTTCGCTACGTGCCGCGAACGGCCGTGGCGATCGCCTTGTCGAGCAGCTCCAGGCCGAGGTCGATCTCGCTGTCGCTGATCGTCAGCGGCGGCGCGATGCGGAAGACGCCGCCCATCGAGGGCAGCTTCACGATGTTCATGCTGAGGCCGAGCTTCATGCACTCGCGCGTGACGGCCTCGCCGAGCTCGAAGGCGGGCTCGCGCGTCTCGCGGCTGGCGACGACTTCCAGCCCGAGCAGCAAGCCGCGGCCGCGCACGTCGCCGATGCATTCGTGGCGCGACTGGAGTTCCCGCAGTCCCTTTTCAAGGCGCGCGCCGGCAACACGCGCGCGCTCGACCAGCCCGTCGCGCTCCACGACCTCCAGCACCTTCAAACCGACTGCCGCCGGCAGCGGGTCGGAGACGTGCGTCGTGTAAAACAGGAAGCCACGCGCATGGGCTTCTTCCTCGATGGCGGCGGTCGTCACCATTGCTGCCAGCGGCAGGCCCGCGCCCAGGGTCTTGGAGAGCGTGAGGATGTCGGGCGCAACGCCGTCGCGCTCGCAGGCGAACATCAGCCCGGTGCGGCCGACGCCGGTCTGCGCCTCGTCGAGGATCAGCAGCATGCCGCGCTCCTGGCACTTTTGCTTGAGCGCCGCCATGTAGCCCGGCGGCAGCTCGAGGATGCCGCCGCTGCTGAGGATGGGCTCGGCAATGAAGGCGGCGAGCGCGCCGGTGGATTGCCGGTCGACCTGCTCGAAGCCGTCGTCCAGTTCGCGGCGCCAGTCGAGCGCGCCGTCCGGCGTCGTGAAGCGCGGCCGGTACGCATTGGGCGCCGGAATGGCCAGCGAGCCCGCCGCGGCCGGCCCGTAGCCCTTGCGGCCGGCGCTGTAGGTGGCCGCGGCCGCGCTGCCCGTCATGCCGTGCCACGACTGCGTGAAGGCCACCACCTCGTGCCGGCCGGTCACGAGCTTGGCCATGCGCAGCGCCGCTTCGTTGGACTCCGCGCCGGTGCTCAGCAGCAGGCAGCGCTCCAGCCCGGGCGGCGCGTGCCGCGCGATTTCCGCGGCGAGAGCGACCACCGGGCGCGACAGCATGCCGCTGAAGAGGTGGTCGAGCGAGCGGATCTGCTCCGTGACCACAGCGACGATGTCGGGGTGCGAATGCCCCAGCAGGGCGCTCATCTGGCCCGAGGTGAAATCGAGGATGCCGCGGCCATTGGCGTCGTAGACGAAGCAGCCCTGTGCGCGCTCGATGATCAAGGGCTCGAAGGTGCCGCCGTAGCGCACCAGATGCTGCCGGGCCTGCTGCCAGAACTTGGGGTCGTCGTTGCTGTTCATTGAAGTACCTTCGTGCTTCGCACTGCGGTGCGAGCTTGCCTGGGGCGGTCCGGCGCAGCGCTCATGTGGATTCCTGCCGATCAAAATGACGCACATTACGCAGGGGCGCCCCCGCCGGGAAGCGAATTGTTTTGACACCAGCTATCAGGAGAATTCATGCCGTGAGCCAGTCGCTGGACATCGACCTCTTGCGCAGCTTCGTGGCCATCGCCGAAACCGGCGTGCTGGGCCAGGCCGCCCTGCGCGTGGGGCGCACGCAGTCGGCGCTCAGCATGCAGATGCAGCGGCTCGAAGGCATCGTCGAGCAGCCGCTGCTGCACCGCACCGGCCGCGGCGTCACGCTCACCGCGACCGGCGAGCGGCTCCTCGTGCGGGCGGGCGAGCTGCTGCGCAGGCACGACGAAGCGCTGGCCGAGCTGCGCGGCGAACAACTGTCCGGCGTGCTGCGCTTCAGCTGCCCCGACGACTATGCGGTCGTCTTCCTGCCGTACCTGCTGCAGAGCTTCGCGAGCCTGCATCCGCGCGTGCAGCTGGAAGTGATGTGCGCGCCGACGCCGCGGCTGCACGAGCTCCTGGCGCGGCATGCGGTCGATCTCGCGCTGGTGTCGGTGGCGAGCGATGTGGCCGGCGCCGACGTGATCCGCCACGAGCCGCTCGTGTGGGTGGCGCACCGCGACGGCGCCGCCGCATCGATGGACCCGCTGCCGCTGGCGCTCGGCGCGCTCGACGCGCTGGACCACCGGCTGCCGAGGCAGGCGCTCGAAGCCGCTGGCCGCGCCTACCGGCTCGCCTATGCGAGCAGCAGCCTCTCGGGCCTGGTCGGCATGGCGCGCTCGGGGCAGGCCGTCATCGTGCTGACCCGCACGGCCGTTCCCGACGACCTGCAGATCCTCACGGCAGTGCAGGGGTTTCCAGATCTGCCGAGCGTCGGGGTCACGCTGGCATTCGACCGAGAGGCGCCCACGGCATTGACCGCGGCATTCGCGGCCCACGTCCGGAAATTCCTTCCCGCGGCTTGAGCCGGATGGCCGGCGAAATGTCGGCGAAATGTTGGCGAAATGTCGGCGAGGTGCCGAAGCCAGGGCCTTTTGTTTGCGCCGACCAGCGGTGAACGCCGCGCCGGGCGCGTTTCCTCTTGCAACCGCTCGATTTCGAAAATAGTCTGGCCCCGTTGGCTCCCGCGGAAATCCGGCCCGAAGTGAAATTCACCTCCTGAAGGTTCCCATGGAAATCTTTCCATCCGAGTTCTCCGACCTGCTCTCTCCATCGGCCGCGTCCCGCGCCCGATGGTCGGGCGCCGACGGCCCCGGTCACTTCTCGATGGCGAGCGGCGTGCTCGGCGCCCGGCGTTCGCGCGCGTGCTTCGCGTTGCTCGACAACGCGCTCGGGCCGCTCGCGAAAAATGCCGACCGCCCGCTGGACCCGAACAGCATCTGGGGCATGCGCCGCAACTACACCGAATCGCTGACCAAGGTGATGCGGCAAAAGAGCGTGAGCTTCGAGTCGACGCGCCATCCGGCCTACAAGGTCGCCACGAAGATCGGACTGCTACGCCTCATGCGCTCGGAGTCGCTGGCGCGCCTTGCGGAGACGGTGTCCGGCGAACGGCTGGAGCGCGCGAACGGCGTGCAGGCCATCCTGTACGGGCATGGCGACTACGTGGGGCCGCACAACGACCACCATCCAGAACAAGCCCACCTTCGCCACGGTTACGTCGATGTGCACCTGTCCTTCGTGAACGAGCACGTCGATTCGCAGTCGCTGGTCTGCCAGGGCGCGGACGGCCACCTCAATGCGCTGTACAACGTCACCCGCACCGGGTCGATCGCGGTGTACCGCCTGCCCTTCTGGCACTACGTCACACCGCTGATGGGGCGGCCGGGCCACGAATCGAAGGCCCGGCGCTGGGTGCTCATGGCGTCTTACACCATCGCGAAAGAATAACCCCGGGGCTGGGCGCTCCCGTTCGCCCCGGCCTCAGCTTCCCTTGTGCATCAGGGTGTTCGACGGCAGCGTCTCGTCCAGCAGCTTGCGCGCCGTCTCCACGCCCGCCACCGGCAGCAGCTTGGGGTCGAGCAGGCCGACCTGCACCAGCACGCTCGCCTGGTCCCAGTAGATGTGCTCGTGGTAGAGCTTGTCGCCGCGGAACTTGATGACCGCGAGCAGCGGAATCTCCACGCGCTTGCCGGTCGGCGCCACGCCCGGGAGCATCCACGGGATTTCGGTGGTGTGCGTGAAGCAGAACAGCATTTCGTCGACCACCTGCGAGGCACCCACGGTGCGCGAGATCGGCACCAGCGAAGTGTCCGGCGGATTGCTGTTGACGAAGTGGTTCGTATAGAAGGCGTGCAGCGCCTTGTAGCCCACGCCACCGGTCATGGTCGGGATGTGGTTCACATAGGGCTCGGAGACCATGGTGTCCATGGTGTCGTCGACGTTGCGCGTGCCGAATTCGTACTCGCAATGCTTGTCCCAGAGCGCCGAGAGGTCGTAGTCCGGACCGATCGCGCCCTTCAGCGCGGCGATGCTGCGCTCGTGCGCCATCAGCGCCGAGGGCTTGTGGAAGTGCTCGCCGCCGTTGCGTGCGAAGGCGTGGTCCATGCCGGGGTACACGTAGAGCGAAACGCCGGGCCGGCCTTGCAGCGTCTGCACGATGCGGTCGCGCGCCTCGGGCGGGCAGAATTTGTCGAGCTCGGCGATGTGCAGCGTGAGCGAGCGCTTGATGTTGTCGGCCTCGTCCAGCGCAGCGTCGATGCCCACGCCGTAATAGCCGACGGCCACGTCCGCATCGGTGCGGCAGGCGGCGAGGTATGCAAGCTTGCCGCCGAGGCAGAAGCCCAGCACGCCGACCTTCTTCTGCTGCACCTCGGGCCGCTCGCGCAGCGCGGTGATCGCGGCCTGCATGTCCTGCATGCCCTTGGCCTCGTCGAAACCGCCGTAGAGCGCGAAGGCGCGCTGCCAGTCAGCCTCGCTGTAGCCCAGTTCCACATCGGGCTCCTGGCGCCAGAAGAGGTCGGGCACCAGCACGACGTAGCCTTCTTCGGCGTAGTAGTCGGCCACCTCGCGCATGGTGTGGTTGATGCCGAAGATTTCCTGCGCGATCACGAGGCCCGGGCCGCTGCCGGCCTTGGGCAGTGCGAGGTAGCCGTTGAAACTGCCGCTGCCGTCCGTAGACTGGATGCGGATTTTTTGCTGCATGTGAACTGCTCCGTGGGATGAGGTGAGAGGGTGATGCGGGGCCGCGCGCTCACTGCATGCATTCGGGGTGTCGCGTCGTCACCTGGTAGTAGCCCGAATGAAAGACCAGCGGCTCGCCGTCGAAGCGATCGTAGCGCTCGACCTCGCCGATGAAAATGAGGTGGTCGCCGCCGTCGTACTGTTTCACGTTGCGGCAGACGAACCGCGCGATGGCGCCGTCCAGCAGCGGCACGCCCGCGGTGCCCTCGCAGCAGTTCACGCTGGCGAACTTGTCCGCCTGCGGCGTGGAGAACTGCCGCGACAGGTGATGCTGGTTCGCAGCCAGCACATTGATCGCGAAGTGGCTGGCGCCGGTGAAGTCGGCCACGCTCGGCGCCTGCCGGGCCAGGCTCCACAGCACCAGCGGCGGATCGAGCGAGACCGACGAGAACGAATTGGCGGTCATGCCCACGCGGCGGCCATCGATGGCGCGGGTGGTGATGACGGTCACGCCGGTGCTGAACTGGCCGAGCGCCTTGCGGAAGTCGCGCCGGTCGAAGCGGTCGACCACGGCCTCGCGCGCCCGCGCTTCGAGAAAGCGATCGGCCTCGGCAGCATCGAACCACCAGGGCGCGAAGACGCGCGGATCGTCGAAGCCGTTGACGATGGTGCTCGCCACCGCGGGCATCTGGGTCGCGCTCTGCAGCAGCTTCAGAAGGTGCGGCTTCGGCGGCGCGAGCAGGCTGTGGGTCCAGTCGGTGGCCCAGCGTGCGTAGCCCTCCCAGTAGCGGTCGAAGGTCTCCTGCATCCATGCGGCGTCGAACGGCGCGTCGCCGTGTTCGAGGATGCGCTTCCGGTAGATGTCGGCGCACTTGGCCGCGTTGTTGGCGCCCTGCCCCGTGATCGGGTCGTTGAGCACCACCGCATCGGCCAGGCCCAGCACCTGGCGGCCCGATGGCAATGTCGCGACGGGCCTGCGCACCGTCGGCGTGAAGCGGCCCGCGAGGACGCCGTTGTCGTCGGTCAGTTCGATATGCGTGCAGCGCTCGGCCTCCCACGGCAGGAAGGTCGCGAGGATCTGCTTGCTGCGCGCAAGGTGTTCCTGCGACGTCTTCACATCGGCCCAGCAGTCCATCGGGCCGCCGGGCACGCCTTCGAACACCATGATCTCGCACGGCCCCGAGGTGGTCAGCGCCGGGAACACGAAGTACTCGCCCACGCCGGGAATCAGGTTGAAGCACACGCGCGCATGCGGCTCGGCCGGCTTCATGCCCTTCACATAGGTGAGGGCCAGCACGCGCTGCGGCTGCTCGCACGCGGAGCGCGCCTCGTCGCGCTCGAAAAGCTTCGAGATCTCGCCCTTGCCGCTCGCGACGACCACAAGGTCGTGCGTTCGCGCGCAGGTCTCCAGGTCGTCGAGGCCCACGTCCTTCAGCACCAGTTGCCCGCCGCGCTTCTCGAACGCGTCCATCCACGCGGGGATCTTGAGCCGCTGGTCGACCGACTGCGCGGGCCCGTCGAGCCGCGCGCGCCATTCGATGGCCTTCCCACCCTCGGGGTTGCGCACCGCGATGCCGATGCCTTCGATGGCGGGGCACTCGTTCGCCCACCAGTCCAGCTCGAGCTCGCGCTCGGTCTGCAGCGCGGACTCGAACATGCACTGGCTGGACATCACCGGCCCTTCGAGAATCTCGCGCGCCGAGCGGTTCGAGAAAACCGTCACCTCGTGCCCCGCGCGCTGCAGGCCGAGCGCAAGCTGCATGCCGGACTGGCCGGCGCCAACGATGGCCACGCGTCGCTGCTTCATGCGCCCGCTCCGGGTTATGCGACGGCCGCGCAGGTGGCGATGTAGCGCTCCGACTCCGCCGCGTCCGCGAACCACGGGAAGAAGGTGCGCGGGTCGTCGAAGCCGTTGGCGAAGGCGCTCGCGAGCGGCGGCACCCCGCCGGCACTGCCGAGCAGGTTGAGCACATGGGGCGGCGGCGGTGCGAGCAGCATGTTGGTCCACTGCGTGACCCATTGCGCATAGCCGAACCAGTAGCGGTCGAAGGTCTGCTGCATCCACGCCGCATCGGCCGCGCCGTCGCCGCGCGCGAGGATGCTCTTCAAATACGTGTCGGCGCACTTGGCCGCGTTGTTGGAGCCCTGGCCCGTGATCGGATCGTTGAGCACCACCACGTCGGCTAGGCCCAGCACCTTGCGCCCCGAAGGCAGCGTGGCCACGGGCTTGCGCACGGTCGGCGCGAAGCGGCCCGCGAGGATGCCGTTGTCGTCGGTCAGTTCGATGTCCTTGCACCGCTCGGCCTCCCACGGCGTGAAGGTCTCGAGGATCGACTTGCTGCGCGCGAGGTGTTCCTCGGACGTTTTCACGTCGGCCCAGCAGTCCATCGGGCCGCCAGGCACGCCTCCGAACACCATGATCTCGCACGGCCCCGTCGTGGTGAGCGCGGGGAACACGAAGTACTCGCCCACGCCGGGAATCAGGTTGAAGCACACCGCCGAGAACGGTTCGCGCGGCACCATGCCCTTCACGTAGGTGAGCGCCAGTGCGCGCTGCGGCTTGTCGTAGGGCGACTTGTGCGCATCGCGCTCGAAGAGCTTCGAGATCTCGCCCTTGCCGCTCGCCACCAGCGTGAGGTCGTGGCTCTGCGTGCAGGCCTCGAGTTCGTCGATGCCCGCGTCCTTGAAGACGAGCTCGCCGCCCTTCTTCTGGAACTCGTCCATCCACGCCGGGATCTTCACGCGCTGGTCGACCGACTGCGCGCTCGCATGGAGGCGCGCGGCCCAGTCGATGGCCTTGGCGCCCTTCTGCTCAGGGTGCGGCACGGCAAGGCCGATGCCGTCCACCGTGGGGCAATCGCCCGCCCAGTGGTCCAGGCCCAGGTCGCGCTCGATCTGCAGGGAGGTGTCGAACATGCACTGGCTCGACATCACCTTGCCGCGGCGGATGTCCTCGCCCGTGCGGTTGCTGAACATCGTGACCTCGTAGCCTGCCGCGAGCAGGCCGAGCCCCAGTTGCAGGCCCGACTGGCCCGCTCCGACGATGGCGATTCGCTTCATTGCTTTGCTCCTTGATTGCTCCGATGGGAGCGGTCTGTTCAATCCATCAACTGGGGAATGGCGGGCACCGCCTGCTCGGGGCCCATGGCGGCGTAGCCGCCGTCCACCGCGTAGTCGGCGCCGGTCACGAAGCTCGCGTGGTCCGAGCACAGGAACAGCACCACCTGCGCCACTTCGTCCGGATCGCCGACGCGCCCGAGCAGGTGGAAGGACGCGGCCACGCGATCGGTCTTGGCGCGGTCGCCGCCGCTCAGGCGCTCCATCACGGCCGACCAGGTCCAGCCCGGCGACACGCTGTTCACCCGGATGTTGTCCTGCGCCAGGTCCATCGCCATGTTGCGGGTGAGCTGCGCCATTGCTGCCTTGCTCACCGGATAGAGCCAGCGCCCCGTCTGCGCCACGCGGGCCGAGATGCTCGTGAAATTGACCACCGCCCCGCCCCCGGCCGCCACCATGTGCGGATGCGCGGCCTGCAGCATGGCCACCGCGCTCGCCACGTTCACGTTGAACGAGGTGAGCCAATCGGCGCGCGGCGACTTGAAGCCGTCGTCCACGTACGAGCACGCGAGGTTGACCAGAAAGTGCACCCCGCCGTGCTGCGCAGCGGCCTCGGCCACGCAGGCCTTCACCTGCGCGTCGTCGGTGATGTCGGTGCGCACGAAGCGCACGCCCGCACCCAGCGAATCGGCCAGTGCCTGGCCGTTGTCCGCATCGATGTCGGCGACCACGACCTTCACGCCGGCCGCGTGCAGCGCGCGCACCAGCCCCACGCCTATCAATGTGGCGCCGCCGGTGACGATGGCGCTCTTGCCTGCGAGTCCCTTGAACATGACGCTTGCTCTCCTGGGTAAGTCGATCGACCGATCGATCGGGCAGGCCGGGCTGGCCTGGAGCCGAACGTTACGAGGGGGCGGGGCTGTGGAGCGTCCCGCAAACGCAGGCGATGTCCCTGGCGCGCAGGTTTTTGCCGAGGGGAGGTCCGAATTGTGGGTGGGGATGGTTTTTGCTACGGTGCCCTCGCCCCATGCAAACCGTCACGACCCCCACGTTGCCTCTGCCGCTGCAGCGCTACCGCCTGTTCGAGAGCCACGACATGGACGAGGCACGCGAAAGCGTCGCCCGCGTGTTCTGCCCGCACGGCCTGGTCATGCTGCGGCCGCGCACCGAACTGGACGCCTGCCACCACAGCGCGCGGCTGAATCGGGACGTGAGCCTCAATTACGTGCAGTACGGCCCGGGCGTGCAGATCGATCCCGGGTACCTGCAGGACTTTTTTCTTCTCCAGATTCCGCTGCGCGGCGGTGCGGAAATCCGCTGCGGCGCGCAGCGGGTGGATGCGACGCCCCGGCTCGCCTCGCTGCCCTCGCCGACCGAGCCGCTCTCGATGCGCTGGGCGGACGACAGCCCGCACCTGATCGTGCAACTGGCGCGCTCGGCGCTGCACTCGCGGCTCGAATCGTTGCTGCAGGCGCCCGTCGGGCAGCCGCTGGTGTTCGACCTGGGGGTGCCGCTGGACAACCCGGCGCTGGCGCCGTTGGTGCATTTCATCGACTACCTGCGGCTGACGCTCGATGCGGGCAACGCACTGCAGGCGGGCAGCCCGTTGGCCGAGCATGCCGAGGCTTACCTGATGTCCAGCCTGTTGATGTCGGCGGGGCACAACTACTCGCGCGCGCTCGCTGGCGATGCCAAGCGGCGGCTGTTGCCGCGTGTGGTGCGCAAGGCGCAGGAATACATGGCGGCGCATGCGGATGAGCCGCTGTCGCTGGCCGATGTGTGCCGTGAAGTCGGGTGCAGCGCGCGGGCTTTGCAGGTGGCGTTCCGGCAGCATGCGGGGCAAGGGCCGATGGAGTTTCTGCGGGAGATGCGGCTCGATCGGGTCCGGGCCGAGCTGCAGGCGTCGGCCGGAGCGCCCGAAGGCGGCGTGCGCGAGGTGGCGCAGAAGTACGGGTTTCTCCACCTCGGGCACTTTGCGGCGCAGTACCGCGCGCGGTTCGGGGAGCGGCCGTCGGAGACGCGGGGACTGCGGGCCCTTTGACGTTGGCCAGGGCTTCGGGACCGGCGCAGCCGATGGGTGGCGCTTCAAAAATCCGAAGTGCGCCAACGCCATTCATCAAATCGGCGGACATTCACTTTCCAGTCGCCGCCGGTTCGACCCTCGCCAGCAGTGAACCCTGAAAGGCGTCGACCAGAAAGTCGACCATCACCCGCACCTTGGCGCTGAGGTGGCGACGGCTCGCGTAGATCGCCAGGATGTCGATGGGCGGCATGCGATATCCGGGCATGACCTCGACCAATCGGCCGGCCCGCACGTCCTCGCCGATGACGAAGCTCGGCTGCCAGATGACGCCCACGCCGGCAAGTGCCGCCGCGCGGGCGGTGTCGCCATTGTTGGCCCGCAGGGCCCAACGCACGCGCACGGACTCCAGCGTTCCGCCCGGGCCCGCAAACTGCCACTCATCGGATGTCGCGCCGTATGTGTAGCCCAGGCACAGGTGCCGCGACAGGTCCGCGGGAACCTCGGGCATGCCGTGGAACGCAAGGTAGTCGGGCGAGGCGCAGACGAGGTTCTGCGATTGGCCCAGGCGCCGCGCGATATGGTTTCCCGACGTGGTCCGCGAGATGCGGATGGCCAGGTCGTAGCCCTCCTCGACGATGTCGACCACGCGGTCGATGAGCGCGATGTCCAGTTCGACATCGGGATACCTCGCCATGAACTTCGGCCACAGCGGTGCCAGCACGAGGCTGCCGAAACTCAGCGGCGCGTTGATGCGCAGGCGCCCACGCGGCTGCAGCGACGCGGTGGTTGCCAGCGCCTCGGTTTCTGCCACTTCTTCGAGGATCGACTTCGCCCGGTCGAACAATGCTTCGCCCCCTTCGGTGAGCGACAGGCGCCGCGACGTGCGGTTGATCAGCCGCGTCCGCAGGTGGGCTTCCAGCTCGTTGACGTAGCGCGTCACGTTGGCAGGGGAAGTGTCCAGCGCGTCGGCCGCCTTGGTGAAACTGCCCCGCGCCACCACGGTGACGAAGACCTCGTAGGCACGCAATCGGTCCATGGTCCGCGGCTCCAATCATTCAGTAAAGCTGAATGAGTAAACCACTTTTGGGCCCTTTGTGGAAGTGAAGCTGAATCATAAATTCGCTTCACACCTCAACCAACTCATAGGACCTCGCCATGACAGATACCTCTCCCGCCCCCACCCGCCGTGCGCTGATTGCCGGCGCAGTCGCGGTCGGCGCCGCACTCACCATGGGCACCACGGCGCACGCCGCAAACGGCGTCGACGCGGTGCCGGGCTTTCGCGCAGCCAGCGCGGAGGTCAATGGCACCCGCATCAACTACCGTATCGGCGGCAACGGGCCGGCCATCGTGCTGCTGCACGGCTATGCGGAGACCGGACACATGTGGAACCCGCTGATGCCGCTGCTGGCGAAGACGCACACCGTGGTCGTTCCCGATCTCCGGGGCGCCGGCAATTCGTCCAAGCCCGAGACGGGCTACGGCAAGAAGAACATGGCCGTCGACATCCACGAACTCGTCCGGTCGCTGGGCATCCGCAGCGTGAGCATCGTCGGCCACGACATCGGCTTGATGGTGGCCTATGCGTACGCCGCCCAGTTCCCGACGGAGACAGACAAGGTCGTGCTGATGGACGCCTTCCTGCCCGGCATCGGTCAGTGGCAAAACGTCTGGCTCCTTCGCGACCTGTGGCATTTCCATTTCCACGGTACGACGCCGCTGGCGCTCGTGAAGGGGCGCGAGCGCATCTATTTCGAGCACTTCTGGAATGACTTCGCGGCCGACCCCAAGCACTCGGTGCCCGAAGCCGATCGCCAGTTCTACGCCAAGGCCTACGCACAGCCCGGCGGAATGCGTGCGGGATTCGAATACTTCAAGGCGTTCGAGAAGGACGCGGCCGAATTCGCCGAACTGGGCAAGACGCCGCTGCCCATGCCGATGCTGGTCCTGTCCGGTGAGAAGGCCGGCGGAGCGTTCCTGATCGAACAGGGCAAGATGGTCGCGACCAACGTGCAGGGCGTGATCGTCAAGGGCTCCGGACACTGGTTGATGGAAGAGGCGCCGGACCAGGTCATCCCGGCGTTGATCAACTTCCTCGGCTGAGGCCCAATGGACCGCGCCATCGAACAGTGGATGCCAGCCATGTGCCGTGATCGCGACGGCACGGGCAGCAGAACTCGACGGACACGAACTTCCAACTGACCAAGGAGAACCCACATGGACCTTCAACTCAACGGCAAGCTCGCGCTGGTAAGCGGCAGCACAGCGGGAATCGGTTATGCCATCGCGCGCACGCTGGCCCAGGAAGGCGCAAGCGTCATCGTCAACGGCAGGTCGCAGGCGGCGGTCGACGAAGCGGCGGAGCGCATCCGCTCGGAGACGAACGGCACGGTGATCGGCTACGCCGCAGACCTCAGCCGCGCCGATGCGGCCGAAGAGGCCGTGCGCCGCCACCCCGGCATCGGCATCCTCGTGAACAACCTGGGCATCTTCGAGGCCAAGGCCTTCGAAGACATTCCCGATGAAGACTGGCAGCGCTTTTTCGACGTCAACGTCCTGAGCGGTGTGCGCCTCGCACGCCTGGTGCTGCCGGAAATGAAGCGCGTGAACTGGGGAAGGATCATCTTCATTTCAAGTGAAAGTGCGGTGCAGATACCGACCGAGATGATTCACTACGGCATGACGAAGACCGCGCAGGTCGCGGTGTCGCGTGGGCTTGCAGAATCCCTGGCCGGCACGAACATCACCGTGAACAGCGTGCTTCCGGGCCCGACGAAATCGCGCGGCGTCGGCGACTTCGTGGAGGGCATGGCGCGATCGAGCGACAAGAGCTTCGAGCAAGTCGAGGCAGAGTTCTTCGACCATGTCCGCCCAACGTCGCTGATCAAGCGCTTTGCCTCGCCGCAAGAGGTGGCCTCGCTCGTGGCCTACGTGGCCAGTCCCCTCGCGTCGGCGACCACGGGCGCTGCCCTTCGGGTTGACGGCGGCGTCGTCAAGAGCGCCTTTTGACGAAGGCGCGCTGAACGCGACGACGAGACCGGGCTCGCTCGCCGGCAGTGCGCCGTCGCTGTCGCTCGATCAGACTGCCAGCCCTTGCTCCACGTCCTGCGTCTTGCGGCGCGCAAGCGCGAGGTTCGACTTCGACTTGTCGAGAACCAGGTAGACGAACAGGCCTTCGTGCTTGTTCAACGGCCGGATGATGTGGTACTGGCGGCCGAGCGTGATGAGGATGTCCTCGATCACGTCGTTCAGGCCGAGCGCCTTCATCGTCTTGAGCTTGGCGCGCACCACCTCGGTGTTGCCTGCGGCGGCCACTTCCAGGTCGACGCCGGAACCGATCTGCCCCAGGACCATGCCGCTACCGGAGTCGACCAGCGCGGCGCACAGCGCGCCGTCGATCGTCATCAGTTCGTCCATGGATTGCTTGATATTTGCCATCGGAATCTTTCGTAGTCCATCGCCCTGAGGATCGGCCGGCGCCCGGGCGAGTGATGAGCGTCAGCCGTTTTTTGAAGAAGGGAAGCGGTTCAGGCGCGCTGCAGCGCAAGCGTCGCCAGCTTGGAGAAGTACAGGACCTGGCCGATCACGGCCTCCTTGCCCGCCACCACGCTCACGATCAGGTCGATCTCGGCGTGGCGGGCCTGCAGCATCAGGATGTGGCCCGAATCGGTCTCGATCGCGACGTTCTCGCACTGCCCGAGTCCGCTCTCCACGCCGGCCACCGCGCCGAGCGCGGCCAGCGAGCTCGCGATGGCCGACATGCGCGCGACCTGCGCCGTGTTTTCCGCGCGCGCGGCCAGTTCGAGACCGTCCTCGGTCGCGATCACGACGGCCTTCACGCCCTTGATCTCGCGCATGAGCGTGTTCACGGCCGTCTCGGCGGCGTCCTTGATGCGGGGTGCGATGTTCATGTGGCTGGGGATCCGGCGTTGCGAGGAGAGAAGGAAGAAGACGAAGAAAGGAGCGGCGTCGTCGTGCTCAGGCTTCGAGCTGGATCAGCAGCAGTTCGAGCAGTTGCACCACCTGGCCCGGGTCTGTCACGTTGGCGGGGAGCACCGGGCACATCACGCCCTTGTCCTGCATGCGCTGGGCGTAGGCATCGAGGTCCGGCTCGGGATGGGTTTCCATGCGGCCCACCGCGACCACGCAGGCGGTCTTTTCGATGAGCTCGGCGAAGCCGTCGAGATAGACCTCCAGGTCGGCCAGCGGATCGGGGCGGCTGTTGTCCACCAGGATCACCAGGCCGAGTGCGCCGCGCGCAAGGATTCGCCACATGAAGTCGAAACGGGCCTGCCCCGGCGTGCCGTACAGGCGCAGTTTCTCGCCGTTGTCGAGCGTGAGCTCGCCGTAGTCCAGCCCGACAGTGGTGGTGGCCTTGGCGACCGAGGCATCGCTGTTGCGCACCTCGGTGCGAACCGGCGCGATCTCGCTCACCGCGGCAATGGCGGTCGTCTTGCCAGCGCCCATGGTGCCGGTGAAAAGGATCTTGTGTTCCACGTTCTTCAGGCCTTCGATCCGGAGGAAAACAGCCCGAGGCGGCTGCGGATGCGCGCCAGCAGGCCCGGCTCCACGACGCCGCGCACCGACTCGGCAACGCGGGGGGCATCCGCGCCGGACGAAACCTGCGAGTCGGGCCAGAGCGATTCAGGCGAACGGCTGGGCGCAAAGCCGGTGCTGGCGCTGGTGCTGGTGCGGCCATTGCCTGCAGCGAAACCCGCGCGCTCGAGCGCTGCGATGAAATCGGCGCACTCGTGCGCGCTGGCGTTCGAGCGCTGCTGCAGCACCTGCAGCGAGGCCGGGCGGCTCGCGAGCACGGCGGCGAGCCTCATGCGCACAGGGGTGTCGAGCAGCGCGACCGAAGGCCAGCGCAGCAGGCGGTATTCCTCGCCCCGCCCGCTTCGTTCATTGCGGTCCCGGGCTTCGGGCAGGCCGAGTTCTCGGGCATGGATCACCATTGCACCGAGGCGGTTGAGCATCCCCTCGAGTGCGTCTGCGTGCAACGGCAACCGAAGGAACAGGCCTTGCGGCGGCGGCGTTTCTCCGAGCGTGAGCCTTGGGACCGTCCGGTCGGCCGCGTCGTGGGGCGCTATCGGCGGCCGTTCACCCACCACGAGCAGATCGGCGTCCTCGACCTGCCAGGCCCAGTGCTGGTGGGTGCGGTGGTCCAGCAGCCGCACGAGGGACTTGAACAGCAGCTCATCGCGGGCAGGCAAGCCTTCGACACTGAAGCTCAACAGGGGGCGGTGAGTCCGCTGCATCGCGGCGGGCGTGGTCATTGGCGTCGCGGAAGCCGCCATGCGACAACCGGCTTGGAATGCACCAATTTGAGGCTTTTTTGCGGCGTTGACTGCAATTCAGGAGCTCCCGTCGGTGATACATCCATGCGAAGCCTTGAGGCGACGCCGAAATTAGTACTTAAGTTATAGATACTGTCTTTAAAAATATAACATCAGTTGCACAAAAAAACACTAGATTACAAAAGCCAATTGATGGCTACGGAAATCGGTGAGAGAAGTGTGGCGACTCGGCCACTGCGTGGTGGGCGACTGGCGTTCGAATCTCCGCCCGGATTCGGGCGCCAGCCAGCGCTGCTGGCTGCGTTGTGGTTTGCGCAATGGGAGCAGAAGGAGCTTTGCGCGACGCTCGGCCGTATCAACCGCCGTCGGGTCGGCTAAGTCGAGGGCTCAGGGGCATGCAGCGTCGTCGAATCGGGCGGCGACATCGGCCGTCCGGTCCGCTAACACCTTCAGCAACGCGAAGGCGTCGAGCCGTAAATCTGTCCAGGCATTCGCTCGGTGTCGCCCGGTCGGATGCGGAGGTTGGGCATGGCTACCAGCGGGTTGCGCACAAGCCTGCAATACGCCGACAAGGTCGCGACGGCGCTGGACCTATCCGCCAGGGCAGCTGCACGGTGCTGCGATATCCGGGGTCAGCGATCGGCAGTTGAAGCGTCACATATCAGCCTCGGAGGTCAGTGTTTCCCCGTGACTGACGCCGCGATTGATGCTTGGCTGTAGACGATTGGCGGAAGGCTCCGCCGGACTTGAAGAAACTCAGCTGCCAATTGAAAAAGTCCCGTCGCATGGACTGCGCGGGACTTTCAAAAACGGCCAGAGATGGATCCTGGCGGAGAGTGTGAGATTCGAACTCACGGACGCTTTCACGTCGGCAGTTTTCAAGACTGCTGGTTTAAACCACTCACCCAACTCTCCGGAACTGTCGATTTTATGCCGAGGCCGATGCCTCGATCCCCTCAATCGCCATCGGGCAGAAATAGCGTCTGAAGGTCGCTCAGGAAATCCAGCCCGCGCTCGGTCGGCCACACGCGGAACAGGTCGCGCGCCACGAGCCCCTTGCGCTCGGCCTCTTCGAGCCCGCGCTGGATCGAAGTCATCGCGAGCCCCGTGCGCTCGCTGAACTGCGGCAGCGTGAACCCCGCCTTCAATCGCAGCGCATTGAGCATGAACTCGAACGGCAGGTCGGCCAGCGACACCTCGTCGCTCTGCGACACGGCCGCGCCAGCGCGCGCGTTCTCCATGTACAGGCGCGGCTCGCGATAGCGCACCTGCCGCACGATGCGGTGCGCGAAGCTCAGCTTGCTGTGCGCGCCGGCACCGATGCCCAGGTAGTCGCCGAACTGCCAGTAGTTGAGGTTGTGAGCGCACTGGTGCCCCTCGCGCGCATAGGCCGACACCTCGTAGCGCGACATGCCGCGCTCGCTGGTGCGCTCGGTGATGCGGTCGAGCATGGCGTAGGCGATGTCGTCTTCGGGCAGCGTCGGCGGAAACTTCGCGAACCAGGTATTGGGCTCGATGGTGAGGTGATAGACCGAAATGTGCGGCGGCGCGAGCGCCAGCGCCTGCGAGAGGTCGGCCTCCAGGTGCTCGAGCGTCTGGCCGGGGAGCGCATACATCAGGTCGAGGTTGAAGGTGTCGAAAGCGCTCGCGGCCTCCTCCACCGCGGCGATGGCCTGGGCGCGGTCGTGCACGCGGCCGAGCGCGGTGAGGTGTTCGTCGTTGAAGCTCTGCACGCCCACCGACAGGCGCGTGACGCCCGCCGCGCGGTACGCGCGAAAGCGGTTGCGCTCGAAGGTGCCGGGGTTGGCCTCGAGCGTGATCTCGCAGTCGGGCGCGAGCTTCAGGCGCGCGCGCACGTCACCGAGCAGGCGGTCGATGGCCTGCGGCGAGAAGAGGCTGGGCGTGCCGCCGCCGATGAAGATGGTGTGGACGGTGCGGCCCCAGATCAATGGCAGCGCCGCATCGAGATCTGCCACGAGCGAATCGATGTATGCCGCCTCGGGAATGCCCTCGGCATCGGCCGCGCTCGTGGCGCGCCATTCGTGCGAGTTGAAGTCGCAGTACGGGCACTTGCGCAGGCACCACGGCAGGTGAATGTAGAGCGAGAGCGGCGGCAGTGCCGCAAGTTGCAGCGGGCCGGGCCGCATCCAGTGCAGCACGTCGTTGGCCTGCACAGCGCCGGCTTGACCCGTGGGCTGCGCCGGCTGGATCGGGAAGACGGTGGCCATCTGCGGCCTACAGCCAGCGCTCGCGCATCAGCGCAAGCATCGCCTGTGCCGCGCGGCCGCGGTGGCTGTTGGCGTTCTTGACCTCGGGCGTGAGCTGCGCAAAGGTCTTGCCGAAGGCGGGCAGGTACATCACCGGATCGAAGCCGAAGCCGTTGTCGCCGATGGGCGCGGATGCGATCTCGCCGACCACGCGGCCGACGGCGATGAGCGGCTCGGGGTCGTCGTGGCTGCGCAGCGCGACCAGCGTGCTGACGAGCGCGGCGCGGCGATTGACCACGCCGTCGAGTTGCTCGAGCAGCGCCTTCACGTTGTTGGCATCGCCCTTGGCGTAGCCGAATTGCGTGGCGTAGTACGCCGTGTCGACGCCCGGCAGGCCGCCGAATGCATCGACGCACAGCCCCGCGTCGTCGGCGATGGCCGCAAGGCCCGTGGCGGTGCTGGCGTGGCGTGCCTTGGTGAGCGCGTTCTCGACGAAGGTACGGAAGGGTTCTTCAGCCTCGCCCACGCCCAGCGACGATTGCGGCACCAGGGTGACGGACAGCGCCGCGAACAGTTGCTGGAGTTCGGCGAGCTTGCCTTGGTTGTTGGAGGCCAGGACCAGTTTCATGGATCGATCAAAGTGGCTGTGACGGCCGGCGGGCGGACGTCAGTCGCTGGGGAATTTCAGTTCGAGAGCAATGCTTGCTGCTGCAGCGTCACGAGCTCGCCGATGCCCTTTTCGGCCAGGCCGAGCAGGAGGTTCATTTCTTCGCGCGTGAACGCCACGCCTTCGGCCGTGCCCTGCACTTCGACGAAGTGGCCGGCGCCGGTCATGACGACGTTCATGTCGGTGTCGCAGCTCGAGTCCTCGGTGTATTCGAGATCCAGAAGCGGCGTGCCGCCGACGATGCCCACCGAGATGGCAGCCACGTGGCCCTTGATCGGCGAAGCCTTGAGGGTGCCGGCAGCCAGCAGCTTGTTGACAGCATCCTGTGCCGCAACGAAGGCGCCGGTGATGGCCGCAGTGCGCGTGCCGCCGTCGGCCTGCAGCACGTCGCAGTCGAGGTGAATGGTGCGTTCGCCGAGCGCGGCCAGGTCGAACACCGCGCGCATCGAGCGCCCGATGAGGCGCTGGATTTCCTGGGTGCGGCCGGTCTGCTTGCCCTTGGCCGCCTCGCGGCTGCTTCGGGTGTGGGTGGCGCGCGGCAGCATGCCGTATTCGGCCGTGACCCAGCCTTCGCCGCTGCCCTTCTTGTGCGGGGGCACGCGCTCCTCGACCGAGGCGGTGCACAGCACGCGCGTCTGGCCGAACTCGATGAGCACCGAGCCCTCGGCGTGGATGGTGAAGCCGCGGGTCATGCGAACCGGGCGCAGCTGGTCGGCGGCACGGCCGCCGCTTCGGGTGAAAGCAGTCATTGTTGGAAGCTCGAAAAGAAAAAAAGAGCGCGCGCCGACTCAGGTCTTGCGCGCGGCTGAACGGCGGATGGCTTCGTTGATCTCGGCAATGGAGCGCTCGATCGCGTCCTCGTCCATGTCGTCGATCTCGCTGTCCGAGGGCATGCCGGCCTGGATGGTGGAGGCGAACACGCCGTCGTCGATGGTCTCGGTGGAGATGCCGCGGTCTTCGCCCGGGGTCTCGGACATTTCCCATTCGAGCGCGATGAGCGTCACGTTGTCGCTGTGGGCGCCGCCCTTGCGCAGCGCCATCTCGGCGAGGTCGGGGGCCGCATCGGACACCGGCTTGCCCGAGGAGAGCGTGTGCACGATGAGCGCATCGTCGAGCACGCCCCACACGCCGTCGGAGCACAGCATGATGCGGTCGCCGCGCTGCAGTTGCAGCGGGGGCGAAATGTCGAAGAGCGGCGTGGTCGGCGAACCGAGGCAGGTCAGCAGCAGGTTGCGGTTGACCGGCATGTCCGAGCCATGGGGCTTGGGGCGCTCGGCGTGCGAGTGGTCGCGCGTGCGGGTGAGCAGGCGGCCGTCGCGCACGACGTACAGGCGCGAATCGCCGCAATGCATCCAGGTGGCGCTCGTGCCCTGCAGCACGGCCGCGACGACGGTGGTGCGGGGCGTGTCGAGCATCGCCTTGTGGCTTGCGTACCGCATGATCTGCTGGTGCGCGGCCATGGCCGATTCGGCCAGGAAGCCCTTGACGTCCTTCACCGTGGGGCGCGCCTCGCGCTGGTAGAGCGCGGCAATGGTCTGCAAGGCCAGCTGGGCCGCGACCTCGCCCTCGGGGTGGCCGCCCATGCCGTCGGCGAGCACGAACAGCCCCGACTCCCGCGTGTAGCAATAGCCCATGCGGTCTTCGTTCTTGAGACGTCCGCCTTTGCGGCTGACCTGGAAGACAGAGAATTTCATGTCATGCGGGGCGCGTGGTGGGGGCCGCAGCCCGGGGCAGACTCTTCTTGTCGAAGGAGCGGATGTTGTCGATCGACAGCCGCACCTTCTCGCCGACGGTGAGCTTGGTGTAGCGGCGCTCGCCCTCGCGGCTGAGTTCCTTCTGCAGCGCGAAGACCGACTGCGGACGCGAAAGCGGATCGAGCGACATGCACCACTCGACCACCTCGATGAGGTTGTCGGAATACACGCCGCGAAGGCGCGAGAGCGACAGGCTCAGGCGGTCTTTCTCGATGCGGCGCGGCGCGTCGTTGGGCGGGTAGCCCTGCATGCAGGCGTAGATGCAGGCGCCGATGGCGTAGATGTCGGTCCAAGGGCCCATCGACGAATCGCGGCGGTACATCTCGGGGGCGGCGAAGCCCGGCGTGTACATGGGACGGATGAAGATGCCTTCCTTGCTGAGCACTTCGCGCGCGGCACCGAAGTCGATCAGCACGGCGCGGTCGTCGTCGGTGACGAAGATGTTGGCCGGCTTGATGTCCAGGTGCAGCATCTTGTATTGGTGCACGATGCGAAGCCCGCGCAGGATCTCGTCGAAAAGAGACCGGATGGTCGATTCGCGGAAGACCTTCTGGCGCTTGAGGTCCCGCGCGGTGACCACGAAGTCCTGCAGGGTCGCGCCTTCCAGGTAGTTCATGACCATGTAGACGGTCTCGTTCTCCCGGAAGAAATTGAGCACGCTCACCACCGAGGCATGCGAGATCTGCGCGAGGGAGCGGCCTTCTTCGAAAAAGCTCTTGAGCCCCAGCCGGTAGAGGGACAGTTTTTCGGGCGGCACCTGCGGATGCAGCTCGCCGGGCCCACGGGTGGCCAGCGAGGAAGGCAGGTATTCCTTGATGGCCACCTGTTGTCCGCTGGGGTCGATGGCGAGATAGACAACGCCAAAACCACCCGCCGAAAGCCGGCGAACAACGCGGTAACCGCCAATGACCGTATCGGGCAACAGGGGCGAAGGCTTGACCTTTGACATAATCCGGGAGTTTCGCCCGAAGGCGATGGTGCGGCAAGCGAACGCTGTACCGACGCCTCGGTGCATGCAAGCAAAACCACAGTGAGGCGCAATGCCAGTTTACAGCATGACCGGCTACGCCAGCGGCCAGAACGGGTCCGCAGGCAGCCACTCCGAAGCCGAAGCACGGCCTTCCGCCGCAGGCCGACTCGGGGTAGAAATCCGCTCGGTCAACAGCCGTTTCCTCGACCTCACCTTCAAGTTGCCGGAGGAGCTGCGCCAGCATGAGACGGCGCTGCGCGAGCTGCTCACGGGCAAGCTCAAGCGCGGCAAGGTCGAGGTGCGCGCGGCCATCGAGAACACCGCCCAGGCGGGCGTCGTCGAGCCTTCCGTCAAGCTGCTCCAACGGCTCAACGGGGTGCAGGACAGCATCAAGGCCTGGTTGCCTGGAGCCCGCGAACTGAGCGTGGCCGACGTGATCCGCCTTGCCGGCGGCGACGGCGCCACCCGCGGCGACTGGGGCCCCGACCTGATCGAGGTGGCCGGCAAGGCGCTCGAAGCGTTGATGTCGGCCCGGCAACGCGAAGGCGCCCGGCTCGCCAAGATGCTCGAGGCCCATCTGGCCCAGCTGCGCACCCTGGTGCAGCAAGCCGGCCCGCTGGTGCCCCAGCTGGTGGAGCAGCAGCGCAACCGCTTCCTGGAGCGCTGGCAGGAGGCCATGGGCTTGACCGCCGGCACGGGCGGCACGCTGCCCGAAGCCGCCCAGGACCGCGCGCTGACCGAAGCCACCGCTTTCGCCATCCGCATCGACGTGGCGGAAGAGCTCACCCGGCTCAATTCGCACCTCGACGAGATCGAGCGGCTGCTCAAGAAGGGCGGCGAGATCGGCAAACGCCTGGACTTCCTGATTCAGGAACTGCACCGCGAGGCCAACACCCTGGGCTCCAAGTCGGCAGCCCTGGAGCTCACGCGCATCGGCGTGGACATGAAGGTCCTGATCGAGCAGATGCGCGAACAGGTCCAGAACATCGAATGACGACGAGCGAAAGAATGGACTACCCCGGCAACATCTTCGTGGTCGCCGCGCCCAGCGGGGCTGGCAAATCGAGCCTGGTCAAGGCGCTGATGGAACTCGACTCGGCGGTTCAGCCGTCGGTGTCGCACACCACGCGGCCGCCACGCGGCCAGGAAAAACACGGCCGCGAGTACTTTTTTGCTTCGCCGCCCGAATTCGACGCCCTGATCGCAGCCGACGGCTTCGTGGAATGGGCCCATGTGCACGGCCACCGGTACGGCACCTCCAAGAAGGCGATCGAGGAGCGGATCGCCCAGGGGGCGGACGTGATTCTCGAGATCGACTTCCAGGGCGCGCTGCAGATCCGCAAGACCTTTGCCAACGCAGTGATGATCTTCATCCTGCCGCCCAGCTGGGAAGAACTGCGCTCCCGGCTCGAGCGACGCGGCGAAGACAGCGCCTCGGTCATCGAACTGCGCCTGAAAAACGCCGCGGAAGAGATGGCCAGGGCCGGGGAATTCGACTTCGTTATAATCAACGAGTTATTTGAGCGGGCGCTTTTTGATCTCAAGGCGATTGTCCACGCTCAGCGGCTTCGGTATTCCGCACAGCGCCGTGCACGTGCCGACACCTTTGCCGCACTGAACATCCCCTGATCCCCTGCTCACCGACCGAAAGATACTCATCATGGCCCGCATCACCGTCGAAGACTGTCTGCTTCAGATTCCCAACCGATTCCAGCTCGTGCTGGCCGCCACATACCGTGCGCGCATGCTGAGCCAAGGCCACGCGCCCAAGATCGAGAGCAAGAACAAGCCCGCCGTGACCGCCCTGCGCGAAATCGCGGAAGGCAAGATCGGCATCGAAATGCTCAAGAAAGTGCCGGGCTGATCTGACGCAGCCCTGCAACGAAAAGGCACCGCAAAGCGGTGCTTTTTTTATGTCTGGACGCGTCCATGGAATGGTCACGCTAAAGTGGTAGCCATGAGCGCGGTTGCCAAACATCAGTCCCAAGCCCCCACGGGCGTGCCGAAGCCGAGCCCGGCGGCACTGAATGCGGCTGCCGCAAGCTTCGCTGCATTGACGGCACGCCTCGACTACCTGGGCCCCGAAGACACCGAACTGGTTCGCCGCGCCTACCGCTTCGCCGATGAGGCCCACCTGGGCCAATTGCGCAACAGCGGCGAGCCGTACATCACCCACCCCATCGCCGTGGCGGCGCAATGCGCCGAGTGGAAGCTCGATGCCCAGGCGCTGATGGCAGCACTGCTGCACGACGCCATCGAAGATTGCGGAGTCACCAAGCCCGAGCTGATCGAGCGCTTCGGCGCCCCGGTGGCCGAACTGGTCGACGGGCTCACCAAGCTCGACAAGCTGCAGTTCAATACCCGCGAAGAGAACCAGGCCGAGTCGTTTCGCAAGATGCTCCTGGCCATGGCGCGCGATGTGCGCGTCATCCTGGTCAAGCTGGCCGACCGCACGCACAACATGCGCACGCTGGCCGATGCGCCGCGCGAGAAATGGGCTCGGATCTCGCGCGAAACGCTCGAGATCTACGCGCCCATCGCGCACCGCCTCGGCCTGAACCAGACCTACCGCGAACTGCAGGAGTTGTCGTTCCGGCACCTCAAGCCCTGGCGCTACGCGACGCTGTCCAAAGCGGTGGCGAAGGCGCGCGGGCGACGACGAGACTTGATCCAGAAGGTGCAGAAGGAAGTCGAAGCAGCCTTCTCCTCCGCGGGCATGACGCTGCGGATCGCAGGGCGTGAGAAAACGCTCTATTCCATCTACCGCAAGATGGAAGAAAAGCACCTGAGCTTCGCCCAGGTGACCGACATCTACGGCTTCCGGCTGATCGTGCCGAACGTGATCGCGTGCTACACGGGCTTAGGCATCCTTCACCAGATGTACAAGCCGCTGCCCGGCAAGTTCAAGGACCACATTGCGATCGCCAAGCTCAACGGCTACCAATCGCTGCACACGACGCTGGTGGGTCCGGCCGGCGTGAGCGTCGAGTTCCAGCTGCGTACCGAGGCCATGCACGTGGTGGCCGAGTCCGGCGTGGCGGCGCACTGGCTCTACAAGGCGGCCGAGCCGAACGGGGCGAGCAACGACCGGCTGGGCACGAAGTGGCTGCAGTCGCTGCTCGACATCCAGGACGAGACGCGCGACGCCGCTGAGTTCTGGGACCACGTCAAGGTCGACCTGTTCCCCGACGCGGTCTACGTCTTCACGCCCAAGAGCCAGATCATGGCCCTGCCGCGCGGCGCGACGGTTGTCGACTTCGCCTACGCCATCCACAGCAACATCGGCGACCACACCTCGGCGGCGCGCATCAATGGCGACCAGGTGCCGCTGCGCACCGAGCTCAAGAACGGCGATGTGGTGGAAGTGATCACGGCGCCGGTGTCGACGCCCAATCCCGCCTGGCTCGGGTTCGTTCGAACCGGTCGGGCGCGCTCCAAGATCCGTCACTACCTGAAGACTCTGGCGCATGCCGAATCCGAAGGTCTCGGCGAAAAGCTGCTTGCGCAGGCGCTGCGTGCCGAAGGCCTCGGCAAGCTGCCCGACGAGGACGAGGAACACCAGGCGCTGTGGGAAAAGCTGCTGCGCTTCACCGGCAACCGCAACCGCGCGGAATTGCTGACCGACATCGGCCTAGGCAAGCGCATTGCGAGCATCGTCGCCAAGCGGCTCATGGCGCTTCTCGCCGAGTTGGGCGAACGGCCCGACGCACTGCTGCTGAGCCGCGAACGCTTCATCTCGCACGAGACCGTGTCGCAGGGCGCGGTCACCCTCGACGGCAGCGAGAACTCGTCCGTGCGCTTTGCCTTGTGCTGCCGCCCCATTCCCGGCGACCAGATCGTGGGCTACCTCGGGCACGGCGAAGGACTGGTGGTGCACACCGAAGATTGCGGCGTTGGCCAACGCTTGCGCCACAAGGACAGCGAGCGCTTCTTCGCGGTCGAATGGGCAGACGAGCCGACGCGTGCCTTCGAGACCGGCGTGGTGATCACGGTTCGCAACGACAAGGGCGTGCTGGCGCGCGTGGCGGCCACGCTGGCGGATGCTGAAGCTGACATCACACACGTGGAAATGGCCGACGAGACCCCGCAGGACTCGACCGACCTTCGCTTCGTGATCGCAGTGCGCGACCGCACGCACCTCGATGCCGTGCTGCGCGCCGCCCGGCGGACTGCGTCGGTGCTGACCGCGGCGCGAACTGTTCCGGCCCTCTAAAAAAGCGGGCCGCGCTTCGCGCCAATCAGTCCGCGGCCGGACGCGGCGCCGGATAACTCACCGACAGTATTTCCACCTCGTGCGCCCCACCCGGCGTCACGAGCTTCACCACGTCGCCCTCGCGCGACTTGAGCAGGGCACGCGCGATCGGAGAAATCCAGCTGACTTGCGACTGGGCGCTGTCCGCCTCGTCGATGCCGAGGATCGTGATGGTGCGCTCGTCGTCGCCGGTCTCGTCGACATAGCGGACCGTGGCGCCGAAGAAAATCTGGTCGCTGCCATGGTGCACAGATGGATCGGTGACCTCGGCAATCTCGAGGCGCTTGGTGAGAAATCGAATGCGCCGGTCGATCTCGCGCAGACGCTTCTTGCCGTAGAGATAGTCGCCGTTCTCCGAGCGGTCGCCGTTCTTGGCGGCCCAGTGCACTGCCTCGACGACCTTCGGGCGCTCCTCGTCCATCAGCTGGAGCAACTCATCGCGAAGGCGTGCGTAGCCCGCCGGAGTGATGTAGTTCCTGCTGCCGGCCGGCAGCGGAGGCGCTGCGTTGTCGGCACCGTCGTCGTCCGCGTCGTTGTCGGTTTCCTTGGTGAATGCCTTGTTCAACGAAGAGCCTTTTGAATATGAAAAACGGGTGGAGCTGATTGCGACTCCAAAGCGTACGAGCATCTGGCACGGCGCACTTCGAGCGTGCAATGTATGGACCTCCACAGGGCACGTCCAGCAAGACCGCTATGTACACTCAAGCGCTACAACAACCGCGAGGAACCACATGATCGGAGCCAGGAACGAAGGGTACTGCCACTGCTGCAGATCGACAGCAGTGTTTGAGATAACGGGCCCCTGGTTGCGAGACGAGTACCTCTGCATGTCCTGCCGCTCGATTCCTCGGCAGCGGCATCTTCAACTCATCCTGGACACGTACTTCCCTGGTTGGGAAAGCCAGAAGATCCATGAGTCCTCGCCCTCGAATGGGCTGATCGGCCAACTTTGCCCCGGCTACTCTTATTCGTTCTATTTTGACGAAGAACATATCGGACAAGAGGTCAACGGCAGGCGCTGCGAGAACCTAGAGCATCTGACCTTCGTGGACGGGTCATTCGACCTGTTCCTGACACAGGATGTGTTCGAACATGTCTTCGATCCAGCGAAGGCCGCCAAGGAAATCATGCGAGTGCTCAAGCCTGGAGGCGCGCATGTGTTCACTGCGCCGAAGCACAAGGGAATGAGGAAGAGCTTTCAACGTGCGGCGTTCGAAAGCTCGCAGATTGTCCATTTCGCGGAAGAGGCCTATCACGGCAATCCTGTCGGTGACGGCAAGGCGCTGGTGACATGGGACTACGGCGACGATTTCGAGTTCTTGCTCAACACCTGGTGCGGTTATCCGCTGGCTACCTACATCACGCGCGATCGATCGCTTGGCATCGATGGCGAGTTCCTCGAGGTGTTCGTCATGAGGAAGCCGTTGTAGGGCCAGCGTACGCCATCGAGTCAACCCAGGTCCGAGCGCTTACAGTCGAATGTCATTGTCGGCTCGACGCCTCGCAATACGGGCACCTTGTTGACGAAGACGACCCCAACCCTGGCCAGTTGCCACTCGCCGGCCTTGTACAACTTGAATAGGTTCGTGACCTCATCTCCGGCGGTGGGAATGGAATTGAAGAGATAGACAGGCTCGCCGGAGGAGGTCCCCTCCATATTCACGAGTTCGGCGCGCATCTTGCCCATGGTCTCGGTGTCCTTCGTCCTGGAGCGAACGATGTCCATGTTGACGGTTCGCGAGTGCTCGTCGATGGCGATGCGGCGAATCCAGTGGAAAGCGCCGCCCGCGCCGCCGGAACCTGGCACGCATGCGATGGTCCCCGCAGACACCGAGCTCGCAGCCGAAAGCAGCAGGAGCAACCGGCATGCGAGCCGCGTGATTCGAGTGTTCATGGTTGGGACTTTAGCGCCCATACGCCAGAGGAAAAACGTGCACCTATGCACCGGCCCCAGATCCGCGCTCAGGCACGCGGTGCCCCAAAAGAAAATGGCCTAGAAGGTAAACCTTCTAGGCCATTGAGAGAGTGGTGCGGCTGGCAGGAATTGAACCCACGACCCCTTGGTTCGTAGCCAAGTACTCTATCCAACTGAGCTACAGCCGCACAGCTTGCAAGTATAGCATGCGTTTTTTGACCTTCCGGACCCGCATCATCGAAATTTGAGAATGCGGTGCACATCGATGCGATCGGGAGCCACAACTGCGGCTCGGACGCCGGCTTCATGGGACCAAGCCTGCCGATCGAAGTGAGTGTTCGAGGGGTCTCCGCCCATCGTCATTCGTCCGGGATGCTGGCCGATGCGTAGCCACCCAGGAACACCTGGACCGCGCGGCGCGTCGCTTCTCGCAGTTCCCTGCGGGTCAGCGGCCCCTGCATGCCGAGAAGGCTCGGCCTGACGGTTTCAGAATCCAGCAGGGCCATCAAATGGCCGGCCGCCACATGCGGATCAGCCTTGCGCAGCCGGCCATTGCGCATCTGCCGTTCCAGGAAACCCGCCAGTGCGGCAATGCCCTTCTTGGGCCCGCCTTCGAAGAAAAGCCGCCCGATGTCGCTGCGGCCGGCTTCTGCTATCACCGCCCTCTGCGCCTGGATCACCTCTTGCGAGCACACCACGGCCAATACCTTCTCGCCGAAGCGCTGCAGCACACGTTCAATGTCGTCATCGCCCTCTTCGGCCAGCGCCGTGAAGATCGGGTCGAAGTGGCTCTTGGCCGAGGCATGGATCACGGCGACGAACAGCTCCTCCTTGGAGCTGAAGTATCCGTAGAGCGTGGCCCTCGAACCGCCGACGCGCGCGGCGATCTCCACCATCGAAGCCCCCTCGAACCCCAGTTCCCTGAAGACCTCCGATGCCACCTGAACGATGGCCTCGCGCTTGGCTTCGGTTTTGACCCGCATCTCGCGCCTCCTTATTTCTGAACACAAGTGATCATTATTGATTGACAGCACCTGAAAGTCAAAATACATTTCAGTACAGCACTGTCCATTTAAAAGTTGTCGGACGTGCCACGGATCTACCGCACTTCCCCAGGAGAATCTCCATGCGCCCCCCTCTCGCCTACCGGCTGACGTTTGCCGCAACGCTCGCGTCCACCTGCCTGCTCGTCGCCTGCGGCAAGCCGCCGGGCGGTCCGCCGCCGACGCCCGGCACGCCCGAAGTCGGCATCGTCACGGTGCAGCTGCAGCGCGTGGCCATCACGACCGACTTGCCGGGTCGCACCGTGCCCTTCCTCATTGCCGACGTGCGGCCGCAGGTCGGCGGCATCGTGAAAGCACGCAAGTTCCGCGAAGGCAGCAACGTGAAGGCCGGAGAGGCGCTCTACCAGATCGACCCCGCCACGTACAAGGCCACCTACGAAAGCAACGTTGCCGCGCTCGCCAAGGCGCAAGCCAGCCTGCGCACCACGCGGCTCAAGGCCGAGCGATACAAGGAGCTTGTGGCCATCAAGGCGGTGAGCCAGCAGGACTACGACGACGCCGCAGCCTCGCTGCAGCAAGGTGAAGCGGACGTCGCCTCTGCGAAGGCGAATGTAGAGATGAGCCGCATCAATCTTGCCTATGCGAGCATCGACGCGCCGATCTCGGGACGCATCGGCAAGTCGACGGTCACGCCCGGGGCACTCGTCACCGCCAACCAGCCGACTTCGCTTGCGACCATCCAGCAGCTCGATCCGATCTATGTCGACGTGACGCAACCCAGCGCCGCGGTGCTGCAGCTCAAGCAGGCGATGGGTCGCGGCGACCTTCAGAAGAGCGGCGCCAATGCTGCCAGGGTGCAGTTGATGCTGGAAGACGGCAGTGTGTATCCGCTCGAAGGCAAGCTCGAGTTCTCCGACGTCACCGTGGACCAGAGCACCGGGGCCATCACGCTGCGTGCGGTGTTCCCCAATCCGAAGGCGGACCTGCTGCCCGGCATGTACGTTCGTGCCGTGCTGCAGGAAGGTGTGAAGGAGCAGGCGCTCATGGTGCCGCAGCAAGCGGTGTCGCGCGACGGCACCGGCAAGCCGATGGCCTACGTGGTGGATGCCCAGCACAAGCTGCAGCGGCGAGTGCTCGAGACCGAACGCGCCATCGGCGACCAGTGGCTGGTGCGCAGCGGCCTGCAGGCCGGCGACAAGCTCGTGGTGGACGGCCAGCAGCACGCGGCGCCGGGCGTCGAGGTGAAGACCGTGCAATGGAATCCCAAGCCCAAGCCCGGCACCGGCACCGAAACGGCCGAGGCTGCTCCCGCCGAGCCAGCCGCTGCGGGCAACTGATCGCGAAAGACATCCATGGCACGTTTCTTCATCGACCGCCCCATCTTCGCGTGGGTCATCGCCATCATCGTGATGCTGGGCGGCGTCATGTCCATCGTCACCCTCCCGATCGCGCAGTACCCGAGCATCGCGCCGCCTGCCGTCGCCATCACCGCCAAGTATCCCGGCGCTTCCGCCAAGACGCTGGAGGACACCGTCACCCAGGTCATCGAGCAGAAGATGAAGGGCCTCGACAATCTGAGCTACATGGCCTCGACCAGCGAGTCGTCGGGCTCGGTCACCATCACGCTCACCTTCGAGAACGGCACCGACCCCGACACTGCCCAGGTGCAGGTACAGAACAAGCTCTCGCTGGCCACGCCTCTGCTGCCCCAGGAGGTGCAGCAGCAAGGCGTGATCGTCAGCAAGTCGGCAACCAACTTCCTGAACGTGCTGGCCTTCACCTCCGAGGACGGCAGCATGAACGGCGCCGACCTGTCGGACTACGTGGCCGCGAACGTGCAGGACGCCATCAGCCGCGTCGAAGGCGTGGGTGACACCACGCTCCTCGGTTCGCAGTACGCCATGCGTGTGTGGCTCGATCCGAACAAGCTTGTCAACTTCAAGCTCACGCCACTGGACGTGAAGAACGCAATCCAGGCCCAGAACGCGCAGGTGTCGGCCGGGCAGCTCGGCGGCCTGCCTGCGGACGGCAACCAGCAGCTCAACGCGACGATCACTTCGCAGACGCGCCTGAAGACCGCGCAGGAGTTCGAGGACATCCTGCTGCTCACCCAGACCAACGGCGCCCAGGTCCGTCTGCGCGACGTGGCCCGCATCGAACTCGGCAGCGAGTCATACAACATCGTCGGCCGCTACAACGGCAAATCGGCCGCCGGCCTGGCCATCAAGCTGGCCACGGGCGCCAATGCGCTGGACACCGTGAAGGCCATCGATGCCCGGGTGGCCGAGCTCGAGAAGTTCTTTCCGCAGGGCATGAAGGTGCACAAGCCCTACGACACCACGCCCTTCGTGCGGATCTCCATCGAGGAGGTGGTGCACACGCTGATCGAAGCCGTGGTGCTGGTGTTCCTGGTGATGTACCTTTTCATGCAGAACTTCCGCGCCACGCTCATCCCCACCATCGCCGTGCCCGTGGTGCTGCTGGGCACCTTCGGCGTGCTCTCGGCTTTCGGCTTCACCATCAACACGCTGACCATGTTTGCGATGGTGCTGGCCATCGGTCTGCTGGTCGACGACGCGATCGTGGTGGTCGAGAATGTCGAGCGGGTAATGACGGAGGAAGGCCTCTCGCCGAAAGAGGCAACGCGCAAGTCGATGGACCAGATCACCGGCGCACTGGTTGGCGTGGCTTTGGTGCTGGCCGCGGTGTTCGTGCCGATGGCATTCTTCGGTGGCTCCACGGGGGTGATCTACCGGCAGTTCTCGATCACCATCGTCTCGGCGATGACGCTGTCGGTGCTGGTGGCGCTGGTGCTCACGCCCGCCCTGTGCGCGACGCTGCTAAAGCCGGTGGCCAAGGGCCACGCCATGACGAACACAGGCTTCTTCGGCTGGTTCAACCGCAGCTTCGACCGCGGCAATCACCGCTACCAGGGAATCGTGCGGCACATTGTGGGAAAGGGATGGCGCTACATGGCGCTGTATGCGGTGCTGCTGGCCGCAGTGGTATTCGGCTTCATGAAGCTGCCTGTGGGCTTCCTGCCGGACGAGGACCAGGGCACGATGTTCACGCTGGTGCAGTTGCCGGCGGGTGCGACGAAGGCGCGCACGCAGGAAGTGCTCCAGCAGGTCGAGCATCACTTCCTTGTCGACCAGAAGGAAGCGGTCGCCAGCGTCTTCACGGCGGCGGGCTTCAGCTTCGCGGGCAGCGGACAGAACACCGGCATCGTCTTCGTCAGTCTCAAGCCCTGGGACGAGCGCAAGGGCGAAGCACTGAGCGTGACGGGCGTGGCAGCGAAGGCCGGTGCCTTCTTGAACACGATCCGCGACGCGAAGGTGTTTGCCTTCGCACCGCCGGCCGTGGCGGAGCTGGGCAACGCGACCGGCTTCGACCTGATGCTGCAAGACCGCGCCAATCTGGGCCACGAGGCCCTGATGCAGGCGCGCAACCAGTTGATTGCCACGCTGGCCAAGGACCCGCGCCTGGTGGCCGTGCGTCCCAACGGGATGGAAGACACGCCCGAATTCAGGCTCGAAATCGATCCGCACAAGGCGCAGGCCCAGGGCCTTTCGATGAGCGACATCAACGACACCTTCTCTGCTGCTTGGGGCAGCAGCTATGTCAACGACTTCATCGACAAGGGCCGCGTAAAGAAGGTGATGCTGCAGGCCGATGCGCAGTACCGCATGCTGCCCGAGGACATCGATCGATGGTACGTGCGCAACAGCGCCGGATCCATGGTGCCCTTCACCTCCTTCGCCAAGTCGAGCTGGAGTTCGGGCTCGCCGCGGCTGGAACGCTACAACGGAGTTCCGTCCGTTCAAATCCTGGGCATGGCGGCGCCGGGAGCCGCGTCCAGCGGCGAGGCGCTCGCCATCGTGGAAGCAGCGGTCGCAAAGTTGCCTGCCGGCATCGGCTACGAATGGACCGGCCTGTCGCGCCAGGAAAAGGAATCGAGCGGCCAGACCGGCCTGCTCTACGGGCTGTCGATCCTGATCGTGTTCCTCTGCCTGGCCGCGCTCTACGAGAGCTGGGCCATCCCGTTCTCGGTGATCATGGTCGTGCCGCTCGGCGTGCTGGGCGCACTGGCCGGCGCGCTCCTGACGTGGAAGATGAACGACGTCTATTTCCAAGTCGGCCTGCTCACCACCATCGGCTTGGCGTCTAAGAACGCCATCCTGATCGTGGAGTTCGCGAAAGACCTCCACGCACAAGGCAAGGGACTGGTCGAATCCGCGCTGGAGGCGGCGCGCCTGCGCCTGCGCCCCATCCTCATGACCTCGCTGGCCTTCATCCTCGGCGTGCTGCCGCTGGTCCTTGGCAGCGGTGCCGGGGCCGGCGCACAGCATGCGCTGGGCACGGCCGTGATCGGCGGCATGTTGTCAGGCACCGTCCTCGCAATCTTCTTCGTGCCTCTTTTCTTCGTGCTGGTGCGCGGGCTCTTCAAGGGCAAGGACCGAAGCGGTTCCCCCGCGCACGACACGCATGCACAACCGGCCACGGCCGCATCCTGAGGTGTCCGTCATGAATCTGTTGCGTTTCACACCGCTCGCGCTCGCCGCCCTGATGGCCGGCTGCAGCCTGATGCCCGCCTACCAGCAGCCGGCAGCCCCCGTGCCCGGCAAGTTCGCCGGCGACGCGAGCGGCGACCCGGCGCCCACGGCGGTTGCCGATCTCGGCTGGCGCGAGGTGTTCACCGATCCCTCGCTTCAGCGCGTGATCGAGATGAGCCTTGCAAACAACCACGACCTGCGCGTGGCGGTACTCAACATCGAGAAGGCCCGCGCCCAATACCGGGTGCAGGACGCGGCGCTTTTTCCAGCCGTCAACGCCAGCGGCGGCGGCAGCGGCAGCCGCACACCGGCCGACCTGTCGTCCGCGGGCGAGGCGCTCACCGCGCGCCAGTACAGCGTATCTCTTGGATTCAGCGCCTACGAGATCGACCTGTTCGGCCGCGTGCGCAGCCTGAGCGAACAGGCGCTGCAGCAGTTTTTCTCCACGGCCGAGGCTCGCCGCAGCACGCAGATCAGCCTGGTGGCCGAGGTGGCGACCAGCTACCTCACGCTGGCCGCCGACCAGGACCGGCTGAAGCTTGCGCGCGACACGCTGCAGAGCCAGAGCGACTCCTACCGGCTCAACCAGCGCAGCTTCGAGCTGGGCGTGGCGTCGGCGCTCACCCTGAGCCAGGCGCAGACCAGCGTCGATGCAGCGCGCGTGGATGTCGAGCGCTACACCGCGCAGGTTGCGCAGGACCGCAACGCGCTGGTGCTGCTCGTGGGCACGGAGGTCCCGCAGCACCTGCTGCCCCAAACGCTGCCCGAGGGTGCAACGGCCTCTGCGAGCCCCCTTGCCACCATACCGCCAGGCCTGCCGTCGGAGCTGCTGCAGCGGCGCCCCGATATCCTGCAGGCCGAGCGCGAGCTCAAGGCCGCCAACGCGTACATCGGCGCGGCGCGCGCGGCCTTCTATCCACGCATCACCCTCACCGCTTTGGCAGGCACGTCGAGCGGCGAACTCTCGGGCTTGTTCAAGGGCGGCTCCGGCAGCTGGAGCTTCGCACCGCAGATCTCGATGCCGATCTTCGACGGCGGCACCAACCGCGCGAACCTGAAGATCGCCACCGTGAACCGCGACATCTCGGTGGCGCAGTACGAGAAGGCCATCCGGACGGCGTTCCGCGAGGTTTCGGATGCCCTGGCACAGCGGAGCACCCTCGGGCGCCAACTCGATGCGCAGCAGTCGCTGGTGAACGCAACGGCAGACAGCTACCGCCTTTCGCAGGCGCGCTTCCAGCGCGGCACCGACAGTTACCTGAGCGTGCTCGACTCGCAGCGCTCGCTCTACACCGCCCAGCAGGACCTGATCGGCACGCGACTGTCGCGCCTCACCAACCTGACGACCTTCTACAAGACGATGGGCGGCGGTTGGGTCGAAACCTCGGAAAACCCGATGACCGGGGCCCTCGCACGCACCACGGAACCGGCGTCATGAGGCGCGTTCGATTGCGCTCCCGAACAAATCGAGTACTCCCCAAAAAACCCGATCGCACGTAATTCATCACGCAGCTGAAACAACGAAATGAGCTCCCAATCAGAACCCGATCCCGGTCCGGTCAACGATGAGTTGCGCCGGAACCAAGTGCTGGATGCCGCGGCGGAATGTTTCCGTCGGGAAGGCTTTCATGGCAGCAGCACCGCCACCATCTGCCAGGTTGCCGGTATCAGCCCGGCCGGCCTCTATCGCTACTTCGCCTGCAAGGAAGCGATGGTCGAAGCCATTGCCGAACGCGAGGAAAGCGACATGGCCGAACTCGTGCGCCGCATGGAACAGGACTTGGGCGGTGGAAACCTCGCGACCCGGTTGATTCGCCGGACTCAAGAGATGGTCGAGCGCAACAGCGATCCGGCTTCTGTCGGGCTGATGCTTGAGCTGGCAGCCGAAGCGGCGCGAAACCCAGCTGTCGCAAAGATCCTGCAGAGGACAGATCGTGCAGTCAAAAAGCGTTTTCTGGACATGGCGCGGCGCATCGGTCTGCCGTCAGGACTGGACGAAACGACGCTCATGAATCGCATGGACATGATCGCGGCGCTGTTCAGCGGCTTGGCGTTTCGCTCCATCGTCGATCCGCGGCGAGACCGTGCCACCGTGGTGGACATGACCAACGAGCAGGTACGACTCCTGATCGGGTCAACGCCATGAGCGCGCTTCACCCGCATCCGCGGCGCATCGTGGTGGTGGGAGGCGGCGTCGCCGGCTTGATCCTCGCGACCCGCCTGGGGCGCACGCTCGGCGCGACAGGGCGTGCCGCGATCACCCTTGTCGACCGAAGCCCGACGCATCTCTGGAAGCCCATGCTGCACACCATCGCCGCAGGGACCTGGAATGCCTATCAACAGCAGGTTCAGTATCTGACGCATGCGCGGGCCCATCACTTCAGCTATGTGCCCGGCGAACTCGACGGCATCGACCGCGCCGCTCGACGCATCCATCTGGCGCCGATCCGGCTGGAAGGAGAAACGGTGGCGGAAGCTCGCGAACTGGCATACGACGCACTCGTGCTGGCGCTGGGCAGCAGTGCCAACGACTTCGGTACTCCGGGGGTCAACGAACATTGCCATAGGATAGACAGCCAGGAGCAGGCAGATGCCTTCAACAGGCGCTTGCGTGCACACGTGGCGCGCAGCTTCGTGAGCGGGAACCACATCGATGTCGCGATCGTGGGCGGCGGCGCAACAGGCGTGGAACTGGCCGCCGAGATGAGCCGCATGGTCGAGCTTGCTGCCAGCTATGGAACCGAGACCGGCATTCGCCAGCGCCTCCGCCTGACGTTGCTGGAAGGCGCGCCCCGAATACTCAACGCTTTTCCGGAAGCAATTTCGATCTTGGCATCGACGCAGTTGCGCGCGCTGGGGATCGACGTTCGCGCCGGGGTGCGGGTCATGGCAGCCGACTCCGAAGGATTCGTGCTTGAAAGCGGGGAGCGGATCAACGCCACTCTCAAGGTGTGGGCGGCCGGCATCCGAGCGGCCGACGGCATCGCAGGCAGCGAGCTCGAACTGAACAAACTCGGCCAAGTGGTGGTGACGCCGAGCCTGCTGGCCAATGGCGAAGATTGCATCTTCGCCATTGGCGATTGCGCCAGCCTGGTTCTGCAAGACGCCGAGCGACCGCTTCCTTCGACAGCCCAGGTCGCCAACCAGCAAGCACTGCATCTGGCAAGACATCTTCCGGCATGGTTGTCCGGGAGACAGGTGCCGCCCTTCAGCTTTCGCGATTTCGGCGCTCTCGTTTCACTCAGTGACTACAACGCCTTTGGAACACTGGGACGCTTCGGCTTTTTCCGTGGCGGCTTTATCAGGGGCCGCTTCGCACAGTTGAGCCATGCCCTGCTCTATCGCAATCATCAGCTTTCATTGCATGGCCCCGGCCGCGCGTTGCTGCTATGGGTGGCTGAGCGGATCAACGCGCTGGTGAATCCGAAGATCCGGATCAGTTGAAGAACAGCAAAGATCTGGCGGACGAAGGCTGCGGCATGAATCAAAAAAGGAAAAAAATGAATTCCCGGACGCGTAAACCCAAGCCATGCGGTCCACCGAGATGGTGGGAGACCATGGCAGGCGCGCCTTTGGCGTATTTCATGATCCTGGGCGCCTTGTTCGGGGCACTGTTTCTTCTCAAGAAGCTACTCATGACTTAGGAGGCCTGCTATGAAGAACTCGTTGCAGTCCCGTTCCCCGGCATGGACCCCATGAACTGAAACAACGCCTCGAGCTCGGTCGATTTGTCGAAGATCGCGTCCGCTCCGAGCGCCAGGCACTGCGCTCGGATGTCAGGAGTGGCGTAGTTGGACAGGATGACGACCCGCTGATGTGGCTTTCGATCCTTGCAACCCCGCAGCACCCCGAGCCCAGACCCCTCTTTCAAGAACATATCAACCACGGCGATATCCCACATGCCGTCGTGCGTTGTCATCCAGTGCACGGCCTCGAGTTCGGTCTCGGCAGCGCCAAGCACACGTGCGTTGGTCAACTCCTCGAGGGTCGGGATCAGTTGGTCTCGGATCGTTTTGTTGTCTTCCACGAGAAAGGCGATGAGTGCCACAGTGATCCTCTCCAGTTGTTGCATCCGACACTAAGCGCAGTGGCATTTCGCCCGGTGGTCAATCCACTTCTGAACCTGTCGGACAGGCACCTAAGAAGAGAGCCAGCCGGCACAACCAGTGCACACAGCAAGCTGCTGATGGGCATCCCTCTCAGGTACGAGTCCACCGGGCAACGAACGATGCGTGAAGAGTCCTACCTCGCGCGGCGTTGCAGATGCTCATACAAGCGGTGCTGGCTTGCTCCTACGCAACACCGGAATCGTTGGATCGAATGTTCATGCATGAAAACTCATTCCCTCCAGCTCACGGCAGGCCGCTGCGGCGCCTTCCTCGCCATCGCGGCAGGCCTTGCTTTGCCCGCCGCCGCCCAGTCCACAGGTAGCCCCAAGGGCTCTGCGCCGGGGCCGACCAGCGATGCACAGAAGGCGCCTGCATCTCGCGCACCCACCACCGGATTCGGGGACAGCGGAAAAATCGTGACCGACCAGGAGACGGTGAAGAGCCGCTCGCAGACGGCGAATTCCCCCGGCAACGCCGGCTCGGCCCCATCGACGTCCGATAAGGCCGACAAGGCGTCAGGTCACTCGAGCCGGGGTGTAGGCCCGCAAGGTGCGGGAGCTGCGGCCAAGCCGCCTCCGCAGTAACGCCCTTTCACTTTCTCAATATTCCTCAACCGAAGGACCACGTCATGGCAACAAGCAGCATCCTGGGCGGCGAACGCCCGCCCATCGAACCCAAGGGGACCGACGAGGACAGCCTTGGCCCCAGCGACTCCAGCGACAGCGGCAGCGACGCAGCGGGCACCGGTTCAAGCCGTGCTTCCTCCGAGGCAGGGCTCGAAGAGCCCACAAATTCGGACATCCTGCCGGACCGGATCGGTGTGATCCCCGAAGCGGCACACGAAGCATCGACGGCTGTAGACGATCCAGAAGCGGCCAGTGCCGAAGAGCTTGCCGACGACAGCGGGAGCGACGACGAAGACGACGAGACCGCTTGATGGCCGCCCTCCCTGCGCGAGCCGTCTCCATGCGACCGCCCTCCCCTGAACGCATCGAACAGGCCCTTCGCGATGTCTTCGGGCACAGCCGGCTCCGAAGCGGTCAGGGCGATGTCATCCAGCGGGTCTTGGCCGGCGCGTCCACGCTTGCGGTGATGCCCACGGGCGCAGGCAAGTCCCTTTGTTATCAACTGCCAGCCGTGCTGTTCGAAGGCTTGACGGTCGTCGTGTCGCCGCTCATTGCCTTGATGAAGGACCAGTGCGAAAGGTTGCGCGACCTGGGTGTGCACGCGGTGCAGGTGAACAGCGCGGTGAACTCGGATGACCTTGCGCAAGCCGCACGCAATGTCGCCAACGGCAACGCCCGCATCGTACTGACGACGCCGGAGCGCCTGTGCGAACCGGAATTTCTCCGGCTGCTGGGCACGCGTCACGTGGCATTGGTCGTCGTTGACGAAGCGCATTGCATCTCGCAGTGGGGACATGATTTCCGACCCGCCTTCCTGGAAATAGGCCCTGCCATCCGGACGCTGGGCAACCCGACGGTGCTGGCACTGACGGCCACCGCGGGTGACGGCGTGGCGGCCGACGTCATGAAGCTTCTGGAGATTCCGCGATCGGGCCTGATCGACACCGGCGCCTTTCGTGCCAATCTGCAATTCGCGGTGGAGCAAGCGACCGACGAAAAGGAGCGCTTGCGGCGCACCGTCGAATTCGTCCGGCAGGAGGCAGGCAACGGCATCGTCTATGCCGCCACGGTGAAAGCGGCGCAGCGGGTTTTCGAAGCGTTGAAGGCGTGCGACGAGTCCGTCGCGCTCTATCACGGCAAGCTCGGCACGCGCGAGCGCAACGCGGCGCAGGAGGCGTTCATGGCGGGCGACGTTCGGACCATGGTGGCCACCAACGCGTTCGGGATGGGCATCGACAAGGCAGATATCCGGTTCGTCCTGCATTGCCAGATGCCATCGAGCCTGCAGGCCTACTACCAGGAGGCGGGGCGTGCGGGCCGCGACGGACAGCGCGCGCGTTGCATGCTGCTCTTCCACGCCAAAGACAGAGCGGTGCAGCAGTTCTTTCTTGCGGGCAGGTATCCGCAGCTGGAAGACCTGGACGCGATCTATCGGCAACTGCTCGCCGAGCCGCCGGAGGCTACAGGCTGGACCGCAGCCGGTCTGCTGGACGCGCTGGACCGGCCGCGCACCCGGATGCAGTCAGCCATTGCCGTGCTCAAGCAGGAGCAGGTGTTGAAGGTCGATCGGCGCGGAGCCATCTCGGTGCGCCCCCGCGCCGCAGCGAGCGTCGATTTTTCAGCGGTGCTGGAGACCTACAAGGATCGGCGTCGGCAAGACCGCGAGACGCTGGAACGCATGATCTCCTATGCGCAATCGGGCCAGTGCAGGTGGCAACTGCTGCTGAACGACCTCGCGCCGGACCCGGATCGGCAACGTTGCGGTTCGTGCGACAACTGCCGACGAATCGCGGCCCTTGAGGCGGCCATGGCACAGCCGATCGTGGTGAGCGAAGACGTCGCGATCTCGGTGCGACAGAAGCCCGCCTTGGTTGCCGGCGATCCGGTGAAGGTCCGGCGATTCGGTCCGGGTGTGGTCATCGCTTCGGATTCGGCGTCGATTACCGTCGGCTTCGCGGACGGCGCGAGCCGCTGTTTTCATCCCGACTACGTGACTCGCCTGGGCCGCGCGCGGGCGCGAGGCGATGCGAAACGAGAATCTGCTGCAGAGGTCGCCTAGCCGTTATTTAGCCGCAATTGACAGTGCCGGCCAGCCACCAAAGGCATCAGGTCAGAGCGCCGCCGCGCGCAGCCGTATCGGAATGGCCTTCGACGCCGGGACCTTGCTCTTTTCCGCATGGTGCGCCAGGGGAACCAGCGGGTTGCACTCGGGGTAATACCCCCCGGCGCAGCCGGCCGGAATGTCGTATGCCGTGATGCGCAGCCCCTTGACCGTTCGCGCATGGCCGTCGTCCACCGCAGTGCTCACATCGACAAAGCCGCCGACCTCGAAACCGAAACGCTGGATGTCGCTGCGATTCATCAGCAGCACGCGACGCGTGCCGTAGATGCCGCGGAAACGGTCATCCAGGCTGTAGATCGTGGTGTTGAACTGGTCGTCACTGCGCAGCGTCATGAGTCGCAGCACGTCGGGAGCGGTCTCCGGCGTATCGGGGTCCGCAACGAGGTTGCCGTAGCCCTTGAAGTTCGCGCGCCCATTGGGTGTCTTCCATATGCGCTCGCTCGCCGGCAGAGGGCGCGGAAGACCACCAGGCGCCTCCAGGCGCTCGTTGAAGTCATGAAAAATTTCGGGCAAGGCCTGTGCAATCTGGTCGCGCACCAACGCGTAGTCTGCAACCCATTCGGTCCACGGCACCTTCGGGTTGGCCGGCAGGCTCGCCATGGCAATGCCGGCGACGATGGCCGGCTCGGACAGCAGCGTGTCCGCGGCAGGCTGCGCCACCCCTCGGGAGGCATGCATCACGCCTGTCGAATCCTCCACCGACACCGTTTGCTCTCCGCTGGCCTGGAGGTCCACCTCGATCCGACCCCGACACGGCAGCAGGTAAGACACCTCTCCGTGAATGAGGTGGCTGCGGTTGAGTTTCGTGGCCACGTGCACCGTCAAGCCCAGGCCTCGCCAGGCCGCCTCCAGCCTTTCGGTGTCCGGCGCAGCCCGCAAGAAGTTGCCGCCCAGACCGACGAAGGCGCGCACTGCGCCTGCCAACACGCCTTCACAGGTCTCCACGGTGTTGAGGCCCTTCTCCCTCGGCGGCATGAACCCATACATTTCCGCCAGCTTGTCCAACGGTGCGAGTTCCGGTTTTTCGGTGATGCCGACAGTCCGCTGACCCTGTACGTTGGAATGCCCGCGCACCGGGCAGATGCCGGCGCCCGGCCTGCCGATGTGGCCGCCGAGCAGCAAGAGGTTGGAAACCATCTGGACGTTTTCCACGCCCTTGCGGTGCTGCGTGAGGCCCATCCCGTAGATGCCGATCACGGCCTTCGCGTTCGCGAACGTAATTGCCGCGGCCTCCAGTTGAGCCTGCAGCAGGCCTGATTCCGCCTCGATCGCAGCCCACTCTGTCGTACGCAACGATGCTGCGAAGGCTTCGAAGCCCTCGGTGTGTTCCGCGATGAATGCGGCGTCGACCACGCGCGCATGCCCCTCGGCGAGCGCGCGGTCGTCGGCTGCGACAAGCGCCTTGCACAAGCCGGTCAGTGCCGCCAGATCCCCTCCGTTCTTCAGCTGCAGATACTGGGTGCTGATGTCGGTGTGCGCGGGCGTCAGCATCTCCGTGGGCGACTGTGGATTGACGAACTCGACGAGGCCGCGCTCCCGCAGCGGATTGAAGGTAACGATGGATGCGCCGCGCTTGCGCGCGTCCTGCAACTGGTGAAGCATGCGCGGGCTGCTGACGCCGGTGTTGTGACCGAAGATGAAGATCGCATCGCATTGCTCGAAATCGTCCAGACGCACGGTGCCCACCGGCACGCCGATGGTTTCAGGCAGCGCCACCGACGTGCTCTCGTGGCACATGTTCGAACTGTCGGGCAGGTTGTTGTTGCCATACAAGCGTGCGAGCAGCTGGTACATGTAGCTGGTCTCCAGCGACGCCCGACCCGAGGCGTAGAAGACGACCGACGCTGGATCCTCAACACGGAGGTCCCGCAGATGCGCGCCGATGCCGGCGAACGCCTCCTCCCAACTGGTCTCGAGGTAACGATCGGTCTGGGCGTCCCATTTCATCGGCACGGTCAGGCGCCCTCCCGCTTCGAGCTCGTGGTCGTCCCATGCCAGCAGATCGGTCACCGTGTGCTCGAGGAAGAACGCCGCCGGCAACCGCTTGCTAGTCAGCTCCCAAGCGGTTGCCTTGGCGCCGTTCTCACAGAATTCCGCAGCGTGCGGATGCTCGGGCTTGGCCCACGCACAACTCACGCAGGCGAAGCCTTCGGGCTTGTTCTGCTTCCACAGCGCCTCGGCGCCGATGATGGGGATTCGTTCGCGCAGCAGATAGGTGCCGACCGCTTTGAGCGAACCCCAACCACCTGCCGCATGGGTGTACGGCTCGAATCGCGTTTTGTCGTTCACACTGCTCCAGCTTTCTATGACGTGGGCACACCGTATGCGACCGGTCGCAACGGGTTGTAGGCCGGTGCCGAGCCGAGCTGTGGGTACAGCGCTGGCGCACCGATGCAAAAGCCCGATCTGCCGCGCCCCAGGGTCGCCACAATGCCGATCAGCAAACGGGCCCATGCGCACCCTGAAAACTTATCAAGAAGCGGCACGCGTTAACAACTCGACCTGGGTTTGTTTCCGCCTACAAGACATCGACGTCCAACCCGACACCGCGGCGCACTTCGCCTGTCCCGAATGTGTAGGGCAATTGTTTTGGAGTTGAACTGTGCGCAAAGTGACCGCCCATCTCATGCGGGAGAAAAATCAATGACCAGCGATATTTCTGCGAAGCGAAAGCTTGAGTCGTCCCGCGCCGCGCTTCTTGGGGCGATGGGCTTCACGATGACTGATACAGAGTCGGGTCCGCGAATCGTGGCCGTTGCAAAAGGCGATGGCCGTGGAGGCCTGACATGGAGTGGCCAGGCTCGACGAAGAGTCGAGCGGAGCATGCTCGGGCGCTGGTGGCGGCGAAGCCGTCTGAGCACAGTGGCCGAGGTGGGCAGGCCTCTGCTCCAAGGCTATGCCTCGAGGCACCCGGCCCGTCTGATCGCTTACGCCGCGGGTACCGGAGCGCTGATTGCCTTGTTCAAGCCTTGGCGCCTTCTGTCGCTCGGGATGGTCGCGGGATTGCTTTTCCGCAGCACGGATGTGGCGGGATTTCTCTCGGACTGTCTGGTGCCCGAATTGGGCGATACCGAAAGCCCGCGCGACGACTTTCTGGATCTGCCCTAACGCGACGTGCTGTGCGGCTTGGCTGGGACTTCGGCTTCCTCTCCGCGCTCCCCGGGATCTCCGGAAGGCTTGTTCGCCTCTCGTCCCATGCGGCTTCCTTTCTCTGGCGAGTCGATGCCGACCAGCCGGTTCTGCTCAATATTCGAGCCGCTCATCGTGCGTTGTGCGTCGTCGCCGCCGATTTCTGACTCTTCACCATTCACCGCGCCGGCGGCCTTCGCGCGTCGGCCGCTCGAGGCCGGTTCAGATGTGGGGGTGTTGGCTTTGTTCACTGTGTGCTCTTTACGTATGTGGAAAGACCGTCGATGGCTGCTGCGCTGCAAGCGCGCCGAGGCCAAGTCATAGCGGATCTTTGGACCTCATCTACTTGACTGGATGCTGGCCTGGCTGCAGGTCGGGTTCATGAACCCGTGTCGCCCGTCGCGTCCGAGTTCGTCGAACTTCGGCTCCCCTTCAAATACAGCTCCACATCGGCGGCCACTTCACCAACCTTGGAGACGGCTTGCTCGAGTTGGTCGTCCGTGACGTTGAATTCGCGCGTCCAACGCGCGCGTTGCGCTGCGTCTTGCATGTCGATGCGAGGAGTCGCGGTGTTTCCAGTGGCTGCCATGGTGTTCTCCGGAAAGGAATGAATAACGGACGGGCGAAGATCAAAGCGGAAGTGCGCGATCGCCTGCAAGCGCTGCGTGGGTCACCGCAGGACCGGAAGGCGTCAGCACGACCTTGCGGCACTCTTCCTCGGCCTTCTCGAAGATGTCGTAGCCGCGCGCGGCGTCTTCCAGGGCCATGTGGTGCGTGATGATGACTTCGGGCTTCAGGTCTCCTGCCTGGATGTGTTCGAGCAACCTGGGCATGTGCTGCTGCGCATGGGTCTGGCCCATCTTGAAGGTCAGGCCCTTCTCGAACGCATCGCCGAACAGGAAGCCGTGGATGAAGCCCGCGTACACGCCGGGCACGCTGACAACGCCGCCGCGCCGCGTGGCCGCGATGGCCTGGCGCAGCGCCTTGCCGCTGGACCCCTCCAGCTTCAGGTCGGTCATGACGGTTTCCAGCGTGCTGCCCTTGGCTTCGAACCCGACGGCGTCGATGGACGCATCCACCCCGCGGAAGTCGGTGCGCTCGATGATCGCGCCCGCGGGATCGTCGATGTCCTTGAAATTGATCGGCTCCACGCCGTAGGTCGCGCGTGCGAATTCGAGACGGTAAGCGTGTTCGTCGACCATGAAGATGCGCTCGGCGCCCAGCAGGCGGGCCGAGGCCGCGGCCATCAGGCCCACCGGCCCCGCGCCGAAGATGGCCACCGTCGAGCCGGGACCGACCTCGCCGTTGATCGCGGCCTGGTAGCCGGTGGGCAGGATGTCGGACAGGAACAGCACCTGTTCGTCGGCGAGGCCAGGCGGAATCACGAGCGGGCCCACGTTCGCCTTGGGAACGCGCACGAACTCGGCTTGGCCGCCCGGGTAGCCACCGTACAGGTGCGAATAGCCGAAGAGCCCGGCGCCCGAGCGCACGTTCTTCTTGTTGAGAATCGCGCCGCGGCCCGGATTGGTGGTCTCGCACGCGGCAAAAAGCGTGCGGCTGCAAAAGAAGCACTGTCCGCAGGCGATCGTGAACGGCACGACCACGCGATCGCCCTTCTTCAATCGCGTGACGCCCTTGCCTGTTTCTTCCACGATGCCCATGAACTCGTGGCCGAGGATGTCGCCCGACTCCATGTCCGGAATCTTGCCCCGGAAGATGTGAAGGTCCGAACCGCAGATCGCGGTGGCGGTCACGCGCAGCAGCACATCGTCTTCCTGCTCCAGCACCGGGTCGGGCACTGTCTCGACGCTGACGTTTTTGGAGGACTGGTACGTGAGGGCTTTCATGGCGCGTTCCTTAAGATGGGCGGGTGAGTTCGCTGAGTCGGCCGGTCAAACTAGGGCGCCACTTTTTTCGATGCTGTAGGAGCGCAGGCCCTGGACGTGCGCGCCCGGTCCGTCGGGATGGCCCGCGCTCTGGAACTTCGTTTCCAGCCAGGCAAGAGAGCCTGTGAATGTGCCGCGCGTCGCGCATCACACGTCAACATCGAAATGTATTGTTGGAAAGACGGGGGGAGATACAGAGCGATACGCAGGACAGGTCAAGCGGTTATCTCGCGGGCGACATTTGGATCAACCAGCCCTTCCAACAGAACCTGCCACCACGGAGATCCAATGACATCGTCGTTCCAAATGCCACGCCGAGCCTTCCTTGCCGCGACCGCGCTGAGCGCTACTGCCGCTCAGCTCGCAGCGATCACTCCCGCCTTCGCGCAGCCCGCTGGCGCGCTCAAACGCCTCGAACCGCTCAAGAGCATCGAGGCCAACGGCCTGAGCATGGGCTACTTCGAGGCCGGCCCGGCCAACGGCGCGCCGGTGATCCTTCTTCACGGCTGGCCCTACGACATCCACAT
>NZ_JXQQ01000115.1 GCF_000834655.1 Variovorax paradoxus
GACAACCTCGCCTACGTGATCTACACCTCCGGCTCCACCGGCCGGCCCAAGGGCGCGCAGCTGTGCCACCGCAACGTGACACGCCTGCTCAGCCAGACCGATTCGTGGTTCCACTTCGGGCCCGAGGACGTGTGGACCCTGTTCCACTCCTACGCCTTCGACTTCTCGGTGTGGGAGATCTTCGGGGCGCTGTGCACCGGCGGCAAGCTGGTGGTGGTGCCCTACTGGGTGAGCCGCTCGCCGGAAGACTTCCTGCAGCTGCTGCGCACGCAGCGCGTGACGGTGCTCAACCAGACCCCCTCGGCCTTCGGCCAGCTGGCCAGCCTGCCGCAGGCGCTGGACAAGGACGGCGCGCTCGCATTGCGCGTCGTGATCTTCGGCGGCGAAGCACTCGAGCCGCAGCGCCTGCGCACATGGATCGAGCACCACGGCGACCGGCAGCCGCAGCTGGTGAACATGTACGGCATCACCGAGACCACGGTGCACGTGACCTACCGGCGCATCACCGCAGCGGACATCGGCCCGCAGCGCAGCCCCGTGGGCACGGCGATCCCCGACCTGGGCCTGCGCGTGCTCGATGCCCAGCTCAACCCCGTGCCGCTGGGCGTGGCGGGCGAGCTGCACGTCTCGGGCGAAGGCCTGGCGCGCGGGTACCTGCACCGTGCAGGGCTCACGGCCGAGCGCTTCATCGCGGCCGAGGACGGCAGCCGCCTGTACCGCACCGGCGACCTGGTGCGCTGGAACGCGCAGGGCCAGCTGGACTACCTGGGCCGCATCGACCACCAGGTGAAGGTGCGGGGCTTTCGCATCGAGCTGGGGGAGATCGAGGCGCAGCTGCTGGCGCAGCCCGAGGTGCGCGAGGCGACGGTCATCGCGCGCGAGCAGGCGGGCGCAACGATGCTGGTGGCGTACCTGTCGGCGCAGGCGAACCATGCGATCGACACGGCGGGCCTGCGCACGCGGCTGGGCCAGGTGCTGCCCGACTACATGGTGCCGGCGGCCTTCGTGGTGCTGGCGACCTTGCCGCTGAATGCCAACGGCAAGGTGGACCGCAAGGCGCTGCCCGAGCCCGAGCGGGCCAGCGAGCGGGCCTACGAGGCGCCGCAGGGCGAAGTCGAGATCGCGCTCGCGGCC
>NZ_JXQQ01000116.1 GCF_000834655.1 Variovorax paradoxus
GCCGTAGAAACCACCCAGGTTCGGCGGCAGGAAGTAGCCGATGCTGTTGCTGGTGCGGGTGTAGTTGCTGGTGCTGACATTGGTGATGCCAGGCACAGCCGCGGGAGCCGCGCCGGTGAAGTTGGCAAAACCGGACGAAGCCGTGAAGACCAGGTTGGTGCCGACGCCGTTGGTGCCGAACGGATCGAACACGGTGTCGTTCCAGAACGTGGCGGAGTAGTCACGACCCAGGCGGATTTCACCGAAACCACCCGACAGGCTCACGGTCGAACGACGAGCGAACGTCGAAACGCCTTGCTGGCCGTCGTCATTGGTGATCGGAGCTTCGAGCCAGAAGCTGGCTGCCAGGCCACCACCGAGGTCTTCCGTACCACGGAAGCCCAGACGGCTGGAGTTGTAGCCGGAGTTAGCCAGTTCGCGACGGCTTGCCTTGACGCTGCCACGGTTCACGTAGAACGGGTTCAGGAAGGTAGCACCGTTCAGGTCACGCGAGGTGGCCGAATAGCCGCTGATCGACGCGTCGACCACACCGAACAGAGTGACGGACGACTGAGCCGAGGCAACACCGGCAACAGCCAGGGCAGCCAGAGCAACTAGAGATTTTTTCATTGCAAGTTTCTCCAAGGTTAAACATAGGGCTCCGGTGCGAAGGGCTCACCGTGACTGGCACTTTGTGCTCCCACCGGACCCCGGGCCAACCTCCTTTTGGGAAGTTGTTGCTATTGCACCAGAGCCGATGCGGCAGGGCAAAACAAATCGCCCGAAATCTCCGATGGCCTCGGCGTTTCGTTGCAGTCCTGCAACAAAGGACTTAGCCCATCTGTCACACCACAATGCGGAACAAAACCGTAACTTTTTGCAGCCCTGTCGAGGTGCGGTCAAATAGGTGCATGACGCTCTTGCTAGACCCCGTCCTGACCGCCGCAGATGCGGCATTGCGCACCCTTTTTGCCCGTCCTCATGCAACCCGGGCCATGCCCGTCCCGGCGCAGCCACTTGGCGCACTGGATGAAGAGCAGCGCCGCAATGCTGGCGCATTGATGCGGGTCAATCATGTCGGAGAAGTCTGTGCACAGGCGCTTTACACCGCGCAGGCCGCAGTGGCGCGCGATCCGGCCTTGCGCGCCCAATTCGTCGAAGCCGCGCATGAGGAGACCGATCACCTGGCTTGGACACGGCAACGCCTGGACGAACTGGGCGCTCGGCCTTCGCTACTGAATCCGCTCTGGTATGCCGGAGCCTTCGGCCTCGGCCTTGTCGCGGGCCGCCTTGGGGACCCGCTGAGCCTGGGGTTCGTCGCGGAAACCGAACGCCAGGTGGAGGCTCATCTCGACAGCCACCTGAACCTGCTTCCGCTGGCCGACAGTGCTTCCAGAGCCGTGGTCGAGCAGATGAAGCTCGACGAGGCGCGCCATGCGGCTCAAGCCGTCGACGCGGGTGCCGCCGAACTCCCGGCACCGGCCAAGGCCTTGATGCGCCTGGCCTCTCGCGTGATGACCACGCTGGCGCACCGCATCTAGGAGCGCAAGCCCGCTACCTCACGTTTCGACGAGGTCGAAACTGGTGGTGATCTCGGCGGTCTTCGCCAGCATGATGCTGGCCGAGCAATAGGTTTCGTGACTCAACGCGACCGCTCGCTCCACCGCGGAGGCCGGAATCCCCTTGCCGGCAACTGTGAAATGCATGTGGATCTTCGTGAAGACCTTGGGATCCTTTTCGGCGCGCTCGCTGGTCAGTTTGACGCTGCAGCGCTCGACTCGATGACGCCCCCGTTTCAATATCAGCACGACGTCGTAGGCAGTGCACCCGCCCGTGCCCGCAAGCACCGTCTCCATCGGTCGTGCCGCGAGGTTCTGGCCACCGTTCTCGGGCTTGCTCGCGTCAGGGGCGCCATCCATCATCAAGACGTGGCCACTGCCCGTTTCGGCGACAAAGCCCATGGCCGAACGCGTTCCCGCGTCGCCGGTCCAACTCACTGTGCATTCCATGATTCTTCGGATTCCAGTCGGGATGCCCGGCAAAAAAGCACGTTGGCATCGGATTTGTGTGGGAAAAGCATCACTCGCTTGTTGCAACGCAACAAACAGCCGATATACTTTATTTCATCGCGCATACGTTTGCGCCCAAAGTTGTCTCCTCCACCCTTCCAATTGGTGGATTTAGCCCCGAGTTGCAAAACTCGGGGCTTTTTTCTTTCCGGGTGTCCATGATGCGGGCGCCACTCTAGTGCTCGCGCCCAAAGGGCAGCTGCTCTGGCTGCCCTGGCTGTTGCCGGTGTTGCCTCGGCTCAGTCGTCCGTCACTCTGTTCGGTGTGGTCGATGCGTCAATCAGCGGCTACTCGTCCACCTCGCGTGACCTGAACAATGGTTTCACGTACAACGCACAGGGCATTCCCACTGGGTTCAACCCGCTCTACGTGAACCGCGGCAGCGTCAAGGCAAGCCGCCGCGAACTCGCTAACTCGGGCTACAACTCCAGCCGTCTGGGCTTCCGTGGTACGGAAGACCTCGGTGGTGGCCTGGCAGCCAGTTTCTGGCTCGAAGCTCCCATCAAGAACGACGATGGCTCTGAAGGCGTTGCGACGTTCGCTCGTCGTTCGACCGTGAGCCTGTCGGGTGGTTTCGGTGAAGTCCGTCTGGGTCGCGACTACACCGCCACGTTCTGGAACGACACTGTGTTCGATCCGTTCGGCACGAACGGTGTTGGCACCAACCTGATCTCGACGGCCAACAACTCCTTCGGCTCTTTCAACGGCTTCGGCGCCAGCAACAAGGCGTTCACCGATCAGTACCCGAACGTTGCTCTCGCCACCAACGTGGGCGGCAACAACCACACCCGCACCAGCAACAGCATCGGCTACTTCCTGCCGCCGAACCTGGGTGGTTTCTACGGC
>NZ_JXQQ01000117.1 GCF_000834655.1 Variovorax paradoxus
GCATCGGCTACTTCCTGCCGCCGAACCTGGGTGGTTTCTACGGCCAACTGCAGTACTCGTTCGGCGAAAAGACCAAGTACAGCCCTGGCACCGCGACCCCTGCAGTTGACAACAACTCGCGCGCAGGCCGCTACGTCGGCGGCCGCTTCGGCTACGCAAACGGTCCTCTGGATGTTGCGGTGGCTTATGCCAGCAGCACCGTAGGCGACCAGTTCTATGCTGGCACGACCAACAAGGTGAACACCTTCAACCTCGGCGCGTCGTACGACTTCGGTCCGGCGAAGCTCTTCGGCGAATTCTCGAAGGCCAAGAACAAGCTCGACTACGAAGTGACGCCTAACCTGGGCGGCCGTCCCGACATCGACCTCACCGGTTACCTGCTCGGCGTGACTGTGCCGGTCGGCGCCGGCTTGATCCGCGCTTCGTACTCGAGCGTCAAGTACGACGAAAACCTGATTGCGCAGACTCCCTTCGCAATCATCCCCGAGGACAAGAAGGCCAACAAGCTGGCAATCGGCTACGTGCACAACCTGTCGAAGCGCACGGCTCTGTACG
>NZ_JXQQ01000118.1 GCF_000834655.1 Variovorax paradoxus
GCCTCTCGACCGGTCTGAGCTCGACCAACAGCAGCGTGAGCAGCCTGTCGACTTCGACGTCCAGCGGACTAAGTACCGCCACCAGCAGCATCAGCAGCTTGTCGACTTCCACGTCGTCTGGCTTGAGCACTGCGACCAGCAGCATCAACAGCTTGTCGACCTCCGCGTCTAGCGGCTTGAGCACTGCAACCAGCGGCATTTCCAGTCTGTCCACTTCGACGTCGAGTGGTCTGAGCACCGCTACCAGTAGCATTCGCAGCCTGTCGACCTCCACGTCGTCGGGTCTGAGCACTGCGACGAGTGGAATCTCTAGCCTCTCGACCGGTCTGAGCTCGACCAACAGCAGCGTGAGCAGCCTGTCGACTTCGACGTC
>NZ_JXQQ01000119.1 GCF_000834655.1 Variovorax paradoxus
ATCGGCGCACGGCTCGGCGGCGCGATGGCGCCCGCCGCGAACAGACCACCCGCCAGCAGCCCATAGCCAAGCCAGTTGGTCGCAAGGCTGAGCCCGACGACTTGCGCCACGGTGGCTTCGTCCAGGCCCGCACGCGCATACAGCCGCGCGCGCATCGCAATCCCGCCCACCAGCGAGCCGAGATTCAGGTTGAAGGCGTAGCTGGTGACTGCGATCGCCCAGGTGCGCCAGCGCGGCAGCGCGTGGCGCGTGTGGCGCTTGCCGATCAGGTCAAAGCAACCGTAGAGCGCGTGGCTGGCGGTGGCGAGCCCCAGTACCCCGAGCAGCAGCCAGGGGGAATAGCGCTGCAGCGCGTGCCAGGCGCCGGCCCAGTCCACCTTGTGCGCGTGCGACAGCAGCAGGCCGAGGATGGCGATGCCGACCAGCGGCAACACCCATCGGCGGCTGCGCTGCCAGAGCGATGTAGCGGGCGCGGGAGGAGCGCCCGCGCTGACGGTGGCTGCGTTGCCGTTCATGGGCGCGCCTTGTGGTCCGGATTCACGAATGGCGCGATGTCAGGATTTGTCCGCTTTCGATTGCTCCGACTTATCCGGTGTCTTGTCTTCCGCGGAACCCTCCTCGTGGAGCTTGCGGTTGTTGACCTGCTTCATCAGCTCCTCGCCTTCGGTGTCCCGGCCATCGCTGGGCACGGATTCCTCTTGCGTGATCTCGGGCTCCTCATGGGCGGGTGGCTGCGCTGGCGTTCTGGAACTCATGGGGCATCTCCTGTTGAACGCCCGAGTTTCCGGATGCGCGGCGCGCGACTCGCCAGCCGCCGGCCACGCGGCGTGCAGGACATCGCCCCTAGTTGCGCTGCTTCACGCGCCGCCGACCAACGCCCACAGCGCCTCGGCCACCGTCGTCATCGGCGTGAGCTGCCGGTACAGCCGGATGTCCACCGGCACGCGCCAGCCGCCCGCGCCGGCATCGACCAGCGTGCCGGTGCGCAGGTCCTCCGCCACCAGGTTCATCGGCAGCCACGCGAGGCCGCGCCCTTCGAGCGCCATGGTCCGCAGCAGCGCGGCATGGTGTGCGGTGAAGACCACCGAGAGTGACGGCGCGAAGTCCTTCCCGAATTCGCTGTCCTGGACCGACCGCATGATCCGCCCGAGGCCCGATGCCTCGCTGTACGCCAGCACCGAAGGCGCGCGGTCGGTGCCGAGCGCGTGCTGCGGCGCGCCATCCGCACCGGGTGCCGCGACGGGCACCAGCACGTCTTCGCTCAGGCGCTGCACCGGATACTGCGCTTCGTCGAGCCGCCCGGGCGTGCCGGCATGGCCGTGGCACAGCACGAACTGCACGCGGCGCTGGAGCATCAGGTCTTCGCAGGCCTGCGAGCTGTCGGAGATGGTCTGGATCGGCCCCATGCTCAGCCGCGCCTCCACGCTCCCCAGCCAGCGCGGAAAGAAGGTGAGCGAGAGCACGTGCGTGGCGGCGAAGCTCAGGCTTGCGGCATCGAGGTCGTGCGCGCGACGCGCCTCGGTGCGGGCGGCCTGCAGGCCGGCCAGCAACTCCTGCAGCAGGGGCAGGAAGCGCTTGCCCGCCGCGGTCAGCGTGACCGGATGCGCGCTGCGATCGAAGAGGTCGACGCCCACCCACTCTTCCAGTCCTCGGATGTGCCGGCTGAAGGCCGGCTGGGCGATGGAGCGGGCCTGTGCCGCGCGCGAGAAATTGCCGGTCTCGGCCAGGGCCAGGAAATCTTCCAGCCATTCGAGATCGAGGGGTCGGTTGCCGGGGCCCATGTGCAGCGCGTCGGAATGAATAGTTGTATGCGATTGGAGTATTGGACGGCGCACGCCCCGCCGGGAAAAGATGCATGCCTTCCTGCACTGCACCTTGAACCACGGCGGAGATTCTCCCCCACCCCCCTTATGAAAATCGTCGACATCCTCGAATCCACGCGTCCCATCAAGTCGGACATCCGCAACGCCTACATCGACTTCTCCAAGATGACCCTGAGCCTCGTGGCCGTGGTCACCGACGTGGTCCGCGACGGCAAGCCGGTCATCGGCTACGGCTTCAACTCGAACGGCCGCTACGGCCAGGGCGGCCTGATCCGCGAGCGCTTCCTTCCACGGCTGCTGGAAGCCGAGCCGGGGTCGCTCCTCGACGAAACCGGCGAGAACCTCGACCCGCACAAGATCTGGGCCCGCATGATGATCAACGAGAAGCCCGGCGGCCACGGCGAGCGCTCGGTGGCGGTGGGCACCATCGACATGGCCGTGTGGGACGCGGTTGCCAAGATCGCCGGCAAGCCCCTTTACCAGTTGCTGGCCGAACGCTACGGCAGCGGCACGCCCGACCCGCGCGTGTTCGTCTATGCCGCGGGCGGCTACTACTACCCCGGCAAGGGCGTCGAAGGCCTGCAGCGCGAGATGACCAGCTACCTCGAGCGCGGCTACTCGGTCGTGAAGATGAAGATTGGCGGCGCCACGCTCGCACAGGACTGCGAGCGCATCGAGTCGGTGCTCAAGATCCTCGGCCCCGGCCAGCAGCTGGCGGTGGATGCCAACGGCCGTTTCGACCTGCCCACGGCCGTCGGCTACGGCCGCGCGCTCTCGCAATACCCGCTCTTCTGGTACGAGGAGGCCGGCGACCCGCTCGACTACGAATTGCAGGCCAGGCTCGGCGAGGTGTACGCCGGCCCGATGGCCACGGGCGAGAACCTGTTCTCGATGCAGGACGCACGCAACCTCATTCGCCACGGCGGCATGCGGCCCGACCGCGACTGGCTGCAGTTCGATTGCGCGCTGAGCTATGGCCTGGTCGAATACCTGCGCACGCTGGACATGCTGAAGGCATACGGCTGGTCGCCCTCGCGCTGCATTCCGCACGGCGGGCACCAGATGTCGCTGGCGATTGCCGCGGGCCTGGGCCTGGGCGGCAACGAGAGCTACCCCGACCTGTTCCAGCCCTATGGCGGGTTCCCGGACGGCGTGAAGGTGCAGGACGGCTACGTCACGCTGCCGCCGCTGCCGGGCATCGGCTTCGAGGGCAAGGCCGATCTCATCGCGGAGATGCGGGCGCTGGCCAGCTAGCCGGTCAGCCGATGCGCCAGGCCTGCGTCCACAGGGCCAGGCCGTCGAGCACTTCGTCCAAAGCTTCTTCGCTTGAGAGGCCGCTGCGCTTGGGGACGCTGAACGAGTGATCGGCCTCTTCGATCACCATCGACGTGGCGAGTGGCCCGAGGCCGCGAAGCACCGGGCGCATCTGCTCGGGCTCCGCAAGCTTGTCGCGCGTGCCGTGCACGAACAGCATCGGCACTTCGATGTCGTGCAGGTGGGCCGCGCGATCGATGGAAGGGGCACCGGCCGGATGCAATGGGAAGCCGAGAAAGATCAGGCCCTGGACGCCCGGCAGAGGATCGAGCGCCTGGGCCTGCGAGGTCATCCGGCCGCCGAACGATTTGCCGCCAGCGAACAGGCGAACACCGTCGAAGTGCTGTGCCGCGCGCCGGACGGCCGCGCGCACCGTGGCATGGGCGAGCGCCGGCGAGTCCACGCGCTTGAGGCCCTTTTCCATGTACGGAAACTGGTAGCGCAGGGTCGCGATGCGCCGCTGCGCCAGGCCCTCGGCCACGGCGTTCATGAACGGATGCGCCATGCCCGCGCCCGCGCCGTGCGCAAGGACGAGGCAGGCTTGCGCGTCGGCCGGCGCCACCGCCAGGGCCGACACGCCAATGTAGGGTGCCACGGAAATGGCGATCCGGTCTGCTTTCATTCGGCTTGGCGGCTGTCGCGTTTCTTCTGGGCCAGTTGGCGCCGGCGCTCGGCCTCGGCGAGCGTCCTGGCCTTGTCGTGGCCATGCTCTGCGACCGAGAACGCCTTGCTCGTCGTGCCTTTTCCCGCGGTGTAGGTGATGGCCATCCAGTATCCCGGGTGCTTTGGCCGGGGCGACTTGAAGGTCACGCCGGAGATTCCGCTGCGGTTGTTCTTCCGGACGATTTCGGACTTCGAGTGCTTCGTGGGCAGATTGGCAGCCGAGCGAGCGGGCGCCTTGCGGATCGCCTCTTCGGCGGGATGCACCTTGGCGAGCCCCGACATCTGCCCGAGTTGCCGGCCGCGCTCGTGAATCGCCATCGACCGCGCGGCGCTTCCCAGGGCGCTCGCGAGAAACAGCGACCGCAGAATCTGGTCGTGCGCAATGTAGGTCTTGGCGAGCCAGCCGAGGATCTTTCCACTGGGCGTGAGCAGGCGGAAAACCCCGGGCACGCCGGTCTTGTTGTTGGGCCGTATCTTCTCGGCCCGGGAGCGGCGCGTGGATGGCGGCAGGCTTTTCACCAGCGCATCGCGCCAGCGCTGGGCGTGCGCGAGCGCTTGTGCACTGCCGCCGTAGCTGGCCCGGCCGAAGACCTCGCGGTGCCGGACGCCGGCTCTGACAATGGACACTTCGAACCCCCAAGGCCGGGTGTAGATGCCGTACATCTCGGCCGGGTTCGGAACCCCTTTGGGCATGCCTGGAAAGATCTGATTCGTGGATCGGTTACGCATAGTAACGCAGATAACACGAGGCGCTTGCGGGAATATTGGGCCTTGATCCGACAGGGCGCAAGCCGCTCGGCAACGTACATTTCTGGCTCCGGCATGGCCCACGGCCATTCCTCATGGACGGTGTGAAGCCGATCCGGCGTATCGTTCCGCAAATATCATTGAAATCAACAACTTAGCGATTCATGAAAATAGCCACCTGGAACGTCAATTCCCTCACGGCCCGCCTGCAGCACGTGCTCGACTGGCTGATCGCCAATCCGGTCGACGTGCTCTGCCTGCAGGAGCTCAAGATGACCGACGACAAGTTTCCGCTGGAGGTGCTCAAGTCGGCCGGCTACGAGGCCGCGGTGTTCGGACAGAAAACCTACAACGGCGTCGCCATCCTGAGCCTTGCGCCGGTGCGCGACGTGGTGAAGAACATCGGCGGCTTCACCGACGACCAGTCGCGCGTGATCGCCGCCACCATCGAGACGCCCGCGGGCCCGCTGCGCGTGGTCAACGGCTACTTCGTCAACGGGCAGGCGCCTGGCAGCGACAAGTTCGAATACAAGATGAAGTGGCTGGACGCATTGCGCGAATGGCTGCGGCAGGAACTGGTGGCCCATCCGAACCTGGTACTGCTGGGCGACTTCAACATCGTGCTCGAAGACCGGGACAGCTTCGACCCCGTGGGCCTGAAGGAAACGATCCACCACACGACCGAGGAGCGCAACCATTTCAAGGCGCTGCTCGATCTGGGGCTCGTCGACAGTTTCCGCCTGTTCGAGCAGCCCGAGAAGAGCTTTTCGTGGTGGGACTACCGCATGCTCGGCTACCAGAAGAACCGGGGCCTGCGCATCGACCACATGCTCGTGAGCACGCCGCTGGTGCCGCGCGTGAAGGGCTGCGTCATCGACCGCGTGCCACGCAAGTGGGAAAAGCCGAGCGACCATGCCCCCGTGGTGCTCGACCTGGACCAGGGCGCCTGACCGTCATGACCGCCATCGCCGACCTCACCTTGCCGCGAGCCGGCCGCGCCCTCGCGGTCCTGGCCCTTTCGCTGGCGCTGGGCGCCTGCTCGATCCTCAAGCCCGCCGAGAAGACCGAAGACGGCAAGAGCGCCACCTCGCCCACCGATGAAGCGGCCCCGGCCCGAAGCGACGTGCCGACGGTGCGCCTGATCACCGCGCAGACACCCGCCGTGCGCGCCTACCGCAAGACCGGCGCGCGCCACATCTACAAGGCGTATGCGAGCCGGATCTACAAGGGAAAGATTCCACCGCTGGTCTACGCCGTCGTGGTGGTCGAGACGGACATCGACGCGGACGGCAAGGTGAACAACGTGACCTTCAGCCGCGTGCCGAGCCATGCGCCGGAAGTGCCGCCGATGATTGCCGAGCTCATCAAGGCGACCTCGCCGCTGCCCTCGCCGGGCAAGCTGGGCGGCCACACGTATGTCGATACCTGGCTCTGGGACAAGAGCGGGAAGTTCCAGCTCGACTCGCTGACGCTGGGCCAGCGAAGCAGATAGCCGCCCGAGGCAAGCGCCTCGGGTCGGCGTTCACTCGATGCCCAATTCCTGAATCTTCCGGGTGATGGTGTTGCGCCCGATGCCCAGCTTCTGGGCCGCCTCGATGCGGCGGCCGCGCGTGTTGGCCAGCGCCGTGAGGATCAGGCGCGATTCGAAGCGGCGCGAGAGCGCATCCCACACGTCGGTGCGGCCGGCGGCCAGCAGGGCCTGGGCCTCGACTTCGAGGCCGCTCTCCCAGCTGCTCACGCCAGCGGGCGCTTCCACGGCTTCAGGTGGAGCGGCGGCCGACACAGTTTCGCGCTCGATGCCTGGCAGCGGCGCAGCCACCGGTTGCGCGGCAACAGCCACCGGCGCAGCCGCCTCGACCGCATGCGTGTCGACGTTGACGGCCATCACCTCGGGCGGCAGGTCCTTGGTTTCGATCAGCTGCGCGGGCGCCATCACGGTCAGCCAGTGGCAGATGTTCTCCAGCTGGCGCACATTGCCCGGGAAGCCGAAGGTGGCGAGCTTCGCGAGCGCCGCATCGGAAATCCGCTTGGGCTCGACGCCGAGCTGGCGCGCACTCTGCTGCAGGAAATGCCGGGTGAGCGCGGGCACGTCCTCGCCGCGTTCGCGCAACGCCGGCAGGCGCAGGCGGATCACGTTGAGGCGGTGGAACAAGTCTTCACGGAAGCCCCCGAGCTTCACCCGCTGCTCCAGGTCCTGGTGGGTCGCGGCGATCACGCGCACGTTCGCCTTGACCGAGTTGTGGCCGCCCACACGGTAGAAGTGGCCGTCGCTCAGCACGCGCAAGAGGCGCGTCTGCAGGTCGAACGGCATGTCGCCGATTTCGTCCAGGAAGAGCGTGCCGCCCTCGGCCTGCTCGAAGCGGCCGCGCCGCATGGTCTGCGCGCCGGTGAAGGCGCCGCGCTCGTGGCCGAAGAGTTCGCTCTCCAGAAGATCCTTGGGAATGGCCGCGGTGTTGATGGCCACGAACGGGCCGTTGGCGCGCGGCGAGTGCTTGTGCAGCGCCCGCGCCACCAACTCCTTGCCCGAGCCCGACTCGCCGGTGATCAGCACCGTGACGTTGCTCTGCGAAAGCCGGCCGATGGCACGGAACACGTCCTGCATCGCTGGCGCCTGGCCGAGCATTTCGGGGGCGGCGACCATGCGCTCTTCGGAGACTTCTTCGCGCTGGCTTTCGTCGACCGCGCGGCGGATGAGTTCGACCGCGCGCGGCAGGTCGAAGGGCTTGGGCAGGTATTCGAAGGCGCCGCCCTGGAAGGCCGAGACGGCGCTGTCGAGGTCGGAGAACGCCGTCATGATGATGACGGGCAGGCCGGGGTGCTTGGCCTTGATCTTGTCGAGCAGGTCGAGCCCGGAGCCGCCGGGCATGCGGATGTCGCTCACCAGCACCTGCGGGCCCTGCTGCTCGTCGTCGTCGGCCTGCTCGAGCGCTGCAAGCACCTCGCGCGTGTTCGTGAAACTGCGCGTGGGCAAGTCTTCGCGCAGCAAGGCCTTCTCGAGCACGAAGCGGATCGATTGGTCGTCATCAACTATCCAGATCGGCTTCATGCATCTCCTTGTTGCCGTGCTGCGCTAGGGCAGCGGTATCAGTATCTTGAAATCGGTTCGGCCCGGGACGCTGTCGCACTCGATCACGCCGTGATGCTGTTGCACAAAAGTTTGTGCAAGGGTCAGCCCGAGGCCTGTTCCGCCTTCCCTGCCCGATACGAGCGGATAGAAGATGCGGTCCTTGATCGTGTCCGGCACACCCGGTCCATTGTCAATTACATGCAATTCCAATGCCAATCGATACCACTGCTTGTTGAATATCACCTGGCGGGCGATGCGGGTCTTGAAAGTGATCTGCGCATCGCCTGCCGCACGACGCTCCGCAAGCGCCTGCGCGGCGTTGTGCACGATGTTCAGCGTCGCCTGGATGAGCTGCTCGCGATCGCCGCGGAACTCGGGGATCGACACGTCGAAGTCCCGCTCGATGTGCAGGTCGCGCGGAAACTCCGCAAGGATCACCGAGCGCACGCGCTCGCAGACTTCGTGGATGTTGACATCGCCCACCACGTGCGGCCGGCGGTGTGGTGCCAGGAGGCGGTCGACCAGCGTCTGCAGCCGGTCGGCCTCGTGGATGATGACCTGCGTGTATTCGATGAGGTCGCGCGACTCCACCTCCATCTGCAGCAGCTGCGCCGCGCCGCGAATGCCGCCGAGCGGATTCTTGATCTCGTGCGCGAGGTTGCGGATGAGCTCCTTGTTCGCCTGTGCCTGGTCGATGAGCCGCTCTTCGCGGTCCTGCCGCACCTGGTGTTCGAGCGGCGACATCTCGATGATGAGCTCGCCCTTCTTGTCGCCATGCGCGAGCGTGACCTGCACCGGCATCAGCTCGTGGTTGACGCGCCGCAAGAAGGCTTCGTAGCGCAGCGTGGCGAAGTCGTTGCTGCTGGCGCCGTCGATGGCGGTGCGCAGCACTTGCGGCTCGTGAAAACAGGCACCGAACTGCGAGCCTTCGAGCGTGCGGCGCGATGTGCCGAGGGCGTCCTCGAGGCCTGCGTTGGCGAACAGCACGGAGCCGTCGCTGTTGACCACGGCGATCAGCGTGGACAGCAGGTCGAAGGACTGAAAGCGCGTGTTGGCGCCGACCGCCTTCTTCCCGAATGCCATGCGATGCTTACTGTGATTTGCTGCCGGGCAACCGGCCGATTTCGCGGCGGATGCCGGCGATGTCGCTCTCGTTGCGCGCGAGTTCGGCCTTCATTTCGGCCACGCGATCGAGGTACTTCTGGTAGTTCTTGGCTTCGCTGCCCTGCTTTTCGGGCTCGCCGTTGTTGAATTCCTTTTGCAGCTCCGCCTGGCGGGTCTCGGCCTTCTTGAGTTCGGACTCGAGCACCGAGCGGGCCTCGCCGTCGCGAGCGCGTTGGTCGACGCCTTCGACGCGCGGGCTGCCGGCCGGGGCGCGCGCGGCAGAAGAGCCCGAGCCGCCCGACGACTTGGCACCACCACCGCCGCCGCCCTGGACGACGGTGACATTGCCGCCTTCCATGACCTTGCAGCCCTTTTGCTGGGCGATGGTCGCGTTGTTGGTGTATTCATTGCCGCAGCGCCACACGCGTTCCTGCGAGGACGCTGGGAGGGCGGCCAACAATGAACCGGCCAGGAAAATGAGAGAAGCAGTCTTCATGTGAATCGGTGGGTGGCGCAACAAAGGCGCATTTTCATGCAATTCGAGGCCACCGGTGACAAGATGTTCCGCACCAAGGAAAAAGGACGGCCGAGGCCGTCCTTTCCTAACCCATCAGGCTTACAAGCCGACGCAGCGCCATCCAGAGACACCGCGGAACCGGCTTTGCCGGGCCGCTGGTGTCGCCCCCGGTAGGGGGAAGGAGAAGCGACACGAAGTGCGCGAAACCTGGGGGCGAGCCTTTTACAGCGAGTAGTACATGTCGAACTCGACCGGATGGGTCGCCATGCGGAAGCGCGTGACTTCCTGCATCTTCAGTTCGATGTACGCGTCGATGTATGCATCGGTGAACACGCCGCCCTTGGTCAGGAATGCACGGTCCTTGTCCAGGTATTCCAGCGCCTGGTCGAGGCTGTGGCACACGGTCGGGATCAGCGCGTCTTCTTCCGGCGGCAGGTGGTACAGGTCCTTGCTGGCGGCTTCGCCCGGGTGGATCTTGTTTTCCACGCCATCGAGACCGGCCATCAGCAGCGCAGCGAAACCGAGGTACGGGTTCATCAGCGGATCGGGGAAGCGCGCTTCGACGCGGCGGCCCTTCGGGTTGGCCACGAACGGGATGCGGATCGAGGCCGAGCGGTTCTTGGCCGAGTAAGCCAGCTTCACCGGGGCTTCGAAGCCGGGCACCAGGCGCTTGTAGCTGTTGGTGCCGGGGTTCGTGATGGCGTTCAGGGCACGGGCGTGCTTGATGATGCCGCCGATGTAGTGCAGAGCGAAGTCCGAGAGGCCTGCATAGCCGTCGCCTGCGAACAGGTTCTTGCCGTCCTTCCAGACCGACTGGTGCACGTGCATGCCGGAGCCGTTGTCGCCGACGATGGGCTTGGGCATGAAGGTGGCGGTCTTGCCGTAGGCGTGGGCCACGTTGTGGATCACGTACTTCTGCAGCTGAACCCAGTCGGCGCGCTGCACCAGCGTGCTGAACTTGGTACCGAGTTCCATCTGGCCGGCGTTGGCCACTTCATGGTGATGCACTTCGACCGGGATGCCCAGCGATTCGAGCACCAGGCACATTTCCGAGCGCATGTCCTGGAAGCTGTCGACCGGGGGAACCGGGAAGTAGCCGCCCTTGACTGCGGGACGGTGGCCGGTGTTGCCGTGCTCGTATTCCTTGTCGGTGTTCCACGAAGCTTCTTCGGAATCGATCTTCACGAAGCAACCGGACATGTCGTTCTTCCAGCGGACGCCGTCGAACACGAAGAATTCGGGTTCCGGACCGAAGAAGGCGGTGTCGCCCAGGCCCGAGGCCTTCATGTACGCCTCGGCGCGCTTGGCGAGCGAACGCGGATCGCGCTCGTAGGCCTTGCCGTCTGCCGGGTCGATCACGTCGCAGGTCAGGATCAGCGTCGTTTCTTCGAAGAAGGGGTCGATGTTGGCGGTGTTGGGGTCGGGCATGAGCTGCATGTCCGAAGCCTCGATCCCCTTCCAGCCGGCGATGGACGAGCCGTCGAATGCGTGGCCCGAGGTGAATTTGTCTTCATCGAAAGCCGAGACCGGCACGGTGACGTGCTGCTCTTTGCCACGGGTGTCGGTGAAGCGGAAGTCGATGAACTTGACCTCGTTTTCCTTGACGAGCTTGAGTACATCGGCGACGGTCTTTGCCATCAGTTTCTCCTGAGTTGGATGGTGGTTTGGAATACGGGAACGAAGGATGCAGTTTCTGTGCCATTGTCGCCTCACGGATTGAGGCTTTCCCGGCAGATGCACCGCTTAAATACAGGCTGAAATTCACCAAAATGGTGCAATGACTTTCAGCGCACCAATTCTGGGCCAAGCTTGGCATCGAAAGTGTGCAACCCTTCGATCAGCTGGGTATACGCCGCATCGAGCCGGCCCGGGTCGCCTTTGACGCCCAACTCGATGTGCCGGCCGTACTGAGGGTGATCGACGCTGGGCAGGCTGAACACCTTGATGCCCGCGTGGGCCTCCTCGATCGCCTGCATCAGGGGCGTGAGGGTGGCTTCCATCGCACCGAAAACGATCACCGACTTCTCGGCGATGGCGTTGCGGGTGAAAAGCTCGGCATAGCGGCTGTCGAGCACCGATTCGATCATCGGCCAGGCCATGACCGGGAAACCCGGCACGAAATGCACGTGCTCGACGCTGAAGCCCGGGATCTTGTTGTACGGGTTGCGGATGATCGTCGCGCCCTCCGGAAACACACCCATGTTCAGGCGGTGAATGTTGTCGGGCCGGTCGGGTTCGTAGGGCACGCCCTGCTCCTTGGCCGTGTCCTGCATGCGCTCGCGGATCAGCACCTCGGCCTCCGGGTGCAGCGCGAGCGGCACCCGCAGCGCCTTGGCGGCGCACTGGCGGGTGTGGTCGTCGGGCGTGGCGCCGATGCCGCCGGTCGAGAACACGATGTCGCCCGAGGCGAAGGCGCGCGTGAGCGCCGCGGTGATGCGCGTCGGCTCGTCGCCCACGTATTCCGCCCAGCCCAGCTGCAGGCCGCGCGCGGCGAGCAACTCGATGACCTTGGGCATGTGCTTGTCGGCACGCTTGCCGGAGAGGATCTCGTCGCCGACGACGATGAGACCGAATGCGCGTGTCATGGTGAACCCCATTGAGAAAGTGCGGCCTGGTTGGCTCCGGCCGCCTCGAGGGCGGGCGTGCCGCCTTCGGCGGAAGCCAGTGCCGCGGCGCGCTGCGTACGCAGTTGGGCCAGGGCATCGAGGCAATAGTGCGCGAACCAGAGTGCCGAGAAGGCGAAGACCAGTGTGTAGATCCAGATGGCGATCGGCACCAGCACGAAGAAGGCGGCGGCGAAGAGCAGGCCCGAGGCCCAGACAATGCTCGGCGCGGCGCCCAGGTAGCCGCAGAGCACGCCGATGCACAGAAGGGGCAGCCGGTGCGCGCGCAGCAGCGTCGCGCGCTCCTCGGGGCTCGCGTGCTCGGCCAGGGCATCGAAGCTCATGACGCGGTAGGTGAGCCAGCCCCAGATGAGCGGCGGAAGAATCAGCACCAGCGGCGGAATGAGCCAGAGCGGCATCGAGACCACCAGCGCCACCAGCGCGAGAAGGGTTACGCCCAGCGACCGCGCGACGCTGCCAAAGAAGGAAGCGCCCTTCTTCTGCTCCAGCGAGGGAAAGCGGCGGTCGCCCACGAGCTTGGTGAGGGCCGGGGCCATCAGCCCCGCCACGATCAGCAGTGACACCACCACGATCAGCGGCGTGGCGGCGAACACCACGACCATCGACGCCAGCACGGACGTCACGTCGCTGGAGAAGAGCCGCCCGATCCAGGCCCAGAAGCTGGACAGCAGCGGCCAGGCATCGAGCGCACCGCGCGTCCAGGTCACGGCCGACTCCCAGTAAAAGTAGCCGAGGCCGGCTGCCAGCACCACCATCAGGCCCAGCGGCAGCAACGACAGCACGATCACGCGCGGCAGCATGCAATAGGCGACCGCGCGCCAGAAGGAGTCGAGGAGCAGGCGCATGAGGCAGCGAGGATAACGCCTGTGATTGACTGCGGGGCGATTTCCCTGGCGATTCAGCCGCGGCCGACCATCCGCTTGAGGCCCAGCCACTGCTGCGCCCAGAAGCCCCGGCCGTAGTTGCGCGTGCGGCCGCCTTCGTCGGGCTCGACCTGGTCGCGGATGCCGGTCGGGTCGTAGCGGTCCTCGAAGTTCGCGGTGCGGAACAGCATGTCCCACCAGGGCAGCAGCACGCCGAAGTTGTGGCCGCCCAGCGTGCTCTTGCCACGCGACTCGTGGCCGAGGCCGATGCTGTGGTGCAGCCGGTGGAAGCGCGGGCTGATCCACAGCCGCTCGCCGATGGCGCCGAAGCTCATCTTCAGGTTCGCGTGCTGCAGGCTTTCGCTCAGCTGCGTGAAGGCCACGAACGCGATGAACTGCCCCGGCGCCACGCCGATCAGCTGCGCCACGATGACGATGAGCGTGTCGTGGATCACGTCGTCGAGCAGGTGGTTGCGGTCGTCGCTCCACATCGTCATCTGGCGCTGCGAGTGGTGCAGCGAGTGCAGGCCCCACCACCAGTTGAACTGGTGCTGGCCGCGGTGGATCCAGTAGCCGACGAAGTCGAGCACCACGAGGTAGATGGCAAAGGCCACCCACGCGACGTCGGTCACGCCGGGCCAGACTTCGTCGAGATGGAAGGTGCCCCACCCCGCCGTGCGCAGGTTCCCCAGCGCGTCGTCGAAGAACGGCTGCAGCGTGAAGAACAGCGCAAGCCGGAAGAGCCCCAGCCGGTGGATCAGCGTGTAGAGCACGTCGATGCGGATCGCTTGCCGGTCCACCACCGGCTCTACCGAGCGCCAGCGCTGCAGCGGCCCGATCACCGCGAGCAGCACGACGATCTGGATGAAGCCGACCAGCAGCCAGCCGGTGGCGTCGAAGGCGTCCTCGGTCCAGCCGCCCAGGCCGACGGCGTACACCAGCGGCTGCACCGCCGTCTCGAAGAACCAGCCCTGCAGGGCGGAAAAAAGGTCCGTCAACCAGTCGATCACTGCGGCGCCTCGGCTTCTCAGGGATGGGATGCGATCCAGGCGCGGTAGTCGGGATGCTGGCGCAGGGTCTGGAAGCAGAAGCCCTTGGCCTTCAGGCCGACGATCAGCGGCTCCAGGTTGGCCGGCGCCCACGGGTCCTTGCGCGACCAGATGCCCAGGTGCGCGAGCAGGATGTCGCCAGGGCGGATGGTGTCCAGCGCCTGCGTCAGCAGCTTCTCGTTGCTGAACTTCTCGCTCGGCAGCTCGTCGCCGAGAAAGCCGGCGGGCGCCCAGCCCACGTGCTCGAAGCCGCAGGCCTTGGCGGCAGCCAGGAGCTTGGGCGAGGTCTTGCCGCCCGGTGCGCGGTACAGCGGCAGCGGCTTCTTGCCGGTGATGAGCGCCAGCCGGTCGGACGCCTTGCTGATGTTGGCGCAGTACTCGGCGGCGGTCCAGGTGAACTCGCGGCCGGCGAGCGGGCCTGCCGAGGGCTTCACGCGGAAGGTCGGCGTGGTGCCCTTCAGGTCAGCGCGCCAGTAGGTGTGGTCGTAGGTGTGCGAGGCGAACTCGTTGCCCTCGGCCGCCCTCGCCTTCCACCATGGCGCCCAGTGGTTGTCGAGGCTGTCGCCGTCGGTGGTGGTGCGCTCGGCGGCGGCAAAGAAGGTGACGCGCACGTCCTGGCGCTTGAGCACCTCGGCCACCAGCGGGGCGATGCCCATGTGGCCGGTGTCGAAGGTCAGGTAGACCGGCTTTTCGCACGAACCGCCCTGTGCCCAGGCGGCAGGCACGACGGCAACGGCCAGCGCCAGCGCGGCGGCCCGGCGGCCTGCGCCGCTAGATGCGCTTGGCATGGTCGAGGGTCCAGACGCCGTGGGGCGAACGGCCGACGTTGACCTGCCGCACCACCTTCTGCGTGGCCAGGTCGATCACCGAGAGCTTCTTGGCCCAGCGCGAGGTGACGTAGAGCGTCTTGCCGTCGGCCGACACGTCCATGCAGTCGGGGCCGCCGGGCACCGCGTAGGTCGCACTGACCTTCAGCGTCGCGATGTCGATGCGGCTGATGGTGTTGGCCACGCGGTTGCTCACGAACACGCTCTTGCCGTCGCCCGCAGAACGGAAGGCGTGGGCGCCCTTGCCGGTGGGGATCTTGCCGACCAGCTTGGGCTCGGTGCCGGCCACGTCGAACACCTGCACGCCGTCGCTGCCGGTCAGGCCCACGAGCAGGGTCTTGTCGTTGTGGATGCCGTAGATGTCGGCCGGCATGGCGCCGGTGGCCACGCGCCAGCGGATGTTCTGCGTGGGCAGGTCGATGGCGATGAGTTCGTCGCTGTCCTGCATCGTCACGTAGGCGATGGTGCTGGTGTTGTCGATCCAGATGTGGCTGGGCGTCTTGCCCGAGGCGATGCGCTTGGCGAGCTTCAGGTCCTTGCCGTCCCAGCGGTACACGTCCACGTGGTTCAGCCGGTTGCCCGCAGTGACGAACCACTTCATGTCGCGCGAGAACTGCAGCTGGTACGGATCGATGATCCCGTAGACCACCCGCTGCACTTCCGCCGTCTTCGGGTTGAGGAAGGTGAGCGAATCGCCCGCCGAATTGGCCACGATGACCGACTTTTCGTCGGGCGTCATGTAGATGTGGTGCGGTTCCTTGCCGGTGGGAATGCGCAGCTTCTCGGTCCAGTCGGCCGGATTGATCACGCTGACGTTGGCGTCCAGCGAGTTGAGAACGAAGATCGGGGGGAGCTCAGGCGGTGCAGCGGCGGCGGCCGCGTGGACCAGCAGGGCTGAAAGGGCTGTCAGGGAAGAAAACAGGAAGGCCGCGATGCGGCCGTTCGGGCGGGCTGGGAGTCGCAAGGGAAGGTTCCGGGAAAGAGCTGAGGATCTTAACGGCCAGCCCTGAAGGCTGGCTGACCGCTTCAGCCCTGTTTCTCTCCCCTATTTCGGTGGTTTGGCCGGCTTGGTCGGCGCACGCAACGCCGCGACCTCCTCGACCGTCAGCCAGCGCCATTGGCCTGGTGCCAGGTCCGCGGGCAGCGCCAGGTCGCCGATGCGGGAGCGATGCAGCCCCTCGACCCGGTTGCCCACCGCGGCCAGCATGCGCTTGACCTGGTGGTACTTGCCCTCGGTCAGCGTGAGCCGCAGGTGCAGCGGGCTGTCGGATTCGCATGCGGCCGCGCGCACCGGCTTCGGGTCGTCGTCCAGCACGACGCCGGCCAGCAATTTCGCGATCTGCGCCTCGTCCACCGGGTGCTTGGCGGTCACCTCGTAGACCTTGGGCACGTGGTGCTTGGGCGAGCCCATCTTGTGGATGAACTGGCCGTCGTCGGTCATGAGCAAGAGCCCGGTGGTGTCCTGGTCGAGCCGGCCGATGGCCTGCACGCCCTGCACCGCGCCCTTGTTGGGGCGAAGGCGCAACGGCGACGGAAGCAGCGTGTAGATGCTCGGGTAGGTCGAGGGCTTCTGCGAGCACTCGGTGCCGGCCGGCTTGTGCAGCATCAGGTAGGCCTTCTCGTGGTACGCCCACGGCGTGCCCTGCACGGTGTAGAGGAGGCCTTCGGGGTCGAGGTCGGCGAAGGGGTCCGTCACGGCCTTGCCGTCGATGGTCACGTGGCCTTGCTGGACCAGGCCCGCGCACACGCGGCGCGTGCCGAAGCCTTGGGTATAGAGGATGTCTTGCAGGTGCATGGAAATGAAAAAAGCGGCCGCGCCGGCATGGCACGACCGCCTTCGAGTTTGCAGTGTCAGTACCCGGCAGCCAGACCGGTGTTGCGGCGGGGATCGTTCGCGCCGTAGAAGCGGTTGGCGCCGACCGGCTTGCCGCCCAGCGACGGCGCACCGACGATGATCGCCGCCAGGTGGTTGGCCGGCTGCGGCACGCCCAGGTTGTGTCCCATGTCGGTCAGGATCTTGCGGGTGTCGGGGCTGATGGCGAAGGTCTCGACGTTGGTGACGTCAGGCAGCCATTGCTGGTGGAAGCGCGGCGCATCGACGGCCTCCTGCACGTTCATGCCGTAGTCGACCACGTTCAGGATCGTGTGCAGCACCGCCGTGATGATGCGGCTGCCGCCGGGTGTGCCGACCACGAACACCGGCTTGCCGTCCTTGGAGACGATGGTCGGGCTCATCGAGCTCAGCGGACGCTTGCCCGGGGCGATGGCGTTGGCCTCGCCCTGCACCAGGCCGTACATGTTCGGCACGCCGATCTTGGAGGTGAAGTCGTCCATCTCGTTGTTCAGCAGCACGCCGGTCTTGTCGGCCGTGACCTTGGCGCCGAACCAGTCGTTCAGCGTGTAGGTGACCGAGACGGCATTGCCCCACTGGTCGGTGATCGAGTAGTGGGTGGTGTTGCTGCCTTCGTGCGGCGCGACGCCGGGCTTGATGTCCTTGGAGACGCCGGCCTTCTTCAGGTCGATGGCGGCGCGGATCTTCTCGGCGTAGCCCTTGTCGAGCAGGCGGTCGAGCGGGTTCTTCACGAAGTCGGGGTCGCCCAGGTAGCTGTTGCGGTCCACGTAGGCGTGGCGCATGGCTTCGATCTGGTAGTGCACCGATTGCGCCGAGCGGAAGCCCAGGTCCTTGAGAGGGTAGCCCTCCAGGATGTTGAGCATCTCGCAGATGATCACGCCGCCCGAACTCGGGGGCGGTGCCGACACCACGCGGTAGCCGCGGTAGTCGCACTCGACAGGCGCGAGTTCGCGCGTCTTGTACTGGTCGAGGTCGGCCTGCGTGATGATGCCCTTGCCGGCCTGGCTCGATGCCACGATCGCCTTGCCGACCCAGCCCTTGTAGAAGCCGTCGGTGCCCTTGGAGCTGATTTCCTTCAGCGTCTTGGCCAGGTCTTTCTGCACCAGTTTCTGGCCGACCTGGAAGGGCTGGCCCTTGTTCAGGAAAATGGCGCCGGAGACCGGGTCTTTCTGGAAATCTGCGGTGGAGGTCCACAGCATGTCGATGTCGCCCTGCTCCAGCGCGAAGCCCTTGACGGCCAGCTGGATCGAGGGAGCGATGAGGTCGGCGCGCTTCATGGTGCCGTACTTCTCGCGCGCGTATTCCATGCCCGACACCGAGCCCGGCACGCCGACGGCGAGGTGGCCGTTGGTGCTCAGGCCTTTGATGACGTTGCCGTCCTTGTCCAGGTACATGTTGGCCGTGGCGGCCAGCGGCGCCTTCTCGCGGAAGTCCAGGAAGGTCTTGCGGCCGTCGGCCAGTTGCACGGTCATGAAGCCGCCGCCGCCGAGGTTGCCCGCCGCCGGGTACACCACCGCCAGCGCGTAGCCCACGGCCACCGCCGCGTCGACCGCATTGCCACCGCGCCGGAGCACATCGACGCCGACCTTGCTGGCCAGGTGCTGCGCGCTCACGACCATGCCGTGCTCGGCCGCGACCGGCGCCTGCGACGCAGCCTGCGACGCGCCCGCTGCAGTCAGCGCGAGCGCCGCCGCGACGGCGGCGCGCAGTGTCGGGGTCCAGTGGAATTGCTGCATGGGAAGTCTCCTCTTTGAGTTGGATGAAGAAGAATGAAAGAAGAAAAAGAAGAGGACGAGTTCAGGCCGTGAGCAGCGCCTTGCGCCGCAGGTCCTTCAAGGCCAGCGCGACCTGTTGCTGCGCGAATTCCTTCAGCGCCTCGGGCTCGGTCAGCGGCTTCTCGTCCTTGACGAAACGCAGGCGATCGGCTCGCACCTCACCGGCCAGGTGCTCGGCGAGCGCCTCGTGCGAATGCGTGCCGTCGAGCAGCGGCAGCAGGCTGCGCTCGAGCAGCGTGAGCCCCACGGATTCGTGCCACTGGTTGCATGCCTGCGCGTTGGCGCCTGCCGAAAGCGCGAGGCCGGGCGCGCCGCGCACCGTTGCCAGGGCCTGCGGCAGGTTGGACACATCGGTCGCTGCCGGCACCGGCGTGCGCCGGAAACGCAAGGCGCCCAGGATCACCAGTTCCTCGAGCATGGCCAGCACGACCCGCTCGACCGCATCGCGCGGCTCGCCGGTGAGCGTCTTCGCGGCGTCGATCAGGGCGTCGGCGGAAGCGGACGCCGGGTAGCGCGCCTCCAGCACCTGCGCCACGGCCTTGTGCACGGGCAGGCGCAGCGTGACCTTGAGGTTGCGGATCGCATGGCAGGGCTGCTCGCGCGCATCGAGCGTCAGCGCGCCGCCGTCTTCGGAGGTGAACATGCCCGCGAATTCCAGGGCGCGGATGCGCACCGGATCGAGGCGGTAGCGGATGTCCCTGGCGCGCTCCTGCTTGACCAGCAAGGTCTGGCGGAAGGTGCGGTTGACCAGGAAGTCGAGGTACTGCTCCATCATGATCTGGCTGCCGCCGCATTCGCGCAGCAATGGATCGCGCACCTTCTCGCCGTAGTTCTGCACGAACATGGTCGAAGGCTCCGCATCGCACAGGTAGGCCAGGCCGCGGGCGTCGGCACGCGCGGCGAACTCCTTGAAGTAGCAAGGCTCGTTGCAGGGCTCGAGAAACTCGTGCAGCAGGTAGTAGCCGCTGGAGCCGCGCACGATCGGCATGGTCTCTTCGAGCGTTTTCTTGAGCACGCTGTCCGGGCGCGCCGACTGCTCGAGGAATTCGAGCATGCCGCGTGCGTAGGCCAGCTTCTCGTCGGGCGTGTCGCGAGGGCCTCCGCGCAGGATCATCGCGTCGCGCACGATCTCGCGCGCCTTCCAGCCCGGATAAACGTTGTAGCTCACATAAGCCACGCCGTTCGGCGCCAGGTTCTCCGAGCAGATGCGCAGGATCGCGTCCTGCACCGGGCCCGGCACCCAACTGTAGACGCCGTGGCAGACGATGTAGTCGAACTGGCCGAACGAGGCGTCGATGTCGGCGATGTTGAACGCCCGCAACTCGACGTTCGAAAGGCCCGCATGCGCGATGGCTGCGACGCCTTGCGATACCTGCACGGGCGACAGATCGACACCGATGGCGTGCGCCTCGGGGTGGCGCGCCGCGAAGGGAATCAGGTTGCCGCCGGCCGCACAACCCAGCTCCAGCACACGCGCCTTGGCGGGAGCGGGTGCGTCCAGTCCGAAGAGGAAGGCCAGCGCTTCCAGATGCTCCATGGCGGACTGCGGGAACGGATGCGAGTCGTAGGGCACCGTGTCGTAGTAGCTGGTCAGCGTGGAAGTCAGTGAATCCGGCACGGGTGTCCTTGGGGATCTGGGGGAGAAACTCAGGCTGCGATGTGTCAGCGCTCGCCGACTATAGCCCCGCGATCAGGCAAAAAAAACCCAGCGGTGAAGCTGGGCTCAAGCCTTTCTGCTGGCATGGCATCAAGGACCCCGCACAGGTTGACCGGCGGGGGACGGCGAACCCGTCAAGGAGAAATTGGGGGCTGCCCCGAAGGCAGTTGACGCGATGAAGCGACGGATGCGGGCGCCCAGGCTTCCGTGAGTGGACGAAGCCAATCGTTGGCAGCCTCGTCCGGCAGCATGGCCCGCAGCCGCGCATCTCTTCGGAGAGTGCGCGCAACGTCTTCCAGTTCGAGGGCGTCTACCGTGTGCCAGCGCTGCCGCAACCGATGCGCGCAGGCGGCGATCCAGAGGGTGGCCGGGATGTTTTCCATGACGGCATTTTACTGTATATTTGTACAGTCTTTTCATCAAGGATGTCGCCATGTCTACAACCGAAGATATCGCCCCCGCCCCCAATCACGCCTTGACCGAGGCCCTCGCCTGGATCTCGAAGTTCGCGCATGCCTGGAAGGCGATCGAACCGGCTCCCAAGAGCCTCAGCATCGACGGCTTCATCATCTGGGGACCCGTGCTCTACGAGAAGCACAAGGGCGAAGACCCCGTGAAGCTTGCGCAGCAGCTGTTCGGCAAGTCCGGTGCGTATTTCAGGTATCTCTATCCCGGACGCAAGGCAGGCGCCGGTGCTGAACAGGCGTCTTAGAATGCCCCGATGAATTGGCGCACCACACTGCTTCCGCTTGCCTTGATCACCACCGTCATCACCGGTTGCTCGGCCCCGAACGAGATCGTGCCGTTTCGCGAAGGCGTGCTGCGTGCGCCCAGCTACACGCTGGCAGCGGACTACTGCAGTGCGAAGGACCTGACGCCGAGATGGATCGGCAAAGCGCCTGCGGAATCAGGCGTCCTTTTTCAGTGCTACTGAAGCCGCGAGGGCTGAAATGAAAACGGCAGTCGTTGGTGACAACGACTGCCGTTCTGTTGAGTGGTGGAGCTGGGGGGATTTGAACCCCCGTCCGCAAGCCTTCATCGCGCAGTTCTACATGTTTAGTGATCTGATTTGAGTCTCGCTTCCGGAGTCGCGCAGTCACACGCTAAACCGGACGCCAGCACCCTATTTTCTCGCTCCGACCCAAGGTACCCGGATCGGAGCCAGCCGATGTAATTATCTTTGCAGCCGGGAGGTTTCAGATTGCTCTGTCACCCCCTTGCCCAGCCCATCGGCCTGCTGTTGCAAAGCTCACTGGCAATTAAGCAGCGAGTGCGAAACGTTCGTCGTTTGCAGTTAGTTTGTTTGAATCTGTTTTACGAGCGCATTCAGCTCGACATGCCCCGCTGCGACTCCGAACCCACGTCGAAACCAGTGCAGCCCCAAGTCTCGCATTTTAGGCGCTATTGAGCAAATGCAAGAGCGCCATGGGCGAAGATATTGACGCATCCGCCTGCCAGAGGGTCGCATCGGCCTGCGAACCCATGTAGCCGTAGGTTGCGGCCACGGTTCGCATGCCGGCAGCGCGGCCCGCAATGATGTCGCGCTCGTCGTCGCCAACGTAGATGCACGCCGCCGAAGGAACGCCCAATCGACGCGCCGCTTCGTGCAGCGGTTCCGGATGTGGCTTGGCATGCGGCGTGGTGTCGCCGCTCACGATGGCACCCGCGCTGGCGAAGAGCGGCATGGCACGGGTCAACGGGTTGGTGAATCGCATCGACTTGTTGGTGACCACGCCCCAGAGAAGACCGCGCGCCTGGATGGATTCGATCAACGCCTGGACGCCATCGAACACCTGAGTGTTAAGTAGCATGCGGCGCTCGTAGGCGACGAAGAACTCCTCACGCAGTTCGGGAAATTCAGGCGCATCGGGCGTGATGCCAAAGGCCACGCCGAGCATGCCCCGTGCACCCGAGCCCGCATGCGGACGATAGCGCTCGAGAGGATAGGGCTCGAGGCCGCGATCGGTCCTCATCTTGTCGGCCGCGGCACCCAAATCAGGCGCGCTGTCGATCAGCGTGCCATCGAGGTCGAACAGCACGGCTTGTGTAAGTAAGCCCTTCATCCCTGCGAACCCGGCAGCGATGGCCTTTGCGTCGCAAACATGTAGTTGACGCTGGTGTCGGCGCTGAGCCAATAACGCCGGGTCAGCGGGTTGTGCTCCATGCCGCGGGTGTGCCGCAGGTCGAGGTCCGCGGCGCGGCAGTAAGCTGCGAGTTCGCTCGGACGAATCAGCTTCGCGTACTCATGGGTGCCACGGGGGAGCATCCCAAGGATGTATTCCGCGCCGACGATCGCCAGCGCGAAAGACTTCAGGTTGCGGTTGATGGTCGAGAAAAACACCCACCCTCCCGGCTTGACCAGTGTGGCGCAGGCCTGGATGACCGATGCTGGCTTGGGCACGTGTTCGAGCATTTCCATGCAGGTGACGACGTCGAAGCTGGCCGGCTGCTCGGCGGCCAGCGCCTCGGCGCTGACCTCACGGTATTTGACGCCGCGGGTGCCGGCCTCGAGCGCGTGCAACTGTGCCACTTTGAGTGCTTTGCCTGCTAGATCGATACCCAGCACGTCGGCACCCTTTCGGGCCATCGAATCGGCCAGGATCCCGCCACCACAACCGATATCGAGCACGCGGCGCTGCGAAATAGGTGCAATACCGTCAATCCATTCCAGACGCAAAGGATTGATTTCGTGCAGCGGGCGGAATTCGCTCTCCAAATCCCACCACCGATGCGCAAGTTCTGAAAACTTGGCAAGTTCAGCCGGGTCGGCATTCACATTTTCTGTCATATCGCAATTATGAAGCGGGCAATGCCCGACATGCGCAGGACGATCTTGTCGAATTTCTGCCGACGAATTCGACAGGCATAAAAAAACCCCGCCGAAGCGGGGTTTCATTCATCGATGGAATCGATCGATTAGTTGGCGCGGGTGCCGACCACTTCGATTTCCACGCGACGGTTCTTGGCGCGGCCTTCCTTGGTGCGGTTGTCAGCCACAGGCTGCTTCTCGCCCTTGCCTTCGGTGTAGACGCGGTTGCGTTCGATGCCCTTCGAGACCAGGAAGGCCTTGACGGCTTCGGCGCGACGCACCGACAGACGCTGGTTGTAGGCGTCCGTACCGATCGAGTCGGTGTGGCCCACAGCGATGATCACTTCGAGGTTGACGCCACGGATCTTCTCGACCAGGTCGGTCAGCTTTGCGCGACCTTCAGGCTTCAGAACCGACTTGTCGAAGTCGAAGAATGCGTCGGCAGCGAAGGTAACCTTCGAAGCAGCGACGGCCGGCGGCGTGCCAGCGGGAGGAGGCGTCACGCCCGGGGTCGGCTGAGCAGCAACGGCCGGAACCAGAGCGCCGTCGCAACCGGCGGCGGCGGTAGCCGGCGTCCAGTTGGCATCGCGCCAGCACAGTTCGTTCGTACCGTTCTTCCAGACCAGTTCGCCGGTGCCGTTTTGCCAGTTGTCGATCGTAGGACCGCCGTCCGCAGCGGTGACACGGGTCTGCGCGCCGGCGGCAGTGGCGAGCGCAGCGACTGCAAACATCATCGCCACTTTATTCAGTTTCTTCATGGTTCTCCTCTTGGGGAAAAAGCCGCAGCCGCGCTGCGAATCAAGGACGCTTTAAGTGACCACCACCCAAAACGTTGAGACGATTGTGCCATAGGGTCTTTGGCAAACAGGCTGCCGGACGCCCCCGAAGCGTAGGACGGAGGCGGAATAGCCGGCTTGTGTTGCGGCGGAGCGACACCCCTCACAGCGTAAAATTTCGCCTTCCTGCCGCCAGCCTCTTGCCCATGACCTCCTTCGCCAAAGAAACCCTGCCCATCAGTCTTGAAGAGGAAATGCGCAGTAGCTATCTCGATTACGCCATGAGCGTGATCGTGGGCCGAGCGCTACCCGACGCACGCGATGGCCTCAAGCCGGTGCATCGGCGCGTGCTCTTCGCCATGCACGAACTCAACAACGACTGGAACCGGCCGTACAAGAAGTCGGCCCGTATCGTCGGTGACGTGATCGGTAAATACCACCCGCACGGCGACCAATCGGTCTACGACACCATCGTGCGATTGGCGCAGGACTTCTCCATGCGCCACATGCTGGTCGACGGCCAGGGCAACTTCGGCTCGGTGGATGGAGACAACGCCGCCGCAATGCGTTATACGGAAATCCGGCTCGCCAAAATTGCGCATGAAATGCTGGCCGATATCGACAAGGAAACTGTCGACTTTCAAGACAATTACGACGGCTCCGAAAAAGAACCGAAAGTTTTGCCGAGCCAGTTGCCCAATTTGCTGGTCAATGGCTCGGGCGGTATTGCGGTCGGCATGGCCACGAATATCCCGCCGCACAACTTGAATGAGGTCGTCGACGCCTGCCTGCACCTCTTGCGCAATCCCGAGGCCAGCATCGACGAGCTGATGGAAATCGTGCCCGCGCCCGACTTCCCCACTGCCGGCATCATCTACGGCATCAACGGCGTGAAGGACGGCTACCGCACCGGTCGCGGCAAGGTCGTGATGCGCGCCAAGTGCCACTTCGAGGACATCGACCGCGGCCAGCGCCAGGCGATCATCGTCGACGAGCTCCCCTACCAGGTCAACAAGAAGACGCTCCAGGAGCGCATGGCCGAGCTGGTGCACGAGAAGAAGATCGAAGGCATTAGCCACATCCAGGACGAATCCGACAAGTCGGGCATGCGCCTGGTGATCGAACTCAAGCGCGGCGAAGTGCCCGAGGTGGTACTCAACAACCTCTACAAGCAGACGCAGCTGCAGGACACCTTCGGCATCAACATGGTGGCGCTGGTCGACGGCCAGCCCAAGCTGTGCAACCTGAAGGACTTGATCCAGGTCTTCCTGCAGCATCGCCGCGAGGTGGTCACGCGCCGCACTGTCTTCACGCTGCGCAAGGCCCGCGAACGCGGCCACGTGCTCGAAGGCCTGGCGGTGGCGCTCGCCAACATCGACGAGTTCATCCGGATCATTCGCGAATCGCCGACGCCGCCGGTCGCCAAGGCCGAGCTGATGACCCGCAGTTGGGACAGCAAACTCGTGCGCGAGATGCTCACGCGCTCGCGCACCGATGGCGGCGTGATCAACGCCGACGACTACCGCCCCGAAGGACTCGAGCGCGAATTCGGCATGGGCTCGGATGGCCTCTACCGCCTCTCGGACACGCAAGCGCAAGAAATTCTGCAGATGCGCCTGCAGCGCCTGACCGGCCTGGAGCAGGACAAGATCGTTGCCGAGTACAAGGACGTGATGGCAGAAATCGACGACCTGCTCGACATCCTGGCCAAGCCCGAGCGCGTATCGGTCATCATCGGCGACGAACTGGGCACCATCAAGCAGGAGTTCGGCCAGAGCAAGCTCGGCGCACGCCGCAGCCTGGTCGAGCACAGCGCGTTCGACCTCTCGACCGAAGACCTGATCACGCCGACCGACATGGTGGTCACGCTCTCGCACAGCGGCTACATCAAGAGCCAGCCGCTGGGCGAGTACCGCGCGCAGAAGCGCGGCGGCCGCGGCAAGCAGGCCACTGCCACCAAGGAAGACGACTGGATCGACCAGCTCTTCATCGCCAACACGCACGACTACATCCTGTGCTTCTCCAACCGCGGCCGGCTCTACTGGCTCAAGGTGTGGGAAGTGCCGGCGGGTTCGCGTGGCTCGCGCGGCCGGCCGATCGTCAACATGTTCCCGCTGCAGGAAGGCGAGAAGATCAACGTGGCGCTCGCCCTCACCGGCGAGAAGCGCAACTTCCCGGCCGACCAGTACGTGTTCATGGCGACCTCGATGGGCACCGTCAAGAAGACCGCGCTCGACGAGTTCAACAACCCGCGCAAGGGCGGCATCATTGCCGTGAACCTGGACGACGGCGACTACCTCATCGGTGCCGCCCTCACCGACGGCAAGCATGACGTGATGCTCTTCAGCGACGGCGGCAAGGCCGTGCGCTTCGCCGAAGACGACGTCCGGCCGCTGGGCCGCAATGCGCGCGGCGTGCGCGGCATGTCGCTCGACCCGGGCCAGGGCGTCATCGCCATGCTGGTGGCCGAGGACGAGCAGCAAAGCGTGCTCACCGCCACTGAAAATGGTTACGGAAAGCGAACAAGCATTACGGAATACACGCGTCATGGCCGCGGAACCAAAGGCATGATCGCGATTCAACAGAGTGAGCGCAACGGCAAGGTCGTTGCCGCCACTCTCGTGCATGCGGACGATGAGATCATGCTCATCACCGACAAGGGCGTGCTTGTGCGCACCCGGGTTGCCGAAATTCGTGAACTAGGTCGCGCGACGCAAGGCGTCACGCTGATCGGGCTCGACGAAGGCGCCAAACTCAGCGGGCTACAGCGTATCGTCGAAAACGACGCGAACGGCGAGACCGAGCCGGACGCAGACGATACTTCCACATCTTCAACGGAGAATCCTCAGTGAAAAAAATCAAACTCGCACTTCTGACGGTAGCTTTGGCCAGCAGCTCGATGGCCGCCATGGCCCAGGACAAGGCCACGCTGATCAAGCAGTTCATCGACATCCAGCGCCCCGGCATCGAATCGCTGGCGCGCGGCCTGGTCGAGCAGTCGAGTGCCCCGATCGCGCAAGCCGGCTCGCAATACCTGCAGACGCAAGTGCCTGAAGCCAAGCGCGAATCCGCTGCCAAGGCCGCCGACGCCGAGCTCAAGAAGTACTTCGACGACGCCTACCCCCTGGTGCGCGACAAGGCCGTGCAACTGGCGCCTGGCGCCCTGACCCCGCTGCTCGAGCAGAACTTCAGCGAAGACGAACTCAAGCAGTTGCTCGCCTGGATCAACTCCCCCCTCAGCAAGAAGTACCAAGACCTGAACCCGAAGATGCAGACCGCGTTGACGGAAAAGCTGGTCGCCGAGACCCGCGGTTCCATCGAGCCCAAGATGCGCGCACTCGACACCAACGTGGCCAAGGCCCTCGGCGCTCCGACCGACGGCGGCCAAGGTTCCGCTCCCGCCAAGGCGCCGGCCAAGGCACCCGCCAAGAAGTAAAGCAACGTGACCCAGCAGCAGACGCCGGCCGGCAAGCGCCCCTACAACTTCTCGGCCGGTCCGGCTGCCATGCCGGAGGCGGTGCTTCGACGCGCCGCCGCCGAAATGCTCGACTGGCAGGGCAGCGGCATGAGCGTGATGGAGATGAGCCATCGCGGCAAGGAATTCGGCGCGATCTGCACGCAGGCCGAAGCCGACATACGCACGCTGCTGGCCGTGCCCTCCCATTTCCACGTCCTGTTCATGCAGGGCGGCGGCCTTGGCGAAAACGCCATCGTGCCGATGAACCTGTCGCGCGGAAAGACCGCCGACTTCGTCATCACCGGCAGCTGGAGCATCAAGTCGCACAAGGAAGCGCAGCGCTATTGCACGGCTCGCGTGGCCGCGAGCAACGCCGACGACCAGCACACGAAGCTGCCCGATCCCGCGACCTGGCAGCTCACCAAGGACGCCTCGTACGTGCACCTGTGCACCAACGAGACGATCAACGGCATCGAGTTCCAGCAGCTGCCCGACCTCGCCGCGCTCGGCAGCGATGCGCCGCTGGTCATCGATTTCTCGTCGCACGTGGCTTCGCGCAGCGTCGACTGGAGCCGCGTGGGCCTCGCTTTCGGCGGCGCCCAGAAGAACCTGGGCCCGGCGGGCCTCACGATCGTCGTCGTACGCGACGACCTCCTGGGCCACGCGTTGGAGATCTGCCCGAGCGCCTTCAACTACAAGATCGTTGCCGAGAACAATTCCATGTACAACACCCCGCCGACCTGGGGCATCTACATGGCGGGATTGACGTTCCAGTGGCTGCTTGAGCAGACCGAGGGCTCGCTCACCGGCGTGGCTGCGATGGAGCAGCGCAACATCGAGAAGGCTCGGCTGCTGTACGACTTCATCGACGGCTCCGACTTCTACGCCAACCGCATCGATCCGAGCTGCCGCTCACGCATGAACGTGCCGTTCTTCCTGGCCGACGAAGGCTGCAACGAAGCGTTCCTGGCCGGCGCACGCGAGGCCGGGCTGCTGCAACTCAAGGGCCACAAGTCGGTCGGCGGCATGCGCGCGAGCATCTACAACGCCATGCCGCTGGCAGGGGTGCAGGCCCTCGTGGGCTACATGCGAGAATTCGAGCGATCGCATGCCTAGGCGCATGCCCTAGTTGCTCGCACCGATGACCGCCTCCGCACCCACACCGCCCTCCTCCAACTACAACTCCGAAAGCCTTGCCGATCTGCGCGTGCAGATCGACTCGCTCGACCAGCGCCTGCTGAGCCTGCTCAATGAGCGCGCTCACGTGGCCGAACTGGTCGGCGAGGTCAAGAAGCGCGAAGGCACGCCGTTCTTTCGCCCCGACCGCGTTGCCGCCGTCATCGACAAGATGCAAAAGAGCAATGGCGGCCCGCTCAAGGACCTCCACATTGCGGCCATCTGGCGCGAAATCATGTCGGCGTGCCTCGCACTCGAATCGCCGCAGCGCGTGGCCGTGCTCGGTCCCGAAGGCACCTTCTGCGAGCAGGCGGCCATCGAATACTTCGGCGGCGCCGCCGACCTGATCTACTGCGCCAGCTTCGACGAAGTCTTCCACGCCACTGCCGCGGGCAGCGCCCAGTACGGCGTGGTCGGTGTCGAAAACTCGACCGAAGGCGTGGTCACCCGTTCGCTCGACCTGTTCCTGCATTCGCCCACCCATGTCGTGGGCGAAGTCAGCCTGCTGGTGCGCCACCACCTGCTGCGCAGCGAAAACTCCCTCGAGGGCATCGAGGCCGTGCTTGCCCATCCGCAGGCGCTCGCGCAATGCCAGACCTGGCTGTCCAAGCATCTGCCCAATGCCGAGCGCCGCGCTGTCTCGAGCAACGCCGAAGGCGCGCGCCTCGCGGCCACCAATCCGGCCTGGGCCGGGCTCGCCGGCGAGCGCGCCGCCACGCGTTTCGGGCTGCATATCGTGGCGCACGCCATCCAGGACGATTCGTACAACCGCACCCGCTTCTCGGTGATCTGCCTGCCGCAGACGCTGGCCATGCCGCCGGCATCGGGCAAGGACTGCACGAGCCTGATCGTCTCGGTGCCGAACCGCCCCGGCGCGGTGCACGACCTGCTCGTGCCGCTGAAGGCCAACAACGTGTCGATGACGCGCTTCGAATCGCGCCCCGCGCGCACCGGCCAGTGGGAGTACTACTTCTACATCGACCTGGACGGCCACCCCTCGCAGCCCAACGTGGCAGCGGCACTAGCCGAACTGCGCGGCCTCTGCGCGTTCTACAAGGTGCTTGGCGCCTACCCCGTCAAAGCCTGAGCCGGACAAGCACGATGTTCGAGCAACTGGGATTGATCGGCTGCGGCCTCATGGGCGGCTCCTTTGCGCTCGCGCTCAAGCGCGCGAAGCTGGTGAAACGCGTGGTCGGCTACAGCAAGTCGCCCTCCACCACCGAGCGGGCGCGCCAGCTCGGCGTAATCGACGTGGCGGCGCCTTCCGCGCTGCTGGCGGTATCGGGCGCCGACCTGGTTCTGCTCGCCGTGCCGGTCGCCGCCTCGGAGGCCATGTTCAAGGCGATCCGCCACGGCATCTCGAGCGACACGCTGGTGATGGACGTCGGCTCGACCAAGGGCGACGTGATCGAGGCCGCACGCAACGGCCTGCAAAAGCAGTTCGCGAACTTCGTGCCGGCCCATCCGATCGCCGGCAAGGAAGTCTCTGGCATCGAGCACGCCGAAGCCTCGCTCTTCACCGGCCGTCAGGTCGTTCTGACGCCGGTCAAGGCCACGCTGCGCTCGAACGTGCAGCGCGCCTCGCAGGTGTGGAGCGGCATCGGCGCCAACGTGGTCACGATGACGCACGAGGAGCACGACGCCTCCTTTGCCGCCGTGAGCCACCTGCCCCACTTGCTCGCCTTCGCGTACACCAACGCGCTCACTGCGCAGCCGCAGGGCGACCGTTTCCTCAGCCTCGCTGGGCCGGGCTTTCGCGACTTCTCGCGCATCGCCGCCAGCGACCCTGTCATGTGGCGCGACGTGCTGCTCGCCAACCGTGAACAGGTGCTGCTGCAGTCCCAGGCCTTCCGCAAGGCGCTGGACGATCTCGAGGCGCTCATGACCGCGGGCGACCTGCAGGGGCTGGAGCAATCCATCGCCGCCGCAAGCAAGGCGCGCGCCGCCTGGAGGCCGAACGCGAGCACCGACGCCTCGGCCCAGCAGGACAGCTGACATGTTCTCGACCGCCTTCCTCGACCTCCCGCCCCTCGTGGGCGCTGCCGGCACAGTCCGGCTGCCGGGCTCCAAGAGCATTTCCAACCGCGTGCTGCTGCTGGCCGCGCTCGCGAGCGGCACCACCACGATCCACGACCTGCTCGACTCGGACGACACGCGCGTGATGCTCGACGCCCTGCGCGCACTCGGCTGCGGCATCCAGCCCGCGGGGAACACGCTGCAGATCACCGGCCTCGGCGGGCAATTGACGCCCAGCGAAACGCTGCTGCCCCTCTTCCTCGGCAATGCCGGCACCGCCATGCGCCCGCTGACGGCTGCGCTATCGCTGCTCGGCGGCGAGTTCGAGCTGAGCGGCGTGCCGCGCATGCACGAACGGCCGATCGGCGACCTGGTCGATGCGCTCACCCAGCTCGGCTGCAACATCGACTATCTCGGCAACCCGGGCTATCCGCCGCTGCGCATCCATCCGGTCGACCACGACGACCTGGCACTCCATGCACCGATCCGCGTGCGCGGCGACGTCTCGAGCCAGTTCCTCACGGCCCTGCTGCTGGCGCTGCCGCTTGCGGCACGCAACGACATCGTGATCGAGGTGATCGGCGAGCTGATTTCCAAGCCCTACATCGAGATCACGCTCAACCTGCTCGCGCGCTTCGGCATCACGGTGCGGCGCGACGGCTGGGAGCGCTTCACCATCCCCGCCGGCAGCAGCTACCGCTCGCCGGGCGACATCCACGTGGAGGCCGACGCCTCCTCCGCCAGCTATTTCATCGCACTGGGTGCCATCGCCTCGGGCGTGGCCGGAAAGCATGGCATCCGGATCGAGGGCGTGGGCGCCTATTCGATCCAGGGCGACATCCGCTTCATCGACGCCGCGCGGCAAATGGGCGCACAGGTCGACAGCGGCCCCAACTGGCTCGAAGTGCGCCGCGGCGCCTGGCCGCTCAAGGCCATCGACCTGGACGCGAACCACATCCCCGACGCGGCGATGACGCTCGCCGTCATGGCGGTCTACGCCGATGGTCCCAGCACGCTGCGCAACATCGCCAGCTGGCGCGTCAAGGAAACCGACCGCATCGACGCCATGGCCAACGAGCTGAAGAAGCTCGGCGCCAAGGTCGAGGCCGGGCCCGACTTCATTCGCGTGCATCCGCTCGCGCAGGGCGGCTGGTTGCCAGCCAGCATCCGCACCTACGACGACCATCGGGTCGCCATGTGCTTCTCGCTCGCGGCCTTCAACCCGGCCGGCGTGCCGGTGCGCATCCTCGAGCCGCACTGCGTTGCAAAGACCTTCCCCGATTACTTCGAAACCCTGTTCTCGGTCGCCGAGGCCGCCGAGGTGCCGGTGATCTGCATCGACGGCCCGACCGCCTCGGGCAAGGGCACGCTTGCGGCCGAAGTGGCGCGCCTCCTGGGCTACCACTACCTGGATTCGGGCTCGCTCTACCGCGTGACCGGCCTGGCCATGCGCCGCGCCGGGCTCAGCGCAGATGCGCAGCACGAGGCGCAGATCGCCGCCCTGGCGTCCGCCCTGCCCCTGCAGTTCACCGAGGGCAAGGTGATGCTCGACGGCGAAGACGTGAGCGACGAGATCCGCACGGAAGCAGCCGGCATGGACGCCTCCCGCGTCTCCACCCTGCCGGCGGTTCGCGAGGCGCTCCTGGCGCTTCAGCAGCGCTTTCGCCAGCTCCCAGGCCTGGTGGCCGACGGCCGCGACATGGGCACGGTGATCTTTCCGGATGCCGCCCTGAAGGTCTTCCTCACGGCCAGCGCCGCCCAGAGGGCGGAACGGCGCCATAAGCAGTTGATTTCAAAGGGTATTTCGACTACACTCGACAGTCTTCGCTCCGACTTGGAAGCACGCGACGCCCGGGACTCCTCCCGCAGCGTCGCGCCTCTGAAGGCGGCGCAGGACGCCCGCCATCTCGACAACTCCCAACTGTCCATTGAGCAATCGATCGATACGGTGTTGGACTGGTGGCAGGAAATTCAACCGTTCAAGCTCGCTCGATCGGTTTGAAGTGCAGCTCTTCAAGTCCGCTTGAAGGGCTCGCGCCAACCGGGTTGTCCGGATGGCGCATACCGCTCCAGCAGGCTCTTATCGCGCGACAGCGCACCGGCCTTCTGGTTGTTCAACCAACCCGGGCACCAGCCCACAAAACCGCCGTCTCCAGATCTACAGCAGCCGCACGCAATTTCGCAAGAGCGCCTGCCAACCCTGCCTGACGGAAGGAACCATAAATGTCTGAATCTTTTGCCGACCTATTCGAAGAGTCCCTGAAGCGTTCCGAAATGCGCACCGGCGAGGTCATCACGGCCGAAGTCGTGCGCGTCGAACACAACCACGTCGTCGTCAACGCCGGTCTGAAGTCCGAAGCGTATGTGCCGATCGAGGAGTTCAAGAACGACAAGGGCGAACTCGAAGTCCAGGCCGGCGATTTCGTTTCCGTTGCCATCGGCAGCGTTGAAAACGGCTACGGCGACACCATCCTCTCGCGCGACACCGCCAAGCGCCTCGCTTCGTGGCTCGCCCTCGAAAAGGCCCTGGAATCGGGCGACTTCGTCACCGGCACCACCAGCGGCAAGGTCAAGGGCGGTCTCACGGTCCTGGTCAACGGCATCCGCGCATTCCTGCCCGGCTCGCTGATCGACACGCGTCCGATCAAGGACCTGACCCCGTACGAAAACAAGACCCTCGAATTCAAGGTCATCAAGCTCGACCGCAAGCGCAACAACGTCGTGCTGTCGCGCCGTGCCGTGGTCGAAGCCAGCATGGGCGAAGAACGCGCCAAGCTGATGGAAACCCTGAAGGAAGGCGCTGTTGTCCGCGGCGTGGTCAAGAACATCACCGAATACGGTGCGTTCGTGGACCTGGGCGGCATTGACGGCCTGCTGCACATCACCGACATGGCATGGCGCCGTGTCCGCCACCCGAGCGAAGTCGTTCAGGCCGGCCAGGAAATCACCGCCAAGATCCTCAAGTTCGACACCGAAAAGAACCGTGTCTCGCTGGGTCTGAAGCAAATGGGCGACGACCCGTGGATGGGCGTTTCGCGCCGCTACCCGCAATCGACCCGCCTGTTCGGCAAGGTCACGAACATTGCCGACTACGGCGCGTTCGTCGAACTCGAACCTGGCATCGAAGGCCTGGTGCACGTCTCCGAAATGGACTGGACCAACAAGAACATCGCTCCGAACAAGATCGTCTCGCTGGGCGACGAAGTCGAAGTCATGGTCCTGGAAATCGACGAAGACAAGCGCCGCATCAGCCTGGGCATGAAGCAGTGCAAGGCCAACCCGTGGCAAGAGTTCGCGCAGAACACCAAGCGCGGCGACCGCGTCAAGGGCCCGATCAAGTCGATCACCGACTTCGGCGTGTTCGTGGGCCTGGCTGCCGGCATCGACGGCCTGGTTCACCTCTCGGACCTCTCGTGGAACGAAGCCGGCGAAACCGCCGTTCGCAACTACAAGAAGGGCCAAGAAGTCGAAGCGATCGTGCTGGCAGTCGACGTCGACCGCGAGCGCATCTCGCTGGGCATCAAGCAGCTCGACAGCGACCCGTTCACCACGTTCACCACCGTGAACGACAAGGGCCAGATCGTGACCGGCAAGGTCAAGACGGTTGACGCCCGCGGCGCTGAAATCGACCTGGGCGAAGACATCATCGGCTACCTGCGTGCTTCGGAAATCTCGCGCGACCGCGTCGAAGATGCCCGCAACGTGCTCAAGGAAGGCGACGAAGTCACCGCCATCGTCGTGAACGTGGATCGCAAGACCCGCAACATCCAGCTGTCCATCAAGCAGAAGGACATGGTCGACGAACAAGGCGCCATGGCCAACCTGAGCCAGCAGTCGGCACGCGAAAACGCGGGCACGACGAGCCTGGGCGCCCTGCTGCGCGCCAAGCTCGACAACAACGACAGCAAGTAAGCTGAGCCAGAAGACAGAGCAGGCCCTGGGGCCGCTCTGTCTTTTTTTTCGTCCACGTTTTCTGCACTGGCCTTTATGACCCGCTCTGACCTCGTCGAAGAACTCGCAGCGCGCTTTGCGCAACTCACGCACCGCGATGCCGAGTACGCCGTCAAGACCATCCTGGACGCGATGAGCGACGCGCTGGTGCGCGGGCACCGCATCGAGATCCGCGGGTTCGGCAGCTTCTCGGTCAACCGGCGTCCGCCGCGCATCGGGCGCAATCCGCGTTCGGGCGAGAGCGTGCAGATCCCCGAAAAGCGGGTGCCGCATTTCAAGCCGGGCAAGGCCTTGCGCGAGGCCGTCGACGCAAAGACGGCCGAGCTCGACGCCAAGGAAGCCAAGGTCCGCAAGGCCTGAGCGCCTGATGGCTGCAACCTTAGAATCGTCCCGCCAACGGGAACGTGCATGAAATACCTCCTGTGGCTGCTCAAGGCAGCCATTTTTTTTACGCTCTTCGCCTTCGCGCTGAACAACCAGCACGACGCGACCGTCTATTTCTTCTTCGGCACCCACTGGCGCGCACCGCTGGTGCTCGTCGTGCTCGCGGCGTTCGCCGGCGGGCTCGTGGTGGGCGCCTTGGGCATGCTGCCGGGCTGGTGGAAACACCGCGCCGCCGCAGCGGCCCAGGGCCCCTCGGCGACCGAAGCCATCTCCACAACCACCGCACCGACGGCCGTGACTGCCCAAGCAGCGGCGCCGTCCATCTCCGCCACCGACCTTCCCGCCGTACGTCAACATGGACTTTGATCCCAGCTGGCTGCTGATCGGCCTGCCCGTCGCCTTCGTGCTCGGGTGGCTCGCATCGCGCTTCGACATCCGCCAGCTCAAGCTCGAGAACCGGCAGGCGCCCAAGGCCTACTTCCGCGGCCTGAACTTCCTGCTCAACGAGCAGCAGGACCAGGCCATCGACGCCTTCATCGAGGCCGTGCAGAACGACCCCGACACGCAGGAGCTGCACTTCGCGCTCGGCAACCTGTTCCGCCGCCGCGGCGAATACCAGCGCGCGGTGCGCGTGCACGAGCACCTGCTCGGCCGCGGCGACCTGAGTCGCACCGACCGGGAGCGCGCGCAGCATGCGCTGGCGCAAGACTTCCTGCGCGCGGGCCTCCTCGACCGCGCCGAAGCCGCGCTGCAGAAGCTCGAAGGCACGCGCTACGAGAACGAAGCGCGCCTCTCGCTGCTCGCCATCTACGAGCGCTCGCGCGAATGGGCCCAGGCCGCCGATGTGGCACAGAAGCTGGATGAGTCCGACCAGGCCAGCTACGCCACGCGCCGCGCGCACCACCTCTGCGAGCAGGCGACCGAACGCGTGGCCGCCGGCGAGTTGCCCGCTGCAGCCAGGTTGCTCGCGCAGGCCGTGGCGCTTGCCCCGCAAGCACCGCGCCCCGCCATCGACACCGCCAACCTGCAACTGCGCAACGGCGATGCCGCTGGAGCTTTCGACACGCTCGTGGCACTGAGCGACACCGCGCCCCTCGCGCTGCCGCTCTACGCCGCAGCGCTGCAGCAGGCCGCCGTGGCAGCGCACCGCGAAGCCGATGCGCTCGCGTTGCTGCAGCGGCGCTACGTGGAGTCGCCGTCGATCGACGTGCTCGAGGCCATGATCGGGCTCGGCGGCACGCCCAGCGCCACCGTGGACGCGCCCGAGCCCGCGCCGCGCGACGGCTACATCGCCCACCTCGCGCAGCAACCTTCGCTGGTCGCGGCATCGCGTTGGCTGGCGGGCGAAAAGTTCGAGCACGAGCAATTCCATCCACAGGTGCAGCGCGCGCTCGACCAGGCCACGCGCCCGCTCATGCGCTACCGCTGTGCGGCCTGCGGTTTCGAGGCGCACCAGTACTTCTGGCACTGCCCCGGCTGCCAGGCCTGGGACAGCTATCCGCCGCGCCGCGTCGAAGAACTCTGAACAAGCTTTCGACCACATTTCAGAACAATGGTCACCCGGGCGGTTGCGTCGTCAACGCCCTTTTCCCTGGTCTCGTTGAACGCGGGCCGACGCTCTTGTCGGCTGACAGTCATACCAACAAATCAGGGAGTTTTTCAATCATGTTCAAGAAGATCCTGGCCCTCTCGGCCATGCTGTTCGCAGTTGCTTCGTTCGCGGCGGTCGATGTCAACAAGGGCACCGAAGCCGAGCTCGACGGCCTCAACGGCGTCGGGCCCGCGATGTCCAAGCGAATCCTCGAAGCGCGCAAGCAAGGCGAGTTCAAGGACTGGCCCGATCTCATGCAACGGGTGAAGGGCGTGAAGGAGAAGAAGGCCCAGAAGCTCTCGGCAGAAGGCCTCACGGTGAATGGCAAGGCTTTCGACGGCGCAGCACCAGCCTCATCCAAAGAGGCGAAGGAAGCCAAGGCACCCAAGGCCGCCAAGCCCTGACCCCGCGCTCGCAGCAACAGCAAAAGCCGCCCTCGAGGCGGCTTTTTCATGCGCGCACGGTCCGCCGCATGCGCGCTACATGGCAGGGAAATGCCTCAGGAAGTGGCCCGAAATTTGCACGTATGCTTCCTTTCGTTTAGCTTTCATTACATTCCGGAGCGCGTTCATGAATCACAAGTTCGGCATTGCCCTCGCGGGCCTCACCCTGGGCGCCGCAGCCTTCGCGCAGACCAAGTGGGACCTCCCCACCGCCTACCCCGCGACCAACTACCACACCGAAAACATCACGCAGTTTGCGAAAGACGTGGACGCCGCCACCGCCGGCAAGGTGAAGATCACGGTGCACGCCAACGCGTCGCTCTTCAAGGCGCCCGAAATCAAGCGCGCCGTGCAGAGCGGCCAGGCGCAGGCCGGCGAGATCCTCCTGGCCAACTTCGCGAACGAGAACCCGATCTACGCGCTCGACGGCGTGCCCTTCCTGGCCACCACCTATCCCGAAGCCAGGAAGCTCTACGACGCCTCCAAGCCCGCCATGGAAAAGCTGCTCGCAGCGCAAGGCATCAAGGTGCTGTTCGTGGTGCCATGGGCGCCGCAGGGCATCTATTCCAAGAAGGAGATCAGCTCGGTGGCCGACCTGCGCGGCATCAAGTGGCGCGCCTACAGCCCGGCCACCGCCAAGATCGCCGAACTGATCGGCGCGCAGCCGGTACAGATCCAGCAGGCCGAGCTGAGCGCGGCCATGGCCACCGGCGTGATCGAGAGCTACATGAGCTCGGGCTCGACCGGCTACGACACCAAGACCTACGAGCACATCAAGAACTTCTACGACACGCAGGCCTGGATTCCGAAGAACGCGATCCTGGTGAACGCCAAGGCCTTCGACGCGCTCGACGCCACCACCAAGGCCGCCGTCACCAAGGCCGCGGCCGATGCCGAAACCCGCGGCTGGAAGATCGCGCAGGAAAAGAACGACGAATACAAGCGTCTCCTGGCCGAGCGCGGCATGAAGGTGCACAAGCCCTCGCCCAAGCTGGACACCGACATGCGCCAGGTCGGCGGCATCATGCAGGCCGACTGGCTGAAAGCCGCCGGTGCCGATGGCGCAGCCATCGTCGACGCCTACAAGAAGAAATGATGACGCCCCCACGCTCATCACTTCGTGTATCGCTGCCCCCCGAGGGGGCGCAGGCCTCCCTTGGGGCGGCCCGGCGGGAGGCCTGAGCCATGCGCCGCTTCCTCGACCGCCTGTACGACGGTGCAGGCGCGCTCGGCGCGTTCTGCGTGTTCCTCATCTTCGTGCTGATGATCCTGGCCGGTGTGGGCCGGCAGATGAACTGGCACGTGAGCGGGCTCAACGACATCGTCTCGTGGCTCTGCGCCGCCGCGGCGTTCTTCGCGATGGCGCACGCCTTTCGCCACGGCGACTTCGTGCGCGTGACGCTGCTGCTCGAAGCCGTCTCGCCCAAGGCGCGGCGCGCGCTCGACGTGACGTGCCTCCTGATCGCGGCCGTGTCGGTGGCCTACCTCACCTACTGGGCCACCAGCTTCACCTACGAGAGCTACGAATTCGCCGAGATGGCGACCGGCCTCGTGGTCATTCCGATCTGGATTCCGCAGTCGACCTTCGTGATCGGCTGCTGGCTCCTCTTGATCGCCATGGTCGACGAACTGGTGGGCGTGGTGCGCGGCGAGAAGCCGAGCTACCAGCGCGCCATCGAAGAGCGCCACGCCGCGGGCGACTTCTCCTCGGACGTCTGAACGTCAGAACGACGACCACAACAACACCAAGACACTCCGATGTTCGAAAACCTCTGGATGGGCGCCCTGCTGCTCGGGATCATGCTGCTGCTCCTGGCGGGCGGCGTCTGGATCGCGATGACCCTGGCCATCGTCGGCTGGGTCGGCCAGGCCTTCTTCACCAACACCCTGCCGGGCAAGAACCTGTTCTCCGCCTTCTGGGAAAGCAACGCGAGCTGGGAGCTCGCGGCGCTGCCGCTCTTTATCTGGATGGGCGAGATCCTCTTCAGAACCAAGCTCAGCGAGGAGATGTTCGAGGGCCTGCGCCCCTGGCTCAACCGCGTGCCCGGCCGCCTCATGCACACCACCATCCTCGGATGCGGCGTGTTCGGCTCGGTCTCGGGTTCGTCGGCCGCCACCTGCGCGACCATCGCGAAGGTGGCGCTGCCCGAGCTCAAGCGCCGCGGCTACAACGAGAAGCTGGCCATCGGCTCGCTGGCCACCGCGGGCACGCTGGGCATCCTCATCCCGCCCTCGATCACGATGGTGGTGTATGCGGTGGCCGCCGACGCGTCGATCATCCGCATCTTCCTGGCCGGCTTCCTGCCGGGCTTCCTGCTGATGCTGCTCTTCTCGGGTTACATCGGCTGGTGGAGCCTGCGCAACCCCGACCAGGTGCCGCCGGCCGATCCGCCGACCACCTTCATGCAGAAGATCAGGCTCTCGGGCAACCTCATTCCGTGCGCCCTGCTGATCGTCTTCATCGTGTGGGTGCTGGTCGCGGGCTGGGCCACGGCCACCGAGTGCGCGGCCTTCGGCGTGCTGGGCTCGCTGGCGATCGCCGCCTATGGGCGCAGCCTCACCTGGAAGAACTTCAAGGACGGCATCATGGGCGCCACGCGCACCAGCTGCATGATCATGTTCATCCTGGCGGGCGCGGCCTTTCTCACCAAGACCATGGCCTTCACCGGCATCCCGCGCGAACTGGCGGAGTGGGTCGACAGCATGCACTTGTCGCCCTATGCGCTGATCGGTGCGCTGGTGGTGGTGTACCTGGTGCTGGGCACGGCGCTGGACGGCATCTCCATGATCGTGCTCACCAGCGCGGTGGTGCTGCCGATGATCCAGAAGGCGGGCTTCGACCTCATCTGGTTCGGCATCTTCATCGTGCTGCTGGTGGAGATCGCCGAGGTCACGCCGCCGGTGGGCTTCAACCTCTTCGTGCTGCAGAACATGACCGGGAAAGACAGCAACGTGATCGCCAAGGCGGCGATTCCGTTCTTCTTCTGCCTGGTGCTGTGCATCGTGCTGATCACGCTCTTCCCGAGCATCGTGACGATCCTGCCGGACGTGGTGATGGGCAAAGAGAAGTAGAGAACGAGGCGGCCTGCGGATAATCGCCGCCACCATGCTGCTGAACGCCTTCGTCATCTGCCTCGCCGCCTGCATAGGCGCCCTCATGCGCTGGGGCTTCGCCCTCTGGCTCAACCCCGGCAGCGTCATCCCCTGGGGCACCCTCGCGGTCAACCTGATCGGCGGGTATCTCATCGGCGTGGCCATCGGCTTCTTCAACGGCTTGCCCGACATAGACCCCGCGTGGCGGCTCATGGTCATCACCGGCTTCCTGGGCACGCTCACCACCTTTTCCAGCTTCTCGGCCGAAGTGGTCGGCATGCTGGTGGGCGGCCGGCTCGGCCTTGCGCTGGGCACGATCGCGCTGCACCTGGGCGGCTCGCTCTGCATGACGTGGCTGGGCCTTCGCACCGTGCAGGCCTTCTCGGGCTGAAGCCCCGCTAAAACTGCCTTATGTCCTGCGGTTATAGATAAGGGCCGCCAGGGGGTCGGTCGATAGAATTGACCACAATGCCCCTGGTCTTTCTCGTCGCACTCCCCTTCATCGCCAGCGTGCTGGCCGCGTTGATGCCGTCCAACGCGCGCAACAGGGAGTCGACCCTCGCGGGCCTCGTCGCATTGGGCTGCGCCATCCAGGCCGCCTGGTTCTTTCCGCAGATCGCGCACGGCAACGTGCTCCGGCAAGAGATCGAATGGCTCCCCGCGCTCGGCCTGAACCTCGTGTTCCGCATGGACGGCTTCGCCTGGCTCTTTTGCATGCTGGTGCTGGGCATCGGCGCGCTGGTGGTGCTCTATGCGCGCTACTACATGTCGGCGTCCGACCCGGTGCCGCGCTTCTTCTCGTTCTTCCTCGCGTTCATGGGCGCGATGATGGGCGTGGTGCTTTCGGGCAACCTCATCCAGATGGTGCTGTTCTGGGAGCTCACCAGCCTCTTCTCCTTCCTGCTCATCGGCTACTGGCACCACCGGCGCGACGCGCGGCGCGGCGCGCGCATGGCGCTCACAGTCACGGGGGCCGGGGGCCTGTGCCTCCTGGCCGGCGTGCTGGTGCTGGGGCGCATCGTCGGCAGCTACGAGCTCGACATGGTGCTCGCCTCGGGCGACCTGATCCGCGCCCATGCGCTCTACCCGGTGGCGCTGGTGCTGATCCTGCTCGGTGCCTTCACCAAGAGCGCGCAGTTCCCGTTCCACTTCTGGCTGCCGCGCGCCATGGCCGCGCCCACGCCGGTGTCGGCCTACCTGCACTCGGCCACGATGGTGAAGCTGGGCGTGTTCCTCATGGCGCGCCTGTGGCCCGTGCTCTCGGGCACCGAGCAGTGGTTCTGGCTGGTGGGCGGCGCGGGTGCGATCACGCTGCTGCTGGGCGGCTTCATCGCGATGTTCCAGCGCGACCTGAAGGCGCTGCTGGCCTACTCGACCATCTCGCACCTGGGGCTCATCACGCTGCTGCTGGGCCTGAACAGCCCGCTCGCGGCCGTCGCGGCGGTGTTCCACGTCATGAACCACGCGACCTTCAAGGCCTCGCTCTTCATGGCCGCCGGCATCATCGACCACGAGACCGGCACGCGCGACATCCGCAAGCTGAGCGGCCTGATGCGGCTCATGCCCATCACCGGCACGCTGGCGATCATCGCCAGCGCCTCGATGGCCGGCGTGCCGCTGCTCAACGGCTTTCTCTCGAAGGAAATGTTCTTTGCCGAGACGGTGTTCATCCAGGCCACGCCCTGGATCGACTTCAGCCTGCCGGTCATCGCCACCATCGCGGGCATCTTCAGCGTGGCCTACTCCGCGCGCTTCGTGTTCGACGTGTTCTTCGGCCCGCCCTGCGGCGACGAGGTGCCCAAGCACCCGCACGAGCCGCCGCACTGGATGCGCGTGCCCGTCGAGTTGCTGGTGCTGGTGTGCCTCGTGGTGGGCGTGGTGCCGGCCTGGTCCGTCGGGCCGCTGCTGGCGGCCGCGGCCACGCCGGTGGTCGGCGGCACGCTGCCCGAATACAGCCTGGCCGTGTGGCACGGCTTCAACCTGCCGCTCGTGATGAGCTTCGTCGCGCTCGCGGGCGGCGCGGCGCTCTACCTGCTGCAACGCCGCCGCCGCGCGGGGGGTGGCCTCGCGCACACGCCGCTGCTGCACCGCTTCGACGGCCAGGTCATCTTCGAGCACCTGCTCGCGCTCCTGAGCGAAACCGGCCGCCGCAGCCGGCGCCTGTTCGGCACGCGCCGCATGCAGTCGCAACTGCTGCTGCTCGTGGCGGTGGCCGTCGCGGGCGCTGCGGCCTCGCTCTGGGCCTCGCCTGCCGCGCCCGGCACGCGCGAGCTGCTGCCCTTCTCGCCGATGTTCGCCATGATGTGGCTCATCGGCGGCACCTGCGCGCTGGCCGCCGCCTGGCAGGCCAAGTTCCACCGGCTCGCAGCGCTCATGCTGGCCTCCGCCGCCGGGCTCGTCTCGTGCGTGACCTACATCTGGTTCTCCGCGCCCGACCTCGCCCTCACGCAGCTGGTGGTCGAGGCCGTGACCACCGTGCTGATTCTCCTGGGCCTGCGCTGGCTGCCGATGCGCAGCAAGGACGTGATCCAGCCCGCCCGCGCACGCCTTCGCCCCTGGGGCCGACGCGGGCGCGACCTGCTGGTGGCCACCATCGCGGGTTGCGGCATGGCCGCGCTGGCCTGGGCCCTGATGACGCGCAACTTCCCGCAGAGCATCTCGCCTTTCTTCCTCGAACACGCGCTCACCGAAGGCGGCGGCACCAACGTGGTCAACGTGATGCTGGTCGATTTCCGCGGCTTCGACACCTTCGGCGAGATCACCGTGCTCGGCGTGGTGGCGCTCACGGTGTACGCGCTGCTGCGGCGCTTCCGCCCGGCCATCGAGTCGATGGCGCTGCCGATCCAGCAGCGCCAGCAGGTCGACGACGGCAGCAGCGACCTCCTGAACCCGCGCCTGGCCAAGGACAGCGCCGTCGGCTACCTGATGGTGCCGGCCGTGCTGGTGCGCCTGTTGTTGCCGCTCGCGGTGCTGGTGTCGGTCTACTTCTTCATGCGCGGGCACAACGCGCCGGGCGGCGGTTTCGTCGCGGGGCTGGTGATGTCGGTCGCGCTGGTGCTGCAGTTCATCGTCTCGGGCACCGAATGGGTCGAGGAGCACCTGCGCATCTACCCGCGCCGCTGGATCGCCATCGGCCTGCTGTTCGCGCTCGCCACGGGCAGCGGCGCGGTGTTCTTCGGCTATCCCTTCCTAACCACGCACACCGCGCACCTGCACCTGCCGCTCCTTGGCGAGATCCACGTGCCCAGCGCCCTCTTCTTCGACATCGGCGTTTTCGCGCTGGTGCTGGGCGCCACCATGCTGATCCTCACCGCGCTGGCCCACCAGTCCATCCGCAGCCACCGCTGGGCCGACGAGCAGGCCGAGAGAGAAGCACAGGCCCAATCCGAAGCCGTGGAAGGAGCGCACTGATGGAAATCGTGCTCGCCCTGGCCATCGGCGTGCTCACCGGCTCGGGTGTCTACCTGCTGCTGCGCCCGCGCACCTTCCAGGTGATCATGGGCCTCACGCTCATCTCGTACGCGGTCAATCTCTTCATCTTCAGCATGGGCCGGCTCAAGGTCGACAGCGAGCCGGTGCTCATCAAGGGCATCGAGTCGACGCTCGCCAACACGGCCGACCCAATGCCGCAGGCGCTGGTGCTTACCGCCATCGTGATCGGCTTCGCGATGACGGCGCTGTTCCTCGTCGTCATGCTCGCCTCGCGCGGCCTGACGGGCACCGACCATGTGGACGGTGAAGAGCGAAAGGAAGCGGAATGAGCGCCGCACGGCCGCCCGAAGGCGCAGGCTCCCGTGAGGGGTTGGGCGCAGCACACGCAGTGGCAAGCCTGGGGGTGGACCGATGACAGAAGTCTTCCACCTGCTCGACCGCTTCCTCGAGTTCAGCATGCCGCACCTCGTGGCGGTGCCGATCCTCGTGCCGATGCTCACCGCGGCACTCATGCTGCTGCTGGGCGAGAACCGCCGGCGCGCCAAGTCCGCGCTGAGCGTGGTCTCGGGCCTGGTCGGCCTCCTGGCCGCGCTCGCGCTGCTGCGCTGGGTGAACGCGCCCGACACCGGCGGCGGCCCCGGCTCCATCGGCGTGTACCTGCCCGGGAACTGGCGCGCGCCCTTCGGCATCGTGCTGGTGGCCGACCGGCTCTCCACGATGATGGTCGCGCTCACCGGCGTGATCGCCTTCGCCGCCTCGATCTACTCCACCTCGCGCTGGGACCGCGCGGGCGTGCATTTCCATCCGCTGCTGCAACTGCAGCTCATGGGCCTGAACGGCGCGTTTCTCACGGGCGACCTGTTCAACCTGTTCGTGTTCTTCGAGGTGATGCTCGCGGCGTCCTACGGCCTGCTGCTGCACGGCTCGGGGCGCCTTCGGGTACAGGCGGGGCTGCACTACATCGCCATCAACCTCGCGGCCTCGTCGCTGTTCCTGATCGGCGCGGCCATCCTCTACGGCGTGACCGGCACGCTCAACATGGCGGACCTGGGCGTGCGCATCGCCGAGCTCGCGCCGGGCGACCGCGGGCTGGTGCATGCGGCGGCAGCCATCCTGGCGACCGCGTTCTTCGCCAAGGCGGGCGCGTGGCCGCTCAACTTCTGGCTGGTGCCGGCTTACAGCGCGGCGGTGTCGCCCGTGGGTGCGGTGTTCGCATTGCTCACCAAGCTGGGCGTGTACACGGTGCTCAGGCTCTGGACCGTGCTCTTCGCGCCCGACACCGGCGACTCGGCCGCCTTCGGGCAGGCCGCGCTGGTGGGCATCGGCCTGGCGACGCTGTTCGTCGGCGCCATCGGCATCGTCGGCACGCAGCGGCTGTCGAACCTCGCGGGCTTCAGCGTGCTCGTGTCTGCCGGCACCTTGCTCGCGGCGGTCGGCCTCGGACAACCCGATGTGTGGGCGGGCGCGCTCTACTACCTCCTGAGTTCGACGCTGGCCGTGAGCGCCTTCTTCCTTTTGATCGACATGATCGAGCGCTGGCGCAACGCCGGCATGAGCGTCGCGCCGCACGAGGCGGCGGGCAACGCGCCGTTTCTCGCCGAAGACCTGAGCGCCATGTCCGACGTGAACCTGGACGACGAAGCGCAGGCGCTCTACGGCCGCGCGATTCCCGCCGGCGTCGCGTTCCTGGGCCTGAGCTTCATGGGATGCACGCTGCTCCTGGCAGGGCTGCCGCCGCTCTCGGGCTTCGTCGGCAAGTTCGCGATGCTCTCCGGCCTGCTCGGCGCGAAAGGCGTGGCGATGGCCGGGTGGATCTTCCTGGCGCTCCTCGTCGTCTCGGGCTTTCTCTCGCTGATCGCCTTGAGCCGCACCGGCATCCGCCATTTCTGGACCCAGCCACACCCCACGATGCCTTCGCTGCCCGCGCTCGAAGTGCTGCCGGTGGCCGCCTTGCTCGCGGCCTGCGTCGCGCTCACGGTGTGGGCCGAGCCGGTGATGCAGCATGCCAAGGCCACCGCCAACGGCCTGAAGAACCCCGAGACCTACCGCAACGCCGTGATGGGCGCCACGCAGGTGCCCAACCCGGTGGTCGCGCCGGCCAAGGTGCCGGTGAAGGGAGCCGCGCCATGAAACGCTGGATTCCCTCGCCGCCGCTGTCGTTCGCGCTCTTCATCGTCTGGCTGTTGCTCAACCAGTCGCTGGACGCGCCCACACTCCTGGCGGCGCTGGTGCTCGCCATTGCGGTGCCGCTGCTCACCAAGGGCCTGCGCCCCGCCACCGTGCGCATGCGCAAGCCCGGCGTCGCGCTGCGGCTGTCGTTCGTCGTCACCTTCGACATGCTCAAGTCCGCGTGGGACGTCGCCCGGCTGCTGCTCACCCGCCGCAGCTCGCGCATCGCCTCGAGCTTCGTGCAGATCCCGCTCGACATGCGCGACCCCAACGGCCTGGCGGTGCTCGCGATGGTGATGTGCCTCACGCCCGGCACCGCCTGGGGCGAAGTGGCGTTCGACCGCAGCACGCTGCTGATCCACGTGTTCGACCTGGACGACGAGGCCGCCTTCGTCGCGATGATCAAGTCGCGCTACGAGCGCCCGCTGATGGAGATCTTCGAATCATGACGCCGATCCTTTTCTGGGCCCTCAAGTTCGCGCTCTTCCTGCTCGCAGTGGCCATGCTCTGCGCGGTCTCGCGGCTGCTCGTCGGCCCCTCCGCGCAAGACCGCGTGATGGCGCTCGACTGCCTCTACGTCAACGGCATGCTGATGATGCTGGTGCTGGGCATCAACTACGCGAGCAACGTGTACTTCGAGGCCGCGTTGCTGGTGGCGATCTTCGGCTTCGTGGGCTCGACGGCGATGGCCAAGTTCCTGCTGCGCGGGGAGGTGATCGAATGACGGATTTCATCGTCGGGCCCTTGCCGCTGTGGGCCGAGATCGTGACTGCCGTATTTGCAGTGCTGGGCGCAGCCTTCGCGGCGATCGGCTCCTTCGGCCTCGTGCGGCTGCCCACCTTCTTCCGACGCATCCACGCGCCCACGCTGGGCGCGACGGTGGGCGTGTGGTGCATGACGATCGCCACCATCGTCTACTTCTCGGTGCAGGGTTACAGCCTGTTCCTGCACGCCGTGCTGATCGTGCTGTTCATCGCACTCACCGCGCCGATCACCACCATCTTCCTGATGCGCGCGGCGCTTTTTCGCGAGCGGCAAAAGGGCGGCAACGTGCCGCCGCAGGCAAAGTCGGGCTGAAAAGCCAGCGTGCCGCCGGCCCTCAGCTCATCGCGAGCTGCTGCATGCCCTTGGCGCGCGCCACTTCCACTTCGCGCGGCAATGTGACTGCGTTCTTTACCGCAAGAATTTCCGCCATCACGCTCACCGCGATCTCGGGCGGCGTCTTGCTGCCGATGTAGATGCCGATCGGCCCGCGCAGCCGCGCGAGCGATTCGGTCGTCTGGTCGAAGTGCTCGATCATGCGGTCGCGCCGCGCCTCGGCATTGCGCCGCGAGCCGATGGCGCCCACGTAGAAAGCCTCGGTCTGCAGCGCTTCGAGCAACGCGAGGTCGTCCAGCTTGGGATCGTGCGTGAGCGCGACCACGCAACTGCGGCGGTCGGGCCTGAAGGCCAGCACCGCGTCGTCGGGCATCTCGGTGGTGATGTGGACGCCCGGCAGCGACCATGCGGTGCGGTACTCGGCGCGCGGATCGCACAGCGTGACCGCGAAGCCGCTGAACTTGGCCATGGTGGCGAGGTACTCGGCCAGCTGGCCGGCACCGATCAAGAGCATGCGGTACTCGGGGCCGAAGGTGTTGGTGAGCTCGGCGTCGTCCACCTTGAGCTCGTCGGGTGCGGTCGCTTCGGCGAGCTTCACCGCGCCGGTGGCGAGCGTCACCGTGCGCTGCATGAGCCGGCCTTTTTCGAGTTCGGCCACGAGCGTGTCGAGCGACGCGGCATCGGGGTCGTATTCGAGCAGCAGTTCGAGCGTGCCGCCGCAGGGCAGGCCGAAGCGGTGCGCCTCGTCGGCCGTGATGCCGTACTTCACGAGCGCGGGCGGCGTGCCCGGGGGCACGTCTTCGCCGTTGCCATGCGCGTGGCTGTAGCGCGCGATCAGGTCGTCCTCGATGCAGCCGCCCGAGACCGAACCGACCACCGCACCGTCGTTCGCCAGCGCCATGATCGATCCGACCGGCCGCGGCGACGAGCCCCAGGTGCGCACCACCGTGGTCAGCAGCGCGCGCTTGCCGGCCTGCCGCCAGTCGCGCAGCGTGCGCAGCACCATGACGTCGAGGTTTTCCATGGCGTTGCCGTCTTCAGTTCGTCTCGCCGCCCGGAGCGGCGGACGCGTCTTTTTCGTCCTTCTTGCCCAGGCCCATCTTCTTCATGAGGCCGGACATGACGCCGGCCTTTTCGGCAGGTGCCTCGGCCGTTTCTGCAGCGGCGGCGGGCGGCGGGCCGTAGCGGCTCTGCATCTCGGCGTCGAAGCGCTTGAAGAAGTCGTCGGCCGTGGACTTGGCCGCGCCGTCGATCAGGCGCTGGCCCAGTTGGGCGATCTTGCCGCCGACCTGCGCCTGCACGGTGTAGTCGAGTTCGCAGCCGGCCGTCGCAGGCGCGGCTTCGGCGGGCACGGCTTCAGGCGTTGCCGCTGGTGCGACCTCGGCCGGGGCCTCCGCAACCGCCGGCGCGGCGGCCGCCAACGGCCGCAGCGTCACGCTCGACGAGCCCTTGGCGAACCCCGCCACGCCGCCCTGCCCCTCGAAGGTGAGCTTGTAGCCGTCGGGCGCCACGATGTCCGACAGCACCACCTTGCCGCTGAACTTGGCCGACACCGGGCCGATCTTCAGCGCGAGCGCCACGCTGTACTGGTTGTCGCCGGTGAGCTCGAACTTGTCGCAGCCGGGAATGCACTTCTTGAGCGTCTCGGGGTCGTTGAGCGCTTCCCAGGCCTGTTGTTGCGTGACGCCGAGGCGGCGGTTTCCGAGCATTTCCATGGTGGGTCTTCCTTGTTGTCGTCCGTGGGCCCTAGCGGCCGGACCGCATGAGGGCGGCGAGGCTCGTGGCAAGTTGTTCGAGGGCACTGAGATTGTGGACCGCGAGCATCGCGTCCGCATGGCGGTGCAGCACGGTGGCCCCACGCGCCAGAGGGGCGTAGCCCTCGAAGCGCAGCAGCGGGTTGAGCCACAGCAGCCGGCGGGAGTGGCGCTTGAGCCAGAGCAGTTCTTTCTCCAGCACCGCGGGCTCGCCGGTGTCCAGGCCGTCGCTGATGACCAGCACCAGCGTGCGGCGGCCGGTGAGGCGCCGCGCATGCGCATGCCGCAGTTCGGCCAGCGAACTGCCCAGCCGCGTGCCGCCCGCGAAATCGTCGATGGCCATGCTTGCAGCGCCAAGCATCGCGTCGGTGTCTGCCAAGCGGAAGGCCGGCGTGAGGTCGGTCAGGCGGGTGCCGAAGGCGAACACGTCACGGCGCCCGGCCCGGCGGGTGGACGCATGAAGAAACGCAAGCAGGAGGCGCGCATAGCGCTCCATCGAGCCCGACACGTCCACCAGCACCAGGAGCGGCAAGGGTTGCTCCCGCCGTGCGAGGCGCGGCAGCCGCAGGATCTCGCCGCCCGTGCGCGCCGCCTCTTGCAGCACGCCGGGCCAGTGCATGCGCGCATGCTGCCGGCCCGCGTCGCCCGCCACGCGCAAACGGCGCGATGGCAACGAGGGAATCGGCAGCGTCACATCGCGCGCGAGCCGCTCGACCAACCGGTATTCGGAGGCGCCGAGCGCATTGAAGTCGGCGTGCTGCAGGCGCTGCCGGTCGCTCGACGTCATGGCGGCATCGAACTCGATTTCCTTGTCGGGCTTGGCGGCCACCGCCGGCTTGGCCGGATCGCGCGGCGCCGTCAGCGCCTCGCGCACGCGCGGCCGTCGCTTGGAGGGCTCGGCCTTGCCTTCGGCGCTCGGCAGCATCTGCGCGAGCAGCTTGTTGGCGAGCTCAGGGTCGCGGAACCATGCATCGAAGAGTTCGCGGAACACCATGCGGTCTTGCTCGCGGCTGACCATCACCGCTTCCATCGCGGCGCTCAGGTCCAGCTTGTCTTCCACGCCCACAAGCGTGACCGCTTCGGCGGCCAGCGCGATGCGCATCGCATCGGTGCGTACGCCGGCCCGGCGCAGCGCGCGACCGAAGGCCGTGATGTTGCCGGCGAGCTTGCCGCTGCGGACGTCGCCCAGTTGCTGGATGCCGGCCATGCGGAGCCGCCTCGAACTTCGGCCGCGCTCAGGGCGCGACCGGCTCCTCGGGCTTGAGCAGGTCCGACGCGAGTTCGCGCGTGAGCGCCGCCACGTCGTCGCGCTGCTTGAACAGGATGCCGGCGGTGTCGACCACCACTTCGGGGTCGAGCTCCACGGTGTCGAGTGCGATGAGCGCCCTCGCCCATTCGACGCTCTCGGCGATGCCGGGCGCGCGCTGGAAGGCGTTGACGAAGGGCGCATCGCGCAGCCGGGCCACGAAGGCGGCCACCTGCGCAGAGAGTTTTTCGCCCGCCTCCGGCACCTGGGCCCTCACGATCGCCAGTTCGCGTTCGCGCTCGGGGTAGTCGAGCCAGTGATAGAGGCAGCGGCGCTTGACCGCATCGTTGAGCTCGCGCGTGCGGTTGCTCGTAAGGATGGTGACCGGCGGCACGACCGCGCGCACCGTGCCGAGTTCGGGAATGCTCACCTGGTACTCGCCCAGGTATTCGAGCAGGAAGGCCTCGAAGGGCTCGTCGGCGCGATCCACTTCGTCGATCAGCAGCACCGCGCCAGGCGCGGGCGTCTGCAGCGCCTGCAGCAGCGGGCGGCGGATCAGGTAGTGCGGCTGGTAGACCTCGGCTTCCACGTCGCGCGCGGCGCCCGTGGCCTCGGCCGCGCGCATGTGCAGCAGTTGCGCGGCGTAGTTCCATTCGTAGAGCGCTTCGCGCTGCTCCAGGCCGTCGTAGCACTGCAGGCGCAGCAGCTCGCGGCTCAATGCCTTCGACAGCGCCTTGGCCAGCTCGGTCTTGCCGACGCCCGGCTCGCCTTCGAGCAGCAGCGGCCGCTGCAGCTTGAGCGCGAGGAACACGGCGGTCGCCAGCCGGCGGTCGGCGAAATAGCCGGCCTGCATCAAGCCTTCGGAGAGGGAGTCGATGGTCGGGAAGATCATGGCAAAGGGTAGCGGAAGACGCGACGGGTCGCGCCTTCCTGCACCTTCCGTGAGGCGGCTTGCGGCTTCAGCCCAGCGCCTTGGTCACGGCACGTTGCGTGAGCACGCTGATGAGGTTGGCGCGATAGGCGGCCGATGCGTGCAGGTCGCTGTTTAGTTCGCTTGCATCGATCTTCACGGCCGCGGCGGCTGCCGCGGTGAAGCTCTTGTTGAGCGCGTCCTCGAGCCCCGCATGACGAAACACGCCGTTGCCCGCGCCGGTGACGGCCACGCGCACGCCGCTGTCGTACTGCGCGACGAAGATGCCCACGAGCGGAAAGTGCGAGGCTTTCTGGCGCAGCTTCTCGTAAACGGCGCGCTGGGGAATGGGAAAGCGGATCGCGGTGATCAGCTCGTCTTCTTCCAGCGCCGTGGTGAACAGGCCCTGGAAGAAATCGTCGGCCGCGATCTCGCGCTTGGAGGTGACGACGGTGGCCCCGGAACCCAGCACCGCGCTCGGATAGCAGGCGGCCGGATCGTTGTTGGCCACCGAGCCGCCGATGGTGCCCATCGCGCGCACCTGCCGGTCGCCGATGCGCGAGGCCAGGTCGGCCAGCGCGGGGAAAGCGGCTTTCACGTCGGCGTTGTTCGCCACGTCCAGGTGTCGCGACATCGCGCCGATGGTGAGCGTGCCGCCATCCTTCTTGATGCCGGAAAGTTCCTTGATGCCCCCCAGGTCCACCAGCTGCTCGGGCGCGGAGAGCCGCAGCTTCATGGAGGCAAGGAGGGTCTGGCCGCCGGCGAGCGGCTTGGCGCCCGCGGCAATGAGTTTGGCCGCATCGGCCACGGTGGCTGGCCGTTCGAGTGTGAAGGCGTACATGGTGTGTGGGTCCTTCTGAGTTGTTATGGAGCGGGACGGCCTTGGGTGCTGGCGGCGAGCGAGGGCGCCTGCACGTCCTCTGGCGTGCCGCCCTTCTGCATGGCTTCCCAGACGCGGCTGGGCGAAGCGGGCATGTCGAAATCCTTGACGCCCAACGGCGCCAGTGCGTCGAGCACCGCGTTGATCACGGCCGGCGGCGAGCCGATGGCCCCCGCCTCGCCGCAGCCCTTGGTGCCCAGGGGGTTGTGCGTGCACGGGGTGCACACGGTGTCGAGCTTGAACTGGGGAAAGTCGCCCGCTCTTGGCATGGCGTAGTCCATGAAGCTGCCGGTGAGCAGCTGGCCCGTCTCGTTGTCGTAGACGCAGTTCTCCAGGAGCGCCTGGCCGATGCCCTGCACCAGCCCGCCGTGCACCTGGCCCTCGACGATCATCGGGTTGATGATGGTGCCGAAGTCGTCCACCGCGGTGAAGCGGTCGACCCTCACTTCGCCGGTCTGCTTGTCGATCTCGACTTCGCAGATGTAGGTGCCGCCCGGGAAGGTGAAGTTGGTCGGGTCGTAGAAGGCGGTTTCGTTCAGGCCGGGCTCGAGCTTGTCGAGCGGGTAGTTGTGCGGCACGTAGGCCGTGAGTGCCACCTGGCCGAACGGGATCTTCTTGTCGGTGCCCTTGACCGTGAATTCGCCGTTGGCGAACTCTATGTCGGCATCGCTCGCCTCCATCAGGTGCGCGGCGATCTTCTTGGCCTTGGTCTCGATCTTGTCGAGCGCCTTCATGATGGCGGCGCCGCCCACCGAGATGGAGCGCGAACCGTAGGTACCCATGCCGAAGGGCACGCGGCCGGTGTCGCCGTGCACCACGTCGACGTTGTCCACCGGAATGCCCAGGCGCGCCGCAACGACCTGCGCAAAGGTGGTTTCGTGGCCCTGTCCGTGGCTGTGCGAGCCGGTGAACACCGTCACGCTGCCGGTCGGGTGCACGCGGATCTCGCCGCACTCGAACAAGCCCGCCCGCGCGCCGAGTGCGCCCGCGATGTTCGACGGCGCGATGCCGCAGGCCTCGATGTAGCTGGAGTAGCCGATGCCGCGCAGCTTGCCCTTGGCCTCGGTGGCCGACTTGCGCTGGGCATAGCCTTCGACGTCTGCGAGCACGCGGGCCTTGTCCATGCATGCATGGAAGTCGCCGGTGTCGTACTGCAGCGCCACGGGCGTCTGGTAGGGAAAGGTGGTGATGAAGTTGCGCTTGCGGATCTCGTCCTGGCCCAGATTCATTTCCCAGGCGCAGCGAGACACAAGGCGCTCCAGCAGGTAGGTGGCCTCGGGCCGCCCCGCGCCGCGGTAGGCATCGACCGGCGCGGTGTTGGTGAACCAGGCATCGACCTCCACGTAGATCTGCGGCGTCGTGTACTGGCCCGCGAGCAGCGTGGCGTAGAGGATGGTGGGTACCGCGGTCGAGAAGGTCGAGAGGTATGCACCGAGGTTGGCGTCGGTGTGCACGCGCATCGCGAGGAACTTGCCGTCCTTGTCCATCGCCATCTCGGCGTGGCTCACATGGTCACGGCCGTGCGCATCGGACAGGAAGCACTCCGAGCGCTCCGCCGTCCATTTGATGTTGCGGTTGAGCTGCTTGGCGGCCCAGGTGAGGCACACGTCCTCGGCGTACAGGAAGATCTTGGAGCCGAAGCCGCCGCCCACGTCGGGCGCGATCACGCGCACCTTGTGCTCGGGCAGGCCCAGCACGAAGGCCGTCATCAGCAGGCGCTCGACGTGCGGATTCTGGTTCGATACGTACAGCGTGTAGTCGTCGGTGCCGCGGCTGTAGCTGCCGATGGCCACGCGCGGCTCGATCGGGTTGGGAATCAGCCGGTTGTTGACCAGATCGAGCCTGGTGATGTGCGCGGCCGTGGTGAACACGTTGTCGACCGCCGCCTTGTCGCCGAGCACCCACTTGTAGCACTGGTTGTCGGGCGCCTCGTCGTGCAGCGTGGTGCTGCCGGTCTTCTTCGCGGCGTCGGCCACGCTCACCAGGGCGGGCAGCACGTCGTAGTCGACCACCACGGCTTCGGCCGCGTTCTTGGCCTGCTCGACCGTCTCGGCCACCACCATGGCCACGTGGTCGCCCACGTAGCGCACCTTCTTGATCGCAAGGATCGGGTGCATCGGCTCCTTCATCGGGGTGCCGTCGGGGTTGTTGATGAGCCAGCCGCAGGGCAGGCCGCCCATCTTTCCCTCGATGTCCTTGCCGCTGAAGATGCCGACCACGCCGGGCATCTTGAGCGCCTCCGCGATGTCGATCGACTTGATCGCGGCATGAGCGTGCGGCGAGCGCACGAAGACCGCATGGCTCTGGTTGGCCAGCGTGATGTCGTCGGTGTAGTTGCCGGCGCCGGTCAGGAAGCGGTAGTCTTCCTTGCGCCGCAGGGCTTCACCGATATGGGGCAGGTTCGAGAAGTCGGAAGCACCCATGATGTGGTTCCCCTCACGCCGTGACGGTTGCTTTGACCGGGGTGCCGGAGGCCATGGCCTCGCCGCCCATCTTCACGGCCTTCACGATGTTCTGGTAGCCGGTGCAGCGGCACAGGTTGCCGTCGAGCAGCTCGCGGATTTCCGATTCGCTCGACTTGGGGTGGTGGGTGCACAGGTCGATGGCGCTCATGACCATGCCGGGGGTGCAGAAACCGCACTGCAGGCCGTGGCACTCCTTGAAGGCCGCCTGCATCGGGTGCATGGTGCCGTCGGCTTCGGCGATGCCCTCGATGGTGGTGATGTCGGCCCCGGCCGCCTGGGCGACCAGCACGTTGCACGACTTGACGGCCCGGCCGTTCACGTGAACGGTGCAGGCGCCGCACTGGGCGGTGTCGCAGCCGACGTGGGTTCCGGTGAGGTGGAGGTGCTCGCGGATCGCGTGCACGAGAAAGGTATTTGGCGGTGCGTCGACAGTGACCGGGCGGCCGTTGACCTTGAAAGCTACCTGCATGTGGCTGTCTCCGTGAAAGGTGATGGCTGGTGGTGCAAAAGGCATCTTGGATGCCCACCTTTCGCACTATCCTAGGCAAAACCCTTGACACTTGCGCAGTGCCCGCGAAATTCTCAAAATGAAACAGCTTGCCCCCCGGTAAGCCGGAAAAGCCGCCCCACCCGCGCGAACCCACACGATGAACGCCTCTCTCGTTTCGCCCCCGCCCGAGCGTTCCCTGGCCATTGCCCAAGCCCGGCGCGAACTGCTCCACGGCGATGGGCCGGGCGCCCGCAGCGGCGTGCGCATCGACCCCTGGATCACCCGTTCATGGCAGCGCTGCATCGAGGCCGGCCACCGCCCGCAGCAGCGGGTGGCCTTCGATCCGGTGAGCCCGTCGGCCGTGCGCGAGCTGGCCGAGCGCAACCGGGCGCTGGTCGCGGCGGCCCGGCCGGTGATCGCCCGGCTGTCCCGCGCCATTGCCGACACACGCTATTTCGCGGTCCTGACGGACGCCGCCGGCATCGTGATCGACGTGGGCGCGCTGCCCGACGGTACCGACACCGCCTGCCGCTATGCGCGGGACATCGGCCGGGTCGGGGTCGATCTTTCGGAGCGCGCGATCGGCACCTCCGCCATCAGCACCGCGCTGGCCGAACAGGAATCGGTGTGGCTGCACCGCGGCGAGCACTTCTTCGACGACACCAGCGTCTACAGCTGCGCCGGCGCACCGCTCTTCGGTCCCCGTGGCGACTGCATCGGCATGCTCGACCTGAGCGGCGTGCAGGCGGTGGAGCGCCCCGAGCTGCGCCACCTGGCCGCCCTGTCGGCACGCAGCATCGAGAACATGCTGGTCATGCAGGAGCCCTGCGAACTGCGGCTGCACCTGGCCTGGCCCGGCCACCCGGCCAACGAGGCCACCGAAGGCTTGGTCTGCATCGACGCCAGCGGCAACGTCACCGGCGCCAACGCCACCGCGCGGCAGATGCTGCACCAGCCGCTGTCGCATGGCCAGCACGCCCTGCATTTCAACGACCTCTTCGCACTCCCGCTGCACATGATGTTCGATGCCGCCCGGCGCGGCGACGCGGCGCTCGAGGTGCCCCTCTGGTCGGGGCTGCGGGTGCAGGTGCGCCCCCAGCGCGGCGGCAGCAGCGCGGCCGGGGCGGTGCCCGATGCGCGTCCGCGCCTGCGCGACGTGGAAACCGCGCTGATCCGCAAGGCCGTGGCCGATGCGCGCGGCAACGTGGCGGAGGCGGCGCGCGCGCTGGGCATCAGCCGCGCGACGGTGTATCGCAAGCTCTGGCGCGGCCGGCCTGCCGGCACGCCGGACTGAACGCGCGCCGTTCAGCTTTCGTTCAGGCGCCGACCGGCACCTTGTCGAGGAAGCCGGTCACCGACCGCAGCTTTCCTGCATCGAGCTGCGCGAAGTCGGTGCCCTGGATCAGGTCCTCCGCACCGCTCGGGCCGAGCGTCCAAGAAAAGCGCAGGTTGTCGCCGTGCGCCTCGGCCTTGCCGAACAGGTTGAAGCGAAAGCCCGGGTAGCGCTGATGGACCGCACCGACCAGCGCGCTGATCTGCGCGTGGCCATTGGCCTGGGCGATGGGATCGACATAGTGCGCATCGGCGGTCCAGCCGGCCTCGATGAGCGCGGCGCGGCGCGCGTCGTCGGTTTCGTTCCAGACGGCGATGTAGCGTTGGGCGATCGTGGCGGCGTCGTGTGCGGCGGTGTTCATGATGACCATTCCTTTTCGAGGGTTCGACCCGCAACATCGCGGGGTGAAGGAATGGTCGCGCCGCGCTTGTCAGGCGTCGATGACGTGGGAGGTCATGGGATGCGGCTGCCGTAGCGGATGCTCGCGAGCGCGCCGTCACGAAACAGCAGCATCGTCTCGAACTGTCCCGAGCCGGGGCGGTAGGTCCACTCCTCGGCCTGGTCGCAGCGGTTGTTGTTGACGATCACGGTCTGCCCGCCGCCCGAGGACGACGACGGCGGGTTCACGATCACCTCGGGCCGGTTGCCGTCGGGCTTGGCGCAGAAGCTGTCCTTGAACACCGGCTCGCCGCACTTCTGCAGGATGGTGAACTTGGAGTCCCCCTTCTGCGCGAAGTCGCGGTTGCAGTTCAGGGTCTGCGCCTCGGCCGGCACGACGGACGCCAGGGCCAGCAGTGCGGCGGGAATCAGAAGGGATCGCTTCACGTGAATTTCCTTGTTTCAGCGCAGCGATGGTAGTGAGATTTCCGCCTTGAGATCGCCCTATATCGCATCCAGCGGAAAGACCGGGCGACGCACCTTGCCGAAAGGGAACAGGCTGTAATCCGAACTGGTGACACCGGGGCTGTCGCACTCCACCAGCGCCGCGGAGAGCGGCTCGAACACCGGCCGGCAATACATGCGCGACTTGAGCAGAAGAAAGCGTTCATTGCGCGGATCGAGCCCCGCGCATTCGAAGACGCCGATGTCCCACGGCTCCTGCGTGCGCTCGGTCACCACGATGCGCGCCGCGCCGATGTCGAACAGCACCGTGCGGCCCATGCTGCTGCGCTGGCCGGTGTAGGTGGGGCCGGTGATCACGTACTCGCCGTTGCTGACGACGCGCACCGTGCCCGTGAGGCGCACCGGCGTCTTCGCAAGGCCGATGCCTGCGAGCGAGACCTTGTTGCCGAGCGCGACCGTCACTTCGGCGCCCTCGCCGGCTGCAATGAGTTGGGCCACCGCCTCGGGGTCGCACAGCGGGCCGACGCCAATGCCGTGCAACCCCTGCGCGAGCGCTTCCTGAAGCACGTCCATCGTGTCGCAGCTGCCGCCCGACATGCAGTTGTCGCCGTGGTCCAGCAGCAGCACCGGGCGTGTCGCACCCTCGGCAATCGCCTTGGCGCGCGCCACCGATTCGGCCAGCGGCTCGCTGCGGTAGATGAAGGCTTCGCGCTCGGCCCACATCTGCGCGCCGATGCGGTCGGCCGTGGCCTGCGCGCGCTCGGGCGACTCCGCATCGATCACCACCACGCTCATGCAGGGCGCCTCGATGTCCGACAGCGAGAAGCCCGCGAAGATCGACACCGCGAGCGACTCCGATGCCTCGGCCGCGCGCGCCGCGTCGATCGCCCGCTGCATCGCGCCGGTGAACGAGGCGCTGCGCAGCGTGTGCGCCATCAGCGGCAGCGGGTGCCAGCGCAGCGCGGGCTTGCTGCGGCCCGCGAGCAGGTCGAACAGGAGGCGGCCCGCATGCTCGCCGGTCTCGTACATGTCGATGTGCGGATAGGTCTTGAAGCCGACGATCACATCGGCATTGCCGACCATCGCGGGCGTCACGTTCGCATGCAGGTCGAGCGCGACGCCGATGGGCACGCCGGGCGCCGCTGCACGCAGCCGCACCAGCAGGTCGCCTTCGCCGTCGACGCTGTTCTCTGCCACCATCGCGCCGTGCAGGTCGAGCAGGATCGCGTCGCAGCCCGGCGCCGCATCGACGATGCATTGCGTGAGCGTGGTGTAGGCGGCCGCATCGACCGGCCCGCTCGGGTTGGCCGAGGCCGACACCGGCGTGATCAGCGTCGCACCGGCCGCTTCGGCCAGGTCGATGAAGGCCGACATGGCGGTGCGCATGCCCTTGTTGTCCCTGTAGGCCGCCTCGCCGAAGGTCGGACCGTCGGGCCCGAAGGCCGCGAGCGGCGTGGGCACCGGCGAGAAGGTGTTGGTCTCGTGGTTGAGACGCGCGACGAGAACTTTCATGCGGCCACTCCCGCGCTCTGCACCATCGCCTGCAGCAGCACGTTGCAGCCGGCCTCCAGGTGCGCGGGCTCGGCGTCCTCGATCTCGTTGTGGCTGATGCCGTCCAGGCACGGCACGAAGATCATCGCCGTGGGGCACACGCGGGCGAGGTACACCGCATCGTGGCCCGCGCCGCTGATCACGTTCATCCAGGTGAGGCCCTGCGCCTCTGCGGCCTCGCGAACCGCCGAGACCAGCGTGGGCGTGAAGGGCTGGGGCGGGAAGTAGACGACCTGCTCCACCGACGCCTGGACCTTGCCGCCGCCGGCCAGGCGATGCACGGCTTCCTTCAGCGCCGCGTCCATGGCCAGCAGCACCACGTCGTCCGCCGCGCGCAGGTCGACGCTGAGCTTCACGCGGCCGGGAATCACGTTGCGCGAGTTCGGGTAGTTGTCGATCCAGCCGACCGTGCCGCGCGCATGCGGCGCATGCGCGAGCGCGATGCGGTTCACCTCGATCACGAGTTCGGAGGCCGCGAGCAGCGCGTCCTTGCGCAGCTCCATGGGCGTGGGTCCGGCATGCGCTTCCATACCCTGCACCACCACGTCGTACCAGCGCTGGCCGAGGGCGCCCTCGACCACGCCGATCACGCGTTCGTTGGCTTCGAGCACCGGGCCCTGTTCGATGTGGGCCTCGAAGTACGCACCCACGGGCGATGCCGCGGCCGAGGCCTGCACCTTGCCGGCGTAGCCGATCGCATCGAGTGCCTGCGCCACGCTCACGCCCTCGGTGTCGCATTGCTTGAGCGCGTGCTCCAGCGTGAAGGCATCGACGAACACGCCCGAGCCCATCATCACCGGCACGAAGCGCGAGCCTTCCTCGTTGGTCCACACCGCCACTTCGAGCGGGGCCTCGGTCACGATCTTCGCGTCGTTGAGCGCACGGATCACTTCCAGCCCCGCGAGCACGCCGTAGTTGCCGTCGAACTTGCCGCCGGTGGGCTGCGTGTCGATGTGGCTGCCGGTGGTGACGGGCGGCAGCGCATTGTTGCGGCCCGCACGCCGCGCAAAGATGTTGCCGATGGCGTCCACCCGCACTTCGCAGCCGGCTTCGCGCGCCCAGCGCGAGAAGAGGTCGCGGCCTTGGCGGTCGAGGTCGGTCAATGCGAGGCGGCACACGCCGCCCTTCTCGGTGGCGCCGACCTGGGCCAGCTGCATCAGCGAATCCCAGAGTCGCTGGCCGTCGATGCGCAGGGCGCGCACGTCGGGTGGAGAAGAGGTGTCGATGGTTGTTGTCATGATTTTTCGAGTTGAGGTGTTCAAGGCGCGCGCGGGTCAGGCGAGGCCGACGCCGAGGTAGCGGTCTTTCACTTCGTGGTCGGCCATGAAGGCGGCGTTGCCCGCCTCGTGCACGATCACGCCCTGCTCCACGATGTAGTGGCGGTCGGCGAGCTGCACGCACACCTCCAGGTTCTGCTCGACGAGCAGGATCGCGACGCCCGCGGCCTTGATGGTCTTGAGCTGCGCAACGATTTCCTCGACGATCACCGGCGCGAGGCCTTCGACGGGCTCGTCCAGTATCAGGAGGCGCGGGTGGTTCATGAGTGCGCGGCCGATGGCCAGCATTTGCTGCTCGCCGCCCGAGAGCTGCCCGCCGCCGTTGCGGCGCCGCTCCTTCAGGCGCGGAAAGATGCGGTAGATGTCTTCGAGCTGCCAGGGCGAATCGCGCCGCTGGCCGAGCAGCAGGTTCTCCTCGACCGTCAGCAGCTTGAAGATGCCGCGGTGCTCGGGGACCAGGCACACGCCGCGCGTCGCGATGCGGTGGGCCGGCAGGCCCGCCACGTCCACGCCCTGGAAACGCACGCGTCCTTTCGTCGGCGTGAGCGCGCCGGCAATGCTCTTGAGCGTGGTCGACTTGCCCGCACCGTTGCGGCCCAGCAGCGTGACGAGTTCGGCCTCGCCCACCGTCATCGACACGCCCTGCAGCACATGGCTCTTGCCGTAATGCGCGTGGAGCGCTTCGACTTCGAGGATGTTCGCCCCGCTCATGGATGTACCTCCGCGCTTCGCACTGCGGTGCGGGCTTGCCCGGGGCGGCCCGGTGCGGCGCTCATGCCTTGCCCCCGGTGATCATGTTGCCCAGGTAGGCCGAGCGCACGCGCGCGTCGGAGCGGATGTCGCCCGGCAGCCCTTCGGCCAGCACGCGGCCCAGCTGCATCACGGTCACGGTGTCGGAGATGTCCATCACGATGTTCATGTTGTGTTCGATGAGCACGACCGTGTGCGCATCGCGCAGGCTGCGGATGAGGTGCTTCATGTCGTCCAGGTCGTCGATGCCCATGCCCGAGGTGGGCTCGTCCAGAAAGATCGCCTTGGGCTTCGCGGCCAGCGCCATGCCCACTTCGAGCCGGCGCTGCTGGCCGTGCGAGAGCACGCTCGCGGGCGTGTCGGCCAGCCGCTCGAGGCCGACGCGCGCGAGCACCTCGGCCACGGTCTCGGCACATGCGCGGTCGCCCACCGGCGCGCGCCAACAGTTCATTGCCTGGCGCGGCGCGATGCCTTGCGCCGCAACGCGCAGGTTCTCGCGCACCGAGAGGCTCGGGAACAGGCTCGTGACCTGGAACGAGCGCGCCATGCCGCGCTGCACGCGCTTGTGGTCGGGCTCATGCGTCACGTCGTGGCCGTCGAACAGGATGCGCCCGCCCGTGGTGGTGCCGGTGCCCGTGAGCATGTGGAACAGCGTGGTCTTGCCCGCGCCGTTCGGGCCGATCACCGAGTGCACCGTGTTGCGCTTGATCTTCAGGTCCACGCCGCCGAGCGCGGCGAACTTGCCGTAGTGCTTGGTGACGCCGATGGCTTCGATGAGAACGGGTTGCGTCATGCTTTTTCTCCCTGCGCCGCGGGCGCCTTGGCTCCCGACGGCGTCTTGCGGAACACGCGCCGCCAGGCGGCCTCGCCCAGCCCCCAGAGCCCGCGCTGCATGCCGATGCTCACGCCGATCAGCAGGAGCCCGAGCAGCAGCAGCCATCGCGGCCAGAGCGTGGAGAGCCAGTCGGCCAGCAGCACGTAGAAGGCCGAGCCCAGCACCGAGGCGAAGAGGTTGCCGGTGCCGCCGATCACGGTGATGACCAGGATCATCTCGCTCGTGTGGTACTCGGCATTCGACAGCGGCGCGATGCCGGTCATCATCGCGTGCAGCCCGCCTGCCAGACCCGTGACGGCGCCCGAGATCACGAAGGCCAGCAGCTTGAAGCGCTTGAGGTCGTAGCCCACGGCGGCGGCGCGGTCCTCGTTGTCGCGAATGGCCAGCAGCGTGCGGCCGAATACCGAATCGGTCACCTTGAGCAGCAGCGCGAACGCGATGAGGAACATGACGGCGACGAACGCGTAGTACTTCCAGGGCGTGTCCATGAACGCCGGGCGCGGCACGTCGAGCAGGCCGTTGTCGCCGCCCGTGAGGCCCGAGGCGGTGTACGCCACGAAATAGAACATCTGCGCGAAGGCCAGCGTGAGCATCACGAAGTACGTGCCGCGCTGGCGGATGGCGACCCAGCCGACCACCGCCGCGCCCAGCGCGCCCATGGCGACGGCGGCGAGCAGCGCGAGCGGCATCGGCAGCGAAAGCCGCGTGAGCAGGATCGCGATGGTGTAGCTGCCGAGGCCGAAGAAGATCCCCTGCCCGAACGACAGGAGCCCCGTGTAGCCCAGCAGCAGGTTGCAGCCCAGCGCGGCCAGCGCGTAGATCAGCACTTCGCTCGCGAGCGAGCCCGAGCGCATCAGCAGGGGCAGCGCGAGCGTGACGATCAGCGCCAGCAGGAATGTGTATTTTCTCGGCATGGCCATCATCCTTTGCGGCCGAGCAGGCCATGCGGGCGCAAGAGCAGCACGGCCGCCATCGCGATGTAGATCATCAGGCTCGCACCGGGCGGCCAGATGGTGCTCATGAGGCTCTGCACGATGCCGATCAGGAGGCCCCCGACCAATGCACCGCCGAAGCTGCCGAGCCCCCCGATCACCACCACCACGAAGGCGACGCCGAGCGCCTCCACGCCCATGAAGGGCTCCGCGCCGCGGATCGGCGCGGCCAGCACGCCGGCGATGGCCGCCGTGGCCGCACCCAGTGCGAACACCAGGCTGAACACGCGGAACACGTTGATGCCCAGCAGCGAGACCATCTCGGTCGACTCGCTCCCCGCGCGCACTGCGCTGCCGAGGCGCGTGCCCTCTAGCACCCACCACAGCAGCACCGCGAGCACGGCAGTGAAGCCGATCACGAAGAGCCGGTACTTCGGATAGACGAAGTCGCCCCACATCACCACGCCCTGCAGCAGGTCGGGTGTGGCCACGCTGTTGCCCAGCGGGCCCCAGAACACGATGACGATCTCCTGCACCGCGAGCGCGAGGCCCACGGTCACGAGGATGTGGAACTCGTGCGGCTTGGCGTACACGCGGCGCAGCAGCAGTTTCTCGGCGAGCCAGCCGAGCGCCCCGACGAACAGCGGCACCAGCACCAGCGCGGCCCAGAAGTTCAGGCCCCACTGCATCGCCTGGTAGCAGAGGTACGCGCCCAGCAGGTAGAACGCGCCGTGCGCGAAATTCACGAAGCGCAGCAGGCCGAACACGATGGACAGGCCAACGGCCAGCAGGAAATACAGCATGCCGATGCCGATTCCGTTGATGGTCTGGAGCAGGTAGACGGTCATGGAGATTCAGTGGATGGGCGGACCGCAAAAAGGCCGGAGTACGGGCAAGCGCATCCCCCACCCCGTTCGCCCTGAGCCTGTCGAAGGGCCGGGCGCGGCGTGAAAGGCTTCGACAAGCTCAGCCCGAACGGTGGGTAGGCAGTGCCCAGGCGGTGCGGGTGCACTTGGGTCAGGCCAGCTTGCAGCCGGTCTTGTCGATGGGCAGGAACGACTTGCCGGAACTCACGACATCTACGTAGTCCGCCGCGTCTTTCATCTTCGACTTCGCCTTGCCCTTGAGCAGGTAGTAGTCCTTGATGACCTGGTGGTCGGCCTTGCGGATTTCCTCGGTGCCCGTGAGCCCGTCGAACTTCATGCCTTCGAGCGCGGCGATGACGGCCTTCTGGTCGACCGTCCCGGCCTTGACGATGCCGTCGATCAGGATCTTGGTGCAGATGTACGAGCCTGCGAGGCTGTAGTTGGGCACGATCTTGAGCTTGTCCGCCGTGCGCTTGACCAGGTCCTTGTTGAGCGCGGTGTCGGCGGTGTGCCAGTACTGCGCGCCGAAGTAGACGCCGTCGCACAGGTCCGCGCCCAGTTCATCGAACTGCTCCAGGCCCGAGGCCCAGGCCATGAGGATCGTCATGTTCTTGTGCATGCCGAAGCTCACCGCCTGGCGCAACGCGGCCGACGACTGCGCGCCGAAGTTCAGGAGCAGCAGCACGTCGGGCTTGGCGGCCATGGCATTGGTGAGGTAGCCGCTGAACTCCTTCTCGTTGAGCGAGTGGTAGCTGTTGCCCACGTGCTCGACGCCCTTCTCCTGGAAGATGTTCTTGGCGGCACTCAGGAGGCCGTCGCCGAACACGTACTGCGGCGTGATCGTGTACCAGCGCTTGGCCTTGGGCATGGAGGCGATCAGCGGGCGCACCGTCTGCTCGATCGCACCGAAGGTGGGCACCGACCAGCGGAAGGTGGCGGGGTTGCAGTCCTTGCCGGTGATCTCGTCGGCGCCGGCGGTGGTGATGAAGAGGCCGCCGGCCTTCTCCGCTTCCTTGCCCATGGCAAGCGCTTCGGACGACAGGATGCCGCCGGCGAAGAACTTCGCGCCCTGCTGCTGCGAGGCTTCCTGCACCTTGCGCACGGCGGTGGCGGGCTTGCCTTCGGTGTCGAGCACCGTGTAGGCCAGCGGGCGCTTCAGGACGCTGCCGTATTGCTCGATCGCCAGTTTCATGCCCAGGTCGGCGAACTTGCCGTTGGCCGCGAAGGCGCCCGACATCGGGACCGGACATCCGAAGCGGATGGCGTCCGCCGATTGCGCGAAGACCGAGCGGCCCGCCAGGAGCGAAGCCGGGGCGGCCGACAGGGCGGCCAGCTGAAGAAGTTGTCTGCGTTGCATGGGGGTTCTCCGGTCGTGGTGTGGAAGTGGGTGAAGGGGGTGCCTGCGATTGCGGGCGAATTTAAGCGGATAAATAGGATTAATATGTTGGTAAAAACCCGCTAGCAACCACCGTGCCAAAATCCAGCGCACTTCCCGAGGTCCAATACCTGCATACAGGCGGCTGTCTGCTTTTCCCTTGCTCTGAACGCATGAATTCGTCTCCATCCGATCGTGAAATGAACCCCAGGGCACCGCGGTTGCCGCATGGAGCGTTTCAATGAAAGTGGGAGAAAACCGCCCCAAGCGGCAAAAGCTCTCGGACGTCATCGTCGAAGACGTCAAGCGATGGATCGTTGCCGAGCGCAAGCAGCCCGGCGACCGCCTGCCGAACGAGAAGGAACTGATCGAGCTCTTCGGCTATTCGAAGAGCACGGTGCGCGAGGCCTTGAAGGCGCTGGAAGTGCGCGGGCTCATCTCGATCCGCACCGGCCCGGGCGGCGGGGCATACCTGCAGCAGGTGTCGGTGGACCACGCCTCCGAGCCGCTGCGCAACTTCCTGCACTTCCATCATCTGGACGGGCACCACATCTACCAGCTGCGCAAGGCCCTGGAGCCCGAGCTGGCCGTGAGCGTGGTCGGCCGGCTCACACCCGAACAGTTCGACCGGCTCGAGGAAAACGTGCGCCTCTGCACCATCGCGCCGACCAACGAGGACGAGCTGCGCATGCAGCGCGAGGCCGAACTGGCCTTCCACACGATGCTGGCCGAGAGCTGCCCCAATCCGGTGCTCTCGTTCATGTGCCGCTTCCTCAACGACCTGCTGCGCGACCTCGTCGTCTACAAGAAGGCGCTGGACCATCACCACTTCGGCGAGACCAACGTCGACTACCACACGCAGTTGCTCGCGGCCTATCGCAAGGAAGATGCAGAGGAAGTGCGCCGCCTCATGGCCGAGCACATGGTCGATGCCGAGGCGCACATGCACGAGATGGAGGCGCACATCGGCGCCAGGCACCTGCTGCTGCCGAGCGGGCAGCGCTGAACGAGGCGACTAGCGCGCGTGCGCCTTCTCCAGGCACGCCTGGAACGCCAGCACCGCCCGTGACGGCTTGGGCGAGCGCCGCAGCAGGCTCACGAACCGGCACGCGTAGTTGAAGCGGGCCGGCAGCACCGCCTTCATGAGCCCGCGCTGCTCGAACACCTGCGCGTAGTGGTCGGGCAGAAAGCCCAGGAAGCGCCCCGAAAGAATCAGCGTTGCGATCGCTTCCTGGTCGAAGCCCGTCGCCTTGCGCGAGAGCCGCGCGCGATGGCTCAGCTCCATGTTGGGCGAGTGGTAGCCCAGCCCCGCGAAGTGATGCTCGCCCAGCTTGGACCAGGTGAGCTTCGCGTGCGCGCTGTCGAACAGCGGATGGCCCTTGCCGCAATACAGCAGCATCGTCTCGTCGAAGAGATCCGCATACACGAGGCTCTTGGAGCTGCGGTGCGCCGGGATGATGCCGATCTGGAAGTTGCCCTCCAGCACGCCCTGCTCGATCGCGTTGATCGACCCCACGTGCACCGCGAGGTCCACCTCCGGCGCGATCGCGGTGAAGCGCGCGATGGCCTCGCCGATGCGCGCCTTCGGGTTGGTCGCCGTCTTGTCGAACAGCGCCACCTCCAGTTGCCCGCCCATGCGGTTGTGGATGTCGTCGATGCTGCCGCGAAAGGCATCGACCGAAGCCAGCAGGCGCAAGGTCTCGTCGTACACCCGCTGCCCCTCCGCAGTGAGCGCAAAGCCGGCCCGGCCGCGCCGGCACAGCACGAGGCCCAGCCGCGTCTCCAGGTCTTTCACATGGCGGCTCACGGTCGACGTGCCGATGTTCAGCTCCAGCTCCGCGGCCGCCATGCCGCCGCAATCGACCACGCTCTTGAACACCTTGAGCAGGCGCAGGTCCATGTCGCTGAGCTGCCCCAGAACGGCGCGGTTGCGGGTGCCCTGGGCACTGTTTTGGGCCTCGGCCTTTACTTGCATGAATCGTCAAGTGAACATTGATATTGCGCCATTCTCCACACTGAAGGCGCTGCGAACAATCGGGGCATTCCTTCACCCCCGGAGCCCGCTTGCATGCGGGAAGCGCCATGACACTCGCCACGCCCGCCATCGAACCGAAGCCCACGGCGCGCACCGACGCCGCCTGGCTCGAAGCGCACTGGATGCCCTACACCGGCAACCGCAACTTCAAGGCCGATCCGCGGATCATCGTGGAGGGCAAGGGCGCCTACTTCACCGACAACGACGGCCGCAAGATCTTCGACGGCCTCTCGGGCCTGTGGTGCTCGGGCCTGGGCCATGGCCGCCCCGAGATCACCGAGGCGGTGAGCCGCCAGATCGCCAAGCTCGACTACTCGCCCGCCTTCCAGTTCGGCCACCCGCTCTCGTTCGAGCTGGCCAACAAGATCAAGGAACTGACGCCCGCGGGGCTGGACTACGTGTTCTTCACCGGCTCGGGCTCCGAGGCCGCCGACACGTCGCTCAAGATGGCGCGCGCCTACTGGCGCACCAAGGGCCAGGCGAGCAAGACGCGCCTGATCGGCCGCGAAAAGGGCTATCACGGCGTCAACTACGGCGGCATCTCGGTCGGCGGCATCGCGGCCAACCGCAAGCTCTTCGGCCAGGGCGTCGAGGCCGACCACCTGCCGCACACGCAGCTCGCGAGCAACGCCTTCACGCGCGGCATGGCCGAGAACGGCGCCGAACTGGCCGATCGCCTGCTCGACCTGATCGCGCTGCACGATGCCTCGAACATCGCGGCCGTGATCGTGGAGCCGTTCGCGGGTTCGGCCGGCGTGGTGATCCCGCCCAAGGGCTACCTCAAACGCCTGCGCGACATCTGCACCGCCAACAACATCCTCCTGATCTTCGACGAAGTCATCACCGGCTTCGGCCGCTGCGGCGCGCTCACCGGCGCGGAAGCCTTCGGCGTGACGCCCGACATCATGAACATCGCCAAGCAGGTCACCAACGGCGCGCAGCCGATGGGCGCCGTGGTCGCCAGCAAGGAGATCTACGACACGTTCATGGCAGCCGGCGGCCCCGACTACATGCTCGAATTCCCGCACGGCTACACCTACGGCGCGCACCCGGTGGCCTGCGCCGCGGGCATCGCCGCGCTCGACGTGCTGCAGAAGGAAGACATGATCGGCCGCGTGCAGACGCTCGCCCCGCACTTCGAGAACGCGGTGCACAGCTTGAAGGGCAGCAAGCACGTCACCGACATCCGCAACTTCGGCCTCGCCGCCGGCCTCACGATCGCCGCGCTGCCGGGCGAGCCCGCACGCCGTCCGTACGAGATCGCGATGAACTGCTGGAAGAAGGGCTTCTACGTGCGCTACGGCGGCGACACGATCCAGCTCGCGCCGCCCTTCATCGCCGAGAAGGCCGAGATCGACCGCATGGTCAACGCGCTGGCCGACGCGCTCGCGGAAACCGCCTGATCGATCCCCTGGTCGCCGCGGGTCAGGCCTTGTCGGCCTTGCCCGCGGCGTTCGCAAGCTTGCTCAGCATGCGGTCCACCAGCCACGGCTGGCGGTCCTGGTCCTCGGCAAGCTCCTTGCGGCGGATCGCGTTGCGCACGACGATCGAGCCCACGTAGCGCATCGGCTCCGGCGGAAACTGGCCGAGCGGGCCGTTCGTGATGGGGCTGCGCGTCCACGCATTGTCCTGGTCGAGCACCAGCGACGACAGGATCTGCCCGCCCATGTAGGTCGGGCCGACGCCGTTGCCCGAATAGCCGAAGCCGTAGTAGATGTGCGGCGCGCCATCGAGCTTGCCGAAGAACGGAAAGCCCGTGACCGACCGGTCCGACGGACCGTTCCAGCTCGCGGTGATCGGCGTATTGATCAGTGCCGGAAAGAAGGAATGCAGGGCCTGCGTGAGCTCGGCTTCGTAGGGCGAGCGCTCGTCGAACACCTTGGCCATGCGCCCACCCCAGGCGAAGGTGTTGCCGCCCTTGCCGAGCATGATGCGGCCGTCGACCGTGCTGCGGTAGTAATAGACGAAGGTGCGCGAATCGAGCACCGAGACGCCGTCGGTCAGGCCGATCTGCTGCAGCAACTGCGGGCATCGCTCGGTGATGATCATGTCGCTCGACACGATGGCGATGGTCCGCTCGAACTGCGGGAAGGTGCTGGCCATCCATGCATTCATCGCGAGCACCAGCTTCTTCGCGCGCACGCTGCCGGCCGGCGTTCGCAAGACGACCGGGTGGCCGGTGCCGAAGTCGAGCATCGGCGTGCGCTCGTGGATGCGGATGCCCATGGCCAGCGCCACGCGCCGCAGGCCCCGCACCAGCTTGCCCGGGTGCACGGTCGCAGCAATGGGCGAATACACGCCCGCCAGGTTGCGCGCGGAGCCTGAGCGCCGAGCTACTTCGTCGGGTGGCAGCGTGCGGTACGAATGGATGCCGCGCGCCTCCAGCGCCTGCATCATCGGATCGAGCGTGCCGATCTGCGCCTGCGAAGTCGCGGTGTAGAGCGTGCCGTCCAGCCGCAGTTCGGCATCGATGCCGTGCGCCGCGCAGAAGTCGGCGATGTGCTGCACCGCGGCCTCCGAGGCCTTGACGAGGCGCACCGCCTCGTCTTCGCCGAACAGCCGGCGCAGCGTGAGGAACTTGGCCGACCACGTCAGCAGGCAACCACCGTTGCGGCCGCTCGCACCGGCGCCGCAAAGATCGCTTTCGAGAATGACGATATCGAGCGCAGGCGCTTGCAGCTTGGCTTGAATGGCCGTCCACAAGCCGGTGAAACCGCCGCCGACGATGCAGACATCGGCGCTGTGTTCGCCCTGCAGAGCGGGCGCGAGGTCGCCGTCGTTGAAGAGGGCCTGTTCGATCCAGAAAGGACGCATGTCGGGCTCGCAGGTTTTCAGGGCTTGCGCCGCATGTCGAAGGAAAACTCGGACTCGCGCTCCACGACGAACCCGAAGCGCTCATACAGCGCCTTGGCCGGATTCGCCTTCAGCACGCTGAGCGTGAGGTCGACGCCGGCGCGCGCGGCCTCGTCGATGACTTCGGCCAACAGGCCGGTGCCGATGCCGCCGCCCTGGTGGCCGGGGACCAGCTGGATCTGGATGACCACCCACTCGTGCGGATCGCGCGACACCTTGAGCAGGCCCACCGGCGCGCCTTCGTGCAGCAGGATCTCGGCGCACTCGAAGCGATGCATCAGCCGCGCCATGTGATGCGCGTCGCTGACCTGGCCACCGGAGGCCAGCACGTGGACGTTCATCGTTCGCTGACGCAGGTCGAGCAGGAAGGGGATGTCTTCCGGCGTCGCCTGGCGGCGCTGCATGGCCGATGCTTGCCCTGCGCTCACGGCTGTGCCGTGGCCAAGGGCTTCGCGGCGAGCGCCAGGTGTCGCGCGTAGTGCGCGAGGTCGGGCGTCTTCGCATCGGCCAGCTTGGCGGTGTCGTCCCAACGCCGCAGGCGCACCGCATCCATGGCGTACGGCAGCGCCTCGAAAGCGCTGGCCTGCGCGGAGTCGAACACGCCGCCCTGCAGCTGCAGGCTGCGCTTGGAGTCTGCCGACAGCGCCTCCAGATAGCCCGGCTCGCGCGCGCACAGGAATCGCTTGGCATCCACATGGAGGCGGATCGGCTCCAGCGTGGCCGGCCCGAACAGCGCGCGAAGAAACGGCAGGCAGCGGTACTGGTGCAGGTCGTCCAGGCCCTGCTGCGTCGGCGTGCCGCCGAAGTCGTGCAGCAGGTGCCCCAGGTCGTGCAGCAGCGAGGCCGCGATCAACGCGCTGCCGGCGCCCTCCTGCTCGGCCAGGTGCGCCGACTGCAGGGCGTGCTCGAGTTGCGTGACGGGCTCGCCGTCGTATTGCGCATGGCCCTTCGTCTCGAAGAGGCCGACGATGTCGTCAAGGCTCAGGCTCATGATGCTTGCGATTACCAGGGCAGCGAATAGGTCTTGGTGTTGGTGAAGCTCTTCATCGCCTCGAGCACGCCTTCCTTGTAGCCCAGGCCCGAGTCCTTGATGCCGCCGAAGGGCGTGAGTTCCAGCCGGTAGCCCGGCACTTCGCGCACGTTGACGCTGCCCACGTTCAGCTCGCGGATGAAGCGCGTGATGTAGTCGAGGCGATTGGTGCACACCGCCGACGAGAGGCCGTAGGCCGTGCCGTTGGAGATGCGGATCGCCTCGTCGATGTTCTTGAAGCGGATCACCGGCGACACGGGCCCGAAGGTCTCGTGCTTGGCGACCGTCATTTCCGGGTCGACGTGGTCGAGCACCGTCGGCGAATAGAGCGCACCGCGGCGCTCGTTGCCGTAGCGCAGCTTCGCGCCGGCGGCAATGGCTTCGTTGACCACGGCCTCGAATTGCTTCGCTGCCGCCTCGTCGATCACTGTGCCCATGTCGGTGTCGGGGTCCATCGGGTCGCCGTATTTGAGCGCGCGTGTCTTGGCAACCAGCAGCTCGACGAACTGGTCGGCCACCGACTCGTGCACCAGCATGCGCTTGACTGCCGTGCAGCGCTGGCCCGAGTTCTTGTACGAGCCGTTGGCGGCGAGCGTGGCGGCCTCCTCGACGTCGGCGTCTTCCATCACGATGATCGGGTCGTTGCCCCCGAGCTCCAGGATCTGGCGCTTGTAGACAGCCTTGCCCGCGATGTACTTGCCGATGGGCACACCGCCGGTGAAGGTGACGAGGTCGACGTCGGCGTTGGTGAGCAGCTCGTCGGCGATCTCTTTCGGGTCGCCGGTGAGCACCGACAGCATCTGCGGCGGCAGGCCCGCTTCGTACAGGATGTCGGCCAAGAGGAACGCGGTGAGCGGCGTCTTCTCGCTGGGCTTGAGCACGATGCGGTTGTTGGTCGCAATGGCCGGCGCCACCTTGTGGATCACCTGGTTCAGCGGATGGTTGAACGGCGTGATGGCGGTGATGGCGCCCAGCAGGGGCTCGCGCATCGTGTAGACCTTGCGGCTCTTGCCGTGGTGCGTGAGGTCGCACGAGAACACCTGGCCGTCGTCCACCAGCGCCTGGTTGGCCGCGAACAGCAGCACGTCGGAGGCGCGGCCCACTTCGTACAGCGAATCCTTTCGGGAGAGCCCCGACTCCAGCGTGATGGTGCGCGATATCTCGTCCAGGCGCGAGGCGATGATCTCGCCCGCGCGCATCAGGATCTTGTAGCGCTCGTAGCGGGTGAGCGTGGGCTTGTAGTCGCGTGCGATGCGCAGGGCATTGCGCACGTCGTCCAGCGTGGCCTTGGGCACGGTGGCGATCACTTCGCCGGTGTAGGGATAGGTGACCTCGATCGTGCGGTCGCGGTGGACGCGTTCGCCGGCGATGCGCAGGGCCTCGCGGTGGACGGTGCCTGGCTTCAGGGTGGCTTGGCTCGCTTGGCTCATGGGGATGCTCCGGAAGGCTTTGTCGTGGGTGCCGTTATTGGGCGTGGTTCAGCGCGATGTCCAGCGCATCGAAGTTGCGCAGGCGCCGCCCGGGGGCGATGCCCGTCACCGGGCGATTGCAGATCAGCGGCACGCGCTGCTCGGACACACCGCCGTGCGAGCGCAGCGGCACTTCGAGCGCCGAGAGGTCGTGGCGGCTCGCCGCGGTGCCGATCACCGTGTTGCGCTCGCTCACCACCACGATGTCGCCGATGCGGTCGGGCGGCAGCTCGAAGCGCTGGGCGGCGTCCTTGCGCGAGAGCACGAGTTCCATGCCCGGCACCTGCCTGATGCGCTCGATCCAGCCGGGCGCACTCGCCTCGTCGGGCGCATAGACGGTGGCGAACGAGCCGAGCGCGCCGTGGTGCACCACGTAGGGGTCGGTGATCGGCAGGATCACGCGGGCCGTGCCGGCGCCGTACCAGCCGTCGAGCACGTCCTGCAGGTAGATGACGTTGGGCGAGCCGTCGGCGCCGTGCTTGTCGTTCATGCCGTGGTCGGCGGTGACCACGATGGTGGCGCCCAGCGCATCGAGCTGCGCGAGGTAGCCGTCCATCATTGCGTAGAAGGCGTTGGCCGCGGGGCTGCCCGGCGCGGCCTTGTGCTGCACGTAGTCGGTGGTCGAGAGATACATCAGGTCGGGCCGCTGCCGCTCCATCAGCTTCACGCCCGACGCGAACACGAACTCCGAGAGCTCCGCGCTGTAGACCGAAGGCACCGGCATGCCGACCATGCCGAGCACGTCGTCGATGCCGTTTTCTTCCATCGTCACCTGGTCCGACTTCTCCGACGAGAAGCAGATGCCCTTCATGCGGTGGCCCAGGAGCTTGCGCAGCTTGTCCTTGGCCGTGACCACCGCCACCTTGGCACCCGCATCGGCGAACGCGGCCAGCACGGTGCCGGCGCGCAGGTACTTGGGGTCGTTCATCATCACTTCCTGACCCAGCTCGCGGTCGAAGAAGTAGTTGCCGCAGATGCCGTGTACCGCGGGCGGCACGCCGGTCACGATCGACAGGTTGTTCGGGTTGGTGAACGAGGGCACCACGCAATCGCCCAGCAGGTTGGCGCCCGACTTGATCATCCGATCGAAATACGGGGCGACGCCGGCCGCGATGGCCGCATCCAGGTAGGCCGGCTCGCTGCCGTCCACGCACACGACCACGACGGGGCGTGCCATCCAGCGATAGCTCCTGGCATTGACTTCGAGTGTCTCCGTTGTCATTTCAGACTTCCTTTTGGGGTGGGTTGTTCGATGCGGCGGCCGCGTCCGAATCGGCGCGGCCGAAGGCCTTGTGCATGCGTGCGCGGCTGCCGGCGACGTGCTCGCGCAGTGCGTGACCGGCCGTCTCGGGATTGCCGCTGGCGATGGCTTCGACGATGTGGCTGTGCTCGTCAGCCGAGACCCGGAGACCGCCGCCGCTGTCGAGCGCGCGCATTCTGAAGAGGTGCAGTTCCTTCACGAGGCGCTTGTAGGTCTCGGTGAGCTTCTTGCTGCCGGCCGTGTCGAGCAGGACTTCGTGGAACTGCAGGTTGAGCTGCGCGTATTGCTCCACGTCTTGTGCCTGGGCCGCGGAACGCATGGCATCGACCATGGCGCGCAGCCGCTCGATCGCGTCGGGCGCGATGGCCACCGCCACCCGGCGGCCGATGATTTCTTCGAGTGCCTCGCGCAGCTCATAGATTTCGTCGGCTTCCTCGAAGGCGATTTCCCGCACGAAGACGCCCCGGTTCTTTTCGTTGCGCACGAGGCCGGCCTCCTCGAGTGCGCGCAGTGCCTCGCGGATCGGGCCCCGGCTGGTGTTGAAGCGCTGCGAGAGCTCGCTCTCGTTGATGCGGCTGCCCACGGGGAGCTCGCCGGTCATGATCAAACGCTCGATTTCTTCCTGCATCAGCATCGGCAGTGAGCTGGATTGGAGAAACGCGAGGGCGGCGGAGTGATTGCTGGTGACCATGGGCGTATTTTCCCGAATAATTGAAAACTGTCAACAATCTTTTATTGACAGTCATCAATCATCAATCTACATTGCGTTCACCGACCTTGGCACGCCCATTGCCGGCGCCCGCCACTCACCCCTTCAGTGACAGCAAGCCCTCTCAGGAGAAACAGATGACGATGAAACAAAGCACGCGCCGTCTCACGGCCGCCCTGTGTGTCGCGGCCTTCGGCCTCATTTCCGGTAGTGCATGGGCGCAGAAGACCCCGCTGCTGGTCTACACGGCGCTCGAGACCGATGCCATGAAGCTCTACAAGGACGCCTTCGAGAAGGCCAACCCCGACATCGAAGTGAAGTGGGTGCGCGACTCCACCGGCATCGTCACCGCCAAGCTGCTCGCCGAAAAAGCCAACCCGCAGGCCGACGTGGTGGCCGGCCTGGCCGCCAGCAGCCTCGCGCTCCTGCAGCAGGAAGGCATGCTCCTTCCCTATGAGCCCAAGGGCTTCAAGGAGCTCAACCCCGCCTATTCCGACAGCGCCCGCCCACCCGCGTGGGTCGGCATGGACGTCTGGGCCGCGACCATCTGCTTCAACCGCGTCGAAGCCCAGAAGCTCGGCCTTCCGAAGCCCGAGACCTGGAAGGACCTGGCCAAGCCGGTCTACAAGGGCGCCATCTCGATGCCCCACCCGGCCTCCAGCGGCACGGGCTACCTGGACGTGTCGTCGTGGCTGCAAAACATGGGCGACGCCGAAGGCTGGAAGTACATGGACGCGCTGCACCAGAACATCGCCCAGTACGTGCACTCGGGCTCCAAGCCCTGCAAGCAGGCGGGCGCGGGCGAGTTCCCGATCGGCATCTCGTTCGAGTTCCGCGCGCACCAGGTCAAGAAGTCGGGCGCGCCGGTCGACCTGATCTTTCCGAAGGAGGGCCTGGGCTGGGACATCGAAGCCACCAGCATCATGAAGACGAGCAAGAAGACGGAGCAGGCCAAGCGCTTCGCCGACTGGATGGCCAGCAAGGAGGCCAACCAGATCACCTCCACCTGGTGGGCGGTGGTGGCCTATCCCGGCGTGGCATCGAAGCTCGAGGGCATTCCCGACAACTACGAGAAGCTGCTCGCCAAGAACGACATCAACTGGGCGGCGAAAAATCGCGAACGCATCCTGGCCGAGTGGAGCAAGCGCTACGAAGGCAAGGCCGAACCCAAGTAGGCCTCGCGGCATTCCCGACTTTCAATCCGCGGGTGCCGCCTCGATGGTGATGCCCGCCAACGACGAGTGCGAAAAATGGATATGACCGACACCAAGTTCATTGCCAGCCCGCTGCCCACGAGCGCTCCCGCAGCGCTGGAGATCATCGGCGTGCGCAAGGACTTCGAGACCTTCAGCGCACTGCGCGACGTGCATCTGCGCGTGAACCCGGGCGAGATGCTGTGCTTTCTCGGCCCCTCGGGCTGCGGCAAGACCACGCTCCTGCGGATCATCGCGGGGCTCGAAACGCAGACCGCCGGGCAGATCCTGCAGAACGGCAAGGACGTCTCCTGGCTCTCGCCGGACAAGCGCGACTACGGCATCGTGTTCCAGTCGTATGCGCTCTTTCCCAACCTTTCGATCGCCGAGAACATCGGCTATGGCCTGGTCAACAGCCGCGCCCGACGCGGCGAGATCAAGGCGCGGGTCGAAGAACTCCTGAAGCTCGTCGGCCTGCCGACCTCGGGCAACAAATACCCGAGCCAGCTTTCCGGCGGCCAGCAGCAGCGCGTGGCCCTCGCCCGCGCGCTGGCCACCCGCCCCGGCTTGCTGCTGCTCGACGAGCCGCTCTCGGCGCTCGACGCGCTGGAACGCATCCGCCTGCGCGGCGAGATCCGCCGGCTGCAGAAGCAGGTCGGCATCACGACCATCATGGTCACGCACGACCAGGAAGAGGCGCTGTCGATGGCCGACCGCATCGTGGTCATGAACCACGGCGTGATCGAGCAGGTCGGCACGCCCATGGAGGTGTACGAACAGCCGGCCACCCCTTTCGTCGCGGACTTCGTGGGCAAGGTCAACGTGCTGCGCTCAGTGGCGCTGGGCGACCACCGCTTCCAGGTCGGCGACATGGAACTCGAATGCGACGCCTGCGACGGCGCGTTCGAGCCCGGCGAAGCCGTCAACCTGTACCTGCGCCCTGAAGACCGCGCGGTCGAGCACCTGCATGACGACACGCCCAACCGCTTGCAGGCCAAGGTGACGAAGGTCGAATTCCTCGGGGGCCTGTGCATCGCCGAGGTGACCGCCGATGCGCTGCACGGGCAGGTGCTGGGCCTGCACTTCTCGCTCAACCAGCTGCACGACCTGGACATCCGCGAGGGCAACACCATCGACATCGCGCTGCGCGCCAACCGCATCCGCGCTTTTTCCGCCGCACGCACGCCCAAGCCATGAACACGCTGGCCCATCCTTCCGCCGTCAAGGCCTCATTCGCCGCGCAACCGGCGATGCGCTGGAGCCGCGACGAAACCATCGCGCGCGCCATCCTGTTCGTGGTGATGGCGATGCTGTTCGTGTTCCTCATCGCGCCGCTCGTCACCATCCTCGCGCACGCGGTGCAGGACAAGGACGGCCGCTTCGTGGGCCTCGCGCACTTCATCACCTACTTCCAGACGCCGAGCCTGCTGCGCGCGGCGTGGAACTCGGTCTGGGTCTCGGCAGCGGTGGTGATGATCTCGGTGCCCACGGCCTTCGTCTTCGCCTACGCGCTCACGCGCAGCCGCATGCCGGTCGCGCTGAAGGCGGTGTTCCGGCTCATCGCGCTGATCCCGCTGCTCGCGCCTTCGCTGCTGTCGGCCATCTCGTTCGTGCAGTGGTTCGGCAACCAGGGGGCGCTCAAGTTCCTCCTGGGCGGCATGTCGATCTACGGCGCGCCGGGGATCATCCTGGCCGAGGTCTACAACACCTTTCCGCATGCGCTCATGATCCTGGTCACCTCGCTGTCGCTGGCCGACGGCCGGCTGTACGAGGCGGCCACCGCGCTGCGCACGCGGCCGTTTCGCCAGTTCATGACCATCACGCTGCCCTCGTGCAAGTACGGCCTCATCAGCGCGGCCACGGTGGTCTTCACATACGTGGTGAGCGACTTCGGCGCGCCCAAGGTGATCGGCGGCAACTTCAACGTGCTGTCGGTCGACGTGTTCAAGCAAGTGGTCGGGCAGCACAATTTCTCGATCGGCGCGGTGGTCGGCATGCTCCTGCTGCTGCCATCGATCGTCTCGTTCGTGATCGACTACGTGGTGCGGCGCAAGCTGAAGGCGCAGCTCACCGCACGCTCGGTGCCCTACAGCCCCAAGCGCCGCAAGGTGGCCGACACGCTGCTCACGCTGTTCTGCACGGTGGTGTGCGGCCTGCTGCTGGCCACCATCGGCATGGCGATCTACACCTCGCTCATTTCGCTCTGGCCCTACGACCTCTCGCTCACGCTCAAGCACTACCACTTCGTGCTGGTGGAGAGCGACATGGCCGCGGCCTACGGCAACAGCCTGATCGTGGCGATGGTCACCGCGGTGGCCGGTTCGCTGATCGTCTTCGTCGGCGCCTACCTGATCGAGAAGACGCGCAACCTGGGCCTCATGCGCAAGGGCATGCACCTGATGGCAGTGCTCTCGATGGCGGTGCCTGGCCTGGTGCTCGGGCTGGGCTACGTGATGTTTTTCAACCATCCGGCCAACCCGCTGAACTTCCTGTACCAGACGATGGCGATCCTCGTCATCTCGATGGTGGTGCACTACTACACCTCCAGCCACCTCACGGCGGTGACGGCGCTCAAGCAGATCGACAACGAGTTCGAGGCCGTCTCGGCTTCGCTCAAGGTGCCATTCTTCAAGACCTTCCTGCGCGTGACGGTGCCGGTGTGCCTGCCCGCCATCCTGGACATCGGGCGCTATTTCTTCGTGGTGTCGATGGCGAGCCTGTCGTGCGCCATCTTCCTCTACACGCCAGAGACCATCCTCGCCTCGGTGGCGATCATGCACCTGGACGACGCCGGCGACATCGGCCCCGCCGCGGCGCTCGCGAGCCTGATCGTGGTCACCTCGACGCTCGTGTGCATCGCCTATTCGCTGCTCACGCGGGTGCTGCTCGCACGCACCCAAGCCTGGCGCAACCTCGGCCGCGGCTGACGCAGGCCGGCCCCATACATCCCTTCCCTCGCCCTCATCCCCTTCCCCGCCTGGAGACACCATGAGTCAAGCCCCCCACCCCATCCTGCTCACCCCCGGCCCCCTCACCACCTCGGACCGCACACGCCAGGCGATGCTGCGCGACTGGGGATCGTGGGACGCCGACTTCAACCAGATCACCGCGCGCATCCGCAAGAACGTGCTGGACATCGTGCACGGCACCGGCACGCACGAATGCGTTCCGCTGCAGGGCAGCGGCACCTTCTCGGTGGAGGCGGCCATCGGCACCGTCGTGCCGCGCAACGGCCACGTGCTGGTGCCGAGCAACGGCGCGTACTGCCAGCGCCTGGCCAAGATCTGCAAGGTGCTGGGCCGCAAGCTCACCACCATCGACTACACGGAAGAAAAACAGGTCTCGCCCGCCGACGTCGACCGCGCGCTGGCCGCCGACCCCGGCATCACGCACGTGGCGCTGGTGCATTGCGAAACCGGCGCCGGCGTGCTCAACCCGCTGCACGAGATCGCCGTGGTCGTCGCGAAGCACGGACGCGGGCTGATCATCGATGCCATGAGCTCCTTCGGCGCGCTGGAGATCGACGCGCGCAAGACGCCCTTCGACGCGGTGGTCGCCGCCTCGGGCAAGTGCCTCGAAGGCGTGCCGGGCATGGGCTTCGTCGTCATCAAGCGCAGCACGCTCGAGAAGTGCGAAGGCAACTGCCACTCGCTGAGTATGGACCTGTACGACCAGTGGGTCTACATGGAGAAAACCACGCAGTGGCGCTTCACGCCGCCCACGCACGTGGTCGCCGCGCTCGACACGGCCATCGCGCAATACATCGAGGAAGGCGGCCTGGCCGCGCGCGGCGGGCGCTATGCGCGCAACTGCAAGGCACTCATCGACGGGCTGGCCACGCTCGGCTTCAGGAGCTTTCTCGACCCGGAGATCCAGGCGCCGATCATCGTCACCTTCCACGCGCCCGACGATGCGAACTACGACTTCAAGACCTTCTACCAGGAGGTGAAGAAGCGCGGCTACATCCTCTATCCCGGCAAGCTCACGCAGGTGGAAACCTTCCGCGTCGGCTGCATGGGGCATTTCGGCGATGCGGGGATTCCGGGCGCGGTCGCGGCGATTGCGGACACGCTCAAGGCCATGGACATCCGGCAGGTATCGGCAACCGCCGCAGCCTGAGCGGCGGACGCAGACTGCGCTACAGCGCGCAGGTCCTGAAGCCGAAGAAGCCGTCGTCGCGCCCGGGCAGCGCGAAGCTGCGGCGGCGCGGGGAACGCAGCCGCGCACGCGTGGCGAACGACGCACCGCGCAGCACGCGCGCACGGCCGAAGGCGGCCACCGGATCGAACTCGCCGCCCGCGCTCCACGGGTCGGCCCGGAATCCGGGCCATGGCTGCAGCGTGCCCGCGGTCCACTCGTGCACGTCGGCCCAACGGAACCCGCGCCGCGATGCCGTGTGCGCCGCGATCTCCCACTCGACCTCGGTGGCGATGCGGCGCCCCGCCCAGCGCGCCCAGGCGTCGGCCTCCCACCAGTTCAGGTGCACGGCGCTGTGGTGGCCCGCCGCACGCACGGTGACGCCGAAGCGGTGCTGCAGCACCGAGCCGCCGGTGCCGTTGCGCGCGGCGCCGATCTGCTCCACATGGCGCGGCCCGCGCCGCCCCTCGACCTGCGCGGCCAGCCAGCGCCAGCCGTCGGCGTGCCACAGCTCCTCGCGGTCGTAGCCGCCGTCGTCGACGAATTCGATGTACTGGTTCCAGGTGACGGGCTGCGCATCGATCTCGAACTCGGGCACGTCGACCCGGTGCGCGGCGCGCTCCTGCGCGAAGGCGAATCCGCTCTCGGGCAGGCCCAGTTCCCAGCGCGTGGCGGGCACCAGCAGCGGCTCGCGCGTGACGGCGATGGGCGCCTGCTCGATGCCCAGGGGCAGCCCGAGCGTCTGCGCCATCACCACGAACTGCTCGCCGCGCAGGTCTTCGTGGAACAGCGCGAGGCGGTAGAAGTAGAGGCCCGCGTCGGTCTCGGCGGCGTGCTCGAGCAGCTCGAGCGTGCTCTCCAGCGTTTCGAGGAGGTAGGCCTTGGTCTGGCCGAGATATGGCAAATCGGTCGACCAGCGGCGCCCGGGCGAGCTCTGCGCCGGGTTCCACCAGTCGTCGGCACTCGGCTCGATGGCCGCAAGGCGCGTCGGGCGCACCGGGCAATCGGCACCGAAGGCGCGCTGCGTGTTGCGGCCGATCCACCACTCGGCGAACCAGCCGATGTGCCCGGCCAGCCACACCGGGGGCACCACGCCCTCGTCCTCGGGGACCGGCGGCACCGCGAGGGCCTCGGAGCCCAGCGCCTCCTCGTACAGGGTCAGCAGATGGAGCGTGTGGTTGCGCGCGTCGATCAGGGCCAGCGAGAGCAGGTCGCGGCCAGCGCGGCACATGTCGGGCGAATCGATGGAATGCGGCAGGTTCGCCGCGCCGAAGGGCGCCGAGGGCGACGGACTCGAAGACATGGGCAATTATGGCGACCGGCCGGCCCACCCCGCAGTCCGCCTGCACAGCGCGGCTTTGGGGTAAACCCGGGTTCCAGGCAAAGCAATACGAAGGTTCGCCGGGATACCATTGCGGGCTTTGCGCAGCCCCCACCAGGGGCCGGCGTTTCACCTGGGCTTCGTGGGAGACACCCCCTTGTCTGCATTCCTCAAATTCGCGACCGGCATGGACTGGATCAGCGAAAAACTCGGCAAGTTCGCCGGCTATGCCGTGCTGGCCGCCTCGCTCATTTCCGCGGCCAATGCCATCGTCCGGTACGGCCTGGACTTCAGCAACAACGCCTTCCTCGAGATCCAGTGGTACCTGTTCGCCGCCACGGTGATGCTGGGCGCCCCCGTGGTGCTTCGCTTCAACGAGCATGTGCGCGTGGACATCATCTACGGCAAGCTGAAGGGCTACGGGCCGGTATATGTCGACCTCTTCGGCCTTGTCTTCTTCCTGCTGCCGGTGATGGCGCTCTTCACCTACCTCACCTGGCCGTATTTCTGGAACACCTGGGTCACCGGCGAGATGTCCGGCAACATCGGCGGCCTGGTCCGCTGGCCCGCGGCGCTCCTGATGCCCGTGGGCTTCGGCGCGATGTTCCTGCAGGGCGTCTCGGAAATCATCAAGCGCATCGCCTACCTGCGCGGCCTGATCCAGATGGACACGCACTACGAGAAGCCGGTGCAGTGATGGGCGCCCGTCGCGCTCCTTCACCCCACCCCGCCCCCTCCCGCACGCACCGCAGGTAAGTCGCAATGCACATGGAAAATTTCGCCCCGATCATGTTCGCGGGGCTCGTGGTGATCATGCTGATCGGTTTTCCGGTCGCGTTCTCGCTCTCCGCCCTCGGCCTCCTGTCGGGCTTCGTCGCCATCGAGATGGGCTGGTTCCCCGCCGGCTTCATGGCTAACCTGCCGCTGAACGTGTTCGGCATCCTGTCGAACGAGACGCTGCTGGCCATTCCGTTCTTCACGCTCATGGGCGCCGTGCTGGAGAAGTGCGGCCTGGCCGAGGACATGCTCGACTCCATGGGCCAGCTCTTCGGCCCGATCCGCGGGGGCCTGGGCTACTCGGTGATCATCGTGGGCTTCATCCTGGGCGCCATCACCGGCACGGTGGCTGGCCAGGTCATCGCGATGGCGATGATCTCGCTGCCGATCATGATGCGCTACGGCTACAACATGCGCTACTCGACCGGCGTGCTCGCCGCCTCGGGAACCATCACGCAGCTGGTGCCGCCTTCGCTGGTGCTCATCGTCATGGCCGACCAGCTGGGCACCGACGTGGGCCAGATGTACAAGGGCGCCTGGGGCCCGTCGATCCTGCAGGTGGTGATCTTCGCGATCTACACCTTCCTGGTCTCGCGCATCCGCCCGCACTACGTGCCGGGCCTGCCTGTGAGCGCACGCACGCTGCACGGCTGGGCGCTGTGGGGCAAATGCCTGCGCGGCATCATCCCCTCGGCCATCCTGATCTTCGCGGTGCTCGGCTCGATGGGCGGCCTGCCCTTCATGGACCGCGCCATCGCCACGCCGACGGAAGCCGGCGCCATGGGCGCGGTCGGTGCCTTGATCCTCGCGCTCATCCATCGCCGCCTGAACTGGCAGCTCATGAAGGACGCCATGGAAGGCACGATGCGCCTGACGGCCATGGTGGTGTTCATCCTGATCGGCTCGCGCGTGTTCTCGCTGGTGTTCCAGGGCGTCGATGGCGCCAAGTGGATCGAGCACATGCTCTCGGGCCTGCCGGGCGGCCAGGTCGGCTTCCTGATCGCGGTGAACATCTTCGTGTTCTTCCTGGCGTTCTTCCTCGACTTCTTCGAGATCGCGTTCATCATCCTGCCGCTCCTGGGCCCCGTGGCGCACAAGCTCGGCATCGACATGGTGTGGTTCGGCGTGCTGCTCTGCGTGAACATGCAGACCTCGTTCATGCATCCGCCGTTCGGCTTCGCGCTGTTCTATTTACGGGGCATTGCCGACACCCTCTTCAAGAACGGGGCGTTACCCCGAAAGGTGGAGTCGCGCGACATCTACCTGGGCGCCGTGCCGTGGGTGGCGATGCAGCTCCTGCTGGTGGCCATCGTGATCTTCTTCCCGCAGACCGTCACCGTGTTCCTGGACAAGGAAAAGGTCGTGGACATCGAGAAGGTCAATCTCGACATGCCCGCCGATGCCGAGCCGCCGCCCGCGCCCGACAGCAACGGCGTGAACATGGAAGACCCGTTCGGCAACGAGAAGAAGTCTGAAGAAACGCCTGCGCCCGCACCGTCGCAGGAAACGCCGCCGGCCTCCGGCGACGCCCCCAAGCAGTGACCGGCGAGAGCGAAGGCAACGCCGACCCGCTCGAGAGCGCCGCCTTCCCGCCGCTCTTGCGCACGCTGGCGGTCGTGATCGTGGTGGACCTCTTCGCGTTCGCGCTCTGGAGCCTGCCTTCGCTGCGCACCACCAGCTGGTCGGCCACGAGCCTCTTCGTGTTCGGCGTGGCGGGCCTGTGCGTGGCATGGGTCGGCTACTGGATCGTCTACAGCCGCACGCGCCTGGAAGGCGACGTGCTCACGCAGACCTGGCTCTGGAACAAGCGCGTGCGCGCGGAAGACGTGGCGCAGCTCAAGCTGGTGCACATCCGCATGCTCGAACGCGTGATCGCACCGCGGCTGCTGGTGCGCCGGCGCTTCGGCGGCATCACCTGGTTCCATGCGTACGACCCGCAGGTGCTCGTCGCGTTCGGGCAGCAGGTGGCGCAGCGCGCCATGCCGGCGGCACCGCCGCCACCGGCGCCCGAAGCAAACGCGCGGTAATCCGCAACGTCCGCTGAGTCAGGTTGGCGGTGTTCGAGGCGGCGAAGATATGCCGCATGAGCCGCACGTCCCTTTCCTCCTTCCAACGCGCGCACGCCATCGCGGCCGCGCTGTGCCTGGCAGCGATGGCCACATGCGCCATTGCCGCGCCTGCCGACTGCACGACGTCGGCCGCCCCCGAGTGCTACCGCACCTTCGAGCCGCCGCAAGCCGGCGGCGCCCTGCACTACTACGCATCGCTCGCTCCTGACGCAGCGCCATCGGCCACCGGCCCCACGCAGGCGCTCATCGCCATGCACGGCCATCCGCGCGACGCGAACAAGACCTTCGATGCGGCGCTGCTGGCCGTGCGCAAGGCCGGCGCGCTCGACCGCACCCTGGTCGTCGCGCCCCTCTTCCAGGTCGCGGCCGACAAGGCCGGCAAATGCAGCACCAGCGGCGTGCCGGCGCCGCAAGACGGCGACCTGCTGTGGACCTGCGGCTCCTGGCTCGAAGGCGGCCGCGCTTCCAACGGCAGCGGCATGTCGTCGTTCGCCGCCATGGATTCGGTTGTCGCGGAGCTGGTGCGGCGCTGGCCGAGCCTGCGCACGGTCACCGTCGCGGGCTTCTCGGCCGGCGCGCAGATGGTGCAGCACTACATCGGCTTCGCGGCCGATGCACCTGCCGCATCGGTCTCGCTGCGCTACGTGGTCTCGGACCCGGGCACCTGGCTCTACTTCGATGCGTTTCGGCCGCAGCAAGCCATCGGCTCCGATGGCGGCACCTGCCCCACGGTGAATCGTTGGAAGTACGGCACCGAGGGCTTGCCCGCACACCTTGGCCGCAGCGCCGGCGAGGCCCGCCAGCGCTATGCCGCCGCCGACATCCACTACCTCCAGGGCGAGCTCGATACCGGCGAGGGAAAAGGCACCGCCTACAAGGTGCTCGACAAGTCGTGCGCAGCCGCCGCGCAAGGCCCCTACCGGCTGCAGCGCGGCCTGGCCTACGCGCAGTACGACCGCACGATGCTCGCGCCGGACAAGCGCCGCGAAGTCACCGTGGTCCCCGGCTGCGCGCACGACGTTGCCTGCGTGTTTCCTTCCGAGGCCGCGCGCGCCGCGTTGCTGGGCGCGCCACGCAAATGAAAAAAGCCCCGCCGTTTCGGGCGGGGCTTCTTGTCTGTGGCGAAGCGTTCGTCGCCGCAGCGCTTACAGCTTCTGCTGTTGCATGAAGCGGTCGAACGTGCCTTCGGTGTAGCGGAACCAGGCGTTCTGGTCGGCCAGGAACTTGGACCAGTCGCCGTAGATCTTCTTCCACTCGGGGTTGCTGTTGTTCAGGTCCGAGTAGATCTGCTGGGCCGACTTGAAGGCCGCGTTCATCACGTCCTGCGAGAACGGGCGCAGCTTGGTGCCCGAGCCCACGAGTTGCTTGAGCGCGATCGGGTTCTTGGCGTCGTACTTGGCGGTCATCGTGATGTTGGCGTGCGCGGCAGCCGCTTCGACGATGGCCTTGTAGTCGGCCGACAGGCCTTCCCACGCCTTGGTGTTGATGTAGAAGTCCAGCTCGGGGCCACCTTCCCACCAGCCGGGGTAGTAGTAGAACGGGGCGATCTTGTTGAAGCCCAGCTTCTGGTCGTCGTACGGGCCGACCCACTCCAGGCCGTCCAGCGTGCCCTTTTCGAGCGCCGGGTACAGGTCGGCACCGGGGATCGATTGCGGGATCACGCCGAAGGGTTCGAGCACCTTGCCCGCGAACGGGTTGGTGCGGAACTTCAGGCCCTTCAGGTCGGCGACCGACTTGATTTCCTTGCGGAACCAGCCGCCCATCTGCGCGCCCGTGTTGCCGCCCGGCAGGTTGATGATGTTGTACTTGGCGTAGAACGCGCGCATCAGCTTCAGGCCGTTGCCTTCGTACATCCATGCGTTCTGCTGGCGGGTGTTCATGCCGAAGGGCACTGCGCAACCCAGGCAGAAGGTGGGGTCCTTGCCGTAGAAATAGTAGGGGGCCGTGTGGGCCATTTCGACCGACGCGTTCTGCACGCCGTCGACCACGCCGAAGGCGGGCATCAGCTCGCCGCCTGCATGCACGGAAATCTGGAACTTGCCGCCGGTCATGTCACTGACGCTCTTGGCGAACACCTCGGCGGTGCCGAAGATGGTGTCCAGCGACTTGGGGAAGCTCGACGCCAGGCGCCAGCGAACGGTGGCCTGCGCGTGGACCGCGGGCGCAATGCCGGCGGCCAGAACGCCGGCGATGCCAGCGTTTTTGATGAGGGAACGACGATCCATTGATTCACTCCGGGTTCTTTGAAAAAAACGAAACGCGGCTTGTGACCGCGTTGGGGACTTTTGTATAAGTCTTCTTGATTGTAAAAACCGGCTTACAGGCGTCCGGCGGGGGTTTACCCTGCGACAGCGCCGAAGCGTTGCGTGATCGACGCAGTAATGCCTGCGGCATCGAGTCCGATCGATGCAAGCAGCTTGACCGGATCGCCGTGCTCGATGAAGCGATCGGGCAGGCCCAGTTGCAGCACCGGCTTCTGCACGCCGCCCGCCTGCAATGCCTCGAGCACCGCACTGCCTGCGCCGCCCATGGTGGCGCCCTCTTCGAGCGTGACGATGGCATCGTGCGTGCCCGCCACCTTCAGCAGCAGTTCGACGTCCAGCGGCTTGGCCCAGCGCATGTTGACCACCGTCGCATCGAGCGACTCGGCCGCGGTGAGCGCGGGATACAGCAGCGAGCCGAACGCGAGGATCGCGATGCGCTTGCCTTCGCGGCGCACTTCACCCTTGCCGAACGGCAGCGCGTCGAGCGTGAGGTGCGGCGCAACGCCTGCACCTGCACCGCGCGGATAGCGCACAGCCACCGGATGGTTCTGCTCGTAGGCGCTCGTGAGCAGCTGGCGCAGCTCGCGCTCGTCGGCCGGGCAGGCGATGCTCATGTTGGGAATGCAGCGCAGGAACGGGATGTCGTAGGCGCCCGCGTGCGTGGCGCCATCGGCACCCACGAGGCCCGCGCGATCGAGCGCGAACACCACCGGCAGGTTCTGGATCGCCACGTCGTGGATCAGCTGGTCGTACGCGCGCTGCAGGAAGGTCGAGTAGATCGCGACCACCGGCTTGAGGCCTTCGCATGCGAGGCCTGCCGCGAAGGTCACGGCGTGCTGCTCGGCGATGCCGACGTCGTAGTAGCGATCGGGAAAGCGCTGCTCGAATTCGACGAGCCCCGAGCCTTCGCGCATCGCGGGCGTGATGCCCACGAGCCGGCCGTCGTGCGCCGCCGTGTCGCACAGCCACTGGCCGAAGACCTGCGTAAAGGTCTGCTTGGCCACCGCGGTCGATTTGACGAGCCCCACTTGCGGGTCGAACTTGCCGGGACCGTGATAGGCCACGGGGTCCGCTTCGGCCAGCTTGTAGCCCTGTCCTTTTTTCGTGACCACATGCAGGAACTGCGGACCGTCGAGGTGCTTGAGGTTCTCCAGCGTGGGCACCAGCGAATCGAGGTCGTGGCCGTCGATCGGGCCGACGTAGTTGAAGCCGAACTGCTCGAAAAGCGTGGCAGGCACCACCATGCCCTTGGCGTGCTGCTCGAAACGCTTGGCCAGCTCGAACAGGGGCGGTGCGGCGCGCAGCACGCTCTTGCCCACGTTCTTGGCGGCGGCGTAGAAATTGCCGCTCATCAGCTGCGCGAGGTAGCGGTTGAGTGCGCCCACAGGCGGGCTGATCGACATGTCGTTGTCGTTCAGGATCACCAGCAGCTTGCAGTCGCACACGCCCGCGTTGTTGAGCGCCTCGAAGGCCATGCCCGCCGTCAATGCGCCGTCGCCGATGATGGCCACGGTGTAGCGGTCTTCGCCTTTCTGCTTTGCAGCCATCGCCATGCCGAGTGCGGCCGAGATGCTGGTGGACGAGTGCGCGGTGCCGAAGGTGTCGTACTCGCTCTCGCTGCGCTGCGGAAAGCCCGAGATGCCGCCGATCTGCCTGAGCGTGGGCATGCGCTCGCGCCGGCCGGTGAGGATCTTGTGCGGATAGGTCTGGTGGCCCACGTCCCACACCAGCCGGTCGTGCGGCGTGTTGAACACGTGGTGCAGCGCGACCGTCAACTCGACCGTGCCGAGGTTGGAGCTCAGGTGGCCGCCAGTGCGCGAGACGTTGTCGAGCACGCAGGCGCGCACCTCGTCGGACAGCTGCCGCAGCTGTGCGCGGTCGTACTGGCGGATCGGCGAGGGGTCGTGGAGAGTAGGAAGCAGCGGAGCCATGGGGAGGTATTTTCTTTTCTCAGTTTTCCATCACGTTTCGCGTGACGCGCGACGCATGAAACTGCCGCGATTCAGTCGGGAGACACCGCGGAACCGGCTTTGCCGGGCCGCCGGTGTCGCCCCCTGAAAGGGGGTTGGCGAAGCGACACGAAGTGCGCGAAGACTGGGGGTAAGTCATCCTAGCGGTCGCGGTCGACCACCATGTGGGCGAGAGCGCGCAAAGCGGCGGTGTCGGCCAGGCCACTGCGCGCCAGGGCGGCGAGTGCATCGGCCAGCAGTTGCCGGGCCTGCGCACGCGCGCCATCCAGGCCGAGCAGCGACACGTAGGTGGGCTTGTCGGCCGCAGCATCCTTGCCGGCGGTCTTGCCCAGGGTTTGCGAATCGGCGGTGACGTCGAGGATGTCGTCCACCACCTGGAATGCGAGGCCGATGGCCGCGCCGTAGTCGCACAGCGCCTTCAGCGCGGCGGCGGACACGTTGCCGCAGGCGGCACCCATCTCGACGCTGCCCTGCAGCAGCGCGCCCGTCTTCAGGCGATGCATTTCGCGCAGCTGGGTTTCGTTCAATGCGATGCCGACGCTGGCGAGATCGATCGCCTGGCCGCCCGCCATGCCCTGGCTGCCGGCGGCGCGCGCGAGCAGGCGGCACAGCGTGGCCTGCGTGGCCGCGGGAATCTCGTCGCCCTCGGGCGTCAGCAGCTCGAAGGCCAGCGCCTGGAGCGCATCGCCCGCGAGCAGCGCATCGGCCTCGCCGAACTTCACATGCACCGTGGGCTTGCCGCGGCGCAGCACGTCGTTGTCCATGCAGGGCAGGTCATCGTGCACTAGGGAATAGGCGTGGATCAGTTCGGTGGCGCAGGCCGCGCGCAGCGCAGCGGCTTCATTGCCGCCGACCGCCTCGCTGGCCGCGAGCACCAGGAGCGGCCGCAGCCGCTTGCCGCCGTCGAGCACCGCATAGCGCATCGCATCGCCCAGCAGCACCGGCGCATCGACGCCGACCCAGCGCGACAGCGCCGCTTCGACATTCGCCAGGTGAGGCCCGCTCCAATCGGCGAGCCGGGCCATCGTCCAATCGGTCATCGTGGCCGCGCTCATTCGGCCGTCCAGACCTTGAGGCTGCCCGCGTCGAGCACCTTGATCTGGTCTTCGACCGCCTGCAGCTTGTCGCGGCAAAAGGCGAGCAATGCGGCGCCGCGCTGGTAGCTGCCGAGCAGCTGGTCGAGCGGCAACTGGCCCGATTCGAGTTCTGCAACCAGTTGCTCCAGCTCCTGGAGCCCGGCTTCGTAACTGACGGGCAACGGCCCCGTATCGGGCGCGGCCGCCGGGCTGGGAGAAGAAGGGGAAGGCACCTTGGGCATGCAACGGAACGTGGGTGAAACAGGGCATTTTAGGACGGGGGGCGAAACGGGGCCCCATGGGTACAATGCGAACTCTTCTTGTTGGCAAACCAACACACTTCTCGGGCCGTCGAACCTTCCAGACGGCGCCTTCCGTTATTTCCTTTTTTTCTCCCTGTGGGGAGCTTGGTCAGGTCCTCCATGTCTGATTTAAGTCTTCAACTGCAGCAGGCCGCGAGCCAACTTCCAGTTTCCGCGTATTTCGACGAGGCCCTGTACGCCCGCGAAATGCAGAACCTTTTCTCGCGAGGGCCCCGCTATGTCGGCCATCGCCTCGCCGTGCCCGAAATGGGCAACTTCCACACCCTGCCGCAGGAGCACCAGGGCCGCGCGCTGGTCCACACGCCCAAGGGCGTGGAGCTGATCTCCAACGTGTGCCGCCACCGCCAGGCGCTGATCCTGCAGGGCCGCGGCCAGCTGGACAACCAGGCCGGCGGCAACATCGTCTGCCCGCTGCACCGCTGGACCTACGCCGCGAGCGACCCACGCACCACCGGCACGCTGATCGGCGCCCCGCATTTCGACCAGGACCCGTGCCTGAACCTGCACAACTACCCGCTCACCGAGTGGAACGGGCTCCTGTTCGAAAAGAACGCCGACGGCACGGGCCGCGACGTGGCCGCCGACATGCGGGGCCTGGGTCCGCAGGCCGACCTCGACTTCTCGGGCTACGCGCTCGACCGCGTCGAGCTGCACGAGTGCAACTACAACTGGAAGACCTTCATCGAGGTCTATCTGGAGGACTACCACGTCGGCCCGTTCCACCCGGGCCTCGGGAGCTTCGTCACCTGCGACGACCTGCGCTGGGAGTTCAACCCCAACTATTCGGTGCAGACCGTCGGCGTGGCCAACCGCCTCGGCCGCGCGGGCAGCCCGGTCTACCAGAAGTGGCAGGAGCAGTTGCTCAAGTACCGCGACGGCAAGCCGCCCAAGTACGGCGCCATCTGGCTGACCTACTACCCGCACGTGATGGTCGAGTGGTATCCGCACGTGCTGACCGTCTCGACGCTGCACCCGGTGAGCCCGACCAAGACGCTGAACATGGTCGAGTTCTTCTACCCCGAGGAAATCGTCGCCTTCGAGCGCGAGTTCGTCGAGGCCCAGCAGGCCGCCTACATGGAAACATGCGTGGAAGACGACGAGATCGCCGAGCGCATGGACGCTGGCCGCCGCGCGTTGATGCTGCGCGGCGACAACGAGACCGGCCCGTACCAGAGCCCGATGGAAGACGGCATGCAGCAGTTCCACGAGTGGTACAAGGCCGCGATGCATAGCACCTGAGTCGATGACTGCTGCATCGACGTGTGTTCTGGGAACACCGCGGAACCGGCTTTGCCGGGGCGCTGGTGTTGCCCCCGGTGAGGGGGTTGGAGTAGCGACACGAAGTGCGCGAAGCATGGGGGAGAGTCAATAGTGCAAGCGCTCTGGATGGTGCTCGGCGCCTTTTTGTTCGCCACGATGAGCGTCGTGGTGAAGGTGGCCTCGCAATGGTTCAACAGCGGTGAGATGGTGCTGGGCCGCGGCCTCATCGGCATCGTTTTTCTCTGGCTGCTCGCACGCAACCGCGGCGTCTCGCTCGCCACCAAATACCCCGGCATGCACGCCTGGCGCAGCACCATCGGCGTGATCTCGCTGGGCGCATGGTTCTACGCCATCGCGCACATGCCGCTGGCCACCGCCGTCACGCTCAACTACATGAGCAGCGTGTGGGTCGCGGCCTTCCTCATCGGCGGCGCGCTGCTCGCGTGGGTGCCGGTGCCCGGGCGCGACGGCCGCGTGGCACGCCCGCCGCTGCAGGGCGCACTGGCGATGACGGTGCTCGCGGGGTTCATCGGCGTGGTGCTGATGCTCAAGCCCACGGTCAGCGGCAACGAAGGTTTCGCGGGCATGCTGGGCCTGTTGTCGGGCCTGACGGCCGCCTTCGCCTACATGCAGGTGGTCGCGCTCTCGCGCATCGGCGAACCCGAGCTGCGCACGGTGTTCTATTTCGCGGTCGGCTCGGCCGTGGCCGGCGCCTTCGCGACTGCCGCCACGGGGTTCTCCGGCGGCAGCGCGTGGACCTGGCAGCATGCGCTGTGGCTGCTGCCCATCGGCCTCCTGGCCGCCCTCGGACAGCTCTGCATGACCCGCGCCTACGCCACCGCCAAGACCGAGGCCGGTACGCTCGTGGTGGCCAACCTGCAGTACTCGGGCATCATCTTTGCGGCGTTCTACAGCGTGGTGCTGTTCGACGACCGCATCGACGCCGCGGGCTGGGGCGGCATGGCGCTCATCGTGGTGAGCGGCATCGCGGCCACCGTGCTGCGCCAGCGGGCGGTGCCCAAGGCGCCGGCCGAAGAACACTGAACAAGCATCTCACCGAAGGAGAACACGCCATGTACACCACCCTCATCAGCGTCGAACAACTCCAGCAACTGCAGAACAGCGAGACGCCCCACATGGTGTTCGACTGCAGCTTCGACCTCATGAAACCCGAGGCCGGCCCGCAGCTCTATGCCGCCGCGCACATTCCAGGCGCGCTGTATGCCAACCTCGACACCGACCTGAGCGCCAGGCATGGCGTGCCCGGCGCCCATGGCGACGTGGTGGTCGCGCAGGAAGACGGCGTTCCCGCCTCCGGTGGGCGCCACCCGCTGCCCAGCCGCGAGAAGTTCGCGGCGTGGCTCTCGGGCATCGGTTTCTCCAACGACATGCAGGCGGTGGTGTACGACCGCAACGGCGCCAACTATTGCGGGCGCCTCTGGTGGATGCTCAAGTGGATGGGCCACGACGCGGTCGCCGTGCTCGACGGCGGCCTGCAGGCCTGGCAAGCGGCTGGCGGCGAGGTGACCGACCGCGAGGAGCCCGCGCGATTTCAGTCGAATTTCGTACAGGGCGAGCCGCTTGCAAAGCTTGTGACTACCGACACCGTGTTGCATCGGCTCGGCCAACCTGACCAGCAGCTGATCGACGCACGCGCCGGTGCACGATATCGCGGCGAGGTGGAACCTCTGGACCCGATTGCCGGTCACATCCCCGGGGCCCTGAACCGGCCCTTCGCCGACAACCTCGGCCCCGACGGCAAGTTCAAGCCGGCATCGCAATTGCGTGCCGAGTTCGAAGCGCTGCTCGGGGGCCGCGATGCGGCGACGGTCGTCCACCAATGCGGCAGCGGCGTGAGCGCGGTGCCCAACCTGCTTGCGATGCAGATCGCCGGGCTCGGGACGACCGCGCTCTATGCCGGCAGCTGGAGCGAGTGGAGCAACACGCCGGGGCTGCCGACCCGGCAAGGCGCAGAACCATGAAACACATCCGACTCCGACGCATCTCCGGTCTCGCCATCGCTGCAGCGCTGTTCGCTGCAGCCCCTTTCCTCTCCGCGCAAGCCCAGCAGCAGCACGCCCACGTGCACGGCCAGATGAAGCTGGACGTGGCCATCGACGGCCCCACCGTGGTGATCGACATGGAATCGCCGCTCGACAACATCGTCGGCTTCGAACGCGCCCCGAAGACCGATGCCGAGAAGGCCACCGTCGAAGCCGCCGTCGCGCAGCTGCGCGCGGCCGACAAGCTCTTCGCCATCGACCCCGCGGCCAACTGCAAGCTCGGCCCGGTCGACCTGCGCTCCGGTGCCCTCGGTCTGGGCAACCCCGACCCGAGCGAACCCGTGGGCCATGCGGACCTGGACGCCACCTTCTCCTTCAACTGCACCAACGCGGCGGCCGCGAAGTTCATCGACCTGAACCTTTTCAGTGTGTTCAAGGGCCTGCGGCAGATCGATTCGCAGATCGCCTCGGCGCAAGGCCAGTTCAAGCGGCAGATCAAGCGTCCCGCCGGCGCACAGGCGGCCCAGCCCGCACGCCTTGGCTGGGGCAAGTAGCACTGTGAGCGCCGCTTCGCAGGCCGACCCGACGCCGCTGCGCGTCGTGCTCGCAGCCGAGTCACTCCGCTTCGCATGGCCCGGCGTGAAGACGCCCTGCATCGACATCGAGGCCTTCCGCATCACCGCCGGCGAATCGGTGTTCCTGCACGGCCCGAGCGGCTGCGGCAAGAGCACGCTGCTGTCGCTGCTGGCCGGCGTGCTGGTGGCCGACGAAGGCCGCGTCATGCTGCTGGGGCACGACTGGTCGCAGCTCTCGGCCGCGGCGCGCGACCGCTGCCGCGTGGCCCACGTGGGCTACATCTTCCAGCAGTTCAACCTGCTGCCCTACCTGAGCGTGCTCGACAACGTGCTGCTGCCCTGCCGCTTCTCGGCCCGGCGCGAGGCGCAGGCCGCGCGCAATGGCAGCTCGCGTGAGGAAGCCGAGCACCTGCTCGACCAGATGGGCCTGGACCGCAACCTCTGGAAGCGCCAAGCGCTGCAGCTCTCGGTGGGCCAGCAGCAGCGCGTGGCCGCCGCGCGCGCGCTCATCGGCCAGCCGGAGGTGGTGATCGCCGACGAGCCCACCTCGGCGCTCGACGAAGACCGGCGCGAAGCCTTTCTCGACGTGCTGCTGACGGCCTGCGCCGTGAACCGCAGCGCGCTCGTGTTCGTGAGCCACGACCAACGCATCGCGCAGCGCTTTGCGCGGCATGTGCTCTTGCCCGAGATCAACCGCGCCGCATTGACGGCCATGGCGGTGGACGCATGAAGGCGCTCTTTTCGATCGCATGGCGCAGCGCGTGGAACCGCCGCTTCACGCTCGCGCTCACGGTGTTCTCGATCGCGCTCTCGACCTTCCTTTTGCTCGGCGTCGAACGCATCCGCACCGAACTGCGCGAGAACTTCGCTTCGTCGGTCTCGGGCACCGACCTCATCGTCGGCGCGCGCACCGGGTCCACGCAGCTCCTGCTGTACTCGGTGTTCCGCATCGGCGCGGCCACCAACAACATCTCGTGGAAGAGCGTTCAGGCGCTGGCCGCGCACCAGGGCGTCGACTGGGTCGTGCCGCTGTCGCTGGGCGATTCGCACCGCGGCTTCGCGGTGCTGGCCACCTCGCCCGAGTACTTCACCCACTTCCACTACGGCGACCGCCAGTCGCTGAAGCTGCGCGAGGGCAAGCCCTTCAGCGAACTCTTCGATGCGGTGGTGGGCGCCGAGGTGGCCGACAAGCTCGGCTACCACGTGGGCCAGAAGATCACGCTCGCGCACGGCAGCGGCGAGCTAAACGTGGCCGAGCATGCCGACAAGCCCTTCACCGTGGTCGGCGTGCTCGCGCGCACCGGCACGCCGGTGGACCGCACGGTGCACATCGGCCTTGCGGCAATGGAGGCCATCCACCTCGAATGGGTGGGCGGGGCGCCGATGCCGGGTGTGAAGATTCCCGCCGAGCAGGTGCGCAAGTTCGACCTCACGCCCAAGAACGTGACGGCCGCGCTCGTGGGCCTGAAGAACCGCGCCGCAGTGTTCGGCGTGCAGCGCTGGATTTCCACCTACAACGGCGAGCCGCTGATGGCCATCCTCCCCGGCGTGGCGCTCGACGAACTGTGGAGCGTGATCGGCATCGGCGAGAACGCGCTCTTGCTGATGTCGGCGCTGGTTGCGCTGGTGAGCCTCGCGGGCCTGGTCTCGGTGGTGATGGCGGGCCTGAACGAACGGCGCCGCGAACTGGCCGTGCTGCGCGCCGTGGGCGCGGGCCTGCGCCACGTGCTGGCGCTGCTCGCGCTCGAAGGCGCGATGGTCACCGTGCTGGGCGTGGCCTTCGGCGTGGTGATGGCGGTGCTGGGCATCGCCCTCCTGTCGCCGTGGCTGCAGTCGCAGTTCGGGCTGACACTGAGCCTCTCGGAACCTACACTCAACGAATGGCTGCTGATGGCGAGCCTGCTGGTGGCAGGTTGGCTGGCAAGCCTCTTGCCGGGCATCCGTGCCTACAGACTGTCCCTCGCAGACGGCCTCTCACCGAGGATTTGAACCATGCGCATCGCAAAGAAGACTTTCACGATCAACGCTTTCCACCGCCTTTCGTTGCTGCTGGCCGGCGCCGGCCTCGCAGCCATGGCATGGGCTGCAGAGCCCGCGCCCAAGGACACCACGGCATCGAACCCGCTCGGCGGCAAGGCCGCTGCGCCCGCCGTTGCCAAGGGCACGCCGGGCCAGCCGCGCCAGATCACCTGGGAAGAGCTGGTGCCCAAGGACTGGGACCCGGCCAAGGACTTCAAGGGCATGGACCTGAGCGCGCTGGACGACGGCGACCCGCGCGCCAACGAGATGCTCATGAAGATGCAGGAGGTGTCCAACAACGCCCCCACCAACCCCGCGATGAACGGCGCCGAGATCAAGATCCCCGGCTTCATCGTGCCGCTCGAAGAGGCCAAGGGCGAGGTCACCGAGTTCCTGCTCGTGCCCTACTTCGGCGCCTGCATCCACACGCCGCCGCCGCCGGCCAACCAGATCCTTCACGTCATTCCGCAGAAGGGCGCCAAGTTCCGCGCAATGGACACCGTGTGGGTCACCGGCAAGCTGCAGACCCAGCGCAACGATTCGATGATGGGCGTGAGCGGCTACCACGTGAGCGCCAGCAGCGTCACCAAGTACTCGGGCGGCGCCAAGTAGCCCTTTTCTGCAGGTCGCAAGACCTCGCCCCCGCCACCGGCACAGGCCGGATGGCTTAGCCGCCGGCCGTGCCTACAACGCACGGCGGCGCCGCATCCCGCGTTCGATGGATGCGCGGCGCGCCCTCCGCGCCTAGATTGGCAAGCGTCGTCCTGGATGGAGATGGCGCCGCCACCTCCACAGGCACCGCAATCACTGCCGGAGGAACAGCCATGAAGGAACTCATCGACCAGATGCTGGAAATCGCGCGCACCGAAATCGGCACGCGCGAAGCGGCCGTCAACAACACGGGCGCGCGCATCGTCGAATACCAGGGCGCCACCTGGCTCGCGCCCGGCGCGTGGCCATGGTGCGCGGCCTTCACCGCATGGGTCATGCGCGAGTGGCTGGAGAACGAGGCCGTGCGCGAGGCGCTGCACCTGGATTCGTTCTCGCTCGCCGACAAGTGGCGCTGCCGCGATGCCAGCGCATTCGGCTGGGAGAAATGGGCGCGCCAGCGCAACCTGCAGGTGCTCGACGAAACACAGAAGGCCCGCGCGGGCGACTTCGTGGTGTTCGACTTCTCGCACATCGGCATCGTCACCGACGACCAGCCGCTCGCAAGCCGCAAGCTCGCCACCATCGAGGGCAACACCAACGGCAAGGGCGAACGCGACAGCGTGACGGGCGATGGCGTGTGGGTGAAAGAACGCGTGCCGACCCTGGCCAAGAGCTACATCCGCATCTTCAACTGACCGGGCTCCCTCGCCTGTTGTGGGCCATGCCCGACACGGGCAGCAGCGCGCGGACGACACAGACGGTTGCATCACCGGCGCAGGGTAGGTCATCGCAGACCGTCAGGGACCGTTGAGAGAGTCGGGCGTGACGTCGGCGCCTTGATGGAACTCCCAGATGAATACCCAACGTCCCCCCCGCACCCTGCCCCGATTGCTCGCAGTGTCGCTGTGCGTCGGCGCCCTCGCGCTCGCCGGTTGCGACAAGGCCGCGCCGCCGAGCCCCGCTGCGGCCGCCGACCCGGCCATCTCGATCCCGCCGCCCACGGTGCCGCAAGCACCTGCGGCTGCGCCCGCAGCACCGGTGCCGGTCGCGTACACGCCGCCCTCGGCCGAGCAGCTCTACCAGCTGGTCGCTCCCATTGCGCTCTACCCCGACAAGCTGGTCGCGCAGATCCTCGCGGGCGCGACCTACCCCGAGCAGATCACCGCCGCGCACGACTGGCTCGGCCAGAACAGGTCGCTCAAGGCCGGCCCGCTCGCCGATGCAGCCAACCAGCAGCCGTGGGACCCGAGCGTGAAGTCGCTCACCGCATTCCGCCCCGTGCTCGACCAGCTCGCGCGCAACATCGCGTGGACCGAATCGCTCGGCAAGGCCTACTACAACGACCCGGCCGACGTGATGAACGCGATCCAGGTCATGCGGCAGCGCGCATCGGCCGCGGGCCGCTTGAAGAACAACAACCGGCTGCGGGTCGCGAGCGCCGCCGCGCCGCGCGACTACGTGCCCGCGCCGGACATGCAGCCGGTGTACGGCGGCCCCGCCATCATCGAGCCGCCGCAGCAGCTGATCACCATCGAGCCCGTGCAGCCCGACGTGGTGTACGTGCCCAGCTACGACCCGCAGGCGATCTACGGCGAGCCCGTGGCCGTGTATCCCGGCTATGCCTATGCGCCACCACCCGTGGAAGTCGCGCCCGGCTACAGCCGCGGGCAGGTCGCCGCAGCCGGCGCGCTGGCGTTCGGCACGGGCGTGATCGTCGGTGCAGCGCTGGAGCGCCACGGCTGGGGCTGGAACTCGTGGAACATGAACTGGGGCGCGCCGCGCGACCGCAGGAATGCCCGCGATCGGGATCGCGACCGCGTCGCGCAGCCGGCCTTCGCGCGGCCCGCGGTGATCTACAACAACAGCACGTACATCTCGCGCTCGACCACGGTGGTCAACAACAACGTGCGGAACGTCTACAACAACGATCGTGGCGACCGCAACGGCGGGCCGCGTGGCTTGCCGCCCGGCGCGCCGCCGCCCAACTTTGCGCAGCAGCAAGCGCAGTTCGCGCAACAGCAACGTGCGCAGCAGCAGGCTCAACAGCAGCAACAGCAACAACAAGCGCAGCAGTTGCAGGCCCAGCAAGCCCAGCAGCAGCAACAGGCACGGCAGGAGCAGTTGCAGCAGCGCCAGCAGGACCAGGCCCGGCGCCAGCAAGCACAGCAAGCACAGCAAGCACAGCAAGCACAGCAGGCACAGCAAGCACAGCAGGCACAGCAACAGGCCCAGCAGCAGGCGCGCGCCGCCAACCAGCAACCGCAACCGCAGCAGCAGCAGCAGGCCCGGCTCCAGCAGCAACAACAGCAGGAGCAGCTGCGGCGCCAGCAGATGGAACAGCAACAGCAGGCACGCACCGCGAGCCAGCAGGCCCAGCAACAGCAGCAGCGCGCGCTGCAGGACCGGCAGCGCCAGCAGCAGCAATCGCAACAGGCTCAACAAGCCCAGCAGGACCAGTCACGGCGCCAGCAGATGCAGCAGCAACAGCAACAACAGGCGCAGCAGCAAGCCCGCGCGGCCCAGCAGCAACAGGCCCAGCAACAGCAGATACAGCGGCAGCAGGCGCAGCAGCAGCAACGCCAGCAGCAGGCCCAGAACGAGGCCCGGCAACAGCAGGAGCAGGCGCGCCGCCAGCAACAACAGCAGATGCAGCAGCAGGCCCAGGCCGCCCGCGCGCAACAGCAACAGGCGATGCAACAACAGCAGCAGCAACGCCAGCAGCAGATGCAGCAACAGCAGCAAGCCCACCAGGCGCAGCAAGCCCAGATGCGCCAGCAGCAACAGCAACAACAGGCGCAGCAGCAAGCTGCTGCGGCCGCAGCCCGCCAACAGCCGGGTGGCCGGCCGGGCGGTCGACCCGGCGATCCACGCCAGCAGCCCTGAGGCCGGCGGCGCTGGCGCCGTTTACTGCTTGCCGATCTCGGTCAGCAGGCGCGTGACGAGGTAGATGCGCGGCACGATCGAGTCGACCTCTATGTACTCGTCGCGTGCGTGGTAGCCGAAGCCCGCGAGGCCGAAGCTCTCGACCACTGTTGCCTTGCCCGAGCGGCCCGCAAAGCCCGCGTCGGTGCCGCCGCCGGTCATCGGCGTGAGCGCGAGCTCGCGGTCGATTTCCTTGTAGATCGCTTGCGCCTGCTCGGCCAATGCACGGCCCTTCGCGCCCGCCACGAACGCCGGGCGGCCAACCTCGACCTTCACCGTCGTCTCCGTGTCGGGAATCAGCTTGCCGCTCGCGATCTTCGCCTGCAGCACTTCGTTGAGCTTCTTCTCGGCGCCCGGCTGCGTGATGCGAATGTCGCCCAGCGCCTGCGCCTTCTCGGTGATCTGGTTAATCGGGCCGGTGGCCCGCGCCACGGTCCAGTTGAGCGTTACGCCCGGGATGTCCTTGGCGAGGTCCTTGGTCTGCAGCATCTGGTACGACAACTCGTACAGCGCGTTGCGGCCCAGCTCGGGTGCGGCACCCGCGTGGGCCGCGCGGCCCTTTACCTCCATCGTGGCCTGCGCGATGCCTGCCGCACCCAGCAGCAGCGACTCGCCCTTGGCCACCGACTTGGCCGCCGTCGGTTCGAACGACAGCACCGTGTCGTGCAGGTCGGCGGTGGTGGCGATGAGTTCGCCCGAGCCCACCGAGCCCACTTCTTCGTCGGGGTTCACGAGCACGGTGAGCGTGTCGTAGTCGCGCCAGCCCGCATCGGCCAGGATCTTGAGCGACGCCAGCATCACCGCGATGCCGCCCTTGTCGTCGGCGATGCCGGGGCCGTAGATGCGGTTGCCGTCCACCTTGTAGGGCTGGCTGCCGAGGATGCCGGCCGCATACACCGTGTCCATGTGGCCCTGCAGCATGATCTTGCGCTTGCCCGTGCCCTTGAGCGTGCCGATCACGATGTCGGCGCCCGCGCCGGCCGTGGCCTTGCGGCGCTCCGTCTTGAAGCCCGCGGCCTTCAGGCGACGCTCGATCACATCGGCCATCTTGAGGAGGCCCTCGACGTTGAGGCTGCCCGATTCGATCTGCACCATCTCCTTCAGGTTGTCGATCACGGCGGGCTGCGCCTTCTCTGCGGCAGCGAGCAGCTTCGCGTCGGGCGCGGCCTGCGCGGCGGCGGCGCCAAGTGCGAGGCCGCAGGCCAGTGCGACAGAGCGCAGGGCGAAGAAGGACGAGGAGCGCTTGGTCATGATGGTTCTCTTTTCTCGAAGTGAATGGCGGGCGACAGCATAGCGAGGGGATGGAATTGCGCAGCGCAAATCGGCGACAGCGCGATGACTTGACGGGCGTTGTCCGGAACGCGTACATTGCCCTCGCCTCGTGAAGAGCGAGGCCGGGTTTAGCAGCCCGCCGACACCCTGCGACGAAAGCCGCAGTTACACCGCACAGGGTCTGCGGCTTTTTCGTTCGTGCTCCTTTTTAGGCGGCTCGAATGGGAGGGCGCGAGCCCTGCCGGTGTCCGCAAGGGTGTCCCGGTCTGCTAACCCGTTCGGGCCGCCGCCTTCGTTTAGCAGCGTGGGCGTCAGTCATCGCAAATCGACACCCTTGGAGGCCCATGGCCAAATCTTCAAATGCGAGCACCGACACCCGTTGCTCTTGCGCGTCTTCTTCTCTTCCCACGGTCCAGTTCAAGCCCTTCGAATGGGTTCAGCGCGAAGGACTCGACGTTTCGCGGCAACGCCACGCCTCGTTCCTGAACGACGCACGCGACGTGGTGCAAGGCACGCAGACGCTGGCCCAGTTGCTCAGTTGGGATGAAGACCGGCGCGATGCCACTTCCAGCGACGCGGGCCCGCCCCCGCTCCTGGACGCCTGCCAGCGCGAGGCATTGCAGCGGCTTCTTGCGGTATCGCTGGGCCTGCTGCACGCGCAGATAGAAGCGCAGTGCGATGCATTGACGCCGTAGTTCGGCTGTCTATTGGCCATCCGGCTCCAAGGCAGAATCCGCTGCAACAGCAGTCATGCAAGGCGACGCACCGGGCGGCGCCCATTCACCAGGAGCGCCGATGGCAGTGGGATTGACGGTAGGTTCGATCACGAACGAACTCGGTGCGCCGTCGTTCGTTCACTCGTTCTTCTCGACCATCAGCGCGCACTGCGAGCCCGACGGTTGGGGCAGCCAATTCCCGCACCTGATGAACGAGCTCTACCAGGGACGCCTGCCTCATGGAAACGCCCTGCTCGCGCTGGGCGAACTGCGGCTGGCCAAAGCCACGCTGAGCAAACTGCCTCCTTCGGCCGTGGTGTGGGACATCGAGAACCGCGAGGTCAGGCCTCCGTGGGGCAACAACATCGCATCGCACATCACGAGCCTGGGCAACTACTTCGTGACGAGCAGCGGGCGCGACGTGTTCGATGTTCTGGAACGGGCGCTTGCAGCTTCTGCCGAAGAGCGGCGAGATGCCGTCCTGCAGTGACAGCCGTCATCTCCGCATGACGCTTGCCCGCCCCGACATCGAGCCCCCTGAATTTCGCCGATCTCGGACCAGTTAAAGGGCGTCGCGATGGCCCTGGCGTACGATGGGTTGCGGTCCACCCCGGACATGCAAGGACCATTTCCATGCGCCTGGCGGACTTCATCGACGCGAACGTCGAACCCATTCTTTCGGCCGCCGAGGCATTTGCCGCGACCATGCTGCCCGCTGCATCGCACCTGGATGCGGTCGCGCTGCGCGATCACATGCCCATGATCCTCACGGCGGTGGCGAAGGACCTGCGCTCCGCACAGACACGCAGTGAGCGACTGGCGAAATCGCTCGGCCAGCAGCCGCGCATCCACGGCGCGCCGGAAACTGCCGCGCAGATCCACGCGCTGCTGAGGGCCAAGGCAGGGTTCGACATTTCGCAGCTCGTGGCCGAATACCGGGCGCTGCGGGCGTCCGTCCTCAGCCTGTGGTTCGAGGGCGGCAAGGCGGGCGATGCGGACACGCAGGAAGACCTGATCCGCTTCAACGAGGCCATCGACCAGGCCGTCGCGGAGTCGGTGGCCTACTTCACTGCCGAGATGGACCGGTGGCGTCACGTCTTCCTTGGCGTGCTCGGACACGACCTGCGCGGCCCGCTCAACTCCATCCTTCTCACCGCCGAACTGCTCTCGAAGATGACGACCGAAGCGCCACTGGAGCGGCACACCGTGCGCCTGATCCAGAGCGGAAAGCGAATGAAGACGCTGCTGGACGATCTGCTCGACTTCAGCCGCGCTTCGCTCGGCCTGGGCCTGGGCATCCACCGCACCACGATCGACCTTACGAGCGTCTGCATCGAAGAGGTCGAGCTGCTTCGCACCGCCCTGCCCGACGCCGAGATCGGTTTCCGCTCGGAGGGAGAAACCACCGGCAGCTTCGACGGGTCTCGCGTGCGCGAGGCGCTGGGCAACCTGGTCAGCAACGCCGCGCGCTACGGGACGAAGCAAACGGCGATCGACGTGGCGCTCGTCGGCGACGATCGCCAGGTGCGGCTGTCGGTGTCGAACGCCGGGGAGTCCATCCCCACGGAGAACATGCAGGCGCTGTTCGAGCCGTTGCGAAGAGGACGCCCGTCGGACGAACTTGCAGAGACGGCCAACCTCGGCCTCGGGCTGTTCATCGTGAAGGAGATCGCCAGGGCGCACGCCGGCGAGATCACGGTGACTTCTTCGAGCGGCACCACCGTCTTCACGCTGGTGCTGCCGCAATCGGCGCCCGATTAGCCTCTACGGCCACGAGGCGCCGGGCAGTGGAAGAAGCGCGGATGCGCTCCTCCGACGCAGACAGGCCGTGCCGCTATTCGCTGCGACCGAGCCGCAAGGAAGGCAGCAGGCACAGGGCCGCGCAGGTCGCACCGGCCCCCACCAGAAAGGCCGCAGTGATGCCGAACCACTGGATCGCGAAGCCGACCACAGGCCCGGTCACGCCCATCGCGATATCGGCGAAGGCGATGAAGTTGCCCACCGCGCGGCCGCGCTGCTCCGGCGGAACGGAGCGGGTCGCGAGCACGCCCATCGCAGGGAACACCAGCGAGAAGCCCAGGCCGGTGAGCGTCGCGCCCAGCATGGCCATGCCCGGCGCGGGAGCGCACCAGATGAGCAGTTGCCCGATGGCCTCGAAGACCAATGAGCCGATGGCAACGCGCGTGGCGCCGAAGCGGTCCGGCAGGCCCGAGCCGACCAGGCGCACGAGCACGTAGGCGGTGCCGAAGCCGATCAGCGCCGTGCCGGCATGCGGCCAGCCGTGCGCGGCGTAGTCGAGCGTGAGGAATGCGGCCATCGCAGCATAGGGCACGGTCGCCAGCGCGAGCACGAGGCCTGGCCGCCAGATCAGCCCGAGCACGCGGTGGAACGCCACGCGCTGCCCATTGGCACCGGGAACGCCCGGCAGGCGCAGCGCGATGGCCCAGGCGAGCATCGGCGTGAGCACCGTCACCGCGCCGACGCCGACGAAGCCATGCGCCGCCTGCACGGCCAGCCCGAGCGATGCACCGAGCCCGAGCGCCGCGTAGATCGCAATGCCCGTCCACGACATGACCTTGCCGGTGCGCGCGGGGCCCACGCGGGCGATGCCCCAGCTCATGAGGCCGGTGAGGAACAGGCTCTCGCCAAGGCCCGCCACCAGCCGGCCGAGCACCAGCACGGCGAGCTTTGCGGCGGGATCAATGGGCAGCACGCTCGACAGGCCATAGGCCAGCCCCGAGCAGGCGGTGAGCGGAAGCCCGAGCAGCACGGCGGCGCGGGGCCCGCGCTGGTCGCAGAGCGTGCCCGCCCGATGGCGGGTGAGCAAGGTGGCCAGCGACTGCAGGCCGATGGTCCAGCCCACGGCGGCCGCGCCGAACCCCAGGTGGTCGCGCACCTCGAGGGCGAGCGCCGCCAGGGGCGCGCTGATTGCAAGGAATCCGAGGAAGACCGCCAGCACCACCGGGGCGAGCCCCGTGAAAACGGATGCGGTTTCGAGCGGGCGAACGGAAGCAGATGAGAAGAGTGATGTCATGCCAATACGCGTCTTTATGGATCGAGATATTCCCTGCTGGGATCCTCTCGACAAAGGACGCGTTGGATGACGGTAACGCCTACGACAGAGCCGCGGGGGCGCTGCGGCGGCGACTATAACTTCGTCGATTCGAGGCGGTCAATACCCTTTTGCAATGCCGGGCGTCTGTCCGTGTGGCTTCACCTTTGCAGGCAACGATGCATGGGCGGTTGTCGTTGCTTGGCTTTCAGCAGCGCGTGCTTCGAAGACCTCGGCATCGATGTGCCCGCTCGATTCCGCCTGCCAATGGCGAGCAGGTTCACTGCCCCTGCTGCATGCCCTGCAACTGACGAAGCGGATTCAGAGGCCCGAGCGGAATCAACTCGAAGCGCATGAGACGGGCCCGGCCGAGCGGCAGGTTCTCGAGCATCTCGCGCGCGGCGTCAATGGACGTCATGTTCAGGATGAACGCGACGCCGGTGCGGTCTTGCAGCGAGAACCACTGATCGATCCTGCCGTCCAGGTAAAGCGCGACCGTCTCGCGAACCTCGGACGGAAGGATCGCGCGAAGCACCGTCGGGTCTGAACCGGCCTGCACGGTCCCGATCGCGAGGATGCGTGTGGTGGGCACCGGTGGATAGGCGGGCTGCGCATGCCCGTCGGCCACGAAGCCCAGGCCGAAAAAGAGAGCGAGCACATGAAGGAGTGCGGCGAGCGCAGCTTTCATTTCAGGCCTCCTCGATCGGGCAACGCCGTGGCGACGATACGCAGGACGTGCAGGTCGGGCGTGAGCTTCATCATGGGCGGCCTCTCATGCTTGCTCGTCCGGCTACTTTCCCTGAAGAAGGAGCCCCAGCGGCGCAAGCGGGCCGACAGACATCAGCTCGTACTGCGCGAAGCCGCCGCTGGTGAGCGGCAGCGCATCCACAGTTGCCTGGGCTTGCTCCACGGAATCGACGTTCATCAGAAAGATCACGCCGGGCTTGTCCTTGCGGTACCAGAACTGTTCGATCCTGCCGTCCAGATAGAGCTGAAGCGTGTCGGGAACTTCCCTGGACATGACCTGCTGGCGCTCTTCCGGCGAGAGCTGCTTGACGATGGAACCGATGGCGAGAACTTTCATGACTGAACCCCTTGTGCAATGTCGTTGCGTTGTTGAGAGGCCCCGAGATTAGGCGCGCCGTCCGAAAACAGGAACGGTCGCAAACGACAACTTTGCCGTCATTCCCGCCAAACCGGAAAACGGGGAATTCGTACCCGATTTCAATCCCGAACTGGCATAGTCGGTGGTCGTTTGCTCCCAGCGCAGTGCCATGAAAATCCTTGTCCTTGCCCTCGACAGCGTGTTCGACACGGGCCTCACCGTAATGCTCGATGCGCTCAAGCTCGCCAACAGATTCGCGGCCATGCAGACGGGCGGCGCGCTCACTTTCGACGTGTCGATCGTGGGCATGCGAAAGAAGGTCCGCTCCGGGCAAGGGCTGGCAATTCCCGTGCAGGCGATCGCATCGAACGTGAAGCCCGACTGGGTCGTTGTTCCGGCGCTGAACACCTCCACGCCGGAGCTGCTCGTCCCGGCGCTCGGCCGGCGCGACGTGAACGAGGCCAAGCAGCAGCTTCGCATCTGGCATGCGCAAGGCGCGCACATCGCCGCGTCGTGCATCGGCACCTTCCTGCTGGCCGAGACCGGGCTGCTCGATGGCGGGGAAGCGACCACCACGTGGTGGCTCGGCCCGCTGTTCCGCCAGCGCTATCCGAAGGTGGCGCTCGACGAGTCGCGCATGCTCGTGCCCTCGGGCCGGATCGTCACGGCGGGCGCGGCCATGGGGCACCTCGATCTGGCGCTCTGGCTGATCCACAAGGCGAGCCCGGAGCTGGCGGCCATGGTTTCGCGCTACTTGCTGGCGGACCTGCGGTCTTCGCAGGCGCCGTACATCGTTCCGAGCCACCTCGCACAGGCGGACCCCGCCATCCAACGCTTCGAGCGATGGGCGCGAGACCACCTGAAGGAAGGCTTCTCGCTCGATGAAGCGGCGAGCGCGCTGGCGACGAGCCCGCGCACGTTGCAACGCCGTTGCCAGGCGGTGCTGGGCAAATCGCCGCTCGCCTACTTCCAGGATTTGCGCGTCGAACGCGCGAGATCGCTTGTCCACGGCAGCGACATGGACCTCGATGCGATCGCCGCCGAGGTCGGCTACGTCGACGGGTCCACATTGGGAACCCTGTTGCGCGACCGCCTGGGGCGCGGCGTTCGCGAGCTGCGCGCAGACCTGCGCTGAGGAATGGCTCGGCAGCGCGCCTTCAGCCCTTGCTGTGCCCCGTTTTCTTCGCCGCCGCCTTGCGCGCCGGCTTGAACACAGGCGCCTCGCGCGCCGACTTCATGTGCCCGCTCTCCCCCGAGGTCACCCCGACGATCTTCGCGAGTTGCCGGCTCACGCTCACATACGCATGGCCGATGCTGCTGTCGTAGTAGAGCGAATCGCCGCGCGCCAGGTGCACCACTTCGCCGGTGTCGAAATGCACCTCGATCTCGCCCGAGAGCACATAGGCGAACTCTTCGCCCGGATGCCGCGCGAAGTCTTCCGGGCCGTTGATGCGGCGCGCATGCACCGTGCCGACGACGGGGCTCATCTGCTTTCCGGCGGCCGTGGTGCCGAGGAACTCGTAGGCGAACGACAGGCCTCGGTAGACCACGCCCTTGCCCGAGCGCGTGACCACGGGCCCGTCGAACTGCGCGGGCTTGACGCCGGCGCCCGCGAACATCGCGTTCATGTCCATCTCGAGCGCACGGCCCAGCGCGGCGAAGTTTTCGTAGCCCAGCGCAAGCTGGCCGCGCTCGGCGCGCGAGATGGTGGTGATCGACACGCCCGAACGCTCGGCCAGCTGCGCCAGCGTCCAGCCGAAGCGCTTGCGCGCGGTGCGCAGGCGATGACCGAAAGTGGTGCGGTCCAGCGTGGGCGCCTCGTCCTTCGGCTTCGTCCCGGGCTTGGTCCCTGTGTGTGGATTCACGCTTGGCTTTCTCTTTGTGGTGCATGGCGATTCTGCCAGCGGGGCAGCACGCCATCCATGGCAACCCGGATGACGCAGGCGCGGAAGTTGCGTATACGCAAATTGCATTGACGCAAATTTCACCGATGAGGTGCACCATGGTTTCCCCTTGGTGCGCTTCAAATAATTTGCGTATCCGCAAATTTCTTCCTACACTTTTCGGCGATGACATCCAGTACTAAAGCGCCCACAGTGGCCGACTACCTCGTGATCGGCGGCGGCATTGCCGGGGCTTCGGTGGCCCACTGGCTCGCGCCGCATGCCCGCGTGATCCTGCTCGAACGCGAAGCCCAGCCGGGCTATCACTCCACCGGCCGCTCGGCCGCACTCTTCATGGAAAGCTACGGCACGCCGCAGGTGCGCGCCCTCACCATGGCGAGCCGCGCGTTTCTTCAACACCCGCCCGAAGGCTTTTCGGAGCACCCGCTGCTCACGCCGCGCGGCGCGCTGATGGTCGGCGGCACGGCGCAACTCGGGGAGCTCGATGCCCACTGGGATGTGCTGCGCGCCATGGACACGGGCGCCAGGCGCCTGAGCAGCGAAGAAGCGCTCGCGATGGTGCCCGCCCTGCGGCCCGAACAGGTGGCCGGCGGGGTGTACGAGCCCGACGCGGCCGACATGGACGTGCACGCCATCCACCAGGGCTACCTGCGCGGCATGCGCCGTGCGGGCGGCCAGTTGGTGTGCGATGCGGGCGTGACGGCCATGGAGCGCATCGGCGAGCGCTGGCGCGTGACGGCCGGCGGCAATGTCTACGAAGCGCCGGTGGTGCTCAACGCGGCGGGCGCATGGGTCGATGCCATCGCGAAGCTCGCGGGCGTGCAGCCCCTGGGCATCGAGCCGCGCCGCCGCTCGGCCTTCATCTTCGCGCCGCCGGAAGGCCAGAGCGTCGCGCACTGGCCGATGGTCTTCGGCGCCGACGAAGGCTGGTACATCAAGCCCGACGCCGGCATGCTGCTCGGCTCGCCGGCCAATGCCGATCCGGTCGATCCGCAGGACGTGCAGCCCGAAGAGCTGGACATCGCCATCGCCATCCACCGCATCGAGGAGGCGACCACGCTCGCCATCCGCCGCCCCACGCGCACCTGGGCGGGCCTGCGCTCCTTCGTGGCCGATGGCGACTTGGTCGGCGGCTTCGAGCCCGATGCGCCCGGCTTCTTCTGGGTCGCGGCGCAGGGCGGCTACGGCATCCAGACCTCGGCGGCGATGGGCGAAGCCTGCGCCGCGCTGGCACGCGGCCTGCCGCTGCCCGAGCGCATCGCAGGCTTCGGACTCACGGCAGAAATGCTCGGGCCGCAACGGCTGCGCGTGACCGCGGCCGCCTGACAAGAGCACTCCCCACAACAACCCGAGAGACCATCCCCATGCGTGTCTTCAGTGCCTCCCTCGCCACCGAAACCAACACCTTCGGCCCGATGCCCACGGGCCTGGCCTCCTTCAAGGACCGCGGCCACTTCCCCGCCGGCAAGCACCCCGATGCGATGACGCTGTTCTCGGGCCCGCTGTGGGCGGCACGCATGCGCGGCGCGGACACGGGATGGCAGCTCTTCGAAGGCATGGTGGCCGGCGCGCAGCCCAGCGGCACGACCACGCGCCACGCGTATGAAACGCTGCGCGACGAGCTGCTCGACGACCTGCGCGCGGTGCTGCCGGTGGACATGGTGCTGCTCGGCCTGCATGGCGCGATGGTGGCCGACGGCTACGACGACTGCGAGGGCGACCTGCTGGCGCGCGTGCGGCAGATCGTGGGGCCGAAGGTGGTGATCGGCGCGGAGCTCGATCCGCACAACCACCTCACGCCCGAGATGGTCGCCAACGCCGACGTGATGATCTCGTTCAAGGAGTACCCGCACACCGACGTGCTGGAGCGCGGGCTCGAACTGGTGGACATCTGCGCCGCGACGGTCGAGGGCAAGGTCAAGCCCGTGGCCGCGGTGGTCGACTGCGACATGATCGTCACGGTGCACACCTCGCGCGAACCTGCGCTCGGCTTCGTCAAGCGCATGCAGTCGCTCGAGGGCAAGGACGGCGTGCTCTCGGTCTCGCTCACGCACGGCTTCTCGTGGGGCGACGTGCCCGAGATGGGCACCAAGGTGCTGGTCTACACCGATGGCGACCAGGCCAAGGCCGACGCGCTGGCCCGCCAGCTCGCCGACGAAGTGATCGCGATGCGCGACGGCCTCACCGTGAACTACCCGAGCATCGACGCATCGCTCGACGAGGCGCTGGCCTTCGACGGCGGACCCGTGGTGATCTCCGATGGCGCCGACAACCCCGGCGGCGGCGCGGCGAGCGACTCCACCTTCATCCTGCGCCGCATGGTCGAGCGCGACATCGCCAACGCGGCGCTCGGCCCGCTGTGGGACCCGATTGCCGTGCGCATCGCCTTCGATGCCGGCGTGGGCGCCAAGCTCGCGATGCGCATCGGCGGCAAGATCAGCCCGCTCTCGGGCGATCCGCTCGATGTGGAATGCACCGTGAAGGCGCTCAAGCACGACTTGGTGATGACCGGTCTTGCGGGCACGCCCACCCCGATGGGCGACTGCGCGCTCATCGAAACCAACGGCATCGAAATCGTGCTGATCACGCTGCGCAACCAGGCGATGGGCACTGACCTGTTCACGCAACTGGGCTGCGACCTGGCCGCCAAGAAGATCATCGTCGTCAAGTCGTCGCAGCACTTCTATGCGTCGTACTCGAAGGTGGCCAGGCACGTGATCTACGCCGGCGCACCGGGCGCCGTGACGCTCGACCTCAACACCCTGCCCTACAAGAAGGCGCGCCTTCCCAAGTGGCCGATCGGCGTTGCCGCCTGATTTCCTTTTCTGCTCCCTCTTCCTTCTTTATTCCTTCTTTCGCCCCACCGGAGTACCAACGATGAAACGACGAACGCTTGCAGCTCTTGCCGCCCTGGCGCTTTCCGCCGCGTGCCTCCCGGCGCTCGCCCAGACACCCGCGCCCAAGACGCTCAAGGTGGTGGCGCATGCGGACCTGAAGATCCTCGACCCCACCTTCACCACCGCCTACATCTCGCGCAACTTCGGCTACATGGTCTACGACACCCTGTTCGCGCAGGACTCGACGGGCAAGCCGCAGCCGCAGATGGTCGAGAAATACACCGCATCGAAAGACGGCAAGCAGTGGAGCTTCACGCTGCGCCCGGGCCTGAAGTTCTCGGACGGCAGCGCCGTCACCTCGGCCGACGCGGTCGCCTCGCTGCAGCGCTGGGCTGCGCGCGACAGCCTGGGCCGCGCCATGACTGCAAGCGGCGCGGAGTGGAAGCAGGTCGATGCGCGCACGTTCACCCTCACGCTCACCGAGCCCTTCGGCATGGTGCTCGATGCGCTCGCCAAGCCCTCGGGCTTTCCGCCGGTGGTGCTGCCCGAGCGCATTGCCAAGCTGCCGGCCACCGCGCCGCTCACCGAGGTGCTGGGCTCGGGGCCCTTCATCTTCAAGCGCGACGAATGGGTGCCGGGCAACAAGGCGGTGTTCGTGCGCAACCCCAACTATGTGGCGCGCAGCGAGCCGCCGAACGGCTTGGCTGGCAGCAAGAAGAGCAACTTCGAGCGCGTCGAGTGGCTCTACCTGCCCGATTCGAACAGCGCCATCGCGGCCCTCAAGCGCGGCGAGGTCGACATCGTCGAGCAGCTTCAGCCCGACTACATCGCGCCGCTGCGCGCCGACACGAGCGTGAAGATCGGCTCGGGCGGCGCCTACCAGGGATTCCTGGTCATGAATCAGCTGCATCCGCCATTCAACAACCCGAAGGTGCGCCAGGCCCTCCTGCAGGCGGTGAACCAGGAGCGCTTCGTCGCGGCCATGGGCTATCCGCTGGACATGCGCATGGCCTACTGCCCCACGTTCTTCATCTGCGGCAGCCCCAACGAAACCTCGGCCGGCGCCGAGCCTTACCGCAAGGCCGACGTGGCCAAGGCCAAGAAGATGCTGGCCGACGCGGGCTACAAGGGCGAGAAGGTGGTGCTGCTGGTGCCCAGCGACGTGCCCTACCTCAATGCCGAGGCGCTGATGGCCGCGCAGACCATGAAGAGCATCGGCATCAACGTCGATGCGCAGAACCTGGACTGGGCCTCCATCGGCGCGCGCCGCGCCAAGCGCGATGCGCCCGAGGCCGGCGGCTGGAACATGTACGTGACGGTGGCTGGGGAATTCGACGCGAACTCACCGATCAGTAACGCCTACCTGGGCGCAGCCTGCGGCAACACCCTGCCGGGCTGGCCTTGCGACAAGCAGTTGGACGACCTGCGCACCGCATGGCTGAAGGAGACCGTGCCCGCCAAGCGCAAGGAGCTGCTCGACGCCTTCCAGGCCCGTGCTTATGAAGCCGTGCCGTACATCAACGCGGGCCAGTACTCGGCCGCCTTCGCCGCGCGCGCCAACCTCAAGGGGCTGGACAAGCTCTGGGCCGGCATGCCGATGGTCTGGGCGCTGGACCGCTGACCGCTTCGCGACACGCGCACTGCCATGGGCTACATCGTTCGACGCTTTCTCTCGACGCTTCCCGTCATGGCGGTGGTGGCCGTGGTGGTGTTCCTCCTGATCCACCTGTCGCCGGGCGATCCGGCCGCGCTCATCGCGGGCGACCTCGCGAGCGTGGAAGACATCGAGAAGCTGCGCGCCGCGCTCGGGCTGAACCTGCCGCTGTGGCAGCAGTTCGCGGTGTGGCTGGGCAAGCTCTTCACCGGCGACCTGGGCACCTCGATCTTCACGCAGGTGCCGGTGTCGCAGCTGCTCGGCCAGCGGCTGGAGCCCACGGTGTCGATCGCGGCGCTCACCATGCTGATCACGCTGGTGGTGGCGGTGCCGCTGGGCACGCTCGCGGCCTACCGCGCGGGCAGCTGGGTCGACCGGCTGGTGATGGTGTTCGCGGTGCTCGCGTTCTCGGTGCCCGTGTTCCTCGTGGGTTACCTGCTGATCTACGCGTTCGCGATCCAGTTGCCGTGGTTTCCGGTGCAGGGCTATGTGCGATTTGCAGAAGGGCCGGGCGAATGGCTGCGCTCGCTGGTGCTGCCGTGCGTGAACCTCGCGCTGGTGTACATCGCGCTCGTCACGCGCATGACGCGCGCCACCGTGCTCGAAGTGCTGCATGAAGACTACATCCGCACCGCGCGCGCCAAGGGCCTGGGCGTGCTGCCGGTGCTGGGGCATGCGCTGCGCAATGCGGCCATTCCGATCGCAACGACCATCGGCGTGGGCATTGCGCTCCTGATCGGCGGCGTGGTGGTCACCGAGACTGTGTTCGCCATTCCGGGCGTGGGCCGGCTGGTGATCGATTCCGTGCAGCGTCACGACTATCCGGTGATCCAGAGCGTGCTGCTGCTGTCGGCGGGTGTGTACGTGCTGATCAACCTGCTGATCGACCTGAGCTACCGCCTGTTCGATCCGCGCATTCAGTATTGATCCACGGCCATGTCCATCGCCCCGCCCTTGATGAAGAACGAATCCGTTCACGCTGAGCTTGTCGAAGCGCCGCGCAAGGCTTCGACAAGCTCAGCCCCAACGGCTCTGCTCGACTCCCCCATGACCCCATCCCCCACCACAGCCCCGATCGACGAAGCCCCCTTCGTGCCGCCGCGCTGGCGCTGGGTGCGCAAGCACCCGACGCTGATCATCGGCGCGCTGCTCCTGATCGCGGTGGCCGCGATCTCCATCGCCGCACCGTGGATCGCCACGCACGACCCGCAGGACATCGACCCGCTCGCGCGCATGCAGCCGCCTTCGGGCGAGCACTGGTTCGGCACCGATGCGATGGGCCGCGACGTGTTCAGCCGTGCCGTGTGGGGCGGGCAGGTGTCGATGATCGTCGGCGCGGCTGTCGCGGTGCTGGCGACGGTGTTCGGCGTGCTGATCGGCTTGTTCGCGGGCTTCGTGCGCTGGGCCGACGGGCCGGTGATGCGGGTGATGGACGGGCTCATGGCCATACCGGGCATCCTGCTGGCCATCGCGCTCATGGCCGTGACGCGCGCGAGCCTCACGACGGTGATCGTCGCCATCACGGTGCCCGAGATTCCGCGCGTGGTGCGGCTGGTGCGTTCGCTGGCGCTCACCTTGCGCGAGCAGTTGTACGTCGAGGCTGCGCATGCGGTGGGCACTCGGCTGCCGGTCATCCTGTTCCGCCACGTGCTGCCCAACATGGTGGCGCCGCTGATCGTGCAATCGACCTTCGTCGCGGCCGCCGCGGTGCTGACCGAAGCCGCCCTCTCCTTCCTCGGCGTGGGCGTGCCCGCGCAGACGCCCAGCTGGGGCAACATGATGGCCGAGGGCCGCAACTTCGTGGCGGTGGCGTTCCACATCATCCTGTACCCGGGGTTGCTGCTGGCGGCGACGGTGCTGGCGATCAACCTGCTGGGCGACGGACTGCGCGATGCGCTCGATCCGCGTCTGGCGCGGCAACTCTGAAAAGGGGACAAGCGCCATGACACCCATGTCCCACGTCGCGCTCGCCGCGGACGAGCCGCTGCTCGAAGTCGACAACCTGCGCACGCACTTCCACACGCTCAACGGCGTGGTGCGTTCGGTCGATGGTGTGTCGTACACCGTGCGCGCGGGCCGCACGCTCGGCGTGGTCGGCGAATCGGGCTGCGGCAAGAGCGTGACCGCGCTCTCGATCCTGCGCCTCGTGCCAACGCCGCCCGGCCGCCACATGGGCGCGGTGCGCCTGCGCGGCACCGACCTCATGCAGTTGAGCGAGCGCGAGATGCGGCAGATCCGCGGCAACCGCATCTCGATGATCTTCCAGGAGCCGATGACCTCGCTGAACCCGGTGCTCACCGTGGGCCGGCAGATCGCAGAGACGGTGCAGCTGCACCAGAAGGCCAGCCGCGCCGACGCGCTGCAGCGCGCCGTCGAGATGCTGCGCGTGGTGCAGATCCCCGAGCCCGAGCGGCGCGTGAACGAGTACCCGCACCAACTCTCGGGCGGCATGCGGCAGCGCGTGATGATCGCGCTGGCCCTCGCGTGCAACCCCGAGGTGCTGATCGCCGACGAGCCGACCACGGCGCTGGACGTGACGATCCAGGCGCAGATCCTCGACCTGATCCGCCGGCTGCAGAAGGAGCTGGGCATGGGCGTGGTGATGATCACGCACGACCTGGGCGTGGTGGCCGAGAGCTGCGACCGCGTGGTGGTGATGTATGCCGGCAAGAAGGTCGAGGAGGCCGACGTGATCGACCTGTTCGACCGGCCGCTGCATCCCTACACCCGCGCGCTGATGGCCTCGATGCCCGCGATGAACACGGCGAGCACGCGGCTCACCGAGATCCCCGGCCTGGTGCCGGCCGCGCACGAACTGGGGCGCGGCTGCGCCTTTGCCGCGCGGTGCAGCCAGGCACGCGAGCGCTGCCGCGCCGAGACGCCGCAGCTCACGCAGCAGGGCAGCGACCACGTGGTGGCGTGCTTCGCCGTCGAAGAACAATGGGCCGATGCAACTGCCACAGCCGAGGTGACCGCATGACAACGACCGCAGCCCCGCTGCTTGAAGTGCGCAACCTGCGCAAGCACTACATCTCGCCCAAGCGGTGGCTCCGGCCCGCGAAGCCGGCGATCCAGGCGGTCGATGGCGTCTCGTTCTCGGTCGCGCGCGGCGAGACGCTGTCGCTGGTCGGCGAGTCGGGCTGCGGCAAGACGACGACCGCGAAGTCGGTGATGCGGCTGGTCGAGCCGACCTCGGGCTCCGTGGCGCTCGACGGCGAGGAGCTGCTGACGCTCTCGCCCAACGAGATGCGGCTGCGCCGCCGGCAATTGCAGATCATTTTCCAGGACCCGTATGCCTCGCTGAACCCGCGCCTGGCGGCCGGCGACATCGTGGCCGAGCCGCTGCGCAACTTCGGCATGGGCGCGGCGGCCGAGCGGCGGGAGCGCGTGCAGTGGCTGTTCTCGCGCGTGGGCCTCAGGCCCGAAGCCGCGAAGAAATTTCCGCACGAGTTCTCCGGCGGACAACGACAGCGCCTGGGCATCGCGCGCGCGCTGGCGCTGAACCCGAAGCTCATCGTCTGCGACGAGCCGGTCTCGGCGCTCGACGTGTCGGTGCAGGCGCAGGTGGTCAACCTCCTGATGGACCTGCAGGCGGAGTTCGGCATCGCGTACCTCTTCGTCGCGCACGACCTCGCGGTGGTGCGGCACATCAGCCACCGGGTGGCGGTGATGTACCTCGGGCACATCGTGGAAATCGCCGACCGGGACACGCTGTTCTCCGCGCCGCTGCATCCGTACACCGAGATCCTGCTGTCGGCCGTGCCCGTGCCGAACCCGCGCACGCCGGCGCGCCGCATGCTGCTGCAAGGCGATCCGCCGAGCCCCGCGAATCCGCCTTCGGGCTGCCGCTTCCACACCCGCTGCCCGATGGCGCAAGCCCTGTGCAAGGAGAAGACGCCCGAGCTGAGCGCGCGGCCTTCGTCCTCCAACGGCGGCACCAGCACGCACCTGGTCGCCTGCCATTTCCGCTGAAGAAAGAAGCCCTTCGATGACCGACACGACACCCCACTACGACCTGCTGATCCGCGGAGGCACCGTCATCGACGGCACCAAGGCGCCGCGCTTCGATGCCGATGTCGGCATCGTCGCCGGCCGCATCGCCGCCATCGGCAAGCTCACCGGCCACACCGCCGACCAGACGCTCGATGCCACGGGCCGCATCGTCGCGCCGGGCTTCATCGACTCGCACACGCACGACGACCAGGCCGCGCTCTCGCAGGCGCAGATGCCGTTCAAGGTGTCGCAGGGCGTGACGACGGTGGTGGCGGGCAACTGCGGCATCAGCGCCGCGCCGCTGCGCGTGGACATGGACCTGCCGATGCCGCTGAGCCTGCTCGACACGCCGGCCGAAGGCCGATTCACCACCTTCGCCGCGTACCTCGATGCGCTGCGCGCCACGCCGTCTTCGGTGAACGTGGCCGCGATGGTGGGCCACTCGACGCTGCGCGCGGTGGTCATGTCAGACCTCGACCGTCCCGCGAACGATGCCGAGATCGCCGCGATGCAGGCGCTGGTCGAAGAGGCGATGCAGGCCGGCGCCATCGGACTGTCGACCGGCACCTTCTACCCGCCGGCCGTGAAGGCGACGACCGAGGAAATCATCGAGGTCGGCCGCCCGCTCACGTCGCGCAAGGCGCTCTACGTGACCCACATGCGCGACGAAAGCGACCGCGTGATGGAGTCGCTCGAAGAGACCTTCCACATCGGCCGCGCGCTCGACATTCCGGTGGTGGTGTCGCACCACAAGGTGCAGAACGCGCAGAACTTCGGCAAGACGAAGGTGACGCTGCCCTTCATCAAGGAGGCGATGCAGCACCAGTGCATCGGCCTGGATTGCTACCCGTACACGGCGGGCTCCACCATGATCCGCACCGACCGCGGAATGATGGACGGCCGCGTGCTCATCGCCTCGAGCGTGCCGCACCCCGAGTGCGCGGGCCGCGACCTGAAGGACATCGCGGCCGAATGGGGCGTGTCGGGCGAAGAGGCGGCAAAGCGCCTGCAGCCGGGCAGCGCGATCTATTTCATGATGGACGAGGACGACGTGCAGCGCATCCTCGCCTTCGACGACACCATGATCGGCTCGGACGGCATCCCGCTCGGCGAGAAGCCGCATCCGCGCCTGTGGGGCACCTTCCCGCGCGTGCTCGGGCACTACAGCCGCGACGTGGGCCTGTTCCCCCTGGAGACGGCGGTGTGGAAGATGACGGGTCTCACGGCACGCAACTTCGGCCTGCACGAACGCGGCACGCTCAAGCCCGGCCACCATGCTGACGTGGTGATCTTCAACGCGGCCACGGTGCGCGACACCGCGAACTACGAAACGCCGACGCAGCCGGCCGAAGGCATCGATGCGGTGATCGTGAATGGCGCCCTGACCTGGCAGCACGGCGTGCACAGCGGTGCGCGCAACGGGCAGGTGATCGTGCGGGGTGAAGCGGGCTGAGAGTTTCAACGCTACCTTCTTCGATCACCACACCCCCTATGATCTGACGCAGCAAAACTCGAGTTGAGCACGATGACACAGAGTGCAGCAGGTCTTCCTGAGTACGCGAAAAGATTGGAACTCTTGAGTGCCCTCAAGGCCTACTTTGAGGCGAGGGCATTGTCGATTTCTAAAGCCCTAGAACTTAGAGCACAGCTTAGTGTCGAGGGTCTTCAGCAACTACGGCATGGATATTCTCAGTACTTCGTTTCGCTGCTATCTGCCATAGACATACTGAAGGATGCAGGTGAGAAGTTTGAGGAGAAACTCATCTCGCGTTTAACGTCCTCAAGCCTCTCAGATGGAAAGCAAACTCTGGACTACCTCAGGGAATTGCGGAATGCGATCGTGCATCGAAATCTCGACATCTCAGCCAGAGCAGATTTTCTTGAGTCCATTCCGATTCTTCACTTGCCCACAGTTTCGGATCGCAAAGGAGTCAAACAACTCGCTCCACCTCGCCAATATGTACTTCAGCTTGTCTCAATCTGCGAAGCCACAATTGGACCCGCCGTTAATGAGCACCTTGTCGAGACTGATATGTTTCGCCCTGTCGAAGAACCAAATCCGATCAGATTTGCCCGACTCGAGGATTTTTTGCGCTCTGATCCGACCATCCCCGCATTTGTTGGACAGAACATTAAAAAAATGGCGGAGCACTTGGACTTCGCAAAAGCCGATCAAGATTTTTTTGATAGCGTCCGCTATCAACTCAGGCCTCTCGAATTGAGCCTCCCCCTAAGCGTACAAGCCCTTCTTTGACAGCAGGACAACAACTGCGCCAAATTGCCAGCTCCGCGCATATCTCTTGATCTTGCGCATCTAAGGATGCGCAGTGGATTGGCCTAGTCCGGGGCGTTCATCACGCGGTCGAACTCTTCGTCGGCCGGCACGTTGTCGGCATCGAGTTCGCTGGCATCGGTCAGGTCGATGCCGGTTTCTTCCGCGAGGTCGTCGGTGACGTCGCTGTCGGTTTCCTCGAAATCGTCGGCTGGCGTGTTGTCGTCATCGTCTTCGGATGGCGAGGCGGAACGCGCGGTGGCGTCGACGTGATTCATGTTCGGCTCCTCGGCAGATGAATGCTGTACGGCCCCCTATGGTGCGCCTGTTTCGGCCGTTGCGGCTCATCCGATCGGCAGCGTCGGTGTCGGAAAGTTTCCCGCCCTCCCTCTTCCCGCGCAAAACCGCGCCGTCAGTCCTTGTGGACGTGGCCGGCTTCGCCGTGTCCGGCGTCATGGCCGTGCTCGTGCCCATGCTCGCCGTGCGCGAGCCGGCTCACCAGCGTTACCAGCACGATGCCAGCGACCAGCCACAGCACCTGCGCGGCGGTCTGGCGGGCGGGCAGGCGTTTTTGCAGCTGCGGAATCAGGTCCGCCAGCGCCACGTAAACGAAGCTGCTGCCGGCCAGCACCAGGAAATACGGCAGCCACCCGTGCAGCTGGTCGACCAGCCACCAGCCCGCGATGCCGCCCAGCATGGTCATGGTGCCGGCAAGCGAAACCTTCACGAGCGCCACGCGCTGGTTGGCCGAGCTCTGGCGCAGCACCACGAGGTCGCCGATGTGGTGCGGCACCTCGTGCGCGAGCACTGCCAGCGCCGCCACGAGGCCGAGGCGAATGTCGGCGACGAAAGCCGACGCGATCAGGATGCCGTCGCCGAAGCAATGCACGCTGTCGCCGGTGAGCACGGCCCAGCTGCCGCCGCCCTTGGGGGCGTGGTCGTGGGCATGGCCGTGCCCGTGGTGGTCGTGAGCGTGAGCATGGTCGTGACCCTTGTGCGCATCCGGCCCTTCGGCGCTGTTGCCGTGGTGATGCTCGTGCCCGTGGTGCCACAGCTCCGCCTTGTCGAGCAGGAAGAAGAACACGAGGCCGAACAGCAGCACCGCGAACAGCAGTGCCGGCTCGATGCGGCTTTCGAAGGCCTCGGGCAACAGATGCATGAAGGCGGTGGCGAGCAGCGCGCCGGCCGCCAGGCTCAACAGATGCTGCGGATTCACCCCGCCGGAACCGCTGCGCACGCCCACACGCAGCAGCAATGCCGCCAGCCAGACACTTCCGATGCCGGCGACCAGGGTCGCGGCGATGATGACTATCAAATTCATAGCTGCTTGCGCAAGAGGAGCGGTCTTCAGGACCGCATACCGTTCATAAAAAGAGAAAGGCCGTCACACAGGACGGCCTTCGGCGGGGAGTGGCTACAAGGCGCCGTCGTCAGGCGACGCCATTGGCTTTGAACCAGGCGGTGGCGCGCTGCCATCCGTCGTCTGCTGCGCTCTTCACGTAGCTGGGGCGGTAGTCGGCATGGAACGCGTGGCCTGCTTCGGGGTACACGACGAAGCTCGATGCCTTGGCCGCCGCAGTTCCAGTGGCCAGAGCAGCTTTCATCTTATCAACCGTGTCAAGGGGGATGCCCTGGTCTTTTCCGCCGTAGAGGCCGAGCACCGGCGCCTGTAGGGTGGCAGCGATGTCGACCGGGTGTTTCGGCTGCAGATCGCTCGCCTGCCCGACGAGCCGGCCGTACCAGGCCACGCCGGCCTTGACCTTGCCGGTGGCTGCGTAGAGCCAGACGATGCGCCCACCCCAGCAGAAGCCCGTGATGCCGGCCTTGCTGGTGTCGCCGCCGTTGGCCTTGGCATAGGCCAATGCGCCATCGAGGTCGGCCATCACTTGCGCATCGGGCACCTTGGTGACGATGTCGGCCTGCAGCTTCGGGATGTCGGTGTAGCCGCGCGGGTCGCCCTGGCGAGCGTAGAGCTCGGGCGCGATGGCCAGGTAGCCCAGCTTGGCGAATCGGCGGCAGGTGTCGGCGATGTATTCGTGCACGCCGAAGATTTCCTGGATCACCAGGATCACCGGCAGGCCGGTCTTGCCGGCCGGTGCTGCCGCATAGGCGGGCACCTCGAAGCCGTTGACGGTGTACTTGATCGGGCCGGCCTTCAGGCCTTCGGCCGAGGTGCTGATGGCGGTCTGCGCCATCACCGGCATCACGGCGGCTGCGTAGCCGACGCCGATGGCGGCCTTCAGGGCGGTGCGGCGCGTGGCGCCCTGCTCGGTGCTGTCGCCGGGGCGAAGCGAATCGAAGTCGGAACGGCTGTCGTCGAGTTGGGACATCGGAAGGGGCTCCAGTTGAATCGTCGGACAAGGGGCGCTGCGCGAAAAACGCACGCCGCAATGTAGGCGAAATCGGCATCCGGCCCCTATGACCGGAAATTCGGTGGGGTTGGGTTCTGCGCCCCTGGCCCCTGGCCCCTACGCCCCTTACGCCCCTTACGCCCCTTACGCGCTATACGCCCGGCGGGCCAGCGCCGCCGCCAGCACCTGCGCCGGATCGACCAGGCTCAGCCCGGCCACCGCGGCCGAGCCCTGCAGACCGAGCGGCACCTCGGTGCAGCCCATGATGATGGTGACGGGCCCGTGCCGCTCGGCCAGCCGCAGCGCGACCTCCGAGAAGCACCGCTCGGCCAGCGGCAGATTGCCGGCTTTCACGCCGTCGAAGATGCCGCGCATGATGGTCTGCCGCTCGTCGGCCAGCGGCACGTGGCAGCCCAGGCCCGCTTCGGCCAGCGCCTGTTCGTAGAGACGCACGCGGTATGTGCCCTCGGTGGCCATCAGCGCCACCTCGCTCGCGCCCTGCGCGGCCAGATGCTGCGCGGTCTCGCGCGCCATGTGCAGCAGCTCGACCTGCGGAAAGCGCTCCTGCAGGTTCCCGTGCCAGGCATGCGCGGTGTTGCAGGCGATGGCCACGGCGCGGCTGCCGAGCGCGGCCAGCCTGCCCAGCGCCTGCAGCATCGGCTCCAGCGGCTGGTGCGCGCCGCTCGCGGCCGAGGCCAGCGCGCCGGTGCGATCGGGCACCGGCACCTGCGCAAGCCAGTGCTCGGGAAAAGACTGGTCGCGCACCGGCTCGCCGCGTGCCTTCATCTGCTGCGCGCAGGCCTGCACGAAGAGCCGGACGAAGTCGGCGCCCGCCGCGGGGCCCATGCCCCCCAAGATGCCAACCACGTTTGTCGAGACCATGATCCTTCTCTGTTTCAGGAATACCGCGGAACCGGCATTGCCGGGCCGCAGGTATTGCCCCCGGCAGGGGGTGGGCGAAGCGACACGCAGTGCGCGCAGCCTGGGGGCGAGTTCAAGTTGCGGGTTTGTCGCTGAAGGCCTTGAGGTTTTCCTTGAGCTGATCGCTCATCGGCAGGTTCAGCGGCACGTTCTTCGGCGGAATCGGCTGCATGAACCACTTGGTGTAGAGCTTCTCGAACTCGCCGCTCTTCATCATGTTGATGAAGGTGTCGTCCACCAGCTTCTTGAAGGCCGGGTCGTCCTTGGGCAGCATGCAGGCGTAGGGCTCGACCTGCAGCGACTCGCCCACCACTTCGTAGTCGGCCGGGCTCTTGGAGTTGGCGATCAGGCCGAACAGCAGGATGTCGTCCATCGCGAAGGCGACGGCACGGTCGCTCTCCACCAGCAGGAACGCATCGGCGTGGTCCTTGCCGAGCACGATGTCCATGCCCAGGTTCTTGTCGGCGTTGTACTTGCGCATGACCAGCGCATTGGTGGTGCCGGTGGTGCTGGCCACGGTCTTCTTGGCGAGGTCGGCGTAGTCCTTGATCTTGGAGGACTTCTTCGTCAGGAGGCGCGTGCCCGTGTAGAAGTGATTGACCGCGAAGGCCACGTCCTTGCCACGCGCGCTGTTGTTGGTGGTGGAGCCGCACTCCAGGTCGACGGTGCCGTTGGTGATGAGCGGAATGCGGTTCTGCGAGGTGACCGCCATCAGCGAGACCTGCAGGTTGGGCTTGTTCAGCTTCTTCTTCACCGCTTCGACCACGGCGTTGGAGAGTTCCACCGAGAACCCGATCGGCTTGTTGGGGCCGTCCAGGTAGCTGAAGGGCACCGACGACTCGCGGTAGGCGAGCGTGATCTTGCCGGACTCGGCGATCTTGGCGAGCGTGTCGGCGGCTTGCGCGCCGGTGGCGGTAAAGAGCACCGCGGCAGCCATGGATGCCATCAGGACGGAGAGTTTCATTCGAGCCTTCATTCGGTTGGATTGAACAGAAGCGCAGTGTAAGAAGGAGTGACACGTCGCGACAATTCCAAATAACCCCGGGGTCATGCCCAAAGGTTATGGGCGGGGGTTCTTTTGGCATTTCCGGGCGGCGCGGGGCGCCTCTACAGTCAAGCCGTCTTTTGTCTTCACTTCCCGAAAGTTGCCTTCATGCATGTGTGTGTGCTCGGTGCCGGCATCGTGGGCCTGGCCACCGCCTGGCAACTCGAACGCCGGGGCCACCAGGTCACGGTGATCGACCGCGCGGCGCCCGGCGCCGGCGCGAGCGGCGGCAATGGCGCGCAGTTGAGCTATTCGTACGTGCAGCCGCTGGCCGATCCGTCGATCTGGAAGCAGCTGCCCAAGCTGCTGCTCTCGCCCAGTTCGCCGCTCAAGCTGCGACCGCAGCTCGACCCGCTCCAGTGGCGCTGGGGCATGGAATTTCTCGCGGCCTGCAATGCGGGGACTTCGCGCGACACCACGGCCAGGCTGCTGGCGCTGGCCGCATCAAGCCGCACCGAGTTCGAGGCGATGCAGGCCGACATCGCGCCCGACTGCGACTTCTCGGCCACCGGCAAGCTGGTGCTGTACGCAAGCGCGGCTTCGCTCGAAGGCGCACGCGCGCAACTCGAACTGCAGCGCACCATGGGCAGCGAGCAGCGCATCGTCACGCCCGACGAGTGCATCGCCATCGAGCCCGCGCTCGCGAGCTACCGCGGCAAGATGGCCGGCGCGGTCTATACGCAGAGCGAATGCGCGGCCGATTGCCTCAAGGTGTGCGCCGAGCTGATGCGTGCGCTCGAAGCACGCGGCGTGCGTTTCCTGCTGGGCACCGACGTGCACGGCTTCGCGCGCAACGGCAGCCGCATCGCGGCGGCGGACACCAGCCAGGGCGACATCGAGGCCGATGCCTTCGTGATGGCGCTCGGCTCGGCCTCGCACAAGCTCGGCCGCGCGCTGGGCGCGTACCTGCCGGTGTATCCGCTCAAGGGCTACAGCATCACGGTGGAGGTCGATCCATCGCCCGGCGCGGCGCCCCGCGTGAACGTGACCGACAGCGCCCGCAAGGTGGTGTTCGCGCGCATCGGCTCGCGCCTGCGCGTGGCAGGCATGGCCGAGCTGGTGGGGCACGACGCGAGCATTCCGGCCACGCGCATCGAGACACTGGCAGCCGCCACGCGCGCCCTCTTCCCGCATGCGAGCCGGCTGGAAGAATTGCATCCCTGGACCGGCATGCGCCCCGCGACGCCGAAGGGGTTGCCGATCATCGGTCGGCTGGAGAGCGCACCGGCGAACATGCTCTTCAACACCGGCCACGGCGCGCTGGGCTTCACGCTGGCCTTCGGCTCGGCGCTGAAGATAGGGCAGGCGCTGCCGGCCTGAACTCAGTCGGTGGAAACGAGCTTCAGCCCGATGACGCCCGCCAGGATGAGCGCGATGCACAAGAGCCGCATCGGCGCGGCGGAGTCGCCCAGCACCACCATGCCCACGATCGCGGTGCCGGCTGCGCCGATACCGGTCCAGACCGCGTAGCCCGTGCCCATCGGCAGCGTGCGCATCGAGAGCGCCAGAAGCACCACGCTCGACAGGCCCGCGCCGACCGTGAACAGCGCGGGCACCAGCCGCGTGAAGCCTTCGGACGATTTCATGGCGAACGCGAAGACGATTTCGAGAAGGCCCGCGACGCCGAGCAATGCCCATGCCATGGCGCGTCAGGCCTCGGCGGCTGCAGCGGTGGCCGCGGGCGTCGAGCGAAAGGTGACGCCGAAGCGGTTGAACGCGTTCATGAGGCCGATCGCGTAGGTGAGGTCGGCCAGCTCCTTGTCGCCGAATTCGGCCGACGCAGCTTCGTAGTCGGCGTCGGGAACGCCCGTCTCGGCGACGCGCGTCACGGTTTCGGCCCAGGCGAGCGCCGCGCGTTCGCGTGCGCTGAACACCGCGCCCGCGTCGTGCCACACCGGCACCAGCACGAGCTTGTCGACCCCGAGGCCGGACTTCAGAAGGTCGCGCGAATGCATGTCGATGCAGTAGGCGCAGCCGTTGATCTGCGACACCCGCAGGTAGACGAGGTCGACCAGTTGCTTGGGCAGGCCGCTTTTCTGGACGGCGACATACACCCCGCCGAAGGTCTTGTAGACGTCGGGCGAAATCTTGGCGTAGTCGAGGCGATTGCTCATGAGGAGTCCTTGTGTTTGCTGATTGGGAAGGACTCCATCGTCGAAGATCTTGGTCCAGTCCGGAAGATCCAAGAATGGCATCCGGTTCTGGGCCAAGATTCGCGTCACATCAAGGCCAGGATGCGCTTGCCCAGCTTCTCGGCCGTGGCGCGGGAATCGATGTTCGTGAAGTTGACGAGCAATGCCGAGGGGCCCTTGCCGATCTGCTGCCATTCAGAAAGCGCCTCGGCAAAGAGGCCGTCCTCCCGCATGCGCAGCATGAGCTTGCGGTCCGACTGGCGGCCTGTCAGCCGCAGGATGAGGTGCATGCCGCCGGGCAGCGCGTCGATGCGCACGCGCGCGCCCAGCACGCTGGCCAGGCCCGCGCTCGCCGCCTCGCGCCGCTCGGCGTAGAGCTTGCGCATGCGCTGGATGTGGCGCGCGAAGTGCCCCTCCTTGATGAAGGCCGTGACGATGGACTGCGTGAGCTCGGGGCTGCCGCCGGCAAAGGTCTGGACGATCTGCTCGAACCGCTCGACCTGCGGCTCCGGCACCACGAGGTAGGCCAGCCGCAGGCTCGGAAAGAGCACCTTGCTGAAGGTGCCCGCATAGAGCACGCGCCCGTCGCGGTCCAGGCTCTTGAGAGCGGGCAGCGGGCGGCTCACGTAGCGGTACTCGCCGTCGTAGTCGTCTTCCACGACCCATGCGTTGTTGCGGCCCGCCCAGTCCAGCAGCGCCAGGCGCCGCTGCAACGACAGGGACACGCCCAGCGGGCTCTGGTGCGCCGGCGTCACCACGGCCATGCGCGCCCGCGGCGCCGACCGGATGCCCTCGGCAACGACCATGCCGTCCGCGTCCACCGGCACCGGCACGGTCGCGATGTGCATCTGCGCGAGCAGCTCGCGCGTGGGCGGATAGCCCGGGTCTTCGAGCCACACGCGGTCTCCCGACTTGAGCAGCGCAAGGCCGACGAGCTCGATGCTGTGGCGATAGCCCGAGGTCACGAAGACCTGCGATGCCGTGCAGTGGATGCCGCGCGAGACCTGCAGATAGGCGGCGATTTCGGCGCGCAGCATCGGCTGCCCGAAGACCGACGGGTGCGTCATGTCGGACGGCTGCATGGCGCGCGCGCACCGCGCACCGAGCCGAGCCCAGATCTTTCTTGGAAATTCGTCCAGCGCGGGCAGGCCCATCTGGAACGGAAGAATCGAATACGGACGGAAGCCGATCGAGGACGTGCCGCTGTCGATCACGGCCGGCGGGATGGCCACGGGCGTGCGGGGCTTCAGGCCCGGCGTGACGATGGTGCCCGCCTGGCCGCGGGCCTGGATGTACCCCTCGGCCGCCAGCAGCGAATACGCGGTCTCGATCGTGCCTCGCGCCAGGCCCAGCTCCTTCGTCAGCGCGCGCGCCGAGGGAATGCGGTCACCCGGCTTGAGCAGTCCGCTGGCGATGGCGCTGCGAAAACGCTCGTAGATCTGGCGGTAGAAAGGCTCGGCCGCGCTGGGGTCCAGGGGCGAGATGTTGCTGGTCTTCCCGGCGGTCATGGCGATGCCTTCTCGATCGGCCTGCCCGGGATGAGCGTGCCGTGGTGCCGCAAATTATGGATCAGCCCCAATCTTCATTCATGGCTCTGTGAGATAGGCCATGTGCTTCCTAGACTGCCTCCTTTCACAAGAAACTGAAGTGGTCGCCATGAAGATCCTGCACGTCGTCTGCAGCCCCCGCGGGGAAGACTCCGAGAGCTACAGGCTTTCCCGAAAGATCGTTGCGCGCCTGATGGGCCGCGATCCCGCCGCCACGGTGATGAACCGGGTGATCGGCGGCAATGCCCTGCCCCACATCGACGCGAACTACGCGCTCGGCCAGCATTCGGCCACGGCCGAGATCACGCAGGACGGGGCAGTGGCCCGGTCCGACGAGCTGATCCGGGAGTTGGAGGATGCGGATGCCGTGGTCATCGGCACGCCGATGCACAACCTGGGCGTGCCCTCGGCGCTGAAGGCGTGGATCGATCACGTCGTGCGGGCGCGCCGCACCTTCGACACGGGACCGGGCGGCAAGGTGGGCCTGTTGCGCAACCGGCCGGTGTTCATCGCGGTGGCTTCGGGCGGCAGTTTTTCCGGTGAACATGCACGGCAGCCGGATTTCCTGACGCCGTACCTGACGGTCATCCTGGCGCAGATCGGCCTGAAGGACCTGCACTTCTTCTCCGTCCAGGGAACGGGCCTCGGGCCGGAGATCCTCGAGACATCGAGGACGCTCGCCGACGAGGCTCTTCAAGCGTATTTCCTGCCGCGCCCTTAAAGCGCTTCCTGGATCGCCTGCTGCATGCAGCGCGTGATGCCGCGCACCGCCACCGAATCGGGCCGGCCGGTGAAGCGCAGCGCGCGCACCGGCACAGGGATGTGAGGCTCCAGCGTGAGCACATCGACCTTCTCGCGGTCGGCCGAACGCGCCGTGCATCCGTCGACCAATGCCACGCCCAGCCCGTGATGCGCCATGGCCAGCGCCGCGTGGTAGGTCTGCACCGTCACCACCGCCTGCTGGAAGCCGACGCCGGCCTGCCGGCAGGCCTGGCTGAGACTCGTGCCGACGGGGTCGCGGCTGTCCAGGCCGATCACAGGCCGGTCGACCAGGTCGTGCAGCGCCACCGAGCCGTTGCGCACCAGCGCGCGCGGCAGCATCCCCTTGGGCGCGATGCACACCATGCGGCTGTCGGCCAGCGTCTCCTGAGTGAGCGAGGGGTGCACCGCGGGGCTGAAGACGAAGCCCACGTCGGCCTCCTGCAGCAGCAGCGCCGACATGATCTGCGGCGAATGCAGCGACTCGACCGTGATCGCATGGCCCGGGTGCTTTTCGCGGAAGGCCTTGAGCGCGCGCGGCAGGATCTCGTAGCTCAGCGCGAGCACGCTCAGGATGCGCAGCTCGCCCGTGTCGCTGCCGGCCTTGAGGTTGGCGGCCAGCCGCTGCACCTCGTCCAGCTGCGCGAACAGGCGCTCGATGTGCGGGTACAGCGTGAGCGCCTCGGTGGTCGGCGACAGCCGGCCCTTGGCGCGCTGGAACAGCGGAAAGCCCAGTTGCAGCTCGGCATGCTGCAGGGTGCGGCTCACCGCCGGCTGGGTGATGTTGATGAGCCGCGCCGCCGCGCTCACGCTGCCCGTGAGCATGATCGCGTTGAAGACCTCGATGTGGCGCAGCCGCATGGCTGGATCAGTTGCCGCCGACCTTGTTGCGCGAGATGTCCATCACCATGCGGGTGGCCAGGTACAGGCGCGGCTCGATGGAATCGAGCAGCACGTATTCGGCATCGGCCGAGTGCGCGCCGAAGCCCTGCAGGCCGAAGCGCTCGACCACGGGCGCCTTGGTCTTGAGCGAGGCGAAGGCGGCATCGGTACCGCCGCCGGCCGCCTTGTCGTCGGCGCCCAGCGGGCGGCCCAACTCGTCCTTGTAGATGCCCTGCGCATGCTTGGCGAACGCGATCGAGGCGGGGGTGGCCTCCAGCGGCGGCCGGCGGCGCTCGAACTTGAGCTCGACCTTGGCTTCGGGAATCAACTGCTTCTTCACGCGCTCGTTGACCTGCTGCTCGATGCGGTCGTAGTCGGCCACCTTGAGCACGCGCACGTCGGCACCCGCGGTGGCGGCGGCCGGAATCACGTTGCGGTTGCTGCCCGATTTCGAAATGGTCCAGTTCATCTTCAGGCCCGTGGCCGGATCGGAGAGGTCGCGCATCTGCAGGATCTGGTGCGAGAGCTCGTAGAGCGCGTTCACGCCCAGCTCGGGCGCCGAACCCGCATGCGAGGCCTTGCCGGTGACGTTGAGCGTGACCGAGGCGATGCCCGCGGTGGCCAGCGAGAGCTTGTCGTCCTTGATGGAGGCGCCCTCGAACGACATGACCGCATCGTGCTCGCCGCCCAGCCGCGTGAGGAGCGCGCGCGAACCGGGCGAGCTGATTTCCTCGTCGCCGTTGATCAGCACGGTGAGCGTGCCGTATTCCTTGAACTTCATCGCCTGCAGCATGGCCACCGTGTGCGTGATGACGGCCACGCCCTGCTTGTCGTCGGAGATGCCCAGGCCGTAGGCCTTGTCGCCGTCGATGCGGAACGGCTGCTTGTTGAGCATGCCGATGGTGTAGACCGTGTCCATGTGCGCGATGAGCAAAATTCGCTTCTTGCCCGTGCCCTTGAAGGTGGCGCGCACCACGCGGCCGATTTTCTCGGGCGTGTCTTCCATGCGGTAGGCCTCGGCGCTCGGGTCGATGAGCTCGACCTCGCCGCCCAGCGCCTTGAACTTCGCGGCGATGAGGTCGGAGATTTTTTCGAGGCCTTCGAGGTCGCGGCTGCCCGATTCGATGGAGACGAGTTCCTTCAATGTGTCGAGCAGCGCGGGCTTTTCCTTCGCGGCGAGCGAGGCGATGCCGGCATCGGGTGCGGCGAAGGCGGTGCCGAGAAAGGCCGCGCAGACGGCGGCGAGCATGAATTTGCGGGGCTGGAGTGTCATGGACTTGGGTTCTTCTTTGGTTCGTTGTCTCTTGTCGATCCTGTCGATCTCGACGGCGAGGCGATGGATCAATGCGCCTTGTCCCAGTTGGGACCGATGCCGATCTCGGCGAGCAGCGGCACCTTCAGCGCCGCCACGCCGGCCATCAGGCGCGGGATTTCGATGCGCACCCATTCGACCTCGGCCTCGGGCACTTCGAACACCAGTTCGTCGTGCACCTGCATGATCATCCTGGTGGCGCGCTTCTCTTCGTCAAGCACGTTCTGTACCTTGACCATGCTCAGCTTGATGAGGTCGGCCGCCGTGCCCTGCATCGGCGCGTTGATGGCCGCGCGCTCGGCGCCGCCGCGGCGCGGGCCGTTGGGCGAATTGATCTCGGGCAGGTACAGGCGCCGGCCGAACACGGTCTCCACGTAGCCCTGCTCCTTGGCGAGCGCCTTGGTCTCGTCCATGTACGCCTTCACACCCGGGTAGCGCGCGAAGTAGCGCTCGATGTAGGAGGCCGCGGCCTTGGTCTCGATGCCGAGGTTCTTCGCCAGGCCGAAGCTGCTCATGCCGTAGATGAGCCCGAAGTTGATGACCTTGGCATAGCGGCGCTGCTCGCTCGACACCTGGTCGGGCGTGGCGCCGAACACTTCGGCGGCCGTCGCGCGGTGCACGTCGATGCCTTCGGTGAAGGCGCGCAGCAGCGATTCGTCACCGCTGATGTGGGCCATGATGCGCAGCTCGATCTGCGAGTAATCGGCGCTGGCGATCACGCTGCCGGCAGGTGCCACGAAGGCCTCGCGCACGCGGCGGCCTTCGGGCGTGCGGATCGGGATGTTCTGCAGGTTCGGGTCGTTGCTGCTCAGGCGCCCCGTGACCGCCACGGCCTGCGCGTAGTGCGTGTGCACGCGGCCGGTGCGCGGGTTGGCCAGCTGGCCGAGCTTGTCGGTGTAGGTGCCCTTGAGCTTGGAGAGGCCGCGGTGTTCGAGGATCTTGGCGGGAAGCGGGTAGTCCTCGGCCAGTTTCTCCAGCACTTCTTCGTCGGTGCTGGGCGCGCCGCTCGGCGTTTTCTTGACGACCGGCAGGCCCAGCTTGGTGAAGAAGATCTCGCCGATCTGCTTGGGCGAACCGAGGTTGAACGGCTGCCCCGCGATCTCGTAGGCCTCCTGCTCCAGCGCCATGATGCGCGTGCCCAGTTCGTGGCTCTGCGCGGCGAGCGTGGCGCTGTCGATCATCACGCCGTTGCGCTCCACGCGGTAGAGCGCCTCGCTCGAATCCATCTCGAGCTGGTAGATGTAGCGCAGCTTCTCGTTGGCTTCGAGCTGGGGCCACAGCGTGCGGTGCACGTCCAGGGTCTGGTCGCTGTCCTCGCACGAGTATTCGGCGGCCTTGGCGACGTCGACCTGGCTGAAGGAGATCTGGTGCGCGCCCTTGCCGCACAGGTCTTCGTAGGAGATGCCGCTGCGGCCCAGGTGGCGCTCGGCCAGGGATGCGAGGCCGTGCGGCTTGTGCACCTCGAGCACGTAGCTCTGCAGCATGGTGTCGTGCGCGTAGCCCTCGACCTCGATGCCGTGGTTGGCGAACACGTGGCGGTCGTACTTGATGTGCTGGCCGAGCTTCTTCCTTTCGGGGTTCTCGAGCCAGGGCTTGAGCCTGGCGAGCACCTCGTCGATGGGCAACTGCGCAGGCGCATCGGGGTAGTTGTGCGCGAGCGGAATGTAGGCCGCCTCGCCGGGCTCGACGCTGAAGCTCACGCCGACGATCTGCGCGACCATTTCGTCCAGCGACGTGGTCTCGGTGTCGATCGCCGCGAGCTCGGCGGCTTCGAGCTTGGCGAGCCAGGCGTCGAACTGCTCCCAGGTGGTGATCGTGTCGTACTTGAGGTTGCTAGCGGGCGCGGCGGCATCGAGCGCGCTCAGGTCGGATGGCTCGTCGAACAGGCCGCCCTGGTCGGTGCTGGCCTTGGCCGCCTTCTTCTTGATGTTTTCCTCGATCAGCTCGGGCGGCACTTCCTGCGCTTCGAGCGTCTTCACGAGGCTCTTGAAACCGAACTTCTCGTAGAAGGGCTTGAGCTCGCCGGTCTGCGGCGCGCCGACCGGCAGGCCTTCGAGCGACGGCAGGCCGGTGACATGGCCTTCGAGGTCGCAATCGGTGCGGATGGTGACGAGCCTGCGGCTCAGGGGCAGCTTGTCGAGCGCCTTGCGCAGGTTTTCGCCGGCGGCGCCCTTCACTTCGGCGGCGCGCTCGACCAGCGCATCGAGCGAGCCGTATTCGAGCAGCCACTTGGCAGCAGTCTTCGGGCCGACCTTCTCGACGCCGGGCACGTTGTCGACCGAATCGCCCACGAGCGTCTGGTAGTCGACCATGAGGTTGGGCGGCACGCCGAACTCGGCCGTGACGCCCGCCACGTCGCGCTTCTTTCCGTTCATCGTGTCGATGATGGTGATGTGCTCGTCGACCAGCTGGCTCAGGTCCTTGTCGCCGCTGGAGACGATCACCTCGACGCCCTGCGCGGCGGCGATCTTGGCGAGCGTGCCGATCACGTCGTCGGCCTCCACGTCGGGCACGCTGAGCACCGGCCAGCCCAGGAGCTTCACCACTTCGTGGATGGGGTCGATCTGGCTGCGCAGGTCGTCGGGCATCGGCGAGCGGTTGGCCTTGTATTCGGGGTACCAGTCGTCACGGAAGGTCTTGCCGGGGGCATCGAAGATGCAGGCCGCGTAATCGGCGCGCACCTCGCGGCGCAGCGCCGTCATCATGTTGATCATTCCCCGGATGGCGCCCGTGGCGGGGCTCTTGGGGTCGCCGGGCACGGCGCGCAGGTCGGGCATGGCGTGGAAGGCCCGGTACAGGTAGCTCGAGCCATCGACGAGCAGCAGCGTTTTCTTGTCGGTCATCGGGCCATTTTGCCGTGCCCGGACCGGCGCGCAGAACCACGGCGCCATGCGCTGCACGCCGACACCCCTGGCGCGAGGGCGCGCCTACAATCGAGTCATGCCTAGCTCCACACTCCTGATCGCCCGCCGCATCCTGCTGGCGCTGGCCTTTGCAGCCCCCTTCGCCGCCGTGCACGCGCAAACCGCGCCCGCTGCCACCCCGGCCCCGGCGGAGCCGCTACAAAATCAGGAGCAGGCCGACGGACGGCGCAACCAGAAGGTCGAGCACATCCACACGGAAGACAACGGCGCCTCGGTCGACGAAGTCCGCTACGGCGGCCGCACGCAGAGCATCAACGTCAAGCCCAAGTCGAACATGCCGGGCTACGAAGTGCTGCCCAACGACGCCGGCACCGCACGTGGAAACGACACGAACTCCACCGGCAACGGCGCACGCGTCTGGAACGTGATGAAGTTCTGACTGTGCCGTCACCGTTCCTGTTCACCGCATTTCCGGCTCTTCGCTGAGCACCCCCATGGCAGTTTTTACCGAAGTCGAGTTCGGCGAGGCAGACGCGCTCGTCCAGCGCCTGGAGCTGGGCGCGCTGCGCGACCTGCGCGGCATCGAGGGCGGCATCGAGAACACCAACTACTTCGCGACCACCGAGTCCAGCGAGTTCGTGCTCACGCTGTTCGAGCGCCTTGGCGCCGACCAGCTGCCCTACTACCTTTGTCTCATGAAGCACCTGGCGGCCCGCGGCCTGCCGGTGCCCGAGCCCGTGGCCGACCCGGCCGTGGAAGCGCCCAAGGGCCACGCGCTGACGGTTCCCGCCAATGCGCCCTGCGAACTGCTGCACACCGTGGCGGGCAAGCCGGCAGCGCTGGTGCAGCGCCTGTCGGGCCACAGCGAACTCGCCCCGACCGCGGCGCATTGCGCCGAACTGGGCTCGATGCTGGCGCGCATGCACATCGCCGCGCGCGACTTCCCGCGCATCCAGCCGAACCTGCGCGGCCTTGCGTGGTGGAACGAGACCGTTCCGGTGGTGCTGCCCTACATCGACGAATCGCAGGCCGCGCTCTTGCGCGCCGAACTCGCCTACCAGAACCACATCGCCGAATCGTCGGCCTACGCGGCGCTGCCGCGCGGACCGGTGCATGCCGACATGTTTCGCGACAACGTGATGTTCGCGACCGGCGGCGAGCCTGGCGCCGCACCGCGTCTCACCGGCGTGTTCGACTTCTACTTCGCCGGCACCGACACCTGGCTCTTCGATCTCTCGGTGTGCCTGAACGACTGGGCCATCGACCTGGCCACCGGCGTGCATGACGCCGCGCGTGCCGACGCCCTGCTGTCGGCCTACGAAACCATTCGCCCGCTGAACGCTTCCGAGCGCGCCCTGCTGCCCGCGATGCTGCGCGCCGCGGCGCTGCGCTTCTGGATCTCGCGCCTGTGGGACTTCCACCTGCCGCGCGAGGCCAGCATGCTCAAGCCCCACGACCCGACGCACTTCGAGCGCGTGCTGCGCGAGCGCGCCACCCATCCGCACGCCATGGCGCAGGCGCTCGAGCCGCTCATGGCCGCATGATCCGGACCTCATGAAACTCAACCTCGTGCCGGCGCGAACCGGCGCCGCATGGGTCCGCTCCGGGCTCAAGACCTTCTGGCGGCAACCGCTCGCCTTCATCTCGCTGTTCTTCCTGCTGATGGCGGTGATCTCGACGGTGTCGGTGCTGCCGCTCATCGGCAGCATCGTCGCGCCGGTGTTCCTGCCCTTCATGACGCTGGGCCTGATGGTGGCGACCTCGGTGGCCTGCAACGACAACGCCGAGGGCCTTGGCCAGACCGGTCAGTTGGGCGATGCGCAGCGGCCCACGGGCTCGGCGATGTTCGTCGCGGTCTTCGGCGCCATGCGCACCGAATGGCGCTCGCTGGTGGTGCTGGGCGTGATCTCGGCGGTGTATTTCGTGTTCGCGGTGATGGTCACCGCGCTGGTCGACGGCGGGCAGCTGATGCGCGCCTACCTGCTGGACGACGCGATCACGCCCGAGGTGATGGCCAGCAACGATTTCCAGCTGGCCCGCGTGCTGCTGATGTGCCTGAACCTGCCGTTGTCGCTCGCCATGTGGCATGCGCCGGCGCTCGTGCACTGGCACCGCGTGGAGCCGGTCAAGAGCATCTTCTTCAGCATCGTCGCGCTGTTTCGCAACTTCGGCGCCTACGCGCTGTTCGTGCTCGCGTGGTTCGGCGTGTTCCTGCTGGCCGGCATCGCAATGGGCCTGGTCGCGACCGTGCTGGTGGGCGTCGGCGCACTGGGCGCGGGCGGTGCGGCGGTGGCGGTCGGCAACATCCTCATGATCGGCACGGCGCTGGTGCTCGCGGCCATGTCGCTGAGCTCGACCTGGTTCACCTTCCGCGACAGCTTCGATCCGAACTGACCGTCTCCGGTCAGGCGATCAGTCCGCCGCGGCCCTGTCCTTGCGCAGGCTCGCGAACAGCGACCACGCCATGCCTGCGAGCAGCAGCAGGCCAACACCCAGAGCACCCCAGAGCCACCACTTGCGCGACGGATCGTGCGGCGCCGTCCCAGGAACGGGCGCGAGCGCGGCGGCCGCTACGGCGGACTCCACCGCCGCCACCGGCAGCGTGACCGAGGCATCGTCCGCCGCGACGGGTTTGTCCGCCGCGTAGCCCGGGATCAGCGTCGACAGCGCGAGCGGCGCGCCCGGCACCGCCCCTTGCACCGCGCCCTTGTCGGGCGCCGCGCTCCAGGCCAGCGAGAACGGCGCACCGCCCTGCGCAAGAAACACCAGCGTGCGCGGCGTCGCCCCCACGGCGATGCTCGGCGGCGTTGCGCCGAGCAGGCTCACAGGGCCCGCCGTGCGCAGCCGCAGGCGCGAATACACGGCGCCATCGAGCGCCAGCACCGGCGAGCGCGCCTCGCCGCCGGCTTGCGCGAGGCGGTACACCACCGTGTCGAGCAGCGGCGCTTCGCCCGGGCCCGTGGGCAGCGTGGTCGTTCGGCGATGCTGATGGCGCAGCGCGTAGAGCGGGTTGCGCGGCACGAACTGCGGCGGCGTCGCCGAAGCCGGCGCCGCATCGACCAGGCCCGACACGCCGACCTGGGCCAGCGTGTTGATGTCGGCCAAGTCGATGCGCAGACTCTGCACCGGCAGGCCGCGCGGCAGCACGTAGTCGCAGTAGTCCTCGGAGCAGCGCTCGGGTTTGAGTGCGCCGGACCATTCGATCGGCGCCACCGGCTCGACCTCCTGCACGCTGTCGATCTCCACCTTGGCGAGCGGCGCGCCGTGCTGCGGATCGCTCCAGCTCAGGCGCAGGAAGCGCGCGCGCAGGTTGCCCAGCTCGACCGCCATGCGCTCGATGGCCTGGCCGCCGTGGGCCAGCCGCACCAGTTGCTCCTCGCCGCCCACCGGGCGCCATTGCCGCAGGTCCTCGCTGGCCTCCAGCTGGAAGCCGAACAGGCCGCGCGCATCGGGCGCGACTTCGAAGCGCGCCTGCAGCAGGGCGCCCTTGACCTGGCTCACGTCGATCAGCCACTGCGCCGCGTCGTTCGGCCTGGCGGTGGTCTTGCTGTCCAGCGCCAGGGAGCCGTCGGGGCGCACGGTGAAAGCGAGTGCGGTATCGCCCGATGCCGCGCTGCCGGGCAACGCGAAGATCGGCACCGCTTGCGACGCCGTGCGCGGCGCTGCCGCTTCGTTGCGCAGCCAGGCATAGGGCACCGCATGCCCGGCCGCGTTGTGGACCCGCAGGTCGCTCAGGTCGCCGTACGCTGCGCGGCCGTAGATGGCGAGCGGCAGCGTGAGCCGGTGGTAGGGCCCCGCGCCCTGCAGCGCGATGGGGGCCGAAGTGACCGGCTGCGCCTGTGCGGCACCCGCCGTCGTCACCAGTGCGGCCAGGAGGACGCGCATCGAGTGGCCGCTCATGCCGCACCTCCCTCGGCCGGGGCCTTCTGTTCCTTCGGCTCCGCGTCTTCCTTCTTCGGCGGAACGGGCGCGAAGTACCCCACCAGGAGCAGCAGCGCGCCGACGGCAATGAACGACACGATGCGGAACAGCCCGCCACGATCCGCCAGCTCGACGAAGAACAGCTTGAGCACCACGACGCCGAGCAGCGCGGCGCCCGCGATCCACAGCGTGCGTACACGGCGTCCGTGGCCGAGCACCATCGCGACCACGCCGCAGATCGCCCAGGTGATCGACAACGCCGCCTGCGTGAGCCACGAGGCATAGAGCGCGTCGAAGCGCCACTCCACGCCCGCGTAGTGATGGCATGCGCGCAGCACCATGCCGGTCAGCAGCGCGAGGCCGGTGAAGCCGACCGCGCCCTTGGCGACCATCGGCTGCACCCGCGCGAACGAGCCGTCAGGCAGCGCGCGCCACCAGAGCACCAGCGCGAACAGCACGAGCCATTGCGCGAGTTCGAGCGGATTGAGCAAGGGCACATAAGGCAGCGGCGCCGCATCGCCGGGGCTGACGGCATTGGTCACCCACACCCATGCGAGCAGGTACGCCGCCACCGGCGTCGCCGCGAACTCCAGGTAGGCGCTGCGGTATTCGACGAGCGGCCAGCGCTGCAGCAGCACGCGCGAGCGCAGCGCCCACAGCACGAGCGCCGGAACGATGGCCCAGCCCAGCAGTTGCCAGCTCGACCACTCGGCGCCGACGCGGCCGAGTTGCCATTGGCATTCGCGCGCCGCGAGCAGCAGGAAGAGCCAGAAGCCTGCCACGTGGAACGGCGTGAGCGCCGAGGCGTCGAACCAGCGCTTCTGCGCACGCAGCAGGCGCAGGTGCCACGCAAGCGCCAGCGGCCAGGCGATCCAGCCGAGCGCGCTGGACGGCACGTAGAACGGCGTCGGCCCGCCTGCGATGCCGTAGGCGGCGATCAGGCCGAAGCCGGGCAGCGTGGCGATCGTCGCCTGGCCGAGTTGCGACCAGTCGCGCCGATGTGCCACGAGCGCGGACAGCACCGACGTCACGAGCACCACCGCCATGACGGTCGCGGGCACGTGGCCCGTCAGCGCGTGGAGGTTCAGCACCCGGACGCTTTCGTCCAGCATGCCGAAGAGCCACCAGCCCAGGCCCCAGGTCACCGGCACCCACAGCACCACCGGATTGGCGCACCAGGCGTTGACCCAGCGCTTGCGCGTCGCGCCGGTGGGCTCGCCCGCGCGCGGCCGGGCTTCGTCGCGCAGCCAGTCGCCCGCAAGAAGCGCTGTGAGGCCCAGCACCACCGGCGTCCAGAAGCCCAGATGCCCGAAGGCGGGGCGCAGCACCCGCATGTCGCCGCCCATCTCCGCCAGCACGATGAAGAGGATCGCCGAGACCGCATGCAGCACACCGGCGAACGCCGCGAGCGGCAGGTGCGCCATGCGCAGCGCGACCCACAGCACGACGACGGCGGTCAGCGGCCACAGCAGCGCGGCCTGGGTGAGGCTGACCTGGAACAGCATCGCCAGGTGCAGCAGGCCGACACCGGCGATCACGCCCACCACATTGCCGACGGACCACACCGGCTGCACGCCGCGCGCGAGCGCCGCGCGGTGCGCCTGCAGCATCGACCAGGCGGCGCTGCCGAGCACGCTGAGCGCGATGAGGCACGCGGCCGCGGCGCCCTGCCAGCCGCTTTCGAGCGCCTGCCTGGCATCGAGGCCATCGCCCGCGCGATGCAGCGTGGCGATGAAACCCGCCACCGCCAGCGCCTGCATGCCGAAACTCACATGAGCGAGCGGCAGCAGCGCGAAACGCACGGCCACCGCGAAAGTTACCGAGGCCAGCACGGCCGTCGCCGCCGCGGCCCAGAGCGGCGTGAACCATTGCCACAGGAGCAGCGTGAGCGCGGCCATGCCGAGCCACGGCAAGGCGCTGCCGACGATGGCTTCGAGGCCGTCGCCTTCGTCGAGCTTCGCGCGGCGGTGCATGACCCACATCGCGAAGGCGCTCACCGCGACCAGCAACGGGCCGATCACCGATCCCTGCAGCAGCGGGTGCCCTGCAGCCCCATCGACCTGCGTGGCTTCGAGCAGCTTCCACACCGCGCCCGCGAACACCAGGAACGAGAAGGCGCGCGCATAGACGCGCCCTTGCCGCGCGCCCAGCCAGTACATGCCGGCCGCCTCGACCGCCCAAGCGGCGCCGGTCCACTGCCCTTCGAGGCCGAGCGGAATGGCGAGCGTGCCGAAGATCACGCCGACGATGGCGTAGGCCTCCGCCAGCAGCGCGAGGCCCTTGGGCTGCGTGGCGAACACCAGGCGGCCCATCACGAGGTAGAACGCCGCGAGCGCCATCGCCGAGAACGCGGCGCCGTATTCCCACGGGCGCATCAAGAGGTACTGCATGCCGAAGGCGACCATCGGCGTGCCGAACACCAGCGAGCTGTCGACGCGGCCCGCGCGGCGCAGCGTGTCGAGCGCGCGCGTGGCCAGCGGCTGCGCGGGCTGCACCGGCGCATCGAACAGCGTGCGGCGCGCGAAGAACAAACCGATGGCGGTAAAGAGGAGGAAGAACACGACGAGGAACGGCTGCACGATGCCGTACTGGTCGTCGGTGTAGTACTTGTGCGCCCAGCCGGCCGCGAGCGTGAAGGTGCCCACGAACCCGATCAGGTTGAGCACGCGCCAGGCCTTGAACCACGCGATCAGCACGATGCCGACGTCGAGCACCAGCAGGTAGGTGAAGAGGCCCACCGGCTGGTTCGATCCGGTCGATGCCAGCACCGGCGCCGCGAAGCCTTCTAGCGCGGCGACGATCGCGAGCAACGGCGCGTTCTGCAGCACCGCCAATGCGGCGCTGAGCACCGCCACGCCGAACAGGAATGCGAAGCCCACGCTGGCCGGCAGCAGGCCGCTGAGCTTCATGGCCGCGAGCGTCGTGAGATAGAAGACGCCGATGCCCGCGCCCTGCAGGATCAGCGCGTAGCCCGCGCGCTTGTGGCGCAGCAGCCAGCCCAGCACGAGGAGACCCGCGCCCACCAGCGCGACCGCGGCGTAGCGCAGTTCGATCGGCACCGTGACGCGTTCGGCCGTGTAGCGCAGCAGGAAGGCCAAGCCGAGGAAGAGGATCAAGACACCGAGCTTCACCAGCATGTTGCCGCCGAAGATCAGGTTGGCGATGGGTGCCGGCAGGCGGTCGCGCAGCGGGACCGGCGGTGGGGGCGGTGGAGGAGGCGGCGGTGGCGCACGGCGCACCAGAGGCGGCACGGCGACCGGCGGCGTAGGTGCTGCGACGGGGGCCGGCGGGCGCGGCGCGGCGGTTTCGTCAGCGGCAGGTGCGACCGGCTCGGCGGGTGTGGCCGGCGCTTCTGCAACGGGCTCCTTGGCAACGACGACAGGCCGCGGGACCTGCATCGTCGCGATGTGGGGCCGCGTCATCTCGGCGGCTCGCGCGGCCGCCGGCTGGCCCAATGGCAGCGAAGGCGACACCGCGACCGGCGTGCTGGCCATCGATGTGGCGAGATCGCCAACTGGCGCATTTGCCGCCGCAGGAGAGACCACCTCGCCCGCGCCCTGCGCGAGCCGGCGTTCGAGCTGGCTGACGCGCGCTTCGAGTTCGCTCACCCGCTGCTGCAGCTTCAGCACGCCGCCTGCGGGCGCAGCCGTTGCCGCGGGCGTGCCGACGACGCGGCCATCCGGCAGGCCACCCTCCGCCTCGGTGCGCCGCGGCTCGTCCTTTTTCTTCTTGCCGAACAGCTTCGAGAACGCGAACGCGCCGACGAGCGCAAGAACCAGCGCCACGGGCACCGATTCGAAGATCGCCCCAATGAACAGGCCGGCAATCATGCCTATGAACCACATCCCTGACTCCCCATGTTTTGGCGAGTCCGGAGTGTACGGCTGATCCCGGCGAAAACCGCCGTGATGCCCGTCCTGCCTATGCCGTCAGCTATAGCTTTGGTAGCAGCTCAGGCTGGTGCGGGTCAGACCGGCGTGAGCTTGGCCACCGACAGCGCCAGCCACTTCACGCCGTGGCGCGTGAACTTGACCTGCGCGCGCGCGTCGTCGCCCGTGCCTTCGAGGGCTACCACCGTGCCCTCGCCGAACTTGTTGTGGAACACCTGCATGCCCGAGCGCAGGCCGTGCGAGGGAGCGGTCTTCTGGGGCGGCACCGGCGGGCTGGCGAAGGTGTCCCTGCTGCCGCCGTAGCTGCTGCTGCCACCGCTGTAGCCGCCACTGCCGCCGCGCGTGCTCCCGTAGCCGCCGCCGTAGCCGAAAGCCGAGGGCGTGAAGCCCTGGTTCTTCGGCGTGAGCCACTTGAGCGCGCCTTCGGGAAGCTCGTCGAAGAAGCGGCTCTTGACGTTGTAGCGCGTCTGGCCGTGCAGCATGCGCGTCTGCGAATGGCTCAGGTACAGGCGCTTGCGGGCGCGCGTGATCGCCACGTACATCAGGCGGCGCTCTTCCTCCAGGCTCTCGAAGTCGCTCATCGAGTTCTCGTGCGGAAAGAGCCCCTCCTCCATGCCGGTGATGAACACGCAGTCGAACTCCAGGCCCTTGGCGGCATGCACCGTCATGAGCTGCACCGCGTCCTGCCCGGCCTGCGCCTGGTTGTCGCCCGATTCGAGCGCGGCGTGCGTGAGGAACGCGGCCAGCGGGCTCAGCGTTTCGCCGGTCTCGGCATCGGGCGCGAGCGGCTCGTCGAGCACCGGGCGGGTGGGGTCGATGCCCTGGCTCGCGGGCGACTGGCGCAGCTCGTCGACCGGCAGCGCCACCGCATCGCGGCCGAAGCCCTCCTGCGTGACGAAGCTCTCGGCGGCATTCACGAGTTCGTCCAGATTCTCCAGGCGGTCCGCGCCTTCGCGGTCGGCCTTGTAGTGCTCGACGAGCCCGCTGTGGTCGAGCACCAGCTCGATGATCTCGCGCAGGCTCACGCCCTGGGTTTGCTCCCGCAGCACATCGATCTTGGCGACGAAGCCCGTGAGGTTCGCGCCCGCCTTGCCGCCGACGACGCTGACCGCGTCGTGCAGCGAACGCCCGGCTGCACGCGCGGCGTCCTGCAGGGTTTCGAGCGTGCGCGCGCCGATGCCGCGCGGCGGGAAGTTGACGACGCGCAGAAAGCTCGTGTCGTCGTCCTTGTTCTCCAGGAGGCGCAGGTAGGCCAGCGCGTGCTTGATTTCGGCGCGCTCGAAGAAGCGCAGGCCGCCGTACACGCGGTACGGCACCGACGCATTGAAGAGCGCCGTTTCGATCACCCGGCTCTGCGCATTGCTGCGGTAGAGCACGGCCATTTCCTTGCGGTCGAAGCCGTCGCGCACGAGCTGGCGCATTTCCTCGACCATCCACTGCGCCTCGGCGAGGTCGGTAGGCGACTCGTACACGCGCACCGGCTCGCCCGGGCCCTGGTCGGTGCGCAGGTTCTTGCCCAGGCGCTTCTTGTTATGACTGATGAGCTCGTTGGCCGAGTCGAGGATGTTGCTGTAGCTGCGGTAGTTCTGCTCCAGCTTGATCTGGTGCTGCACATCGAACTCGCGCACGAAGTCGGCCATGTTGCCCACGCGCGCGCCGCGAAAGGCGTAGATGCTCTGGTCGTCGTCGCCCACCGCGATCACGCTGTTGTTCGGGTTGGGCGTGAACTGCCCGCCGACCGTGTTGCCCGAGAGCATCTTGATCCACGCGTACTGCAGGCGGTTGGTGTCCTGGAACTCGTCGATCAGGATGTGACGAAAGCGCCGCTGGTAGTGCTCGCGCACCGGGTCGTTGTCGCGCAGCAGTTCGTAGCTGCGCAGCATGAGTTCGCCGAAATCGACCACGCCTTCGCGCTGGCACTGCTCTTCGTAGAGCTGGTAGAGCTCGACCTTCTTGCGGTCGTCGTCGCTGCGGATCTCCACGTCCTTCGGGCGCAGGCCGTCTTCCTTGGCGCCCGCGATGAACCACTGGGTCTGCTTCGCGGGAAAGCGCTCGTCGTCGACGTTGAACTGCTTCATCAGGCGCTTGATGGCCGAGAGCTGGTCCTGCGTGTCGAGGATCTGGAAGGTCGAGGGCAGGTTGGCCAGCTTCCAATGGGCGCGCAGCAGGCGGTTGCACAGGCCGTGGAAGGTGCCGATCCACATGCCGCGCACGTTGACCGGCAGGATCGCGGTCAGCCGCGTCATCATTTCCTTGGCCGCCTTGTTGGTGAAGGTCACGGCGAGGATGCCGCCGGCGGAGACCTGCCCCGTCTGGAGCAGCCAGGCGATGCGGGTGGTGAGCACCCGCGTCTTGCCGGAGCCGGCGCCCGCCAGGATGAGCGCATTGCCCGCCGGCAGGGTGACCGCGGAAAGCTGCTCCGCGTTCAGGTTCTTGAGCAGCGGCAGGTCCGCAGAATGGGCGTCAGCCGCAGGATCGTTAAACAACATCCTGCGATTGTAGAAACCACGGCGTATGCGGGTTATATGAAGAACCGGAAGACCTGCCACCGGGACACCGCGTAAACTCAATCACCGGGCCCAAGATTCTTGCGCCCGGTTTTTTGTGGGCGTTTTCTTTTCGAGACGCACGCGAAAGCCGGCCGGACCAAGCGCTCATTCGTTTTTTTCAACGATCCCGGCCGCCGCCGGGCCGCCGCAGGGCGGCTCGAGCCACACCTTCGGGGGGTGGCGAAGCACACGCAGTGGCAAGCCGGGGGGCCTTATTTACAGGAGCCTGGTCATGCAGATTTTCGATTACGACAACATCCTTTTGCTCCCCCGCAAGTGCCGCGTGGAGAGCCGCTCGGAATGCGACGCCAGCGTCACGCTGGGCGAACGCACGTTCCGCCTGCCGGTGGTGCCGGCCAACATGAAGACGGTGGTCGACGAGTCGATCTGCCTGTGGCTCGCGCAGAACGGCTACTTCTACGTGATGCACCGCTTCGACCTGGACAACGTGAAGTTCGTCAAGGACATGCAGAGCAAGGGCGTGTTCGCCTCCATTTCGCTCGGCGTGAAGAAGCCCGACTACGAGACCGTCGACCAACTGGTGGCCCAGGGCCTCGTGCCCGAATACATCACGATCGACATCGCGCACGGCCATGCCGACAGCGTGAAGAACATGATCGGCTACCTGAAAGAGAAGCTGCCGAAGGCCTTCGTGATCGCCGGCAACGTCGGCACGCCCGAAGCCGTGATCGACCTGGAGAACTGGGGCGCGGACGCGACCAAGGTCGGCATCGGCCCGGGCAAGGTCTGCATCACCAAGCTCAAGACCGGCTTCGGCACGGGCGGCTGGCAGCTGTCTGCGCTCAAGTGGTGCGCGCGCGTGGCGACCAAGCCGATCATTGCCGACGGCGGCATTCGCGACCACGGCGACATCGCCAAGAGCGTGCGCTTCGGCGCTTCGATGGTGATGATCGGCTCCCTGTTCGCGGGCCATGAAGAGTCGCCTGGCAAGACGGTGGACGTCGACGGCACGCTCTTCAAGGAGTACTACGGCTCTGCCAGCGACTTCAACAAGGGCGAGTACAAGCACGTCGAGGGCAAGCGCATCCTGGAGCCCATCAAGGGCAAGCTGGCCGACACGCTGGTCGAGATGGAGCAGGACGTGCAGAGCTCGATCAGCTACGCGGGCGGCCGCACGCTGATGGACATCCGCAAGGTCAATTACGTCACGCTGGGCGGCGCCAACGAGGGCGAACATCTGTTGATGTAGGCCCACGCGGGCCGATCAGGCCTCCAGCAGTTGCACCGCATGGCGGTGCAGCGCGTGTGCCGGATCGGCGAATGCATCGACCACGCTGAAGTGGTCCAGGCCCGGGAGCACCTCGCACACCGGCACGGTGTTGCGGCCCCATGCATCGCGGATCATCGCGTTGTGGCGGATGAATTCGGGGCTCTCGTTCCCACCAGCAGCTGCATAGAGCTGGCCGCGCGGCGGTGCAGGCCAGAGCGCGGGGCTCGCACGGTGCGCATCCGCATCGGTCAGCTTCAGCGTGTGTTCCAGGAACGGCGTGCGTTGCAGCGGGCGCAAGTCGTAGAGGCCCGAGATCGAGAGCGCGTTGCGCACCAGCTGCGCGGGCAGATCCGGCGCGACCGCCTTCCAGTCGCACGCCAGCAGCGCCGTCGCCATGTGCCCCCCGGCCGAATGACCCGCAACCGTGATACGCGAGGGATCGCCGCCATAGGCCGCGACATGGCGCCAGGTCCATTCGAGCGCACGCACCATCTGCATGAGGATGCCCGGCACGGTGGCGGGCGCCTCGACCGGCCCGGGACACAGCGCGTAGTTGGGCACGACGACGCAGATGCCGCGGTCGTTGAACGACGGCGCGATGAAGGAATGCTGGCTCTTGTCCATGGCGCGCCAGTAGCCGCCGTGGATGAAGACCAGCACCGGCGCGTCGGGGACCGGCGCGGGAAAGACGTCGAGCGTCTCGTTCGGGCCCTTGCCGTAGCGCAGGTCGATCCGGCCAGGCAAGGCGTCGCGCACCGCGGCCGATTCGCGCGTCCAGCGCTCGAAGTACGCAGGGTGGTCCTTCACTCGCGCGAGGTTGTTGTACATGCCTTCCAGCCAGGCGGGGTCGTACGAGGCCATGCGATTGCTGCTCTTGATTTTGCGAGGCGCGAATCTTGGCACGACAACGCGCGCCGGGGCAGGAGTCTGGTTAGAATTTGCGCCGTGTTGGGGGGGTAGCTCAGCTGGGAGAGCGCCGCGTTCGCAATGCGGAGGTCGTGAGTTCGATCCTCATCCTCTCCACCAACCGATTTGAAAAAGGCCTTGGCAACCGCCAAGGCCTTTTCTTTTTGGCGCTCAGGTATCGAGCGTCAGATGCTGGCCATGCAACGCCGCGGCCGCAGGCGATGCGAGGAAACCGATGGTCTGCGCAGCGACCGACGTCGACACCCACTCGGCCGGATTGGCATCGGGCATGGCCTGCCGGTTCGCCGGCGTGTCCAGCACGCTGGGCGCCACGCTGTTCACGCTGACGCCGTGCGGCGCGGCCTCGGCCGCCATCGCTTCCACCAGACGTTGCAGCGCACTCTTCGAAGCGATGTACGCAGCCATTGCCGGCACACCGCGCGCAGCGACCTTAGCCGTCACCGCGACGATGCGCCCGGCCTTGCGTTCGATCATCGAGGGCAGCACGGCCTGCGTCACCGCGACGAAGGACCACGCGTTGAGATTCATCATCCGGTCCCAGCTCGCGCGCGACAGCGCATGCGTCGCCTCGCCCATCTCGAAACCGCCAGCGATATGCACGAGCACGTCGACACGGCCGAAGGCCTTGATCACCTGGCCGGTCAGCTCGGCCATGTCGGGCGCCGAGGTCACGTCGCCGGCAAGCAGCAGGTGCTGCGAGTTGTCGAGCCCGGGAAAGACTTCGGTCAGACGGCCCGCATGATGATCGACCAGCGCGAGGCGCGCGCCCTGGTCGAGAAAGTGCTGCGCCACGGCACGACCCAGTGCGCCCGCGGCACCGGTGATCAAGACATGGGGCGTGGTGCTTGCATCGCTCATAAGAAAATGCTCCTGATTGAGGAGGGGCGAGGCCCCATCGGTGGCGCATCCTAACGCTGCACCTCACAAAATTTTTGGACACTCCAAAATTCTGGGATATACTCGTGGTCTTGCCTGAAAACGCTAGTCGATTACAGCGCAGGGGCTCTTAGCTCAGTTGGTAGAGCAGCGGACTCTTAATCCGTAGGTCGAGTGTTCGAGTCACTCAGGGCCCACCACCAACACCAAAAACGGTCGAGACCAAGCATCCATGCAGGTTTCGGCCGTTTTTCTTTGTGCTCCGTACGGGTTGCGCTGACGCGCCGAACGCCAGGAATTCTTGGGGTTTGGCGCAATTCTGGCGCACTGGAGACTCAGAGCCCATGTTCGTTCGCACATGAAACATGGCAACTTTTACGAAGCGAGGAAGCTACTGGCGCGCCGAGATCCGCAGGCGCCGCTGGCCGACTCAGTCACGTAGCTTCGATAGCAAGACCCAAGCAGAAGCTTGGGCCCGCGCACTTGAGGGCGACATGGATCGCGGCATCTTCCGCGATAACCGAGAGGCCGAGAGCACCACTCTGGCTGAGGCGTTCGATCGCTATGGACGTGACTTCAGCAGCCGCAAGGCTCACCCTGACCGCGATCTCAATCGCATCAAGCGCTGGAAGCAACATCCGCTCGCGCAGCGTTATATGGCCACGCTACGCGGAACCGACTTCGCGACGTATCGGGACGACCGACGCCGGGACGGACGCGCCGAGAACACGGTTCGGCTCGAGCTACAGCTGGTGAGCCATCTTTTCGAGATGGCCCGTAAAGAATGGGAGTGGGAGGGCTTGCAGAATCCTCTCAAGAACATCCGCAAGCCCAGCGGTACGAAAGCGCGCGATCGACGCCTGCACCTCGGCGAGCGCGAACGCCTAGCTGCAGCGCTGAGCGAGTCGAGCAACCCATGGGCTTTGCCAGCGTTCGAACTCGCGATTGAACTCACGTTGAGGCAGGCCATGCTCTTCGAGATCCGTTGGGACTGGATCGACCTGGGCGGACGCGTGCTCACGATCCCGCGCCTACCACCAGCGCGCGAACAAAGGCGTGCCACATGAAATCCCACTTTCCTCGAAGGCCGTGGCCGTCCTCCAGGCCATGCCCCGCAGCATCGATGGCCGACTGTTCGGGTGCACGCAGAACGCCGTCGCCATGGTCTGGAAGAAAACCCTCGCGCGCCTCGAAATAAGCGATCTGCACTGGCACGACTTGCGCCATGAAGGGATCACCCTCCTCTTCACCAAAGGTCTGAGCCCAATCGAAGCATCGAGCATCAGCGGCCACAAGAGCTTCGTCATGCTCAAGCGGTATGTCCATTTGCGAGCCGCTAACTTGCTTGCGAAGATTGGGTGAATTCTTGGGGTTTGGTCAGAGCCAAGCCCTACGCAAGATAGCTACCGACCGCCCGGAGCCTGGCCGATCTTTTTCGGCTCGCGAACTCCTTCACGCTTCGCCGCGGTCACCTAAAAGGAGCTCTCCAAATGAAGATTCACACTCATCCAACTCAAGCGGCCGATCAGTTTGACCTAGTGCCGGATGCAGTTCGGCGACTCACGCTTGCTGCAATCGACCCATTTCTCAGCTTGCACGCTTCTCGCACCGCATCCCCTCAGTCTTCAGTATCGACTTCCGCTCTCGGCTGGCGTGCAGGCGATGCTGAAGCGATGCGGATCGATGAGGACGTGTGGCTCCAGCGCGTAGCCGCCAGCCTGGAAGAAGGCGGACCGCTGCGTCTTACCGATCAGGCGCTGGGCATTGCGGTCATCAAGGACCGACACAATCGCATCCGTGATGTTCACGTGTTTCCCTGGCTCACTTTTGATCGGGGTCCGGGCGAAGGCGAATTGCTGAACTTGGCATCGCTGCAGGTTCCGCAGGCTCTCATTCCTCAAATCGAGATCCACTGAGTTCGAGACATGAACACGAAGTCCCTCTTCTTCGCTCTCGCATCGTTGTCGGCCGCCATCGGCGCACACGCGCAGGGCGTTTCCTTTGCTGTGGCCGACAGCACCGGCGGTCGCCAGATCGCTGGCGTAGGTATTGACCAGGCGGCGATCTACAACGGCATAAATGATGCCCGCGGACGGGCGCAGAATGCCCAGGGCATGGCCGAGTGGGCAGGCCAGACTGCCCAAAGCGCCAGTCAAGTTGCAGCGGCCGCACAGGGCACAGCGAGCTACGCCGTAGGTCGAGCAGCCGATGCCCGGGCCCGCGCCGACTATGTCGCTTGGTACAACTGGAATTACACGCGGGCGGCCGCCATTTCCGCTTGCATGGCAACCGTAGCTTCTCCAGCGTACTGTGCCGTGGTGAACGACTCTACCTTCCCACCCCCTGAATTCGGAGCGGTGATACACACGACAAGAAAGGCGCCCTCGCAGTCTGTGTAAATAGTCTGCGTTGAGTCCGAGAGATATGCCCTTCAGGAGTTTGTCTGGAGGGCATTTTTCATTGGAGGTTGGCCAATGGGACATCGACACAGACAGGCTCGGGGGGCAAGCGACGTTGTTCCGCTGATGCTCGATGAGCTGGTGGCGCTCAGGCGCCAGACGGTGGAGCACCCCTTCGCCAGCATCAAGCACCTAATCCTGGGCAATGCCCGGTTGCTGATGAGACACACGAGCGGAGCACGTGCGGAGTTCAGCCTGGCGGTGATGGCCTACAACTTGAAGCGGGCGTTCAACATGAAGGGGGCCGCCTGGATGCACCAAGCGCTGCGGGGCTGAGGCCCTTGGCGCGTTTGCTCGCCCCAATGAAAAATGCCCCGCTCGGCGGGGCATCTCGATCAAAGCAGCCGGCAGTCTATTTACACAGACTGCTCGGGCGCCTTTCTCTTGTTGCTTGTGCCCTTTCAATACGGGGGTGGCCCCGGATCTCGCCGGCTAAAGACCACCCTGTCGCGCATCCCTGCTTCGCGAGCGTCCGATCAGCAATACGACAAGGCGCGGCCAAGCTTCAGCACGCACCCGCTCATAACGATCGCTATTAGATGGAGTCTATCTTGACGATGCATCCTATTTGGACCTGAACGTCAAGTTAATGAGTCTTGCACCATAGCGTTTTGGAACCTAATAACTACACATTGAAAACGTGCCGTCGCGCTCGACTGTGTGCTATATAGAGTGCGAAATTAATCCGTCGCGATGGATGTAAGAATTTATACAACAAAACGCCACCAGCAAGCCGTCAAAAAGCATCCCCTATATCATATATTTCAATCATGAATGGTTAACAATTATCACAGGGGTATACAAAAATGCGCGGCCTTGGTAATTTTACGCGATCCCAGAATATTAATTCCCTGATGAGAACCATCTTATTAAAATTGACCGGGGAATTTTTTGACGAGGAGATTAAAAACAGGAATGCTCCCCCCTTTCAGGTGTCGAGGGACACCTTTTGGATCAGCGATGAGCATTGCTCGCGCTACCGAACTCTCCGATATCCGGAGGGTCCAAGAGTCAAATCTTGCCAATTTGAGGAGCTTTAAACGATGAGTCAATCAGAAAACGTGCGCTTCGAGCCAGTTAGCAATCTTCCTACTGCTTCCGATGCAGTTGCCAAGGATCTCGCTTCACGAAAAATCAGTTTCATGTTGCCAGAAGAGTTGGACATGGTTGGCGGCGCCACGCTTCAATTTGCATATGATTTTCCAGAGGGCTACGCGTAATTATAAAAACGGCACCTTCGGGTGCCTTTCAAAAAAAAAGGAAACCGATGAACGCACAAGCCAAACCCCTGAAAAATCAAAAACCCTACGATATGTTTACTTGCCTTCCTCAAGATGTCGGTCGAGTCGAATACGTTCGCAGGCTGAAGAATGAGGAAACCTTGAGGGCCTATAAGGCTATTTGCGTTGCCTTTGAAAAGGGCAGTGGGCACAACCTCGAGGAAATCAAGAAAAAGATCGAAGCGGTGGATCCAGCGCAGCGTCTGAATCCGTCACTTCATTCCATCGTACATCAAGCCGGGGTTGCGATGCGGGCCGGCGATGCATTGGGTTGCTACAGGGCGTTGAAATGGATTGAGGAGGAACAGGCCGTGGTACGGCATCCTGGAATGTTGGTGCAGGCACCAAACAACAGTCCGGCCTCCGCTGAAGCCATCCAGCACATGCATAACGACCCAACCAAGGACGTGCATGGTCGCAGAGCCGAGATCTACGAAACACGCGAGGAAGAGCTGGTCGAATATCGATCCGACATCGAACGGGTCTTGGAGTCAATCAAACTCCTCGATCCGTTGATGCACGACGAAATGCTCGCATCGGTCTCAGAGGCAACCGTATTCCGTGCGCAGGCGTTGATGGGCGGCTCGCTCATTCGGACTTTTGGCGCTATTTACATCGGATCTCCAGATCATGATCCAATTCGCAAGGAATTTGGCGAGCATTTCAATATACGAGGTGTTCCGTATTTCATGGAACATGTCGTACACGAGACGTCGCACAACGTTTTGTTCGGCCTGATGCTGGTAGACCCTATGGTTCTGAATCCGACCACAGAGCGCTACAGCGCACCACTTCGAACCGATTTGCGCCCCATGTATGGGATTTTCCACGCTTCTTTTGTTATTTCAAGAATGCTGAGAATTTTCAAATTGATGGAGGCCAGCGGAGAAATTCAGTACGCAAGATTGATCAAACATTTTGAACCTCGCCTAAAAAATGGACTCGATATTTTAGCTCAGCACGGAAATTTAACCCCTTCGGGAAAGCAAATGTTCGACACCTTTGCCCCCTGCGCGGGGATTTGAATTGCGTCTTCAAAACTGCCTGGATTTGATGATTCAGGCAGTTCCGGCAAAGATTGCGTGTGCTCCCGCTGCAATACATGGCGACTTCCATGTCGCGAGGGCCGCGACGCTGATAGCCCGTCAGGGGCAGCCTCCTATGCAGATCAAAGGTTTCGGGTGCTCCAGAAATGCGCTTCAGGCGCAGGTCTCGGCTCTGGGAGAAATGCATGAGTACTTATGGTCACATCCGGCAGTACCCCACGGTGCCCATTTTGACTCAGGAGTTTTATTCAGGCACGCAAAAAGAAACTACAGGCCCTGAGCTTCACCGACGAAAAGATGGAAGCCGCGAGGATGCCACGGGGACGGCTTTTCATTTCCAATTGAAAGAATGCATTGAGCATTCGGTGCTGGAGTTGCTGGAGCGCCATTTGATCTGGCGACTGTGGCAGGAAGACCTCAAGGTCCACACGATCACCAGTCGTGAATGGCAACCGATTCCCGGCTCCGTGCGTTGCGTGATCGCCGAAAGGTTGCCGTTCTGCCTCGCCATATGCGCAACAGACAGCTTCATAGGAATCGGCGCCAAATTGTCGACCAGCATTCAGGCTGCGCTGGAAGGCGCGATCGCCGAGGCGATCATGATTCACGATGACTATGCAACGCCCAATTCCCGCGCCGCGCCGCGCCATCAAGAGACGGTGCTAGCGATGCACGATGCTCGCCGTCGTATGCAGGTACTCGGCCATGTCAAGAAGCTTCCGGCAAGTCAGCACGAACTTGATTTGTCGATGTCGATCAACTTCGGCGCCCTGGCGGCGCGCCTACACGGAGAAGCTGGGGAAATCTGGACGGCAACGCTTCCCTGCCAGAGCGGATATTGCACAAAGTCGCGCTCCGACTCATTGCGCCACTATAAAGACCCCGGCAGGACCGGAATTCCATCCATCCCCATGCTATGAATATCACTGACGTACAACTTCAGATCCTGCGTATCGACGCAGGCAGCGAACCCGAGCGGTGCGATGGGTCCACTGTCCGCGTGATCTTCGAGGTGGGCGGTTCGTCGTTCTTGGCGAGCTATTCGAGAGGACCCCGAATCTTCACGTCGCAAGCATCCCGTCGCATGCTGGTGACTAAATTGCTGGCAGACGTCATCAGCCCGCACACGGTGATTTCCAAGCTGTCGGAAGTCGACGCATCAACGGCGGTAATTCGGCTGTTGCCCCGCAGCGAATCTGCCCTGGCGACTTGGCGCTCTTCGATGTCCAGTCTTCACGCACAAGCGGTCGAGTCCATCGGGCAAGAAGGTGTTTTGTGCGAAAGCTGGTTTTCTTTTTACATCGACGACGACGCCTTTCTTTTCGCGGTCATGTTGCGGTCGATCGGAATCCGCGCCGAGGAAAAGGACGCGACTTCGGACCTGGAGATCGACCGTCACCACCGGGCTTTCAAGGCATCCTGGGATCGAACACTGCGTATTGCGTGCCGGCCGTGGATGACGCACACGAAGATTCAAGACTAGATGTCCAAGAATCCTGGACCGTTCCGCGCGGATGCTATTGCTTCTCGCAGCGCGAACCAGATAGGCGCCGCGCTGCTTTCCCGGCCCAAGACCTTCAGTCTGATGGTGACGATCGTCGGTCTGGTCGTTGCAGCACTGATTCTGATGATGGTGTTCGTGGAGTACACCTCCCGGGCGACGGTCGGGGGAATCATCCTGCCGAGCGCAGGGCTGGTGAAGATCTACACACCCCAGGCTGGAACGCTGTCGCACATCAAGGTCAAGGATGGATCTTTCGTTCGCAAGGGACAGCCCTTGTTCACCATTTCGAACGACAAGCATGCGAATGCGAAGGAGAGCACGCAGGCGTCGCTCAGCAACCTGAATGGCAAGAAACTCAGGATCTTGACCGAGCAACGCGGACGAGCTGTCGAAATCACGTCCAGCCAGAACAAATCGTTGAAGGAAACGGAAGCACAGTTGACGGCGGAGATCACGAATCTTCAAAAACAAGTGCTGCTCAAAAGACAACGGCTGTCGCTCACGCAGCAAAATGCCTCCCGTTATGAATCGCTGAAGCAGCAAGGATTCATATCCAACGAGATGCTGATGGACAAAACGCGCGACGGCCTCGAGCAAGAGGAATTGCTGACCGCCCTAGAGCGAGACGAAATCGACAAGCAGGGGCTGCTGCGCAATAACCGGGCTGAACAAAATCTCAATGCTGTCAGGCTCGACAGCCAGTTGCTCCAGCTTGACAGGGAAATCGCCGATCTAGAGCAGGAGTCCATCGAGAACTCCAACAAGTATGAACTGACAGTCAGTGCGCCGGACGATGGTCGACTGGTCGGTTTCACTGCGCGGCGCGGCGACACAGTGACAGGCCAGCGCGCTTTGGCGAACCTGATTCCGCTCGATTCCCCGCTGCAAGCGGAGCTTTTTGCCAACAGCCGGGCCATGGGCTTCATGCGCCCCGGTGCGATAGTGTCGCTGCGGCTGCAGGCTTATCCATACCAGAAGTTCGGGACGGTGACCGGCACAGTTCGCGATATCTCCGATGCCCCGATCTCGACGGTCGATCTAGGCCTCGGATTTGTGCCCATGATCGACGGCAAGCGATCGACGGACGAAGGCCTGTACAGGGTGACTGTCGAACTGCGCTCCCAGACCATCCAGGTGGCGGCCCGGCCCGAGCCGCTGCGCGTCGGCCTGCTGGTTGACGGCGACGTGTTCCTGGAGACCAGACGTCTTTACGAATGGGCGCTCGAGCCGCTTTTCGGTTTGAGGAACAGAGGCGCGTACGTCCAATGAAAACACTGAACCAACTGTCCTCGGGTTGGCGTCGCGCTTTTCCCACGATTCTTCAGAGCGAGAACTCCGAGTGCGGATTGGCTTGCCTAGCCATGGTCGCCACCTTCCATGGCCACGCCGTGGACCTGCAAACACTACGGCGCAGATTTCCGATCTCGCTCAAGGGACTGAACTTCAGTCAACTCATGCATCTGGCGACACGGCTGAAGATGGTGAGCCGGCCTCTGAAGCTGGACATGGATGGCGTCGAGCACCTCACGCTTCCCTGCATCCTTCATTGGAACTTCCAGCATTTCGTGGTGCTGACCGAGTACCGCGGCAGCAGCGCGGTGATTTGCGATCCCGCCGTCGGTCAGCGACAGATCTCGATTGCGGAGCTGTCACGATGCTTCACGGGCGCGGCGCTCGAACTCTATCCGGACACGGGCTTCGTCAAGCAGGCGCCCGCGCCCCGCGTCCGCATCCGTGACCTGATGGGCAGGACCATCGGGCTGCGTCGTTCCCTGGGACAAATCGCATTCATGGCACTGGCGGCGGAGATGTTCTCGCTGCTGATGCCCTTCTACGTTCAGTGGATCGTGGATCGCGGCATCCCGGCGGGCGACAAATCGCTGATCGGCACGCTGGCCTTGTGCTTCATCGGCATGTGCCTGCTGCAGAACGGCATCACTGCCGCCAGGGGCTGGATGATGATCCACCTCAACACGTCTCTGGGTTTCCAATGGAAGAACGGCGTGTTCTCCCACCTGCTGAACCTGCCGCTGGGCTTCTTTCAGAAGCGCCATCTGGGCGACGTGCTTTCCAGGACGTCCGCAGTCGACTCGATCCAGAAGACGCTTACGACTTCGTTCCTCGATGCGATTCTCGATGGCTCCATGGCGATCGCGACAGGCATCGCGATGTTGCTTTACGGCGGGACACTTTTCATACCGGTCGCGCTCTCGGTGATCGCATACGTGCTTGTGCGATCGACGGTGTACCGCTACTCCTGGGCGGCCAACACTGAAGCGATTGTGCATGCGGCGAAGCAGAACTCGTTCTTTCTGGAAACCATACGCGGGATCCGGGCAATCAGTCTCTTCGGCAAGCGGGAAGAACGAAGAGCGACGTGGCTGGGCATGCTGGTCAATCAGCTGAATGCCGGACTAAGAGCTGAAAGAGCGACGCTCGTCATCAAAAACGCGGCGCCATGCATCTTTGGCGTGGAGCGGATCATCACCGTGTGGTGGGCTGCGAATCTCGCGCTGGAAGGCACGATTTCCATCGGTGTGCTGATGGGCTTTCTTGCCTACAGGGAGCAGTTCTCCGGCCGGGTCCAAGCACTGATCGACAACTATTTCGAAGTCCGAATGCTTCGGCTGCAAGGCGAGCGTCTCGCCGACATCGTCCACACCGAGCAGGAGGAAAACGATGACGCTTCGGACTTTGACCTTGGAGAGTTGCGTCATTTCAAACTGGAAGTGCATGACGTCTCATTCCGTTATTCGAGGTTCGACCGGCTGATTCTGGAGAAGGTGAGCCTGCAGGTCGAGGAGGGGGAGTCGCTCGCCATCGTGGGGCCATCGGGCAGCGGCAAGAGCAGTCTGTTGAACCTGCTGATCGGGGCCCTTCCTCCAACCAGCGGAAAGATCCTGGTGGGAGGCGTAGATATCGCGAATATCGGCAAGAAGAAATATCGCGACTTGGTGGGCGTTGTCATGCAGGATGACTCATTGTTCTCCGGGTCCATTGCGGACAACATTTCTTTCTTTACCGAATCCGCGTCGCGCGAGGACATCGAGCAGTGCGCCAAGCTGGCCGCGATCCACACCGACATCATGATGTTTCCGATGGGATACGAGACCCTGGTGGGAGACATGGGAAGCACGCTGTCAGGAGGACAAAAGCAGCGAATCTTGCTTGCCCGGAGCATTTTCAAGAAGCCGAAAATCCTGATCCTGGATGAAGCCACCAGCCACCTAGACGTCGAATTGGAGAGGCAGGTGAACGCAGCTATCAGGTCGTTGCGCATCACCCGGATTATCGTTGCCCACAGGCCGGAGACAATCGCTTCGGCCGACAGGATTGTCCACCTCGTGAATGGCCGCTTGGTCGAGAGCGAAGCGGCCGAGGTTCAATCCGCCTGAACTTCTAGCTCAGAGCAGAGCCGGTCAAGTGCAGCGTCCTGGCGGCGCTTGAGTTGCAACCGAACAGCCATCCGCGGAGATCCAATTCACATGTATTGACGGCTGCAGGGCGCGGGGCTTGTGGCGTCACCAAGACAACTCGGGCGCGGCGGCATAGTCCGCCGGTCATTCGGCATGCTCTTTTGACCTGCCCCCCTCCGAGCCGTATCAGCGTCATGGCGAAGGAAATTTCCAGCCTCGGCTGAAAACTGATCGACTGCGAGGGGCAGATGAAACCCGGCGGCAGGGGGACCCGTGATGCCCGCAAGTGAAATGCCTGTAGGGCGACTAATGTTCAGTGCCGCTCACGTTTGTTCGCTTGGCGCAAAACTGGCGCACCGCGATGTCGAAAATCGACAATTCGAGACCTTCCGATTCGGTCCTACACTGCGGTTTTCTTGTTTAGAATCAAGACCTTATCAACTCAACTTCAGAACGCCCATAGGCGCTCCGAGTCGCCTCTTAATCCGTAGGTCGAGTGTTCGAGTCACTCAGGGCCCACCACCAACATGGCGGAAACGCTGAAAAAGCCTGCTACCTCACCGGTAGCAGGCTTTTTTATTTGCTCGCCGGCCTCATAGCGAACCCGCCCCACCCTGCCGCGTGATCCAGTCATCGACGAAATGCGCGAGCACCTCGCGTTTCTCGCCGATCTCGGCTGCCAGATATTGGCGTGCGTGTTCCTGTGCCAACTCATTCGACAGGAACCACTGCTCCCGCTCGGGGCTGCCTTGCGGCGGTGGTGTACCCCAGGTCGCAACACTCTTGCCCAGGAAAGCTTCGGTGACCGGCAGCCGCCCATCGGTCTTGCCGATGTCGAACAACGCATTGCGCGGACCACCGAGCGCGACGCGCACCTGGACGATGTCGCTCTCCGCATGAACAGACGCGCCGAGCCCACCCGCTTGATGCACCTGCCAGAGCTGCTCCGCGGAAGCATTGCGAACCCAGCTTTCAAGCGCTCGCGTCAAACTCTCGAGGATGATTTCTTTGTTCATGTATGCACTATTTCACATTTAGGGCTATCGGTTCTGCTCTTCGCCTACGCGAATCCACAAAGTTCAGTACCTGACATGGCATCTTGTACCTGCTGTCACGCACCACAACAATCAGGATTACAGGGACATCAACTTCGAAGCAGCAAGCTCGTTGGACCCGCTTCGGCGGGTTATTTTTTGCCCTCCAGCATCCAGGCCGCGCAGCGATGTCCGGCGACAACACAATCCGCGGGCCTGGCGAGGTGGCTGTTGGCCTGCGCTATATTTCTCCCATGGAAAAGGCGTCCGACATAGGCAAACCCACCGTCCCCATCGACCTGATCGGGCCGGAACACTGGGGCCGCTCCAAGCGCGGCAATGGTCGGGTCACCAAAGTTCTCTGCATCATCGTCGGCGGCCTCGCGGCGGCGGGGGTGATCGCCTACCGCGTGTTCGGCGTCGGCCGCTGAGCATTCCGTTCGACCGACAAAAAGCCCGCCGTCCAACGACAGCGGGCTTTTTTCATGCGGGTCGAGCCAATGCACGTCATCGCCCTGTCACTGAAGACGCGAGCCCTTGGGCAGCCGTTTGGCGAGCCACTCGTGCACGTCCGCACGGATGTTGCGGCCTTCGAGAAGGAAGTTCTCGAAACGACTCGGCACGTACGGCAAATACACCAACGGCATGCCTGCTTCCTCCGGCGTCCGCGCGGCCTTCTTGTTGTTGCAGACGGCGCACGCGCTCACCAGGTTGGTCCAGGTCCACGGACCGCCGCGCGATTCGGGCAGCACGTGCTCGCATTGCAGGTCGCGCTCGTGGAACACGCCCGCGCAATACGCGCAGGTGTGGCGGTCGCGACGCACCAGCTTGCCCTTCGTGACACCGGACACCACGTCGAACAGGTTGATCTTCGAGGCGCCGCGCAGCGCGATGATCGGCGCCACCTCGATGCGCGACTGCACACCGCGCGCAACGTTGAAACCGCCGCGCAGCGTGGCCAGCGGCAGGACGCCGTCTTCCCACGCGACCGATCCGGTGGCGTAGTGCAGCGCCGCCTGCTCCAGCGAAATCCAGGCTTGCGGCGTGCCCTGAATGTCGAGTTGCAGGACGTGAGGTTGCATGATGGCTCGCCTCCTTTTGCGGCGATGGTCGAATGAGCGAAGAAAGAAGAGGTGGGGTACACGAACGGAATCGAACCGTCGTCAGCGGGATCACAACCCGCGGCTCTGCCGTTGAGCTACGTGCACCGTAAAGAGAAGAATGCCGATTCGGGCCGCTACCACTCGCCCACTTCGCGGACGCGCTGGTCGAGATCGAGGCACTCGCGCAGGCGCGAATGGCCCTGCGAAGCGGACGAGTTCGCCACTGCATGCTGCGCATCGGCACCGATGCCGAATCGACGAAGGAAGGCGAGCACCATGCGGCTGCGCGGCTGGGCCGGGCGCACGGTGATCATCCGGATCGGGGTGTTGCGCTTGCGCATGGTGACTCCTTGGTTGTGGCTGACGGCAAAACACAAGTGGCCCCACGTGCACGACTCGAACGTGCAACCCCTTGCTTCGTAGGCAAGTGCTCTGATCCATTGAGCTAACGCGGGATAAAAAACAAAAGTGTCCGGTTACGAGTTCCGGCGCCGCCCAATCTTTGCGGCCGGTTTCCGCGGAAGGACCATCTGCAATGGCCCGGTTCCGCTCGGGTTCGGTGCGAAAAAACGAATGACCGCCTTTCCATTTCGGTTGTGTCCTCACGCGACGGACAGCGCGCTGGGCGCTGCCCCGTACGACGTCGCTGCACAGGAGGGATCAGTTCCTGCACATCCCGCCAGACCGTCTACGCGGTGGGTCCTGGCGGTGTGGTGAAGGCACACCCGAAATGGCAAAAGCACGACAAACAAAACAAAAACAAAACAAAAAGGCCCGGAAACCTTTCGGTGTCCGGGCCTCTGCTGGAGAGAGCTTGGAAGGTATGCGCCTATGCGCAACCTCCACCCGGTAGCACCTGATCCTCGAACTTGCCAACGCGCAGGCGGGCTGCGGTTTGCGTGGCATGCACGTAGCTCTGGCGCAGATTCGATTTCGACGACGGCATGCCGAACCCACCGCCACACGACCACACGCGCACGAACGCCCGGCCCGATGCGGGTCGAATGTTGGTGAGGGTCAATGCGGTGTTCACGATGGGTCCTGGTCAAAAATTGCCGCTGTCGGCTGTCGAGGGTTGGAAAAAGAGGACGGCTTGCGCCGCGAATGAGCGCAACTGTAAATAGTGTTTACTGGGACGTCAACAACCGAGACAATCTTTTCTTGTCTTGTTGTTGTTTTTGAACAGTGCCCAATACCACCGTCGCGCGCCGTCGCAATGTCCTTGCGCTGCATCGCCGCTTTCTCGAGGGCGCCATTGCCGCCGGCCTGCCAGCCAAGGGGCTGGACCAGTCCTTCGCCAAGAAGATAGAAATCTCCCCCAGCATGTGGAGCCAGATCAAGAGCTCCCGGCCCATCGGCGACAACCTCGCACGGCAGATCGAGCGACATTGCGAGGTGGAGCCCGGCTGGCTCGACAAGGAAGACCGGCCTTCCGAAGTGCCCGATGCGGCGGAAGAGCGCTTCCTCGCGGCAGCGCGTGAGGCATGGCGCGCGGCCAATGCCAAGGGGAAAAGGGAACTCAGCGGCTGGCTGAAGAAACACACGCAGGACGCCGACCCGCCCCCCTGAATTTCAGCTCGCCAATGCGGGCACGTCACGCAGGATCGCCGCGCGCATGTCGTCGGGAATCGCAACCGCGCGATGCGTCTCGAGCGAGGTCGTGACGATCACCTGCTTCATCTGCATCCGCACTTCGCCGCTCTCGGCACCGAAGCAGCGTACCGCGAGCGTCATCGAGCGCGAACCCAGCCGCTCCACGGCGAGGCCAAGCGTCACCTGATCGCCCATCCGGCTCACCGCACGAAAGTCCACCTCGAGCTTCACGGTCGGCAGCCCGATGTGGCGCTCTGCCACGAGCCCGTGGTAACTGAGGCCCAACCCTTCGTTCACCCAGTCTTCGATCAGCCCGTTGAGCATCACGAAGTACTGCGGATAGAACACGATACCCGCCGGATCGCAGTCCGAAAACCGGATCAACCGAGGCCGCCGGAACTCCGCGCTCGCTGCCGCCAGGTCGACGTGGGTGGCGTCGCTCATGTTCAGCCCTCCTCGCCGGCCGTCTCGCCGCGCATCACATGCACGCGCAGCAAGCCGAGCTGGCTGTGCATCTGCTTGACGGTTTTCATGTCGAGGCCCGAGAACATCTCGAGGATCCACTGCTCGTGTTCGCTCGCCATCGTCTCGAAAGCGCGCCGCCCCGCGGGCGTGAGGCTCACGATCCACGCGCGCCGATCGTCGGGACTCGGCGCGCGCGCCACCATGCCTTCGCGCTCCAGCTCGTCGGTCAGCCCCGTCACATTGCCGCCGGTCACCATCAGGTAGCGCGACAGCACGCGCATCTTGAGCCCGTCCTTGTAGCGGTGCAGCTGCGCCATGTAGTCGAAGCGTGCCAGCGAGATGCCGAAGCGCTCGCGCAGACGGCGGCGGATCTCGGCCTCGATCTGCGTGGTGCTCGCAAGCATGCGCAGCCACAGCTTGAGCATCGCGTGGTCTTCGTGGCCCGCGCGCCCCTCGTGACCGAGCTCTTCGGCATCGCTCAATGCGGCATGCGAAGCGTCGTTGCGTGTCATGTCACTTCTCCTCCGGAAACCGAGATCGACTGGCCCGTGACCGATGCGGCGCCTTCGCCGCAGAGCCATCGCACCGCATCGGCCACTTCGGCCGGCTGCACGATGCGCTTCTGCGGGTTCACGCTGGAGAACTCCGCCAGCGCATCGGCCTCGCTGCGCCCGGTCTTGCCGACCACGTTGGCGACGCTGTTGCGCAGGATGTCGGTGTCGGTGTAGCCCGGGCACACGGCATTCACCGAGATGCCCTTGCGCGCCACTTCGAGCGCGAGCGAACGCGTGAGACCGATCACGCCGTGCTTGGCCGCGGTATAGGCCGACACATAGGCATAGCCCTTCTGCCCCGCCGTGCTTGCGATGTTGACGATGCGGCCCCAGCCGGCATCGAGCATGTCGGGCAGCGCGGCCTGCGCGCACAGGAAGCTGCCGGTGAGGTTCACCGACAGCATCCGTTGCCAGAGCTCGACCGAGGTCTTGAGGAATGGCGCGCTCTCGGCAGCACCTGCGTTGTTGACGAGGATCACGATCGGCCCCCGCGCCGCACGCGCCTGCGCGAAGGCGGCCTGTACGCCGTCCGGGTCGGCCACGTCGGCTGTCGCCACGCCATGCCCGCTGCCGGCGAGCGAATCGGCCACGCGCTGGAGCGCCTCGCGGTCACGCCCCAGCAAGGTCAGCACGGCGCCTTCGGACGCGAGCGTGCGGGCGATCTCGGCGCCGATGCCGCGCGCAGCGCCGGTAACGAGTGCGTGGCGGCCAATGAGTAGATTTGATTGCATACCTGAATGGTTTAGTTCTGAATCATTTTAGCGAGGTCCGATGGCCCGGACCGCCACTGCATGAAACGCCCCTTCGGGATCCGGCGTCGCGCCCTTCACGAACGCAGCGGCCGGCCATCCCAGGTGTGCGGCCCCACGCCGCGCTCGCGCAGCTTGAACTTCTGCACCTTGCCGTTCTCGGTGCGCGGCAGGTCGGGCAGCACGTCGATGTAGCGCGGCACCGCGAAGTAAGGCAGACGGCCCTCGCAAAAGCGCGACAGCTCCACCGGATCGATACGCTCGCCCTCGCGTGCGACCAGCGCGGCCATCACCTCGTCCTCCGCCAGCTCGGAGCGCACCGGATACACCGCGCACGACGCCACGCCCGGATGGCTCAGCAGGACCTGCTCCACCTCGAACGAGGAGATGTTCTCCCCGCGCCGGCGGATCGCGTCCTTGATGCGGTCGACGAAGCGAAACGCGCCGTCCGCATCGCGCACCACGCGGTCGCCCGTGTGGAACCACAGGTTGCGCCACGCCTCGACCGTCTTCTCCGGCATGTTGAAGTAGCCGCTGGCAAAGGCATAGGGCTCGTCCGCACGCAGCAGCAGTTCGCCGGCCTCACCGGGCGGCAGCGCCACGTCGTCTTCATCGGCCACGCAGGCCTGGAAGCCGGGTCGCAACCAGCCCATGACGCCGCCGCGCGGCGAATCGGGGGCGGTGGCGATCGCGAAGTTGGTTTCGGTCGAGCCGTAACCCTCGAGCAGCGACACGCCCGTGCGCGCCTTGAAGGCCTGCCCCGCCGCCGAGGGCACGCCGGGGCCGAGCCCGGTGCGCACGCGGTGATCGCGCTCGCCATCGCCCGGGGGCTGCGCGAGCAGGATCGGCACCATCGCGCCCAGCAGGTAGACCACGGTCGCGCCGCTCGCGCGCATCGACGGCCAGAAGCCCGACGCCGAGAAGCGCGATTCGAACACCACCTCGGCCCCGGTCAGTGCGGCCTGCGCGAAGGTGTTGAGCGCGTTGATGTGAAAGAGCGGCAGCGTGGTGCACAAGACGTCGTCGCGCCCGACGCCCAGCACCTCGGCGCTGTTCACGCCCCACCAGAAATACTGGGCATGCGGGCAGATCACGCCCTTGGCCGGCCCGGTGGTGCCCGAGGTGTAGAGGATGGCGAGCGGATCGCCCGGCTGCACCGCAGCGGGTGCAATGGCTTCCGAGCCTTCGGGGTAGTTCGAGACGCGCACATCGGCGGGCGGCTCCCCGGCAGCGTCGCCTTCGCCCACGACCCACACTTCGCGCACCGATGTACGCCCGAGGTCCGCAGTCTTCAATCGATCGAGAAAGCCGGCCTCGATCACCAGCAGCTTCGCCGCGCTGTTGGCCAGGAAGTATTCGATCTGCGGCCCCATCGACGCCGTGTTCACCGGCACGATCGACGCGCCCATCCATCCCGCGCCGAGAAAGGTTTCGAGAAATTCGATGCGGTTGCCGCACATCACTGCGATGCGATCGCCACGCGCCACGCCCGCCTGCACAAGCGCACCGGCACGCACCCCAGCGGCTTCAGCCGCGTCGCTGTGCGTCCACTGCCGCCCGGCAATCCGCAGCAGCGGCCGACTGCCGAACTGCGCCGCCTGTCGCTGCAGCATTGCTGGCAGCGTGCGCTGCGCCGGCGGCAGGGCGCGCACCTCACTCGTCATCGTGCGTGCCCCCGCCGAGATAAGTCGCCTGCACGCGCGGATCGCTCGCCAGTTCGGCCGAGGCGCCCGAGAGCGCGATCTCGCCCGTCTCCAGCACATACCCTTCGTCAGAGCTCTCGAGCGCGGCGCGCGCGTTCTGCTCCACCAACAGGATCGAGACGCCGTCGTCCCGCAGCTTTCGCACGATGGTGAGGATGTCCCGCACGATGAGCGGCGCGAGTCCGAGGCTGGGCTCGTCGAGCATCAGGAGGCGCGGCGCGGACATCAGCGCACGCCCCACGGCGAGCATCTGCCGCTCGCCGCCGGAGAGCGTGTCGGCGCGCTGCGCACGACGCTCGGCCAGCCGCGGAAAGCGGTCATACACCGACTGCAGCCGCTTCTTCATCGCATCGCCGCGCAGCCGCTTGGCATAGGCGCCCAGTTGCAGGTTGTCGAGCACCGTGAGTTCACCGAACAGCTCGCGCTTCTCGGGCACGAGACAGAGGCCTCGCTCCACGCGTGCCTCCACGTCGAGGCCTTGCAGGTCTTCGCCCTCGAAGCGCAGCGTGCCCTTGCATGGCAGCAGGCCCATGGCCGCGGCCAGCAGCGTGGTCTTGCCCGCGCCGTTCGGGCCGATCACCGAGATGATCTGGCCCGGCTGCAAGTCGAGCGACACACCGCGCACCGCCTCGACCTGCCCGTACGACACATGCAGGTCGCCGATCTCCAGCATTGCGGTCATTTCACTACCCCCAAGCTTTTTGCTTCGTGTACTTCTCCTGCCCCCTGAAGGGGGCCCGCGTCTTCGGACGGCCGTGCGGCGCTCATACAACGCTCCCCAGGTACGCCGCCTGCACACGCTCGTCCGCGCGCACCGCCGACGGCACGCCCTCCACGAGCTTGGAGCCGAAGTTCATCACCACCAGGCGGTCCACCAGTTTCATCACGAAGTCCATGTCGTGTTCGACGATCAGGATGGTCACGCCCTCCTCCCTGAGCTTGCGCAGCAGGTCGCCGAGTGCCATCTTTTCCTTGCGGCGCAGGCCCGCCGCGGGCTCGTCGAGCACCAGCAGCACCGGGTCGGCGGCCAGCGCGCGCGCGATTTCCAGGATGCGTTGCGTGCCCAGCGGCAGGCTGCCCGCGAGCTCGTGCGCGCGGTCGCCCAGGCCGATGCGGTCGAGCTGGCGTTGCGCCTCCTGCAGGATCTGCATTTCTTCCTTGCGGTCGAGCCTGAGGCCCGCCTTCAGGATGCCCGAGCGCGTGCGCGAGTGCGCGCCCAGCGCCACGTTGTCCAAGAGACTCATGTGCGGACGCAGCTTCACGTGCTGGAAGGTGCGCGCCAGGCCCAGCCGCGCCACCTGCCGCTGGGGCATGCCGGCGATGTCGTGGTCCAGGAAACGCACCTGCCCCGAGGTCATCGGCAGCGTGCAGGTCAGCAGGTTGAACATGGTCGACTTGCCCGCGCCGTTCGGCCCGATCAGCCCGACGATCTCGCCGGCCTTCACGTCGAAGCTCACGTCGTTCACCGCCACCAGCCCGCCGAAGCGCTTGACCGCGCCGTTCACCGACAGCACCTGCGTGCCGCGCGCCGGCAGTTGGCGATTCGGCAGCGGCTCGACCGGCGGCGCCTCGTGTCGCGAAGCGCCCTGCGCAACGCCGCGGCGGCGCGTCCAGCGCCGCAGCAGGCCCATCAACCCGCCGCGCGCAAAGTGCAGCAACAGGATGAAGAGCGCGGCGAAGGCCACGGCCTCCAGTTGCCCGGCACGCTGGGTGAGCATCGGCAGCACGTCCTGCAGCCCGTTCTTCAGCACCAGCACCAGCGCGGCGCCGACGAGCGCGCCCGCGAGCTGCCCGAGCCCGCCGGCCACCGCCATCAGCAGGTACTCGATGCTTGCGCGCACGTCGAAAGGCGACGGGCTCACGAAGCGGTTCATGTGCGCGTAAAGCCAGCCCGCCAGGCCCGCGAAGAGCGCGGCTGTCACGAACAGCGTGAGCCGCACGCGGTAGGCATCCGCGCCCACGCTCGCCAGCAGCGTCGCACCGCCGCGCAACCCGCGAATCGCCCGGCCCGGGCGCGACTGCAGCAGGTTGTGGCTGAACAGGCAGGCCAGGCCCACCACCACCCAGATCAGGTAGTACATCGACCGCGGATCGGCCAGCGACCAGCCCGCGACCTGCAGCGCCGGAATGTTCGACAGGCCCGTGTGCCGCCCGAGCGCATCGACGTTGCCGAACAGCATCGCGATCGACAGGCCCCACGCGATCGTGCTGAGCGGCAGGAAGTGCCCGCCGAGCCGCAGCGTGAGCATGCCGATGGTAAGCGCCGACAGGCCCGTGAGCAGCAGCGCGAACAGGAGACCGATCCAGGGCGACATGCCCTGCGTGGTCGTGAGCCACGCCGTCGCATAGGCCGCGATGCCCACGAAGGCCGCCTGGCCGAACGAAGTCGCGCCGCCCACGCCGGTGAGCAGCACCAGCCCGAGCGCCACGAGCGCGCCGATGCCGATGTCGTTGAGCAGCGAGACGGTGAAGCTGCCCGCTACCGCCGGCACCAATGCCAGCACGACGACCACCACGGCGATCCACATCATGCGTTTGCGGTTGCCGTTCATTGGTCCACCTCGTCTTCTTCCTCTTCGGAGTGCGCGGCCATGAGGGAGCGCAGCATGAGCACCGGTATGAGCAGGCTGAACACGATCACGTCTTTCAGCGCGCCGCTCCAGAACGAGGCGAAGCTCTCGACAACGCCGACCGCGAGGGCGCCCACGGCCGTCATCGGGTAGCTCACGAGCCCGCCGATGATCGCGGCCACGAAGGCCTTCAGGCCGATGATGAAACCGGAGTCGTAATACATGGTCGTCACGGGCGCGATCAGCACGCCGATGAGCCCGGCCAGCAGCGACGCGCAGCCGTACGCCAGCAGCGCCGTGCGCACCGGCCGGATGCCGACCAGCCGCGCACCCACCCGATTGACCGCCGTGGCGCGCAGCGCCTTGCCGGCCACCGTGCGCTCGAACACCAGGAAGAAAAGTCCGCTCAGCACGATCGCGGCGCCCACCATCAGCACCACCTGGCCACTGACGGTGAACCCGTCGCCCAGCGTGAACACCGCGCTCGTGAGGGGCGTGGTGCGCGAGCCTTCAGGACCGAAGAACAACAGGCCAAGACCCGACAGCAGGAAGTGCAGCGCGAGCGACACGATCAGGAGCACCAGCACCGACGCATCGGCAATCGGCTGGAACACCACCCGCGCGAGCAACGGCGCGATCGGCACGACCAACAGCACGGCGACGGCGATGTGCACCGCCACCGGCACGCCCGGCCGCGCCGCAAGCCATGCGAGCACGCACGGGATCGCGGGCAGCACGCCCCACATCAGCACCGCCTTCGGAATGCGCGCGACCTCGCCGCGCCGAAGCAGGCTGCCGATCTCGGTCGCCAGCGCCAGCGCGGCGAGCACCACGACCATGCCGATCGTTGCCGGCACGCGGCCGGTCTCGAAGGCCGCGAGCGACAGCGCCGCGAAGGCCGCGATGTCGCCGAACGGCACGAACACCACGCGCGTCACGGAAAAGATCAGCACGAGCCCGAGCCCGGCCAGCAGGTACACCGCACCGTTGGCCAGGCCGTCGGTGATGAGGATCAGCGCGACGTCCCACGTCATAGGAAAACCTCAGGCATTGCTTTCATCTTCTTTCTTGTCTTCGTCGGGAACCGGGCGTTGATCAAGGTGCGAGCTTCCATTGGCCGTTGTCCAGCTTGACGATCACGCGGGCGCGCTCGTCCACGCCGTAGAGGCTGCCGGGCTTGAAGCTGTAGACGCCGTGCGTGCCCACCACTTCCTTGGTGCTGAAGATGGCATCGCGCAACGCAACGCGGAACTCCGCGGTTCCCGGCTCGGCCTTCTTCATGGCGCGCGAGGCGGCATCGGCGAACACCAGCCAGCCGTCGAAGGAATAGGCCGAGAAGGCATCGCTGGTCGGCGCGTTGTTCACCTTCTGGAACACCGCGCGGAAATCGGTCGCGATCTTCTTGGTCGGGTAGCTGTCGGGCAGTTGCTCGGCGACGATCACCGGCCCGGTGGGCATCAGCGCGTTCTGCCCCGCTGCGCCGACCACGCGCACGAAGTCGGGGTTGATGAGGCCGTGCTGCCCGTACACCCCGCCCTTGTAGCCGCGCTCCTGCAGCGCAAGGAACGGCAGTGCGCCCGGCGTGCCGGCGCCGCCGGTCATCACCGCGTCGGGGCGCAGCGCCACGATCTTGAGCACTTGGCCGGTCACCGAGGCGTCGGCGCGCGCATAGCGCTCGTTGCTCACCACCTTGATGCCGGCGCCGGGCGCGGCCTTCATGAGCGCGTCGTACACTAGGTCGCCCCACGCGTCGGTGAAGCCGATGTAGCCCACGGTCTTCACGTTGTTGCGCTTCATGCGCTCGACCACCGCGTCGATCATCAGCTGCGTGGGCTGCGCGACCGTCATGACCCACGGGTTCTCGTTCGGATCGAGCAGGATGGGCGTGAGTCCGATCATCGGCGTCTTCGCGTCACGGCCGACCTGCGCCATCGCGATGGCCGCCGGCACGCCCGAGGTGCCCATGAGCACGTCGACTTTCTCCTCTTCGACGAGCTTGCGCGCATTGCGCCCGGCCGTGGTCGGGTCGGAGCCGTCGTCCAGCACGATGAGCTGCACCTTGCGGCCGTTGATCTCGGGCTTGTAAGCGAGCGCCGCCTGCATGCCCTTGGCATAGGGAACGCCCAGCGAGGAGTTCGGCCCCGAGAGCGACACGCTCAGGCCGACCTTCAGGTCGGCCGCGAATGCGCTCGCAACGCCACAGGCGGTGAGCGCCGCGGCAAGGGCACCGCGCGTCAGGGTCAGCATCAGGCTCTTCATGTCGTAGCTCCAGTGAGGATGGGTGGAAAGGACGGATGACTCAGATGAACAACTGGATCGCCGGCAACGCGCGCGTGGCGTTGACGAGGTCGATGCGCTTCTGGCGGATCGCCCAGCCCGAGGGGGCCGATGGCGTGCGCACGAGTTGGTGACGGGCCGTGCCGCTCAACAGGATCTGGGATTCGCCCCGCGCCTCGACGTACAGGAACGGCGTGCGCAGCCGCACCTCGTCGCCCGCCTCTTCCTCGATGCGCGAAGGCTGCAGCACATGCTGGCTGTGGCTCGCGGGGTGCTGCGAATGCGCGCGCGGATTCTTCAATCGATCGACGCGCAGTTGCAGCAGCAGCCGGTCTTCGTAAGCCAGCGAGTTGTGCGAGAACGGATCGGCCTGCGCCGCACCGAGCAACGGCACCCAGTAATGGCCGTCCTCGGCGAAGAGCGCCAGCCAGTCGTCCAGGCGCCGCTCGTCGAGCAGGGCCGCCTCATGGGCAACGAAATCGCGTGGGTCGTTCATGCCGCGACCTCCGCCGCCATCGCTTTCGCCCACGCGCGGAACTGGTTGCGCATGAGCAGCTCGTTCGTGCCGTTGGTGGTGATGGTCGATTGCGCAAGTTCGGCCGCATCGAAGTTGCGATGCAGGCTCACCCACTCGTTGCCGCCGGCGCGCAGGCCCTGCTGGATGCTCTCGAACAAATGCACGTCGTCGTGCGCCACGACCGACATCGGCGAGAACACGAGCCGGTTGTAGCTCATCGCACGCTCGAAGAGCAGCGCGGGCGCGCCGGCTGCGCGGAAGCTCCAGGCCTCGATCAGCGTGCGGTCGGCGGCGATCGGGCGGATCACGCGAATGGCTTGCGGCGAGCCCTTCACCGAGAGGCTGGGATAGAAAACCGAGTTCTGCGGCGAGCGCTGCAGGATGTCGGCCGCGCGCTCGGCCCCATGCGCGGCCTGCATCGCGGCCTCGTACTCGGGCAACTGCGCGTAGTTGGAATGGATGCTGAAGTTCACTCCGAGCACGCTGTGCCCGTTGGCGAACACCCGCCCGCCCATCTTGTCGAAGAATTCGTAGCCCGAGCCGAAGGGCAGGATCTGCTCCATCGCCATCGGCTTGGGATCGGTGGGCGCATGGCCCTCCCACAGCGCCTCGGCCGCCTTGGTGGCCGACTCGTGCGTCGACATCGGATGCACCGTGTCGTTGATGTTCTCCAGGTACATCTTCCAGTTGCAATGGACGATGTTGCGCAGCACGCCGCCGCCCACGGTGAGCTTGCCGTCGGGCGAGCGGTCGACCATGTTGTCGATGGTGCCGAGCACCTCGCCGAAGTAGTCCTCGAACGAAGGGCCGGTGTCGGCCAGGCGCACGAACACGAAGTCGCGGTAGACCTTCACATGTTTCACCACCGACAGCCCCTGCCCCGATTCGCAGGCCTTGAGCTGCGTGCCTTCGTACCCGTTCTTCAGCGGCAGGCCGAGCGGAGCGCCGTCGAGCTTGTAGGTCCACGCGTGGTACGGGCAGCGAAAGAACCGGCCGGTGTTGCCGCTCTCGTCCGTCACCAGCTGCGTGCCCTTGTGCGCGCAGCGGTTGTACATGACATGCACCGCGCCATCGGGCTGCCGCACCATCAGGAGCGGCCGGCCCGCGACCTCCTGCGTCACGAAGTCGCCCGCCTCGGGCACCTGGCTCGCGTGGCCGAGGAAGACCCAGGTGTTCGCGAACAGGCGCTCCTGCTCGAGCGCGAAGATCTCCTCGCTCAGGTACAGGTCGCGGTGCACGCGATCGTCCTGCACCAGGGCGGCAACGCGGTCGGGATGATGGCGGTAGCTGGTCATCGGCGGGCGCTCAGTTTTTTTCAGGGGACCAGCTTCCACTGCCCCTTGTTCATCTGCACGATCACCACGCCGCGCTGGTCGGAGCCATAGCGGTCGTCGGGCTTGAAGGTGTAGATGCCGTGCGTACCCACCAGCTCGCGCGTAGCCACGATGGCATCGCGCAGTGCGGTGCGGTACTGCGGCGTGCCAGGCTCGCCCTTGGTGCGCGAGGCGGCGTCGGCCAGCAACAGGTAGGCGTCGTAGGTGTACGAGGAGAACGCATCGGTCGGCACCGCGCCGTTCACCTTCTGGTAGGCGTTGCGAAAGCCCATCGACACCTTCTTGATCGGGTTGCTGTCGGGCAACTGGTCGGCCACGAGCACGGGGCCGCTGGGCACCTGCAGGCCTTCGATCGAAGCGCCGCCTACGCGCACGAAGTCGGCGTTGATGAGCCCGTGCGTGCCGTAGATCTTGCCCTTGTAGCCACGCTCCGCGAGCGCGATGTAGGGCAGCGCGCCCGGCGTGCCGGAGTTGCCTGCGAACACCGCATCGGGCCGCGCGGCGACGATTTTCAGGATCTGCCCCGCCACCGACGAATCGCTGCGCGCATAGCGCTCGTTCGCCACGACCTTGATGCCGGCCGTGGCCGCGCTCTTGACCAGCGAGTCGTAGGCCAGGTCACCCAGCGCATCGGAAAAGCCGATGAACGCCACCGTCTTCACGCCCGACTTCTGCATGCGGTCCACCACGCCCGCGACCATGAGCGGGAACGGTTGCGACACCGTCACCGTCCATGCGCCTTCGGGGCCGGCGATGGTCACCGGCGTGGGCGAGATCAGCGGCGTGTTGAGCTCGCGCGCCACCGAGGCGATGGCCATCGCGCCCGGCACGCCCGAGGTGCCGATGAGCACGTCGACCTTGTCTTCCGTCACCAGCTTGCGCGCGTTGCGGCCGGCGGTGGTCGGGTCGGAGGCGTCGTCAAGCACGATCAGCTGGACCTTGCGTCCGCCGATCTCCGGATGCTCGGCGATGGCTGCGCGGATGCCCTTTTCGTAGGGCACGCCGAGCGCGGCGACCGGGCCCGAGAGCGAGCTGATGAAGCCGATCTTCAGGTCGGCGGCCATGGCCTGTGCAGTTGCCAGTGCGACGGCGGTGAGGCCGATGATCCGGGCCAGTTTCTTGTTCATTGAGATTGCTCCAGCGTGTGTTGTGTTCGTTGCGTCAGGGGACCAGCTTCCACTGGCCCTTTTCCAGCTTCACGACCACGCGCGAGCGTTCGTCCGACCCGTAGCGGTCGGTCGGCTTGAAGTTGTAGACGCTGTGCGTTCCCACCAGCTCCCTGGTGCTCACGATGGCGTCGCGCAGCGCGAGCCGGAACTGCGGCGTGCCCGGCTCGGCCTTGGTGGCGAGCGCGCGCTGGGCTGCGTCCAGGTACAGCAGCCAGGCGTCGAAGGTGTAGGCCGAGAAGGCGTCGGTCGGCGGCGCGCCGTTGGCCTTCTGGTAGGCCGCGCGGAAGTCCATCGACACCTTGCGGATCGGGTTGTCGTTGGGCAGTTGCTCGGCCACGATCACCGGGCCAGTGGGTGCGAGCATGCCTTCGACGGCTGTGCCGCCCACGCGCACGAAGTCGGGGTTGATGAGCGCGTGCATGCCGTAGATCTGGCCCTTGTATCCACGCTCCGAAAGCGCCAGGTAAGGCAGCGCGCCGGGTGTGCCCGAGGTGCCGGTGATCACCGCATCGGGGCGCAGCGCCACGATCTTGAGTACCTGCCCGGTCACCGAGGAATCGGCGCGCGCGTAGCGCTCGTTCGACACGATCTTGATGCCCGCGGGCTCCGCGCTCTTTTGCAGTGCGTCGTACACCAGGTCGCCCCAGGCGTCCGAGAAGCCGATGTAGCCGACCGTCTTCACGCCCGACTTCTTCATGCGCTCGACCACCGCGCTCACCATGAGCGGCGCGGGTTGCGGCAGCGTGACCATCCATGCGCCCTCTTCGCCCGGCAGGTTCGCGTTGGCGATGGAGATCAGCGGCGTCTTCGTCTCGCGCGCCACGCCGGCGATGGCCAGCGCACCGGGCGAGCCCGCAGTGCCGATGATGACGTCGACCTTGTCCTCGTCGATCATCTTGCGGGCGTTGCGCGCGGCGGTGGTCGGGTCCGAGGCGTCGTCCAGCTGCACCAGCTGGATCTTGCGGCCGCCCAGGTCCGCCTTGTAGGCGATCGCGGCCTTCATGCCTTTCTCGTAGGGAATGCCCAGCGACGACACCGGCCCCGAGAGCGACGTGATGAAGCCGACCTTGAGATCGGCGGCCCACGCGCCAGCCACGGCGCTCAGGGCGCCGAGGCCCACGGCGATGCCCGCGAGGGCACGGAATCGGTTCAGGACTTTCATGGCGATGCTCCAGAGGTTGTCAAACGGACGATGAAAACGAATACGAGGCTGCTGCACCACTTCGAGGAACACCGCGGAACCAGCTTTGCCGGGCCGCAGGTGTTGCCCCCTGGAAGGGGGTTGGCGCAGCGACACGAAGTGCGCGAAGACTGGGGGTCATTTCAAAGCACCAGGCTGCCGATGCTGGTGCCGCCGCACACGTAGAGCACCTGGCCGGTGACGAAGCTGTTGTCGGGGTCGGCGAAGAAACGCACGGCGCGTGCCACATCGGCCGATTCGCCCAGGCGCTTGACCGGCACGGAGGCCGCGAGCGCGCGCTCCTTCTCGCTGCCGGCCTCGACCACGTCGTAGAACATGTCGGTGCGGATGGGGCCCGGCGCGACCACGTTCACCGTGATGCCGTCCGCCGCGAGCTCGAGCGCCCAAGTGCGCGCCATGCCCAGCATGCCGGCCTTGGTCGCGGAATAGCTGGTGCGGGTCGCAAGACCCAGCGCCGCGCGCGAGGACAGCAGCACGACCCGGCCGAAGCGCTGCGCACGCATGGCAGGCAATGCGCCCTGCACGAGCTGGATCGCGCAGCCCAGGTGCAGGTCGACCAGCGCATCGAGATCGTCGAGGTTTACCTCGGGCAGCAACGCCGCGCGAATCACGCCGGCGTTGTGCACGATGGTGGTCGGCGCGAAGCGTTCGACCAGTTCGCGCACCGCTTCGCCCGTGGCGGCGCGGTCGCTCAGGTCGACTTCGAGGCTGTGCAGCTTCGGATGGTCGATCTCGGCCTTGCGGCGCGCGAGCGACACGACCTCGTAGCCCTGCGCGAGCAGGTCCTCGCAGATCGCCTTGCCGATGCCGGCGCTGCCGCCGGTGACGGCTGCGACCTTCGGCGTCATGCCTGCGCTCCCACGAGGGCCAGCACGCGCAGCGGGCTGCCGCTGCCCTTCTCGATCTTCAGCGGCGGGCAGATCAGCACCGCGCCCGCGGGCGGCAGCAGGTCGAGATTGCTCAGGCACTGCAGGCCGTAGCGCCCCGCGCCATGCATGTAGTAGTGGCACGGATACGGCGGCCGCAGGTGATAGCCCTGCCCTGCATCGGTTCCGATGGCTTCCGAGCCGAAGCCCAGCACGTCGCGCTGCTCCACCAGGAAGCGCACGGCCTCGGTGCTCGGGCCGGGCGTGTGCTGGCCGGTCTCGTCGAAGTTCTGGTAGGCCTCGGGGTCGCTGCGCTTGGACCAGTCGGTACGCATCAGCACCCACGCGCCCTTCGGGATGCGGCCGTGCGCGGCTTCGTAGCGCTCGATGTCGGCCACGCTCAGCAGGTAGTCGTCGTTGCCCTGTACATCGGCCGAGCAGTCGATCACGCAGGCCGGCGCGACGAAGTTCTGCACGGGAATCGTGTCGACGGAGTTGTTCGGCAGGTCGCGGCCCGAGATCCAGTGGATCGGCGCGTCGAAGTGCGTGCCGGTGTGCTCGCCGCAGGAGAAGTTGTTCCAGTACCAGCCCGGGCCGCGCTCGTCGTACTTCGACACTTCCTCGATGCGGAAGGGCCAGCACTGGCCCATCTCGGGCGGCAGCGCAATCTGCGGGAACTCGGGCGTGAGCGTCTGCGTGAGGTCGATCACGCGGATGCGGCCGCTCGCCATGGCGGTCACGAGGCCACCGAGGATTTCGGCGGCGGACATCAGTTCGGTGGTTGTCGTCATCGTGTAGTTCCTGTTCTCAGCCGCCCGCGGCCAGCTCGCGTTCGAGCACCTTGGGGTTGTCGCGCCAGCGCTCGAGCCACTCCTGAGCCACGTCGCCCGGATAGACGTCTTCGACGCCATCGCGCAGCGCCTTCACGATGGCGTTGGCCAGCGCGGTGGGCGCCAGCTTGGGCGGTGGCGTGTGCTGGTTCCATTCGTCGTCGATGGGTCCCGGGAACACGTTGATCACGCGGATGCCGGCCGGCCGCATCTCGGCGCGCAGGCACTGCGCGAGCGAATGCGCCGCCGCCTTCGAGGCGCTGAAGGTGCCGTGCGGTGGGAAGTTGCTGAGCGCGTAGATCGACAGCAGGTTGACCCACGCGGTTGCGCCCGTCGCGCCATCGGCCGAGCGGCCCTTGAGCGCGGGGCCGAATTCTTGCGCCAGGCGCAGCAGGCCGAAGTAGTTGATGTCCATCTCGGCCTTGGCCACGTCGGTGCCGCGGCGCGCGCCGATGCCGAAGGTGCGGTGCACCTCGGCGTTGTTGATCACGATGTCGACCTTGCCGCCGATGGAGCCCGCAAGCTCGGTCACCTGCCGGCCATTGGTGAGGTCCAGCGGAACGAGCGTCACCTGCGGCAGCGCCGAGATGTCGTCCAGCCCGTCGCCCATCTTCTTCCAAGGCTCGGCGTGGCCGACCCAGACGATGTCGGCGCCGGCCTTCACGAGCGCACGCACGATGGCCTGGCCCGTCTCGGTCTTGCCGTCGGTCACCAGCGCCTTGCGGAACTTGGGGTCGCTGGTCATTTCACGCAGCATCTTGTCGTCGGCCATGTGGGCACTCCCTTCATTCGGAAAACCAATGAGAACGGCCTGGCCGGCGCGGTCGAGCCGGGCGCCCACGCGCACGCGTTGCGGCGCATCGCCGACCTCGCCGTGCAGGTGGACCATGAGCGTCGGGCCGGCATCCAGGTGCACCAGGCCCAGCCGCCAGGGCAGCCGCTCGCGGAAGAACAGGTCGTTGCTGTGGTGCAGCGTTGTGCTGCCGAGCAGCTCGCCCTCGCCGCTCTGCGCGCGCCAGCGCAGAGAAGCCGACAGGCACTTGTGGCAGACCTCGCGCGGCGGGTACTGCACGGTGCCGCAGTCCTCGCAGGTCTGCAGTTCGAAGCGGCCTTCGGCGGCCGCCGCCGTGAGGCCGAGCGCCACGCGGCCGCGCGCGCCGGGCGGCAGGTTCATCTGCCGGGTGCGCAGCACCGGGTTCTTGCGCGGGGGGCGCATCATCGGCATCGTCATGCGGGTCTCCCCAGGATCACCGCGCCCGTACAGAGGCAGCGGTCGTAGGTCACCATGCCGAAGCCGGCGACGAGGCCGAGTTGAGCACCCGGCACCGCACGCGCTCCGGCTTGATCGGTCAGCTGGCGGATCGCCTCGACCATGCCGAGGAAGCCGCCTGCCGCGCCGGCCTGCCCGGCCGAGAGCTGGCCGCCGCTCGTGTTGTTCGGGAAGCTGCCGTCGAAGGTCATGGTGTGCGACTGCACGAAGGCCGAGCCCTCGCCCTTCTCGCAGAAGCCCAGGTCCTCAAACTGCATCATCACGATGACGGGGTAGTCGTCGTAGGTCTGCACGAAATCGAGCGCAGCGGGCTGCACGCCGGCCTGCGCGTAGAGGTCGTCGCGGTCCTTGCGCCAGCCGCCTTGCACCATGACCGGGTCTTCGGCGTAGGCGTTGTGGCGCTCGATGGCGCCGCGGATCACGGCGTGCGGAAGGCCCAGGTCGCGGGCGCGCTCCTCGCTCATCACAAGGAAGGCATCGGCACCGGCGCAAGGCATCACGCAGTCGAAGAGATGGATCGGGTCGGAGATGGGCCGCGCGGCCATGTATTCGTCGAGCGTCAGGCCCTTCTTGAACATCGCATTCGGGTTGCCCAGGGCGTTGGTGCGCTGGTCCACGCAGATGCGGCCGAAGTCTTCGCGCTTCGCGCCGAAGGTGCGCATGTAGTTGGCGGTGATGAACGCGAAGATCGAGTTCGGTCCGCCCGAGCCGTAGGGGTAGCTCGCATCTCGTGCGAAGTTGCTGAAGCTGCCGAGCGTCTGGCGGAAGGAGTCGACGTGGTTGGTGTCGGCGCCCACGCAGGCCACGATGTCGGCATCGCCCGCCTGCACGGCGCGCGCGGCGCGGCGCAGGCACATCACGCCCGAGGCGCCGCCGGTGGGCACGTGGTCGAGCCAGCGCGGCGACATGCCAAGGTGCTGCGTCACGCCCACGGCCGTGTCGGGCGCGAGCGAGAAGCTGCTGAGGCACAGGCCGTCGATCGCTTCCTTGGCCACGCCGCTGGCCTGGACCAGCGCCTCGATGGCCTGCCCGACGAACCAGTGCGCGGTGCGCGTGGAGTAGCGCACGTAGGGCACCGTGATGGGCACGGCCACCGCGACGCCTTCGTAGGAAAGCCGCTGCCTGGTCATGCCTGCCCCACTTGTCGTTTCTTCATCGCACGCGTGTCGATGCAGTGGCCCTGCCCCGGCAACGACTGCGCCATCTCGCGCAGCTGGCCGCGCTGGATCTTCTGCGAGGGCGTGAGCGGCAGCGCATCGACGAAGGCGACGTAGCCCGGCGCCTTGTAGTAGGCGAGTTGATCGAGCGCATGCTGGACGATGCTCGCGGCGACCTGTTCGCGCTGCGATGCATCCGCGTCCTCGCGCATCACGATGCAGGCCAGCACCTCGTCGCCGCGCACCGCATCGGGCGTTGCCGCAACGGCCGATGTCTTCACGGCCGGATGCTGGTTGAGCACGCTCTCGACCTCGACGGCCGAAATGTTCTCGCCGCTGCGGCGGATCACGTTCTTCTTGCGATCGACGAAGAAGAAGTTGCCTTCAGCGTCGCGGCGCACCAGGTCGCCGGTGTGGAACCAGCCATCGGCCCAGGCTTCGCGCGTGGCCTCCTCGTCCTTGAGGTAGCCGGAGAAGAAGTAGCGCTTCGGGTCGGTGCCGGCCGAGCGCACGAGCAGTTCGCCCGGTGCATCCGTGCCGACGTCGTTGCCGTCTTCGCCCACGAGGCGAATCTGCACGAAGTCTTCCTGGCGGCCGAAGCAACTCGTGCCCACGAGGCGCGGCTCGCGGTTGGCCATGATGCAGGCGGCCGCGCCGGTCTCGGTCATGGCCCAGGCCTCGACCAGCGGGAAGCCGAAGCGCTCCTCGAAGGGCACGTGGTTCTTGCGGTCCACGCCGGCGCCGAAGCCCCATCGGATTGCGTGGTCACGGTCGGCATCGGACGGCGATGCCGACAGCAGCATCGCAGGCATCACGCCCAGGTAATGCACGATGGTCGCGCCGCTCTCGCGCGCGCTCGCCAGCCAGGTCTTCGGATGGAAGCGATCGAGCTGCACCAGGCACCCGCCCGCCACCAGCACCACCATGGTGGAGAACGCCATCGCGTTCATGTGGTTGAGCGGCAGCGGCGTGATGACGCGCTCGGTGTCGGGGCGGATGCTGCACACCCCATCGAGCGCGGCGTACCACTCGCCCGCGCGCAGGAAGTAGGCGTTGCTGAGGATGCAGCCCTTGGGGCGCCCGGTGGTGCCGGAGGTGTAGAGCAATCCGCATTCGGTGTCGGCACCGATGGGCTCGTGGGCGCGCGGCGCGGCGGTCTTCGCGCCGGGCACCGCGTCGTCGGGCCCCATGGTCTCGAAGGCCACGCCTGCCTGCGCCGCAGCAGCCCGCAGGTCGGCGGCGCGCTCCGGCAGCGTGACGGCGAGGCCGATTTCGCTGTGGCCGATCAGGTAGACCAGTTCGGCCGATCGCATCTCCGCGTTGATCGGCACCACGCTCACGCCCAGCGCGTTGAGCGCGAACCAGTGGAAGAGGAACGCGGGCCGGTTCTCCAGCAGCAGGCCGACGCGGTGGCCGTGCCCGTAGCCGGCACGCGCATAGGCGGCGCGCAAACGCTCGACCTCGGCGGCCGCCTCGCCCCAGCGAATGGCGCCCGCTGCGATGCCGTAGGCAGCCGCGGTCACCGACTCGGTGAACAGGAATTCGGCCTGCGGCGTGCGCGCTGCAGTCGTCGCGAAAACTTGATGGACGGTGGCGTGTGACATCGCGTCCTCAGATGAAGAGCTGCACGGCCGGGAGTGCCGCGTCGCAGTTGAGCAGGTTCACGCGCTTGAGCGTCATGCGCAGTGCGCCGTCCTGCATCGTGAGGTGATGGAAGAACGTGCCGACGTAGAACTGCAGCTCGTCGCCCTGCGATTCGGTGTAGTGGAAGCTGGTGCGCACCACGAAGCGGTTGGCCTCGGCGTCGAACGCTTCGACCACGGGCACCTGCAACAGATGGTGGCAGCGGCTTGGCGGCTGCTGCGAAAACGCGCGCGGGCTCTTCAGGCGCTCGATGCGCAGCTCGCGCAGCAGCTTGTCTTCGTAGAGGTGCGATGTGTGGTTGAGGCCGTCTTCCTGGTCCGGCACGAGCGGCACCCAGTAGAAGGCGTCGTCGGTGAAGAGCGCGTTCCACTCTTCGTAGCGGCGCGTGTCGAGCAGATGCGCTTCGTTCACGACGAAGTCGATCAGGTCCTGGCGGGCGATGTCGGTGCCGGCCATCACATCGTCTCCGTCATGCGCTGCACCCAGCTGCGGTACTGGTTGCGCATCGGCAGCTCGTTGGTGCCGCCGGTGGTGATCTCGCCGCCCTTGAGCTCCGACGCGTCGTAGTCCCGGTGCAGGCTCACCCACTCGTTGCCGCTCGCATGCAAGCCGGCCTGCATGCCGCGGTAGGCCTGCAGGTCGTCGTGGCCCACCACCGAGAACGGCGAGTTGATCAGCCGGTTGTACATTGTGGTGCGCTGCAGCAGCTCAGGCGGCGCACCCTTCAGGCGAAAGGTCCAGCTCTCGATCAGCGTCTTGTCGGCCGAGATGGGCTTGACCACGCGAATGGCCTGGATCGCGCCCTTGATCGTGAGGTTCGGGTAGTACACGGTGTTGTGCCGCGCCATGCCCAGGATCTGCGCGGTCTTCTCTTCGCCGTAGCGCGCCTTCATGGCGTCGTCGTATTCGGGGATTGCCTTGTACTTGCTGTGGATGCTGAAGTGCACGCCCGTGAAGCTGTGGCCGTGGTCGTAGGTGCGGATGCCCATGTCCTCGAAGAACTTGTAGTCGGACATGAAGGGCACGAACTGCTCGACCGCCATGGGCTTGGGTTCGTCGGCGGGCTTGTCGGCCCACATGCGCTTGGCGGTGCCGGCCGACGATTCGTGCGCCACCATCGGATGCATGGTGTCGTTGAGGTTCTCCACGAACATCTTCCAGTTGCACTGGTGCATGAAGCGCAGGCACCCGCCGGCGATCTCGAGTTCGCCTTCGGGCGAGCGGTCGGCCATGTTGTCGATGGAGCTGAGCGAGTCGCCGAAGTACTCGTCGAAGTCGGGCCCGACATCGTTGATTTTCACGAAGATGAAGCCGCGGTGGCTGCGCACATGCTTGAGCGTCGTCAGGCCCTTGGCCGACTCGCACTCGTGCAGCGCGGTGTTCTCGTAGCCGGTCTTCAGCGGAATCGCCAGCAGCGAGCCGTCGGTCTTGAAGGTCCAGGCGTGGTACGGGCAGCGGAAGAACTTGCCGGTGTTGCCGCAGGGCGCGCTCACGAGGCGCGAACCCTTGTGGGCGCAGCGGTTCATCATCGCGCGCACGCTGCCGTCGGTGTGACGCACCACGATGAGCGGGCGGCCGGCGATCTCGTTGCTGATCCAGTCGCCGGGCTTGGGCAGTTGGCTCTCGTGGCCGACGTAGTTCCAGGTGTTGGCGAAGAAGTGTTCCTGCTCCAACTCGAACAATTCCTGGCTGGTGTACAGGTCGCGGTGCACGCGGTCGTTCTCAACGAGCGCGCGGACTGCTTCGGGGTTGTCTCTGTATGAAGGCATAGTTCTCGTGGCTCCTTGCTTCAGATATCGAGCACCAGGCGCGCACCCTTGGCACGCGAGATGCAGATCTGCATGACGTTGCCCTCGGCCTTCTCGCGGGCGGTGAGCACGTAGTCGCGGTGGTCGATCTCGCCCTCGAGCACCGGCACGGCGCACACGCCGCATTCGCCGCGCTTGCAGTCGAACATCGGGTCGCAGCCGTTGTCGATGAGGCAGTCGAGGATGCTCTGGTCGGCCGCGACTGTGAAGCGCTGGCCCGACTGGGCGAGCTCGACCTCGAAGGGCTGGTCGCCTTCTTCGGCGACCGGCTCGGTGAAGAGCTCGAAGTGCACGCGGTCGTGCTCCCAGCCGCGCGCCTGGGTGCGGGCGAGCACGGCATCGAGCATGACCTTGGGGCCGCAGACGTAGAGGCGATCGCCGGCGGGCACGTCGTCGAGCAGTGCGTCGATGTCGAGCGGCGCGCCGGCTTCTGCGTCGGTGTGCACGCGCAGGTCGTCGCCCAGCAGCGCTTGCAGCTCGGGCAGGAAAGCCATCAGGTCGCGGCTGCGGCCGGCGTAGTGCATGCGCACGGGCGCTTCCTCGGCGCGGCGGCGCGCCGCCATGCTGGCGAGCGGCGTGACACCGATGCCGCCGGCCACCAGCACCGAGCCACCGGGGCCGGTGTGCAGCGGAAAGTCGTTCTTCGGCGCCTCGATGGCGAGCGTGTCGCCCTCCTTCAGCGCTTCATGCATGAAACGCGAGCCGCCGCGGCCTTCGGCCTCCTTGCGCACGGCAATCACGTACTCGGTCGGCGCATTCGTCGCGTTGCGCGCGGTCGCGAAGTTGATCAGCGAATAGTGGCGCCAGTCGGTCTTGCCATCGGGCAGCGACACCTGCACGCGGATGTGGGCGCCGGCCGCGAAGCCCGGCAGCGGGCGGCCGTCTTCCGCGCGCAGGCGAAGCATGCGGATCAATGGATTGAGTTCGCGCGCTTCGGCGACGCGAAGCTCGAGCGTGGCGGTGGGAGCGGTCATCGTGCGTCCGTTGTCTCTTCAGGCCAGAGCGTGCTGCGCCAGTGCGGCTTGCAGCTTGTGGCCGTGTTCGTCGGCGAGCGCCGCATCGCGCAGCTCCCGCAGGGTGGCGGGCGCGAGCTGCGCGCCGGCGCGCTCGACGGCGCGCATCACGGTGTCGTAGTTGCGGATGCCGCGCTCATGCGTGTCGCTGTAGCCCTTGACCAGGCGCTGGCACTGCGCGAGTTCCACCGCGAGCTCGGGGTTGTGCCGCGCGGTGGCGGCGATGCGCTGCAGCCATTCCTCGATGCGGCGGTTTTCTTCTGCATAGCGCATCGTCGAGAGGCGCCAGCGCTTCATGGCCGCGACCGTGCGCAGCATCAGGTAGCCACGCAGCGAACTGGTCTGGATCACGCGGCCGTGCTGCGTGAAGCGCTCGACGATCTTCCTGGGCAGCGTGGAGCCCATGAGCCAGCGGCCGATGCCGCCGGGCAGGGTCTCGCAGATTTCCTGCAGGCGCGGGTGCATGTATTCGTTGATGGCGAGCACCTGGCCCGGCTGTACGCGGGCCTCGCCGCGCACGCGCTCGAAGCGGGTGGCGCGGGTCTTCAGGGCCGCCACGCGGGCGGTGTCTTCGTAGGACATCCATAGCGCGAGGTGGCGCGCGGTCTCGCGCAGCAGGCGGTGGTCGCCAGTGCCCGGCAAGGCGGCGACGGCGGCCATGCGGTCGAGGTACAGGCCGGCATACGCCAGGTCCTGGTAATCGATGAGGCGACGCACGCCTTCGAGCAGGAAGTCATGCGCGGCGGTCGGAAAGTCGTGCTGCACGCGCTCGACCAATGCGCGCACGGCGGGATGGCGGGGCTGCGGAACCGGGACCGCGGTGACTGCTTCTGCCGCCGTCTCGCCATCGTCGCCCGCCTGCGCGCGTGCGAAGGCACCGCCGAAGGCCTTCAGGCTGGGCTTCACGCCCACGCCGCCGCGCTCGATGGTCGCCTCGAACTGCGCGCGGCTGAACGGCAGCACGCCCGAGCCCGCGAGTGCGCCGAAGAGCACGGCGCTGATCACGCTGCCCGAGGCTTCGGCGGCCTGCGCCATGTCGAAGCGGATGAAGCGCTTGGCAGCCTTGGCCGTGTGCGCGAGCAGCTGCGCGCTGTCGACGCGGCCATCGCCCAATGCGCTTTTCTCCGCGATGGAGAACACGCGATGCGTGGAGGCGATGAGCGTGGTGCGGTCGTTCGTGACGAGGCCGCGCTGCACGGCGCGACCGGCTTCCATGAGTTCCGATGCGAGCACCACATCGACGTCGCCCGGCAACGGCATCAGCGCCAGCACGGGCCGGCCACCATCCGACTCGGCTTGCGCGATCGGGTACAGCTCGACGTAGTAGATGGTCGCACCCGTGCGCTGTGCCACGCCCGGCACCGAGGTGGTCTGGGCGACATAGCCGTTGGCCTCGCCCATGTCCACGATCCAGTCGGCCAGCACGCCGCCGCCTTCGCCGCCCATTGCGAGGATCGCGATCTTGATCGGTTGTGCCTTGATGTTCATCATCGCTTCAGAACGCATAGGCTTCGCGGCGGCGTGCTTCGCCGCGCTGCAGCCAGCCGATGACGGCGCTGCGCACGCGCTCGCGCAGCTTGTCCCAACCGGTGGGGTTGCTCACGATCTGCGCCTTGTAGAACGAGGGGCACAGCACCGCGGCATGCGAGACCTCGCCGCACACGCCGCAGCCCACGCAGCTGTCGAGCACGGCCGCGACCGGGTCGGTGCGCAGCGGATCGGGGTTGGGCTTGATGGAGAGCGAGGGGCAGCCCGACAGGCGGATGCACGAGTGGTCGCCGGTGCAGGTGTCGGAATCGACGCCGAATTTCTCGCGCACCATGCGCTTGCCATCAGCGATGGCCTTGCGCACCAGCGGCTTTTCGCGGCGCTGCTTGTTGAGCATGCACTCCGACTGCGCGATCAGGACCTTGGGGCCCTTCTTGGTGGTGGTGAGCGCTTCTTTCAACGCATCGCGCATGCCGGCCACGTCGTAGGTGCGGCGCAGCGTCTTCACCCACTCCACGCCCACGCCGCGCACGGCGCGCTCGATCTCGTGGCCGGTGCTGCGCGTCTTGTTGACGGCGTTCGACGAGAGGATGTCCTGCCCGCCCGTGGCCGAGGTGTAGTTGTTGTCGACGACGATGGTGAGGTTGTCGCTCTTGTTGAAGACCGAGTTCGCCACGCCGCTGGTGAGGCCGTTGTGCCAGAAGCCGCCGTCGCCCATCATCGAGATGGCGCGCTTGCCGGCCGGCGCATTGAGCGCCGAAGCGCCCGCACCGCCGAGGCCGTAGCCCATGGTGGTGTTGCCGATGTTGAAGGGCGGCAGGATCGAGAACAGGTGGCAGCCGATGTCGGCGCTCACGTGGTGCGCGCCGAGTTCGCGCTCGACCAGCTTCATCGCGCTGAAGATCGGGCGCTCGGGGCAGCCGGTGCAGAAGCCCGGTGGGCGGGCGTGCACGACATCGCCGAGTGCGGACGATGGAATGGCTGGTTCGGGCGCCGCATCGACGCCGATGGCGGCCACCTCCTTGAGCGGTATCACCTTGCGCACCGGCACGGGCACCGGCAGCGGCGCGAGGCGCTCGTAGCGCTCGCAGAAAGCGCGCGCGCCCTTGAGCAGTTCGGAAGATGTGTACTCGCCCGCGACCGGCAGCATGTCCTTGCCATGCAGAGCGGTGGTCGAGCCCGCCTGGCGCAGGATGGTGGCAAGGTTCTGCTCGACGAAATTGGGCTGGCCCTCTTCGACGATCAGCACCGCGCGCTTGCCTTCGCAGAAGCGGATGACCTCGCTCTCGATGACGGGGTACGCGACGTTCATCACGTAGAGCGGCACCTTGGTGTTGCCGTACACATCGGCGAGCTGGAGCCGCTCGAGCGCGCGCAGCAGCGTGTTGTAGCTGCCGCCCTGCACGATGATGCCGATGTCGTCGGCGTCTTCGGAGAAGAACTCGTTGAGCTGGCGCTCCTCGATGAAGCGCACCGCGGCGGGCCAGCGGTCCTTCACCTTCTCCTGTTCGTGTACAAAGCTCGCGGGCGGCAGCACGATGCGGCTGACGTCGCGCTGCGGGTTCTCCAGCGCCTCCTGCAGCGTGAACTTCGCGCGCCTGTTGTCGCCTGCGATGAAGTGGCCGTGCACGTGGCAGGCGCGGATGCGCAGCTGCAGCATCACGGGCGTGTTGCTGGCTTCGGAGAGATCGAAACCCGTCTTCACCGCATCGACGATGCTCGGCAGGTTGGGGCGCGGATCGAGCAGCCAGATCTGCGACTTCATCGCGAACGCATGGCTGCGCTCCTGCATGATCGACGAGCCTTCGCCGTAGTCCTCGCCCACGATGATGAGCGCGCCGCCGGTCACGCCGCCCGAGGCGAGGTTGGCCAGCGCGTCGGAGGCGACGTTGGTGCCCACGGTCGCCTTGAAGGTGACGGCGCCGCGCAGCGGGTAGTTGACCGAGGCCGCGAGCGTGGCGGCGGCGGTAGCTTCGCTCGCGCTGTTCTCGAAGCGGATGCCCTGCTCGGCGAGGATGTCCTGCGCATCGGCCAGCACATCCATCAGGTGCGAGATGGGTGCGCCCTGGTATCCCGCGACGTAGGAAACGCCTGACTCCAGCAAGGCCTTGGTGACCGCCAGAATGCCTTCACCACGAAACACATCTCCGCCAGAAAGCCGCAGCTTCTTGACTTCCTCGACGAACGAACGCTCAGCCATGTGGGTCCTTCTTCTTTCTCGTGGGAGGATGCGCTTCAGGTGCCACATCACGCTTTCTATAATGTTGACAAATGAATGTATCCACAATCATGAATTACCCTAGACATGCAAGCGGCGTGCCCGAAGCTGGTTTGACGTGCCTGGCTGTGAGGTGCCTTCATGGCTGAACAAGAACCTCCCGCCGAATCGATTCGCTTCGTTGAGGACTACCTGCCGGCACTGCTCGCGCAGGCGAGCCAGCTGATTTCCTCGGAGTTCCACGAGGTGGCGCGCCAGCAGGGGTTCTCGGTGTCGGAGTGGCGTGTGATGGCGTCGCTCGCAGGCAGCGAGCCAATCAGCATCGGCCAGCTCGCGCAGGTCACCGTGACCAAGCAGCCGACGGTGACGCGCCTGCTCGATCGCATGGAATCGCGGGGACAGGTGGAGCGCCTGCCCCACGAAAGTGACCGCCGCATCACACTGGTGCGCATCACGCGCAAGGGGCTGAAGGCGGTAGAGCATCTGATGGAACTGGCGCGCGAGCATGAGCGGCGCGTGCTCGAGCCCTTCGGCCTGCGGCGGGCCGAAGAACTCAAGGAGACGCTGCGACGGATGATCGAACTGCACGTGCATGTGCCGCTCGAGGAGCCGGAGCCCGAAGAAGACTGACGGGGCCTAGGGCACGAGCACTGCGCGGCCGCGATGGCCGCGCTGCGCGATCCATTCGAGCGCCTTGGCGGCGTCGGCCAGCGCGAAGCTCTGCACATCGAGATGCAGGCGGCCATCGGCCAATCGCGCGAGCAGTTCGGGCGCCGCGGCACGGCCCGCCGGCTCCCGCCTGAACATGTTGAGCGGCAGCAGTGCGACGTCGCGCTGTAGGAAATGCGCGATGTCCAGTTGCAGCGTGGGGCCTGCGGTGTAGCCGATCAGCACGGCGCGACCGCCGGGCCGTACCGCAGGCAGAGACGCTGCGAGGACATTGCCGCCGACCGTGTCGATGAGCAGGTCGGCGCTGGCGGCAGCGGGCGCGGTGTCCGGATCGACCGGCGTTGCCTCGCACCCTGCATCGCGCGCAAGCTGCATCACGAGCGACCCGACCGCGCCGCTCGCGCCCGTGACCAGCACTTGCTCTGCGGCCTGCAGCTTCGCAACCTCGTGCAGCGCCACCCAAGCCGATGTGGTGGGCGAGAAGAACGCGGCACCGATCGTCATCGACAACGCGTCGGGCAAGAGGCCAAGCGCTTCGTCCGGCGCATCGATCAGTTCGCACCAGGTGCCGTCGAACAGGGTACCCAGGCCGCTGCCGCGCAGCCACACGCGTTGCCCGGCCTCGTAGCGTTCGCTCGCGACGACGATGCCGGCAGCTTCCACACCCGGCGTGTAGGGCAACGGCGGGTGCCGCAGGAAACTGCCCCGCCACACGGTGCGGTCGATGTGGCCGACCGTGGCGGCCTGCATGCGCACGATAGTGCGACCGGGGCGCGCAACGGGATCGGCCACGTCTTCCAGCACGGGCACTGCATCGAAGCCGTGGATGCGGATGGCCTTCATGGCAGCTCTCTGAGAAAGTCGTACACGGTGCGCGCAAAGGCCTCGGGCATCTGGTCCGGCAAGGGCACCATGCCGCCTTCGATGTCGACGATGCGCGCCTGCGGCAGATGGTGCTGCAACTCGGCCGCATGCGGCGCGGCAAACGGATCGTCGGTGGCGCGGACGATGAGCACAGGCTGCGTCACGCGGCCGATGCGGTCTTCCATGCGATAGGACGCGACGGCCCGATGGCCCTCCTCCACGCGATGACCGACCTTCAACGCATCGAGCACGAAGGCTTCGAGCAACTCGGGCCGCCCCACTGGATAGAAGCCCTGGCGCTTTTGCCACAGTGCGGCGAGATGGCTTCCGTCTTCGCTCGGCGCGACCTCGTCGATGGGCGGCCTGCGGGCGCGCGCGAGGCGAAAGGGCTCATCGGTGTAAGGCGTGGACGACAGCACCAGGCCGCGCACGCGATCGGGGAATGCAGCCGCGAGTTCGACCGCGACGACGCCGCCGGTGTGATGGCCCACGACATCAGCCTGCCGGATGCCCAGCGCGTCGAGCAGTTCGCACGCCACGCGCGCCCATTGCCCGATGCTCGCGGGCACGCCACCGTCCGAGGAATCGCCGAAGCCCACGGTGTCCATCGCGATGGCGCGGCAATGCGCGCCGATCAGCGGAAGCACCGCGCGGTACTCGGCCCAGCTGCGCGGCGACTGGTGAAGCAGCAGGACGGCGGGCGCATCTGCATCGCCGCACGTCGCGTAGTGCACCTGCCCCACCGACAGGTCGGCAAAAGCGCGGCGGATCGTCATGACAGCGTCTCGAAGGCGGGCGCGCGCCAGAGGCCCGCGTGTTTGAGTTCACCGAGGGTGCGCGAAAGCACGTCGCGCCGATAGGCAGCGATGTCGCGGCCCTCGTAGTCGTAGAAGCCGCTGCCGCTTTTCAGGCCGAGCCGCCCCTCGGCGACCATGCGATCGACGATGGCCGGCGCGGTGTAGCGGCCCTTGTCGATCGAGGCAGACATCTCGCGGCTCGCGTGGTGCAGGATGTCGCAACCGCCGAAGTCGATGAACTCGACCACGCCAAGCGCGGCGAATCGAAGGCCGAGGCCGTAGCGCGTTGCCTTGTCGATTTCCTCGGCGGTGGCTGCGCCCTCCTCGATCATGCGGGCCGCCTCGTTCATCACCAGCGCCTGCAGGCGCGGCACGATGTAGCCGGGCGAGGCACCGCAGACCACGGGGAGCTTGCCGATCGCTTCCATCAGCGCCTTGGTGCGCGCAAGCACGCCAGCGTCGGTGCCCGGGTGGCAACTGAGTTCCACCACGGGGATCACGTAGGCCGGATTGAGCCAGTGCATGTTGAGGAAGCGCTCGGGCAGCCGCACCAGCGCCGCAAGCTGCGTCACCAGGATGCTGCTGGTGGTCGACGTGAGGATTGCGTCGTCGCGGCAGTGACGGTTGAGGTGCTCGAAGGCTTCGCGCTTGGCTTCCAAGGTTTCGGGGACGCCTTCGAACACCAGCGCGGCGGCGGCCAGCGCCTGCGGGGCTGCAGCCGCGTTCACGAAGTCCACGCGCTCCGCGATGCGCTGGATCTGCGCGGCGTCGATCACGCCCAGTTGCGCGAGCCCAGCGAGGCTGGCTTCGATCTCGGCCTTCGCCTCGTCGCGCAGGCGCTGCCACGCGTCGTCGCCGCGCGGGCGCAGGTCGATCAGCGATATGCGGTGGCCGGCATAGGCGAACGCGATCGCGATGCCGCGCCCCATGCGGCCGGCGCCGACGGCCGCAAAGCGGGGCAGCGCGCGCTCATTCGCCATCGTGCAGCCTCTCTTCGAGCTGCGCCGCGCTCAGGTCGGCGAGGCCGAGGCTTTCGAAAGTGCGCGGGCCGTGGCGAAGGTCGCGACCGAGAAAGCCGCCCACGATGGCCAGCAGGCCGTGCGCGATGGGTGCGTCCACGCCCGCACGGCGCGCGGCCGAAGCGAGGAAGGCCAGGCCGAGCTCGGTGTCTTCGGTGATGTAGCGGTGCGTGTGCAGGTCGATGTTCTCGCGCCAGTCGCCCGACTTGACCAGTTGCTTGTGCGCATCGCCGTACATCCACTGGTCGTTGTTGTAGTGATCGGCCAGCGGATAGTGCGGCGCGCCCTGTCCGAAGGCCTCTCGCACGGCCATGCGCTCACGGTCGAGCCGGTCGGTCACGTCGCGCACCGCGCGCTGGGTGCCTTCGTTGTGGATGTCCCAGCGCTCGAAGTGCTGCAGCGGGGCAGCGTTCATCACCATCAGCGGCGGATGGATGACAGGGCCGGCGTTCATCAGCGCACCCGAGAGCGCGTTGCCGCAGCCGTGCACGGCCGGGTAGGCCTTGCGGATCACCGCGATCGCCCCGGCCTCCTTGCGCGCCGGGTACACGCCGGTTGGCAGGCGGATCGCGCGGATCGTGACGTTCACTTCGCGATCGCCGTGCTTGCGTGCGAGGTACGGCAAGGTGCCGGTCTCGGCCCAGGCCACGTCTGCGCGGTTGCCGGCTTGCCTCACCGCACGCGCCATCACGTAGCTGCCGAAGGTGCCTGGCGGCAGGAAGACGACCTGGCCGTCGACCAGGTGCGGGGCCATGGCCACAGCGATGTCGTGCTGGGCAATGGCGGGCGTGGGGATGACGATCAGCTCGGCGCCCTTGAGCGCTGCCGCAATATCGGCCGTGGCGAGTGCAAGCGGCACTTCGCGCGCGCCGTCGACATCCTTCAGCGTGATCGCGCCGGCTTGCATGACCAGCTCGAGCGCTGCGGCATCGCGGCGCCACAAGCGCACCTCGTGACCGGCTTCAGACAGGTCTGCGGCGGCTGCGTAGGCGCCGTGGCCACCGCCAAGAATCGCAATTTTCATGTTCGGAAATTTGAAAAGCAGATGTCGATGAACCGGCAGCCGCGGCGCGGACCGGGGAGCAATGCGTCATTACATTACTTTTCATCGATTCAGATGTCAATCAAATACCGAAGCGATGGGCCTCTCGGAAACCCGCAATGAAAAAGCCCGCGCTTCTTTCGAAGCGCGGGCTTTCTTTTGGGGCGAAGCGACCGGCCGGCCGCTCTGCAATGGATCAGCGCGAGGGCTTGAACGCACGCTTTTGTGCGTCGCGGGGCACGAACACCTTGCCCGGGCCGCCATGACCGGCGCCATTGCCGCGCGGCGCGAAACCTTCGCGGGGCGCAAAGCCTTCACGGGGAGCAAAACCGCCGTCGCCGCGACCACCACCGTGGTGACCCTGGCCGTGGCCGCCGCGCGGGGCGCTGTCACCCCAGCCCGGCTTGCGGCCGTAGCCTGCGCCACCGCCGTTGTTGCCGCCGTCGTCACGACCGCCGCCGAAGCCGGCGTTGTTGCCGCCCTGGAAGCCACGCGGGCCCTGGTGACCTTGGCTCGGCGCCGGGCCGCGTGCATTGCGGTCGTTGAAACCGCTGGCACCGGCATAGCCGCCGCCGTTGTTGCCGCGGTAGCCACCGCCGCCGCCATTGCCGAACTTGCGGTCGCGCGACTGGTTGTCGCCACGGCCACCGCGGTACTCGCCCATCGGGGGACGCGATTGCGGCATGCGCTGTTGGGGCTCGAGGCCGGCAACCACTTCAGCCTTGAACTGCTGGCGGCTGTATTGCTCGATGTCCATGATCTTGCGGCGATCGCGGAACTCGGCAAACGTGATCGCCAGGCCGTCGCGGCCTGCACGGCCGGTGCGGCCGATGCGGTGGGTGTAGTCCTCGGCCTTCATCGGCAAGCCGAAGTTGAAGACGTGGGTGATGGTCGGCACGTCGATGCCGCGGGCGGCAACGTCGGTGGCCACCAGGATCTGTACCTGGCCCTGGCGCAGTGCCATCAGGCGGCGGTTGCGCAGGCCCTGGCTCAGGGCGCCGTGCAGCGCCACGGCGCTGAAGCCTTCCTGCTGCAGGTCGTTGGCGAGCCCGTCGCACTCGACTTGCGTGCTGGCGAACACGATTGCCTGGTTGATGCTGGTGTCGCGCAGCCAGTGATCGAGGAGCTTGCGCTTGTGCTGGCTGTTGTCGGCCCAGTACAGCGACTGCTTGATGTTGGCGTGCTTTTCCTGCGGGCTGTCGATGGTCACGCGCTGCGGCTCGCGCATCACGCGCTGGGCCAGTTGCTGAATGCGCGGCGCGAAGGTGGCGCTGAACATCATCGTTTGCTGGCGCTCGATGGTGAGCTGGTTGACTTCGGCCAGGTCGTCGGAGAAGCCCAGGTCGAGCATGCGGTCGGCTTCGTCGACCACCAGGAACTTGACCTGGTCGAGCTTGAGTTGCTGCGAGCGTTGCAGGTCGAGCAGACGGCCGGGAGTGGCAACCACGAGGTCGGCGTTCTGCAGCTTGGCGATCTGCAACTGGTAAGGCATGCCGCCCACCACGTTGGCGATGCGAAGACCGCGGCAATGGCGGACCAGCTCGATGGCGTCGTGCGCGACCTGCTGCGCGAGTTCGCGCGTCGGGCACAGGATCAGGGCGCCGGGGGTGGCGGCCTTGAAGTGGCGGGCGTTGGTCGGGTCCTTGCGCTTGGGCTTCTTCGGCGCGGCTTCACCGCGGGCAGCGGCTTCGGCGGCCAGGCGCTGGAATTCGGCCTTGGCTTCGGCTTCGGCTTCGGCCTGGCGCTTAAGGAGGGTGTGCAGCACGGGCAGCAGGAAGGCTGCGGTCTTGCCCGAACCAGTCTGGCTGGAGACCATCAGGTCGACGAAACGAGCCTTGCCGTCCTGGCCGGCTTCGCCGCCCATGGCGAGCGGGATCACCTTGTCTTGCACGGTGGTCGGCTGGGTGAAGCCCAGGTCGGCCACGGCGGCGATCAGTTCGGGTGCGAGGCCCAGGCGGATGAAACCGTTGGGCAGGCTGGGTTCTTGTTCGACCGCTGCGGCCTCAGGGGCGGCTGCATCGAGCGCCTCGAGGATCGGCGCTTCGGACACAGTGTCCACAGCGGCGGTGAATTCGTTGTTGGTAGCGGATTGCACAGGCGCGAACTCGCCCTGCGCTTCAAAAGCGTCGGTCATGTAGATATCAATCTCAAACGCGAGCGCTGCCGTAGGCGGCGCCCCGTTGGTGGTTAAAAACATCAACCATCCAACGACATTCAGCCTCCGGCTAACGCCTGAGGCTGCGGCCCTTTTTGATCAGCGAATGCGATCGGGCGCGGTGTGCAAGATAGGGAGATGCAAGAGACGCTGATCTGTGTCCTGTGACAAGTGCAAATCAGCGAAGCCTGCAATTATGGCACGGATTCGGGTTTTTACCTAATCTCTTCTCAATCGGTCAGGCGAAGGAAGGTTTCCCGGTAATGGGCGAGCTCCTCGATGGACTCATGCACGTCGGCCAGCGCGGTGTGCGCCTGCTGTTTCTTGAAGGCACTGTAGGCCGAGGGCTTCCAGCGCTTGGCCAGTTCCTTCAGGGTGCTGACGTCCAGGTTGCGGTAGTGGAAGTACGCCTCCAGCTTGGGCATGAACTTGACCAGGAAGCGCCGGTCCTGCCCGATGGTGTTGCCGCACATCGGCGAGCCGCTGCGGGGGATGTACTTGGCGATGAATTCCAGCAGTTGCTGTTCGGCCGCGGCTTCGTCCAGCGTGGAAGCCTTGACCTTGTCGATCAGGCCGCTGCGGCCATGGGTCCCCTTGTTCCAGGCGTCCATGGCGTCGAGCACGGCGTCGCTCTGGTGAATGACGAGCACGGGGCCGTCGATGCGGGGTGTGAGATCGGGGCCGGTGACGACCACGGCAATTTCGAGCAGGAACTCTTTCTCGGGGTCCAGGCCGCTCATCTCGCAGTCCAGCCAGACCAGGTTCTGGTCACTTTTCTTCAGGGTGGGCGCGGCTGCGGGGGGCGTCGGGTCAAGGGATTCGGGCATCGAAGGATTGTCGCCCAAGGCCTGCGCCCCGATTTACCGGGGACTAAACTCGCCGCTCCATGTCCTATTCGCTCATCTTCACCATCGCCTTCGCGGCCGCGCTCGTTGCAGGCCTCGTCGTGAAGTTCTGGCTCGCTTCGCGGCAGGTGCGCCATGTGGCGCAGCACCGCGGCACCGTGCCGGAAGCTTTCGCGCAGACCATCACGCTCGCCGCGCACCAGAAGGCGGCCGACTACACGATCGCCAAGGCCCGCTTCGGCCTGGTCGAGATGGCCTGGAGCGCGGCGCTGCTGCTGGGCTGGACGCTGCTCGGCGGACTCGACGTGCTGAACAAGCTACTGCTGGTGTGGCTTGGTGGCGGCATGGTGCAGCAGTTGGTGCTGCTGGCCGCCTTCGCGGCCATCGGCGGCCTGCTCGAGTTGCCGTTCACCCTGTGGCAGACCTTCAGGCTCGAAGAGCGCTTCGGCTTCAACAAGATGACCTTCAAGCTCTGGCTGGCCGACACCGTCAAGTCGACGCTGATCGGCGCGCTGATCGGCCTGCCGATCGCGGCGCTGATCCTCTGGCTCATGGGCGCGGCCGGCACGCTCTGGTGGCTCTGGGCCTGGGCTGCCTGGATGGGGTTCAACCTGCTCCTGATGCTGATCTACCCGACCTTCATCGCCCCGCTGTTCAACAAGTTCAAGCCGCTGGATGACCCCACGCTGAAGGCGCGCGTCACGGCCTTGATGAAGCGCTGCGGCTTCGCGGCCAAGGGCTTGTTCGTGATGGATGGCAGCACCCGCAGCGCCCATGCGAATGCGTACTTCACCGGCTTCGGCGCGAGCAAGCGCGTGGTGTTCTACGACACGCTGCTGCGCCAGTTGAATGCCGGGGAAGTGGAGGCCGTGCTCGCGCACGAACTCGGCCACTTCAAGCACCGCCACATCGTGAAGCGGCTCGTCGCGATGTTTGCGCTGAGCCTCGCCGGCTTCGCGCTGTTGGGTTGGGTCTCGACCCAAGTGTGGTTCTATGCCGGCCTGGGCGTTCAGCCGAACATGTCGCCGACCGCGCCCAACAGCGCGCTGGCCCTGCTGCTGTTCATGCTCGCGGTGCCGGTCTTCGGCTTTTTCGTGGCGCCGCTGCCCGCGCGCCTGTCGCGCAAGCACGAGTTCGAAGCCGATGCCTACGCCGTCGCGCAGACCAGCGGCGCCGACCTCTCCGCCGCCCTGCTCAAGCTCTATCAGGACAACGCATCGACGCTCACGCCCGATCCGGTGTTCGTCAAGTTCTACTACTCCCACCCGCCCGCCTCCGAGCGCCTCGCGCGCATGACCGCGGCGTGACCACCCACCCCACCTTTCAGCAGAGCCCCTCATGAGCAGCATGTTCAAACCCAAGGACTGGAAGAACCTTCCTCCCCGCCAGGCCATGAGCGCCACCGAGATCGTGTCCGGCCTCGCCAAGCTCGACGGCTGGAAGCTCACCGGCGACGGCGCCGATGTCGCCATCGAGAAGACCTTCACCTTCGCCAACTACTTCGAGACCATCGCCTTCGTGAACGCGCTGGCGCTCGTGGCGCACACGCAGGACCACCACCCCGACCTGTCGGTGCACTACAACCGCTGCGTGGTGCGCTTCAACACGCACGACGTGAAGGGCCTGTCGGTCACGGATTTCGATTGCGCACGGCAGGCCGACGCGCTGGTTGCGAGCCCCGCCGCATGAGGAAACACGCCTGTGGCTAAGCCCGGCCGCGCCGCCTTCACCCCCGCTGCGCACAACACGGGGAAGGCGCATCACGACGGCCTCGTCGTTGCCAGCCATGGGCGTCACTGCCTCGTCGAAACGCCCACGGGCGAGCGGCTGATCTGCCACCCGCGCGGCAAGAAGAGCCAGGCCGTGGTCGGCGACCGCGTCCGCTGGCAGGCCACCGAGGACGAAGGCACCATCGAGGAGGTGCTGCCCCGGCGCAACCTCTTCTACCGGCAGGACGAGATCCGCACGAAGTCGTTCGCGGCCAATCTCGATCACGTGCTGATCCTGATCGCGGCCGAGCCGGAGTTTTCGGAGCATCAACTGGCGCGCGCGCTGATCGCAGCGGAGGCACAGCGCATCACGCCGATCATCGCGCTCAACAAGAGCGACCTGGTCGAGCCCTTCGAGCGCGCCTGGGTCAAGCTGGCGCCTTATCGCCGCATGCACCACGGCGTGCTGCCGCTTTCGCTCAAGGCATCTGGCGAGGCGGACTACGCATCGCTGATGAAGCTGTTGTCAGGCAAGTCCACCCTCGTGCTCGGCCCTTCCGGCTCGGGCAAGAGCACGCTGACCAACCTGCTCGTGCCTGGCGCGACCGTGCTGACCCAGGAGATTTCGCAGGCGCTGAACTCCGGCAAGCACACGACCACCAGCACCACCTGGTACTGGATCGACGAAGCCCGCACCACCGGCCTGATCGACTCGCCGGGCTTCCAGGAATTCGGCCTGAATCACATCGAGCCGATGCAGCTCGCCGGGTTGATGCCCGATATCGCCGAGCACACGGGGGACTGCAAGTTCTACAACTGCACCCACCTGCACGAACCCGGCTGCGGCGTCATCACGAACGTCGAGACGCCGACGCATGCGGGCCCGATCAGCGCATCGCGCTACAAGATCTACGGCGAGCTCTTCGCCGAATTGAGCCAGACGCGCTACTGAGCGCCGAGGATGGCTTGCAGCGCCTGAACCAGTGCGCTGCACTGCTCGCGCGTGCCGATGCTGATGCGCAGGTACTGTGCGATGCGCGGCTGCTTGAAATGCCGCACCAGCACCGCACGCTCGCGCAGCAACGCCGCCAATTCGGCCGCATCGCGCTGCGGATGGCGTGCGAACACGAAGTTGGTCTGCGAAGGGAGCACCTCGAAGCCCATGTCTTCGAGTTGCAGGCTGAGCCCTTCGCGAGTGTCAATGATCTTGCCGCGCGTGGTGTTGAACCACGCTTCGTCCTCCAGCGCTGCCACCGCGCCCGCCGTGGCAAGCCGATCAAGCGGGTAGGAGTTGAAGCTGTCCTTGACGCGCACCAAAGCGTCGATCAGGCGCCGCTGGCCGCAGGCGAAGCCGACACGTAAGCCGGCGAGCGAGCGCGACTTGGAGAGGGTCTGCACCACGAGCAGGTTCGGATATTTGTCGACAAGCGGCAATGCACTCTCGCCGCCGAAATCAACATAGGCCTCGTCCACCAGAACCACGCGGTCGGGACAGGCTGCAAGCAGCCGTTCGATCTGCGACAGCGGCAGCCCGATGCCCGTGGGCGCATTCGGATTGGCGATCACGAGACCTGCGCATCCGACGCGTGCACGCGCCGCCATGGCTTCGACGTTGATGCGCAGGCCCCCGTCGACCGGCTGCAGTTCGCACGCGATCTGGTAGATCTGCGCGTAGACCTTGTAGAAGCTGTAGCTCACGTCGGGCATCAGCAAGGGCTCGGCCTGCTGGAAGAAGGCGAAGAAGGCGTGCGCGAGCACTTCGTCCGACCCGTTGCCAGCGAAGACCTGGTCGACCACGAGGCCGTGCCGGCGTGCCACTGCTTCGCGCAGAGCGAGCGAGGTGGGGTCGGGATAGCGCTCCAAGCCACTCGCGGCCGCTTGCTGGATCGCATCGACGGCCAGCGGTGACGGCGGATAAGGGCTCTCGTTGGTGTTGAGCTTGACGAGGTTCGCGATACGCGGCTGCTCGCCGGGCACGTAGGGCTCGAGCGCGCCGATGCGCGGGCTCCAGAAGGCCGGTACTTCGCTCGTCATACCGCGCCGTTCAACCGAGCAGACGGGCGAGCGTCAGCAACGCCAGCAGCACCATCCACATCACCACCGAGCGCCAGACGAGGCCGACCACGCTGCGCAAGTGGCCGGGCTCGGGCTCGCGCCCCGGGGTGCTGCCGCTGTCGGGCCGGCGGCCGTCGATCACGGATTCGCCGGCCTGCGCGCGCGGCAGCGGGTCGGTGACGGGAATGGGGCTCAGCGAACCACCGCCGAGGCGCACATTGACCGCGCCGGACGTGGCCGCAAGGATCACACCGTCGTTCTCGTTCGGAAAGCGCCGGGCGTCGTTGCGCCAGCAGTCGATCGCTTCCTCGAAGCTGCCAACCACCGCGAAGCCCAGCGCCGTGATGCGCGCAGGCAGCCAGTCGATGCCGTGCCAGGCGCTCTCGGCCGCCTGCTGCACGGACACGCTCGACGGTTGCACCGCGGCGCCGTTCTTGTGGGCCCAGTAGCGCGCGACGAATTCGCTCATCCGATAGAACACCGCGCCGGCCGGACCGAGGCCGACGGCGGCGAGCACCGAGAACCACGCCAGCACGCCGAACACGTGACGGTGCGCAGCAATGACCGAATGCTCGATCACGTGGCGCACGATTTCGCTGCGCTTGAGTTCGGCGGCATCGACGCCCTGCCAGTGGGCGAGCAGCGAACGCGCGAGCGGCTCGTCGCCCTCGTCGAGCGCATCGCGGATGTCTGTGAAGTGGTGGCTGAACTGCCGGAAGCCCAGCGTGACGTAGAGCACCGCAATGCTCCAGAGCACCGCGAACGGCAAGCCCAGCGTCAGCACCAGCAGCCAATGCACACCGAGCGCCACGAGCGTGGGCACGAAGACCGCGAGCCCCCAGGCGATCCATCCGTGATGGGGCTTGCCCGCATCGAAATTGCGGCTGGTCCAGCGGGTCCATGCGAGAACGGTGCCGTACACGGGGTTGTGCGGGCCCAGCGGCCTCACTTGCTCGATCAGCAACGCGCACAGGATGGCAAAGAAGCTCATCCTTCGATGATAGCGAGAGAGCCCGGAGGTTCAGTCGGGCTTCAGGCGCTCAGGAAACGGTAAAGATTGCGCAGCATGCCGGCGGTGGCGCCCCAGACGAAGCGCTCGTCGGTGCCGTCCCGGTAGGGCATCGAGTACCACTGGCGCTTGGTGCCGTCAGGGGCGGGAACGGTGTGATGGCGGTGGTTGGCCGGGTCCATGAGCCACGCGAGCGGCACCTCGAAGGCATCGGCGACTTCGTAGGGATTGATGGTGAGTTCGAAGCCCGTCTGCACCAGCGCGACCACCGGCGTCACGATGAAGGACGTGACCGTCGTATAGGTCGGCAGGTTGCCGAGCACTTCGATGTATTGCGCCGAGAGGCCGACCTCTTCCCAAGCTTCGCGCAACGCAGCGGCCGCAAGGTTCGCGTCCTCGGGGTCGACGCGGCCACCGGGAAATGCCACCTGCCCCGAATGGGTCGAGAGATGCGCGGTGCGCTCGGTCAGCAGCACGGTCGCGCCTTGCGGGCGCTGCACGATCGGCACGAGCACGGCGGCCTGGGCAGGTGCGCGCTCGGTCATTCTTGGCTCGCGGCGCAGCTCGGGGGTCCAGATCGGCGGCGCCTCGAAACGCGCGCGCAGGGCTCGGGCCGTCAGCTGCGCGGCAGGCACTGCCTGAAGCCCCTCATTCTTCACCGCGAAAGGCGCCTTGCGCGGATCGAACGGCGGCAGCGTGGACAGCGCCACGGCGTTGACGGGTTCGAGGGAGGCGTCCTGCTGCAGGGAAGTGGATGAGGAGGTCAAGAGATGAAAGGTGCCGGAGCCGGAATGAAGGAGTAGAGCGGAAAAACGAAAAGTTGTCTTTGGGTGGAAGCAACAACGCAAAAAGCCGCCAGAGCGGCGGCTTTTTGCACTGCAGGAAAACGGCTTACTTGGCAGCCGCTGCTGCTTGCGACTTGCCCGGCAGCTTTTCCTTGATACGTGCCGAACGACCGCTGCGATCGCGCAGGTAGTACAGCTTGGCGCGGCGCACATCGCCACGACGCTTGACTTCGATGCCGGCGATCAGCGGGCTGTAGGTCTGGAACGTACGTTCCACGCCTTCGCCGCTGGAGATCTTGCGCACGGTGAAGCCGCTGTTGAGGCCGCGATTGCGCTTGGCGATCACGACGCCTTCATAGGCCTGCACGCGCTTGCGGGTGCCTTCGACGACGCTCACGCTGACGATGACCGTGTCACCGGGCATGAAATCGGGGATCTTCTTGCCGAGGCGGGCGATTTCTTCCTGCTCGAGGGTTTCGATGAGGTTCATGATTTCCTGATATTCGATCGTGTCGGGCTACACAAAAGGCGCCGTTGGTATCTGCCACCCAGGGTGTGCAGAAGGCCAGGCGCGGCCGGGCAGAGGATCGGGGAGCCCGAGATTATAGCTTTTTTTTCAGTGCCGTCTCATCGGCCTTGTCCAGGCGGCCGGCAGCGCGGGCGGCGGCGATGAGGTCGGGACGCCGGGCCGACGTCGTGGCCAGCCGCTGGTCGCGGCGCCAGCGCTCGATCTGCGCATGGTGGCCCGAGAGCAACGGCGTCGGAACGCCCTGCCCGTTCCACTGCTCGGGCCGCGTGTAGTGCGGGCAGTCGAGCAGGCCGTCGAGCGCAGGGTTGAAGCTGTCCTGCACATGGCTGGCTTCGTCGCCCAGCACGCCAGGCTGCAGCCGCGCCACGGCATCGAGCAACGCCATGGCCGCGATCTCGCCGCCCGAGAGGACGAAATCGCCAAGGCTGATCTGATGGGTGACGCGTGCGTCGATGAAACGCTGGTCGATGCCTTCGTAGCGGCCGCAGACCAGCACCGCCCCTTCGCTGGCCGACCACTTTTCGACCGCCCCGTGGCGCAGCGGCTCGCCGATGGGCGAGAACAGCACGACCGGCGCATCCGCCCCCCGCGCAGCCAGCGCCGCGTCGAGGCAGGCTGCCAGCGGCTCGGCCATCATCACCATGCCGGGACCGCCACCGAAGGGCCGGTCGTCCACGCGCTTGTAATTGCCCTGCGCGAAATCGCGCGGGTTCCAGAGCACGACCTCGACCTGCTTCGATTCGTAGGCGCGACGCGTCACACCGCTGGCCATGAAGGGCGCAAACAGTTCGGGAAAGAGCGTGAGGACGTCGAAGCGCATGCGCGCGCAGCCGGTGTCGGCGGAATCAGAAATCGGGTTGCCAGTCGACCGTGATGAGACGGCCAGGCAGGTCGACCTTGTCGACGAAGACGGAGACGAAAGGCACCATCCGCTCGACGGCCTTGCCGTCTTCTTCGGCCGCCAGCACCAGCGTGGTCTGCGGGCCGGTGGCGAGCAGTTCGCGCACCGTGCCGAGCGCGACGCCTTCGCGGTTGACGACCGAAAGGCCGATGAGGTCGACCCAGTAGTACTCGTCGTCGCCAGCCGTGGGGAAGCTGGAGCGCGGCACGAACACGCGCGCGCCACGCAGGGCCTCGGCCGCATTGCGGTCAGGCACATCCTCGGACGAGGCGACGATGCAGTCGGAATGTTCTTTGGCTTCGCGGATCGCAAGCCGGAAAGCGGTGCTTGCCGAGGCTCCGGGAGCCTGCAGGAACCAGCGCTTGGAAGAGAAAAGCGCCTCGGGCTGGGCGCTGTGGGGCAGGACCTTGAACCAGCCCTTGATGCCCCATGCATCGGCGATGCGTCCTACCTCGATCGCGTCCGCCGGCAATTCGGCGGCTTCGAGTGCGGGCAACATCGCCGTGCGTGACGGCTTAGGCTGCCGCCTTGGGGGCTGCGGCTGCAGCTTGCTTGATCAGGCGCAGGACCGTGGGCGAGGCTTGGGCGCCAACGCTCTTCCAGTAGGTCAGGCGATCCTGGGCAATGCGGATGCTTTCTTCGTTTTCCTTGGCGGTCGGGTTGTAGAAACCCAGGCGCTCGATGAAACGGCCATCGCGGCGAACGCGCTTGTCCGACACGACGATGTTGAAGAACGGACGGCCTTTGGAGCCGCCGCGGGAGAGTCGAATGACGACCATGATTTATCCTTGGGTGGTCAGCGAGCCAGTTGGATGAGAAAGAGGCCCGCTCACAATGTTCTTCCAGCGTCGAGACACGCGACATGGCCACCCGGCCAGCGACACGCTGAAAAGCCTGCGATTATAGCCCGCTACGCGTTTTCTCCGAATTTTCGGCCCCCGCGCCGTCTCTTTTTCACCCATGACCCTCTCCATCCGCCCCAGCCGGGACGACGACGTCACGGCCATCACGGCCATCTACGCCCACCATGTGCTGCACGGCACGGGCACCTTCGAAACCGAGGCGCCCTCCGCTGCCGACATGGCCGCGCGCCGCGCCGACGTGCTGGGCAAGAAACTGCCCTACCTGGTCGCCGAGGAAGATGGCCAGCTGCTGGGCTTTGCGTATTGCAACTGGTTCAAGCCACGCCCGGCCTACCGTTTCTCGGCGGAGGACTCGATCTACATGGCGGAGTCAGCACGCGGCAAGGGTCTGGGCGCCAAGCTGCTGGCGGCGCTCTCGCAAGCCGCCGAAGCCGTGGGCGTCCGCAAGCTGATCGCGGTGATCGGCGACTCGGCCAACGCCGGCTCCGTCGGCGTGCATCGCAGCCAGGGCTTCACGCACGTGGGCGTGCTCAAGGACTGCGGCTGGAAGTTCGGCGAATGGCGCGACGTGGTCCTGATGGAAAAGGTGCTCGGCGAAGGCAGCACGACAAAACCCGAATGAAAAACAAAACCACCGCCGCCTGGCTTTCCTTCCTTGGCGGCCCCCTGGGCCTGCACCGCTTCTACCTGCGCGGCATGGGCGATTTGCTGGGCTGGCTGCTGCCCATTCCGACCGCGCTCGGCCTCTACGGCATCGAGCGCGTGCGCATGTACGGCGTGGACGACGGCATGAGCTGGGCGCTGATTCCGCTGCTGGGTTTCACCATCGCAGGCTGCGCGCTCACGGCGATCGTCTATGGGCTGATGGCGCCCGAAAAATGGAATGCCCGCTTCAACACCAGCGCCCCGGCAGACGCCGCGCCGGGCCAGACCAACTGGTTCACGATCGGCGCCGTGGTGCTGTCGCTCTTCTTCGGCAGCACGATCCTGATGGCCAGCATCGTGTTCAGCTTCCAGCGCTACTTCGAGCACCAGATCGAGGAAGGCCGAAAAATATCGCAGTAGGCGCCCGGCCTCAGAACAGCTGCATGCTGAGCCAGTAGGCGATCGCGGCCACGAAGGCCGACGCCGGGATCGTGAAGATCCACGCCCACACGATGTTCCCCGCCACGCCCCAGCGCACCGCGCTCGCGCGCTGCGTGGATCCCACGCCGACGATGGCGCCGGTGATGGTGTGGGTGGTCGACACCGGGATGCCCAGCGCGGTCGCCAGGAACAGCGTCAGTGCGCCGCCGGTCTCGGCGCAGAAGCCGCCCACGGGCTTCAGCTTGGTGATCTTCTGGCCCATCGTCTTCACGATGCGCCAGCCGCCGAACATGGTGCCCAGCGCGATGGCGGCGTAGCAGCTCACGATGACCCAGGTGGGCGGCGTCGCGTCGCTCGCCGAAGCGTAGCCGGTGGCAATCAGCAGCATCCAGATGATGCCGATGGTCTTCTGCGCGTCGTTGCCGCCGTGGCCCAGGCTGTAGGCACCGGCCGAAACCAGCTGCAGCCGCCTGAACCAGCGGTCCACCCGGGAGGGGGTGGCACGCCTGAAGCCCCAGGCCACCGCGATCATCATCATCGAGCCCAGGAGGAAGCCCAGGAGCGGCGACACGAAGATGAACGCCACCGTCTTCCAGATGCCCGAGGCCACCAGGCCGGTCGTGCCGGTCTTGGCGATCACCGCGCCCACGATGCCGCCGATCAGCGCGTGCGACGAGCTGCTCGGAATGCCGTAGTACCAAGTCACCAGGTTCCAGCTGATGGCGCCGATGAGCGCGCCGAACACCACGTGCACGTCGACCACCCCGGGCTGGGCGATGCCCTTGCCCACCGTGGCCGCCACGCTCAGGTGGAAGATGAAGATCGCGATCAGGTTGAAGAAAGCCGCGAACACCACGGCCTGCCCCGGCTTGAGAACCCCGGTGGAGACCACCGTCGCGATCGAATTGGCTGCGTCGTGGAACCCGTTCATGAAGTCGAACAGGATCGCAAGCACGACCAGCACTATCACCACCCAGAGGGCGACCTGAACCGTTGCCATCGGTTGCTACCCGCTCAGGAATTCTCGAGGACGATGCCCTCGATCACGTTGGCCACGTCCTCGCACTTGTCGGTGATCGTCTCGAGCAGCTCGTAGATCGCCTTGAGCTTGATCACCTCGCGCACATCGGGCTCCTCGCGGAACAGCTTGCTCATGGCGCTGCGCATCACGCGGTCGGCATCCGACTCGAGGCGGTCGATTTCCTCGCAGGTCTTGAGCGTCGCTTCGGCCACGGCCGGATCGGCGATCTTGCCGAGGAACTTCACGGCGTCCTTCAGGCGGTCGCAGCACTTCACGCTCAGGGCCGTCAGGCGCACGATCTCGTCGGTCATGTGGCGCACGTCGTACAGCGCCATGGTTTCGGCCGAGTCCTGGATAAGGTCGGCCACGTCGTCCATCGTGTTGATGAGCTTGTGGATCTGCTCGCGGTCGATGGGCGTGATGAAGGTCTTGTGGATCAGCCGGTTGACGTCGTGCGTCACGCGGTCGGCCGCGCGCTCGGCGTTGTCGACGTCGCGGTTGTATTGCTCCCGCAGGTGCACGTCGCTGTAGTTGGCCACGAGTTGCTCGAAAGCCCTCGCCGCCTCCACGATGCGCTCGGCGTGCTGGTTGAACATCTCGAAGAAATTGCCCTCGCGGGGCAGCAGCTTGCCGAACATGAAAACTCCTGGGGTGCGCCAATCACAACTTGATGACGCCTTCATGAAAAACCGGCGAAGTTTAACGGGAGCGACGAACGTGCCCGGCCGGGCCTGTTTTTCGGGGCGGCCGGATGGCCCCGCGATTCAACCCGGCAACTGCAACGCCGGCAGATGCCAACGGCCGTAAATCCTGCCCATCCGAAGCGCCACGATCAGCAGCACGCCCCAGTGGGAAACCCAACGCCGGGGCATCCGGACGGCTTGCAGCATCAGGAAGGCAGCAATGCCCGCAATGACTGCGGAACCGCAGGTGCCGCCCACCGCAGTGACGGAGGCGGTCACCGCGACGCCCAGCCGGTAGAGGGCCGCATGCACCCAGCGCCCCACTGACCGCGAAACCGCCACGCCGGCGAGATCGAGGACGTAGAGCCGCCCGGCTTCTTCAGACGATGCGCTTGACCACCTGGCCCGTGACGCGTGCCAGCGCGGCGCGCGGCACCTTGTCGGGGGCGATCTCGGCGAGCGGTTTCAGCACGAAGGCGCGCTCGCGCATGCGGGGGTGCGGAAGGGTCAGCGTGGGCGTGTCGATCACCGAGTTGCCGTGCATGAGCAGGTCGAGATCGAGCGTGCGCGGCGCATTGGGGAACGGCCTTTTACGGCCGGCCTGCGTTTCCAGGCGCTGCAGCGCCACCAGGAACTGCTCGGCATCCAGGCCGGTGCGCACGGCCACGACAGCGTTGACGAAATCGGGACCTTCGGCGTCCACCGGTTCGCTGCGGTAGAGCGACGAACGGGCGGTCACCGTGGTGCGTTGCAGTGCGCCGATGGCAGCCATGGCGGCCTTCACCGAGGCTTCGGCATCGCCCAGGTTGGCGCCAATGGCGACGAAGGCCTGGACGGTCGGGTAGTCCTCGCGCGGACCGCGGGGGCGACTCGTGGGGGCGCGGGTGGGCGCACGGCGTGCGGGAGGGCCGCTTGGCGGTCCCTTCCTGGCACCGGCCGGCGCGGGCCTGGCACCGCCCGCGCGCGGCGGTGCGGCCTTGGCCTTGTCACTGGTCCTGGGGTTTTTCTTGCCGTCCTTCGGCTGGCCGGACGCGCTCATGCGCCCTCGGCGCTCCCGCCGCCCTCACCACCGCCACCACCTCCGGTGCGGGGCTTGCGGCGCCGCCGGCGCTTGCGCGCTGCGGGGGCCTCGCCATCGGGCGGCACGGCGCCGGCCTCGACTTCGACTTCGTCGTCCTGATCGGAATTCTGGGCCTGGGCCTCACCCTGGCGCTGCCGGGCGACCGGCTCGCTGCGGGGCTTGGGCGGCGGCGGCGTCTCGCGCACCCGCACGCGCTGGCGGGTCTTTTGCTCGTCGCGCACCTGCTCGAGCAGGTCCTGGCGGCGCACGTCGTCGGCGGTGCTGAATTCCTGCCACCACTCGGCAATCGCCTCGCTGACCTCGCCCACGTCGGCACGCAGCCGCATGAAGTCGAAGGCGGCCCGAAAGCGCGCCTGCTCGACCAGGCTGTAGGGCGTGGAGCCGGTGCGCTTGTCGAAGCGCGGCTGCATCATCCAGATCTCGCGCATGTCGGCGGCCAGCTTGCCGCGGCCCGAGACATCGCCGATGCGCGAATTGAACACGTCGTCGATCGCGTCCTGCAGCGCCGGGAACGGCGGCTGCGGGCGCTGGCCATGGCGGCCTTCCTGGCGCTGGGCCCAGCCGTCGCGCACGTCGGCCCAGAGCACGCAGGCCAGCAGGAAGCTCGGCGCCACGGGCTTGCCTTCGCCCACGCGGCGGTCGGTGTCCTGCAGGGCGGCCTTCACGAACGGCTGATCGGCGCGCTCGACCACCACGTCCAGCAGCGGATAGATGCCGGTGGCGAGCCCGAGCTTGCGCAGTTGCTCGATCGTGGCGATGGCATGGCCCGTCTGCAGGAGCTTGAGCATCTCGTCGAACATGCGGCTTTGCGGCACGTCGGCCAGCAGCTTGCTCGACTCGATCAGCGGCGCAGCGGTCTTGGCTTCCATCTTGAAGCCCAGCGCCGCGAGCTTGGCCGAGAAGCGGATCGCGCGAATGATGCGCACTGGGTCTTCGCGATAGCGCGTCACCGGGTCGCCGATCATGCGCAGCGTGAGCTTCTGGGCGTCCTTGATGCCGTTGTGATAGTCGACCACCACCTGGTTGGCGGGGTCGTAGTACATGGCGTTGACGGTGAAGTCGCGGCGCGCCGCGTCTTCTTCCTGCGGGCCCCAGACGTTGTCGCGCAACACGCGGCCGCTGGCGTCCACGGCGTGCTTCATGCTCGCCAGCTCACCCTTGCTGGTGCGCTCGTTGCCGGCCACCTGCTCGGCCGCGGCGCTGTCCATGTAGGCGCGGAAGGTCGAGACCTCGATCACCTCGTGCTCGCGCCCTCGCCCATACACCACGTGCACGATGCGAAAGCGCCGACCGATGATGAAGGCGCGGCGGAACAGCGACTTGACCTGCTCGGGCGTGGCGTTGGTGGCCACGTCGAAGTCCTTGGGGCGCAGGCCCAGCAGCAGATCGCGCACCGCGCCGCCCACCACGTAGGCCTCGTAGCCCGCCTGCTGGAGCGTGGTGACCACGTTCTTCGCGCGTTCGTCGACCAGGGCCGGATCGATCTTGTGAACCTCTGCCGGCACCTCCTGGCGCTTGCCGAAGCGGCTCTTGCCCTGTGCACTGCCGGCGGATTTGCCCAGCAGCTTGTCGATGAATTTCTTGATCATTGGTTGTGAAAGCTCTTCTTATTCGTTTTCGAGCATGGATCGGATCAACGGGATGGTGATCGCGCGTTGTGTCTGGAGCGCGTAGCCGTCGAGTTGCGTGAGCAACTCCATCAGGCTGCCCAGGTCGCGGCTGAAGCGGTGCAGCATGAAGTCGAGCACGTCGTCCGACAGCATCACGCCGCGCGCATCGGCCGCCTGGCGCAAGACCGCGCGGCGTTCGGTTTCGCTCAGCACCTGCAGATGGAACACGTGGCCCCAGCCCAGGCGCGTGCGCAGGTCCTCGCGCAGCGGCAGGTCGGCCGGCGGCAGCGCACCGGCGGCGACCACGCCGCGTTGCAGGGTCTGGGCATTGACGAACCAGTTGAAGGCCGCGTGCTGCTGCACGGCGGTGTAGAGGTGCACGTCGTCGAGCAGCACGGCGCCCCAGCGCTCGTCGAACTCCGGCGGCTCCAGGAGGCCCGCGTGCAGCCAGCCCACGCTGGCGCCCTGCTCGCGCAGTGCGACACGCACCGATTCGAGCAGATGGGTCTTGCCACTGCCGCCTTCGCCCCAAAGATAGGTAGGCACCGGCGAGTGCAGCGCAGGGCTGCCGGCGCTGCCCACCCACACTTGCAGGTGGCGCAGCGCCGCCTCGTTGGGGCCGGCAAAAAAGGCGTCGAAGCTGGGGCCCGTCGCAATGCCGATATCGAGCGCGAGCTGTTTCATCCCGGGAAGGTTCATGGAGGGGGCCGCTGGGGCCCTTAAAATCAACAGGAATTCTATCGGCCCGGCCGCTCCGGTTGCCGGCGCCTCTACCACCCCGCCTCTTGTGGGCTCTCTTGTTCGCTTTCGCACACCCATGACTTCCCCTACGCCCACCCCGCTCAGCTACAAGGATGCAGGTGTCGATATCGATGCCGGCGACGCGCTGGTCGACCGCATCAAGCCCCTGGCCAAGAAGACCATGCGCGAAGGCGTGCTGGCCGGCATCGGCGGTTTCGGCGCCCTGTTCGAGGTGCCCAAGCGCTACAAGGAGCCGGTGCTGGTGAGCGGCACCGACGGCGTGGGCACCAAGCTCAAGCTGGCTTTCGAGTGGAACATGCACGACACGGTCGGCATCGACCTGGTGGCCATGAGCGTCAACGACGTGCTGGTGCAGGGCGCCGAGCCGCTCTTCTTCCTCGATTACTTCGCCTGCGGCAAGCTGGACGTGGACACGGCCGCGGCCGTGGTCGGCGGCATCGCCCGCGGCTGCGAGCTCTCCGGCTGCGCCCTCATCGGCGGCGAAACCGCCGAAATGCCCGGCATGTACCCCGCCGGCGAGTACGACCTGGCGGGCTTCGCGGTCGGCGCGGTCGAAAAGTCGAAGATCCTCACCGGCCAGGACGTCAAGCCCGGCGACGTGGTGCTGGGCCTGGCCTCGGCCGGCGTGCATTCCAACGGTTTCAGCCTGGTGCGCAAGGTGATCGAGCGCGCGGGCGCCGACCTGCCCGCCACGCTGGACGGCAAGCCCTTCCGCGAAGCCGTGATGGAGCCCACCCACCTCTACGTGAAGCCGGTGCTCGAGGCGCTGGCCAAGCACCCGATCAAGGCGCTGGCCCACATCACCGGCGGCGGCCTGCTGGAGAACATTCCGCGCGTGCTGCCCGAAGGCACCGCCGCCCACCTCAAGAAGGGCAGCTGGCCGCAGACCGAGCTCTTCGCCTGGCTGCAGAAGGTCGCCGGCATCGACGACATCGAGATGAACCGCACCTTCAACAACGGCATCGGCATGGTCGTAGTCATCGATGCGGCCGAGGCCGCTGCCTGCGCCGCCACGCTGCGCGCGTCGGGTGAAAAGGTGCACGAGATCGGCGTCATCGCCGCGCGCGGCGAAGGCGCCGCGGTGGTCGTGGCCTGAGCGCCGACGGTCCGTTCCCCCCAAGCACCCGAGCAGCGCACCCACTCCCCCGGATGGCCAAGAAGCCGCAACCCACCTTCACCGCCGCCGCACCCGCGGCGCCCATCGTCCGGCCCACGGCCTCGCGCGGCGTGATGCTCGCCAGCTACCTGCTGATGCTGGGCGCGCTGATGCTGGTGATGTGGGAGCACCTGCTGCCGGGCCTGATCTGCGTGTGCATCGGCTTCCTGGTCACCCGCCGGTTCGCCCGCCTGCTGGAAAAAGGCTTCCTGCGCATTCCGGCCATGCGCGCGAGCGCCGTCGGCTGGGCCGGGGTGCTGGCGGTCATCGTGGTGCTGCTGGCGCCGGCCGCGCTGGTCACGCTGGGGCTTTCTCAGGCGCGCGAGTACATCGTCGATGCACCCGACCAGTACCGCGAACTGCTCGACTACACCGCCCGTACGGTGCTCGAGCTGCGCTCCAAGCTGCCGCCCGACATCGCGACCTACCTGCCCGAAGGCGCCGCCGAGATCCAGCGCGTGATCGCCAACTACCTGCGCGCGCAGGCTGGCTCGCTCGCTATGGCCGGGCGCGCCTGGCTGCACGGGCTGCTCTTTTCCTACGTGGGCCTGATCGTCGGCAGCCTGGCCGCCGTATCTGCGGCGCCGCTGCGGCGCAAGCCCCTGGCCGAGCAGTTGCACCAGCGCGTGGAGACCTTCGGCGAAGCCTTCGCCCAGATCGTCGCGGCCCAGTTCTGGATCGCCGCCTTCAACACGCTGCTGACCGCCATCTTCCTGCTGTTCCTGATGCCGCTGTGGGGCGCGCACCTGCCCTACACGCCGGCGCTCATCACCCTCACCTTTCTCGCCGGGCTGGTGCCGATCGTGGGCAACCTGGTCTGCAATTCGGTGATCACGCTGGTGGGCCTCTCGGTCTCGCCGCTCACGGCGGCCGCCTGCCTGATCTTCCTGATCGTGATCCACAAGGCCGAGTACGTGATCAACGCCAAGGTCGTGGGCGCCCGCACGCAGATGAGCGTGTGGGAGCTGCTCGCGGTGATGTTCGTGGCCGAGGCGGTGTTCGGGCCGGCAGGGCTGGTGGCGGCGCCGCTGTACTACGCCTACCTGAAGAAAGAGCTGCAGGCCGCATCGCTGGTCTGACGGCTTGGAGCACCGCAGGACAGCAATGTCCTGATCTGATCGGTTCTGGTCCGCTTCCGCGCGGACCTGGCCCCTGGCGACGCAGAAGAATACGCGGCATCATCCACTCCGCTTCCGCGAGCCTTGCAACGCCATGAAAACCTGTCTGATTGTGATCGACGCCCAGGAATCGTTCCGCCAGCGCGCGTACTGGAACGAAGGCGTCGCGGCGCCCTACTTCGCCGCACAGAACGCGCTGATCGAAGGCGCCGCCGCGGCGGGCCTGCCGATCGTGCGCATCTTCCACGTCGACGAGCCGAGCGATGCGAGCAACCCGTTCGCCGTGGAATCGGGCCACGTCCATCCCATTGGCGGCCTCGCGGCATTCGAGGCCGCGGCCACCTTCACCAAGCACCGCCACAGCGCGTTGGTGAACAGCGGGCTGGACGTATGGCTCACCGAGAACGGCGTGCGCCGGTTGATCGTGAGCGGCATCCGCACCGAGCAGTGCTGCGAAACCACCACCCGCCACGCCTCGGACCTGGGCTGGGAGGTCGACTACGTGACCGACGCCACGCTGACCTTCGACATGGTGCAGCCCGACGGCCGGCCGCTCGCGGCTACCGACATCAAGTCGCGCACCGCCGCCGTGCTGGCCGGGCGCTTCGCGACGATCTGCAGCGTGCCGCAGGCGCTGGAACGCGCGGGCGCGGCGGCATGAGCGCCGCGCCGGGCGGCCCCAAGCAAGCTCGCTCCCGCCTGGCGGGAAGGCGCGCAGCGCCAAGGGTGCACCAATGACCGCCTTGCGCGTGCTGATCCTGGCCTACGACGGCGTCGAGGCACTCGATTTCGCCGGGCCCTTCGAGGTGTTCACCACCGCAAGCCGCGTGAGCCAGCGCATGCAGCCGGGCACGGCGGCGCCGTTCGACGTCGCTTCGGTGGCGCTTGCGCCGCAAGGCCAGCCCGTGCAGGCGCGCGCCGGCCTGCAACTGCTGGCAGATCACACCATCGCCAGCAACCCGTCGGCCGACGTGCTGATCGTTCCCGGCGGCGTGGTCGATGCGCCGATGGCGAGCCCCGAAACCCTGCGCTGGATCGCCGAGTGCGCGGCCGGCGCGCAGCTCGTCGCCTCCGTCTGCACCGGCGTCTTCCTGCTCGCCAAGAGCGGTGTCGTGACGCGGGAGGCCGTGACGACGCACTGGGAAGACATCGCCGATCTGCGCGCGCAGTTCCCGACACTCGACGTGCGCGACGAGGTGCGCTGGGTCGACACCGGCCGCATCGTCAGCTCGGCCGGCATCAGCGCGGGCATCGACATGAGCCTGCACCTGGTCGAACGCCTCGCGGGGCGCGCGCTGGCCGAGCGAACCGCACGGCAGATGGACTACGCATGGACCCACAACACCAGCCACCCATCCGCGTAGTCTTCGTGCTGCTCCCCGGCAGCCTCGTGCTCGACTGGGCCGGGCCGGCCGAGGCGCTGCGCATCGCGAACCAGCGGCTCGTGGCGTCGGGCCAGCCCGAGCGCTTCGCGATCGAATTCGCGAGCCCGCGGCCGACGTCCATGGCTTCGGTCGGCGTCGCGCTCGCGGGACTCTCGCCCCTGCCCACGCAGTGGGACGGCCCGGCCTGGGTGGTGCTGGTCGGCCTGCCCGGCGACACCATCGCCATCGACAACTCCGAGACGCAGGACCTGCTGCACTGGCTGCGCGGCCAGCGGTTCGAGCGCGGCCGCGTGGAGCTGGTCACGGTCTGCGCGGGCGCGTTGCTGGCAGCGCATGCCGGCGCGCTCGCGGGCCGGCGCGCCACCACGCACCACCATCACCTGGACGAGCTGCGCGCGGTCGAGCCGCGCTGCGACGTGGTGAGCAACCGCGTCTTCGTGATCGATCCGCCGCTCTACAGCAGCGCGGGCGTCACGACCGGCATCGACCTCGTGCTGCACCGCATCGCCGAGACCTGCGGCGAGGCGCTCGCAGCCCAGGTGGCGCAGACGATGGTCGTGGCGCTGCGCCGCGGCCCCCACGACCCGGAGCTTTCGCCCTTTCTCGCCTACCGCAACCACCTGCACGCGGCGCTGCACCGCGTGCAGGACGCCGTGAGCGAACAACCCCAGGCCGACTGGAGCGTGCCGCGGATGGCGGATGTGGCCCACACCTCGGCGCGGCACCTCACGCGGCTTTTCGTGGAGCATGCGGGCGTGGCGCCGCTGGCCTATTTGCGGCGGCTGCGGCTCGCGGCGGCGCAGTTGGCGCTCTCGTCGGGCGCGAGCGTCACGCGGGCGGCGGAGCTGTCGGGCTTCGGCTCCGACACGCAACTGCGCCGGGCCTGGCACCAGTTCGGCCTGCCCGGTTCGCCTTCGGAAGCGAACACGGCGCTCAAACCCTGACGCTCAGCCCGTGCAGGCCCGCGCACGCGCGCGCAGCAGCGCCTGCTCGCGCGTGTTGCGCGTGAGCGAGGCGGCGCGGTCGAACTCCTTGCGCGCCTCTTCGCGCCGCCCGAGCTTGAAAAGCAGGTCGCCGCGCACCGTCGGCAGCAGGTGATAGCCCTTGAGCGCCGGCTCGTCCATGAGCGCATCGACCACCTCGAGCCCCGCGGCCGGACCGAAGGCCATCGATAGCGCGACCGCGCGGTTGAGCTCGACGATGGGCGATGGCGCCAACTCGGCCAGCGCGTCGTAGAGCGCGGCGATGCGCGCCCAGTCGGTCTCCTCGGCGGTGCGCGCGCGGCCGTGGCAGGCGGCGATGGCGGCCTGCAGGGCGTAGGGGCCGAGCGCGCCCAGCGCCTCGGCACGCGCGAGGCCTGCGAGGCCGCGGCGGATCAGCATCTGGTCCCAGCGCGCGCGGTTCTGTTCGAGCAGCAGCACCGGCTCGCCCGAGGCGCCGACGCGCGCGGCCGTGCGGGAGGCCTGGATTTCCATCAGCGCCACGAGGCCGTGAACCTCCGACGCATCGGGCACCAGTTCGGCCACGATGCGGCCCAGGCGCATCGCCTCGTCGCAAAGCGCAGGGCGCATCCAGTCGTCGCCGGCAGTAGCCGAGTAGCCCTCGTTGAAGATCAGGTAGAGCACCTCGAGCACCGAGGCCAGGCGCGCTTGCAGCTCGTGCCTGCGCGGCACCTCGAAGGGCACGCGCGCTTCGAGCAAGGTGCGCTTGGCGCGCACGATGCGCTGCGCCACGGTGGCTTCGGGCACGAGGAAGGCGCGGGCGATCTCGTCGGTCGTGAGGCCGCCCATCAGGCGCAGCGTGAGCGCCACGCGCGCCTCGGTCGAGAGCACCGGATGGCAGGCGGTGAAGACCAGGCGCAAGAGGTCGTCGCCGATGTCGTCGTCCAGCGCCGCATCGACCGCTTCGGCGAAATCGGCCTCGGCCATCTCGTGTTGTGCGTCGAGCTCGCGGCCGATCTCGGGCGCCTTGCGTTCGGCCAGCTGGCCATGGCGCAGGCGGTCCAGGGCACGGTGCTTGGCCACCTGCGTGAGCCAGGCGGCGGGGTTGCCGGGCACGCCGGCTCCGGGCCATTGCTCCAGGGCGGCGACCAGCGCGTCCTGCGCCAGTTCTTCGGCCAGGCCCACGTCGCGCAGCATGCGCGCGACGGTGGCGATGATCTTTGCGGATTCCATGCGCCAGACGGCGTCGATGGCGCGGTGGATGGCGGCTTCGTCCTTGCCGCTCACTCGACCGCTCCTTCGCCGCTCGCTAGCATGCGGCCATGAAGCGATGCTTCCTGATCCTGTGCCTCGTCATGGGCGGTGCCGCCCAGGCTTCCGAGATCGAAGCCGTGCGCAACAGCCTTGGCATGGCCTTCGTGAAGCTGCCGGCCGGCGAATTCATGATGGGCAGCGACGAGAAGCCCGAGACCTTGGCCGCCGCCTACCCGCAGTTGCCCAAGGAGCGCTTCGCCAAGCTCGGCGACGAAGGGCCGGCGCACCGGGTGCGCATCACGCGGTCGTTCTGGATGGGCCAGCACGAGGTGACGGTCGGGCAGTTCCGGCGCTTCGTCGAAGCCTCGGGCTACGTGCCCGAGTCGATCGCCGACGGTACCGGCGGCTACGGCTGGCGCGCCGACTACGACCCCGCCACGACGAAGCGCGGCGATGCCTTCGAGGGGCGCGACCCGCGCTACTCCTGGCGCAACCCGGGCTTTGCGCAGGGCGACGACCACCCGGTCGTCAATGTGACCTGGAACGACGCGCAGGCGCTGGCCGCGTGGCTGAGCACGGCCGAGGGCAAGCGCTACCGGTTGCCGACCGAGGCCGAATGGGAATACGCCTGCCGCGCCGGCACGCGCACCCGCTACAGCGCGGGGGACGACCCGCAAGTCCTGCTGCGCACGGCCAACGTGTTCGACGCACGCAGCGCCGCGTACTGGCCGCGCTGGCAATCGATGGCGCTGAAAGGCGACGACGGTTACGCATTCACCGCCCCGGTCGGCAGCTTCGCACCGAACGCGTGGGGCCTCTACGACATGCACGGCAATGCCTGGGAGTGGGTGGCCGATTGGCATGGCGAGGAATACTACGCGGCCTCCCCGGTCGACGACCCGCAGGGCCCGGCCACCGGCGAAGTGCGGGTGCGCCGCGGCGGCTCCTGGCATACGTGGCCCTTCTATGCGCGCACCGCGTACCGCAACTGGAACGCGCCGGACACGCGCTACACGCTCGTGGGGATCCGGCTGGTCCGGGAGGATTAGTACGCCTTACTTTTTCACCGTCTGCATCGACGGGAAACTCTCGGCCACGGCCTGCAGATCGGACGGGAAATCCGCCAGCTCCTGGATCTGCCGCACCTCGATGACCTCGTTCTCGCCGCCCGGGCAGCGGGCGGCCCATTCGATGGCTTCGGCGCGCGAGGCGACCTCGATCACCCAGTAGCCGCCGAGCACTTCCTTCACTTCGGCGAAGGGGCCGTCGACCACCTTGGGCTTGCGCCCCGGAAAGCTCACGCGCGCGCCCATCGAAGGCGGATGCAGGCCGTCGCAGCTGATCAGCACGCCGGCTTTCTGCAGGGATTCGTTGTAGGCCATCATCGCGGCCATCGCCTCGCGGTCGTCGGGCATCGTGCCGGGCGCGGCCGTCTCGTAGCCGTGGGGAATCATCAGCATCATGAATCGCATGGTGTTGCTCCTTGGGATTCGATGGGCTCAGCCGGCAGCGCCGCTGCGCTTGGCGGATTCGGCCCGCAGGCGGTCTTCCTGAGCCAGCAGTTCGGGGGTCATCGAGTCGCCGAAGTCGGTGGCCTCGAACACCTGGCGGATCTCGATCTCGCCTTCCTGGAACGGGCTGCGCTTGATCCACTCGATGGCTTCTTGCTTCGACTTGACCTGCAGCAGCCAGAAGCCCGCCAGCAGTTCCTTGGTTTCGGCGAAGGGACCGTCGATGACGGTGCGCTTCAGGCCTTCGCAGCGCACGCGCGCGCCCTTGGAACTGGGGTGCAGGCCCTCGCCCGCCAGCAGCACGCCGGCCTTGACCAGCTCTTCGTTGAACTTGCCCATCTCCGTGAGGATTTCGGTGCTCGGCATCACTCCCGCTTCGGAATCCTTGTTCGCCTTGACCAGAATCATGAATCGCATGTCGTTTCTCCTGAAGGTTGATGAAATCGGGAGCCGCTGAAATTGCGCGCTCCTGTATTCACGTCGGACGAACGGAAGCGGGATCGACACCTTCGCATCGATCCAGTTGTAATTTTGTGTTTCAGAAATTCAGGGCAGGTAGCCGCAGAAGCGCAGCACATGGCCATCGGGCTCCCGGATCGCGAATTCGCGCAGGCCCCAGGGCTGGGAGACCGGCGGCTCGATCACCGTCACGCCGCGCTTGACGTAGGCGGCGTGCAGGCCGTCGATGTCCTTGCCCACGTGAATGACGATCTCGCCGCGCCAGGGCGGCGCGCCGCGGGTGCTGCATTGCCACAGGCGCAGGTACACCGGGTCGCCGTGGCTGCCGTCGCCCTTTTTCACCCGCGCATAGCTGGGCGGTTCGCCGGCGATGAAATCGAGCTCGAAGCCCAGCACGTCGCGAAACCAGCGCGCGGCGCGCGTGACGTCCGACACCGGCAGCACCGGCTGCACGCCGTGGAATTCGTGCAGGGTGCCCAGGTCGGGCGCCGCGCCGCCCACGCCACCCACGCCGCTTGCACCGGCCTTGGCGGTCATCCGTTGGCCGTTCGGCGCAAGGCGGCCACGCGCTCGGCGATGGCGTCGATGTCCAGGGCGTCCTCGGCGTTGGTGAGGTAGACCTCCAGGTCGCGCACCGCGAGCGTCGTGTTGCCCTGTTCCGCGTGCGCGATGCCGCGGTCGCGGTATTCGCCCCAGGCGCTGGGCAGGAGCGCGATGAGGCGGTCCTGCACGGCGATGGCGCGCTGCCAGTCTTCCTGCGCGCGGTGCACTTCCTTGAGGTTGCGCAGCATGCGGCTGATGATCTCGCGCGAGCTGGCCGGCTGCAGGTACAGGCCCAGCGGCACGTCGAAATCGCCGACCAGCCCATTGCTGCGCTTGTAGGGCTCCAGCCGCTCGCCGAGCTCTTCGCGCGAGAGCGACTTGCCGGTGAACGGATCGATCACCACCTGCCCCTTGGGCAGCGTGACCTTGAGCATGAAGTGCCCCGGAAAACCGATGCCACGCGCCTGCAGGCCCAGGCCCTGTGCCAGCTCCATCCAAAGCACCGCCAGCGAAATCGGGATGCCGCGGCGGGTGCGCAGCACGGCATTCAGGTAGCTGTTGTCGGGGTCGTAGTAGTCGTTGACGTTGCCGCCGAAGTTCAGGTCGTTGAAGAAGAACTGGTTCAGCGCGCGCAGCCGGGCGAGCGGTGCGGCATCGGCCGGCAGGCGCCGCTTCAGGCGGGCCAGGAGCTGGTCGACGTCGCCGAGCACCTGCTGGACGTCCAGCTCGGGGTACTCGTCCTGCGCCAGGCTGGCGGCGGCCTCGAGGAGCGGGAAATGATCATCGCTGCGGACGAGCGACTCGAAATATTCCAGAGCGGTCGGGACCTGAAATGTGAACGTCATGTGTCTTTGTAGAGGAGCATCCGGGGAGCGTCAAGGCGGGACACACGCGTATTGCCAAGCGGCCGAACGACCGGACGAAGGCTCACCGGCGCATGAAACTGCGCAGCCGCACCCCGACCGCCGCCAGGATGGCGAAATAGATCAGCGCGGCGCCCGCGACGAGCGCGGCCAGGAGACCGATGCGGTGCAGGGGCTGCGCGCGCAGGCCGATCCAGTCGAAATAGCGCGCGCCCCACACCAGGAAGGCCGCCAGCACCAGCGTACCGGCCAGCACCTGCAGCGTGAACTTGCCCCAGCCGGGCTCGGGGACGTAGCTGCCGCGCCGCACGAGCCCCACCAGCAGCCAGGTCGCATTGACCAGCGCGCCGATGGCGATGGTGAGCGTCAGCGCCGCATGCTGCAGCACCGGCACCAGGAAGAAATTGAGCACCTGGGTGAAGACGAGCACGCCCACGGCAATCAGCATCGGCGTGCGCGTGTCCTGCTTGGCGTAGTAGCCGGGCGCGAGGATCTTGATGGCCACGATCCCCACGAGACCGACACCGTAGCCCATCAGCGCCAGGGTGGTGTGCTTGACGTCCTCGTCGCCGAAGGCGCCGTTGTGAAAGAGCACGGCGACCAGCGGCTGCGCGAACAGCAGCAGCGCGATGGCGCACGGCGCCGAGAGCAGCACCACGAGGCGCAGGCCCCAGTCGAGCAGCGCGGAATAGCGGGCGTCGTCCTTGGCGGCGCGGGCGCTGGACAGCTGCGGCATCAGCACCACGCCCAGCGCCACGCCGAGCATCGCGGTGGGAAATTCCATCAGCCGGTCGGCGTTGACCACCCAGGTCACGCTGCCGGTCGCCAGGTGCGAGGCGATCTGCGTGTTGATGAGCAGCGAGATCTGTGCGACGCTCACGCCCAGCAGGGCGGGGAGCATCAGCTTCATCACCTTGCGGGTGGTCGGGTCGGTCCAAGCGGCGCGTAGCGCCTTGAAGCTCGCACCGATCCGCGGCATCAGGCCGAGGGCGCGCAACGCCGGTATCTGCAGGGCGAGCTGCAGCACGCCGCCGACCAGCACGCCCACGCACTGCGCGTAGATCGGCTCGATGCCGTAGCGCCGGAACAGCGGCGCGCCGACCACGATGGAGAAGATCAGCGCCAGATTCAACAGCACCGGCGACGCCGCCGGCACCGCGAACTTGCGCCAGGTGTTGAGAATGCCGCCCGCCAGCGCCACCAGCGACATGAAGCCGATGTAGGGGAACATCCAGCGCGTCATGACGATGGCCGCGTCGAAGCCCTTCAGGCCGCTGGCCATCGCCCAGACCAGGAGCGGCGCGCCGACCACGCCGGCCACGCACAGCACCAGGAGGGTCCAGGTCAGCAGCGTGGCGACGTGGTCGATCAGTTCCTTGGCGCCCTCCTCGCCGCCTTCGGTCTTGCGCGCGGCCAGCACCGGCACGAAGGCCTGGCTGAAGGCGCCTTCGCCGAAAACGCGACGGAACAGGTTGGGGATGCGGAAGGCGACGTTGAAGGCATCGGTGAGCGCGCTGACGCCGAACACCGAGGCAAAGAGCACGTCGCGCACGAGCCCCGTGATGCGCGAGGCGAGGGTCAGGAGGGAAACGGTGGAAGCGGATTTGAGCAGGGACACGGGGGCGAGTGTAGGGCCCCGAAAGTGCCCGAAATGGCCCGATTCGGAGGAAAAGCCGACCCGGCCTATAATGGAGGGCTTTGCTGCATCATCCTCAGACACCTAAGGAACTAAATCATGGCATCCGCCAAGCCCAAGAAAAAGAACCCGCGCCTCGCCTCCGGCCGTAAGCGCGTCCGCCAGGACACCAAGCTCAACGCTGCGAACACCTCGCTGCGCTCCAAATACCGTACCGCGGTCAAGAACGTCGAAAAGGCTGTTCTGGCTGGCGACAAGACCAAGGCAAGCGAACTGTTCGCGAAGGCCCAGAGCATCGTCGACACCGTCGCCGACAAGGGCATCTTCCACAAGAACAAGGCAGCCCGCGACAAGAGCCGCCTGTCGGCCAAGGTCAAGGCCCTCGCCCTCGCGCCTGAAAAGGCCGCCGCCTGACACCTGTCAGGCAAGCCCGGACCGGAATCCTCCAGTCCGCCGTTTGATCGGGGTGCGCTGCAGCAAAGTGTAAAAAACCGCCTTCGGGCGGTTTTTTCATGGGCGCTCGGTTGGTACCGAGCGTGTCCTGCCGAGTCAGTCGGCCTTGGGAGGCTCGACGGGAATCACCGGTGCGACGGGGTCCGAGCGCACCACGGCGGCCACCGGCGTTTGAGCGGCCTTCGGCACGGCCGGTGCGGGCGCTGCCGGACAGATCTCGGAGACCTGAAGATCGTTGTCCTTCGCGAAGTTAACGCAGAAGTCCCAGGCCATCGGCTCGGCATCGCGCAGGTCGCGGTTGACGATCACGCACTTGATACCGTTGATGGTGGTCGGCTCGCACCAGGGCGAATAGCTCAGGTAGCTGCCCGGAAAGGCGCCGCCGGGCCGGAATGAGCTCATGACGCCCGCCAGCCGCTCAGCCCAGTCGCTGGGGCGGAAGGTCCGGCCATCTCGGGTGATGCCCTGGATGAATATCTCTTTGGCGGTGGGGGAAATCATCGTTGAATGAGGCGACCGGAGCAGGTGCTGCGGTGCAGCAACGGATTCTATCCGGGGCACTTTTTGCATCCTGAACGGGGGCATTGCTGTAATGCGAAATCCTCAACGAAGCCGTCAAATCGCACGCCTAGAATCCGCGTTCCCTATCTGGAGAACCCAATGAGCGCTACCGCCCAACCCACCTCGCCCCACGTCATGAACACCTACGGTCGCCTGCCGATCGCACTGTCGCATGGCCAAGGCTGCCGAGTCTGGGACACCGCGGGCAAGGCCTACATCGACGGCCTGGGCGGCATTGCCGTCAACACGCTGGGCCACAACCATCCCGAGCTGGTGCCCGCGCTGCAGGACCAGCTGACCAAGCTGATCCACAGCTCCAACTATTACCACGTGCCCGGCCAGGAGCAACTCGCCGCCAAGCTGACCGAGCTGTCGGGCCTCACCAACGCCTTCTTCTGCTGCACCGGCCTCGAAGCCAACGAAGCGGCCTTGAAGCTGGCGCGCAAGTTCGGCCACGACAAGGGCATCGAGCGCCCCGAGATCGTCGTCTACGAAGCCGCCTTCCACGGCCGCAGCATCGCCACCCTGTCGGCAACCGGCAACCCCAAGGTGCAGGCCGGCTTCGGCCCGCTGGTCGAGGGCTTCATCCGCGTGCCGCTGAACGATATCGAGGCGCTCAAGAAAGCCACCGAAGGCAACCCCAACGTGGTCGCCGTGTTCTTCGAGACCATTCAGGGCGAAGGCGGCATCCACCCGATGCGCTGGGAGTACCTCAAGCAGGTGCGCGCCCTCTGCGACGAGCGCGACTGGCTCATGATGATCGACGAGGTGCAGTGCGGCATGGGCCGCACCGGCAAGTGGTTCGCGCACCAGTGGGCTGGCATCAAGCCCGACGTGATGCCGCTGGCCAAGGGCCTGGGTTCAGGCGTGCCGATCGGCGCCGTGGTCGCTGGCCCCAAGGCCGCCAACATCTTCGGCCCGGGCAACCACGGCACCACCTTCGGCGGCAACCCGCTCGCGATGCGTGCCGGCGTCGAGACCATCCGCATCATGGAAGAGCACAAGCTCCTTGAGAACGCCGCCACCGTGGGCGCGCACCTCAAGGCCGCGCTGGAGCGCGAAATCGGTGGGCTGCCCGGCGTGAAGGAAATCCGCGGCCAGGGCCTGATGCTGGGCATCGAGCTCGACCGTCCCTGCGGCGTGATCCTGAACCGCGCCTGCGACGCCGGCCTGCTGCTGAGCGTGACCGCCGACAAGGTGATCCGCCTCGTGCCGCCGCTCATCCTGAGCATTGCCGAGGCCGACGAGATCGTTGCGATCCTCGCGCCGATCGTCAAAAACTTCCTGTCGGAGCCTGCCGCGCAATGACGACCGTCTCGACACCGCCGGCCATTCGCCACTACCTGCAGTTCGCCGACCTCACCGCCGACGAGTACGTCTACCTCTTCGATCGCATGGCGATCATCAAGAAGAAGTTCAAGACGTACGAAAAGCACCAGCCGCTGGTCGACCGCACGCTGGCCATGATCTTCGAGAAGGCCAGCACGCGCACCCGCGTGAGCTTCGAGGCGGGCATGTACCAGCTGGGCGGCAGCGTGGTGCACCTGACCACCGGCGACAGCCAGCTCGGCCGCGCCGAGCCCATCGAGGACAGCGCCAAGGTCATCAGCCGCATGGTCGACCTCGTCATGATCCGCACGTTCGAGCAGACCAAGATCGACACCTTCGCCGCGCACTCGCGCGTGCCCGTCATCAACGGCCTCACGAACGAGTTCCACCCCTGCCAGATCCTCGCGGACATCTTCACGTACATCGAGCACCGCGGATCGATCCAGGGCAAGACGGTGGCCTGGGTGGGCGACGGCAACAACATGGCCAACACCTGGCTGCAGGCGGCCGAAATCTTGGGCTTCACGGTGCACGTGAGCACGCCCAGCGGCTACGAGGTCGACCAGTCGGTCGCGGGCATCCGCTCGGGCGACAGCTACAAGGTCTTCAAGGACCCGATGGAAGCCTGCCGCGGGGCCGACCTCGTGACCACCGACGTCTGGACCAGCATGGGCTACGAAGCCGAGAACGAGGCGCGCCGCAAGGCCTTCGCCGATTGGTGCGTCGACGAAGACATGATGCGCATCGCCCAGCCCGGCGCTCTTTTCATGCATTGCCTCCCCGCGCATCGCGGCGAGGAAGTGCAGGCCGAGGTCATCGACGGGCCGCAGTCGGTCGTGTGGGACGAAGCCGAGAACCGCCTTCACGCACAAAAAGCGCTGATGGAGTTCTTGCTGCTCGGCAAGCTCTGAGCTTCTGAAGAAAAGGCGCGGCAGCGTGTCCCATTGCCAGCAATGCGGCGCCTGCTGCGCCAGCTATCGCGTCGACTTCAGCGTGCATGAGCTCGACGACAACGGCGGCCGCGTGCCCTCGGGTCTTGCGGTCGAGGTGAACGACGCCCTCTGCCGCATGCGCGGCACCGACCACACGCCGATGCGCTGCGCGGCGCTCACCGGAAAGATCGGCCACTCGGTGGCCTGCGGCATCTACGAATGGCGCCCCAACCCATGCCATGAGTTGCAGTCCGGCAGCGACGCCTGCGAGCGGGCGCGCGCCCGGCACGGGCTGCCCGCGCTCTAGGGCTGGATTCCCAAGCCACATCATCTGGTCACGCCGTGTGTTGGAAATAACCGACACCACGACCCCTCGCCCGGCGCTAACTTCGCGCCATGCGTTCTCAGCAACCCCCATCCCGCATCTGGGATATTTCCCCCCCGGTGCATGAAGGCGCGCCGGTGTTCCCCGGCGACACGCCCTACCAGCAGCGCTGGGCCGCCACCATTTCGCCGGAGTGCCCGGTTAACGTCAGCGAGATCAAGCTCTCGCCGCACATCGGTGCGCATGCCGACGCGCCCCTTCATTACGACCCCGAGGGCCAGACCATCGGCCACGTCGATCTCGCGCCCTTCCTCGGCCCGTGCCGGGTGATCCATGCCATCGCCAAGGGACCGCTCATCGAGTGGGAGCACATCGCCCATGCGGTCACGAGCGACCTGCCGCAGCGCGTGCTGGTGCGCACCTATGCCACCATGCCTGTCGGCCACTGGGACCCGCAACTTGCGGCCTATGCACCCGCCACCGTCGAGCGCCTGGCCGCGATGGGCGTGAAGCTCATCGGCATCGACACCGCCAGCATCGACCCGGCCGACAGCAAGACGCTGGAGAGCCACCAACGCATCCGCCGCCTCGATCTGCGCGTGCTCGAGAACCTCGTGCTCGACGACGTGCCCGAGGGCGACTACGAACTCATCGCGCTGCCGCTCAAGCTGGTGAGCGCCGATGCCTCCCCCGTTCGCGCCGTGTTGCGCGAACTTCCCCGCTGAAACCTCCCATCATGACGACCCTTGCAGACTGCCGCGCGCTCGACGCGCAAGACCCGCTGCGCGCCCTGCGCGACCAATTCACCATTCCTGCCGACGTTCTCTACCTCGACGGCAACTCGCTCGGCGTTTGCCCCAAGGCGGCCCCCGCCCGCATCGCCGAAGTGGTGACCAAGGAATGGGGCGAAGGCCTCATCCGCTCGTGGAACACCGCGAGCTGGTTCGATCTGCCGCAGCGCCTGGGCGACAAGGTGGCCCGGCTCATCGGCGCGGCGCCCGGCGAAGTGGTGTGCACCGACAGCACCTCGGTCAACCTCTACAAGGTGCTTTTTGCCGCCCTCTCGCAGCAAAAGGACAGCGGCCGCAAGCTGGTGGTGAGCGAGCGCAGCAACTTCCCCACTGACCTCTACATTGCCGAATCGCTCTGCCGCGAGCGCGGCTTCACGCTCAAGCTGATCGAGGCAAACGAACTTCCCGCGGTGCTGACCGACGAAGTGGCCGTGCTGATGCTCACGCACGTCAACTACCGCACCGGCGCGATGCACGACATGAAGGCCGTCACCGCCGCCGCGCACGCCGCAGGCGCGCTCACGGTGTGGGACCTCGCGCACAGCGCGGGCGCCGTGCCGGTGGCGCTGAACGACAGCAACGCCGACTATGCGATCGGCTGCGGCTACAAGTACCTGAACGGCGGCCCCGGCGCGCCGGCCTTCGCATGGGTCAACACGCGGCACGCGGGCCGGTTCGAGCAACCGCTCTCGGGCTGGTGGGGCCACGCGGCGCCCTTCGAATTCACGCCTCACTACCGGCCTGCGCCGGGCGTCGGCCGCTACCTCTGCGGCACGCAGCCGATCATCGCGCTGGCAGGCCTGGAGTGCGGGCTCGACACGGTGCTCGCCGCCGAAGCCTTCAACGACGGCCAGGGCGCGATGGCCGCGTTGCGCACCAAGTCGCTCGCGCTCACCGACATGTTCATCGCGCTGGTCGAAGAGCGCTGCGCGGGCCAGGGCCTCGCGCTCGTCACCCCGCGGGACCACGCGCAGCGCGGCTCGCAGGTGTGCCTCAGCCGCGACGAGGGCGCCTACGCCATCGTGCAGGCGCTGATCGCACGCGGCGTGATCGGCGACTACCGCGCCGGCGATGCGCAGATGCCCGACATCCTGCGCTTCGGCTTCACGCCGCTGTACATCGGCTTCGAGGACGTGTGGAACTCGGTCGAACACCTCGTGCAGGTGCTCGAATCGGGCGAGTGGAAGCGTGCCGAATTCAATCGCAAGAACGCAGTGACCTGAGCAGCGCCCCGCCATGAAACACCGACTGACCGCATTCATCGCTTCGCTCCTGCTGGCGGCCGCGCCCGCCTTCGCGCAGCAACCGAGCTTCACTCTGCCGCAGCTCAAGGCCTTCGCCGCGATGACGCCCGATGCCTTCCGGCAGGAAATCAAGCGCCAGGGCTTCTCGTACAGGGACAAGACCGTGACCGAGGAGGTCAGCATGATCGAATACGACAAGTTCGTCGACGACGAGACGACGAACCTCATGAAGTCCACCTACGTGGAAAGCCGCGCCGGCGAGAACAGCATCCAGCTCTCGACGACCGACAAGGCCGCCTTCGAAGGGCTCGTCAAGGAGGCGCGCGCCGCGGGCTACGCGCCGGCCGAGAAGGGACGCATCCCGGGTGGAGAGACCTACCAGGAGTTCAAGCGCAAGAGCGAAGGCAAGGGCGAGGTCGTGCGCTTCGTCTATCCGAAGAAGGAGTCCGGCATGGGCCGCGTTTCATACACCGCCGTGGTCTGGCGATGAGCGGCAGGCAGACATCATGAGCACCGACAAATCCCCCGAGAACATCGTCCACGAAGAAAAGGCGCAACTGGACTTCAGCAAGTCCATGAGCTACGGCGACTACCTGCACCTGGACGAAATCCTCAACGCCCAGCACCCGCTCTCGCCCGCGCACGACGAGATGCTGTTCATCGTGCAGCACCAGACCAGCGAGCTCTGGATGAAGCTCATGCTGCACGAGCTGCGCGCCGCCACCAGTTGCATCGCCGGCGAAAAACTCGCCGATGCCTTCAAGATGCTCGCGCGCGTGAGCCGCATCATGGAACAGCTGGTGAGCGCATGGACCGTGCTCTCGACCATGACGCCGCCCGAGTACACGGCGATGCGCCCGTACCTGGCGAACTCCAGCGGCTTCCAGAGCGCGCAATACCGCTGCATCGAGTTCGCGCTCGGCAACAAGAACGCCGCGATGCTCAAGCCGCATGCGCACCGCGCCGACCTGCTCGCACAGGTCGAAGAGGCCTACCGCTCGCCATCGCTCTACGACGAGTCGTTGCGCCTCCTCGCACGCCACGGCCTGCCGGTGCCGGCCGACCGGCTGGAGCGCGACTGGACGCAGCCCTACGAATCGAGCGACGGCGTCGAGGCCGCATGGCTCACGGTCTACCGCAATCCGCACGACCACTGGGACCTGTACCAGCTCGGCGAAAAGCTCACCGACCTCGAAGACGCCTTCCGCCTCTGGCGTTTTCGCCATGTGACCACGGTCGAACGCGTGATCGGCTTCAAGCGCGGCACCGGCGGCACGGGCGGCGTGAGCTACCTGCGCAAGATGCTGGACGTGGTGCTGTTCCCCGAGATCTGGAAGCTGCGCACCGACCTCTGAGCGGTGCATGCCGCGTGCAACAATCGCCGCGGCACCGGACCTTCAAGACTCGACAAGGCGGGCGATTCGTCGCTTTCCTTGTGCTGCGGGGCACCCCCGCGGTCGATGGATGGGTATGCATTTCGGCGCGCGAGCGGGACTGCGCTATCGCGCAGCGCAGCTGGCGCATCACCGGCTGGTTGAAGGGCCGGTTGCCACCTTCGTTCCACTTCACCGCCTTCATGACGCGCGAACCGAGCTACAGGGAATGGATTGCACGCGGCCTCGCGCACGCTCTGCTGGCCGATGCAAGGCAGCCCGGCGGCACTTCGCCGGATGCATTGCGTGCACGAGCCGAAGCGGCACTCGGCGCCGATCCACCGTGGCTCAAACTGCTCGCCGATGAACTCGGCAAGCGATCGCGCGCGACATGGGAGCGCACCGACCTCCAGGGCCTGGCCAAGGCAATCCTCGACACACAGGCGCTGGAACTGGCTTTCGAACAGGGTGAGCTGCCGCGAATCCGCCGGCTTGTCCTGCGGCCCGTGGAGATGCTGCCGCGCCCGATGGGCCTCGACCACTTCGCCTTGCCCCGCCTGGCCACGCTGGCCGATCTCGCGCAGTGGCTCGAACTCGAACCCGACCGCCTCGCGTGGCTCACGGACGCATCGCAGGCCTTCCGCACCCCCGATGCATCGCGCCCGCGCCCTGCATCGCACTACCGCTACCAAATGCAGCCCAAGCGCCTGGGCGGCCTGCGGCTGCTCGAGATTCCGAAGGCGGACCTCAAGCGCATCCAGCGCCGGATCCTCGACGATTTGCTGCAGCGGGTGCCCGTGCACGAGGCGGCGCATGGCTTCGTGCAGGAGCGTTCGGTTTCGAGCCATGCAGCCGCGCACGTCGGCAAGGAAGTGGTGATCGGCTTCGACCTGCGCGACTTCTTTCCCAGCGTTCGCGCTTCGCGCGTGCATGCGCTGTGGCGCACGCTTGGTTATCCCGAAGGCGTGGCGCGCGCGCTCACCGCGCTGTGCACGCACCGCACATCGGCGGCCGTCATCGAGCGTCTTCGGGACGACGGCGGGCTCGACTGGATGGGCGCCAAGCGCCTCGCGGAACCGCACCTGCCGCAGGGCTCGCCCTGCTCGCCGGCGCTGGCGAACCTCTGCGCCTTCCGACTCGACCTGCGGCTCGAAGGGCTGGCGTGGGTCTTCGGCGCCACCTACACGCGCTATGCCGACGACCTCGTGTTCTCGGGACCCGCGACGCTCCGCGGGCAATTCACGGCGCTGCGCGCCTGGGTCGATGGCATCGCCGCCGACGAGGGCTTCGCGCTCCATCCGCGCAAGGTGCGCTGCATGCCGCAGCACCGCCAGCAGCGCGTGACGGGCGTGGTCGTGAACGAGAAGGCGAACACGCCGCGCGCCGACTTCGATCGCCTCAAGGCCGTGCTGCATCAGTGCGTGCTGAACGGGCCCTCGAGCCAGAACCACGCGAAGGTGACCGACTTTCGCGGCCACCTGCTGGGCCACATCGCGTGGATCGGCCAGTTCAACCCGGCGCGAAAGGCGAGGCTGATGCGCCTCTTCGAACGCATCGAATGGCCGGCGGTCCCGACGCCGGGCTGAACCGTCGAACGTAGTGCTTGCCAGGCCCACGCAAAGCGCTACATTTTTGGCAACAACGAAGGAGGCGACTGCCATGCACAACATCCGGTTCTCACCCGAGGAGATCTCCACCTTGCGGGCACACGGCGTCGTGCTGTTCGCGGATCGCGTGATCTTCGATGCGCAGCCGCCGATGCAGGCGCAGCAACTTGCAGCCGTGCAGGCGCTCTGCGCCGGACCGATTCCCGAGGCACTCGTGGCGCTGTGGCAGGAGACGGCGGGCGGGCGCCTCGACTACGACCTGGCGCTGCCGATGAACGGCAACATCGAGAGTGTGAGCTGGTCGGAGATCTTCTGGGACGGCAGCGACGGCTACCGCGACCTTCAGGGCTGGATCGCGCATGAGCAGGAGCTGGCCGAAGACGCCGCCGCAGAAAACGGCACGCCCTGGAGCGGCAAGCTCACCCACCTGCCCTTCGGCGGCTTCGAGTACCTCGACCGCATCTACACCGTGGTCGAGCCCGGCGAGGCCTACGGCCGGGTCATCGCGTGGAAGCAGGGCCTGCCGCCGGCCTGGACGCACGCACTGCACGAAGACTCCCTGAGCACCGTCGCACCCGACCTGCACGGCGCCTTCGCCGCGCTGCGCCTGAACGAAGACCCGCTGGCTCCCACGAGCGACTATTTCTCGGGCCAAGCCCTGCTGCAGTACCTGGACGATCGCCACCAGGACCACGGGCTGGACCTCGACCTGATGGACAAGCTGGTCACCTTCTATTGCCGCGCCGTGGTCGACTGGCGCACGCCGCTCGCGGACGGCACGCTGCGCCATCAGCCGGCGCTCGCGCGCGCCGCGCTGCACCATGCGATCGCGACCGACGACGCGCCGCTGGTGGCCGAGTTGGCCGCCTCGGGCGTGAGCTTCGACGGGCCCCAGCAAGGCAGCGCCCTCGCGACCGACGTCGCGCTGGGCCAGAGCGCCTTCGCAGCGACTGCGGCGCTGGTACGCGCAGGCGCGCCGGTGGCAGCCGATGCCCTGCGCAACATCGATGGCCAGATCGGGCCCGAACTCACGAGCGCGCTGCTGGCCAATGGCGCGGAGCCGAGCGTGGCCGCGATCGTGAAGTGCGCGGCCTGTGGCGCGCCTGCGAGCGCGCACCTGATCGCCGATGCCTGCACGGAATCCGGCATCGATGTGCCGCCAGCCTTCGTTGCCGAACGCGATGCGATGCTCGCGGAACTGGAAACGACGCTCGTGAAAGTGCGCGATGGCTCGCTCGGTCATTACCTCGGGCCGGAAGGGCTGGCGGAACGCATCGAGCACCTGCAGGCCTTCAGGCTCTGAGGGTCGAAGGCTCAACCGCCGTACAACCAGGGCTGGTCGAGCAAGCGCGCGCCGAGCGTGCGCATCGCAAGGTCGCGCCCCACGCGCAGGGCGCCGGTCGCATGGAAGACCTCGCCGTTGCGCCGCGCGCGCGCCTGCACCTGCGCATTGCGCTGCCAGCGCGCCTCGGCGTAGCGCGCGAAGGCCGCAGGCACCTCGGCCGCGCTGCCGTCGCCCAGCGCATCGGCCAGCGCGACCGCATCCTCGATCGCCATGCCGGCGCCCTGCGCAAGGTACGGCACCATCGGGTGCGCCGCGTCGCCCACCAGCGCGACGCGCTCGTGTGCCATGTCGGCGGCAGAGGTCAGCGGCGCGCGATCGCTGAGCGACCAGGCGCGCCAGCCGGGCATCGCTTCGAGCAACGACTGCAGGCCACCGCCGCTGCGGCCCGTGGCCTGTTGCAGGGCCGCGATGCTGCTGGACTGGTCCCAGTCGCGCGCATCGCCGGCCGGAGCGGATTCGGCGATCACCACGACGTTGAGCCAGTCGCCGCCGCGCACCGGGTACGCCACGGCATGCAGATGCGGGCCCAGCCACACGTCGACCTGCTGGCGCCGCAACGCTGTCGGCAAGTCGGACTGCAGGGCCAATGCGCGCCAGGCCGTGTGGCCGGTCACGCGCGGCGGCTCCGCAGCCGAGGGGGTGTCGAGTTGCCGTCGCACCAGGCTCCAGAGGCCGTCGGCGCCCACGAGCGCTTCGCCCTCCCAGGCGCGGGCATCGGTGCTCGAGACGCACACGAGGTCATCGCTGGTCTCGACCTGTCTGATCTGCGCCGCGGTCACCAGCGTGCCGGTGCCCCGCGCGCGCACCGCATCGAGGAGCAGCGCATGCAGGTCGGCACGGTGTACGCAGAAATAAGGGGCGCCGTAGCGCTGCTGCATCGAATCGCCCAGCGGCAGACGACCCAGCACGGCATCGCTGCCGCAGCTGCGGACCACCAGCGCGTCGGGGCGCGCCGCGATCTTCGAGAGGCCCGGCCCGAGATCCAGTTGCTGGAGGCGCCGCGTCACGTTGGGACCGAGCTGCACGCCGGCGCCGATTTCGCCGAAGACCGCCGCCTGCTCGAAGACATCGGCGCGATGCCGGCCCCGCGAAAGCGCCAGCGCCGTGGCCAGCCCCCCGATGCCGCCCCCGGCGACGAGGATGTGCGTGGGCATCGACTCAGCGATTGTTCGAGAGGGCCTTGTCGGCTTGCGTGGCGTGGGTGTTGCCGGGTTTCTTGGGAGCGCAACTGCCGCAGGTGTCGCAGGAGCCGCAACCCGAGGTCTTGGCGAGCGAGGCGGCCAGCTGGTTGGCGCGTTCCTGATCAACGAGGCCGGCGCGCTGCGTGCCGGCTGCCAGCTTGTGGGCCGCGCTGCGCCGCCAGCCTGCGGGCATCCAGCGCCAGACCGCGTAGAACGCGGCCGCTGCGACGATCAATCCGACGATCAGTTGTTGCGTCATTTCTTCTTCAAACCTTTCAGCGTCAGGAACGGTTTTAACCCGCGCCCAGTGCCACTGCAACGTGGTAGGTGATGAAGCACGCGGCATAGGCGAGCGCGAACAGGTAGCCCGCCATGATCCACACGTACTTCCACGAAGCCGTCTCGCGCTTCACGGCAGCCAGCGTCGAGATGCATTGCGGCGCGAACACATACCAGACCAGGAGCGACAGCGCCGTCGCCAGCGACCAGCTGCCGGCGATGAGCGGCTCCAGCGCGCCCGCCACGTCGTCGCCGGTGGCCGAGAGCGCATACACCGTGCCCAGCGCGCCCACCGCGACTTCGCGTGCCGCCATGCCGGGCACCAGCGCGATCGAGATCTGCCAGTTGAAGCCGATGGGCGCGAAGATGACCTCGAGCCCGCGGCCGATCATGCCGGCCAGGCTGTACTGGATGGCCGGGCCGGTAGCGCCTTCGGGCGGCGACGGGAAGGTCGAGAGGAACCACAGCAGGATCGTGAGCGTGAGGATGATCGTGCCCACGCGCTGGATGAAGATCCACGCCCGCTCGTAGAGGCCCAGCGCCAGGTTGCGCAGGTTCGGCCAGCGGTAGGCGGGCAGCTCCATCAGGAGCGGCGAATGCTGCGCGTTGTCGCGAAAGCGCTTCATCACCCAGGCCACGGCCATCGCCGAGACGATGCCGAACACGTACAGCGCGAACAGCACCACCCCCTGCAGGTTGAAGACGCCGCCCACGGTGCGCGCCGGAATGAAGGCCGCGATCAGCAGCGCATACACCGGCAGGCGCGCCGAACAGGTCATGAGCGGCGCGATCATGATCGTGGTGATGCGGTCGCGCCAGTTGCTGATGGTGCGCGTGGCCATCACGCCCGGAATGGCGCAGGCGAAGCTGGAGAGCAGCGGAATGAACGAGCGCCCCGACAGGCCCACGGTGCCCATCACGCGGTCGAGCAGGAAGGCCGCGCGCGGCAGGTAGCCCGAGTCCTCGAGCGCGAGGATGAACAGGAACAGGATCAGGATCTGCGGCAGGAACACGATCACGCCGCCCACGCCCGCGATCACGCCGTCGACCAGGAGGCTCTGCAGCATGCCCTCGGGCATGACGGTCTTGATGAGGCCGCCGAGCGCCTCGGTGCCGGCCTTGATGGCGTCCATCGGCACGTTGGCCCAGCTGAACACGGCCTGGAACATCAGGAACATCGTGACGGCCAGCACCACCATGCCCCAGAGCGGATGCATCACCACGCGGTCGATGCGGTCGCTGGTGGCGAGGCTGCCGACCGGCTCCTTCACTGCAAGGCCGAGGATGCGGCGCACCTCGCGTTGCGTGGCGAGCACGTCGTCCAGGCCCGGCGCCTGCCAGGGCTGCGGCGCGGCGGCAGCGACCGGGGCATCGAGCGCCTCGAGCAGGTTCTTCGCGCCGCCGGTGTGGACGCCGACCGTCTCGATCACCGGCACGCCGAGTTCGCGCGAGAGCACGGCGGTGTCTACCGCGATGCCCTGCTTCCTGGCCATGTCGGTCATGTTGAGCGCCACCACCATCGGCAGGCCCAGCTTGCGGGCCTCGAGCACAAGGCGCAGGTTCAGGCGCAGGTTGGTGGCGTCGGTCACGCACACGAGCAGGTCGGGCAGCGCCTCGTTGCTCTGGCCGGTGACGATGTCGCGGGTGACGGCCTCGTCGGCGCTGAGCGCATTCAGGCTGTAGGCCCCCGGCAGGTCGAGCACGAAGACGCGGCGGCCCGAGGGCGTGCGCAGCGTGCCCTCCTTGCGCTCGACGGTCACGCCGGCGTAGTTGGCGACCTTCTGGCGGCTGCCGGTCAGGAGGTTGAAAAGCGCGGTCTTGCCGCAGTTGGGGTTGCCCAGCAGCGCGATGCGCCCCGGCTGGGCAGTGGGGGCGAAACCGCCGGGGCCCTGGATGACGGCTTCAGCCATGGTTGGCGGCTCCCGGTGTGACGTGGATCAGCGCGGCCTCGTGGCGGCGCAGCGCGAAGGTGGTGTGGCCCAGCCGCACGGCGATGGGCTCGCGCCCCGGCACGCCGCTGGCGACGATGCGCACCGCCTCGCCCGGAACGAAGCCGATTTCGGTCAGGCGCAGCACGAGCTCGCGGTCCTCCGCGGCCTCGGGGCGGGCCACGTCGAGCACGGTGGCCCATTGGTTGTTCGGAAGCTGGTCGAGGCGCAGGGCGACGGCGGTGGAGGCCGGCGCGGTGCCGAAATCGTTGGTTCGCACGGTGGGGCGGCGTCCGGGATGTCCGGTCGCACCTGTAAGCAAAACCTAGATGCTATCAATTCTCAATTGGATTCACCTGACTAAAGCCCTATGACCACGCGGATTGGCACCCTCGCGGCCCATTCAGGCCAAGGCCAGTTCGACGATGCGCGCCGACACCGCATCGCCATCGACGATGAGCTCGGCGACGGCGATTGGCAATTTGAATCGGCGCGGGCCGGCGCTGCCCGGGTTGACGTAGAGCACGCCGCCCCGCTCCTCGACCTTCGGCTTGTGCGAATGTCCCGAGACCACGACGCGCACGCCGGCCGCGGCGGGATCGATGTCCATCCGAGAGAGATCGTGGATCGCGAAGACCAGCACGCCGCCGACCTTCAGGAATTCCGTCTCGCGAATGCCATCGGCCCAAGGCTCGCGGTCGTTGTTGCCCCGCACGACCGTGAGCGGTGCGATGGCCGCGAGCGCCTCAAGGATGCCGGCATCGCCGATGTCTCCGCCATGCACGATGAAATCGCTGCCTTGCAGGGCAGCCACGGCCTGCAGGCGCAGCAGGCCGTGGGTGTCGGAGATGAGCCCGACGCGGATCAAGCGATCAGGCCGCGAGCAGTTGCCGCAGCACGAACGGCAGGATGCCGCCGTGCTTGTAGTAGTCCACCTCGATCGGGGTGTCGATGCGAAGGCGCACCGTCACCTCCTGGTGCGTGCCGTCAGGGCGGTGCACGACCAGCTTCACGTCCATCTGCGGCTTGAGTTCGCCGCCGATCACCACGTCGATCTTCTCGTCGCCCGTGAGCCCCAGCGTCTGCCACGAATCGGCGCCGCGGAACTGCAGCGGCAGCACGCCCATGCCCACCAGGTTGGCGCGGTGGATGCGCTCGAAGCTGCGCGCCACGACGGCCTTGATGCCCAGGAGCTGCGTGCCCTTGGCGGCCCAGTCGCGCGAGGAGCCCGTGCCGTATTCCTCGCCGCCGAACACCACCGTGGGGGTGCCCTCTTCCATGTACTTCATGGCGGCGTCGTAGATGAACATCTTCTGGTTGCCCGGCTGGAACAGCGTGACGCCGCCCTCTTCCTGCGTGCCGTTGGCGTCCGGCGGAATCATCAGGTTCTTGATGCGCACGTTGGCGAAGGTGCCGCGCATCATCACGTCGTGGTTGCCGCGGCGCGAACCGTAGCTGTTGAAGTCGGCCTTGGGCACGCCGTGCGCCTTCAGCCAGATGCCTGCGGGCGAGCTTTCCTTGATCGAGCCGGCCGGCGAGATGTGGTCGGTGGTGATCGAGTCGCCGAAGAGCGCCATGATCCGCGCGCTCTTGAAGCCCGCGTCGGTGGCGTGCGGCTTCATCTTGAAGCCCTCGAAGAACGGCGGCTCGGCGATGTAGGTCGACTTGGGCCAGTCGTACACCTGGCCGTCGGTGCCCTTGATGCTGCTCCAGAACTTGCCCGGATCGGTCTTGACCTTGTCGTAGTTCGCGCGGAACGACTTGGCGTTCATCGCAAAGCGCAGGTTCTGGTCGATTTCCTTCGGCGTCGGCCAGATGTCGCCCAGGTACACGTCCTTGCCGTTCTTGCCCTTGCCCACGGGCTCGGTCATGAGGTCGGTCATCACGTTGCCCGCGATCGCGAAGGCCACCACCAGCGGCGGCGAGGCCAGGAAGTTGGCCTTCAGGTTCGGATGGATGCGCGCCTCGAAATTGCGGTTGCCCGAGAGCACGGCCGCGCCGATCAGGTCGTTCTTGGTGATGGCTTCGTTGATCTCGGGCGTGAGGTCGCCCGCGTTGCCGATGCAGGTGGTGCAGCCGTAGCCCGCGAGGTAGAAGCCCAGCTTCTCCAGGTACGGCAGGAGGCCCGCGTTCTCCAGGTATTCGGTGACGATGCGCGAGCCCGGGGCGAGCGAGGTCTTGATGTGCGGCTTGACCGTGAGGCCCGCCTCCACCGCCTTCTTGGCCAGGAGGCCGGCCGCGAGCATCACGCTCGGGTTGGAGGTGTTGGTGCACGACGTGATGGCGGCGATCAGCACGTCGCCGTTGCCGATCGTGACCTGGCCCTTGGGCGCCGGAGGCGCAGTCGCGCTCGTGTGCGCCGCGGCCTTGGTCGAACGGTTGGCGACCATCTCCACCAGCTCGCGCGGCGACCCCGCGGGCGGCGCGGCGGCCTCGTCGTCATTGCCCTGCGCGGCGGTGACCAACGGATAGCGCTGCTTGAGCTTCTCGGCCGGCTGGTTGAAGCCGTTGGCGTCGTTGGGCTTGCTGTAGAGCTCGGAGAACTTGGTGGCCAGGTGGCCCAGGTCGATGCGGTCCTGCGGGCGCTTGGGGCCGGCCAGGCTCGGCGACACGGTGCCCAGGTCGAGCTTGACGATCTTGGTGTAGTCGATGTCGCCCGGCGCGGGCATGCCGAAGAGGCCCTGCGCCTTGTAGTAGGCCTCGAACCGTTCGACCTCCTCCTTGGTGCGGCCGGTGCCTTCGAAGTACGCCACGGTCATTTCGTCGACCGGGAAGAAGCCCATCGTCGCGCCGTACTCGGGCGCCATGTTGCCGATGGTCGCGCGGTCGGGCACGGCGATCGATGCGGCGCCCGGGCCGAAGAATTCGACGAACTTGCCCACCACTTTTTCGGTACGCAGGATGGCGGTGACGTACAGCACCAAGTCGGTTGCCGTCACGCCTTCGCGCAGCTTGCCGGTGAGCTCGAAGCCCACCACGTCGGGCGTGAGCATGTAGACCGGCTGGCCCAGCATCGCGGCCTCGGCCTCGATGCCACCCACGCCCCAGCCGACCACGCCGATGCCGTTGATCATGGTCGTGTGGCTGTCGGTGCCCACCAGCGAGTCGGGGTAGTAGGTGGGCGTGTCGGCCTTGTCGTGCGGGCTCTTGTAGACGCCGCGCGCAAAGTACTCGAGGTTGACCTGGTGCACGATGCCGAAGCCCGGCGGCACGACACGGAAGGTGTCGAAGGCCTGCATGCCCCACTTCATGAACTGGTAGCGCTCGTTGTTGCGCTGGAACTCCAGCTTCATGTTGAGGTCCAGCGCCTTGGGGGTGCCGTAGTAGTCGACCATCACCGAGTGGTCGACCACCAGGTCCACCGGCACCAGCGGCTCGATGGTCTTGGGCGACTTGTTCAGCTTGGCGGCCACGCTGCGCATGGCGGCCAGGTCGGCCAGGAGCGGCACGCCGGTGAAGTCCTGCAGCACCACGCGGGTGACGACGAACGGAATCTCGTCGGTGCGCTCCGCATTGGGTGCCCAGTGGGCCAGCTCTTCGACATGCTTGGGCGAGACCTTCTGGCCATCGCAATTGCGCAGTACCGACTCGAGCACGATGCGGATCGACACGGGCAGCCGGTCGATGGTGGGATATTGCTTGGCCAGCTCCTTCAGGGACCAGTATTTGCCGGACTTGCCCGATGCGGTCTTGAAGGTCTTGAGAGTGGACGCAAAGGCGTGAGCCGGTGCTTTGGCCATAGAGGAACTCCTGTTTGTTCGTGGAAGCTCCTCAAGGATAGCGGGGATCAATGTCAATTGTTGTAGTCGGTCTTCCCCCTCAAGCTCTTCCCGCGCGAGGCGCTTGAGGGCGAAAAATGCCGGGTAGACGGGCGTTGCCGGCACCTCTCGCCTCTCGCGCCTCTCGCGTTCAGGCCAGCGCCATGCCCGCGCTGCTGCGCGTGCGGCGCAGGCCCGTCCATTGCAGCTCGGCCAGCACGACCACGCACAGCGCCTGCGCCAGCACCCAGGCAATGCCCAGCGCAGTGACCGCGAACATGCCGCTCACCAGCAATGCAATGCAGGCCACGGCCCAGCCGAAGTTGCCGATAATCACGAGCCCGATCAGCGTGCGCGGTGGCGTGGCGCGGGTGGCCATGAAGGCGGCGAGCGCGGCATAGGCCAGCAGGAACACGCCGGTGCCCATCAGCAGCGCTGCGGGCAGCCCGGTGAGCGCGGCCAGCGCGTTTGTGAATGCCACCTGCAGCGCACCGGTCGCGGCGCAGGAGGCGGCGTCGGCCCACATCACGTTGGGCAGGAAGCGGGGGGAAGCGAAGACGGACATGTGGATCTCCTTGGGGTGGGTACGCCGCAAGCCAGTCCTGCCGCGTTGGAGCCAATGATTCCGCGGAGCCTGCATCGCGTCGATGACCTGGGAGGTCATGGCGCGGCGCCCCCACCGCGCCAGAATGCGGGCCATGAACACCACCCGCAGCACCCATTCGTCCAAGGCCAGCCAGCCCGGCGCGCGAGATCCGTTCGGCGCGCACCTGCGGCACTGGCGCACCCACCGGCGCCTGAGCCAGCTCGACTTGGCGCAGGAGGCCGAGGTCTCGACCCGGCACCTGAGCTACGTGGAAACAGGGCGCGCCGCACCCAGCCGCGAGATGGTGCTGCGCCTGGCCGAGCGGCTGGAAGTACCGCTGCGGGAGCGCAATGCGCTGCTGGTGGCCGCGGGCTTCGCGCCGATGTACCGCCAGCGCTCGCTCGACGACCCGGCGCTGGCTTCGGCGCGGCGTGCCGTCGATCTGGTGCTCAAGGGCCACGAGCCCTACCCCGCGCTGGCCGTCGATCGCCACTGGAACCTCGTGGCCTACAACGCGCTGGTGCCGATGCTCATGGCCGGCGCGGCGCCCGAGCTGGTGGCGCCGCCGGTCAACGTGCTGCGCCTGAGCATGCACCCCGGCGGCCTCGCCTCGCGCATCGCGAACTTCGCGCAGTGGCGAGCCCACCTGCTCGAGCGGCTTCAGCAGCAGATCGCCGCGACGGGCGATGCGGTGCTGCAGGCGCTGCACGACGAGCTGGAGGCCTTTCCCGCTCCCAACGCGAGCCACGACGCGCCGAAGGCCGACACCGACCTCTCCGGCGTCGTCGTGCCCTTTCAGCTGGTCACGCCCAACGGGGTGCTGAGCTTCATCAGCACCACGACGATCTTCGGCACCCCCGTCGATGTCACGTTGCAGGAACTGGCGGTGGAGTCGTTCTTTCCGGCCGATGCGCAGACGGCTGCGGCGCTGGCGGAAATGGCGAAGCAAGCGGCTGGATGAGGTTGCCGCCCTTGGCCTTTTGCGCGGATGGGCCTTCGAAGTCGTCCACCTGGATGACCTTGTCGGCGGCGCGCAAGTAGGCCAGCGCGAGTTCGGGGTCAGGCGCCGACCGAGCAGCCTCTTCGAGCGAATTCGTGCGGCGCAGCACCTTGTTGAGCGCGGCCGTCGTGTCGCCGAGTTGCGCGCCCAGCTCCATCGCATGCATCAGGTCGCGCAGGCCCCCGGCCGCCGGTTCGCTGAGATCGGGCGCCAGGCGCTCGACGATGCGCGGATTCGCGCGCAGCAGGTCCGCGAGTTCGATGAGCTGCACATCGCGCAGCGGCGCCAGGTGTGCGGTGCGGCGCAGCACCAGCGCGCCGATCACGCGCCGCCCGGCCGTCGGCAGATTGGCGTAGAGATCGCGCAGGATCTTGCCGGCCTCGTCCAGTTGCAGCCGGATCGCGGCCTGCGCGAACGGCAGCAGCTCGGGCGCCGCATCGACCCGGTACCGCCACACGCATGCGCTCGCCAGGTACAGGTGCGCGAGCACGTCACCCAGGCGCGCCGACAGCAACTCCATGCGCTTGAGCTTGCCGCCGAGCATTCCCATCGCGAGGTCGGCGGTGAGCGCGTACTTGGCGCTCATGCGTGCGATGAGCCGCGCCTCGCGCTCGAGTTCATCGGGCGGCGTGCCCAGCACCGGCGCACCGAAAAGGCTGTGCCAGAGGTTGACCATCACGTGCTTGCCATGGGCGATGAGGGCCTTGCCGAGCGCGGTTTCGTCGTTCGCCTGCACCGCCGCCATTTCGTCGAGCACATGCGGATGGCAGCGCACCGCCCCTTGCCCGAACACGATGAGCGCGCGCGTGAGGATGTTCGCGCCCTCCACCGTGATGGCGATCGGCGCCTGCCGGTAAGCCACGCCCAGCAGGTTCGAAGGGCCCGAGATGATGCCCTTGCCGCCGAGGATGTCCATGCCGTGGTTGACCGCGCGGCGCCCGGCCTCGGTCAGCTGGACCTTGAGGATGGCGCTCGCCACGCTGGGCCGCTCGCCCTTGTCGAGCGCGGCGGCCGTGAAGCGGCGCGCGGCATCGCTCGCGTAGAGCTCGGCCGACATCTGGGCGACCAGCCCCGCAATCGCGTGGAACTTGCCCACCGGCAGGCCGAACTGCTCGCGGATCTGCCCGTAGCCGTTGCTCACGTACAGCGCCGTCTGCTGCATCGACGAGCCGAGCGCGGGCAGCGAGATGGCGCGGCCCGCGGCCAGGCACTCCATCAGCATGCGCCAGCCCTGGCCGACCTGCTTTTCGCCACCGATGATCCAGTCCATCGGCACGAAGACCTGGCGCCCGTGGATCGGGCCGTTCATGAAGGCGCTGTCCATCGGGCGATGGCGCCGGCCGATCTCCATGCCCTGGTGCGGCACGGGGATCAGCGCGCAGGTGATGCCTAGCTCGCGCTGGCCTTCGGGCCGGCTCTCGTCGACGGCGTGGAAGGCCAGGCCCACCACCGTGGCGACCGGCGCGAGCGTGATGTAGCGCTTGTCGAAATCGACCAGGAAACCGCGCGTCAACCGGCCGTTGAACTCGCGCTCCACGATCACGCCGCGATCGGGAATCGATGCCGCGTCGGAGCCGGCATAGGGCGAGGTCAACCCGAAGCACGGCAGCTCGCGGCCATCGGCCAGGCGCGGCAGGTAATGCTCCTTCTGCGCGTCGGTGCCGTAGCGCAGCAGCAGTTCGGCAGGGCCGAGCGAGTTGGGCACCATCACCGTGACGGCCGTGGCCACGTTGACGGTGGCGATGCGCGCGACCACCGTCGCATGCGCGTAGTGGCCGAAGCCGAGGCCGCCGAACTCCTCGGGAATGATCATTCCGAAAAAGCGCTTCTCCCGCAGGAAACGCCACACCTCGGGGGGCAGGTCGTGTGCCTGGTCGATGGCGTGGTCGTCCAGCATGTGGCACAGCATGCGAACCTCGTTGTGCAGGAAGGCCTGCTCGCGTTCGGTGAGCTGGTTGGGCCCCATCGCCGTGAGCACATCGAAATCCGGACGGCCTGCGAAGAGCTGGCCCTCGAACCCCACGGTGCCGGCCTCCAGCGCGGCGCGCTCGGTGTCTCCCAGCGGCGGCAGCGCCTTCGAGAAGGGCTGCATGGCCCATCGGCCAATCAGTGAAGCCAGAGGCATGGGGTCTCCTTCGCCGCGACGGATGCGCGGATCGAGCCCATTCTTGGGTCGCGCCTCGCCTGCGCGAGGCCGGCCAAGGGCGTCCGTGCGTGTCGGATTCGGGCGCGCCCGGGGCGCTGGAGGAGGCCCTGGCTCCCCTGGCTAGCGGCGCTTGGGTGCCTGGCCGGCGGGCGCGGCCGGTGCGGCGGACGCCGGCGCTGCGGCAGGCGCCGACGGGTCGCGCCAGCCGTATTCGACGTAGCGGCGGATCACGAGGCAGCCCGGTGGCGAATCGATCAGCGAGACCGACGAGGTCGGCTCCTTGTCGTCGGTGTAGACCGCGTAGATGGGCAGGAGGCGCGTCATCTTGTAGTTCTTGAGTTCCTGCTCGGCCACGCTCGCGCAGGTGAAGGGCGCGACCGAGATGCGCTCGGCCGACACGGTGCAGCTACCGCTGTCGCCGGGAATCGCGGTGATCGAGGCCGCCACGCCGGCGTTCGGGTACTGGATGCCGACCAGCGAGAACATCGGGCCTTCGTCGGGGCGCTTGCGGTCCCAGTCGAGCAGAACGTCGTGGCCACGGCTGCCCTGCACGGTGAGCGTCGCGAGCCGGGTGATGGCGGGCAGGCAGCGCTTGATGCCCACGCTGGTGGCAGCGCGCGTGAGCGTGTCCTGCGGCGGCGCGGCCGGCGCCTGGGGCACCAGCACGCCTTGCGCGAGTGCGGTGCCGGCCAGGGCCCAGGCAGCCACGGCAGGCAGGAGCCGCGCGAACCGTTGTGTCGATGTTTTCATGCGGTGTCTCTTCCTCGGTCTCTCACGCGTAGAGGTTCTCGATGGCTGCGGTGTAGATGCGCACGTTCTCCTCGCCTTCGGGGTCCAGCTTCGCGAGGAGCCGGCGCGCGCGCTCGCGGTAGGCCGGAAGGTTCGCATCGTGCTCGGCAAAGGCCTGCTGCAGCGCGCGGCCGCCCTCCTCGCAGTCGAAGCCGTGGTAGCGGTAGCCGCAGTCGCCGATAAGGTGCGAGTTGTGGACGAGCGGGTAGCCCCCGTAGAGCGCCTCGTAGTAGAGGTAGTTCTGCGCGTTCTCCCAGTGGTGCGCGAAGACTGCATCGACGTTGCCCGGCAGCACCTGGTACAGCGGAAACCGCCCCTCGAAGGTGGCCAGGCCGTGCTGCACGATGTCCAGGCTCTGCGCAAAGCCGACGAAAAGCGGCTTCTCTTTCAGGTGGAAGCTGTTGTAGACCCACACCCGCTCCAGGAGCCGCGGCTGCGCGCGGTGCGCTGCCTCGCAGCCGAGCATGGGGATGAAGCTGGTCTTCACCATGCAGATGTTGGGTTCGAAGATCGCGACACGCCAGCGCTTGCGCCCGGGTTCGTAGTCGAAGCGCTTGCCGCTGCCGTCGTCGTTGGTTCCGGCGCGTGCCATGGCCTTCTGCAGCACCATCGGGCTCCACAGGTGCGGCATCAGCCGCACCGGGGCGCGGAAGGTACTGGCGAAGTACGGCTTGCACGAGACTTCGTACTCGGGCAGCGTCCACACCTCGTCGTAGGGCGCGCCCGAGACCAGCATGCCGTGCGGCTTGTCGAAGATCATCCGCTCGATGTCGATCACGTAGTCGTTGCCCACGCGCATGGAGACGATCTTGCCGCCCCGCGCCTTGAACGCTTCCGACCACTCGCGCGCCAGCTGCGCGCTCATCTCGATCATGAGATCGAGCTCCTGCGCGGCGGTCGCCATGTCGATGATCGGCACGGGCGAATCGGCCAGGAAGTTGGTGGCGTCCGCCGGGCCGCCGTCGCCGCCGCCCGCCACAAGCACGGTGCTCGCCACTCGCGGCGAGCGCATCAGCAGCATCACGAGGAACAGGCAGTTCTGGTAGACGCCGTTTTCCCAGAGGCTCTGCTCGCCCTTGCGGATGAAGATGGAAACGCCGACCCTGAGCTTCCCGGGCATGGCGGTGGACGATGGGTTGTTCTGCGTGTTCTGCATCGCTGCGCTCATGCGGCCCTCACGCCATCGGCCCGGAATGCGGGGTCGCCGCCCACGAGGTGCAGCAGGCGCTGCGCATAGCCATCGATGTTCGCCTCGGCGAGCGGATCGATCGCATCGAACATGCGCTGGCTGCGTGCGCGGTAGTCGTCCAGTTGCGCATCGTGCCCGCGCACCGCCTGCAGCAGTTGCTCTGCGCCGGCGGCGATGTCGAAGTCGGGGTAGTAGTAGCCGGCATCGCGCAGCCACGGCGAGTTGTGCACGAGCGGATAGTTGCCGTACAGCGCGTCGAGGTAGCTGTAGTTCTGGTCGTTCTGCCACTGGTGCGACACCACCGCATCGGCAAACTGCACCATGAATCCCGCGAAATCGTGCCGGCCATGGAAGATGGCCTTGTGCTGGCGCACGATGTCCAGCGAGTTGGCCATGTAAAGCATCGTCGGATGGTCCTTCAGGTGCAGGGTGTTGAGCACCTGCATCGAGGCAAGGGCGTTCGGGTCGGCACGGTAGGCCTCGTCGCAGATCAGCATGGGCACGCTGCTGGACTTCACCACCGAGATGTTGGGCTCGAAGATCGCCACGCGGAACCCGGGCTGCTCCGCGCTGCGCGGCGTGTAGCCGAACCGGTAGCCCGACGCCTCGACCTCGGCCACGCGCTGGGCCAGGAACTGCGGCGACCAGAGGTAGGGCACCTCGTGCACCGGGCGGCGGTGCAGGGTTCGCATCATCGGGGCAAAGACCGCATCCTTGGGCAGGAGCCACACCTCGTCGCAACGGTCAGGCTTGCTGAAGTGGCCCTTGTCGCTGAACACGATCGGCTCGGCCAGCGCCACGAAGGGCTGTCCCACGCAATGAAAGACCGAGCGCCCACCGCAGGCGCGGAAATAGGAGAGCCACTGCACGTCGAGGGCGCCGGCCATCTCGATGACCACGTCCAGCGCATCGGTCAGCTCGCGGGCGCGGCCGAACGCAAGGCCCATCGCGGACAGGTCGACCTGCGGCGGCATCGCCTGCTGGTCGCCCGCATCGACGAGCGTGACGGATTCGACGAAGTCGATGCGTTGCAGCAGCCGGGCCAGGAACAGGACGTTCTGCCCCATTCCGTTTTCCCAGATGTTCTGCCCCGCGTGGGTGAGGACTGAAATACCTATGCGCATGGGGGTGAGTGTGTACCAAAAAAAATGGCTCCCGCACCATCGGCACGGGAGCCACGTTGCTGACGCAACGCCGGTTCAGTGGCTTATTTCCACTTCCAGCCGATACCGGCGTTGACGCCCCATTCCTTGCCGGTGGTCGAGAGACCCGCGCCCCAGGACATCTTGCCGTCGTCCGACAGCGCCTTGAAGGTCAGCGCCACGGCGCTGTAGCCCTTGTAGCTGCCGAAGCCCACGCCCACGGTCTTCTCGCCCGGGTAGAGCGTCGGCAGGTAGGTGCCCGACATCGCGAAGGCCATCGCGGAGCCCGAGTAGGCGATGCGCGCCACGTCGCCGACCTGGCTCTGCACCTGGTTCAGCTGCTGCACGTTGACCGCGTCGTTCGGCAGGATGCCCGGCGCCACGTTGCTGATGCGCGTGCCGCCCGGTGCCTGGCCCGCACCCAGCGTGATCTGGTTGTAGTTGACCGTCCCGTCGGGGTTGGTCGCGTACTGCACGCTGCTGGCCTTGGCCGATGCGGCGGCTGCCTTCAGCTGTGCGACGTTGGTCGCATCGCTGTCGGCCGAGCCGGCTGCAACGCCCGTGATCTGGCGGAACTGGCCGTTGGCTGCGTCGCCCACGGACACCGCGGCCTGCGTGCTGGTCGTGGCCCGGATGGCCGCTTCCTGCTGCGCATTCGCGCTGCCGGGGATATAGCCGGCCGCGCCTGCCGCGGTCGATGCCACCGAGCCCGAGCCCAGTGCGACGCCGCCGCTTTGCTGCACCACCGCGCCGAAGCCGATCGCCGTGCCCTTGGAGACGTTCTGCGCCTGGCTCAGCGGCGTGCCGCCCGCATCCGCGTTGTCGCCCAGCGCCACGCCGCCGCCACCTGCACGGGCGTTGGCACCGATGGCCTGCGAGCCCGTGGCCAATGCGCCGGTGCCGATGGCAATGGCGTTGGCACCCGTCGCTTGTGCGCCGAAGCCCACCGCCACCGCACCGTCGGCCGTCGCCTTCGCGCCGTTGCCGGCGGCGAAGGAGTTGGCGCCGCTGGCCAACGACTGCGGGCCGATCGCCACGGCTTCCGCACCGCTGGCCACCGAATCACCGGCCGTCGAATTGGCGTGGAAGTACTTGGTGCCCTTGTCGTTGATCGTGTTGACCGTCGTGCTCAGGCTGCTGATGCTGCTTGTGGCGGTGCTCAGCCCTGTGGAGGTGGAGCTCGACAGGCTCGCGATGCCGCTGGTCGCGCCGCCCACGCTGGTGGACAGGCTGGCCAGGTTGCTGTCCGTCGTGCTCAGGCCGGTGGACAGGCTCGAGATGCTGCTGGTGGCAGTGCTCAGGCCGCTCGACGTCGAGGTCGACAGGCTGTTGACGTTGCTGTTCGTCGTGCTCAGGCCGGTCGACAGGCTGTCGACGCTGCTGGTCACGGTGCTCAGGCCCGTCGACAGGCTGTTGATGCTGCTCGTGGCAGTGCTCAGGCCGCTGGACGTGGAGGTCGAGAGGCTGTCGACGCTGCTGGTGACCGTGCTCAGGCCGGAAGACGTCGAGGTCGACAGGCTGTTGATGCTGCTCGTGGCGGTGCTCAGGCCGCTCGAGGTGGAGCTCGAGAGGCTGCTCACGTTGCTGTTCGTCGTGCTCAGGCCCGTGGACAGGCTCGAGATACCGCTGGTGGCGGTGCTCAGGCCTGTGGAGAGGCTGGCGATGCCGCTGGTCGCGGTGCTCAGGCCCGTAGACAGGCTGCCGATGCCACTGAACGCGGTGCTCAGGCCGATGGAAAGGCTGCCGATGCCGCTGGTCGCAGTGCTCAAGCCCGTGGAGAGGCTGCCGATGCTGCTCGTTGCCGTGCTCAAGCCGGACGACGTGGAGGTCGAGAGGCTGCTGACGGTGCTGTCTGTCGTGCTGAGGCCGGTCGAGAGGCTCGAGATGCCGCTGGTGGCGGTGCTCAGGCCGGACGAGGTCGAGGTGGACAGGCTGCTCACGCTGCTGTTGGTCGAGCTGAGGCCGGTCGAGAGGCTCGAGATGCCGCTCGTCGCCGTGCTCAGGCCAGACGAGGTCGAGGTGGACAGGCTGCTCACGCTGCTGTTGGTCGAGCTGAGGCCAGTCGAGAGGCTCGAGATGCCGCTCGTCGCGGTGCTCAGACCGCTGGACGTCGACGTCGACAGGCTATC
>NZ_JXQQ01000012.1 GCF_000834655.1 Variovorax paradoxus
CTTTGAACAGCCGCTGCTGATGTTTGACAGGCCGCGAGCCCCCACCCCAGCCCTCCCCCGGAAGGGGAGGGAGCGAAACCGAAACTGTCAGAACTGTCAGTTAACCGACAGCGAAGGGTTGGAACCGGGTTCTTAGAGTGAACCCACCATGGTTCTCTCCCTTGTCCACTCCCCATCGCGCAGGGCGCTTGCACCGACAGCCGTTGCCCTCGCCGCACTGCTGCTCGCCGGTTGCGCCGTCGGCCCCGACTACGTGCGGCCTTCCATGGACCTGCCGGTCGCCTACAAGGAAGCCGGCCCTTGGAAGACCGCCACGCCGCAGCTGATCGACGCCGGCCACCCCTGGTGGGAGGCCTACGGCGACACCACGCTGAACGCGCTGGTCGTGCAGGCCAACGCCGCCAACCAGAACATCCGCGTCGCCGAAGCCCAGTACCGCGAGGCGCAGGCGATAGCAGCCGCGGCGCATGCGGGCTTCTTTCCGACCGTGGGCCTCGACGCAGGCGCCACCCGCGCCCAGACCAACAGCACCGGCGCCATCAAGCGCGCCAGCACCGACACGCTGGGCCTCGCGGCCAGCTGGGAGCCCGACCTCTGGGGCGCCGTGCGCCGCTCGGTCGAGGCCGGCAATGCCGACGCACAGGCCAGTGCCGACGACCTGGCCGGCGCGCGCCTGAGCATCCAGACCACGCTCGCGCAGGACTACCTGCAGATCCGCGTCATCGACCTGCAGCGCGACCTGTATGCCAGCACCACCGCGGCCTACGCCCGGGCGCTCGAACTCACGCAGCACCAGTACGCCGCAGGCACGGTGCTGCGCTCCGACGTGGCGCTCGCGGAGAGCCAGCTCAAGACCGCCGAAGCGCAGGCCGTCGATCTCGAAGCGCAGCGCAGCCAGCTCGAACATGCCGTCGCGGTGCTGACGGGGCAGGCGCCCGCATCGTTCACGCTCGCGCCGCTCGCTTCGTCCGCACAGGCGACACCCGCCTCGCTCTCGTCCACCGCCGCGCTGCGCGTGCAGCTCCCGGTCACGCCCGCGGGCCTGCCTTCGGAACTGCTCGAGCGCCGCCCCGACATCGCGGGCGCCGAGCGCCGCGTGCAGGCGGCCAACGCCAACATCGGCGTGGCCAAGGCCGCGTATTACCCGCAGATCGTGCTGAGCGCCAGCGGCGGCTTCAGCGCCGGCAATCTCGCCTCGCTCTTCAACACGCCGAGCCGCGTGTGGTCGCTCGGCGCCGCGCTCGCGCAGACGGTGTTCGACGGGGGCCTGCGCAAGGCCCACACCGACCAGGCCGTGGCTGCCTACGACGCCTCGGTCGCTCAATACAAGCAGACCGTGCTCGGCGGCTTCCAGCAGGTCGAGGACAACCTCGCGGCGCTGCGCGTGCTCGACCGCGAATCCACGCTGCAGGCGCAGGCCGTGCAGGCCTCGCAACTCGCAGAGCGCCTGGCGCTGAGCCAATACCGCGCCGGCACCGCCACGTACCTGAGCGTGGTCACGGCGCAGCAGCTTTCGCTCACCAACCAGCGCACCGCCGCGCAGGTGCTCGGCCGCCAGCTTGCGGCCAGCGTCTCGCTGATCGCGGCCACCGGCGGCGGCTGGAGTGCTGCCGCTGCTGAAACGACTTCCGGAAATTGATGCCATGACGACGACCACAACCCAAGCTCCTCTTCAGCGCCGCTCGACCTGGGTCGCGGCCGCCACGCTCGTGATCGTGCTGGGCGGCGGCGCCTGGGCGCTCAACCACAACAACGCCTTCGGCGCCAAGCCCGAGGCACCGAAAACACCTCCCGTGCAGGTGACGACCGCGCGCGTCACGCCGCAGAACGTGCAGGTCTACCGCTCGGGCATCGGCACCGTCGCCTCGATGGCCACGGTCACCGTCAAGGCGCGCATCGACGGGCAGCTCGACAAGGTCGGCTTCACCGAAGGGCAGGACGTGAAGGCCGGCCAACTGCTCGCGCAGCTGGACCCGCGCACGCTGCAGGCGCAGCTCGCGCAGGCGCAGGCGACCAAGGCGAAGGACGAGGCGCAACTGGCCAACGCGCGCGCGGACCTGAAGCGCTACACCACGTTGATCGCGCAGGACGCCGCCACGCAGCAGCAGGTCGATACGCAGAAGGCCCTCGTCAACCAGCTCGCCGCCACCGTGCAGACCGACGCCGCGCAGGTGCAGTACGCCGAGGTGCAACTGAGCTTCACCCGCATCGTCTCGCCGATGAACGGCCGCGTCGGCGCGCGGCTGGTGGACCCGGGCAACATCGTGCATGCGGCCGACGCCACCGGCCTGGTCGTCATCAACCAGATCGACCCGATCGCGGTGCAGTTCACGCTGCCCGAAGAGGCGGTACAGGACATCAACCGCGTGCAGCAGCAGAGCAACCAGCCGCTCGCGGTGGTGGCCTACGACCGCGCCGGCAACCAGATGCTGGGCGCCGGCAAGCTCATCCTGCTGAACAACCAGATCGACACCACCAACGGCACGGTGCAGCTCAAGGGCAGCTTCGCCAACCCGCAGCACACGCTGTGGCCCGGCCAGTACGTCAACGTGCGGCTGGACCTGGACCGCCGGCCCGATTCGCTCACCGTGCCCGCCGCCGCCGTGCAGCGCGGCCAGGACAGCACCTACATCTGGGTGGTCGATGCAGAGAACAAGGTCAGCAACGTGCCGGTGCATGTGCTGCAGATCGCCGACGGCGTGGCCGTGATCGACAAGGGCCTCGCAGCCGGCCAGCGCGTGGTGGTCGATGGGCAGTACAAGCTCAAGCCCGGCTCCAGCATCGTGGAGCCGCCGCCCGCCAGGAAGGCGGCCGCCGCCTCCACCACCAGCGGCACGACCCCCAGCGGGAGCGGCAATTGAGCATTTCCGCCGCCTTCATCAAGCGCCCGATCGGCACCACGCTGCTGGCGCTCGCCATCCTGCTGGTCGGTGCGGCGGTATTTCCGCTGCTGCCGGTGGCGCCGCTGCCGCAGGTCGACTTTCCGACGATCCAGGTCTCGGCCAACCTGCCGGGCGCGAGCCCGGAGACCATGGCGTCCAACGTGGCGCAGCCGCTGGAGCGGCAGTTCTCGCTCATTGCCGGCCTGTCGCAGATGACCTCGACCAGCGGCCTGGGCTCCACGCAGATCACGCTGCAGTTCGACCTGGACCGCAGCATCGATGCCGCCGCGCTCGACGTGCAGGCGGCCATCAACGCCTCCACCGGCCAGCTGCCGGCCAACCTGCCGAGCCCGCCGACGTTCCGCAAGGTGAACCCGGCCGACTCGCCGATCCTGATCCTCTCGGTGCAATCGAAGACGCTGCCGCTCACCGAGGTGAACGACTACGCCGACAACATCCTCGCGCAGCAGATCTCGCAGATCGCGGGCGTGGGCCTGGTGAACATCGGCGGTGCGCAGAAGCCCGCGGTGCGCGTGCAGCTCGACCCGACCAAGATGGCCGGGCTGGGCCTCAGCCTGGAGGACGTGCGCACCGTGCTCGCGTCGGCCACGGTGAACGCGCCCAAGGGCACGATCGACGGGCCGAACCAGAGCTTCACCGTCTACACCAACGACCAGCTGCTCAAGGCCCAGCCTTGGAACGACGTGCTGCTGGCCTACCGCAACGGCGCGCCGATCCGCGTGCGCGACATCGGCGTGGCGGTCGACGGCCCCGAGAACGCGAAGATTGCCGGCTGGGCCTATGCCGGCGCCGCGGCGCCCGAGGGCAGCACCGTGCAGAACGGCCGCTCCATCGTGCTGGCCATCACCAAGCAGCCCGGCGCCAACGTGATCGAGACGGTGGACCGCATCAACGCCGCGATGCCGCGCCTGAAGGCGTCGATTCCGCCGACGGTCGAGGTCAACGCGATCATCGACCGCACCCAGACCATCCGCGCCTCGGTGAAGGACGTGGAGTTCACGCTGCTCCTGACCATCGCGCTGGTGGTGGCCGTGATCTTCGTGTTCCTGCGCAACGTGCCGGCCACGCTGATTCCGAGCGTGACGGTGCCGCTCGCGCTCCTGGGCACGGTGGCGGTGATGTACCTGCTGGGGTACAGCCTGGACAACCTCTCGCTCATGGCGCTCACCATCGCGGTCGGCTTCGTGGTGGACGACGCCATCGTGATGCTGGAGAACATCTACCGCTACGTGGAAGAGGGCATGTCGCCGCTGGAGGCCGCGTACAAGGGCGCGGGCGAAATCGGCTTCACGATCATCTCGATCTCGGTGTCGCTCATCGCGGTGTTCATTCCGCTGCTGCTCATGGGCGGCATCGTGGGGCGGCTGTTCCGCGAGTTCGCGGTGACGGTCACGCTCACCATCGTGGTGTCGGTGGTCATCTCGCTCACGCTCACGCCGATGCTGTGCTCGCGCTTCTTGAAGAACGAGCACGCCCGCCAGCACGGCCGGCTCTACCAGCTGTTCGAGCGCGGCTTCGACGCCATGCTCAATGGCTACAAGCGCGGGCTGCACGTGGTGCTCGATCACCAGTTCATCACGCTGATGGTCTTCATCGCCACGGTGGCGGCCACGGGCTTCCTGTTCATGGTCATTCCCAAGGGCTTCTTCCCGCAGCAGGACACGGGCTTCATCTCGGGCTTTGCCGAGTCGGCGCAGGACGCCTCGTTCGCCTCGATGAACGCCCGCATGCTCGAGCTGGCCAACGTGGTGCGCAAGGACCCCGACGTGACCGGCTTCGGCATGAACGGAAGTTCGTCGACCTACAACACCGGCAACTTCTTCATCAGCCTGAAACCCAAGGACGAGGGCCGCAGCGCGACCGCCGACGAGATCATCACGCGGCTGCGCCCGCAGCTGGCCAAGGTGCAGGGAGTGAACCTGTTCCTGCAGGCCGGGCAGGACATCCGCGTGGGCGGCCGGTCGTCGCGCACGCAATACCAGTACACGGTGACCGACGCCAACCTGGACGAACTCAACACCTGGGCGCCCAAGCTGCTCGCGCGGTTCAGGGAGCTGCCCGAGATCACCGACCTCGCCTCGGACCAGCAGAACGCCGCCGCATCGGCCGTGCTCACGATCGACCGCGACCGGGCATCGAGCTTCGGCATTTCGCCCGCGACCATCGACGCGACGCTCTACGACGCGATCGGCCAGCGGCAGGTGGCGCAGTACTTCACCCAGCTCAACAGCTACCACGTGGTGCTGGAGGTCACGCCCGCGCTGCAGCAGGACCCGGCACTCTTCAGCAAGCTCTACCTCACCTCGCCGCTCACCGGCCAGCAGGTGCCGCTGTCGACCTTCGTGAAGGTGGACACCAGCAGGACCGCGTACCTCTCGATCAGCCACCAGGGCCAGTTCCCGGCGGTGACGATCTCGTTCAACCTTGCGCCGGGCCATGCGCTGGGCGATGCGGTGAATGCCATCAACAAGGCGCAGGCCGACATGGGCCTGCCGCAATCGCTCAGCGGTTCGTTCCAGGGCACGGCGCAGGCCTTCCAGGACTCGCTCTCGTCGCAGCCCTACCTCATTGCCGCGGCGCTGGTGGCGGTGTACATCGTGCTGGGCCTCCTGTACGAGAGCTACATCCACCCGCTCACGATTCTCTCGACGCTGCCCTCGGCCGGGGTGGGGGCGCTGCTGATCCTCATGGCGGGGGGCTACGACCTCAGCGTGATCGCGCTCATCGGCATCATCCTGCTCATCGGCATCGTGAAGAAGAACGGGATCATGATGATCGACTTCGCGCTCAAGGCCGAGCGCGAGCAGGGCATGGCGCCGCAGGAGGCGATCTACCAGGCGTGCCTGTTGCGCTTCCGCCCGATCATGATGACGACGATGTGCGCGCTGCTCTCGGGCCTGCCGCTGATGCTGGGCCACGGCTCGGGCTCGGAGCTGCGCCGGCCGCTGGGCTACGCGATGGTCGGCGGGCTGATACTCTCGCAGGCACTCACGCTGTTCACCACGCCGGTGGTCTACCTGTACCTGGACCGCGCCCACTACTGGTACCTGCGCCGCAAGGAAGCGCGCAAGGCCCGCAAGGCGGAAGCCAAGGGGCAAGAGACCCCGCCGGTGGCCGAAGCGCACGGCTGAGTGCCCGCCACATGGAGCGAGACAAGCACATGAAGATCCTGATTGTCGAAGACGAGCTGAGAACCGCGGACTACCTCTCCAAGGGGCTGACCGAGCAGGGCTGCACCGTCGACATGGCGCACAACGGCATCGACGGCCAGCACCTGGCGCTCACGCACGAATACGACGTGATCGTGCTGGACGTCATGCTGCCGGGGCAGGACGGCTTCGCGGTGCTGCGGGCGCTGCGCGCCGTCAAGGAAACGCCGGTCATCATGCTCACCGCGCGCGACCGCGTCGAAGACCGCATCAAGGGCCTGCACGAAGGCGCGGACGACTACCTCATCAAGCCCTTCTCGTTCCTCGAACTGCTCGCCCGCCTGCAGGCGCTCAACCGCCGCGGGCGCAAGCAGGAGCCCGTGCAAATGCGCATCGCCAACCTGCAGATCGACCTGCTCGCGCGCAAGGCGTTTCGAGGCACGACGCGCATCGACCTCACAGCCAAGGAGTTCGCGCTGCTCGCGGTGCTGGCGCGCCGCCAGGGCGAAATCCTTTCCAAGACCGCCATCGCCGAGCTGGTGTGGGACATGAACTTCGACAGCAACACCAACGTGGTCGAGGTGGCCATCAAGCGGCTGCGCGACAAGATCGATGCGCCCTTCAGCCCCAAGGTGCTGCACACCATCCGCGGCATGGGCTACGTGATGGAACTGCGAGACGCCCCGGCAGGCGGCGAGAGCGAAGCGCAAGGGGAGGGCGGCGCCCCGTGAAGCTCGCCAAGGGCTCCATCGCCGCGCGGCTGGTGGCGATGTTCGCGGTGGCGGCGCTCGCCACCTTCGCGCTCATCGGCGCCGCGCTGCACGGCGTGCTCGCGCGCGAGCTGGAGCGCCACCAGTACGAGGAGCTCGACACCACCGTCAAGAGCCTGCAGTTCTGGATCCAGGCCATCGGCACGCCCGAGCGCTGGTCGCGCGTGCAGGCCCGCATGGACGCGCTCACGCCCGAGGACGGCAGCGTGCGCTTCTGGGTGCTGAGCGACGACCCGCGCTTCCAGTACGGCAAGGGCCTCGCCGAAATCGACGGCCTCACCCGCGAGGCCAACGGCCGCAGCACCGACATCGTCTTGCCGGGGCAGGAGCGGCCGTTCCGCACGCTGTCGGTCCACATACCGCCGTTCGAGAGCCGGCCGGCGGTGCGGCTCATCGTGGGGCGCAACTCGGAGCCCTACGAGCGCACCCGCGAGACCTTCCTGACCGCGCTGCTCGCGCTCGGGCTGGGCGGCGTGCTGGTGGTGGCGCTCGCGGGCTACTGGATCGCGCGCCTCGGGCTGCGGCCGCTGGAGCGCCTGTCGGGCGAGGCGCAGGCGCTTCGGCCCAAGACGCTGTCGCAGCGCCTGCAGACCACGGCGCTGCCGGTCGAACTCTCGGCGCTCGCCGAGGCCTTCAACGGCGCGCTCGCCCGGCTCGAAGAGGCGTACGGCCAGCTGGAGGCCTTCAACGCCGACGTGGCGCACGAGCTGCGCACGCCGCTGGCCAACCTCATCGGCAGCACGCAGGTCGCGCTCTCGCGCCAGCGCAGCGCGGGCGATTTCGAGGAGGTGCTGCAGGCCAACCTCGAAGACCTGGAGCGGCTGCGCTCCATCGTCAACGACATGCTCTTTCTCGCGCGGGCCGACCGCGGCGAGGTGGCCACCGGCCTCGTGCTCACGCCCGTGGCAGAGGAGGTGCGCAAGACCATCGACTTCTTCGAGTTCGTGCTCGACGAGAGCGGCTCGCAGGTCGGCATCGCGGGCGACGTGCAGGCCGAGGCGCGGCTGGAGAGCGCGCTGTTCCGCCGCGCCATGTCGAACCTGCTGCAGAACGCCATCGAGCACTCGCAGCCGGGCGCGCAGATCACCGTCACGCTGCGGGAGGAACCCGAGGCGACATGGATCGCCGTGTCGAACCCCGGCGCGGCCATCGGCGAGCTGCACCTGCAGCACCTGTTCGATCGCTTCTACCGCGTGGACGCTTCGCGCAACGACAGCGGCGAGCACCACGGCCACGGCCTGGGCCTGGCCATCGTGAAGGCTGTGGCCAGCATGCATGGCGGGCAGGTCAGCGCTTCGAGCGAAGGCGGGGTGAACACCTTCGCTTTCAGCGTTGCACGCTGACTCCCCCAGGCTTGCCCTCTTCGCGTGGCCGCCAACCCCCTCACCGGGGTCGATACCAGCGGCCCGGCAGGGCCGGTTCCGCGGTATCCCGGGAATGCCCGTCGGGCGATACGTTCTTGGGCCATGCCGGACAATCGGGGTTCGCATGAACCCCGCTCCCACCCCGCAATTGCTTCGCGCATCGACCGAAAGGCTGGCATGGCACAGCTGATGTCGCTGCTGGTGCAGAACGCGATCCTGGTGGTGTTCGTCGCCAGCTTTGCCGCACGCCTGGGCCTGCCGGTGCCGGCCGCCGCGGTGCTGGTGGTCACGGGCGCGCTGCTGGCGGCGGGCGATGTGTCGGTCGTCGGCGTGGTGCTCGCCGCGGTCGTCGCCAACCTGCTGGGCGACGGCGCATGGTTCTACGCGGGCCGCCGTTTCGGCTACCGCTTCATGCGCCTCCTGTGCCGCATCACGCTGTCGCCCGACTCGTGCGTGCGGCGCGGCGAATCGCTCATCACCGACTGGGGCGGCATGTCGCTCGTGGCGGCCAAGTTCGTGCCGGGCGTGTCGGTGGTGGCACCGCCGATGGCCGGCGCGCTGGGCATGTCGGTGCGCCGCTTCATCGGCTTCGACGTGGGCGCCGCACTCATCTGGACGGGCCTGTTCCTCGGCCTCGGCTGGGTCTTCCGCGACCAGATCCAGGAAGTGCTCGCCGTGCTGGCCCAGGCCGGCGGCATCGCCACCGCCGCGGTCGCGGTGCTGCTGCTGGTGATCCTGGCCGTGCGCTACTGGCGCCGCCGCGCGTTCATGCGCCTGACCGGCATGCCGCGCATCTCGGTGGACGAGCTGCACGACATGCTGAGCGGCGACGCGCCTCCGCTCATCATCGACGTGCGCGGCAAGGCCGGCGTGCAGGTCGATCCGCGCCGCATTCCGGGTGCGCTGCCCTACACGCTCAAGGCGCTGCAGCACCGGCACCTGGACCTCGCGATCGATCCGAACCGCGACGTGGTGCTGTACTGCAACTGCCCTAACGAGGTGTCGGCCGCGCAGGCCGCGCGCGTGCTGCTGGCGCGCGGGGCGCGGCGCGCCTTGCCGCTCACCGGCGGGCTCGACGCCTGGGTGGCCGCGGGCCGGCCCACCAGCCTTCACTGACGGCCCACGACGTTTGAGCCTGCGCCTGCAGGAATCGAACTCGCGTGCTAAGGTGCCCCGGGCCCGGGTTAACCCTTGGCACCCCCCTCTTTCCGTTCTCTCCGCTCGCCCAGTTACCGAGGCCTCCAGTGCCACTCCCCGACGCTCCCACCCCCACCGCGGCGACCATCGCCCGGGCCGACAAGGCCCACCGTGCCAGCCATGGCGGCGCCGGCTCCGCCCCCACGCTGACCCCGGCGCTCACCTTCGTCTTCGCCGTGGCCTGCGGCCTGTGCGTGGCCAACATCTACTACGCCCAACCGCTGATCGGCCCGATCTCCGACGCGCTCGATCTTCACGCCGGCCTGGCCGGCCTGATCATGACGTTGACCCAGCTCGGCTACGGCGCGGGCCTGCTGCTGCTGGTGCCGCTGGCCGACGTCGTCGAGAACCGCCGGCTGGTCATCGGCGCGCTGTTCGGCGCGGTCGCCGGGCTCGTGGGCATCGCGCTCTCGAACTCGGCCGCCACTTTCCTGGCGGCTTCGTTCGTGGTCGGTGCCTGCGCGGTCGCGGCGCAGGTGCTGCTGCCCTTTGCCTCGCACCTGGCGCCCGAGGCCACGCGTGGCAAGGTGGTCGGCAACATCATGGCGGGCCTCCTGGGCGGGATCATGCTGTCGCGCCCCTTCGCCAGCATGGTGGCCGCGAGCCTCGGCTGGCGCGCGCTCTTCTGGATCTCGGCCGTGCTGATGGCCACGCTCATCGCCGTGCTGTGGCGCGTGCTGCCCGAGCGCAGGCCGCACGCGTCGGTCGGCTATGCGCGAACCATGGCGTCGCTGCCCGGCATCGTGTGGAACACGCCGCTCCTGCGCCGGCGCGGCTGGTACCAGGGAATGATGTTCGCGGCTTTCCAGGCCTTCTGGACCGCCGTGCCGCTGGCGCTGGTGCACGAGTTCGGCATGGGGCAACGCGGCATCGGCCTCTTCGCACTCGCGGGTGCGGCGGGCGCCTTGCTCGCGCCAGTGGCCGGCCGCCTGGCCGACCGCGGGCTGACGCGGCCCGCGACGGGCGCGGCCATCGTCGTCGCGCTGCTCTCGTTCGTGCTCGGCGCCGTGTCGATGCACTTCCATTCGCTGGCCGGGCTGGTCGCGGCGGGCATCCTGCTCGATGGGGCGGTGCAGCTGTGCCAGGTGCTGAATTTCCGCAGCCTCTTCATGCTCGCGCCCGAGCTGCGCGGCCGGCTCAACGGCCTGTTCATGACGTTCATCTTCATCTGCGCGGCCGTCGCTTCGGGCATTGCGGCGGCGGTGTATGCGTTCCATGGCTGGACCGGGCTGTGCCTGCTGGGCGGCGGGTTCGTGTCGCTGGCGTTGCTGCTGTACCTCACCGAATTCCGTCGCCGGCCCCTGCCCGCCGTGGTCGGCGGATAAGCGTAGCTGCTGCCGGCACGCCATGACTTCACCGGTCTTCTCGCGAACGATCCCCGTCACCCAGATGGACGCCCGCGGCATCGGGGCGATCGTGGTGCTCTGCACGGCCTACTCCTTCCTCATGGTGATGGGAACCGCATGGCTCTTCGACGAAGACGCCACCGGTTGGCGCGCCGTGCTGAGCACCGTCGCGCTGCTGGTGCTCATTGCCGTGTGGATGGTCGGCCTGCTCGTCGTTGCCGCTGCATGGATCTGGGTCGAAGAGCGCTGGCTCGCCTCGGTCAAGCGCCGGCCGAAGGCGTTCAGCGGGAGCGCCCAGGTCGACATCGGCGAGAACGGCCTGTCGGTGCAAGGGCTCGGCCATGTGGGCTGGATCGACGTGCTGGCCATCGAAGGCATTCCCGACAGCGACAACTACCTGGTCGTTCACACCCGCCCCTTCGCCAAGCTGATGCTCACGGCGCCCGTCGATGAACTGGCGCCGGTCATCAACCATTACCTCGCGCTGAAGAGCGATGCGGGGTCGATGCCTGCGGGCATCCTGCAAAGCCGCGCCATCGTTTTCTGCTGGCGATGCTTTGTCGCGTGGATCGTGGCGGGGTATGCGCTCGCCGCCGCTGCGGGCGTGGCGTTGGTCGTGTACGCCCCCGACGTCGGCTTCCTGAAGACCGTGGTGGCGCTCTGCGTGCTGATGCCGATGATCGCGTGGCTGGTCTGGGCCTTTCCCTTTGCGCAGATCGGCATCCTGTCGCAATCGCGGGTGCGCGCCTTCGAACTCGACGGCACGCGGCTGCGCAGCATCGACGGCGCATGGCATTCCGACCTGCGGGACGCCCGCGCCAGCCATCGCCATGCCAGTGGCCTCGGCTACGAATTCGACTTCCTGGCCATACGGCCGAAGGCGGGGAAAAACCTGGACCTGTTGCTCGAAGGCGGTGCCGACCAGGAGGCGCTGCTCGAAGCCCTGCGCGAGCGTGGCGTGCTGCCGCGGGCCCACCTCGAACGCTGAGCCGGAGCGCCCGCGGCCGGGCCCCGGTGGTAGGCTTCGCCCCCGATGAACCTCCGCACCAAGATCGTCGCGCTGGCCGTGGCCCCGCTGCTCGTCGCACTGGTGCTCGTGGCCCTCGCGGTGCGTCACCAGGAGCACGACCTCGCGCAGCGCGAGCGCGCGCTCATCGAGCGCAGCTACATGGCCCAGCGCCGTAGCGAACTGCGCAGCTACGTCGAGCTGGCCGTGAGCAACCTGCGCCCGCTGTACGACTCGGGCCTGGACGACGACGCCACCCGCAACGAGGCGCTGCGCCGCCTGGCCGCGCTCGACTACGGCGACGACGGCTACTTCTTCGTGTACGACCTGGAAGGCAACTCCCTCATGCATTCGCGCCAGCCCGAGCTGGTCGGCCAGAACCTCTGGGGCATGCGCGATTCGAAGGGGCGCTTCACCATCCAGGACCTCATCAAGGGCGCGAAGGACAACGGCGGCGCCTACGTCGAATACGAATGGCGCAAGCCCTCCAGCGCGCAGATGGCGCCCAAGCTCGGCTACGTCACGGCGCTGCCGCGCTGGAACTGGATGGTCGGCACCGGCCTGTACCTGGACGACATCGAATCGACCATGGACGCGCTCGACAAGCAGATGAACGCCAACGTCACCGCCACGCTGCTGTGGATTGCCGGCATCGCGGCGCTGTGCCTGGGCGTGGTGAGCGCGGCGGGCCTCTTCCTGAACCTGAGCGAACACCGCGTGGCCGAAGCCAAGCTGCGGCTCCTGGCGCGCCGCGTGGTGCAGTCGCAGGAAGAAGAGCGCGGCCACCTCGCGCGCGAGCTGCACGACGGCACCAGCCAGACGCTGGTGTCGGCCAAGCTCCTGATCGAATCGGCCGTCGATGCGCTCGGCCGCGACCACCACGCCGCGCCGCCCGCGCTCGGCAAGGCGCTGCAGCGCCTGAATGATTCGCTCACCGAAGTGCGCCGCATCTCGCACCGCCTGCGCCCCGCGCTGCTCGACACGCTCGGCCTCCCTGCCGCGCTGGAGCGCCTGGGCGAGGAGTTCGGCGAAGAGGGCAGCATCGATGCTTCCATCATGGTCGAGGGCGAGCCCTTCGAGCTGTCGCAAGAGGCCAAGACCGCGCTCTTTCGCGTGACGCAAGAGGCGCTCACCAACGTGCGCAAGCACGCCGAGGCGCACCGCGTGCACATCTCGCTGGGCTTTACCGACGACGCCGTGCGCCTGGAGGTGAGCGACGACGGCGTGGGCTTCGACGTCGAGGCGATGCAGCTCGACCCGCGCCACGGCATTGGCCTGCGCAACATGCGCGAGCGCATCGAGGCCATCGGCGGGCGCCTGGCGATGCGCTCGGGACGCGGCCATACATCCATCGTGGCCGAGGTGCCGGCCCGCAGCGCGAGGCCCGAATCCGAATGACGACAGCAGCAGCACCACCCCCAGCGCAGCCGCCCACACAGCAGCCACCCGGGCCCATCCGCCTCTTCATCGTGGACGACCACCCGCTCGTGCGCGACGGCCTGCGCGCGCGCCTGGGCGCCATGCCCAACCTGGAGATCGTCGGCGAGGCCGGCAGCGGCGCCGAGGCGCTCGCGCTCCTGGACACGCTGCGGTGCGACCTCATGCTGGTCGATGTCGGCATGAAGGACATGAACGGCATCGACCTTGCCGCGCTGGTGCTGCAACGCGATCAACCCCAAGCGCCATCGCATCCCGCGCCGCACATCGTGATGCTCAGCATGTACGACAACCCCGAGTACGTGCAGAAGGCCATGCAGGTGGGCGCGCGCGGCTACGTGCTGAAGGACGCGCCCGCGGCCGAGATCGTGGCCGCCATCGAGGCGGTGTCGGCGGGCGGCACGTTCCTCAGTCCGGCCGTCTCGAAGAAGCTCTTTCGCAACCAGGCGCCGCGCCCGCTGCTCACGCCGCGCGAGAGCGAGATCCTCACCGCGCTTGGCCGGGGCGAATCGAGCAAGCAGATTGCACGCGACCTGGGCCTGAGCGTGCGCACGGTGGAGGCGCACCGCCAGAGCATCAAGCGGCGGCTGGGCATCGAAGGGCAGGCGGAGCTCATCAAGTACGCGGTGGAGCATGCGCGGGAGTTCGGGCAGGGGTGATTGGCTGGTTGGTTGGTCGATCGATCGCGGCTGGCTGATTGCCTGTGGCGGACGCGCCGTCTTTTGCTGCCGCCGATGCTGCGAAAAGTGAACTGCAGAAGCTCACTGTCAGGGCTTTGTGTATTGCCGCTTTTGCGCCGTGAATAGCTGCCCAATTCGAGAACTACTCGGCAGATTTTTTTGCTGCGCGGGGCTGGGGTTCTCTACAGTGAATGCCCTTGTGACCCGGCGGCCCACCTCGTGGGCGACGAAGGCAGCACAAATCAACACCATCGACCAAAGAGACCAATGAGCAGATGAACCGCTTCGCTTCACGGCGGGCTGTCGCGGCGATGAGCAGCGATGCGAACGTGAGGCACAAAAGGCGACGGCCACGGTGCGCGAACACCGTGACCGTCTAACCAAATGACGTGCACAACCTTTTAACGAAAGCACACCACATGGCTGATCGAATTATGTCCCGGGGCCCCGGGCAGGACTCTCCCAACACATCCGCACAAACTGCATCGGATCTACTTGAGAACAAGCTGGAGCAACTGCACACGCTGCTGTGGTGCTGTTATGGCTCCGACAATGGGTGGTTCGAAGAGGTGGGGCCCGCGCATCGGGAGAACCTGGTATGGCTTGCTTCTGATCTCGCGCAGGAGGCGAGGGCGCTGTATCAGGAGGTGGGGCCGATCGGGTAAGGGCTCGGGGCGCCAATGTTCATTCCGGCTTGGCGCCCACCTTGGATTTTGAACGGGGCTCGCTATGACGTTCGCGACCTGCGGAGGCGGCGAACGCAGAAATCGAGGCAACGGGAATGCGCCTGATGTGCTCCCGTTCACAAGCGACGCACTTGAAATCATCAAGGCCAACTCAGACCGTCGAGCGGACTTCGAGGAAGCCTTCCTTCATAGGGGCGGGGACTCCCCGACGGAGTTTGTTGAGCTGTGCATGCATGCGCTCCGCTGGCCGAACGTGCAACAAGGGTTCGAGCGGTCATCCCACCGGGCTGTGGACAGCAATGACGGGCGAGCGGAGCAGGTTTACAGAGGCACTACCTCGAGGCGTTGCAAGATGACTGGGATACGGAGGAGTTTTATGGAGACTGCATTTCCAGCCTTCATGCCAAGTCGCCTGACGGCCAAAACCTGCCATTTAGCTGGTCACTTGAATGAACCTCGCAACCTTGCTCGAGGGCAGGGCTCGCCAGTTTGCGCGTTTCGCTGTCCGCCAGCCTGCGCCAAGTGCTCTACAAACCCGTCGAAGGCATCCAACAAGGGCTGGAACCGCGCCGCACCGCCTTCCAGTTGGCCCAACGCGTAGCAGGTCGCCTCCAGCGTGGACAGTTGATCGGGCCCATGGGCTTTGCGGACACGGTAGTGAGAAGGCGGCAGGTTGCGCAGGGCCAATCGGGGCAACTGTTGCAGTGGCGGGCTTTGGTAGAGCATCTTTCGGCTTTTGCGCCAGGTGCCGTCCAGCACGACCAGGCGCAGGCGCGATGGGGCCTGCGGCCACTCGGGCGGTGGCGGGGGTGGGACCCGCAGGTCCGGGGCGGTATCTTGCAGACTGTCCGGGTACAGCAGCAGCGTGTGCTTGCCGTCCACCGGCCAGACCGGCACCGCAAATGATTCACCCACCACCAAGCGGCAGTGCGCCAAGCTGAGGTGCAGCAGGCGGGCACTGCCTTTGGCCTGGTGTATCTCCAGCGGGTGCTGTAGCACCAGTACCTCCACCGTGTGGGCGGTGGGCGCGATCCAGCGGCAAATGCAGGCGCTGAGCGGGCGCAGGCACGCGGTGCACTGGGGGCGTGGGACTAAAGCGGCGGACATGGCTGGATTTTTTTCAGCGTGCCTGGCTAGACAATGCGTGGAAGGAGATGGCGATTAGCTTTGACGCGATGACAGGCAGGTTTGGACAATGTCAGAGGACCGCATTGGGCCCGAAGCAGACGGTGGACGTCCTCCTTTGCCGACGTTCAACCGCTAGGACTTTGACGATTCGTTTGAATGAAGACGAGTACCTACGCCGAAGCTCTGACAAGGAGACCAACCCAACCCTGCGAAAGGCTTCGTCGAGAGACTCGACTTGTTCTGACGGAATGCGGCCTAGTTCTTCGAGAATGTCATTGGTCGCCATGCGCAAGCCTTCAAGCGCTTTCGACCTTCCATACTTCTCGATGATGTCGATGCAAACGTCCGCCATCTTCGGTGAATTTGCGACAGGTTTTGTGACCTGCGTGGAGTAGAAGTCGACGAAAGCATAGAGTTCTTGAAACTCGCGCTCGCGTGCTGCAGAAAGTGGTCGAGGCATAGCAATTGCGTTGGTAGTCGGAGGTTTGCAATTGTCCGTACACGAACATCGTACCGTCGGCCCGCTTCATTGATCGCTGGCAGCGTCCTGTTCGACCAGGACAACTAGATCAGAAGGCGCAGCGATTCTCATATACGGCAAATCAATTCCGCTTTCCTTCAGTGTTGACTGATAGTGAAGCAGGCGGGAGAGCAGCGCCTCTTGCAGCCCTTGGGCCAGCCAACGCACATCGTCGTTCGCATCGCTATTCGCCTCAATCCACTGAGAAAGTTGCCGAGCGTCCGCACAAAGAATTGACAGTGAATCTCCTTGAATTACAGAGCCGGGAAACCTACGACCTGGCGTTTGAACAACAGCTTGATTCGAAGCGTCAGAGTAAACCGCAAGTTCGACCTTCACCATCGGGAGTTCCTTTATCTATGTTGCAAAAAATGTCCGCTCCTGGGCGGCAATGTGCCAACACGGCGAGCGACCGGTTGTGGCCGTTCTACGACTTAGTGGGCAAGGTTCTTACTTGGCCTTGACGGACGAGAAAGTCCTTTGTGGCCCGAGCGAGGGAATCGTCCTCAATGATGTGTGCCATGAGTTGACCGGCCTCGTTCTCGTAGCACGGTAGCAGTCCGTTCAGCACGAAGTACCGTCTCCACGCTATGCCGCCACGCTGCAAGTCGGCTATGACTACTTCGTCAGAATGTTCCATTGCGGTGTTGAATTTGCGGGGGGATCGGACTGACCGGTTCTGGCCGATAGTACCCATTCACCACATGGCACCAAAAATCAGCAGCCGGCCTGAAGCGGCCTCTTGCGTAGCCGGTAAATAGCCCGCAAGACCGTCTTGTACTTCAGGTCGAAAGCCACGCGCCTCGTGCTTCGGTGCCTTGTAAGATTCACGCGCATGTGACCGTGGCGATTGAAAAAAGAAGTGCGCCGCCGCCATCGCGCGGGTACTCCAGCTAGATGCTTTCTCTTCAAATGCCCGACCTTCCCTACAGCCCAGCCGCCGACCGCAACAAACAGCCGATCCTCGATGCACTGACCCGCATCATCGGCGGGCAAGGCACCGTCCTGGAAATCGCTTCCGGCACCGGCCAGCACGCCGCCTTCTTCGCCACCTCCATGCCCCAATGGACCTGGCAACCCACCGACGCAGACCCCCGCACGCTCCCCGCCCTCGCAGCCCGAGTCGCAGAAGCCGCACTCCCCAATCTCCGCCCACCGCTCCTCCTGGACGTGATGTCGCCTCAATGGCCGTCGCAGGGCCACGCGTTCGCTAAGGAAGATGTAGGAAGAGAAGGAGGCGAGGGCGAAGAACAAAAGTTCGACGCCATCTACTGCGCCAACATGCTGCACATCGCGCCGTGGCCCACATGCGCCGCCCTGATGCAAGGCGCCGCGCGGCATCTGCGCTCTGGCGGGTTGCTGATCACCTACGGGCCTTACCTCGAAGTCGATGTGCCGACCGCGACAAGCAACACGGCGTTCGACGAAGACCTGCGCGCCCGCAATGCCGCTTGGGGCATCCGCCGCCTGGACGACGTGGCGGCGGAGGCGCGCCGCGCAGGCCTCGCGTTGCGCGAGCGGCATGCGATGCCCGCGAACAACCTGCTGCTGGTGTTCGGCTTCTAAAGCCGAAGGATCAAAAGGAAAAAAAGATCCGCTCAGGCCGGGTTGTACTGCGCGGCCACGTCCAGCACCCACACCACCCCGAACCGGTCCTTCAACATCCCGTACAGCGCGGACCACTGCGAAGCGGCAATCGGCTGCAGCACCGTCGAGCCCTCGGCCAGCTTCTCCCACAACGAAGCGATCTCTTGCGCCGTCTCGCCGCGCACCGAAACGTAGAACGCCTTGTCGCCCTGGTTCCACGGCGTGCCCACCGGCACGTCGAACGCCATCACGCAGAACCCGCTGTCGGCCGCGACCTGGCCCCACACCACGCGGTCGGCATCGGCCGGGTCTTGCACGTGCCCCATGTCCTTGTACGTGACGACCTGCATCTGCCCACCGAAGACGGATTGATAAAACGCAAGTGCCTCTCGGGCGTTGCCTTGAAGATTGATATGGGTCACTGCTTTGACTGACATGGCTGGCTTTCTCTTTCTCTTGGATGACGGTTAGCGAAATTGCTGCTGTTACTCTAGCCAGCACACCTGCCAATTCCTGGCAGTTGCTGACCCCGCCCGCCCCGACGCCAACTCCGCAATCCATGGCCCGCCCCGATCGTCTTTTCCGCCTGCTCCAGGCGCTGCGCACGCTGCCCGCGCCCGTCACCGCCGCCGTGCTGGCAGCGGAGACGGGCGTGTCGGTACGCTCGATCTACCGCGACATCGAGAGCCTGCGCACGGCCGGTGCCGACATCGGCGGGGAGCGCGGCTACGGCTATTGCCTCATCGAAGACGGCACGCTTCCGCCGCAGGCCTTCAGCCGCATCGAGATCGAGGCGCTCGCGCTGGGCCTGGCCGAGGTGCGGCACATGGGCGACCCGGCACTGGCCAAGGCGGCCGCCGGCGTGCTGGCCAAGGTGGCGGCGACGCTGCCGTCGACGAGCCAGCAGCACATCCTTCATGCCGTCTCCAAGGTGCATCGCTTCGACGACGGCGAGCAGCGCTATCCGCCACTGCCCCACATTCCCGACATGCGCGTCATCCGCGAGGGTTGCTGGCGCGAAGAAGCCCTGCTGATCCGCTACGCCGACAGGAAGGGCGAAGCCACCGAAAGAAAGATCTGGCCGCTCGCGATCGTGTATCTCGACAAGATGCTCGTGGTGCTTTCGTGGTGCTGCCTGCGCGAGGATTTCCGGATGTTCCGCGCCGAGCGCATTCAGGAGGTGCAGGCCACGGGGGCCAGCTTCAGGCCGCAGCGGGTTGCGTTGCTGCGGCAGTATCTGGCCGAGTTGGCGGAGCGGTAGGGCCTGTTCGATTCAACGACACCATTGCTGCTCGCAAGGCACACCGTCGTTGTTCCCATCCATCTTCACGCCGGGGCAATTCTTCAGAAAGTAGGTGGCCTCCGCGCACGAGGTCATCTGGGAGCAGTACTTGCGCCCATCGCAAGAGAAACTCGCCGTTGAAGGCGCAGCGCTGGGCTTGCTGGAGAAATTGAGCGCCGCCGGCTGCTCGCCTTGCACGGCCGAAAGTTTTTTCGCCTGGTAGTGCTCATAGCCTTTCCAGGCGCCGAAAGCCAAAAGCGCAATCACGAGCAGTCGCATCATGTTCGGTCTCCTCCGCCTCCGGGCGTGTGTGCGCGAGCTTACTTGAGCCCCGCGAAAACAGCCAGAATCGCACCTCCTTCCAAGAGCGAAGAAGAACAGACACATGCTGAAGAAAACCCTCGCCCTGCTCGGCCTCCTGCTGCTCGCAGCCATCGCCTACCTCGCCCTCTGGCCCGTCCCCGTCAAGCCCGTCGTGTGGTCCGCTCCCGCCGACCCCGGCTACACCGGCGCCTTCGCGGTGAATGACCATCTGGCCCAGCTCAACATGATCGACCTTGGCCGCGAGGAGGGCCCCGAGCACATCGCCATCGGCCCCGACGGCAAGCTCTACACCACGGTGCTGAGCGGCAACATCCTTCGCATGAAGCTCGACGGCACCGCGCAGGAAGTGTTCGTCAACACGGGTGGGCGCGTGCTCGGTTTCGACTTCGATGCGAGCGGCAATCTCATCGCGGCCGACGCCATCAAGGGGCTGTTGTCGGTGAGCCCTTCGAAGCAGATCACCGTGCTCACCAACCAGGTCGACGGCCAGCCGATCCGCTATGCCGACGGCGTGGTGGTGGCGCGCAGCGGCACGATGTATTTCACCGATGCATCGACGCGGTTCTCGCCGGCCGAATGGGGCGGCACCTTCGAGGCGAGCGTGCTCGACATCCTCGAGCAATCCGCCACGGGCCGCGTGCTGGCCTACGACCCGGCCACCAAGACGACGCGCGTGGTCGCGCGCGGCCTGGCGTTCGCGAACGGCATCGCATTGAGCGCCGACGAGAAGAGCCTCTTCGTCGCCGAGACCGGCAAGTACCGGGTCTGGAAGATCGGCATCGACGCCAGCAATCTCGACGTGGCTGCCGGCAACAGTCCGCAGGCCGCGGTGCTGCTCGACAACCTGCCCGGCTACCCCGACAACCTCATGCGCGGGCTCGATGGCAAGATCTGGGTGGGCCTGGTGAAGCCGCGCAACCCGACCATCGACAAGCTCGCCGGCAAGCCGTTCCTGCGCAGCTTGACGATGCGCCTGCCTCGCGCGCTGTGGCCGGTGCCCAAGGCCTACGGCCACGTGGTGGCGTTCAGCGAAGACGGCAAGGTGCTCGCGAGCCTGCAGGACGCGACGGGCGCCTACCCCGAGACGACCGCCGTGACCGAGACGCGTGAGCGGCTCTATGTGCAGAGCCTGCATGCGAAGGGGCTGGGCTGGCTGAAACGCTAGCGGCGGTCGCGCGCCCTTGGGCCGAAGGCGCGCGAACAGCAGGGCGAGGTCGCTGAGCCAGAGGACACCTTTCGCTGCGGCGGCCCGCTCCGTGTCGGTGTCAACGCACGCTGGGAACGGCCACTGTCAGCAGAGAGAGCGCGCCGTTCAGGGTGGGCGTCGAGTACCGTTCGCCCTTCGAGTGGCCCAGCCGCACGACGACGAGATCGTGCGACGGGATCACCACCACGTACTGCCCGCCTGCGCCGAGCATGTAGTAGGCGGCCGTGGGGGCCGCAAGGGTGCCCGTGCCATTGATCCAGAAGAAGCCGCCGTAGATCGGGCGCTTGTCGGCCGCCCAGGCCGGTGCGACGCTGCTCACGAACTTGACGAAGCCTTCGGGAAGGACGCGCTCGCCGTTCCACACGCCGTCCTGCAGGTAGAGATTGCCCAGGCGCGCCCAGTCGCGTGCCGACATGAAGTCGTAGCCTTGCGTGAGAAAGTTGCCGTAGGGGTCGGTCTCGATCGTCATCGAGCGGATGCCGATCTTGTCGAAGATCTCGCGCTGCGGAAACGAGTAATAGTCTTCTCCCCGCTTCTCGACCGCAAGGCGCACCAGGTAGTTGGCCAGTACCGGGTCGGTGTTGCGATAGCGGCCGACCGCGCCGGCGGGCCACTGCTGCGGCCGGGTCGCCGCGTAGTTGAACGCGTCGATGCGGCCGGTGTAGTAGTAGACGTGGTCGGGGTAGGTGCCGTTGGGGTTGAAGTCCGGATCGTCCGGCGCCTTGATGCGCAGTCCGCTGGACATGCGCAGGATGTCGGAGATGCGGATCTGCTTGCGCCCGTCGCCCGCACCCTGCCATTCGGGAATCGGCGCCGGCTGGTCGAGCGTGTAGGCGCCTTGCCGTATCAGAACCCCCATCATCGTGGCGACGACGCTCTTGCCCATCGACCACGACTCGAGCGGCGTGGTCGGACCGATGCCGTTCATGTAGTGCTCGGCAATGATGCGTCCCTTGTGCGTGACCACGAAGGCCGACGTGTACGCATCCGGCACGACGAAAGCGGTCTCGATGGCCTGGGCCACCTTGGCTGCATCGACCTCGGCTGGCAGTGGTCCGCCCGGCAGCACGTCGCCCATCGGCCAGGGCAGCGTCGAGGGGTCGGGGAGCGCGCTCTTGACCGGCACCGGCTTGAAGAAGACATCGTCCCTGCCCGGTGGCAGCGTGACGCAACCCTGTGAGCCGAAGTACCGCGCCACCAGCGTCGGGCCGTTGGGAATGGAGATGCGAACCTCTTTCTTCGCGCGGTCGACGACGGGCTTGCCGACGTTCTTGCGCTGGTCGTAGGGGCCGACGAAGTAGCCGAGCGTCTCGGCGGCCACCTCGGGATCGATGCCGGTGATGAAGACGGCGGAGCACATCGACTTGGCATAACCAGAGGTGTGGTGCTCCAGCGGATTGCCGGGCGGCGGCACGTAGGGCGTATCGATCTCGAGTGCGCGCGCACGGGCGATGAGGGCTTCGCGCGCCGGCAGTTGCTCTGCCGTGGGAGGCGGCGTCACGGGAATGATGCCGATGCCTCCGCCACCCCCACCTCCGCCGCCCCCACCTCCGCAAGAGGCCAGGGCCACCGCCAGCCCAAGGGCCGCGGCGGTTGAAAAGAAGGAATGGCGCAGCGAGCACTTCATGGGCGGAGTTCCTTGGTCGTCGCGGGGGAGGGCTGCGATGTGCAGACCTCGGCACCGGCGGCATTGTGGGTGAAGACCGCCCAGTGCGTATGCAAATGCAACGGATTTTTTTTGAGCAAAGGGAGGCGATGTAGCTCCAAGGTTTTCATTGGAGAGCCTGCGCCGTGTGCTTCGGCCGTCGTCACGACCTCTTTGCGTGCCACTCGTTGTCTGCGCGCGCCCATTCGCTTGCGGAAAGGCTCTGCCGAATTCGCTCTACGCCTTGGTCGGCCAGAATCGTGGCTTCAAGAGAGCCACATCCCATGTTCTTTTCTCGCAAGCCCAAGCTTCTTCCTTCGAGGCTCATCCAGCTCCACGAATACCTCGACCTGCTGCAGGGCGGCACCGAGGAGCACGCTGCAAGCGATGCAGTCAAGCGCAGTGCGGTGGCGTTGGCGCACAGCCTTCGCGAGCCGCTGCGGCTCAAGGACTGGGCGACGCCCGAGCTCGCGCAGGTCTTTGCCCGTCGCGCCAAGGCGAACGATGCGCTGCTGGTGCATGTGCCGCTGGACATTCGCGATTGCTTCTTCATCGCCGTCTTCAGGAACGGCGCGTCGGCCGCCCAGGAGCACATGGTTTTCGACATCGGCGCGGAGTACCAGACGCCGATGCTGGACTGTCCTGATTTCGGTGTGGCGGAGCCGGCGACCGAAGCCAACATCCGGCACTGGGTCCCATTGCTGAAGGACGAGGCATCCGCCTTCGCCGTCATCGAACTGCGCGGTGGAACGTACATGCAGGTGTACGCCGATGCCAAGGGCTTTCATCTGGAGCACCAGCTGGTGACCACGGGGGCGCACTATCACAGCGCCGAACCCCTGAGCGCCGATGCGGCCGTGGATACGCTGGTGTCCTATGCGTGCGGAAAATACGAGTGGGCCTACAAGCGTTGGGAGTGGCTCGCGTTGTAGGCGCTTCAGACCGGCGGGTAGGCGCCCGTGCCCCCCGGCCATGCCGTGAGCACTTCGTATCCCTCGGGCGTGACGGCCACCATGTGTTCCCACTGGGCGGAGAGCGATCGGTCCTTGGTCACGACGGTCCAGCCGTCGGGCATTTGCCGGGTGTCGCGCTTGCCCGCGTTGAGCATCGGCTCGATGGTGAAGACCATCCCCGGCTCCAGCGTGAGGCCTTGCCCGCGCTGTCCGTAGTGCAGCACTTGCGGCTCGTCGTGGTAGATCTGGCCGATGCCGTGCCCGCAGTATTCGCGCACCACGCTGAAGTGCTCGCGCTGGGCGACCGACTGGATGGCATGGCCGACATCGCCCAGCCTCGCGCCGGGCCTGACCTCGCGGATACCGGCGAGCATGGCTTCGTAGGTCGCTTCCACCAGCCGCCGCGCCAGCACGCTCGGGGCGCCCACGAAGAACATGCGGCTGGTGTCGCCGAACCAGCCGTCCTTGATGACGGCAACATCGATGTTGATGATGTCGCCCTTCTTCAGGATCTTGTCGGCCGAGGGGATGCCGTGGCAGACCACCTGGTTGACCGAGGTGAGGATGGTCTTCGGGTACCCCTCGTACCCCACGTTGGCCGGAATGGCGCCCTGCACGTTCACGATGTACTCGTGGCAGATCCGGTCGAGCGCTTCGGTGCTCACCCCCGGCACGACGTGGGGCTCGATCATGGCGAGAACCTCGGCGGCGAGCTGGCCGGCCCGCCGCGACATCGCGAGTTCTTCCGCGGACTTGATGGGAACGTCGCCGCGGGTCACTGATGTTTTCCGTTCGAGAACGAGCGGGGTTTGCCGGCGGGAGCGGTGGCCGCCGCGGTGATGTCCAGGCCCCCCGAGAGTTCGGCCTGGATCAGCAGTTGGCAGACTTCGCGGTAGTCCAGCTCCGGGTGCATCTCGGTCAGCATGCCAACCCGCATCCAGTGCTCTGCCTGCGAATTGATGGACCTGCTGAGGGCGTTGCCCGCCACGCGAAGGTTCTCGTGCATCAGGTCCGAAATCTTGACGATGCCCATGGGCTACCTCTATATGAAACGTATATGCATTGTATACGTTGCGTATGGCCTGCCGCGGGCCGGGTAGATAGGGACCGACGAGGCCCCGCAGAGCGCTCCCCCCAATCAATCGGTATGTGCCACCGCCTTGATTTCGATCAGTTGGTGCGGAAACGCCAATGCAGTCACGCCGACCAGCGTCACCGCCGGCCGATGCGTTCCCATGTACGCCTTGAACACCGGCACCAGCGACTCCGTGTGCGCTTGCGGGTCGGTCACGTAGACCACGAGCTCGGCGAGATTCGTCTTCGTCACATGGAACCCCGCGAGCACGCGGTCGAGGTTGTCCAGCGTCTGCCGGGTCTGCGCGGCGATGTCGCCCTCGCCGACGAATGCGCCCTGCATGTCGTGAGAGAACTGGCCCGAGATGTAGATGGTGCCGTTCACGCTGTACCCTTGGCCGACGCCGAAGGCTTCTTCCCATGGCACGCCGTGGCTGTAGAGGGCGGGCTGCTGTTTCATAGGCGTTTCTTTCTGTTCTGGAGAGTGATGAACGACTGTAGGCACGCCATTGGCGAAGCGGCTTCTACACAGACGCGAAGAACTTTCCACATCGACCACCACGAACCATGCTGCGTGCGAACCTGAACGAGATCCTGGTCTTCCTGGCCGTCGTCGACGAAGGCAGCTTCATCGCCGGCGGCCAGGCCATGGGGCTCACCCGCTCGGCCGCGGGCAAGGCCGTGAGCCGGCTGGAAGACCGGCTCGGCGTGCGCCTCTTGAACCGCACGACGCGCACGTTGAGCCTCACCGATGAAGGCCGGGTGTTCCACGAGCGCGGCCTGCAGATCCTCTCGGCGGTCGACGAGGCCGAGGCGAGCGTGGCGGGCCGCAGCGGCACGCCGCGCGGCGTGCTGCGCCTCACCGTGCCCGATGCCTTCGGCCGGCTCGTGGTGCTGCCGCTGCTGCAGAAATACCTCGCGGCCTGGCCTGAGCTGCAGGCCGAGGTGAGCTTCACCGATCGCGTGGCGGACATCGTCGAGGACGGCTTCGATCTCGCCGTGCGCATCGGCGCGCAGGAGGCCAGCGCCGACACGGGGCTCGTTTCCCGCGTGGTGGCCAAATACAAGGCTGCGCTGTGCGCATCGCCCGCCTACATCGCCGCGCGTGGAGAGCCGCAGGACATCGATGCGCTCGCCGCGCACGACTGCCTGTTCTTCAGCAGCCGCAATCAAAGACAAAGCTGGCGCTTTCGCGACGACGACGGCGCGTGGATCAAGGCCCAGGGCCGCAGCCGCCTGCGGCTGGACAGCGGCGAGGCCCTGCGCGATGCCGCCGTCGCGGGGCTGGGCATCGCGCTCCTTCCGGACTTCCTGGTGGCCGATGACCTGGCTGCGGGCCGCCTGCGGCAGGTGCTGCCCGGCCTCGACGCGGGGGACGTGAAGATCCTCGCGCTCTACCCGACGCGGCGCCTGCTGGAGCCGCGTGTCAGGCGCTTCATCGACCTGATGGTTGACGAACTGGGCACCTCGACCCGATGAGCAGGTCGCGCGTGGGCTAACGCAGCGGCCGCAATGCCGGATAGGGATTGATTGCCGTGCCCTTCCACCAGCGCTTGTCCGCATCGAGCAGGAACACCGCGAAGTGCAGGTGCGGCACGTTGGGCGGCGCGTTGCCGGTGGTGCCGACGTAGCCCACGACGTCGCCCCTTCGCAGCGTCATGCCCTCTTGCAGGTTGTCCGCGTAGCGGTCGAGGTGGGCGTAGTAGTACGCCAGCCGACCCGTCGGGTCGAACTGATAGACGGTGAGCCCGCCGGGCACGCTGGTGAAGAGCTTGACCAGCTTGCCGTCGTCCACCGCATGCACGGGCGTGCCGCGCGGCGCGGGAATGTCGAGCGCTTCATGTGAGCCGCCGGTGCGCCGGTCGGTGAAGGTGTCTTGCAGTGCAGCCCCCTTCACCCCGTCGATCGGCATGGCGATGGCTCGCTCTGCGAGCACGGCCATGCCATCGGCAGGCGCAGGAACCGCCGCGACCTGCGCCGACGCGCCACCCAGCGCCGCGAGACAGAAAAAGAGCCCCGATGCGCACGCCGCAAGCGCGCGGGTGCCGAAAGTCGCCACGCCTGCGCCCATGCCTACGCTTGAACCTCGACGGCGAACCCGGCCTTGGCCAGTTGCGAAAGCCGCGCCGCGTTCCAGTTGGTCAGGTGGATGCAGCCGTTCGTCTCGTCATGCCCCACGCGCTCCGGCGCCGGCGTGCCGTGGATGCCCCAGTGCGGCTTCGAGAGGCCCATCCAGATGTTGCCCACCGGGTTGTTGGGCCCCGCCGCGACATCGACCTTCTGCGCATCGGCGGGCACGCCCTTCTTCAGGAGCGCGGGGTTGTATGTGAAGGTGGGATTCTTCACCTCGTTGGTGATCTTCATCTTGCCCAAGGGCAACGGATCGAGCGGCCCGCCGATGCTGATCGGGAAACCCGCGAGCGGCTTTGCGTTGGCATCGAGCACGAAGAGCATGTGGTCCGCCTTGTCGATGCGGATCGACTTGGCCGAGGCGACCACGCGCGCGTCGGCGGTGGTCGTGGCGCTGACCACGATGATCGAATCGCCGGCCTTGAAGGCCGAGCCCTTGTTCAGGTCCGAAAGGAGGCGCGGCGCCATGTGATGCCGCTCGGACAACGCTTCCTTCAGGTTCTCGTAGTCGAGCGACTTGAGCTTCGCGCGCTCGGCCATGTCGCGAGGCGTCGGCGTGAAGGGGCCGGCCACGTCCTTCTCGGTGATCGTGTAGGTCTCGAACAAGGGGGCTGCGTCCTTGGTGAGCACATCCCAGGTCGCGGCATCGACCTTGCCGGTGGTCTTCAGGCCATTGGCCTCCTGGTAGGCCGACACCACGCGCCGCATGTTGGCGCCGAAGCCGCCGTCGATCTCGCCGGGGGAGAACCACACGCGGTCCAGCAGGATCTGCGCGCGCACGACAGCCGGACCTCTTGAGCCTTGCGCGAGCACGGGCGTGCTGCTCGCGGCATTCAGCTTGTCCAGGTCGGAGGAATCATCCTGCTCGCGCGGCTTCTTCTTCGCGGACGATCCGGCTGCCCACGCGGACCATGGCGCCGCGGTTGCGCATGCGGCGATGGATGCCGTCATGAAGGCGCGGCGGGATGCGCCGGTCGGATGGCTTGGCAGGCTTGTCGGCATGTTGCGTTCCCTGGTAAAGCCAGCACGCTACGGGTTCGGGCAGGGGTGCGCTGTAGTCTGCGGCAGTCATTGCGTGTGCGACGCGCGCCCGGCCTTTGCGCGACTACGCGACTGCGCGACTGCGCGACTGCGCGATTGCGCGATTGCGCGATTGCGCACAGGCTCAGGCCGGCAGCTCCAGCGTCTCCCACTTCTGCAGCATCGTCACCTGCCGGCGCAGGTAGTCGGTGGGCATGGCCTGCGAACCCCATACGGGAACCCGCCCTGCGTATTCCCCCAGCAGCCAGAACTGCCGCACCGCCATGAAGCGTTCGATGGCGAAGAGATCGGCATCGGCCACGGGCCGCGTCTGGCGATAGGCGTTGATGAAGTGGCGCCACTGTCCCTTGGCCTTGTCGCTGAACACGCCATCGTCCGTGCGGGGATGCAGGCTCCACGGATACACCGCCAGTTCGTACGCGAGGTAGCCGGGACCGGACTCGTCGAAGTCGAAGAACACCGCCTCGCGCTGGCCCTGCGCATTGCCGACGACGAAGTTGTTGCCGCCATGGGCATCGCCATGGCACAGCACGCTGCTGAGTTCGCCCATGGACAGGATGTCGTCGTGAAGGCGTCGGGCGAGGGACTCGAAGTGCGGGCGCAGCTCGGCGGTCATGGTGGTGGCGTGCAGCAACTCCTGCAGCGGGCGCAACAGCAGGTAGTCCAGGTCCAGGCGGTAGGCGCTGGCGGGGCCATCGTAGGTGCGGCCCGCGATGTGCAGGGCCGCCAGGCCGCGCGCGAAGGCGCCGATGTCTTCGTTCGAATCGCCGGTGAACTCGCCGTCCAGGAACTCGAACAGCATCAGCGCCCTCGGCCCCTCGGGCAGCGCGACTTGTATGGCGACCTCGCCGCTCGCAGCGGGCAGGCAGCGGGACACGGCGCATCCCTGCCGGGCCCAATGCGCGAGTGCGGCCGCTTCGAAGAATACATTGGGCGCGCCCCGCGGCCGCTCGGCGCACAGCCTGGCCACCACGCGCCGCCCATCCGCAAAGCGCAGCCGGTAGACCTGGTTGAAGCTGCGCCGAAGGAACTCGCTGTCGACGACCTTGCCCATGTCGTAGTGGCGTTCCACGAGCATCGCGATGCCGGCAGCTGTCGGTGTGGATTGCGCGACTTCGATGTGCATCCGTCTTCCCTGAGAAAGAGCGCGATTATGCGCAGCCGTCCCCCGGGGCTTCAGCGTGCGCGCGGGGCGCGGCGTGGTTCAGGGCGTTCTGGGCGTGCTGGGCGTGCTGGGCGAGGCGCGGCGCGCCCTGGCGCTTGCGCCCCGCCGGCAGATCCCGGGCGCGCTCGATGCGCTCAACGCCCCCTGGCGAGCGCGAGTGCATCGGCACCCGCCGGATACCGCAGCGTCGAGGCGCTGTCGTTCGCGGCGCGCCACACGGCCTCGGCCACGTCCGAGGCGGTGGTCACGGCCGCCGGGCTGCCCAGCGTCGCGAAGATGGACTGTGCCAGCGGCGCATACGCCTCGGGAATCAGGCCCTGCATGCGCTCAGCCCCGTTCTCCGTGAAGCGCGTGCCCGGCCCGTAGCCCGGCTCCACGAGCTTCACGCGAACGCCGAAGGGTTCGAGCTCGAATGCGAGCGACTCGGTGAAACCTTCGATCGCCGTCTTGCTCGCGGTGTACGCCGCCACGAGCGGCATGGGCGCGAGCGTGACCGTCGATGTCACGTTGATCACCAGCCCCGATTTGCGAAGCCGGAACTGCGGCAGCACCGCCTGGGTCATGGCCATCGTGCCGAAGGTGTTCGTCTCGAAGATCTCGCGCACGGTGGCCATCGGCGTTGCCTCGAACGCGCCGAAGAGGCCCAGGCCCGCGTTGTTCACGAGCACGTCGATGGGCCCGGCGGCTTCGAGCGCTGCGGCGATGCTCTCGGGCTGGGTCACGTCGAGCGGCAGCACCCTCAGGCGCTCGGAGCGGGGCAGCAGGTCGGTACGCGGCGTGCGCATGGTCGCGAGGACGTGCCAGCCTTGGGAATGAAAGTGGCGCGCAGTTTCCAGGCCGTAGCCAGACGAGCAGCCGGTGATCAGGACGGTCTTCATTCGGATTTCCTTTGGTGATTGGGTTGAAGGTGCGTCACGATATCGGCGACAGGCAGGACTTTCTATAATCATCAGTCTGTCATTTGTTTGCAGGAGTCCGGCATGACCGATCCACTCGCAGAGGTCGTCTCGCTGCTCCGGCCGCGCGCGGTGTACTCGAAGGTCATCAGCGGCGCCGGCGCGTGGGCCGTGCGCTACTCGGCGTTCGGCGAGCCGAGCTTCTGCACCATGCTCGAGGGCGAATGCGTCCTTGCGGTGGATGGGCAGGAGCCCCTGACGCTCTCGGCCGGCGACTTCGTGCTCATGCCCTTCACGCCCGGGTTCACGATGTCGGGCGCCACACCGGACGTGCCGGCGGCGCCGGTCTTCGTGGACCCCACGCTCGCGCCTGCACCGGTCGACGACATCCGACACGGCCGCCGCGACGGCCCGCCTGACGTGCGCATGCTCGGCGGTTACTTCGCCTTCGATTCGCCGGATGCCTCGCTGCTGGCGTCGCTGCTCCCGACGCTGCTGCATGTGCGCGACGTGGGGCGGCTTTCGGTGCTGGTGCAGCTCGTGAGGGAAGAATCGCTCGATGCGAAATCAGGGCGCGAGTTGGTGCTCGAAAGGCTCGTCGAACTGCTTCTGATCGAAGCGCTGCGCTCGACACCCGGCGAAGGCGCACCCCCGGGGCTGCTGCGCGGATTGGCGGATGCGCGCCTGTCGATCGCACTACGCCACCTGCACGGCGACCCTGCGCAACCGTGGACGGTGGCCGAGCTCGCGAAGAAGGCTGCACTCTCGCGGTCGGCGTTTTTCGAGCGCTTCTCGCGCGCCGTGGGGCTGCCGCCGATGGAGTACCTGCTGGCCTGGCGCATGGCGGTCGCGAAAGACCTGCTCGCGCGCAACGACTTCGGCATAGCGGAAGTCGCCGAACGCGTGGGTTATGGTTCGGCCAGCACGTTCAGCACGGCGTTCAGCCGGCATGTGGGGCAATCGCCGGGGCGGTACGCGCGGGGGGCATTAGCCGGCGTCGCGTAGCCGCCCATCGCCATCGTCAATAGCGACGCAGCGCCTTGGGGATGGTCGCAACGATCAGCTTCTTGTCGCCCAGGATCATCAAGGTCGTGCCGTCCTTGCTCACCTGCATCCTGGGCCTGTAGCAGGAGTACTTGGGGTAGGTAGACGCCTGGCAGGCGGGGAAGTCGGCCAGCGTGAAACTCCCGACCGGAGGCAGGTTGATATTCGTGCCTGCCGGCGCGGTCGTGTCGAAGGCCCGGACGACCGGCAGCGCCGAGGATCCAGGCTCGACGACGTAGTTCAGCGTGTAGGCGCGGCGCCCATCCGGCGAGAGGCGGGCTGTTCGCAGGTCATTCACCTGAGGCAGGTTACCCACGGTGCCGAATGCGCGGTCATAGACCGCGGAGCCGCTGAACAGGAAGCGGTTGCCGTCGTCGCTCAGGCTCGTCATCCAGTAGAAGAACTCGAGCCCGATGGGATTCGTCCGCAGCACGCCGTCGCCCCCGTCCATGTAGAGCATCGGCGGCATCGGGCTGAGGCCCGCGGTCTGGGTCACCATCAACCTGGACCCATCGCCCGACACCGCGAAGTACGGCCCTCCGTAGCACATGGAGCAGGCGACGGTTCCGAAGGTCTGTGTGCGCGGCTCGAAGAATCCCAGGTTGTGCCAGTTGTAGCCGGCGCCCGATGGCATCCACAGCCGGCCGTCGCCGGTGAATGCGATGGCCACTTCGGTGTTGCTGCCCTGGTCGCCAATGCCAAAGGGCGCGAGATGGGTGCTCTTCACGCTGAAGGTTGCCAGGTCGATCAGGTGCACGTGGTTGCTGCCATCCGTTGCAGCCAGCACGCTGGCATCGGGCGCAAGCGCGATGTCCTGCAGGCCGGGCAGGGAGAGCGAGGTGCTTGTCCAGCCCATGCCGTTGCTGCGGAACCGCACGATGGCACTCAGCCCGACCGATTCGTAGGTGGTCGGATACGAGGCGTAGATGTCGCCATGAACCGAGTCGTAGACCATGGTGCGAGGCATTCCGAAGGCGCTGGTGTCGAGCGTCCTGTACACCGAGACGCCCTCGCTGGCGGCCCGCCCGGCGAGCGCGGAAGCGACATCCACGCCTTGCGCCTGCAACGCCGCAATTCCTCCCGAAGAATCCGCCGGCCCGGCGCTCAGCCCTTGAACACCAGTCGGATCTTCCGCCGCGTCCTTGTTCGCCGCCTGCGGCGACGACAGCGATTGCCCGACCGGCAAACCACTGGTGCCTCCGCCGCCGCTGCCGCCACCCCCACCGCCGCAAGACACGAGCGCTGCAGCCAGAAGCAATGCCAAGGCAGTCCTGCAAGTAAGTGCTTTCATCCCTCACACCCCACGTTGTTGAATCTTTTCGTTTTGATGACTGCGCGCGCCGAGGCGATTTCACCTGCTCGCAGGCGCGGGGTATTCTGCCCGAGGCCGATGAAAAAAAAGCACTCGCGCACCGCCCCTGGTGTTTGTGCCAGTGGGGTGACGCCGAGCGGAAAACGGTTGGTGGGGATTCGACGCTGGCCGCTTCGACGGGGCCCGGGAATTGGACCCAAGGCCTTTCTTACCGCAGCGGAGCCATCGTCGGCCCCTTGCGGTCAGGCACGCGCGGCTTGGGCTTCACCACGGCTTTTTCCGGCGCGGACGGGGAGAGGAACTCGTACTTCAGGTTGAGCTTGCGCTTGATCTTCTTCCAGTCCGGCACCGGCCCCGTGTCGGCGTTGCGCAGGCACTCGCCGGCGATGTAGGTCTTCTGCGTCGAGCGCTCGAACTTCAAGAAGAGGCCCGAGACGCTGCCGATGTAGGCATCGACTTCCGAGCCGTTCGCCACGCCGATGTCCTCGTCCGAAAACACATCGGGCTGCATCGTCATGCCGGCGCCCATGACGTTGGGATGCGTGTGGAAGTAGGCGACGGCCACCGCTTCGGCCCCGACCGGCATGCAGCCCTTGTTGCGCAGCCGCAGCCCCGGGCTCACGCTGTTGCGCTCGCCCACGAAGTACGGCGCGACGTGGAACTTGTTGTTGAACTTGCAGATGACGCCGCCGAATTCGTTGCGGTTGCCGATCGACTGCACCAGCAACGCCTGCAGCGCGGCGCGGGCTGCCTCTTCGGGCGTGTCGAAGGGCTGGTCGGGCTCGGGAAAGGGCGGTGGGGCGAAGGTGGGACTGGCCATCCCTCGAGTCTGCCGAGGGCGACGCCGATGTGCCATCTGCCGGATTGGATATGGCGGGTGGCGAGCCGCGGGCAACGGGCCGCGGCATCGCGCCTAAGGTTGCCGGATGAGCGGCTCCAGCTCCGCGCGCAGCCGCCTGATCGCCACCTCGTGCCGAAGTGTCTGCGCGCCGCGCCCGTACGTCATCGCCTTGCGCACCAGCCGCAGTTGCTCGCGCTGCAGTTGCGTCTTCAGCCATCGGGCCCGGAGGCCGAAGGTCCAGCCCATCTGGCGGCGGACCTTGTAGCGCTGCAGCGGTGCGCCCAGGCGCATCCACTCGTCGTCGCGGATCAGCTCGCGCTCGGGCACGAAGTAGGCCGCCAGCGCATGGAGGTAGGCGCCGTTCTCGCGCGCCGCGACGCGCCAGAAGAGGCCGGCCGCGATCATCGCGGGGATGCCCTTGACGAGCAGCATCACGGCCATCTCGCCGTAGCCGCCGTCGAAGAGGTCTTCCAGCCAGGGCGAGTTCCAGATGAAATGCATGGCCCACGCGAGCGCGAAGCACAGGAACGCCACGGCGATGCGCATCGCCTTCGATCGCTCCGGGTGCAGCAGGAACCATGCAACGCCGAAGGACGCGATCGTCGTGTAGGCCGCGTGGCTCCAGAGGCCGCTCAGCAGCCCGCGCGTGAAGAGATTCAGGAACACCGGATACACCTGGTTCTCGAGCGGAAAGTGCATCGACGCGTTGACGGTGTACGAGAGGTTCTCGATCACCTGGAAGCCCAGCCCCGCCATCGCGCCCACGATCAGCACCGAGAGATACGTCTGGAACTGGTTGCGCGCAACCAGCACCAGAAGGATGACGCCGGCGAGCTTCAGGAACTCCTCGGTGATCGGCCCTGCGATGGCCGGCCCCCAGGCCGCCACGAAGTCCGGCGACACCAGCTTGGCGCACAGGCCCTGGATGGCGATGTTCGCCGGCGCGGCAAAGTACACCGCGCCGAAGCCGCCCCATGCGAAGGCCAGCACGAAGGCCTCGGGCGGGTGCTGCTCGAGCAGGTCGAGCGTGCGAAAGACCAGAACAAAGATCAGCGTGTACACGCCCCACACCAGGAGCCCCAGCAACGCGGTGACGGGGACCACGCGGAACCCCATCGAGAACATGTTGACCGTGTAGAAGAGCCCGTTGACGATCAACGCCGCCAGCAGCCAGAACGCCGCGCGTTGCGGCTGGAAGAACGAGTCGGTGCCCACCGGCCACTCGCCGCGGTCCTGCTCGGGGCCGATGAGAACCTGGGTGTCGTCGGCGCTCATGGCGAGGCCTCCAGGTCCATGGACTCGAGCATGCTGCGGGCGTCGGCCATCGCTTCGTTCAGGCCGTCGCTGGCGCCGTAGAAATCGATCTGCACGAGCAACTTGCGCTGCAGGTCAACCACCTGCCAGAAGCGGCCGGCGAGCTTCGATCCGTAGTAGGCGAAGGTCTTGCCCTGCAGGCCCCATGGCGTGACGAAATCGGAGATGTCGCCCTCGATCTCCAGATGCTGGCCGCGCTCCATGAGCCGTTGCTGGCGCACCAGCGGCCCGTCGGGTCCGCCCACCCAGGGACCGGTGGTGACAAGGAACTTGTGGCCGCCCTTGAAGAGCATCAGCGACCGGCCGGCCTTGGAGCGGGCCACGTCCATCTCCCATCCGTTGGCGGGCTCGAAACGGGCATGGCCGACGGACACGGTCTCCCCCGCGGGCAAGGGCCGCGCACCGGGCGTGCGGTTGTTCCAGAAGGTGAGGCCGCCCACGTAGGCGGCGATGGCCAGGAGCACCGCCAGTGCGCCTGGCCAGGTGCGGTACGGGATGCGACGGGACGGCTCGGGCATGCGTCGATCGTGCCATACGATATCGGCCACCCCATCGAGTCGAAAGTACGCACGCCATGGAACAAAAGATCGAGGCTCCTACCACTGCCGACCTTCATGCCATCGCGCACCAGTTGATGCATGCGGCGGAACTGGTGTCCGAAGCGACGGGCCTCGTGTTGTCGGGAACGATGGCCGATCTGGCGGTACTGCAGAAGGTCGTCGATTCGAAGATCGTCGAGCCCGAGGCCACGTATTCGCTGCAGGCACTGGGCCTGGCCTTCGGCAAGGTCTTCATCGAAACCCAGGAGAACTACGACTGGTGGATGGTCGAAGACGAATACGGCAGGGACCCTGCGATCCGCTACAAGCAGACGACGCTGCTGCTATTTCCGATGACGATGCTTTCAAAGCGTATCGAGGATGGGGAGGAGGTCGACGTGGCGGAGATCTTCAAGGGGTTGCAGGAGACGGTGCGGGAGGTTCTGGCGGAGCATTACCCGGGTGTCTAAGGCAGGCACCGGGGCGGCCAGGCCGTATCCCGTCAGGCCGGTAAAGTCCGTGCACGTCAACGAGACCCGCCATCACCACATGCCTGACACCGCCGTGCCGATGACCCGTTCGCAACGCTCCCGCATGCCGCTGCACCGCCTGCTGCCGATGGGCGTCTTCCTGCTGATGGTGGGTTGCGCGAGCCCACCCGCGCCGCAGCGGCCCGCCGTCTCCAACATCCCGCCGCTCACCGCCGAGCAATCGAACAGCATCACGATCCATGCGCTGGGGCTCGTGGGCACGCCGTACCGCTATGGCGGCAACACGCCCGAGGGCGGCTTCGATTGCAGCGGGCTCATCGGCTATGTGTACCGCAGCAGCCTCGGGCAGGTGCCGCCGCGCACGGTGGCGCGCATGGCGTCGTTCGGCCGGCCGGTGGCGATGTCCGAGATCCGCTCGGGCGACCTCGTGATCTTCGGAAACTCGACGCCGTCGCATGCGGGCATCTACGTCGGCGACGGGCGCTTCGTGCATGCGCCGTCGACCGGCGGCGAGGTGCGGCTCGACCGGCTCGACGGCGTCTATTGGTCGCGCCAGCCGACGCAGGCGCGGCGGCCGTGAGCGCTTCCGCGCCCGGCTAGATATTCAATACCGGGAACGACTTCACCAGATCGTCCAACGCCTTGAGCTGCGTCAGCAGCGGTTCGAGTTGCGCCAGCGGCAGCGCGCTCGGGCCGTCGCACTTGGCCTGTGCCGGGTCCGGATGGGCTTCGAGAAAAAGACCGGCGAGGCCGATGGCCATGCCGGCACGCGCCAGGTCCACCAGTTGCTCCCGCCGGCCACCGGAGGCGGCGGCGCCGGCCTCGCGCTGTTGAAGCGAATGGGTCACGTCGAAGATCACCGGCAGGTCTTGCGTCACCTTCTTCATGACGCCGAACCCCAGCATGTCGACCACGAGGTTGTCGTAGCCGAAGCAGGTGCCCCGGTCGCACATGATGATCTGCTCGTTGCCGGCTTCCTTGAATTTCTCGACGATGTTCAGCACCTGCGACGGGCTCAGGAACTGCGGCTTCTTGATGTTGACGACGCGGCCGGTCTTGGCGAGCGCCACCACCAGGTCGGTCTGCCGCGCGAGGAAGGCCGGCAGCTGCAGCACGTCGACCACCTCGGCAACCGGGGCCGCCTGCCAGGGCTCGTGCACGTCGGTCAGCAGCGGCACGCCGAATTCGGTCTTGACCTCCTGCAGGATCTTGAGGCCCTCGTCCAGGCCCGGGCCGCGGTACGAATGAATCGACGAGCGATTGGCCTTGTCGAAGCTGCCCTTGAAGACATAGGGAATGCCCAGCTTGCCGGCGACGCGAACGAACTCGGCCGCGGTGCGCAGGGCCAGGTCGCGTGACTCGAGCACGTTGACGCCGCCGAACAGCACGAAGGCACCGTCGTTGCGAACATTGATATGGGGATGGATGGTGACGGTGGACATGGGTGGATTCTCCGGATAGGCGACGGCATTTTCGCGCGCCGCGCGGCGCACGATCCGGCTTTGCCCACGCGGCGTTCGGGTTTTCCATTACGCAGTGCCACGCGGCCTTTCCACGCGGTCCGACGGATGGCAACGCGGCCCCGTCCGGCAAGACTCCTCGGGTTCAATATCGAGGAGACATCCGCATGCACAGCATCCGCCGCCATCTGGTGTGGCTGGTCGTGGCCGTGGTCGGCGCGTTCGCGCTCGGCACCGTCGCCCTGACCCGTGGTGAAAGCGTCAACGCCCTGTGGGTGGTGGCCGCCGCGATCTGCACCTACCTGATCGCCTACCGCTACTACAGCCTCTTCATCGCCGACAAGGTGCTGGGCCTGGACGGCAACCGCAAGACACCCGCGCACCGCCACAACGACGGCCTGGACTATGTGCCGACCGACAAGAACGTGCTGTTCGGCCACCACTTCGCAGCCATCGCGGGCGCGGGTCCGCTGGTGGGCCCGGTGCTCGCGGCGCAGATGGGCTACCTGCCCGGCCTCCTGTGGATCCTGGCCGGCGTGGTGTTCGCCGGCGCGGTGCAGGACTTCATCGTTCTCTTCATTTCCACGCGCCGCGACGGCCGCTCGCTGGGCGACCTGGTCAAGCAGGAGATGGGCGTGGTGCCCGGGATGATCGCGCTCTTCGGCACCTTCATGATCATGATCATCATCCTGGCGGTGCTGGCGTTGATCGTGGTGAAGGCGCTGGCCGAATCGCCTTGGGGCACCTTCACGGTGGCCGCGACGATTCCGGTGGCGCTCTTCATGGGCATCTACCTGCGGTTCATTCGCCCGGGGCGCATCGGCGAGGTCTCGCTGATCGGCTTCGTGCTGCTGATGCTCGCCATCTTCGGCGGCCAGGCCGTGAGCCAGAGCGCCGAATGGGCGCCGCTCTTCACCTTCGACGGCAAGGCGCTCACCTGGATGCTGGTGGGCTACGGCTTCGTCGCCGCGAGCCTGCCGGTGTGGCTGCTGCTCGCGCCGCGCGACTACCTCTCGACCTTCCTGAAGATCGGCACGATCATCGCGCTGGCCATAGGCATCGTGTTCGTGATGCCGACGCTGCAGATGCCGGCCATCACGCAGTTCGCGCAGGGCAACGGCCCGGTGTGGTCGGGCAGCCTGTTCCCGTTCCTCTTCATCACGATCGCGTGCGGCGCGGTGTCGGGCTTCCATGCGCTGATTTCCTCGGGCACCACGCCCAAGATGCTGGACAACGAGCGCCATGCGCGCTTCATCGGCTACGGCGGCATGCTGGCCGAATCGTTCGTCGCGGTGATGGCGCTGGTGGCGGCCTCGTGCATCGAGCCGGGCATCTACTTCGCGATGAACAGCCCCGGCGCACTGGTCGGCACGACAGCGCAGCAGGTGGCGGCCACGGTGTCGAGCTGGGGCTTCGTGATCACGCCCGAGATGTTGCTGCAGACCGCCAAGGACGTGGGTGAAACCACCATCCTCGGCCGCGCAGGCGGCGCACCGACGCTGGCCGTGGGCATGGCGCACATCCTCCACCAGGCGATCGGCGGGCAGGCCATGATGGCCTTCTGGTACCACTTCGCGATCCTGTTCGAGGCGCTGTTCATCCTCACGGCGGTGGATGCCGGCACGCGCGCGGGCCGCTTCATGCTGCAGGATCTTTTGGGCAGCTTCGTGCCCGCGCTCAAGCGCACCGATTCGCTGCCCGCCAACCTCGTGGCGACGGCGTTGTGCGTGGCGGCGTGGGGCTACTTCCTGTACCAGGGCGTGGTCGATCCGCTGGGCGGCATCAACACGCTGTGGCCGCTCTTCGGCATCTCCAACCAGATGCTCGCCGCGGTGGCGCTGCTGCTCGGCGTGGTGGTGCTGTTCCGCATGAAGCGCGAGCGCTATGCGTGGGTGGCGATCGCGCCGGCCGCGTGGCTGCTGGCCTGCACGCTCACGGCGGGCTGGCAGAAGATCTTCTCGGCCGACCCGAAGATCGGCTTCCTCTCGCATGCGGCGAAGTACACCGAAGGCCTGGCCAACGGCGTGCTCGTGGCGCCGGCGAAGACGCCCGAGGCGATGTCGCGCATCGTCTTCAACGACCGGCTCGACGCAGCGCTGTGCGCGCTCTTCATGTTCGTGGTGCTCAGCGTGCTGGTCTACAGCATCAAGGCGTGTCTCGCGGCGCGCGCGGCCAACCGGCCGACCACGCAGGAGACGCCGTTCGAGCCCGCCGGCACGTCGGCTGCGGCGGCCCACTGAGAACGGCCATGGCCCTCGCATTGCCGGAAGCCGGCCGCTACTTCGCCCGCTCGCTCAAGCAGTCGCTGCGGTTGATGGTCGGCCTGCCCGACTACGACGCCTACCTCACGCACATGGCGGCCACGCACCCGGACCGGCCGCCGATGAGCTACGAGGCCTTCTTCCGCGAGCGGCTGGAGGCGCGGTACGGGGCAGGCAAGGGGCGTTGCTGCTAGTCCGTACGCCGTTCGCTTGACCCGCGCGGAACGCGGGTGATAGCCTGCTTCGCCTGCGAGGAGCAGGCTTTTTTGCGCTGGGCAATCCAGTGAACGAACCGAGAACGGACCCAATGACTTTTTCCAAGCGCCCATCCCCCGTCAAGAACCCCGCGCCGCTGCGCGCCGCCTGCCAGGGCGTGCTGCTCGCCTGCGCACTGCTCGCCGCGGCCGGCAACGCCGTGGCCCAGAAGCCGCACCAGGGCGCGCTGGACGCGGCCACGCAGCAGAAGGACGAGGCGCTCAAGCTGCTGGAGCGCATGGTCAACATCGACTCCGGCTCGACCGTGACCGAGGGGCTCGCCAAGGTGCGCGAGATGGCCGTCGAGGAACTGCGCCAGCTCGGCGCGCGCATCGAGACCTTTCCGGCCGATCCGCACCCCGGCACCAACGTCGTCGCCACGCTGACGGGGCAGGGCAAGAAGAAAATCCTGATCCTGGCCCACATCGACACCGTCTTCAAGGACGGCACGGCCGCCGCCAAGCCGTTCTACATCAAGGACGGCCGCGCCTACGGCCCCGGCGTGATGGACAACAAGGGCGGCGTCGTCGCCGGCCTGCAGGCGCTGAAGGTGCTGCAGAAGATCGGCTTCAAGGACTACGGGCAGATCACCTTCCTGATCGACACGAACGAGGAGATGGGCTCGGTGGGCACCACCGCGCTCATCGAGCGTGTGGCCAAGCAGCATGACGTGGCGCTGAACCTGGAGCCGGGCCGCCCGGCCGACGGCCTCGTGGTGGAGCGCAAGGGCTCGGCCACCGCGCTCGTCGAGGTCAAGGGCCTGGCCGCGCATGCGGGCGTTGCGCCCGAGACCGGCCGCAACGCCGCCATGGAAGTGGCGCACCAGGTGCTGCAGCTCTCGAAGACGGCGGACGCCGCGAAGAAGACGACGGTCAACTTCACGGTGCTCACGGCCAACGGCGCGACCAACGTGATTCCCGCGAGCGCCAGCGCCAAGGGCGACGTCCGCGTGGCCACGCCCGACGAGTTCGACCGCGTCGAGAAAGACCTGATCCGCATCTCGCAGAACAAGCTGATCCCCGAGACCGAGGTGCGCGTGCGCCTGGTGCGCGGCCTGCCGCCGATGCCGCGTTCGCCCGCGTCGGACAAGCTGGTCGCCATGGCCGAGGGCATCTACGCCGAGATCGGCAAGAAGCTCACCATCGAGAGCAGCGGCGGCGCGGCCGACGCGAGCCTGGTGGCGGGCGTGGGCGTGCCGGTGCTCGACGGCTTCGGCATCGTGGGTGGCGGCATCCACACGCCGGAGGAGTACGCCGAGGTCGAGAGCGTGGTGCCGCGCGTGTACCTGCTCTCGCGCATGCTGATGGACCTGAGCGCGAACTGATCGCTCGCGCGCCGGCGCAGCCTCAGGCATTGGCTGAGGCTGGCTGCGTGAATTCCAGTTTTTCTTTTGGTGACTTCGGCGCCACGATGCATCCACATCAATGACCTGTGGAGAACGTCGATGGCTTCCGAACTCAACCAGATCGCCGGCTGGTCGCTGCGCTGGCGTCTCTTTCTCTCGGGCGCGCTGTGCTTCGTGGCCGCGTTCGCCGCGGCGAGCCCGCCGGACCGCAGCCTCGAGCTGCACGCGGCGCAGCGCTTCCAGCTCGCCCTCGAGGCCCAGACCGCGCGCGACTACCGCACGATGCTCCAGCAACTGCGCGAAGCCGCCACGCAGGGCGATGCCGAGGCGCAGGAAATGCTCGGCATGGTGCTGCTCGCCGGGCCGGTGCTCTACGGCATGTCGGTGCGCGCCGACCGCTGCGAGGCGCGTCAGTGGATGCGCCAGGCGGCGATGCAAGGGAGCGAAACGGCGAAGGTGCAGCTGACGTTTCTCAATCGATTGCGCAATGCGCCTGCGGGCGTGGTCGCTTGCGATTGAGGTGACGTGAAGCGAGCCAGCGGGCGAGCAGGCACGAGCGGCCCGCTCGCTGCGCTTCAAGGCGCCCTGGACGCGCCGTGCAGGTAGCCGGTCATCTCGTCGGCGAACCGCGCAGGGGCGATGTCAGGACACGAGGCGCGGAAGCGTCAACGCGAGCCGGCCATTGCCGCGAAGCCGTGCGCAAGATCGCGCTGCAGGTCGGCCGGCGCTTCCAGGCCGATGTGCAGGCGCACGACCGCGCCGCGCGCGCTCCAGTCGGTCACGCTGCGCGCTGCGCGCATGTTGGTCCATGCCACGAGGCTTTCGTAACCGCCCCATGACGAGCCGCGGCCGAACAGCGACAGCGCATCGGCGAAGCGCTCGACCGCCGCGTTCTCGGTGCCCTGCTTGAACTCGAACGAGATCAGCCCGTTGGTGCCGTTGCAGTCGCGCTTCCAGAGGTCGTGGCCCGGGTGCTGCGGCAGCGCAGGGCAGAACACCGTCGACACTTCGGGCCGTGCCTGGAGCCAGTGCGCGACTTCGAGCGCATGCCGCTCGTGCATCTGCAATCGCGCCGAGAGCGTGCGCATGCCGCGCAGCACCAGCCAGGCGTCGTCGGGACTCACGGTCATGCCGAAGGCGTCGCAGCGCTCGTTGAGCGGCTGCCAGGCTTCGCGCGTGGTGGCGACGGTGCCCATCATCACGTCGGAGTGGCCCGAGAGGTACTTGGTCGCGGCCATCGTGGAGATGTCCGCGCCCAGTTCGATGGGGCGGTACTGCACGCCCGAACCCCAGGTGTTGTCGGCCGCGAGCAGTGCGCCGCGTGCGTGCGCGAGTTCGGCCAGCTTTGGCAGGTCGCACATCTCGTAGACCAGCGAGCCGGGGCACTCGGCGTAGACCAGGCGCGTGGCGGGCTCGAAAAGCGCCTCGATGCCGCTGCCATCCGCCGCGAAGAAGCTGCTGCGGATGCCGTAGGGCGCGAGGAACGAGTGCACGAGGTTGCGCGTCGGCTCGTACACGCTGTCGGACATCAGCACATGGTCGCCCGGCTTCAGGTACGACAGCAGCACCATGCCGATGGCCGCAAGGCCCGTCGGGAAGAGCCGCGTGCGATAGGCGCCTTCGAGCTCGCTCACCGCATCTTCGAGCGCGAAGGTGGTCGGCGTGCCGCGCGCACCGTAGCTGAAGGCGCGCTCGTCGCCGCGGCGCGCGCGGGTGTCGCGCATCGCGGCCACGCTGTCGAACAGCACGGTGCTGGCGCGCACCAGCGGCGTGTTGACGGGCGTGCCACCGAAATAGGCCGGCGATTTGCCGGTGCGCGTGAGCCGCGTGTCGAGCGCCTGTGCAGCTGGGTCTTCTTTGTGCGAGTCGGACATGGTGGTGTTCTGTCGAGCGTGGGCCAGGCCTCTATGGTGCGTCAATCCGCCTTTGCGCCGGAGAGTTTGACGATGCGCGACCACCGGTCGATGTCCTGCTTCAGTTGCGCGGCAAAGGCTTCCGACGAATTGGCCACGACTTCGCTGCCGCCGTCGTTCACCAGCTTGGTCACTTCGGGCAGGCGCAGCGTGCGCACGATGGCTTCGTTGAGATAAGCCACGCGTTCGGGCGGCGTGCCGGCCGGGGCGAAGAAGCCGTACCAATCTTCAAAGCGCGCGCCGGCGTAGCCCAGCTCTTCGAGCGTCGGCGACTTGGCGAACACGCCGATGCGGCGCGGGCTGGTCACCGCGAGCACGCGCAGCTTGCCGTTCTGCACGAGACCCGCGACAGAGGCGGTCGAGGTCACGAGCACGTCGACCTGCCCGCCGAGCAGGTCGGTGAGCGCTGGGCCTGCGCCCTTGTAGGGCACGTGGGTCATGTCGATGCCGTTGTCCTTGGCGAGCACGACGCCCACCAAGTGCGAGAGCGTGCCGTTGCCAGGCGTCGCGTAGGTCACCTTGCCGGGCGTTCCCTTGGCCTTGCTGGCAAGGTCGGCAAAGCTCTTGAGTGGCGAATTGGCATCGACCACGAGCGCGAGCGGCGCAGCGTTGATCTGCGTGATCGGGATGAAGTTCTTCACCGGATCGAACCCGGCCGAGGCATAGAGCGTGGGGTTCACCGCCATGATCGACACCTGCGAGGTGAGCACGGTGTAGCCGTCGGGCTTGGAATCGGCCACGGTCTTGGCGCCGATGTTGCCGCCCGCGCCGCCGCGGTTGTCGACCACCGCGGCCTGTCCCATGATTTCGGGCAGGCGCGTGGTGACCAGGCGCGCCGTTGCATCGTTGCCGCCGCCGGGCGGGAAGGGCGAGATGAATTTCACCGTCTGCGAAGGGAAGCCATTGCGTGCGGGCAGCGGATCGGCCGATGCGGGCTGCACGGCCAGCGCCGCGAGCCACGTGGCGGCCATGGCAAGACGAGCGAAATGCGAAGCGCGGAAAGCAGACGACATGGCAGGACTCCTGAGATAGGAACGGACAACGACGAGCGAGGGGAAAGCGGTGGCTAGGTGTGCGATGCCGATGCGGCCGAGGGCAGCCTGAAGGCCGCGCGCTCCTGTGCATCGAGCTGCGCGACGAGGCCGGTTTCCCACGCGAGGTAGCGGCGCGCGGCCTCCTTGTTGCCGTCGTGGCGGTCGTGCACGAAGAAGAGGTAGTCGATGCAGTCGGCGTCGGCGGGCAGCACGGGCGTTGCCTCGATCGGCAAGCCGGCAGCGCGCCATGCGGCCATGCCGCCTTCGAGCAGCAGCGCAGCGCGGTCTGGAAGTTCGGACGCGGCGGCCCATGCGGCGAGCGCGGCGTCGTCGGCCACGAGCACGATCTGTCGCGTCTCGCCTTTCACGTCGGCGGCAAGGCGCGGGCGAATCGACCAGCGGGCCTGCGGGATATGGCCGGCGCGAAACTGCATGCTGCCGCGCAGGTCGACAAGCGCGACGTCGCCCTGTGCGAGGCGCGCTGACAGCGCCTTCGCATCGATGGTCGCCAGCGCGGGTGCGGCCGGTGCGGCGGCGGGTGCGAGCGCGAGGCCGCTCGCGAGCCCGCCTTCGAGCACGCTCGCGTCGTGGCCCATCTGCCGCAGCCAGCTCGCGACGGTCGGCGCGCGCACGCCGTCGTCGTCGAACAGCACGAGCCTCGCGCCTCGCACGCCGAAGTACTGGTCGCCGGCCTGCATCAGCTGGCCGCCGGGCGTGTGCTGCGCACCGGGGAGGCTGCCGGCGGCGAACTCCTCGGGCGTGCGCACATCGCAAAGGAAGAGGGTGCGGCTCGTCTCCGCAGCCCATCGCTGCACGGTCTCGGCGGGCACCGTGGGCACGTCGAAGCGTTCGGCGAGCGCCTTTGCCGCAAGGCGCAGGTCGGTGTTGCCGCTGTCGGCCGCGTAGCGCTGCGTGCCGCCGTGTCCCAGCTGGTGGTCGCTCAGGTACCAGCCCTGCGTGCCGTTCTCCAGCGCGTAGACCGGGTTCGGCAGCCCGAGGTTGATGAGCGTCTGCGCGCCGATGATGCTGCGCGTGCGGCCCGCGCAGTTGATGACGATCGGCGTGGTCGTGTCGGGCACGAGCCGGCGCACGCGATAGGCCAGCTCGCCATTGGGGCAGCAGGTCGCGCCCGGTATGTTCATCTTGTGGAACTCGCTGACCGGGCGGCCGTCGAGCACGACGACCTTGTCCTTGCGCGCGAGCATTTCGGCCAACTGGTCGGCGCTGACGCGGGGGGTGTGATACGTCTCCTCGGCCAGTTCGCCGAAGGTCTTGGAGGGCAGGTTGACGCCCGCGAAGAGCACGTAGCCCGCGGCTTTCCAGGCGGCGGTGCCGCCTTGCAGCACGTGCACGTCGGTGTAGCCCAATGCGGCGAGCTGCCCGGCCGCGCGATCGGCCACGCCAGCCTCGCCGTTGTCGTACGCCACCACGCGCACGCCGCGGCGCGGCACCAGGCGCGGTGCATCGACTTCTAGGCGGCTGAAGGGCAGCGGGATGCCGTAGAACAGGTGCGCCTCGCCGTACTGGCCGTGCTCGCGCACGTCGAGCAGCGCGATCTCGCCGCCGTCGTGCAGCCAGGATTTGAGGGTCTTCGGGTCGATGTGGGAAGTCATGGGGGCCAGTCTTGGGGGCGAACGAGGTCCTGCAAGGCGTGCGCCTCGCATGAAAAAGAAGGTGGATCGAAGAGGGCGGCGGGTCAGCGGCGCGTCGGCACGCCGATGCCCATCGTCTGGTAGGTGCCCGCGGCCATGTCGTACGCGGTGCGCTCGTTCAGCGTCTCGAGCGCGCGGCCGTACATGTGCAGGTGGCGGATGACCTGCTCGCCCTGGATCTCGACCGAGTGGATGTCTTCGGGCATCAGCGCGATGCCCTTGCCCGGCGCCACCACGACCAGCGCCGTCTCCTCCAGCTTGCCGACGCCCGGCACGGCGCCGTCGTCGGTGCGCGCGTACACGCGGTTGTGCTCGGTGCCTTCCACGGCGGCGATGCAGGCCCAGGTGGTGTGGTTGTGCGGCACGATCTTCTTGCCCGGGCGCATCACGTTCAGGTAGAGCGCGTAGCTCTGGTCGGGGTCTTCGGCGATCAGGTAGCGGGCCTGGTGCTCGCCGGCTTCGGGCGGCGGAAAGTCGGCGGCGCCCCAGTACTCGGTGTGGGCGGCCAGGCCTTGCAGCGAATCGAGCACCGCATCGAGCTTTTCGCGGGTCGGTTCAGCGCCGGCGATGGCTTTCTTCATCTGGCCGATCGATGCCTCGACTGCCTGGCGGCGTTGCTCGGATGGGGTGCTCATGCAGTTTCTCCAGTGGGGTTGCCTGTTCGGTATGCATTCACTGTAGTGACGGGAGGGTGACGCCACAATCCAGGCAGCGCAAGAAACACATCAATAAAATTAATGTATGCCCACGCTCGATCTTGAACTGCTGCGCTCCTTCGCGGCCGTCGTCAGCCACCACAGCTTTGCGGCGGCCGCCGTCCACCTGGGGCGCACGCAGTCGGCGATCACGCAGCAGATGCAGCGGCTGGAAGAGCAGATCGGCCACCCGCTCTTCGTCAAGCAGGGCCGCCAGAAGCGGCTGACCGAGCACGGCGAGCGGCTGCTGAGCTATGCGCACCACATGCTCGCGCTGAACGACGAGGCGCTGCGGAGCCTGCGGCAGGGGCAGCTCGAAGGCAACCTGCGCATCGGCGCGCCGCACGACGTGGCGGAGACCATGCTGCCGCTGTTGCTCACCGAAGTGGCGCGCACGTCGCCGCTTTTGCAGCTGGACATCCACATCGGCCGCAGCCCCTATCTGATGACCTCGCTCAAGAGCGGCGAGGTCGACATGATCATCTCCAACCGCGCCGATCCGCAGTCGCAGTTCGAGGGGGTGGTGCTGCGCAACTCGCCCACGGTGTGGCTCTGCGCCGCGGGCTATGTGCACGACCCGACGAAGCCGGTGCCGCTCATCATGGCGGACGGGCCGAGCATCTTCCGCCGCATCGGGCACGAGGCGCTCGACGCGGCAGGCGTCGCGTGGACGCCGCGCTACACCTCGTCGAGCCTCATCGGCATCAAGGCGGCATTGCGGGCGGGGCTCGGCGTGACGGCACGTGGCGTCGAGCAACTCGATGCAGGACTGCGGGTGCTGGGCGCGGGCGACGGCATGCCGCGGCTGCCGGACCTGGCTTATTACCTGTACGTGCGCAGCCACGTGGTGAACCCGGCGACGCGGCAGGTGTTCGAGACGCTGAAGAAGCACCTGCGGCTGCCGCGCACCGACATCCCGGCTTGAGCCGCGCCATGACATATCTCCTGTTTTCGGCGACTTCGTGGCGGGAGGCCTCGCAGGCGTGACGATTGTTCGCAGTGTTATCTGGCGCGGGCCGGAACACTGCCGCGATGCCTTCTTCTCGCACCCTTCATATCCAGAGCCCCGCCATTCCCGTTGTCCTCGGCCGCCCGGCGCTCGAGCCCGTGCGGTTGTCGGGCCGGGAATGCGTCAATGCATTGTTCGAATACGAACTGCTGCTCAAGACGCCCGACGACCTGAACCTCGGCGCCAGCGGCGCGGCCGATTTCAACCTCGACGACTTCATCGGCCGCGAGATCGGCTGCCTCATCGAACTGGACGAGGGCCCACCCCGCGAGATCAACGCGCTCGTCACCGATGCGGCCTTCTGGGGCGAAGAGGGGCGGCATGTGCAGTACAGGCTCACCTTGCGGCCTTGGCTGCACCTGGCCACCTTGTCCACCGACTGCAGGATCTTCCAGAACCTGAACGTCGTGCAGATCCTCGACGCGCTGCTGGCCGACTATGCCTTTCCCGTCGACAAGCGCCTGGTGGAGACGTACCCCTCGCGCGACTACCAGGCCCAGTACAACGAAAGCGATTTCGATTTCTTCTGCCGCCTGTGCGAGGAGTGGGGCATCAGCTACCACTTCGCGCATTCAGAGGGAAAGCACCGCCTGGTCCTCTGCGATGCGATGGGCGCGTACGGCGCCAGCGAGAGCGCCGCGTACCGGGAGGTTGAATACCACGCGCCCGGCTGGAAGCTCGATGCCGAATACCTGCACAGCGTCGTCCCCTGCCACCGGCTCACCAGCGGGCAGTACGCCAGCCGCGACTGCGACTACACGCGGCCCCGCGCCGACCTCGGCACGAGCCGCAAGGACCCGCGCCCGACCGGGCAGGCCGATCAGGAGGTCTACCAATGGCACGACGCTGCCGCCGGCAGCCACTTCGCGCAGCCTCGCGCGGGCATGGATGCAGCCAACGATCCGCAAGGCGAGGGCCGCCAGCTTGCCCTGTTGCGCATGCAGGCACTGCGCACACATGGGGCGAGGGTGCAGGCCAGCGGCAACCTGCGCGGCATGGCGGCCGGTTGCACGTTCAGGCTTGCGAGGCATCCCAGGGACAGCGCGAACGCCGAGTACCTTGTCCTGGAGACCCGCTTTCTCATCGAGGACGTTGCGCAGGACAGCCAGCGCAAGGAGGCGGCAGCAGACAGAAAGCAGCAGTGGCGCATCAGCGTCGACCTGACGGCGCATCCCGTCGTCGAAGTGCTTCGCCCGGCGCTCGCGCGTTCGAAGCCCTTCACGCGTGGCCCCCAGGTTGCCGTTGTCGTGGGCCCCGAAGGCCAGAACCTCTGGACCGACGAACTCGGCCGCATCAAGGTGCAATTTCCCTGGGACCGGCTGGGCCAGAAGAACCAGCACAGCACCTGCTGGATTCGCGTGAGTTCGCCATGGGCCGGCAACCAGTTGGGCGGCATGCACATCCCGCGCATCGGGCAGGAAGTCATCGTCGACTTCATCGGCGGCGATCCGGACCTGCCGGTGTGCACGGGGCGCGTGCACAACCAGTCGAACCTGCCTCCGTGGGCGCTGCCCGGTCAGGCGGCGCTCTCGGGTTTCAGGTCGAGGGAGCTGAGCAAGGAAGGCGGAAACAGCGCCGCGGGCCGCAGCAATCACCTCGTGCTGGACGACACCGACACGAAGATCCAGGTGCAGCTCAAGTCCGATCACCAGCACAGCCAGCTGAGCCTCGGGCACATCACGCGCATCGAAGACAACGCGGGGCGCAAGGACCCGCGCGGCGAGGGCTTCGAGCTGCGCACCGACGGGCATGGCGTCGTGAGGGCTGCGGACGGGCTCCTCATCACCACCGAGACGCGCGGCAATGCCTCCGGCCACATCAAGTCCATGGACGAGACGCTGGCGCGACTCACGGGAAGCCGCGAGCAGCACGAGAGCCTGTCGATGGCGGCCCAGCAGGCCGAAGCCCACGCCACAGGCGACCAGGATGCGGTGACCCGGGCATTGAAAGCGCAGAACGACGCGATCAAAGGGCAGGGCGGCAACCCGGCCGAGGGCCGTTTTTCCGAACTGGCCGAGCCGCATCTCGTGCTGGCCAGTCCGGCGGGCATCGAGAGCACGACGGCACAGTCCACCCACATGGCCAGCGGCGAGCATCACGCGATGACGAGCGGCGGCCACACCAGCGTGAGTGCGGGCAAGAGTTTCCTGGTCAGCGTCAAGCAGGCCATCCGCATGTTCTCGTACAAGGCCGGCATCCGGCTGGTGGCGGCCGGCGCGAACATCGAGCTCAAGGCGCTGCAGCAGAACATCCACCTGTTGGCCAAGCTCGATATCACCCACGCCGCCAACCGCATCACCATCACCGCAAAAGAGGAGCTGGTCGTCAACGGCGGCGGCAGCTTCAGCCGCTGGAATGCGCAAGGCATCCAGCACGGTACCGAGGGGACGTGGGTGGAGCACGCGGCCAGCCATTCGCTGATCGGGCCGATGAGCCGGCCTGTCGAGCCGACCGCATTTCCGCGCCCCGAGCTGCGCCTTTCTTCCCGCGAGGACGCGGCCCATCCCTTCTCGCTCTGAACATCGCCATGATCATCAGTCCTCCCTTCCTGCCCGATCGCGCGGGGCAATCCGAAGAAGCATGGCTCGACGCCGCGATGGCGCAGCCTGCATCGCGGCTGGCAAGCACCAACGCGCCGGAAGGCTCGTTCCCCTTGAGCCTGAAGCTGGGGTGGCACAACGGGATTCACATCCAGGCGCCACATTCCGGTGGCACCCATCTGCCCGTTCGGGCAATCGCAGACGGCAAAGTGATCTTCGTCCATGCACCGACGGTGCCGAACAACGACGTCAAGCACCCGCTCAACTACAACCCTTTTCATGCCGATACGCCCACGCTAGCATGGACCAGCGACGGGTTCGTCGTCGTCGAACACAGGACGGAGATCGGTGCCGAAGGAACCGCCGTCACCGAGGTCGTCTACTACAGTGCCTGCATGCACCTGGCCAGCATCGCGCAGTGCCCGAAGACGAAGGCCCCGTGGGCAGTCGGCGATGCTGTTTATCGCAAGGATGAACTGGGAACGCCTGGCCAGATTTATGGGCACGAGGGGCAGGTCCACTTCGAGATCTGCTGCGACGAAGCGAATCTCCGGCAGCTGACCCGGCGCGGGCCGAACTGGGTAGATCCGCTGGATCCGCCGGCGCCTGTCGCCGACGGGCGTACCGATAGCGTGTTCGGCAGTGTCTACATCTACTTGCCAGCAGGTACGCCAGTAAGCGCGAGCCAACCGATCGGCCAGTTACGTATGGCGAATAGTGCAGGTGGCGCGGCTGGCGCCACCGCTGCTCACGCGCTGTTGAACCCGCAGTGGGTGCAACTCGCTTGCGAGAACGGCATAGCAACGCTTACCAGCTACGACAGATTCGGTGCGCCTGTTGGCGCATCCAGAAATGACAGCCGGTACGACTACGTCAGCGGCGTCAATGCGTCTGCCGCTGTCAAGAATGCAGCGCCTCAGAGCTTTGAGTACGACCTGTATGCCGTGTGCAATGACCGCCACGGTTCCCTGGACGCGTCAACTCGGGCTGCAAGCAGCCCCAGCGGCTGGTACGAGTTGCTGCGCTTCGGACGCAACCTGGGGCCTGACCCTTTGCCCGCCAACGCCGCCCATTGGCGCAAGATCGCAACGCCCACAGGAGAGGTCTGGGTAGATCTCAATGCACAGGGCACCTTCAAGTTCAGCGATGCCGACTTTCTGCCGGTCATGGGCTGGAACTGCTTCGACGATGACCCGAACACCGATCTGCGGTGCGACTCGCTGCATATGAAAACGCTGATCCGCGATCCCGATCCGAAGAACGAGCAGCGCATGGAACGCGTCGAGTTGGCCAAGAGGCTGGGGGAGGTTGAAGTGCGGAAGAAATTGCGCCGCGCAATCTGTAAGTTCCCGTGCGAATGGGATCGAGCAACTGTCGAGGCGCGCTACGGCTGGCTGGAGACCGAGGATTTCAAGTCGACCGACGACGATGCCACTGGGGCCCAGAAATGGGATCGCTTCGTTAAGCATGCGCATGGACTCACCTTTGAGGACTTGCCCAAGGCATTCAAGCAAGCCGACTGGCGATTTCACCCGAGAGAGTTCATGGGTTCGATGCGCAGGTGTGGATGGTTGGCGCTCAAAGAGATGGCGCAACTGCTACCAAGAAAATCAACGGCTGCGAGCCGTGTGAGTTGGGCGGAGTCGATACGGCGATTTCGCGATGGATCGACACAAGGAAACGGGATGCCGCCCAGCTTGCATATCGCCCTCAACAAGGCCTTTCGCAAGTACGGCCTGATGGATTCAGCGTTAAGAAAAGCTCACTTTTTGAGTCAATGCTTTCAGGAAACGGGCGCACTGCAATACAACGTAGAAACAGGAAACGAGCGCTATTTCCGCACGATGTACGAAGTCATCACGCCGGCGGAAGCGGGCGTCGACCACGACGACCGTGGTGGCGTTGCCTGGCGGCTTGGATTGGTCTACCACAGGGTGGGCGGCCAGCGTGTTGCGTACACCCGCAACGAATATGCTGCTCTCAGGCCAGCTCAAGTACAAACAAAAGCTCAGTCACTCGGCAACATCCAGGTCGGAGACGGACAGCGATTCAGGGGGCGAGGGCTCATCCAGTTGACGGGGCGTGTCAACTATGCAGGCTATGAAGCCTATAGAGGGAGGAACTACACCACGGACCCCAACCCAGCATTGTTGGCTGCGGATGCGTTCATATCTGCCGACGTGGCGTTGAAGTACTGGGTCAATGCTGGAGCCTTCCGAGGCGCAAGCATCAGTCGCCACGCTGACGCAGGCGCCGCTCCCGGAACAATCGAGCTGGTAACGCGTGCCGTGAATGGCGGAACGACCCACCTCGAGAATCGAGTCGAATACTTCGGCTATGTCTGGAGCTTGTTGAATGACGCTCCAGTTCCTGCCGACAGCAAAGCCTTGGAGCGGCAAAAGGAAAGTACATGACCTATCGGGAACGAACGCGCCGTCGCTATGCAGGATATGCAGCCGCAATTGCGATCTGCATGCCCCTCTTGAGCAACGCTGAGGCTGGTGCCATCAGCCCATCTCACTGTGCAGCAGACGAGGTCACCTATTTTTCTTGCCAAATCAAAGGCAGCAAAAAAGTGGCCTCACTTTGTGGCCCGTCGATCATTCGCGGGTTCGATCCGGGAGCAGGACTGGAATATCGCTATGGGCGTCCTTCTTCTATTGAGTTGACGCTTCCATCCTTCGAAGGCACGCGTCCTGTCGATTTCTTTCGAGGCGAGCATTTGAATCCACACGGAGAAAGCACGGTTGTCGATTCGGTGCTGTTTACCGTCGGCGAGGTTTCCTATGGAATCACCGTACGCGAAGGAAGAAACAAGTTCATTGGGGTGTGGAAGGTGGACAGAAGAAAGCATGAGGAATGGCCTTGCGCCGGCAACGCTGTCTTTGACAACTTGCTCGACTTGGTCTTGAAGTTGCCAATGCGTTAGCGAGACACGCTCAGGTCGACCAGATCCGCGGCGCAGCTGCCGGCAATCCCCACAACTCTCCCCGCCAAGCCTGCCAAACCTGCCGCAGCAACTGCATCGCAGGCTCTACCACAGGCGCCAGCACCCGCAACACGACGACTTCGGCATGTGGGCTGGTCGCACCGGCGCTGTCGAACAGGCCGTGCGCTTCGAGCAGCGCGCGCGCCTGCGCAAGCAAGGCTTCGCGTCGCGCCCGCGTGGCCGGCGAACCCGACACGAAAAACAGCGACGCAATGCACTTGTGTCCGCCGAAGCCCAGCGGACTTTGCAGCAGCCGCCGGTCCGCCGCATCGATGCGCCCCCGTTCCAGCCAGACCCCGGGCACCTCGATGTGCTGCAGGTAGGTGCCCCGCTCGAACGGCTGGTTCGCGTTCGGCAGGCCGAGCGCCGTCACGTCCCATCCGATCATCTCGGCACCGGGTTCGACCTCGATCGTCAGCCGGTTCTCGGCCTGGCATCCGCTGTAGCAGATCGCTTCCAGCGGCAGCCATTCGAGCCGCGCGCCCCTTGCAAGCCGGATGCGCGTTCGCTGCAAGGCCAGTTCACCTTCGGAGCGGTAGAAGCGCGACGCACCCGGGGTGGTGATCAGCCCGTGGCTGCCATTCGCCGCCTCGATGTCGATGTCGAGCGTGTCTCCCCCGACCAGACCACCCGGCGGATGCACCAGCACGTTGTGGCAGATCGCGTCGCCCTCGGGGTACAGGCTCTGCAGGATGCGCAGCGGCCCGTCGTGACGAAAACGGGCGACGGTGCGGTCGGCTTCTTGTTGGTAGTCGAGGTGGAGACGGGCGTGCCAGGGCATGCGGCAAGTCTAGTCGTGGGTCATTCGGGGGTACCGCGGAACCGGCTCGGCCGGCCGCAGGTGCCGCCCCCGGCAGGGGGAAGGCGAAGCGACACGAAGTGCGCGCAGCCTGGGGGCGAGCTTTATTTCCAGGCCCCGTCGTGCGCCGCGGCGGATTCGTCCAGCAACGCCGGCCCGATGCATTCGATCGGATGCGGCGACGCGCGGAACACGTCGCGGCACGACAACTCCGCATCGCGCTGGTCCTGCCGCTCGCCGCGGAACAGGCGCAGGCGTTCGGCGTCGATGCCGAAGACCACGCGCCCGATGTTCGACCAGAAGATCGCGCCCGCGCACATCACGCAGGGCTCGCCCGAGGCATAGAGCGTGGCGCCCGCGAGGGCTTCGCGCGAGATGCCGCGGCCGGCCAGCGCGCGAATCGCGTTCGTCTCGGCGTGACCGGTGCAGTCGCCCGTCTCGCCGGTGTTGTTGTACGCCTCGGCCAGCACCTCGCCGTCGGCCGAGACGATGATCGATCCGAAAGGCCGGTTGCCGCGCCGGCGCGCGAGGTGCGACCAGCCGATGGCCTTGCGCAGATACCGCCCGTCGCGCTCGTCGAGCGCGGTTTCTTCGGGGAACGAGGCGGTGGTGTGGGTGGTGCTGTTGAAGTTCATGCCTTGGAAATCATGCGTTCGTTGCGCGATGGGAGCATCGAGGTGTTGAAGATGGCGTCGGCCGGGGGCTTGACCTTGAGTGCGAAGACCTCGGCCACCTCGTCGACCTGCTGCTCGAGCGTGAGCTTGCGGATGTCGCCGAGGCCATGGGCTCGCGTGTCCGCCGCGCCCACATATTGCGCCGTGACGCCCCAGCGTTCAAGCTCGATCTTCTCGTCCAGGATGGGCTCGCGCTGGCGCATGGCGGCGATGCTCGGCGCAGGGTTGGCGAAGGTCTCGACGATGGCGCGGTTGGTCGCGCGCAGGAAGGCGGCGACCACCTTGGGGTTCTGCGCGATGAGGTTGCTGCTCGCGAGGATCGCGTTGCCGTAGAGGTTGACGCCCGCATCGGCGTATTTCAGCACCGAGAGCTCCTCGGGCTTCATGCGCGCGAAGAGCGAGATCGCCGAGTCGTGGAAGTAGGTGGCGGCATCGACGTCGCCGCGCACCATCACGTTGTCGCGCGCGCTGAAGTCGGTGGTCTGCCACAGGAAGGCGTCGTTGCGCATGCCCTGCTTGCGGGCGACCATCGGCCAGGCGCGGCGGGTCGATTCGACGGCGGCCGCGGCGACGTTCTTGCCCTGCAGGCTCCTGAAGTCGCCGGTCACGCCGCGATCCTTGCGGCCGATGATCACGAAGGGCGCGCGGTTGTAGTACTGGTAGACGGCCTGCACCATCGGCGTGCCTGGGTTCTGCGCATTGAACTCGACCAGGGAGCTGATGTCGCCCAGGCCCATCTGGTAGACACCGCTCGCAATGCGCGTGATCGACGCGACCGAGCCGGCGCCGGTGTCGATGGTCACGTCGAGGCCTTCGTCCCGGTAGTAGCCCTTGGCGTGCGCGAGGAAGAAGGGGGCGGTCTGGCCGTTGATGCGGAAGTCGAGCGTGAACTTGACCGGGGTGAGCTTGCCGGCGCCCTGCGCCATGACGGAGGGGGCGGCAAAGGCGGCTGCAGCGGCGGAGGTGGCCGCGAGAAAGGATCGGCGTTGCATGGTGGGGCCTCGGAATCGGTGGTCTTGAATCCCCTGCACAAGAGCAGAAGGCGCTTCAAGAGCAATTTCCGGGCGGCGCACTTTCGTGGTGCGTGCGCTGCTGAACGCTTCTACTCTTGCGGGATTCCATGCACGACGCATGCCAAGGGCTTCGCCTGGGCGTTTTTCTCGGGCTTTGCGCGGAAGGCGTGCACCGGACAACGGGCCGCGCCACAATCCGGGCGCGCAATTTGCAAGGCAGGTTGCGCAGAGTAGAAGCGTTCAGCCGCAGGGTGCCCCATGCATCCAGGCAGGAAATTGCTCTTTCAGGTTCGTACGTACCCGCGCGCAACACAGAAGGAGTCCACGCATGCTCGTTACCCGACAACCCATCTTCCGCAAGTTCTGGCATGCCGTCATGCCGCTCACAGATCTGGCCGATGGCCCGAAGCCCTTCAGGCTGCTGGGCGAAGACATCGTTCTCTTCATCGACGCCGATGGCCAGCCCGCCGCGCTGCGCGATCGCTGCTGCCACCGCACCGCGAAGCTCTCCAAGGGCTGGTGCGTCGATGGCGAAGGCAAGGCCTGCGGCACCGGAGCGATCCAGTGCGGCTACCACGGCTGGACCTACGACCGCAGCGGGCAGGTGATCCGCATTCCGCAGTACGAGGCCGACCGCAAGATCTCGCCCGAGTACCGCACCACCGCCTACCGCTGCACCGCGCGTTACGGCTACGCGTGGGTGGCGCTGGAGGAGCCGATTGCCGACATCCCCGACATTCCTGAATTCACCGACGCGGCCTACCGCACGATCTTCCAGTTCCACGAAGAGTGGCAGACCAGCCCGATGCGCGCGCTCGAAAATTCGTTCGACAACTCGCATTTCAGCTTCGTGCACCGCGCCACCTTCGGCGTGGCCGCGAGCCCGAAGCCGAGCAAATACGAACTGGTGGAAAACGAATCGGGCTTCTACGCCGAGACGGTCATCGAGGCGACCAATCCGGTGAAATTCCACGCGATCAGCGGCGTGACAGATGCGATCACCACGCGCCACATGCGCAACGCCTACTTCCTGCCGTTCTCGCGGCGCCTGGACATCGAGTACCCGAGCGGCGTGCGCCACATCATCATCAATTGCTTCACGCCGATCGACGACGGGCGCATGCAGCTGTGCCAATGGCTGTTCCGCAACGACACCGAGGCCGACTGCGCCGCGCAGATGCTGATCGACTTCGACGCGGAGATCACGCGCGAGGACAAGGACATCCTCGAGTCGACCGACCCCGACGCGCTGGTGGATACGCGGCGGCGCGGCGTGGAGTATTCGATGGAGTCCGACCGCCCCGGCATGCTGATCCGCAAGCACCTGATGCAGCTGCTGGCCAAGCATGGCGAAGCGGAAATGCACCGCGGGAATTCCGCAGCCCGAGTCATCGCCCCCATCGTTCGGGCTGAGCTTGTGGAGGCCTCCCGCAGCGCTTCGACAAGCTCAGCGTGAACGACGGACGGGTGGGGGGCGGGGCGCTGCTCAAGCCGGCGCAGCAGCCGGTTGCGGGCGCGCGCCGCGTGTGGGAGCCTGCTCGTAGCGGTCCATGCCGAGCCCGTCGGTGCGGATGTCCGGCTGCTGGCCCATCACCATGTCCGAGATCAGCTTGCCGGAGCCGCAGGCCATGGTCCAGCCCAAGGTGCCGTGGCCGGTGTTGAGGAACAGGTTCGCGTAGCGCGTGGCACCCACGATGGGCGTGCTGTCGGGCGTCATCGGGCGCAGGCCCGTCCAGAAGCTGGCGCTGGCGAGGTCGCCGCCCGGGAACAGGTCGCTCACCACTTTTTCGAGCGTGGCGCGGCGGGCCGGGTTCAGGCGCAGGTCGAAGCCGCCGAGCTCGGCCATGCCGCCGACGCGGATGCGGTTGTCGAAGCGCGTGACCGCGACCTTGTAGGTCTCGTCGAGCACCGTCGATTGCGGCGCGAGCGACTCGTCGACCAGCGGCACGGTGAGCGAGTAGCCCTTGACCGGGTACACCGGGATGTCGAGGCCCAGCGAGGCGATGGCGGCGCGCGAGTAGCTGCCGAAGGCCATCACGTAGCGGTCGGCCGTCAGGATCTTGCCGGTGGTGGTGCGCACGCCAGTGATGCGGCCGCCGTCGGTTTCCAGGCCGTCGATGGCCTGGCCGAAGCGGAAGTCCACGCCCAGGCCGCGCGCGATGTCGGCCAGGCCCCGGGTGAAGAGGTGGCAGTCGCCGGTCTCGTCGTTGGGCAGGCGCAGGCCGCCGGTGAGGCGGTCGCGCGCGCCGGCCAGAGCCGGTTCGACGCCGGCGAGCGCATCGCGGTCGAGCAGTTCGTAAGGCACGCCGCATTCCTCGAGCACCGCGATGTCGCGCTGCACCGCATCGAGCTGCGCCTGCGTTCGAAAGAGCTGCAGCGTGCCGCCGGTGCGGTGCTCGTAGGCGAGGCCGGTGTCGGCGCGAAGTTGCTGCAGGCAGCCGCGGCTGTATTCGGCCACGCGCATCATGCGTTCCTTGTTGACCGCGTAGCGCTCGGGCGAGCAGTTGCGCAGCATCGCGGCCATCCAGCGCAGCTGGAACAGCGTGCCGTCGGGCCGGATCGACAGCGGCGCGTGCTTCTTGAACATCCACTTGATCGCCTTGAGCGGAATGCCCGGCGCGGCCCATGGCGTGGAGTAGCCCGGCGACACCTGCCCGGCGTTGCCGAAGCTGGTTTCTTCCGCAGGACCGGACTGCCGGTCGAGCAGGGTCACGTCGGCGCCGGAGCGCGCGAGGTAGTAGGCCGTGGTGGTGCCGATCACGCCGCCGCCGAGAACGATGACTTTCATGGTGTATCCGCTGATTCGTATGGAATGCATGGAATCTAAAGTGCACAATGCAGTGGATTCCATTGTTCTTCAGGGTTTGGCGGTGAAATCCACTGCCGAAAATCGTCCAACGCACCGCGCGGAGTGAAATGCCGGAACTCGACCGAATCGACCGCAAGATCCTCGACCTGCTGCAGCGCCAGGGCCGTGTTTCCATGACCGAACTGGCCGAGCGCATCGGCCTTTCCGCTTCGCCCTGCGCCGAGCGCGTCAAGCGCATGGAGCGCGATGGCGTCATCACCGGCTACCACGCGCGGGTGTCGCCCGAGGCGCTGGGCAAGACGCTCCTGGTGTTCGTGGAAATCAAGCTCTCGGCCAAGTCGGGCGACGTGTTCGACAAGGTCAAGCAGGAGCTCCTGCACATGCCCGAGGTGCTCGAATGCCACCTCGTCTCGGGCAGCTTCGACTACCTGGTGAAGGCGCGGCTGAGCGGCATGAGCGAGTACCGGCACCTCCTGGGCGACATCCTCAAGAAGCTGCCCGTGGCGGCCGAATCGCACAGCTACGTGGTGATGGAAGAGATCAAGGAAACGCTCACGCTCGCCGTGGACCGCTGAGCGCGGCGGCTACCATCGGCCGCGCGTTCGCTGAACTCCCACTCCACTCACCAAGGACACCGGCAATGAGCATTTCGATCCGCCGCGACGGCACCACCGGCACACGCCACATCCTCAAGATCCGCAACCACGAGATTCCGGTCGATGCCTCGCCGGCCGGCGGCGGCAGCGATGCGGGCCCCGAGCCGCACGACCTGTACGACGCGTCGCTCGCGGCCTGCAAGGCGCTCACGGTGCTGATCTACGCGCGCCGCAAGGGCATCCCGGTGGAAGACATCGAGGTGGTGGTCGATCGCGACGACAGCGAGGAGCGCAAGGGCGTCTACCGCTTGAAGTCGGGCCTGCGCCTGACCGGCGACCTGACCGAGGCGCAGCGCGACGAGTTGCTGCGCGTGGCGGGCAAGTGCCCGGTGCACAAGCTCATGACCGAGGTGAAGACCGAGATCGAGACGGGCTGGGCCGCCTAGCCTTCGGCCTTCTTGCGCGCGGCCTCCACGCGCTTGGCATAGCGATCGCCCCAATCGGCCAGCGGACCGAGCGCCGCATTGAGCGTGGCGCCCAGTTTCGTCTCGGAGTATTCGACGCGCGGCGGCACTTCGTGGAAGGCTTCGCGGTTGACGAGGCCGTCGGTTTCCAGCTCGCGCAGCTGCTGGATCAGCATCTTCTCGCTGATGTCGGGCAGCAATCGCTTCAGCTCGCCGAAGCGTCGCGGCTGCACATGCAGTTCCCACAGGATGACGGCCTTCCACTTGCCGCCGATGACTTCGAATGCGGGGCCGATGCCGCAGTTGTAGGGCTTCTTCGCCTTCATGCGCTGATCCAATACATACGTTTTGGTAAGTACCTCACTTTATGGTAGGTACTTGACCGTTTGCAAGTGAAATTCCTACGATGCACCCGTCGTCACAACCTGCATCCGGAACATCATGAGCAACAAGGAAATTTCAGTTCTCGGCCTGGGCTCCATGGGCCTCACCATCGCGCGGCTCTACCTGGACCAGGGCTACAAGGTCACCGTTTGGAACCGCTCGTCGGAGAAGGCCGATGCGCTGGTCGCGAAGGGCGCCGTGCTGGCGCGCAGCGCGGCCGAGGCGGTGCGCGCCGCGAAGGTCGTGCTGATGTGCGTCTACGACTACCGCGCCGCCGAGGCGATCCTCGCGATGGAGGGCGTTGGCGCCGCGATGGATGGCCGCTTGCTGGTCCAGCTGACCACCGGCAGCCCGACCGACGCGCGCGATGCCGAACTGTGGGCGCACCGGCAGGGCGCCACCTACCTCGAAGGCGCCATCCAGGCCGCGCCCGACCAGATGGGTCAGCCCGACACGCCGATCCTCATGTCGGGCGCGCAAGCCGTCTTCCGCGAAGCTGAGCCGATGCTGAAGGTGCTGGGCGGCGGCATCGTGTACCTGGGCGAGAAGGCGAGCGCCGCCGCGGCGATGGACCTGGCCACGCTCTCCACCATCTACGGCACGCTGCTCGGGTTCATGCACGGCGCGCGCATCGCCGAGCACGAAGGCTTCGATGTGGCCGAGTACGGCCGCATCGTCGCGCGGATCATGCCGACCTTCGCCGGCTTCCTTCAGCATGAAGGTTCGGTGATCCAGTCGGGCGACTTCAAGATCTCGCAGAGCCCGATGCGCATTTCGGTCGAGGCGACGCAGCGCATCCTGCAGACCGCGCATGAGGCGGGCATCAACACCGAGTTCCCGACGTTTGCCGCAGGGCTCTTCCAGCGTGCCGATGCGGCGGGGCTCGGCGGGGAAGAGATCGCGGCGCTGGTCAAGCTGCTGCGCTGAAAACGCGGATGCCGGGGCTCGGGGTTCACGCATGGGAACCCCTTCGCCCTTCATGAAGATTTCCTGAAGTTGCCGGTAGGGGCTTGGCAGATACTTCGCCCCATTCCGACCTTCGGGCGCCTTCGCCCCGCACTCCCATGAACCTTCTGCTTGTTGAGGACGATCTCGATCTCGGCAACGGCGTGCGCATTGCGCTGGCCAACCAGGGCATGGATGTGGTGTGGGTCCGCCGGCTCGACGACGCCTTGCGCACCCTCGATGGCGGCACGTTCGACATGGTGCTGCTCGACCTGGGCCTGCCCGATGGCGACGGGCTCGATCTCCTGTTCCGCCTGCGGCGAGACCGGCAGATCCTGCCGGTGCTGGTGCTGAGCGCGCGCGATGCGCTCGACGACCGCCTGCGAAGCCTGGACGACGGCGCGGACGATTACCTCGTCAAGCCCTTCGCGCTCGCCGAACTGCTCTCGCGCGTGCGGGCGCTGGCGCGCCGCAGCTACGGCTTCAACGACGAGACCATCCGCATGCGAGGCCTCGCGCTGCACGAGCCGACGCGCGGCGTGATCGTCGATGGCGAACCGGTAGAGCTCTCGCGCTGCGAGTTCGACCTGCTCGCGCTCCTTCTGAAGCGCACCGGCCGCGTCGTCACGCGCCGCGTGATGGAAGAGCAGGTGCTGCCCGGCGGCCAGGCCAACGGCAGCAACTCGCTCGAGGTGCACATCTCCAACCTGCGCAAGAAGATCGGGCAGGGCTACATCCGTACGGTGCGTGGCATCGGCTACGTGATCGATGTGCAGTCGCTGGTCCGGAGCACGCCCAAGTGATGCAGGCCCTGGCGTTGCGCTGGAAGAAGTGGAAGCAGCCTTCGCTGATGCGGCGCCTCCTGCTCGCGCAGATGGCGGTGGTGGCCCTGCTGTGGACCATGGCCATCGCGCTGCTGCTCTACGACTCGTACGAAGACCCCGAGCTGCTGAAGTACCAGAAGATCTTCCACACCATCACGGTGATCGCGGACAACCTGGCCGACCGGCCCGATCTCCAGCAGGAGACGCTGGCCGCCTTCGACCAGGTGCTGGTCGAGGCCTCTGGCGACGGCGATGCCGCCTCGGACACGGCAGCCGTGATGCAGGTGTGGCAGAAGGACCGGTTGATCTACCGCTCCACGGCGGGCGTGCCCGTCATCCTCAACACGGTGCCCAACCGCATCGAGACCGTGAAGGCAGGGGGCCGCGAATGGCGTGCGCGCACGCACGTGTCCGCCACCTCCGATACGCGCGTGATGCTGGCCGAGCCGAGCGTCTGGCGGCTGACCGTCACGATGGCGTACCGGGGCTACTACCTGCTGCCGCTGGTGATCAGCCTTCCGTTCCTGATCTTTCCGGCATGGCTCTCGATGCGCGTGGCGCTGCGGCCCTGGCGGCAGGTGACCAAGGAAACCTCCGAGCGCGGGCCCGCCGACATGACGCCGCTGTCGTACACGCCGCCGCACAAGGAGCTCAAGCCGCTGGTGCAGAGCATCAACAGCCTCCTGCAGCGCGTGCGCGACAGCACCTCGCGCGAGCGCAGCCTCATTGCCGACGCGGCCCACGAACTGCGAACGCCGCTCGCGGCGATGCGTGTGAACGTGGAGGCGCTCAAGGAGCAGAGCACCGACGAAGGCCAGCGCGAACTCATGGGCAACCTGCTGCGCAGCAACGACCGCGCCGCACGGCTGGTGGGGCAGCTGCTGCAGCTCATGCGCAGCGATGCGGTGCTGCACGGCGACCTGCCCGTCATGCTGTCGCTCGATGCGCTGGTGCAGGACCGGCTGGCGATGATCGAGGACCTGGCGCGCGCCCGCGGCGTGGAGCTCGAGCTCGATGGCGAGGGCCCCGTGCCGGTGCTGGGCGAACGCGAAAGCCTGGCCTCGATGGTGGACAACCTCATCAACAACGCCATCAAGTACAGCCCCGGGAACGGAACGGTCAGGGTGCAGGTGGCCCGCGAGGGCGACCGGGCGGTGCTGACCGTGGCGGACCAGGGCCCCGGCATTCCGCCCGCGCTGCGCGAGCGGGTGTTCGACCGGTTCTTCCGCAACCCCGACCAAACCCAGAGCGGCAGCGGGCTGGGCCTGGCCATCGTCAAGTCGGTGATCGACAGGCACGGCGGCGACGTCGTGCTCGACGAAGCCCTGGGCGGGGGCCTGCGGGCCCGGGTGCGGCTGCCGCTGGCGGCGGCCGAGGCGCCACAGCCCATGCTGTGCACCTGAAACCTCCCTCCCGGCACGGCCAAAGGCCTGGTCAGGTCCGATCCGGGGCGGAGAATTACAATGCCCGGCTACCCCCGGCGCCGTCTACAGGACACTTTCAACAATGAAGTGGGTCATTCTTGCTATCTTCGCGCTCAGCGCGCTCTACGTTCACTTCCGCGGGCAGGTCCGGCATCGTTTCTTCAGACAGCTCTCTGATCACTCGACCTTCCTCGCGCCGCTGAACGTCTTCATGTACATCTTCTCGAAGGTGCCGGGTACGCCGTACCTGTCGCCCGCGGAGTTCCCCGAGATGCGGGTGCTCGAGCAGAACTGGGAAGTCATTCGCGAAGAAGCGCTGGCCATGCGCAACGGCGGCAGCATCAAGGCGTCGAGCCAGTTCAACGACGTGGGCTTCAACTCCTTCTTCAAGAGCGGCTGGAAGCGCTTCTATCTCAAGTGGTACGACGAGGCGCATCCCTCCGCCGCCATCCTGTGCCCGCGCACGACCGAGCTGCTCAAGGGCATCGGCACCATCAAGGCAGCCATGTTCGCCGAGCTGCCGCCGGGCAGCCGCCTCGTGCGCCACCGCGATCCGTTCGCCGGTTCGCTGCGCTACCACCTGGGGCTGTGGACGCCCGGTGTCGAAGGCTGCTACATCGACGTCGACGGCCAGCGCTACCACTGGCGCGACGGCGAAGCCGTGGTGTTCGACGAGACCTTCATCCACTACGCCGAGAACACGACCGATCACGACCGCGTGATCCTGTTCTGCGACATCGAGCGTCCGCTGAAGTACCGCTGGGCCAGTGCGGTGAACCGCTGGTTCGCCAAGAACCTGCTGGCCGCGGCGAGCTCGCCCAACGATGCCGGCGACAAGACCGGCGGCATCAACCGCGCGTTCAAGTACATCTACCAGATCCGCGTCGTCGGCAAGCGCCTGAAGGCCTGGGACAAGCGGGCCTACTACCTCGTGAAATGGGCCATCTTCGGTGGCCTCGCGCTCTGGATCTTCTGGTAACTACGCAAGGCGCCCGGCGTGGGCGCCGACCATTTCCGCCAGCGCGTCGGCCACGGCCCTGACGCGCGGCGAGCGCCTCACGTCGGGGTGCACCACGCTCCACACCTCTCGCATCACAGGCCGGCCTTCGCCGGGCACTTCGACCAGTGCGGCATCGTCACGCGCCATGAAGTCCGGCAGCATCGCGAGGCCGAGGCCGCCGCGACAGGCGTTGTGCAGGGCCGTGAGGTCGTTGCTGCGGAGGACAAAAGGGCGCGAGCCCGCAAGCTCGGCCAGCAGCTGTTGATGCGGCACGTTGCCAGGCGAATCGCTGTAGCCCAGAAAACGCCAGTCGCCCTCCGCGCGCGCGAGCCACACCGGTGCGGCGTAGAGGCGAAAGGCCAGTTCGCCGAGCTTGCGTGCGGCCAGGCCCGGCTCGGTCGGGCGCATGAACCGGATCGCGATGTCCGCGTCGCGGCGCTGCAGGTTGGCGCTGCGCAGTTCTCCGACGATGTCGAGCGCGATGCCGGGCCAACGATCGGCTTGCGCGGTCCACAGCGGCACGATGAAATGACTGGCGAAGGCCGGCGGTGCCGAGACGCGCACCGACCCCTGGTCCGCTGTGTTCGCCACGGCGGCCCGCGCGAAGGCCAGCACATCGTGCTCCAGCCGTTCGGCGGGTGCGAGCAACGCTTCGCCTTCTGCGGTCAGCGCCCAGCTGCGCGGCAGGCGGTCGAAAAGGCGCACGCCGATGTGCGACTCCAGCGCACCGACCCGGCGCGCGACCGTCGAGTGCTCCACGCGCAACTGGCGCGCCGCGCCCGAGAGGCTGCCCTCGCGCGCCACGGCCACGAAGAAGCGGATGTCGTCCCACGCAAGGGATGCAAGGGCAACGGGCGCAGAGGCATCGGGGCGGTGAGTTGGCGATTCGTGCACAACGGATGCGAAGTTTTGGGGAATGGCCAGGCATTCTGCCCGCCGATATCGTCCTGTGCATCGTTCATCACTTCACCAGGATTCGCCATGAGCACCGCGCCACAAACCTTCATTTCCTACGGACCGCCCGTGTCCCTCGACATCGCCCAGCGCGTTGCCGGGGCCGCCGAAGCCGAGGCGCGCGCGAACGGATGGCCGATGGTCATCGCGGTGATGGACAGCGCCGCCAACCTCGTGGTGCTGCACAAGATGGACCACGCGCAGATCGGCAGCGTCGAGATCGCGCAGGCCAAGGCGCGCAGCACCGTGCGCTTCAAGCGGCCGACGCGCGTGTTCGAAGAGGCGCTGGCCGCGGGGGGCCTCAACCTGCGCCTGCTGGCCACCGAGGGCGCATGCCCGCTCGAAGGCGGCCTGCCGCTGATGCACGAGGGCCGCCTCGTCGGCGCCATCGGCGTCTCGGGCATGCAATCGACGCAGGATGCGCAGGTGGCGGCGGCGGGCGCGGGGGCGCTCTGACTGCCGCCCCGACCGCGAGGTTCAGGCCTCGGCCAGCACCAGCCGTTCGCGCTTCGTTCGCGCCGAGCTGACAAGCACCGCGAGCAGCGTGCCGCCGACCACGTCGAGCAGCACGTGCTGCCGCGTCGCGAGCGTCGAGTAGACGATGCCGAAGGCCCACAGCAGGTTCACCCATTGCGTCCATGCGGGCGCGCCCACGCTGCGCAACTGGCGGCCCAGCAGCACGGCCGTGAACACCGCGAAGGCCACGTGCAGCGAAGGGAAGGCATTGCCGCCCACGTCGGTGGCCTTGAGGAACTGCAGCGCCGGGTACTGCGACCAGTCGACCGGGAACACCGGCACCGTGGTGGGAAAGAACCAGAACACCACCAGGCCGATGGCCGCCATGACCGCAGCGCCCTGCGCGCAGGTCCAGAGCTCGGCCTTGTCCTTCGCGAGGGCGGGAGCGAGCGAGATGTAGAACCACAGCGAGCCGTACAGCAGCATCGCGTCGTCGCTCACGGCCACCCAACGGTCGATGGCCGTGAGCGGCATCACCGCCGGCGTCGACGGTGGGTTGTGCATCACCCAGAAATAGAGGAAGAAGAAGCCCGAGATGCCGGCCGTGGTGCCGATCATCTTGACGAGCCAGAGCGTCGCGATCCGCTGTCCCAATGCCAGGTACCAGGGCACGGAAGGAAGGCATGTGGGGCTCGAGCGGGATGTCACCGATGCGGCTTTCATGAAGGGGAGCGCCACAGCTTATGCAACCGCATTGCGTGAACATTGCGCCTGGAGCGCGCAGGGGCTCTCCTAGAATGTCCCGCCTGTCCGCCATCGCCCTCCCTCCAGCCTCCATTCCCCTCATGAGAATCCTGCTTGTCGAAGACGAAGTCGATCTGGCGCAGGCGCTCGCGTCGGCCTTGCGCCAGAACCAGGCGGTGGTCGATGTGGCGAGCTCGCTGCGCGAAGCCCAGGAGGCCGCGCTCGGCGCGCAGCACGACGTGATCGTGCTCGACCGCGGCCTGCCTGACGGCGACGGCCTCTCGCTCGTGGGGTTCCTGCGCCAGAACGACGTCGCCGCCGCCGTGCTGGTGCTCACCGCCATGTCCGACGTGGCAGAGCGCGTGCTGAGCCTCGATGGCGGCGCGGACGACTACCTTGCCAAGCCCTTCTCGATGGACGAGCTCATGGCGCGCGTGCGCGCGCTGGCGCGGCGCCCTGCGGTGCGCGCCAGCCTCGTCATGACGCTCGGGCAATTGCGCTTCGACCACCACGCGCGGCAGGCGCACGTGGGCGAGGCAAGCCTCACGCTGCCGCGGCGCGAACTGCTGGTGCTGGAGACCTTGCTCGAACACCGCGGCCGCACGGTGCTGCGCGAAGCGCTGCAGGACCGCGTGTACGGCCACAAGGACGACATCCAGTCGAACGCGCTCGACACGCACGTCTCGCGCCTGCGCTCCAAGCTCGACAAGGCGGGCGCGCAGGTCGAGATCCACGCGATCCGCGGCGTGGGCTACCTCATCTGCGCGGCATCTTCGCCGTGATGCCATGAGCCTGAGCCTGCTCTCGCTGCGCTGGCGGCTGATCTGGAGCCTGATCCTGCTGCAGGTGGTGGTCGGCTCGCTGGTGCTGGGCGGCTTCATCGGACTGGCGTGGATGCTGGGCCGCGTGGTCGACGAGAGCGGACAGGAGACCGTTGCCGTGATCCAGCGCGCGCTGGCCCACGACGCAAGCGGCCGGCTGGTGGTGGCGCCCACGGCCGACTTCCAGCGGCTGCAGAAGGGCGACCCGTCCTTCTGGTTCATCGCGCGCGATGCCGCGGGCGCCGAAGTGCGCCACGGCGACGTGCCGCCGCGGTATGCGACGCTCGTGCGCACGCTCGACGGCATCGCGCGCACCGCCATCGAGCCCGAGAAGGACAACACCCAGCCCAAGGCGCGCTTCGAGCGCGTCGAGACGGCCGCGGGTCCGGTCAACGTGCTCGCGCAGACCGGCAGCCCGCTGTCGCTGAAGAACACGCTAAAGGGCACGGGCCTCGTGTTCCTGTGGCTGGTGGCGCCGATGGCGCTGCTCACCAGCCTGGGTGTGATCCTGGCCACGCCCTTCGTGGTGAAGCGCGGCCTGCAGGGCGTGGTGGCGACCGCGGAGCATGCGGAGGGCATCGACGTGCACGAGCGCACCACGCGCCTGCCGCTCGCGAATGTGGCGAGCGAAATCCGACCGCTGGTCAACGCCGTCAACCGCGCCTTCGACCGGCTCAACGAAGGCTATGACCGGCAGGAGCGCTTCCTGGCCGACGCCGCGCACGAGCTGCGCACGCCGATCACCACGCTGCAGATCCACCTCGAAGGGTTGCCGAACGATCCGCTCAAGGTGAAGCTGATGCAGGCCTCGGCGCGCCTGGCCACGCTGGCCGAGCAATTGCTCGACCTGCAGCGCCTGGACCACGTCGTGCCGCAGGAGGAGCCGGTGGACCTGAAGTCGCTGTGCGAGCGCGTGGCGGCCGACATCGCGCCGCTCGCGATCCAGAACCGCTGCACGCTCTCGGTCGATGCGCCGCAGCAACTCATGGTGCACGGCGATGCGCCTTCGCTCGAACGCGCGCTCACCAACCTGATCCAGAACGCCATCGAGCATGGCGGGCAGGGCTGCGACATCGAGGTGCGCCTGTGCGCGCCCTCGTGCATCGAGGTGCTGGATTCGGGGCCCGGCATTCCCGAAGCGGACCGCGAGCGCGTGGTGGCGCCGTTTCACCGGCTCGTGCCGCGCGGGCGCGGCGCGGGGCTCGGGCTTCATCTCGTGGCCGAGGTCGCGCGGCTGCATCGCGGCCAGTTGACCATCGGGTCGAGCGAATCGGGCGGCGCGAAGATGCGGCTCGAACTGAACCTCGGTGCCTGAGAGCTTTGCTGCCATGAACCTCATCGACCGCATGCCCGAACCCACGAATCTCGCCAGCGCGCAGGCGTTGATCGCGCGCGTGCAGGCGGTTCTCGATGCCCAGGGGCTGGCCATGCGGCCACCGCCGCCCGAGCCCACCACCTGCTGCGGGCGCGGCTGCAACGGCTGCGTGTGGGAGGGCTGGCTCGCCGCGGTGAACTACTGGCGCGACGAGGCCTCGCTGCTGCTGGCCTGACGCCCGCTTGGCGGCCTAGCGGGTCTCCCAGAACCCGCGGTGCGTGGCGATCATTTCCTCGGCCACTTCAGGCACCGGCCCGATCACCTCGATCTGTTTTTGCCCGCGCGCGAACACCTCGCGGCAGGGCAGGCTCAGCGTCGGGTTCTCGGGGTGGTCGCCCGTGAGCGCGAGGAGCGCCGATTCTTCGGCGCCGTAGACCAGGCGCCCGATGTTCGCCCAGTAGCTCGTGCCCGCGCACATCGCGCAGGGCTCGAAGGTGGTCACCAGCGTGCATTGCCAGAGGTAATCGGCCGGCCAGTTCTGCGCGGCGTGGCGCGCGAGCGTGGCCTCGGCGTGATTGACCGTGTCGATGTTGCCCTGCTCGGCGAGGATGGTCTCGCCATCGGGCGCGACGAGCACCGCGCCGAAGGGGTGGTGGCCCATCGCCATCGCGCGGCGGGCCACCTCGTCGGCACGCCGCAGCGCCTTGATGGCTTGCACCGGCGTCATGCCCTTTGACCCCTTCGGGAAACACCGCGTAACCGGCTTTGCCGGGCCGTTGGTGTTGCCCCCGGCGAGGGGGTCGGCGAAGCGACACGAAGTGCGCGAAGACTGGGGGAGAGCTTCATGCCTGGGAGCCGCGGTGGGCCCAGCCGGTCGTGTGCTTTTCGATCACGCTGAAGAGTTCATACATCAGCATCGCCATCGCACCCACCACCATCAGCCCCGCGAAGGCCAGGCCCATCTGCATGGCCGAGCCGGCGGAGATCAGCAGGTAGCCGATGCCCTCGTTGGCCGCGGTCATCTCGCTCACCGTGGTGCCGACGAAAGCCAGCGTGATCGCCACCTTCAGCGAGCCGAAGAAGTAGGGCATGGAGCGCGGCAGGCCGATCTTCATGAGCACGTCCCAGCGCTTGGCGCCGAGCACGCGCAGCACGTCTTCGAGCTCGGGCTCCAGCGTGGCCAGGCCCGTCGCGATGTTGACCATGATCGGGAAGAAGCTGATCAGGAAGGCCGTGAGAATCGCCGGCCCCACGCCGATGCCGAACCACACCACCAGGATCGGCACGAAGGCCGCCTTGGGCAGCGCGTTGAAGGCCGTCATGAGCGGATAGATCGCCGCATACGCGATGCGCGAACTGCCGATCACGAAGCCCATCAGCACGCCCACCACGATCGCCAGGCCAAAGCCCGCCATCGTGACCCAGAACGTGCGCCACGCGTGGCCCGCGATGATTTCCTTGTATTCCCAGAACTGCGTCCAGATGCGCCACGGGCTCGGGAAGATGAAGTCCGAGACTTCGAAGCCCGCGCAGACGATCTGCCACAGCAGCAGCACCGCGACCAGCAGCAGCCAGGGCGACCAGCGTTCGATTTGCTTGGTGTTCTTCATGGTGCGCCGATCAGTGAGACGCGGCGGCGGCCGTCTGCGCCGCGCTGATGCCGGTGTTTCGGATGGCGCCGATGTGCCCGCGCAGCTCCAGCACGATGTCGGTGAACTCCTTCGTGTAGGTGAGTTCGAGCTCGCGCGGACGCGGCAGATCGATCTCGCGCTTGACCACGAAGCGGCCCGGGCTCTTGCTCATCACGTACACCGTGTCGGCCAGGAACACCGACTCGCGCAGGTCGTGCGTCACCAGGATCACGTTGAACTGCTGCTCGGTCCAGAGGTCGCGCAGGATGCACCAGAGCTCCTCACGCGTGAACGCGTCGAGCGCGCCGAAGGGCTCGTCCAGCAGCAGCATCTTGGGCTCGTGGATCAGCGCGCGGCAGATGCTGGCGCGCTGCTGCATGCCGCCCGACAGTTGCCACGGGAACTTGTCTTCATAGCCTGCGAGGCCCACCTTCTGCAGCAGCTTGCGCGCACGCTCGACGTATTCCTTCCGCCTGGCCTTGAAGTTCGAGCGGTAGGGCTCGACGATCTCCAGCGGCAGCAGCACGTTGTCGACCGTGGTGCGCCAGGGCAGCAGCGAGGGCGCCTGGAAGGCCATGCCCGAAATCTTCAGCGGCCCGGTCACAGGCGCGCCGTCGATGCGGATCTTGCCCATCGAGGGCATCTTCAGCCCCGTCGTGAGCTTCATGAAGGTCGACTTGCCGCAGCCCGAGGGCCCGACGATGGCGATGAATTCGCCGCGCTTGACCTTCAGGTCGATCGCCTCGACCGCGAAGTGGTTCTCGCTCAGCAGCTCCTCGTTGTAGGCGAGCCAGACGTCCTGGAAGTCGACGAAGGGGGCGCCGGCGTCGCTCGGTGCGTCCGCCATCACTTGCGCAGGATTCCGCTGAGTTCGGCGACCGGCGGCAGCATCGCGGCCGTCCACACGGCATCGGGGCTCACGCGGGTCTTGGTGTTGAAGGCGTCGGACACCTGCGAGGCCATCAGCGACATGCGGCCCGCGTTGACGCCGCCGAAGCCTTCGGCGCGCGCATCGGCGCTGTTGATCACGGTGTCGATGGCCAGTTGCAGGCGGCGGGTTTCCAGCTTGCTGTCGATGATGCCGTCGCGCGCCTTCACCGATTCGATGGCCACGGCCGGATTGGCGATGACTTCCTTGGCGCCCTTGGCGAAGGCCGAGAGGAATTTCTTCACCGCCTCCGGGTTCTCCTTGATGAGCTTGGGCGACGCGATGATCACGTTGCCGTAGAGCTTCACGCCGTAGTCGGGGTAGGGGAGGATCACCACGTCGGCCGCCTTGGCGCCGCGCGCCTCCAGGTTCAGGAGCGACGTGAAGGTGAAGCCGGTGATGGCGTCGATGTCGCCGCGCATCAGCATCGTCTCGCGCAGCGTCGGGTCCATGGCAGTCCAGTTCACGGCGCCGATGTTGTTGGCCTTGGCGAAGATCGGGAAGGCGCGGCGGCCCGCGTCGAACACCGGCGCGCCGAGCTTCTTGCCGGCCAGGTCCGCGGGCTTGGCGATGCCGCTCTTCTTGAGCGCCATGACCGAGGCCGGCGTGTTGTTGTAGACCATCATCACCGCGACCGGCTTGTTCGGGCTGTCGGGGTTGTTGGCGTGAAATTCCATCAGCGCCGCGAGGTCGGCGAAGCCCATCTCGTAGGCGCCCGAGGCCACGCGCGTGACCGTGCCGCCCGAGCCGTTGCCCGCGTCGATCGTCACGTCCAGGCCGGCCGCCTTGAAGTAGCCCTTGGCGGCGGGGTGCAGGAAGAGCGCCGCAGGTCCCTCGAAGCGCCAGTCGAGCTGGAACTTGATCGGCGTCGGGGCCTGGGCATAGGCCGACGTGAGGCCGAAGCTGAGGGCCGAAGCGGCGAGGAAGGACTGGAGCAGTTGACGCTTGTTCATGCGGAATCCGTGAAGGTGAATGCTTCGGCATTCAAGCAAAAACGGTGCCCGCACGCGATTGGTGCGAACCCTTCCGGGCTGGCCGACGCGGTGCGCAGCCGATTGCTTTTGGTGCAAAAACATGAAAAAACGCCCCGCTGCGTCACCACGGCGGGGCGTTTTTCGAGGATGCGGCTGCGAATTACTTCAGCGCCGTCGTCGCGTTCGCCACGGCCAGCGCCGTCATGTTGACCACGCGCCGCACGGTCGACGAAGGCGTCAGCACATGCGCCGAGCCTGCGCCGCCCAGGAGGATCGGGCCGACCGTGATGCCGTTGGCGCCGGTCATCTTCAGCACGTTGTAGAGGATGTGCGCCGAATCGAGGTTCGGGCACACCAGGAGGTTCGCCTCGCCGGTGAGGGTGGTCTCGGGCAGCGCGGTGCGGCGCACTTCTTCGGAGAGCGCGGCGTCGCCGTGCATCTCGCCATCGCATTCGATGTCGGGCGCCATCTGCGCGAACAGGCCGCGCGCCAGGCGCATCTTGCGGGCCGACCCGCGGCTCGAAGTGCCGTAGTTCGAATGCGAGAGGAAGGCCACCTTGGGCGGCAGGCCGAAGCGGCGCACCTCTTCGGCGGCCATCAGCGCGATGCTCGCGAGCATCTCGGCGCTCGGGTCTTCATTGACGTTGGTGTCGGTGATGAACACCGTGCGCTTCTCCAGCGTGAGCGCGTTCAGCGTCGCGAAACCCGGTGCGCCGCGCTTGAGGCCAATCAGGTTGCGGATGTGCTCCAAGTGCACGTCGAAGCGCCCGACCAGGCCGCAGATCATCGCGTCGGCATCGCCCAGGTGCAGCATCAGCGCGGCGATGGTGGTGTTGGAGCGGCGCACCATCGTCTTGGCGGCCTCGGGCGTCACGCCGCGGCGGCCCATGAGCTTGTGGAAGGCCTCCCAGTACACGCGAAAGCGCGGGTCGTCCTCGGGGTTGACGATCTCCACGTCGGTGCCGATGCGGATGTGCAGGCCCGCCTTCTTGATGCGTGCCTCGATCACCGCGGGGCGGCCCACCAGGATCGGCTGCGCCAGGCCTTCGTCCACGGCCAGTTGCGCGGCGCGCAGCACGCGCTCGTCTTCACCTTCGGCATAGGCCACGCGCATGGCGGTGGCCAGCTTGGCGGCGGTGAACACCGGGCGCATGAACATGCCGGTCTGGTAGACGAAGCGCGTCAGGTGCTGGCGGTAGGCCTCCATGTCCTCGATGGGACGGGTGGCCACGCCGGAAGCGGCGGCGGCCTTGGCCACGGCCGGCGCGATGCGCAGGATGAGGCGCGAATCGAAGGGCTTCGGAATGATGTAGTCGGGCCCGAACGAGAGCTCCTGCCCCGCATACGCGGTCGCCACTTCTTCGCTGATGTCGGCCTTGGTGAGGTCGGCGATCTCGCGCACGCAGGCCAGCTTCATTTCTTCCGTGATCTTGGTGGCGCCGCAATCGAGCGCGCCGCGGAAGATGTACGGGAAGCACAGCACGTTGTTGACCTGGTTCGGGTAGTCCGAGCGGCCGGTGGCGATGATGCAGTCCGGCCGCACGGCCTTGGCCAGTTCGGGGCGAATCTCGGGCTCGGGGTTGGCCAGCGCCAGGATGATGGGCTGCGTGCCCATGGTCTTGACCATCTCGGCGGTCATCACGCCGGGAGCCGAGCAGCCGAGGAACACATCGGCGTCCTTCACCACGTCGGCCAGGGTGCGGGCGCCGGTGTCTTTCTGGGCGTAGCGGGATTTCGATTCGTCGAAGCCGCCCGCGCGGCCGATGTAGATCAGGCCCTTGGAGTCGCAGGCGTAGATGTTGGCGGGCTTGGCGCCCAGGCCCACCATCACGTCGAGGCACGCGATGGCTGCGGCGCCTGCGCCCGAGACGGCGATCTTCACGTCCTCGATCTTCTTGCCCACGAGTTCCAGGCCATTGATCAGCGCGGCGGCCGAGATGATGGCCGTGCCGTGCTGGTCGTCATGGAACACCGGGATGTTCATGCGCTCGCGCAGCTTCTTCTCGATGTAGAAGCACTCGGGCGCCTTGATGTCTTCCAGGTTGATGCCGCCCAGCGTGGGCTCCAGCGCCGCGATGATGTCGACCAGCTTGTCGGGGTCGTTCTCGGCCAGCTCGATGTCGAACACGTCGATGCCGGCGAATTTCTTGAAGAGGCACCCCTTGCCTTCCATCACCGGCTTGGCCGCCAGCGGGCCGATGTTGCCCAGGCCCAGCACCGCAGTGCCGTTGGTGACCACGCCCACGAGGTTGCCGCGGGCCGTGAACTCGACCGCCAGCGACGGGTCGGCGGCGATGTCCAGGCACGGGTAGGCGACGCCCGGCGAATAGGCCAGCGACAGGTCGCGCTGGTTCAGCAGGGGCTTGGTGGGGGTGATCGAAATCTTGCCCTTGACGGGCGAGCGGTGGTATTCGCGCGCTGCCTCGCGAAGTGCTTCTTCTGCGGGGGAGAGGGGTGCAGCCATGAAATGTCTCCTTGTTTCTGACGGGCAATGAGGCTACCGCAAAAGCGTGCCCCTCTCCCACGGGGGGAATGCCGAAAACGCCTGAACCCATAGCCTGCGCAAAAGGGGGCGGCCGGTTCGCTAAACTCCGTCGCGGTTAACCAAGGTGAATCAAGGTTAACCATAGCAAGGCGAGCCTTGCCGCGAAGCGCGGTGGGGCGATCGCCCACCCACATACAAAAGACAACGGAGGGGCAGCGCATGACACCCGGATCTTTCACCAGCAACGACCCCGATGTCGTGGTCATCGGCGGGGGGCCTTCGGGCTCCACCGTGGCCGCGCTGCTCGCGGACAAGGGCCACGACGTGGTCCTGATCGAGAAGGCGCAGCATCCGCGCTTTCACATCGGCGAATCGCTGCTGCCGATGAACATGCCGCTCTTTGACCGGCTGGGCGTGCGCACCGAGGTCGAGGCCATCGGCATCAAGAAGCACGGCGCCGAATTCGTCTCGCCCTGGCACGACCACTCCAGCCACTTCAATTTCGGCGAGGCGATGGACAAGAGCTTTCCGTACGCGGTGCATGTGCGCCGTTCGGAATTCGACGAGCTGCTGTTCCGCCATGCCGGCAAGCGCGGTGCGCGCACCTTCGAGGGCCAGCGCGTCACCGGCGTGGACATGGACGCCGGCAAGGGCACGCCCGACAACCGCCCGCTGGTGAAGATCAAGGCCGACGACGGTACCGAGACCAGCTGGCGCCCGCGCTTCGTGATCGATGCGAGCGGCCGCGACACGCTGCTGTCGAACCAGTTCGACGCCAAGCAGCGCAACCGCAGGCACGCGAGCGCGGCGCTCTACGGCCACTTCGCCAACGCCGAGCGCCGGCCGGGGCGCTTCGAGGGCAACATCACGCTCTTCTGGTTCGACCACGGCTGGTTCTGGTACATCCCGCTGAAGGACGGCACCGTGAGCGTCGGCGCCGTGGCCTCGCCCGCGTACTTCAAGCGCCGCCAGGGTGCGTCGCTCGAAGAGTTCCTCATGCAGACCATCGCGCTCGCCCCCAAGCTGGCCGCGCGCCTTGCGAACGCGACGCTGATGGAAGGCGCCACCGCCACCGGCAACTACGCCTACGACTCCAAGTTCTGCCGCGGCGACCGCTTCATGATGGTCGGCGATGCCTACGCCTTCGTCGACCCGATGTTCTCCTCGGGCGTGTACCTGGCGATGAACAGCGGCTTCGAGGCCGCCACTGCCGCCGACCACTGGCTCAAGGGCGAGTCGAAGGAGGCCGAAAAGGCCTTCCGCCATTACGAGAAGGTGATGAAGCGCGGACCGAAGATGTTCTCGTGGTTCATCTATCGCATCACCTCGCCGGCGATCCGGCGGCTGTTCATGAATCCGCGCAATATCTGGCGGATGCAGGAGGCGCTCTTGTCCATCCTGGCCGGCGACCTGTTCCGCGACACGCCCATCGGCCCGCGTTTCTGGGGCTTCAAGGTGACCTACTACGCCTCGTGCCTGGGCATCCTGCCGCAGGCCGTGAAGACCTGGGCCTGGCGCCGGCGCAATCTGAAAGAGTCGCTGGAAGCCGCGAAGACTTGAGATGTTCGCGCCACCACCGTTCGCTCTGAGCATGTCTAGAGGACCGGCGTTGATCGCGGAAGGCTCCGACAGGCTCAGCCCGAACGGTTGTCGGGATTCGAGAGCAAGCCGTTCACACTGGGGTTGTCGAAGTGCAGGCGCGAGGCTTCGACGGACTCAGCCCGAACGGACGTCGGGATTCGCAAGCAGTCCGTTCACACTGAGCTAGTCGAAGTGCAGGCGCAAGGCTTCGACGGGCTCAGCCCGAGCGGGTGCCGGGATTCGAGAGCAATCCGTTCACACTGAGCTAGTCGAAGTGCAGGCGCAAGGCTTCGAGGGGCCCAGCCCGAACGGATGTCGGGATTCGAGAGCAGTCCGTTCACACTGAGCTTGTCGAAGTGCAGCCCGGACAGCGGCGATCGATCAGTCCGGCGTGACGGTGTGCTGTGCCAGCGCTTCGAGCGCCTTGACCAGCGCCGAGTGATCCGATTGCCCATGGCCGAGCGCCGCGCAGGCGTTCATCAGTTGCGCCGCGCCCGCCGTCTGCGGCAGCGCCACGCCCAGCGAACGCGCGCTCTGCAGCGCGAGGTTCAGGTCCTTCTGGTGCAGCGCGATGCGGAAGCCCGGCGCGAAGGTGCGCTTGATCATCCGTTCGCCGTGCACTTCGAGGATGCGCGAGCTCGCAAAGCCTCCCATGAGCGCCTGGCGCACCTTGGCCGGATCGGCGCCCGCCTTCGAGGCGAACAGCAGTGCCTCGCCCACCGCCGCGATGTTCAGCGCCACGATGATCTGGTTGGCCACCTTGCAGACCTGGCCGTCGCCCACGCCGCCGACCAGCGTGACGTTCTTTCCCATCTTGTCCAGCAGCGGCTTCACGCGCTCGAAGGTGCCCTCGTCGCCGCCGCACATGATGGTGAGGCTCGCGGCCTTGGCGCCCACTTCGCCGCCCGAGACCGGAGCGTCGATGTAGCCGCAACCCAGCGCGACGATGCGCTTGGCGAAGGCCTTGGTGGCGATCGGGTCGATGGAACTGCAGTCCACCACGATCTTGCCGCGGGAGTCCTTCAGGCCCTCGGCCACGCCGTGCGTACCCGGCTCGCCGAAGAGCACTTTCTCCACGTCGGGCGTGTCCGGCACCATGATGAAGACGATGTCGGCCTGGCGCGCCACCTCGGCCGCCGAGGCGCAGATCTTCGCCTTCGAGATGAAGGGCTCGGGCGTGTTGCCCTGCGTGTTCACGAAGAGCTGGTGGCCCGCATCGAGCAGGTGGCCCGCCATGGGGGCGCCCATGATGCCGAGGCCGATGAATCCGATTTTCTGGGGTGTGGTCGTCATGTCTCTTTTTCCAATTGAAGTCGTGTCTTAGTGCGTGAGCGCTTCGCGCCATCCGAGGCCGTCGACCGTGTCCTTGCGCGGCTTGTATTCGCAGCCGATCCAGCCGTCGTAGCCGATCGAATCGATGTGCTCGAAGAGCCACGGGTAGTTGATCTCGCCCGTGCCGGGCTCGCCGCGGCCCGGGTTGTCGGCCAGCTGGATGTGGCCGATCTGCGCAAGATGCTTCGTGAGCGTGTTGCCCAGCTCGCCCTCCATGCGCTGCGCGTGGTAGATGTCGTACTGCACCTTCAGGTTGGGCGAACCCACCGCCTCGATCAGCGCGAGCGCCTTGTCGGTGCGGTTCAGGTAGAAGCCCGGAATGTCGAAGGTGTTGATCGGCTCGATCAGCATGCGGATGCCTGCGGCTTCCAGCTCCCGCGCGGCCAGGCGCAGGTTGTCGATCACCGTGCGGTTGGCCACGTTGATGTCGGCGCCCTCGGGCACCTTGCCGATCAGGCAGTTGACCTGCGGGCAGCCGAGCGCGGTCGCGTAGTCGATCGCCATGCCGATGCCTTCGGCGAATTCGCCCGTGCGGTCGGGCAGGCACGCGATGCCGCGCTCGCCCTTGTCCCAGTCGCCGGCGGGCAGGTTGTGCAGCACCTGCACAAGGCCGTTGGCGCGCAGGGCGGCGGCGAGTTCCTTTTTCTCGAAGGGGTAGGGGAAGAGGTACTCCACTCCCTTGAAGCCCGCCTTGGCGGCGGCTTCGAAGCGTTGCATGAAGGGCAGCTCGGTGAAGAGCATCGTGAGGTTGGCTGCGAACTTGGGCATGTGCGTGTCTCCTTCGTTCGCTCAGTCCAGCATCTCGGCCGCGACCGCGGTCGGCGCATCGGCGGGGTGCTCGGCCAGCGGCTCGAACTCGGTGATGTTGTCGATCTCGGTGCCCATCGCGATGTTGGTCACGCGCTCGAGCATCACCTCGATGACGACCGGCACGCTGAACTCGGCCATGAGCGCTTCGGCGCGCTGGATGGCCGGTGCGATCTCTTCCTGCTTGTTCACGCGAATGGCCTTGCAGCCCAGGCCCTCGACGACCTTCAGGTGGTCCACGCCGTAGCTGCTCTCGATGCCTGCGTCGGGGCCCGCGTTGATGTTGTCGAACGCGAGCTGCACGCAGTAGTCCATCTCGAAACCGCGCTGCGCCTGGCGGATGAGGCCCAGGTACGAGTTGTTCACCACGATGTGGATGTACGGCAGCTTGAACTGCGCGCCCACGGCCAGCTCTTCGATCATGAACTGGAAGTCGTAGTCGCCCGAGAGCGCGACGATCTTGCGCGTCGGGTCGGCGGCGCGCACGCCCAGCGCGGCGGGAATTGTCCAGCCCAGCGGGCCGGCCTGGCCGCAGTTGATCCAGTGGCGCGGGTTGTACACGTGCAGGAACTGCGCAGCCGCGATCTGCGAGAGCCCGATGGTGCTCACGTAGCAGGTGTCGTTGCTGAAGTTGTTGTTCATGCACTGGTACACGCGCTGCGGCTTCATCGGCACTTCGTCGAAGTTGGTCTTGCGCAGCATGGTCTTCTTGCGCTCGATGCACGACTTGGCCCACTCGCGGCGGTCGGTGAGCTTGCTGGCGGCCTTCATCTCCTCGGCCACTTCGACGAAGAGCGTGAGCGCGGCCTTGGCGTCCGAGACGATGCCGAAGTCGGGCGTGAACACGCGGCCGATCTGCGTGGGCTCGATGTCCACGTGCACGAACTTGCGGCCCTTGGTGTAGACGTCGACCGAGCCCGTATGGCGGTTGGCCCAGCGGTTGCCGATGCCCAGCACGAAGTCGCTCGCGAGCATCGTGGCGTTGCCATAGCGGTGGCTGGTCTGCAGGCCGCACATGCCGGCCATCAGCGGATGGTCGTCGGGAATCGCGCCCCAGCCCATGAGCGTGGGAATCACCGGCACGCCGGTGGCTTCGGCAAAGCGCACGAGCAGCTCCGACGCATCGGCGTTGATCACGCCGCCGCCGGCCACGATCAGCGGGCGCTCGGCCGCCTGCAGCATGGCGATGGCCTTCTCGATCTGGGCACGCGTGGCGGCCGGCTTGTAGGGGGTGAGGGGCTCGTAGCTGTCGATGTCGAACTCGATCTCGGCCATCTGCACGTCGAAAGGCAGGTCGACGAGCACGGGGCCGGGGCGGCCCGAGCGCATCAGGTGAAAGGCCTGCTGGAAGACCTGCGGCACCTGGCCGGGCTCGCGCACGGTGACCGACCACTTGGTGACGGGCTTGGAGATCGACTCGATGTCGACCGCCTGGAAGTCTTCCTTGTAGAGCCGCGCGCGCGGCGCCTGGCCGGTGATGCAGAGGATCGGAATCGAATCGGCCCAGGCCGAATACAGGCCCGTGATCATGTCGGTGCCCGCCGGGCCCGAGGTGCCGATGCACACGCCGATGTTGCCGGCCACCGCCCGCGTGTAGCCCTCGGCCATGTGCGAGGCGCCCTCGACGTGGCGCGCGAGGATGTGCGAGATGCTGCCGCGCTGGCGCAGCGCCGAATACATCGGGTTGATGGCCGCGCCGGGTACGCCGAAGGCCTGCGTCACGCCTTCCTTTTCCATCACAAGCACGGCGGCTTGTACTGCTTTCATCTTTGCCATGGACTGTCTCCGTTAAGTGACGTCCACTGTAGGAAGCGGGGGGCATTCGAAGAAGACGGCTGCAGACCATAAAACCTATTCCGTGGCGGAATAACTGGCTACGATGCGCCAATGGACAGATTGTTGGCAATGGAGATGTTCGTGCGCGTGGTCGAGACCGGGAGCTTCTCGAAAGCCGCGCGCGAGTTCAATACCACGCAACCCACCGTGACCAAGCAGATCGCGGCCACGGAAACGCGGCTGAAGGTGCGGCTGCTCAACCGCAACACGCGCGGCGTGAGCCTCACCGAACCGGGTGCGCTGTATTACGAGAAGTGCAAGACCATCGTGCGCGACGCCGAGGAGGCCGACAGCATCGTGCAGCTGCGACAGAACCAGGCGCAGGGCCTCCTGCGCGTGGGCACCTCGGTGGCGTTCGGGCGGCGCGTGGTGGTGCCGCTGGCGCTCGAATACATGCGCCGTCACCCGCAGGTTCAGCTCGATCTGAGCTTCGAAGACCGCTACGTCGACCTCATCGCGCAGGGCATCGACGTGGCCATCCGCATGGGCAAGCTGGCCGATTCGTCATTGGGGGCGCGCTACCTGGGCGCGAACCCGTGGGTGATGGTCGCGGCGCCCGGCTACCTGAAGAAGCACGGCACGCCCAGGCGGGCTCAGGACCTGGGCGCGCACGTGGCGCTCATCTACAGCAGCGTGGTGGGCGACGAGTTCTGGCGCATGCACACGCCCAAGGGCGAGCCGGTGACGGTGCCGGTCTCGGGGCGCTTTCGCTCGAACAATCTTTCGGCCGTGCTGGCGGCTGCACGCGACGGCCTCGGCATCGCGCTCATGCCGCGCTACGTGGCGAGCGAGTCGATGGCGGCGGGCAAGGTGGTCGCGGTGCTCGGCGACCACGCGCTGCCCGAGCAGGAAATCCACGCCGTGTTCCCGTCGCCCAAGCTGGTGCCGGGCAAGGTGTCGGGCTTCGTGGCATTCCTGCAGGGGCGGTTCGACGAAGGCTGGTGGTCGGCCTGATTGATACGCACCAGCGGTCGATCACCATCCGTTCGGGCGGAGCTTGTCGAAGCCCCGCGCGGCGCTTCGACAGGCTCAGCGTGAGCGGTTTGATTTCTTCAGGCCTTGACGAACGCCCCGTGCAGGCCCAGCGGCAACGTGTACGGCAGCGTGGCCTGCGCCACCGGCCCGGCGGCCAGGTGATCGGCCGCGAAGCACGAGAGCACCGTCTTCTGCCGGCCGAAGTCGAGCACCGTGCCCAGCACCCAGCCCGGTTTCGCGCCGTCGGGCACGAAGACGTGCTCTTCCACGATGGCCTCCGAGCCATAGCTGAATCGTTGGCTGCGGCCGCTCTCGACGTCGGTTCGCGCGACCGCGCCGAAACCCGGCAGGTCGCGCCGGATCTGCGTGGCATGAATCACCTGGCGATGGCGCAGGCCCACGCGGCGCGGGTCGATGCGCGGAAACTCCGCTTCCTGCGCCAGCGTCGTCTGCGTCGCCGTACCGGTGTCCAGGTTCAGCGTGACGACAGTCAGATGCGGGTCGGTGCTTTTCACGCGGCGCCCGCGCATCACTTCGCGGTTGGTCGTGAACACCGAGTCGGCGTTTTCCGAGCGCACGTAGTCGATGTGGATCAGCGTGCCGCGCGGCGTGGTTTCTTCCCAGGCATTGCCCACGTGAAACAGGAACCCGGCCGGGAGCGTGAGCATCCGGCGCTTCTCCCAGTTCTGCTTGTCGACCACCAGCGCGCGCATGCCCAGCTCCGGTCGCCAGACGTGCGCATCGAGAAAGCTCGCGCCGGCTTCCTTGCGTTTGGTGTCGTACACCAGCGGCGGCATCAGGAACACCAGGTGCCGATCGGTCACGGCGAAGTCGTGAACCATGGGCATGTCGGCCACCGGCACCACGGCCGCGCGGCGCAGCGCCCCCTCGGGCGCGATCTCGTACAGCGCCAGCAGGCCCTGGCCGGAGCTGACGCCGAAGTTCCAGACCGTGCCGTCGGGGTCCACCTTGGGATGCGCCGAGAAGGGCATGCCGGCGAGATCGGGGCGCCAGGTCTTCACGCCCAGCGTGTCGAGCGTGCGCGCGTCGATGCGCGTGGCCGAGCCGCCTTCCCACAGCGCGAGCACCTCGCCCTGCAGCGGCAGCACGCTGGTGTTGGCGACGTTGATGCTGTCGGCCGAGGTCGGCGGCTCCACGCCCGGCGGCATGGTGCCGAAGGCTTCCGTCAACCGGCGTCCGGCCTGCACCTCGGCCACGCGCTTGGGCGTGGCGACATAGCGGCCCTGGTGGCGCACGTCGGCCCCGTCGATCACGAAGCGATGCACCATGCCGTCGCCGTCGAACCAGTGGTGATAACGCTCGCCGCCCAGGTCGTGGCCCGCCGGCCCGATGCGAAACAGCGTGCCGGCGACGGCATCGGGGAAGCGCCCGCGCACCGCGGCGCGGGTCAATGGGAGGTCGCCCGGCGGCGTGGCGAAGCCGGTCTTCCAGCGCGTGCCGGCGGCCTCGAAGTCGGTCTGCCAATCGTCCTTGCCGGCGGCTGCGCGGGCCAGGGGTGCGAGAAGGGGGAGCGCGCCGGCCGAAGCCAGCAGGCGCATGAGTTCGCGTCTTTGCATGGCGGCCTCAGCGCAGGTGGATGACGGCCTGCAGGTCGGCATCGACGCCGATCGCGGCGGCGTCGAACTCGGGCGCGCCGCGGTTGCCCTTGGCATCGTTCGAGAAGCCGTAGCGTTCGGTCGGCATGCCCATGAGGTTGGTGTCCAGCTTGCCGTTGCCGTTTTCGTCGGCGAACGCGCGAACGGCATAGCGCCCCGGCGCAAGGCCCGGGAACACCAGCCGCGCCGCGCCGCCGCGCATCGGGACCATCTGCGAGGCCACCGCGGTGCCCGCGAAGCCGGCGGTGCTGTCGAACAGCGCGACATACAGCGTGGCGTCGGCGGCGGGGCCGTCGGCCACGCTCAGGCTCAGGTCGGCGGCCAGGGCGCCCAGCGGCGCGAGGAGGGCGGCGGCGCACATCGCGCGCACGGCCGGGCGGGAGGGGAGAGCGAAAAGACGCATGGCAGGGCCTCGTTGCAGTGAAGAGGCCCCGACGATCCCGCAGGCGCCGGGCGGTGCCCAGCGGCTTGCGACGAAATGCGCAAATGCGCGCGCCAAGTGCAGCAGATGCGCGCCACTGGCGCACGAAGCGCCGGTCGGGTTCAGCCCTTCCTGCGGTTCTCGGGCAGGGCAGCCGGGTCGGCGGCTTCGGGCGTCCGCGGCGGCTCGATCGTCTCGTGGCCGTTGCCCACATGCCCGGAATCCGCGAACAGGCTCCAGGCCGCCATGAACAGCGCCGCGATCACCGGCCCGATCACGAATCCGTTGATGCCGAAGATCGCCATGCCGCCGATGGTGGACATCAGCACGATGTAGTCGGGCATCTGCGTGTCCTTGCCCACCAGCACCGGGCGCAGGATGTTGTCGACCAGGCCGATCACGAACACGCCCACGAAGATCAGCACGCCGCCCTGCCAGAAGTGCCCCGTCGCCAGGAAGTAGATGGCCACCGGCCCCCAGATGAGCGCCGCGCCCACCGCGGGCAGGAGCGACAGGAAAGCCATCAGCACCGCCCACAAGAGCGCGCCCTGCACCCCGAGGAACCAGAAGGCCAGCCCGCCGATGGTGCCTTGCGCGATGGCCACCGCCACGTTGCCCTTCACGGTGGCGCGGATCACGGTGGTGAACTTGTTCAGCAGGTAGTGCGTGTGCGGCTTGGCCAGCGGCACGGCGTCGCGCATGGTCTTGGAGAGCGTGGAGCCGTCGCGCACCAGGAAATAAAGGAGGTACAGCATCACGAAGAAGCTGACGATGAAGTCGAAGGTGTTCTGGCCGATGGCCAGGGCCTGGCTCGCGATGATCTGGCTCGCCTGCCCCGCGGCGGCGGAGATGCGGGCCTGCCAGGCCGCCATGTCGCCGAGGTTGAAGCGCTCCACCAGGTTCAGCAGCCACTGCGGCGAGGCGTCCAGGATCTGCTGGAAGTACGCCGCGAAGTTGATCTGCCCCGAGCGGATGTTCTGCGTGACCAGCGCAACCTCTTGCACCAGCGACACGCCCACCATCGCCAACGGCAGGATCACGATGAAGAGACAGATGGCCAGGGTAGAGAGCGCGGCGGCATTGGGCTTGCCGCGCATTTTCCTGAGCAGCCACTTGTAGAGCGGCGTGAACAGGATCGCCAGCGCCACGCCCCACAGCACCGCGCCGAAGAACGGCAGCAGCACCCAGACGAAGGCGACGGTGACGGCGGCGAGCAGGGCGAGGAACACGCCGCGCTGGAGTTGGGGTGAATTCATAAGTGTCTCGGACTGTAGCCGAGCGCGGTGGCGCGATCCTGTCAGCGGGCACGCCCTTGTGCGATGCAGCGCCAGGGGAGGGCGGATGCGCCTGCAGCCATTGCCTGCCCGTTGCAGCGTGCTATCTGATCGATAGCGGGCTGCGGCGCTGATGCACAGACGGTTTCAGCGTTTGGCGCGTGGCAGTGCGACCGGCGCCAGCGTGGCGCGCAGGCGGCTCGGCGCATCGGGCTCGGCGGCGGCTTCCACCTCGAGCGCGCGTTCGACGTTGCCGATGTGCTCCAGCATCAGGCGACGCGCCTTGTCGGTGTCGCCCTCTTCGAGCGCCGCAACGATGGCGCCGTGCTCCGCGCAAGACTGCCCTGCCTCGTGCCTGGACTGGTAGAGCGTCGCGGCCAGCGTGGTGCGCGCCGTGAGGTCGCGCAGCACGTCGACCAGCAGCTGGTGCCCCATCTGTTCCGCGAGGCACACGTGGAAATCCGCCAGCAGGAAGGCGCGCGTGGCCGCATCGGCGCCTTCGATGGCGCGCTGCTCGTCTGCGATGTGGTCGCGCAATTTGCGGATCACCTTGGCGAGCGGCCGGCCTTCGCTTGCGGCCAGGATGCCCGCTTCGACGATGCGGCGCGCCGAGAAGGCATCGCGCGCTTCTTCTGCCGAAGGTTCCACCACGTACCAGCCGCGGCGCGACTGCACCTCGACGAAGCCGCGAGCCTGCAGCTGCATGAGTGCTTCGCGCACCATCGTGCGGCTCACCGCGAAGTTCTCGGCCAGGGCCTGCTCGCCCAGCCGCTCGCCCGGCGCGAGCTTCTGCGCGAGGATGGCTTCGACCACGCGCTCGGCGATGGCGGTGGGGCTGACGTCGGTGGTGGCCATCGGTGTTTTCAGTGGGCGGTGGAAGCTGCGGTGCCGGTGTTTACCACGGGCGCGGCGGCTGCTTCGGCCAGCGGCTCGTCGTCAGGCGAATAGGTGCCGTCGAGCACCGCATGGGCGCGCTCGCGGTCGATGTCGCCTTCCCATGCAGCGATCGCCACCGTGGCCACGCAGTTGCCAATCAGGTTGCCGAGCGCGCGGGCGATGCCCATGAACCAGTCCACCGACAGCACCAGCACCAGGCCGATGGCGGGGATCGCCGGAATCGCGTGCAGCGTTGCGGCCAGCACCACGATGGCCGAGCCCGGCACGCCGTGCGCGCCCTTGGAAGTGACCAGCGCGATCGCCAGGATCGTGAGCAGGTCCGCCATCGAGATCGGCGTGTTGGTCGCCTGCGCGATGAACACCGCCGCGAGCGTGATGTAGATCGAGAAGGCGTCGAGGTTGAACGAATAGCCCGTCGGGATCACCAGCCCCACCGTCGAATCGCGGATGCCCATGCGGCGCAGCTTGGCCATGATCTGCGGCAGCACGCTGTCCGACGAGGTGGTGGCGAACACGATGGCGAGCTCTTCGCGCAGGTATCGCAGCAGCTTCCAGAGGCTGAACCCCGAGAAGCGCATCACCAGCCCCAGCACCACGAACACGAAGACCAGCACTGCGCCGTAGAAGAGCGCAACCAGCATGCCCAGCTGCTTGAGCGAGCCGATGCCGTACTGCCCCACCGTGAACGCGATGGCGCCCAGCACGCCCAGCGGCGCCAGCTTGATGATGATCCCCATGATCTTGAAGAGCACCAGCGAGAGCGCGTCCACCACCACCGCCACCGGCTTGCCGCGATCGCCCAGCAGCGACAGCGCGCAGCCGAACAGCACCGCGAACAGCAGCACCTGCAGCACGTCGCCCGTGGCGAAGGCGTTGACCACCGTGGTGGGAATGAGCTTCATCAGGAACTCGACCGTGCCGCCGCTGGTGAGCTTGTCGGCGTTCGAGGCATAGGCGCTCATGGCGGCCGGGTCGAGCTTGGCCGGGTCCACGTTCATCCCCACGCCCGGCTGAAACACGAAGGCCAGCACCAGGCCCATGGCCAGCGCGATGGTGGTGAGCACCTCGAAGTAGATGAGCGCCTTGACGCCCACGCGCCCCACGCGCTTCAGGTCGCCCGCGCCCGCGATGCCGTGCACGACCACGCAGAACACCAGCACCGGGATGATCATCTTGATCAGCTTGATGAAGCCGTCACCCAGCGGCTTGAGCTTGACGGCGTACTCGGGCCAGAAGAGGCCGGCGAGCACGCCGAGCACCAGCGCGATGACCACCTGACCGAAGAGCGATTTGGCGAAGCGAGGCATGGGAGGTCTCCTGTCTTTATGTCTTGTCGAGTGTTGCATGCAAGCGTCGCTTTTTCTTGCATACAAGAATGTAGGCAAGAAGAGTTGCGGCGTGGCAGAGGGTATTCCCGGGCGTGTTTGCCGCGGATGGCAACCAAGTGTTGCCTCGCTCGGTGTGGATGTGGGAGCAACATCAACCCCCGCATTCGCGAATGCCCGAGTGATGGCCTGGGCTCTGAAGCCTCAGGTTTCTGGCAGGTTCCTGCTCGCGCAGGCGCTAAACTTCGAAAGCTCGTCGTTGCAACAACGGCGGATGGCCCGATGGGCGCTTCTTCCACTTCAGCTCTCCGCGCAGATGCCCAGTCCGTCGGATCCGTCTCCCGAAACTCCCTCGGAAAACCAGCAAACCAGGCGTCATGGCCATTCGTCGCTGTTCATCGGTTCGACGGAAAAGGCCTTTCATGTCCTGGATGCGTTCAACGGAACGCGCGGCCACCTGACCATCGCAGACATCGCGCGCGCGTCCAACCTCGACCGCAGTGCGACACAGCGACTGGTCTACACGCTGGAGAAGATCGGCTACTTGCGCCGCATACCCGACACGCGGCAATACGGATTGACGTCCAAGGTGCTGCAACTGTCCTACAACTACCTGCGTGCCAACGCCTTGGTGGACAAGGCGTCGCCGTACCTGCTGGACATCAGCCGCACGCTCGGAGAGACGACGAACCTGCAGGAGCTCGACGACACCGAGATCGTGTTCGTGGCCCGGTTTCCCGGCAAGCACCTCGTCAACGTCGACATCGCGGTGGGCAGCCGGCTGCCTGCCTTCTGCACCGCGTCGGGCACCTGCATCCTGGCGCGCATGGAGCCTGCGCAGCGCGTCGAGGTGTTGCAGCGTTCGCGGCTGACGGCGATCACGCCCCATACCGAGACACGCATGGAAGAACTCCTTGCGCGCATCGAGCGTGCGGCCGAGCGTGGCTACGCCATGATCACCAACGAAACGGTGATGGGCGACATTTCCATCGCCTCCGCGATCACCGACCATCGCGGCGTTGCGGTGGCCGCAGTCAACATCTCCGTGCCGACGACACGCTGGACGACCGAGCAGGTGGAGGCGCAGCTTGCACAGCACGTGCAGGTGGCTGCAACTTCCATCTCCAAGGCCAAGTTCGCGGGCTACGGCGAGTAGCGATCAAAGGCGGCTGGCACGCTCGCCGTCGTTTCGCGCGAGGCGTTCGAGCACCATTACGCGGAAGGCACGTACTGCCGCCAATGCCGCCACGGTCGCTGTGGGTCAGCGCGCAATCGCAAGTTGCCGCGACAACTCCGCGCGCATGGCTTGTTCCAGCTCGGGTGCGGGCGGAACCAGGGGCGCAAGCATCTCGGGGGCGTTCACGCCGATCAGGTCCATGACGGACTTCATCGGACCTGGGTTGGTTTCGGCGAATGCCAGGTTCATCAGGGGGATCAGGTCGCGGTGCAGCGACAGCGCTTCGTCGGTACGGCCTTCGCGCGCGGCTTCGTAGATGTTGCGCCAGGCGCGCGGCAGCAGGCTGGCGGTCACGACGATCCCTCCGCGCGCCCCGGCCGCCACGTGCAGCGGGAACAGCGTGTCCTCGCCGCTGAGCACCGCAAAGGAATCGTCGACGCCTGCGATGGTGCGCAGGAAGTGGTACATGTCCGTGTTGCACGCCTTCATGCCGATGATGCGTTCGTGGCGCGACAGCTCATGCAGGATTTCCGGTGCTATCGCAATCCGGGTGCGGTAGGGAATCTCGTAGATCATGATCGGCAACGGCGAGCTGTCGGCGTAGCGCAGGAAGTAGTCGCGAATGCCGGCCTGCGTGGGGTTGGTGTAGTAGGGCGTCAGCACCAGGAGCGCGTCCGCGCCGACGTCGGCGAAGGCCTTGCCGGCATCCATCGCGTCGTGGAACCCGGGGTCCAGCACGCCGGGGATCACCGGCACCGAGCCGGCAACAGCCTCGACCGTCAGTCGGGCCATCTTGATGCGCTCGGCACGCGCCAATGCACCGTACTCCCCGGTACCGCCCAGCGGCAGCACGCCGTCGATTTTCTGCTCGAGCAGGTAGGCCAGCAGCGCCTTGGTGGCGTGCTCGTTGACCGTGTCGTCGGCGTTGACCGGTGTGGGGATGGCGGGAATGATGCCGCGCAGCTTGGATGCGTCGATGAAGCTCATGGGAATGTCTTTGAGTGGAATGGATGAGTGAATGGATCAGCGCGCCAGGCTGGCGCGGCGCAGCCTGTCGGCGACCCAGATCAGCGCAGCGATGAAGACGAACAGGCAGGTCGAGACCGCCGCGATGACGGGTGACAACTGCAGCGTGACTTCGTCCCAGAATTGCTTGGGCAGCGTCGAATTGAGGCCGCCGGAGGCGAACAGCGAGATCGTCAGTTCGTCGAAGGAAGTGGCGAACGCGAACAGGAAGGACGACAGCAGGCCGGCCGCAAGGATCGGGAAGGTCACATGCCGCAGCGTGGCCAGAGGTCCGGCGCCCAGGCTTTGCGCTGCCAGGTCGAGCCGCGTGTCGTAGTTGCGAAGCACGGCCATCATGGTCATCACGACATACGGAACCGCCACCACCGTGTGGCCCAGCACGAGGCCGATCCAGGTGCCGACCAGTCCGACCCGCGCAAAGAAATAGAACATGCCGACGGCGATGATCATGCGCGGCACGATGATCGGCGACAGCACGAACGCGAGCATGGCCGACTTGCCGCGCATCTGGCCGCGCACCAGCAGCAGGGCGGCCGGCGTGCCGATCAGCATCGACAGGAGACCCGCCCCCAGCGCCACGGTGACGGAGCGCACCATGGATTGCATCCACAGCGGCGAATCGAACATCTGCTGGTACCACTGCAGCGAGAAGCCCTTGGGTGGCCACGCCAGGCCGGAGCCACCGCTGAATGACAGCGGGATCATCAGGAACGCCGGCACGCTGAGGAACACGAGGAGGACGCAGACCAGCAGGTTCCAGCCGCGCGAAGGCCCTTCCGGTCGCGACTGGCGCCGAGGCAGCCAGCCGATGAGGATGTCGCAGGCTCGGCCCAGCGAGATGAGCAGCTCGCTGCCCTGGCGCTTGATCCAGCGGGTGCCGGCCGAGTCGGCCACAGGCCGTGCGCGGTGAGGTGCGCTGCCCGTCATGCTGGACAGGCCCAGCAACTTGTCGTAGAGCGCGAACACCGCCAGTACCACGACCAGCAGCAGCACCGAGATGGCGCCGGCAAAGCCCCAGTTCATCGTCTGCTGCACCTGGTCGATGATGATCTGCGTGATCATGGTCTCCTGGCGTCCACCGAGCAGTGCGGGCACGATGAAGAAGCCGATCGCGGTCACGAACACCATGATCGCCGCGGCGGCGACCCCGGGAAGCGATTGCGGAAAGTACACCGTCCAGAACGCCGTGCCCGGTGGCGCACCCAGCGTCGCAGCGGCGCGCGGCAGATTGCGGTCGATGTTTTCCATGACCGACAGCATGGTGAGCACCGCCAGCGGCATCAGTGCATGGACCATGCCGACCAGCACGCTGCCCACGCTGTAGAGCAGGTTGGCCGGCGCATCGATCACGCCCATGGAAAGCAGCAGCTGGTTGATCACGCCATTGCGGCCCAACAGAACCACCCAGGCGAAGGCGCGCACGAGGAAGCTCGTCCAGAACGACAGCAGCACCCAGAACAGCAGCGTTCCCTTGCGCTTGGGCGACGACGCGGAGATGAGATAGGCCACCGGATAGGCCGCCACCACGGACAACAGCGTCGTCCACAACGAGATCTTGAGCGTGATCAACAGCACGTTGATGTACACCGACGAAGCGAACAACTGCCGATACGACGCGAGGCTGAAGCCTTCGTCGTTCTGGATGCTCAGCAGCAGCAATTGCCCGACCGGATAGACCAGCAGGGCGAGCAACAGCACGACCAACGGGGCGGCCATGAAGACCTGCCGCCACGACGCTCCCAGGCGGAACCTGGGTGCCTTCACACGGTTGTTCATGGCGTCACTCCGCGATCACGACGGCGTCGTTCGTGTGCCAGTGCAGCGACAGCGTCTGGCCGGCCTCATAGCGCTCGGCGGACTGGCAGGTCGGGAAGGCGGCCACGATCGGCTCCGCCTGCTGGGGTGCCTGCAGATAGAGCTTGGTGAGGCTGCCGGTGATCATGATGTCCATCAGCTGCCCCGACAGCTGGCCGGGCGTGGGCGCAGCCGAGGAGACGTTCAGGTTCTGCGGGCGCACCATCACGCGTACCGGGTTGCCCTGCGCCAGCGCGCCGCCATTGGAGACACCGTGCGCCGTGGCCTCGCCGCCGTGCAGAGCGACCTGCACGCCGTCGGCGCCGATGGAGGCGACGGTTCCTGGCAGCAGGTTCGATTCGCCGAGGAAATCCGCCACGAACAGTGTGCGCGGCCGGAAGTACAGATCCGCGGGTGTGCCCAGCTGCTCGATGCGTCCGCCGTTCATCAGGCAGATGCGGTCCGACATCGTCATCGCCTCTTCCTGGTCGTGCGTGACGTAGACGATGGTCGTGCCCAGTTCGCGGTGGATGCGCTTGATCTCCAGCTGCATCTGGTCGCGCAGCTTCTTGTCGAGCGCACCCAGCGGCTCGTCCATCAGGATGATCGAAGGCCGGTAGACCATGCAGCGTGCGAGTGCGATGCGCTGCTGCTGGCCGCCGGAGAGTTCGCGCGGATAGCGCCGGGCGACATGCGGCAGGCGGATCATCTCGAGCGCCTCGGCCACACGGCGCCCGATCGAGGCCTGGTCCTCCTTGCGCATGCGCAGCGGGAAGGCAATGTTGTCCTCCACCGTCATGTGCGGAAAGAGGGCGTAGTTCTGGAACACCATGCCGATGTCGCGCTCGTACGGCGCGCTGCGCGTGGCATCGACGCCGTCGATGAACATGTGGCCCTCGTCGGGTTGAGCCAGGCCGGCGATGAGGCTCAGCAGGGTGGTCTTGCCTGAGCCCGACGGGCCCAACAGGGTCAGGAACTCGCCTTGGGCGACATCGATGTTCGTCGGCGCGAGCGCAACGAAATCACCGTAGCGCTTGGAAAGCCCGGAAATTTTCAGACTGATCTTGGACATGGTGCGGGAGCAGGCAGGGTGATGGACGACGGGCGCAGCGGCGCTTACTTGAGGATCCAGGCGTTGAACTTCTCCAGCACCTGCGCCTGGTTCTCCTGCCAGTAGCGGGCATCGATCTGCAGGCCGTTCTTGATGTTGTCCGGGTGGGTGGGGCAGCTCTTTGCCAGTTCCGGCTTGACGAAACCGAAGGCGGCGGGCTGGGTCAGGCCGGCAGGAAAGTACTCGGTGAGCGCGGCCATTCGCTTGGGATCCGAGGCGAACTTGATGAACTCGCGGCAGGCGTCGGCGTTGGGCGAGCCTGCCAGGATCGACCAGCTGTCGCAGCCCCACAGGTTCTGGTTCCAGACGATCGAGACCGGCGCTCCGCTGGCAATGGCCGACTGGGCGCGCGATACCCAGGTGGCCACCATGTCGACCTCGCCGTTGTTCAGCATCTGCTCGACCTGCGCGCCCGAGGTCCACCAGACGTCGACGGCCGACTTGACCTTGTCGAGGCTGGCGATGGCGCGATCCAGGTTGCACGGGTAGACCTGCCCGTTGGGCACGCCATCGGCCATCAGTGCTTCCTCGATGGTGTCGAACGGATGCTTGCGCAGGCCGCGCCGGCCCGGAAAGTCCTTCACGTTCCAGAAGTCGGCCCACGAGGAAGGAGCCTTGCGGCCCTTGAACTTGTCGGTGCGGTAGGCCAGCACGGTGGAGTAGACGTTGTTGCCCACGCCGTAGGGCGACATGTACTGCGCCGGAATGGTGGCGACCATCGGGTCAGCCTCCAGGCCATGCTTTTCCAGATAGATCTTGCTCCCGCTGGTCAGGGTGCGGATGGCGGGTTGGCTGATCTTCGCCATGTCCCAGGTGTAGTTCCGGGTCTCCACCATGCTGCGAATCTGTGCAGTGGGCTCGGCGTTGGCCTGCACGGCCACCACTTCGATACCGGTCTTTGCGGTGAACGGGCGATAGAACACCGCGCCATAGGCCTTGGTGTAGATGCCCCCGTCGTCGCGCACGACGATGCGCTTGCTGGCCGCCCGGGCAGGCGTCCATATGGCTGGAGCCGACAGCGCCACGAGGCCGGCGGCAGCAGATTTGAGGACCACGCGGCGCGAGGAGGGGTGATTGGTTTTCATGACAACTCCAGGATGAGAGTGATGGGAAGAAGACGATCGGAAAAAAAAGGAACGGGCGCAGACGAAATTCACTCGGGCGGCAACAGCCGCCCCGGGTTGAACAGATACGCCGGATCGACGGCACGCTTGATCGCATGCATCAGCCGCAGCTCGACCGCGGGCTTGTAGCTGCGCATCTCCGCCAGCTGGGTGCGCCCCACGCCGTGCTCGGCGCTGAAGGTTCCGCCCAGGGCGTGGGCGATCTCGTTGACGGCGTGGCGCACGGCCTGTGCCGCGGATTCCTGGTCCGGCAATGCATTCCATTGCGCGAACGAATAGAAGGGAATGAAATGTGCGTTTCCATCGCCGAGGTGAGCGACCACCGCGACCGGCATCTCAGGCACGATGGCGCGTACAGCGTCCGTGGCCCGCGCAATGAAGGCCGGCACCGCCGAAACCGGAACGGCGCAGTCGGTGGTCAGGCCCATGCCGGCCTTCTTGTTGGCTTCCGACACGCTGTGCCGCACTTCCCACAGGGCCGCCCGCTGTGCTTCGGTCGCAGCCAGCACGGCATCTTCGAGCAGACCTTTTTCGCTGGCGTGTTCGAGGACGTCCTGGAGTACCTGGTCGAGCGCCGCCGAATCTCCGGTGTCAGCCAGTTCGACCAGCACATGCCATGGGTGCGGCGAATCGAGCGGGTTGCGGCGCCCTGGCACATGAGCAAGCACCAGGTTCAGCTGGTGCGCATCCATCATCTCGAACGCCGAGAGCTGTGAGCCGCAGCGTGCCTGGAACAGGCCCAGCACATCGACCGAAGCCTGCGGGTCGGTCGGCGCGAACCACGCCATTGCGTGGCTCGTCGGAAGCGGGTGCAGCTTCAGGGTAGCGGCAGTGATGATGCCCATCGTGCCTTCCGCGCCGATGAACAAGTGCTTGAGGTCGATCCCCGTGTTGTTCTTGCGCAGCGCATGAAGGCCGTTCCAGACGGTGCCGTCGGGAAGGACGACCTCCAGTCCCAGCACGTTGTCGCGCGTGCCGCCCCAGCGCAGCACGCCCGTGCCTCCGGCGTTGGTGGCGATGGTGCCGCCGATTTGGCAGGAACCCTCGGCCCCCAGGCTGATGGGGTAGAGGCGCCCGACCTCCACGGCGGCTTGTTGAACTGCGGCGAGAACGCAGCCCGCTTCCACGACGATGGAGTTGTTGGCCGCGTCGATCGAGCGCACCTTGCGCATCCGGTTGAGCGACACGATCACCGGGCGCGCCTGCATTTCGTCCGGTACTGCACCGCCGCACAGGCTCGTGTTGCCGCCTTGCGGCAGCACGGCAGTGCCGTGCTGCGCGCACAAACGCACGACGTCAGCGACCTGCGCCGTCGAGGACGGCAGCACGACACAGGAGGCCGCCCCCCGGTAGCGTCCGCGCCAGTCTTCCGTGAAGCCTGCCATGTCTGCTTCATCCTGGAGCACTGCGTCCTGGCCAAGCATTTCTGTCAGCGCGTCAACGAGCTTCATTTCGGGTTCCTTTGCACTGTTTGGGGGATCGAAGGACGTCCAAGGACGCCTGCGGCCTGACCTAAGCAACTAGCAAGCCAATAATCGCATTGCACTCTTGTCAATCGAATGGCGATTATTATTTTGGACTTGGGGGAATGGAACCCGGGTTAGCACTCATCTCTTAAGGGGAGCGCGATTAATTCACGGCAGGGCCCGTGCAGTGGCAGCTGAGGTCGTGGTCTCAGGAGATCCTGGGCGAACAGCGAAGGGCAGGAGGCTGCCGTGCAGGGAACGTCCGCGGCCTTCATTTCATCGAACGCCGAACATGCACGCCATCCTGATCCACGGCCTCGGCCGCACGCCGCTGTCCATGCTGCTGCTCGCCAAGCGCTTGCGCGACCAAGGTATGACAACCCATCTCTTCGGCTATTCAGCCGCGTTCGAAGGTTGGGAGTCCTGCGTCGAACGCCTTCGGGGATTCATCGCCGCCCGCACACGCGGCGAGCGCTTCATCGTGATTGGCCATTCCTTGGGATGCGTGCTGACGCGGGCGGTGCTGCCGAACCTGAGGCATCAACCACGGTTGGGCGTTTTCCTGGCGCCGCCGAGCACGGCATCCAGCCTGGCCATCAAGCTGTCGAAGCGCTGGCTGTTCAGGGCCCTGACTGGCGAGATGGGGCAGTTGCTCGCAAGGCGCGATTTCATGGACGCCTTGCCCGTTCCCGACATCCCCTTGCGCGTGTATGCCGGCACCAAGGGCCCGCGCGGCCGGTGGATGCCGTTCGGCAACGAGTTGAAATGACGGCGTCGTGTCGGTGAAGGAGGTTCAGCTCGGCGGAATCCCGGTGCAATTGCTGCCGACCATCCACACCCTCATCATGAATTCGCGTCAGGTGGCCACCGACATCGCGAAGGCGTTGAAGTGACGCGCTTCAACGACCGGACGACTTGTGCCCGAATGCCCCGCAGGAACGAAGCGAACACCCGGTAACCGTTCGGCCGCGCGGCACACCTAGGCGGAGCGTGCCGAGACCAACCAACATCCATGCCGTAAACGAAGTCGACCAGGCCATTGCCTTGCACGGTATTCGTACGCGGCGCTGCTGGCGAGCGGTCCGGCTTCGGGCCGAACAGGCCCTAGTGCCAGTCGTGGTTTAGGTCGCCCGCCAGGCGCGGCGGACAGCCGTGCGCCTTGCCGGTGTCGTCGTATTCGACGACGTAATACCTGCCGCTCATGCGTGGCCGTTCGTCCCGATGCAGGCGTGCCCGACCGCCGCCATCTGCGCCAGGTGCGAAGCCGCCTGCGCGAAGAGCGCGGGCTGCGCCTTGAAGGTGAAGCGCGTGTGCGCGGGCAGGTCGAGCGCACCGGCGCCTTCGGGTGTGAGGGTGAGCGCAAGGCAGTCGCTGCGCACCGCGAGCGCCACGACCTCCCCGCTGCAGGCCAGGTCCTGGCTCGTGCGCTCCAGGTAGAGCGCGTCTTCTTCCGGGATGCCGGTTGGGATCCTGCCGCAGACGATGTGCAGCACGTCCAGCGGCTCGCCCAGCGAGGCAAAGCCGAGCGTGAGCCACAGCAGGCCGTCGTCGTCGCCTACGAAGAGTTCGACCACGTCGAAAACGGTGGCGACGGGGTCGGGCGCGGCGTGGTTCATGCGGAGTGGTGTGAAGGCTTCCGCGGGGACTCTAGGAGGCCGGTGAGCGGCACGCCAGTGTCGAAAGTCACCCCTCTCGGACCGCGGACATGCTCGCGTTTCGCATCGCTCTCGTACCATGCGCGCATGCGAACACTCCCACTCCCCGCCGGCGGCGAGATGCCGGTCCTGGGTCTCGGCACATGGCGCATGGGCGAGGTCGCCTCCCGCCGCGCGGCCGAGGTTGCCGCGGTGCGCGAGGCCATCGTGCTGGGCTACAGGCTCATCGACACCGCCGAGATGTACGGCGAGGGCGGCGCGGAGACCGTGCTGGGGCAGGCCATCGGCGAGGCGCTGCGCGCGGGCGATGTGCGGCGGGGTGACCTCTTCATCGTCAGCAAGGTCTATCCGCACAACGCAAGCCGCCGCGGCACGCGCGAGGCGTGCGAGCGCAGCCTGAAACGATTGGGGCTCGATGCCATCGACCTCTACCTGCTGCACTGGCGCGGCAGCCATCCGCTGCGCGAAACGGTCGAGGCGATGCATGCGCTCGTGGCCGATGGGCGCATTGCGCACTGGGGCGTGAGCAACTTCGACACCGACGACATGGAAGAGCTGGAGAGCGTCATCGACGGCGGCCCGGGCTGCGCGGCCAACCAGGTGTACCTGTCGCTCGGCGAGCGCGGGCCCGAGTTCAGCCTGCTGCCGTGGCTGCGCGAGCGGCGCATGCCGCTGATGGCCTACAGCCCGATAGACCAGGGCGCATTGGCCGATGACGACGGTCTCGATGAGCTGGCGCAGCGCCTGGGCGTGACCGCCGCGCAGCTTGCGCTGGCCGCGGTGATCGCGCGGCCTGGTGTCGTCGCGATTCCAAAGGCCGTGCGCAGCGCGCATCTGGAAGAAAACCTCGCCGCTGCCGAACTGACGCTCGATGCAGCGACCCTCGCCGAGCTCGATCGCCTGCACCCACCACCGCGGCGCAAGACGCCGCTGGCGATGATCTGATCTCCGTTCAGTGCGCGTCCGCGTGCTTGGCCGCGGCGATCACGGCCTCCTCGTCGTGCTTCGCGCCGTTGAGGAACAGGTTGAGCAGCACCGCCGCAATCGACGCCAGCAGGATGCCCGACTCGATCAGCGAATGGATCGAGTGCGGCATCCATTGCTTGAAGTTCGGCGCGATCAGCGGAATCATGCCGACGCCGATCGACACCGCGACGATCATCGCGTTGTGGCGGTTGTTCTTGAAGTCCACGCCCGAGAGAATGCGGATGCCGGTGGCCGCGACCATGCCGAACATCACGAGGCCCGCGCCGCCGAGCACCACTGTGGGCAATGACTCGACCAGCGCGGCCATCTTCGGCAGCAGGCCCAGCACGATCAGGATCACGCCGCCCGCCGCGCACACGTAGCGGCTCTTGATGCCGGTGACGGCCACGAGGCCCACGTTCTGCGAGAAGCTGGTGTACGGAAAGGTGTTGAAGATGCCGCCGATCAGCGTGCCCAAGCCGTCGGTGCGCAGGCCCTTGGCCAGGTCCTTCTGCGTGATCCTGCGGTCGGTCATCTCGCCGAGCGCGAGAAACATGCCGGTCGATTCGATCATCACCACGATCATGATCAGGGTCATCGTCAGGATGAGGATCGGGTCGAACTGCGGCATGCCGAAGTGAAAGGGCAGCACGATGTCCACCCACGCGGCTTTGCCGACTTTTTCATAGGTCATGAGGCCGGTGATCGAGGCCACGACCGCGCCGATCACGATGCCCAGCAGCACCGAGATGTTGGCGACGAAGCCCTTGGCGTACTTGACGATGAGCAGGATCGACACGAGCACCAGCGCGGCCACGCCGAAGCCGGAGAGGTCCGCGTACTTGGGGTTGGGCACCGTGGGCATGATCGCGAAGCCCTTGGGCACCGCCGGGATCGAACTGCCCGGCGAGGTGACTTCGGCGAGCCACTTGGCATACACCGGGTCGACCAGCGCGGGCGCGGTCGGGCCCACGGGGTTGCCGAAGATCCAGTTGATGCCCACGCGCATCAGGCTGATGCCGATGACCGTGATGATGGTGCCCGTGACCACCGGCGGAAAGATGCGCAGCATGCGGCTCACGAGCGGCGCGATGAGGATCGACACCACGCCCGCGCCGATGATCGCACCGAAGAGCAACTGCGCGCCGTTCTGGCCGGGGTTGGCATTGGCGATCGCCACCATCGGCGCGACCGATGCGAAGGTCACGCCCATCATCACAGGCAGCTTGATGCCGAAGAACTGCGTGGCGCCCAGCGCCTGGATCAGCGTGGCGATGCCGCAGCAAAAGAGGTCGGCCGAAATGAGCAGCGCGACCTCGTCGGGCGAGAGCTTGAGCGCGCGGCCGACGATGAGCGGGACTGCGACGGCGCCCGCGTACATCACCAGCACGTGCTGCAGGCCGAGGGCCGCGAGCTTGCCGGAGGGCAGGCGCTGGTCTACCGGATGGACTGTCTGAACAGGTGAAGTGGTCTCGGCCGTCATCGTGTATCTCCTGGCGCAGCAAGGGGAGAGAGGGCGCGGACGGCGCATCGTTTCGCGTCGTCCACAAAGTGTGTACGCGAAACTGTATACAATTTATGCGGCAATACGGATGCAGGAAAACCCGCATCGCCCGCGCGCAATGGTGTCGGGCTGTTTCCGCTTTCAGGTCGCTAGGCGAGCAACGCCTTGACCAGGTCCAGTTGCCGGTCGGGCTTGTCGGTGCCCAGCTCCAGGCTGGCCTCGATGCGCTCCAGGTGCTCGGTCATGCAGACCACGGCGCCTTCGACGTCGCCCTTGCGGCAGATGCGAAGGAAGTCGGAATGCTCGTCCGACGAGCAGTGCGGATCGTTCGACGAGTGGTAGAGCATCGCGATCAGCGAGCTGCGTGCCACCAGCTCGCGCACCAGCTCCGTGAGCGTGTGGTTGCCCGTGGCCTCGGCCAGCGCCACATGGAAATCGCCCAGCACCTTCTCGCGCACCGTGCCCATGGCCGGGCTCTGGCGCAGCGCGGTGCGCTCGAACTTGATGTGCTGCTCCAGCACCTGGTAGTCGCGCGGCCGCGCGTTCGCGATGAACAGGCGCACCACTTCGCTCTCCAGGATGCGGCGCACCGCGAACACCTCGCGCGCCTCCTGCACGGTGGGCTGCGAGACGAAGGCGCCCTTGTCGGGAATCATCTCGATGAGCTTGTCCTTCGAGAGCATCAGCAGCGCCGCGCGCACCTTGGTGCGGCTCACTGAGTAGACGCGGCCCAGCGCCTCCTCGCGCAGCCACGTGCCGGGCGGCAGGCGCTTCTCGACAATCGCGGTGGCGATGTCCTGGGCGATGCTCTCGATGGAGCTGCCCTTGTCGGCAGCGGCCGCGCCGTTCTCGGCCGGCACGGCGATGGTTTCGGGAAGGGCAGGGGATTTGGAGCTGGCGCGGGGCATGCGGAGATTGTGTCTCAGCGGTCGTCGCCTCCGCCCGCGCTGGCCCGCATCACCCGCGCAGCGTGAAGCCTTCGAGCGCGCCCGTCATGGTCTTGGGCAGCGGCCGCGCGAGCTCGCCGCGCTTGCTGGTCTTGAGCTTCAGCGTGACCAGCGATTCGATGAGCTTGGTGCCCGCAGCCACGCCGTCGATCACCGGCACGCCGAGCAGTTCGCCGATGTGCTCGCACAGGTCGGTCATGCCGGCGCAGCCGAGAACGATGCAGTCGGAGCCGTCTTCTTCGAGCGCGCGCCGGCACTCGTCCACGATGCGCTCGCGCGCACGCGAGCCCGGCTCTTCGAGTTCGAGCACCGGCAGTTCGCAGGCGCGCACGTTGGCGCAGAAGCGCTCCATGCCGTAGATCTCGGCCAGATGCCAGGCCTGGCCCATCGTGCGGCCCAGTGTGGTGACCACGCTGAAGCGGCTGCCGATCATGCTGGCCAGGTGCATCGCCGCCTCGGCGATGCCCACCACCGGGCCGCGCGCGAGTTCGCGTGCGGCCTTCAGGCCCGGGTCGCCGAAGCAGGCGATCACGTAGCCGTCGATGCCATCGCGCTCGCCGGCTGCAATCTCCTGCAGCAGGCCCGGCACGGCCAGCGCCTCGTCGTAGTGGCTCTCGATGGAGACCGGCCCCATGGCCGGGCTGACCGCGACGATTTCCGTGCCGGCGTGCGCCACCGCGCGGGCGCAGGCACCGATCTTCTCGGTCATGCTCCAGGTGGTGTTGGGGTTGATGATCTTGATGCGCACGGCGCGGCCCTTTCTTTCTCTCAGTGGTTCAGGTTTTCGTGTTGCGATTCAGCAGCACGTACAGGACGAAGCCCAGGCCCATGCCGATGAACCATGCATAGTTCGCGCCACCGCGCAGCGCCGGCACCATCACGCACAGGATGGGCACGAGGGCAGAGGGCACCAGCGCCTGGATCGCCTTCGGGTTGTAGCCACCGCTGTACCAGTACTTGCCCTGCTTGCTCATGGTGTAGAGCGCGTCGACGTCGATCTGCTGCTTGCGCACGATGTAGTAGTCGGCAATCAGGATGCCGAAGAGCGGGCCGATGAACGAGCCCAGCACGTCGAGCGTGTAGTGGATGACCTCGGGGCTGTTGTAGAGGTTCCAGGGCGTGAGGAACACCGAGCCCACCGCGGCAATCATGCCGCCCGTGCGCCAGCTGATGTGCTGCGGCGCCACATTCGAGAAGTCGAAAGCCGGTGATACGAAATTGGCCACGATGTTGATGCCGATGGTGGCGATCATGAAGGTCAGCGCGCCCAGCACGACGGCGGTGGTGCTGTCGATCTTGCCCACGGTATGCACCGGATCGGTGATGAGTTCACCGAACACGGGCAGCGTGGCGGCGGTGGTGATCACCGTCAGCAGCGAGAAGAACACGAAGTTGACGGGCAGGCCCCAGAAGTTGCCCTTCTTCACCGCGTCGAAGCTCTTGCCGTAGCGCGAGAAGTCGCCGAAGTTGAGCATCGGGCCGCTGAAGTAACTCACCACCAGCGCGATGGCCGAGAGCATCACCGGCAGCGCGTCCCAGCCCTGGAACTTGATGCCGCCCAGGTTCAGGTCGATCTTGCTCCAGCCGGCCTTCCACACCAGCCAGCCGCACAGCACCGCCATCACCACGTACACCGCGGGGCCCGCCCAGTCGATGAACTTGCGGATGGCTTCCATGCCGTGCCAGAACACGAAGGCCTGCAGCACCCACATGACCATGAACGCGACCCAGCCCAGCGTCGAGAGACCCACGAAGCCGTGCGTGGCCACGTCGGCATACGGCGCAAGGTTCGGGAACATGTGCAGCGCCAGCACCATGAAGGCGGCCGACGCAAGGTAGGTCTGCACGCCGTACCAGGCCACCGCGATCAGCCCGCGGATGATGGCCGGGATGTTGGCGCCCAGCACGCCGAAGGGCGCGCGGCACACCACCGGGTAGGGCACGCCCGTCACCTGGCTGGGCTTGGCCACGAGGTTGCAGAAGAACTGCACGATCACGATGCCTACCAGCAGCGACACCAGCACCTGCCAGCTCGACAGGCCCAGCGCGAACAGGCTGCCGGCCGTGATGTAGCCGCCCACGCTGTGCACGTCGGACATCCAGAACGCGAAGATGTTGTATTGACCCCAGGTCTGTTTCTTCAGCGGCGCGAGGTCCTCGTTGGTCAGGCGCGGGTCGTAGCCGGGCTTGATGAGGGCGTTCGATTCCGCGTGCGGCGCAATGCCCGCTTCGCTGGCCCCGGCAGGGGCGTGGCTGACGACTGTGCTCATGGTCTTTTCCTCGTGCAGAAGTGTTTGAGATGAAGCCCGCTTTTGACGCAAATATCGCGCCACATATCGAGTGCGTTATTTGTATACAAAGTTTGGACGCAATCAAGACCATTCGGCGAATCATATATCCGTAGATTCCCTGATGGCCGCCACCGAACTGCCGCTCGCCGTACCGGCGCGCCACGGAACTCGACGTTGTGCCTTGATGCTGGAGACCATGGCCCCGATCCGTCCGGCCGTGGGCGGAGGCCAACGTCGGCCTCACGACGGGAGGGCCGTGCTACCCACCTGGGAAAGCGCCCCGAGAGCTCCGTCGAAGCTCAGCGGCCAGTCGGTGCGCCGGCTCGGCCGGGTCCGAGAAGCTGCTGCAGCGTCACCAGCAACTTCGACAGGTCGGCCGGCTTTGCGAAATGGCCGTCGAACCCTGCTTCGAGGGCTTTGCTTCTGTCCGATTCCTGGCCGTAGCCGCTGAGCGCCAGCAGCGCGATCTCGCCCAGGCGATCGTCGGCGCGCACCCGCCGCGCAAGGTCGTAGCCGCTCATGCCCGGAAGGCCGAGATCGAAGATGCCGCCGTCCACGCTTTCGCTCTGCAGCAGCGCCAACGCATCCTCCGCATTGCCGGCCGTCAGCACCTGATGGCCTTCGAGAACGAACCACTCGGCCAGCGATTCCAGGGCGTCCGCGTTGTCGTCCACGAGCAGCAGGCGCAGCGTTCGTGCGAATGGCTCGCGAGCAGGGGCGGCCACGTCCACCCGGGCCGATGCGGTGGACAGCGGGAGTCTCACCGTGAAGGTGCTGCCCTGGTCCGGGCCGGCGCTGCGTGCCTCGATGCTTCCCCCGTGCAGTTCCGTCAGGCTTCGCGCGATGGCCAGCCCGAGACCCAGCCCGCCGCCGGCGCGCTGGAGCTGTTGTTCGGCCTGGACGAAACGCTCGAAGACGTGGGGAAGCAACGCGGGCGGAATACCGACGCCTTCGTCCGCCACGACCAGTTCCGCTTCGGTGGCGGTCGTGCGAAGCGCGAGCGCGATGCGCTGCGAGGGGGAGGTGAACTTCGCGGCGTTGTTCAGGAGGTTGCACACGATCTGCGCAAGCCGCAGCGGATCGCCGGTGACGGGAACCGGGTCGGCCGGCAATGAGATCGACGGCATCTCGTCCTTGGTCTGCAAGGCGGGGAGCGTGAGCTCGATGGCCTTGGCGACGATGTCCCGCAGATCGAGCGGTTCTGGCCGAAGCACGATCTTTCCCGACACGATGCGGGAGATGTCGAGCAAATCGTCCACGAGCCGCGACAGGTGCCTGACCTGCCGCTCGATGATCTGGCGTTCGCGCGGAAAGGCCTTGTCGTCCTTGCGCTCGATCAGGCTGAGCGCCAGCGAGATCGGCGCCAGCGGATTGCGAAGCTCGTGGCCCAGCATCGCGAGAAATTCGTCCTTGGTCCTGCTCGCGACTTCGGCGCGGTTCTGCGCGTTGCGGGCCTCTGCAAGCAGGCGCACGTTGTCGAGTGCCAGTGCGGCGCGCTGCGCGAGCTCGCCGATGAGCGCGCCGTCCGCAGGCCTGAGCCGGCGCCTGGATTCGTCCTGCAAAACCGCCATGGCACCGATGGTCCGGCCGCGCGCCACCAGAGGCACGACACATCCGGCGGTAATGCCGAAGGCCTGCGCGAATTCACGCAGCTGCGGATCCAGGTCCTGAATGGCGTTCGGTTCATCCAGGTTGCGCAGGAACGTCCGGCCGGTGGCGATCGCCCAGGGAAACGAGCCCTGCGCGTCGGGCGATGCCGTGCGGGTGCTCACCATGCTGGCGATCTGCGCGCTGCGCGCCGGATCGAAGTGATGCGTGAGCTTTCGCTCGAGCACGCCGTCCTCGTTGAGCAGGTCGATGCGGCAAAGGTCGCCCACGGCCGGCACGATGATGGCCGCAATCGCCTCGAGCGTGGAGGCTTCCTCCAGGGAACGCGAAAGCACGGCGCTGGCGCCGGCGAGCCGTTCGAGCCGCTCCTGCGCCGCCTGCGCGGTGGTCAGCGCCTTGCGTTCCGCTGCCAACAACGCTTCGCGCTCGAGCTCGTGCTGCGCCCGGTGATCGGCCGAGGAAACGAGCGCGGTCGCCACCGCGTCCACCTCGCGGATGCCGGACGCCTGTGCTGTCACCGGGCGCCCGAGGCCCAGGGCATCCGCGCTCTGTTGCAGTCGAGCGATCGGGCGCGTGATGGACCGCGACATCCACCAGGACGCGAGCCCGCCAACCAGCAGCGAGACGAGCAGGCCGAATCCGTACACGATGACCGTGCGCTGCAGCGCGTCGTCCGCCACTGCGCGCGGGGCGCCGAGCGCCGCCGTCCAGGCGGAGAACTCCAGCCTGGCAACGGCCGTCTGTACCCAGGTGCCGTCGACATTGCGGGTGGTCCCCACATACTCATTGCGCCCCTGCATCAGCTGGAGCATCTGCAGCAGCGACTCGCTGGGGGGAAGCCCCCGGAACCGTTCGTCCTCCCGGGAGCGCGCCACCCTGCTTTTTCCTGCGTCGAATATCGAGACGGTCCAGCCGTCGGGGATTCTTTGCCGGGCCAGCACGTCCGCGATGGCTTCGGGCCGGACGACGGCCGTGAGAACGTAGCGCACGGCGCCGTCCCGAACGACCGGCACCCGCACAGGAAAGGCAAGATTGCCGCCCGGGCCCTTCACCATCAAGCCGACGACCGGCTTTTGCGTTCGCACGACCGCCGCCAGGCTCCCCGGCTCCATGGCTTGCGCCCCCGAGCCAGTGACGGCGCCTTCGGTGCTGAACAGGACCTTGCCATCCGGCGCCAGCAAGAGGACGCCGCGCCAGTCGGCGTGCGAGGCACGCAGCGCCTTGGCGAGCAGCATGGCGTCGACCAGTCCGGCTTCTTCGGTCGCGCCCAAAGGCTCGGTGAGCGCCAGCGCTTCGAGCGCCGCGACGGTCAGGCGGAGTTCGCCATCCACGGCGGTGGCGAGCGCCCTGGCAACGCCCAGCGTGGTGGTCTGGATCTGGTCCCGCTGCGCTTTCAGCAATCCGTCCAATGCGAAACCGCAGACGACCGCCAAAGGAAGCAGCGCCGCGGAAGCGACAAGCAACAGGCGGGCCGAGAGGTTGGGAGCGCGCATGAATGCGGGGCCGGTCAAAAAAGGTCGGCTATTGTTGCTCAGGCAGATGGCCGGGCGGCGCATGGCTCTTCAAGTGCCGTTCGATCCGGCATTCGATCGAAAGTCTCCCGTTCGGCACCGCAGGCCCCACTATGTGGGCGAGCGCACAGACCTTCCGGTGCCGATTCGCGACCCTCGCACTACATGGAAAGGTGGCCACGTTGACAGTCGAACCCGGTTTTGAAGTTGCAGCGATCGGCGCCACGCCAACGCGCAACCAGTGGCAAACGCGAATGTTCACCGGCCCGATCTACGCCAGAGGCTTGAGCTACTCCGCCGACATCTACTGGGGAGCGGCTTTCCTGTGCCGGCTCGTGTACGCAGGTCCGGCGCAGACGCCGATCGAAGCGCATGCGGCGCTGGCCGCACGCGCACTCATCTGGATCGCGAGCTACGAAACGCGACTTGGCCGCAAGATGCTGCCCTGGGTCACGGCCGAGAGCGACCCCTTCGCAACATTCGGCTGAGGTCGTCCCGGGCACGCCGGCCGGCAGTTGTGCGGCTGCCTGCCGCCGACGTCCCGCGTGCCTCCTGTGCGCCGGACTACTGCGCCGCAACCTTCACGAACACCGGGTTCGAATAGAACCACAGGTCGCTGTAGTTGCGTGCATTGATCGCGTTGAAGCGCGCCACGTTGTCCGCACCGGTCGTCTGTGCATCGAACAGCGGCTCGCCGCCCGCCGTTTCGTTGGGCACGTCGGTTCCCAGGTTGGTGCCGCGCAGGCGGAAGTACTGGCTGCCTGCGGCCTTCACCGTGTAGCTCACCGAGAAGTAACCGTCGGCCTCGAGCTTCCAGTCGCTGCGCGTGAATCGCTTGACGACGCGGGTCGACGGGTTGGTGTCGCGCGCGTAGCCGGGCGTGCCCGGGGTTTCGCGGCCGGTCACGTCGCCTGCGATCAGGTCGACGTGGTCCACCACCGGCTTCACGTTCGCGAACACGCCGCTGCCCAATTGAAACTCGTAGTTGTTGCGCTCGGGGCTCTTGAAGCGGATGGTGATCTTCAGGTCTTCGCCCGGCGCGGCTGCGATTTCAGAGCCCATCTCGCCCGCGCCCTTGGCGCCCTGAACCTTGAAGTCGAGCGCGTCGATCAGGCCGCCGTTCACCGCGAAGAGCCTGCCCGCGCGGAATGCCGCGAGCAGCGACTTCGCGTCCTTGATGTCGCCCCAGAGGTGGTTCTTCGCGTATTCGCCCGGCGCATAGCCGCTGCTGTACTGGCCTTGCGAGGTGGTGAAGTGGTAGTCGGAATCCGCCACGTTCCAGATGTGGCGTCCTTCGGAGAGCAGCGCGTCCCAGGTGCCGCCGAGTTTCGCGACCAGGTAGTCCACGCCGCCGTAGGTGCGCGAGGGCAGGTTGGCCGGAATGTAGGCGCTGTTGTAGCCGCCGCGGTCCGGCTCCATCTGGTTGCCGACCATGCCTTCGAGCGAGAACACGATGTTCGGCGCCGCGTCGTTCATCTCGCGCAGTTGCGCAGCCGTGTACTTGCCCGGGTTGCGCGAGGGATGGTTGATCTGCAGGTAGCTCGTCTCGGGGTAGTTCTTCTTGAGCCAGGCAATGGCTGCGAGCGTCTCGGCGTGGGTGTTGTAGTTGACGCCCGCCTTCGGGCCCCAGGCGGCGACGTCGCCGGCCGGAAAGAGCGCGGGGTCGCGGTTGGTGAAGAGGTATTCGAACTGGCTCGCGGCCTTGAGCGCGGCGTCCGACATCGGCGTGTCGGTCAGGATGCCGACGTTGCCGTGGTCGTGCGCGGGCATGTCCCATTCGAAGGACGCGACGATCGTCTTGTCGGCGTACTTGCCGCCGGCCTGCAGCGCCTTGATGCGCGGCACCTGGTACTTCGCCATGCCCTCCGAAAAGGGGATCTGCGTCGCGAGCTTGTTGCCGTCGTTGTCGTACGAAGACAGCCGCAGGTGTTCGGAGATGGCCGCCCAGTCGAGCCCGAACCTGTCGAATGCCTTGGCCAGCACCTGGTCGAGCGTGGAGATCTGCTGCGTGTCGTCCGACTGCATGGTGTGGATGTGCAGGTCGCCGACGGTCCAGCGTCCGGCGGGCTCGGTGGGCGGCGCGGGAGGTGCAGGCGGCGGGGACGGTGGCTGCGCGGCAGGCGCGGGTGCCGGTGCCGCCGGAGCGATGGGCAGCCCGGCGAACGGACTGCCGCCGCCCGAGCCCCCGCCGCAGGCGGTGAGCGCGGCCGCAGCGATCGCGAGGGTGGAGAAGAGAGCGGCGGAAGTGCGGGAAGCGGGAAGATGGGATTTCATGACGGCAGACACGGCGACGGCCAGCAAAGGCTGGCCGTCGCTCAGGGTTTCAAGAGAACCCGAGTCTGCAATCCTGTCGTGACGCGGCGATGAAAGTGAAGTGAAAGGTTTGAACGGGAAAGGCCGCAGCCCCGGCGGCAACGGCGCTCGCTACAGTGAACGTCCGGCAGACGTCATCTGCCAGAAAAAGGACAACACGTGCGACACCTTCTCCCGTCGATTCTTGCCGCGGCCCTCGCGACCCTGTCGTTGAGCGCAGCGGCGCAACCGATCACCAGCGAAAGCTGCAACGCCAAACGCGAAGCCATCGAGCGCGACATCGATGCGGCCAAGGCCAAGGGCCAGGCGCAGCGGGTGCGCGGCCTGGAGCGTGCACTGAGCGCCAATCAGCGCAACTGCAGCCCGGAGCGGCTGCAGGCCGACCACCGCAAGCGCGTGCAAGCGCAGGAACGCAAGGTGGCCGAGCGGCAGCGCGAACTGGCGCAGGCCAGGGAGAAGGGCCGTGCCGACAAGATCGCGCAGCGCGAGAGCAAGCTTCGCGAGGAAGAGGCCGAGCTCGAAAGATTGAAAGCCGCCCACTGAAAGGCGCGGGCGGCCTCGGGGCTCAGGCCAGCAGGTCGCTCAGCGTGCGCGCCACCACCTTGGTGGCACGGCGCAGGTCTTCGAGCACCACGCGCTCGTCGCTGCGCTTGGCATGCGACTCGAGCACGGTGCGCGGGCCGGCGCCGTAGATCACGCCGGGAATGCCGGCTTCGCCATAGAGGCGCACATCGGTGTAGAGCGGCGTGCCCATGGCCTTGACCGGCTCGCCGAACAGTTCGCCGCCGTGTTTCTGGATCGCATCGACCAGCGGCTTGTTGCCCGCGAGCGGCTTCATCGAATTGGCCAGCAGCAGGCGCTTGATGTCCACCGTGATCCCGGCGCTCTCTGCGGCCGCATCGGCGATCACCTTGCGGATCGTCGCCTCGACCTCGACCGGGTTCTCCTCGGGGATCATGCGGCGGTCGAGCTTGAACACCACCTTGCCGGGCACGACATTGGTGTTGGTCCCGCCTTCGATGCGGCCGACGTTCAGGTACGGGTGGGTGATGCCCTCGACCTTCGAGGTGACCTGCTGGTAGAGCGTGTTTTGCGCGTAGAGCGCGTTCAGGATCTTCACCGCGCCCTGCAGTGCATCGACGCCGGAGGTCGGAATGGCGGCGTGCGCCATCTTGCCGTGCACCGTCACTTCCATCTGCAGGCACCCGTTGTGCGCGGTGACGACCTCGTAGCTGAAGCCGGCCGCGATCATGAGGTCGGGCTTGGTGAGCTTGTTCTTGAGCAGCCAGCCCGGGCCGAGGATGCCGCCGAATTCTTCGTCGTAGGTGAAGTGCAGCTCGATGCTGCCCTTGGCCGGCTTGGCGACCGCTTCGAGCGCGCGCAGCGCGAAGGTGAAGCTCGCGAAGTCGCTCTTGCTCACCGCGGCGGCGCGGCCGTAGAGGCTGCCGCCTTCGATCTCGCCGCCGTAGGGATCGTGCGTCCAGCCTTCGCCCGGGGGCACCACGTCGCCGTGGGCGTTGAGCGCCACGGTGCGGCCACCCGCGCCGTATTGGCGGCGAACGATCAGGTTGGTGATCGATTCGAGGCCGTAGTCCTTCACCTCTTGCGCGGGCACGGCGTGCTTCTCGGCGTCGAGGCCGAAGTCCTTCAGCAGCTCTGCGGTGCGCTCGGCATGCGGCGCGTTGTTGCCGGGCGGGGTGTCGGTGGGCACGCGCACGAGTTCCTGCAGAAACTTCACTTCCTCGTCGAAGTGGGCGTCGATCCAGGCGTCGAGCTTGGCGTAGTCGGTCATGGTTGTTCTTCTGAAAGTCAGTGGGCTTGTTCGGCGGCGAGGTTGTCGAGCAAAAGCTGGAAGGCTTGCACGGCCAGCTGGATGTCGTCGTTGGTGCTCGATTCGAGCGGGTTGTGGCTGATGCCCGAGTTGATGCCGCGCACGAAGAGCATGGCCTGGGGCATCACTTCGTGCAGCTTCATCGCGTCGTGGCCGGCGCCGCTGGGCATGCGGAACAGCGGAATGCCCAGCGCATCGACCGCCTTCTCCCAGCGCTGCTGCCAGTCGGGCGCGCTCGGTGCGGCAGAGGCGCGCATGCTTTCCTCGATCTCGTAGCGAACGCCGCGGCGTTCGCAGATGGCCTTGAGTTCGGCGAGCACATCGGCCGTGAGCGCATCGCGCTGTGCGTTGTTCGGCGCGCGCATGTCCAGGCTGAACTTGCAGCGCCCCGGCACCACGTTGATGGAGCCGCTGGGCACTTCGAGCATGCCGACGGTGCCGACCGAGTCGCCGTCTTTCGCTGCGCGCTGTTCGGTGAAGAGGATGAGCTCGGCCACCGCAGCGGCGGCGTCGCGGCGTCGGTCCATCGGCGTCGTGCCGGCATGGCTGGCCGTGCCGATCACTTCGCCCACGAAGCGCACGCCGCCGTTGATGGCGGTGACGATGCCCAGCGGCAGATCGAGCTCGGTGAGCACCGGGCCCTGCTCGATGTGCACTTCGACAAAGCCGAGGTAGCGCGCCGGATCGCGCTGGATCTTCGGAATGTCTTCCTGCTTGAGGCCCGCGTGCTGCATCGCCTCGCGCATCGTGATGCCGTCGGCATCCTTCTGGTCGAGCCAGCGCTGGTCGAAATGCCCGATGAGCGCGCCCGAGCCGAGGAAGGTGGCCTTGTAGCGCTGGCCTTCTTCTTCCGCGAAGCCGACCACCTCGAAGGCGAACGGAAGGCGCTTGCCTTGCCGCGCGAGTTCACGCACGCACGCGATGGGCACAAAGATGCCCAGGCGCCCGTCGTACTTGCCGCCGTTGCGCACGGTGTCGTAGTGCGAGCCCGTGAGCAGGGTCTTCGCATCCGGCGTGGCGCCTTCGTAGCGGCCGACCACGTTGCCGACCGCATCGATGTGCACCGAGTCGAAGCCCACGTCGCGCATCAGCTTCGAGATCTGCGCGGCGCAGGCGCGGTGCGCATCGGTGAGGTACGTGACGGTGAGCTGGCCCTTTTCGGCGTAGCCCGGGTCGGTGTGCACCGAGAGCTGTTCCTGCCAGTCCCACACATCGTTGCCGAGCGAGACGTCGGCCGCGAACTTGTCGTCCAGGCGGATCTCGGCGATGCGGTGGATGTTGCGCAGCGCTTCGCCGAGTTCGAATTCAGGGTGGTTGAACAGGCGCCGCTCGAAGGTGTCGATGATCTCGCGCTTGGCCAGGCCCGTGCCGCGCGGGCCGCGCACCGCCAGGATGAACGGAAAGCCGAACTTTGCGTTGTAGTCGGCGTTGAGCTTCTGGATCTTCGCGAACTCCTCGGGCGTGCAGTCGGTGAGGCCGGCCTTGCTCTGCTCGTTAGTCGATTCGGCCGTGAGCGACTTGCTGACCATCGCCTTGCCCGCGAGCTCGGGGTGGGCGCGGATGAGGCCGATCTGCTCGTCGCTCGACGATGCGGCCAGCGCCTTCACCAGCGCGTGTTTCAGATGGGCGAGCGACCGGAACGGGCGCGCGGCGAGTGCGCGCTGCGCGATCCAGGGCGAGTGCTCGTAGATGCCGTCGAGCAGGGCGACGGCTTCGGCCGGCACGGCGGCGTTGAGTTGGGCAATGGTGAGGCTCATGGTCAGCTTCCTGTGACGGTCGATGCGGCGTCCGATGTGTAGGGATGCACCTGCTTCCAGTGCCGCGCGATGTCCAGGCGGCGGCAAACCCACACGCGGTCGTGCTGCGCGATGTGGTCGAGGAAGCGCTGCAGCGCGGTGATGCGGCCGGGCCGCCCGAGCAGGCGGCAGTGCATGCCGATGCTCATGATCTTGGGGCTGTTGTCGCCGTTCCCATCGCCTTCGGCGTAGAGCGCATCGAAGGTGTCCTTCATGTACTGGAAGAACGGGTCGGCGTGCGAGTAGCCCTGCGGCAGCGCGAAGCGCATGTCGTTGCAGTCGAGCGTGTAGGGCACGATGAGCTGCGGCACGACGGTGCCGTCGGTCTTCTGCACCTTCATCCAGAAGGGCAGGTCGTCGCCGTAGTAGTCGCTGTCGTATTCGAAGCCGCCGTAGTCGGCCACCAGGCGCCGGGTGCGCGGGCTGTCGCGGCCGGTGTACCACCCGAGGGCGCGCTCGCCGGTGAGCTTTTCGATGGCTTCCATGCCCAGGCGCATGTGCTCGCGCTCGGTGGCTTCATCGAGGTTCTGGTAGTGGATCCAGCGCCAGCCATGGCAGGCGATCTCGTGGCCCAGTTCCTTGAAGGCGGCTGTGAGCTCGGGGTAGCGCTGCAGCGCCATGCCCACGCCGAACACGGTGAGCGGCAGGCCGCGCTTCTCGAACTCGCGCAGGATGCGCCAGACCCCCGCGCGCGAGCCGTATTCGTAGATGCCTTCCATGCTGATGTGGCGATCCGGAAAACTGGCCGGATTGAACATCTCGGAGAGGAACTGCTCGGAGCCCGCGTCGCCGTGCAGCGTGGCGTTCTCGCCGCCCTCTTCGTAGTTGAGGACGAACTGCACCGCGATGCGCGCGCCGCCCGGCCACTGGGCATGCGGCGGGTTGCGGCCGTAGCCGACGAGGTCGCGCGGGTAGGGCAGGGTGGTGTCGTAGACGGTCATGAGGTCAAGGGCTTTTCAGGACAGCGCAAGAGAGATGTCGTTGGTCGGAACCTTGCGGTCGAAGGTGAGGTTCGCCTCGACGTGTTCCAGGTGTTCGGTCATGAGGCGCACGGCGCGCTCTTCGTCGCGGGCGGCTAGCGCCTTCACGATGTCGGCGTGCTCGTCGTTGGAGTGCTCGGCCGCGCTCGTGCTCTGGTACATGAGCGTGATGAGGGCGCAGCGCGAAATGAGTTCGCCGAGGATCTGCGCCAGCACCGTGTTGCCCATGAGCTCGGCCATGCGCACGTGGAAGTCGCCGAGCAGCTCGGTGCGGCCCGAAATGTCCTCGCCCGACACGGCGGATTTTTCAAGTGCGACGTGTTCCTTCAGCGCCTTGATCTTGGCCGGCGTGACGGTGCGCACGAACTCGCGCGTCATCTCGGCCTCGAGCATGCGGCGCACGGCGAACACCTGCTTGGCCTCGTCGACCGCCGGGGCCGCCACGAAGGCGCCGCGCGCCGGCTCCAGGCGGATCAGCTTGTTCTGCGAGAGCTGGAACAGGGCCTGGCGCACCAGCGTGCGCGACACGCCGAAATGATCGGCCAGCTTCTGCTCGGCGAGCTTGGTGCCGGGCTGCAGGCGGTGCTCGACGATGGCCTTGGTGAGGGCATCGACGATCGAACGGGTGGTGGAGGACTCCATGTTTTTCATGATAGACCCAAAGCCGGTAACTGTATACACTTTTGTCCACCGGAATTTCCCGCACCCGATTCGAGCCCCTCGCTCGATCTTTCCCGATCTTTGAAGGAGCGCCCCATGGGCTTGAGCACTCACGTACTGGACACGATGCACGGCGGCCCCGCGGCCGGCATGGAGGTGGCGCTGTACACCACCGACGGCGAAGCCGCGACGCTGGTGAAGCGCTTCACGTTGAATTCGGACGGCCGCAGCGACGGCCCGCTCTACGACAACCACTCGATCAAGGTCGGCACCTACCGGCTGGTGTTCGACGTGGCGGATTACTTCAAGGCGCGCGGCGTGAAGCTGCCCGAGCCGAACTTCCTCAACAAGGTGTCGCTGGATTTCGGCGTGGCGCACACCGACCAGCACTACCACGTGCCGCTGCTGGTCAGCCCGTGGAGCTACTCCACGTACCGCGGCTCCTGAGGTCAGTCGCCTTGTTGTTGCCCTTCGGTCAGCGTGTCGAGTTGAAAACGACCGCTCTTGTCCCAGAGCCAGGTGTCGGTCCACGTCACCGCGCCGAGGCGCGTGGCGGCCGGGAAGGGCGCGGCCTGCAGCACGGCGCGCTCGATCTCGGCGATGACCTCGGGCGCATGCTGCGGCGCGCGCAGCCAGTGCATCGAGACCACCTTGCCGCCCGTGTCGAGGTTCACCTGCAGCGTGCCGACCGCATAGAGGATGGGCGGCAGTTGCCCGCTGTAGATGCGCGAGCGGTTGAGGTCGTACACGTGGCGCGCGGCATCGCGCCGGTAGTCGCGCGCAGTGGCCGCGTTCGATGCGCGCGGCACGGCTCCGGATGCGCCGGCCTTGGCGCCGCTCAACTGGCCGGGAACGGCCCCGGGGCTTCCGCAGCCAGCGAGCCAGAGCGCTGCGGAAAGAACGGATGCCGCCAAAGCAAGGCGGCGCGGCGTAAGCTGGGCATTCATCGCCGGGTTTATACCGTGAGTCCTCGCGGACCCGGCAACCGAAGGTATCGGGCATGAGCGGCGCGGTCAATCAACTGCTGGCACGTCTTCGCACCGAAGACGCGGTGCTGGTGCGCGTCGAGTCCACGCAGGGCTCGGCGCCGCGCGAGGCCGGCACCTGGATGGCGGTGTGGGCCGATGCGCTCACGGCCACCATCGGCGGCGGGCAGCTCGAATTCCAGGCCACGCAGGAAGCGCGCGAACTGCTCGCGGGCAAGCGCGCCATCGATGGCATCCAGCGCTATCCGCTCGGCCCGAGTTTGGGGCAGTGCTGCGGCGGTGTGATGTACCTGTCCTACCGGCGAATCACCGCGGCCGACGCGCATGTGCTGCAGCGCGAGCTGGTCGCGCAGCTCAAGCCCGTGGCGCTGTTCGGCGGCGGCCACGTGGGTGCCGCGCTCGCACGATTGCTCGCGGCGCTGCCCTTCTCGGTGCGCTGGATCGACAGCCGCGACGGCGTGTTCCCCGACGAGCTCCCCGCGCAGATCGACACCGAGCATTCCGAGCCCGTGCAGGACGCCGTGGCCGCGCTCGCGCCCGGCAGCCGCGTGCTCATCATGAGCTTCAGCCACGCCGAAGACCTGGACATCGTCATCGCTTGCCTCAAGCGCCTGCGCGCGCGCAACGACCTGCCTTACATCGGCCTCATCGGCAGCAAGACCAAGTGGGCCACCTTCAGCCATCGGCTCGAAGCGCGGGGCTTCACGGCCGAGGAGCTGGCCCGCATCACCTGCCCGATCGGCGTGCCCGGCATCACCGGCAAGGAGCCCGAGGTGATCGCTGTCGCGGTGGCGGCACAGTTGTTGCAATCGCTTGGCTGAACAGGGTTTTCCCGGCGGCGACGCTGCAAAAAACCAACCCGACACTTGCCAAAACTGTATACACTTTCGGTCCACAACAAGCCGCAGCGGAGCGAGGCCCATTACATGGAGCCTGCGTTCGCGGCACTTTCTCTGCTTACAGCGCCCGCAGTGGTGAGCAGGCTGAAACCCCGTCTCGACGTCCTCGCGCGCCGACCGGGCTGAGAGAGCACCACATGGAAAGCTATTACCTCGACTGGGCCAACCTGCTGCTGCGCTGGGTCCACGTCATCACCGCCATCGCCTGGATCGGCGCCTCCTTCTACTTCGTGATGCTGGACAACAGCCTCGAGAAGCCGCAGGACCAGGAATCGCTCGACAAGGGCGTGGGCGGCGAGCAGTGGGCGGTGCACGGTGGCGGCTTCTACAACATGCAGAAGTACGCGCTGGCGCCCAAGAAGCTGCCGGACCACCTGCATTGGTCTTACTGGGAGAGCTATTCCACCTGGATCACCGGGTTCACGCTCTTCACCATGTCGTACCTGTGGAATGCAAGCACCTACCTCATCGACAAGTCGAAGATGGACTGGCAGCCCGGTGCCGCCATTGCCGTGACGCTGGCCTTCTTCGTGGTCTTCTGGATGGTCTATGACGGCATCTGCCAGATCTTCGGGCGCCGCAAGAACGGCGACACCATCGTCGGCGTGCTGATCGCGATCTTCATCGTGTTTGCGACCTGGCTGGCCTGCCAGTGGTTTGCGGGCCGCGCGGCATTTTTGCTGGTGGGCGCCATGATGGCCACGACGATGAGCGGCAACGTGTTCTTCTGGATCATCCCCGGCCAGCGCAAGAACGTGGCCGCGCTGCGCGAAGGCAGGCCCGTGGACCCGGTGCACGGCCAGCGCGGCAAGCAGCGCAGCGTGCACAACACCTACTTCACGCTGCCGGTGCTGTTCGCGATGCTGAGCAACCACTACAGCTTCACCTACACGCACAAGTACAACTGGATCGTCCTGCTGCTGATCATGCTCGGCGGCGCGGCCATTCGCCAGTTCTTCGTGGTACGCCACCGTTTCAAGCTCGGCAACGCGGGCAACCCGCTGCCGTACGCGCTGGTCGGCATCGTCGTGCTGGGCCTCACGATCGTGTGGATGAAGCCCGAGCCGGCCGCGGCCCCCGTGGCTGCTGCGGCGGCGCCCGCGGTCGCATACGCCGACGTGCAGAAGGTGCTGGAGCAACGCTGCTTCATGTGCCACGGCGCGGCCGTTCAGATGAAGAACGTGCGCGTCGATACGCCCGACCAGGTCGCCGCGCATGCGCAGGCGATCTACCAGCAGGTGGTGGTCACCAAGATCATGCCGATGAACAACGCGACCGGCATCACCGATGAAGAGCGGGCCTTGATCAGCCGCTGGTTCCAAGGCGGCGCCAAGACAAACTAGACCGCGGTCAAGAGGGCGGGCCGCCGCTCCCCGCACAATCGCCGGATGGAGACAACGCAAGCCATGACCGCATCGACCCCGTCCTTCGGGCCCGCACCCGATCCGCGCGAAGCCCCGCGCGCCTTCCTCGAACACCTGTACCGCGTGGCGGTGGACCGCGCGCTGCCGCTGTCCACGCTCGGCGCCCATCTGCCCAAGCCGCCCAAGGGGCGCACGCTCGTGCTCGGCGCCGGCAAGGCAGGCGGCTCGATGGTGCAGGCGCTCGAAGCCCTGTGGCCGGCCGATGCGCCGCTCTCGGGCCTTGTCGTCACTCGCTACGACCACATTCCGCCGCGCCCCGAAGGCGTGCCCCGGCGCATCGAGATCGTAGAGGCGGCGCACCCCGTGCCCGATGCAGCCGGGCAGCAGGCCGCCGAGCGCATCCTCGCGTTGACGCAGGGCCTCACGGCCGATGACCTCGTGCTGTGCCTGATCTCCGGCGGCGGCTCGTCGCTGCTGGTGCTGCCGGCCGAAGGCCTCACGCTGGCCGACAAGCAGCGCATCAACAAGCAACTGCTCGACAGCGGTGCCGGCATCGGCGAGATGAACTGCGTGCGCAAGCACCTCTCGCGCATCAAGGGCGGCCGGCTCGCGGCAGCCTGCGCGCCGGCACGCGTGGTGACGCTCACCATCAGCGACGTGCCCGGCGACGATGCGGCCGTCATCGCGAGCGGCCCCACGGTGCCCGATGCGACGACGTGCGCCGATGCGCTGGCCATCCTCGACCGCTACGGCATCGAGGTACCCGCGCCCGTGCGCGCCCAGCTCGAAAGCGGCGAACTCGAAACGCCCAAGCCCGACGACAAGGCCTTCACCGGCCACGAGACCCACATGATCGCCACGCCCCAGCAGTCGCTCGAAGCGGCAGCCAGGGCGGCGCGCGAAGCCGGCATCGAGGCCCACATCCTCAGCGACGAGATCGAAGGCGAATCGCGCGAAGTCGGCAAGGTGCATGCCGCGCTGGCCCGCGCCGTGGCGCACCGCGGACAGCCGTTCGCACGGCCCTGCGTCATTCTTTCGGGCGGCGAGACCACGGTCACGATCCGCCCGCGCCAGCCGGGCCAGGCCAAGGGCCGGGGCGGCCGGGCGGGCGAGTTCTGCTTGGGCCTGGCCGGTGCGCTCATGGGGCAGCCGCAGGTCTGGGCGCTGGCCGCCGACACCGACGGCATCGACGGCGTGGAAGACAACGCCGGCGCCTTCGTCACGCCCGACACGCTGGCGCGTGCAACCGCCGCGAGCAGGAAGCTCTCGGACCACCTCGACCGCAACGACGCCTACGGCTATTTCGACGCCATCGGCGACCTGTTCGTGACGGGGCCGACGAACACCAACGTCAACGACTTCCGGGCGCTGCTGATCCTGTAGCGGAGCGGAAAAAGGGCGATTTCCGGGCCTCGGCGGGGTCGGGTGAAGTCGGGTTAATCTATGCACCCGGCGGCGATTTGCCGCCGTTGTCGCATGCGCACTCTCCCAGGGTGCCGCATCGCGCACCCCAGATTTCCCCTTTTCATCATCCAGTCCCGAAGGAAAAGTTCGCCATGACCGCCACCTACACCGACACCCGCCTGCTGATCGACAACGAATGGGTCGATGCCACCGGCGGC
>NZ_JXQQ01000120.1 GCF_000834655.1 Variovorax paradoxus
GTTGGCTTTGGCGAGCACGTCGGGCACGCCGTCCTCGACCGGATACAGACTCAGGTCGCCCAATTCGATCCAAAGGCCGTTGGCGCCATCAGGGTTGAGTTTGTCCTGCGGGTACGGCACTGCAGTGACCTTGATGCGTGGATCATCCAATTCGGCGCGGATTTGCTGTTCGGACTTGCCCAGCTTGCGCTGCCATACAGGCGAGAGCATGA
>NZ_JXQQ01000121.1 GCF_000834655.1 Variovorax paradoxus
GAGGTCGAAGTCGACAAGCTGCTCACGCTGCTGTTCGTCGAGCTGAGACCAGTGGACAGGCTGGAGATACCGCTGGTAGCGGTGCTCAGGCCGGACGAGGTCGAGGTGGACAGGCTGCTGACGTTGCTGTTGGTCGAGCTGAGGCCGGTCGAGAGGCTCGAGATGCCGCTCGTCGCCGTGCTCAGGCCAGACGACGTCGAGGTCGACAGGCTGCTCACGCTACTGTTGGTCGAGCTCAGGCCGGTCGAGAGGCTGGAGATACCACTGGTAGCGGTGCTCAGGCCAGACGACGTGGAAGTCGACAGGCTGCTCACGCTGCTGTTGGTCGAGCTCAGGCCGGTCGAGAGGCTGGAGATACCGCTAGTCGCGGTGCTCAGGCCGCTGGATGTCGATGTGGACAGGCTATCGATGCTGCTCGTCGCCGTGCTAAGGCCAGACGACGTCGAGGTCGACAGGCTGCTCACGCTGCTGTTGGTCGAGCTCAAGCCGGTCGAGAGGCTAGAGATACCGCTAGTCGCGGTGCTCAGACCGCTGGACGTCGACGTCGACAGGCTATCGATGCTGCTGGTGGCAGTGCTAAGACCCGATGACGTCGAGGTGGACAAGCTGCTCACGCTGCTGTTCGTCGAGCTCAGGCCAGTCGAGAGGCTGGAGATGCCGCTCGTCGCGGTGCTCAAGCCAGACGACGTCGAAGTCGACAAGCTGCTGACACTGCTGTTGGTCGAGCTGAGACCGGTCGACAGGCTAGAGATGCCGCTCGTCGCGGTGCTCAGGCCAGACGAGGTCGAGGTCGACAGGCTGCTGACGCTGCTGTTGGTCGAGCTCAAGCCGGTCGAGAGGCTGGAGATTCCGCTAGTCGCGGTGCTCAGACCGCTGGACGTCGACGTCGACAGGCTTTGGATGCTGCTGGTGGCCGTGCTCAAGCCAGACGAGGTCGAGGTCGACAGGCTGCTTACGCTGCTGTTGGTGGTGCTCAGGCCCGTAG
>NZ_JXQQ01000122.1 GCF_000834655.1 Variovorax paradoxus
CGGCCCACGCGCGCCACGCCCAGCACATCGGCCCAGATCGCGGCCAGTGCTTCTTCGACTTCGCCTTGCGGCGCCTCGTAGGCGTCGGCGTTCTCCAGCCCGGGCTCGGGCAGCGCCTTGCGGTCGACCTTGCCGTTGGCGTTCAGCGGCAGTGCTTCGAGCACCACCACCGTCGAGGGGACCATGTAGTCGGGCAGCACCTCGGCCAGGCGCTGGCGCAGTTCGGATGGGCCGATCTCGCGGCCCGCATGCGCCGAGACGTAGCCCACCAGGCGCGCGCCCAGCGGGCCTTCGCCGGCCACCACCACGGCCTCGCGCACCTCGAGTTGCGACAGCAACTGCGCCTCGATCTCCCCGAGCTCGATGCGAAAGCCCCGGATCTTCACCTGATGGTCGATACGCCCCAGGTACTCGATCTGCCCCTCTGCGTTCCAGCGCACGAGATCACCCGTGCGGTACAGCCG
>NZ_JXQQ01000123.1 GCF_000834655.1 Variovorax paradoxus
TCATGCTCTCGCCTGTATGGCAGCGCAAGCTGGGCAAGTCCGAACAGCAAATCCGCGCCGAACTGGATGATCCGCGCATCAAGGTCACTACGGTGCCGTACCCGCAGGACAAACTCAACCCTGATGGCGCCAACGGCCTTTGGATCGAACTGGGCGACCTGAGTCTGTATCCGGTCGAGGACGGCGTGCCCGACGTGCTCGCCAAAGCCAAC
>NZ_JXQQ01000124.1 GCF_000834655.1 Variovorax paradoxus
GCCCGTGGACAGGCTGGAGATACCACTGGTGGCAGTGCTCAGACCGGACGACGTGGAGGTCGACAGGCTGCTGATGCTGCTCGCGGCGGTGCTCAGGCCACTTGAGGTCGAAGTGGACAGGCTACCGATACTGCTCGTCGCAGTGCTCAAGCCCGACGACGTAGAAGTCGACAGGCTGCTGACGCTGCTGTTCGTGGTGCTCAAGCCCGTGGACAGGCTGGAGAT
>NZ_JXQQ01000125.1 GCF_000834655.1 Variovorax paradoxus
GCCTCTCGACCGGTCTGAGCTCGACCAACAGCAGCGTGAGCAGCCTGTCGACTTCGACGTCCTCGGGCCTGAGCACCACGAACAGCAGCGTCAGCAGCCTGTCGACTTCTACGTCGTCGGGCTTGAGCACTGCGACGAGCAGTATCGGTAGCCTGTCCACTTCGACCTCAAGTGGCCTGAGCACCGCCGCGAGCAGCATCAGCAGCCTGTCGACCTCCACGTCGTCCGGTCTGAGCACTGCCACCAGTGGTATCTCCAGCCTGTCCACGGGCTTGAGCACCACGAACAGCAGCGTCAGCAGCCTGTCGACTTCTACGTCGTCGGGCTTGAGCACTGCGACGAGCAGTATCGGTAGCCTGTCCACTTCGACCTCAAGTGGCCTGAGCACCGCCGCGAGCAGCATCAGCAGCCTGTCGACCTCCACGTCGTCCGGCCTGAGCACTGCCACCAGTGGGATCTCCAGCCTGTCCACGGGCTTGAGCACCACGAACAGCAGCGTCAGCAGCCTGTCGACTTC
>NZ_JXQQ01000126.1 GCF_000834655.1 Variovorax paradoxus
GAAGTCGAAGAAGCACTGGCCGCGATCTGGGCCGATGTGCTGGGCGTGGCGCGCGTGGGCCGCAACGACGGCTTCTTCGAACTGGGCGGCCACTCGCTGCTGGCGCTGCGGCTGCTGGAGCGCGTGCGGGCGCTGGGCTGGTCGGTGCAGGTGCGCACCTTGTTCCAGCACCCGCAGCTTGCTGCCTTTGCGCAGGCACTG
>NZ_JXQQ01000127.1 GCF_000834655.1 Variovorax paradoxus
TGCCCCCACCCCAACCCTCCCCCGGGAGGGGAGGGAGAAAGACAGCGCTCACGCTCAAGCTCGTCGGGCGCACGGCAGCAGCGGCGTGTTCGCATTGCTCCTTCCCCTTCCGGGGGAAGGTTGGGATGGGGGCAAGCAACGCTCGTTCGGCGCAGTGCTTCATCAACCGCCGTCGTGCCCCCACCCCATCCCTCCCCCGGGAGGGGAGGGAGAAAGACGGCGCTCACGCTCAAGCTCATCGGGCGCGGTAAAGGTGCCGTAGCTGCGGGGCTTCGCATTGCTCCTTCCCCTTCCGGGGGAAGGCTGGGATGGGGGCAAGCGGCCCTCGTTCGG
>NZ_JXQQ01000128.1 GCF_000834655.1 Variovorax paradoxus
GCCGGGTATTCGGGGTCCAGTGGCAGATAGGCGCCGCCGGCCTTGAGGATGGCCAGGATGCCCACGACCATCTCCACGCTGCGCTCCATGGCGATGCCTACGAGCACATCGGGGCCCACGCCCAGGGAGATCAGGCGGTGGGCCAGGCGATTCGCCCTGCGGTTGAGTTCGAAGAAGCTCAGGGCGTCGTCGGCGAAGAGCAGCGCGGTGGCCTGCGGCTGGTGGCGGGCATGGCCTTCGATGAGGCG
>NZ_JXQQ01000129.1 GCF_000834655.1 Variovorax paradoxus
GGGGGCTCGCGGCGCTCGATGAAGCACTGCGCCTGACCAGCGCCGCGTGCCCCCATCCCAGCCTTCCCCCGGAAGGGGAAGGAGAAACACCGGATCACTCGTCGTGCGAATCGTGCGTGGCCGCGGTGCCGCGCCGCCAGTAGCCCGAGGCGCGGGTCCACTTCGGGTTGGCGCCGCGCTCGCCCACGAGGTGCGCGCGCACGGCCTTTGCAATGCCCGACTCGCAGCCGACCCACGCATGGAAGTCGCCAGCCGGCAGCTTCGCGGCCTTCAGCGCATCGACCAGCACCGTGGTCACGCCGGCCTCGGCGCCGCGCCGGTACACCCACTGCAGCGTGACCTCGGCCTGCGTGTCGAACGGAATCTGGTCGGCTTCGCTGTCGACCTCGGCCAGCACCACCGCCCGCGCGCCGGCCGGCAGCTCGGCAAGGCGCCGCGAGATCGCTGGCAGGGCGGTGTCGTCGCCGATGAGCAGGTGCCAGTCGAACTCGGTCGGCACGATGAACGAGCCGCGCGGCCCGCCCACGCCCAGCACGTCGCCGGGCTTGGCGTTCTCGGCCCATTGCGTGGCGGGGCCGGCGTCGTGCAGCGCGAAGTCGATCTCCAGCGTGTTGGCCTTCGCGTCGTGGCGGCGCGGCGTGTAGTCGCGCATCGTCGGGCGGCCGCTCGCGGGCCAGATCGGGCCGTCGGGCCCGGCCGTCGGCAGCGTGAG
>NZ_JXQQ01000013.1:2500-5734 GCF_000834655.1 Variovorax paradoxus
AACGTCAAAGTTATAGGGTCAAGTGAATAAGAGCACGTGGTGGATGCCTTGGCAATGATAGGCGACGAAGGACGTGATAGCCTGCGATAAGCTTCGGGGAGCTGGCAAATTAGCTTTGATCCGGAGATTTCCGAATGGGGAAACCCACCGAAAGGTATCGCATGATGAATACATAGTCATGCGAGGCGAACCGGGTGAACTGAAACATCTCAGTAGCTCGAGGAAAAGACATCAACCGAGATTCCGAAAGTAGTGGCGAGCGAAATCGGAAGAGCCTGTTAGTGATAGCACAAGACATAACGGAACAGTTTGGAAAGACTGGCCATAGCGGGTGATAGCCCCGTACGTGAAATGACCTGTGTGGTACTAAGCTAACGACAAGTAGGGCGGGACACGAGAAATCCTGTCTGAATATGGGGGGACCATCCTCCAAGGCTAAATACTCATCATTGACCGATAGTGAACTAGTACCGTGAGGGAAAGGCGAAAAGAACCCCGGGAGGGGAGTGAAATAGATCCTGAAACCGCGTGCTTACAAAAAGTAGGAGCCTCGTAAGGGGTGACTGCGTACCTTTTGTATAATGGGTCAGCGACTTACATTCAGTGGCAAGGTTAACCGAATAGGGAAGCCGTAGAGAAATCGAGTCCGAATAGGGCGATCAGTCGCTGGGTGTAGACCCGAAACCAAGTGATCTATCCATGGCCAGGATGAAGGTGCCGTAACAGGTACTGGAGGTCCGAACCGACTAGTGTTGCAAAACTAGCGGATGAGCTGTGGATAGGGGTGAAAGGCTAAACAAACTTGGAAATAGCTGGTTCTCTCCGAAAACTATTTAGGTAGTGCCTCAAGTATTACCATCGGGGGTAGAGCACTGTTTTGGCTAGGGGGTCATGGCGACTTACCAAACCAAGGCAAACTCCGAATACCGATGAGTACAGCTTGGGAGACAGAGCACCGGGTGCTAACGTCCGGACTCAAGAGGGAAACAACCCAGACCGCCAGCTAAGGTCCCTAAAATTGGCTAAGTGGGAAACGAAGTGGGAAGGCTAAAACAGTCAGGATGTTGGCTTAGAAGCAGCCATCATTTAAAGAAAGCGTAATAGCTCACTGATCGAGTCGTCCTGCGCGGAAGATGTAACGGGGCTAAGCCAGTTACCGAAGCTGCGGATTTGCAATTTATTGCAAGTGGTAGGAGAGCGTTCTGTAAGCCTGTGAAGGTGCGTTGTAAAGCGTGCTGGAGGTATCAGAAGTGCGAATGCTGACATGAGTAGCGTTAAAGGGGGTGAAAAGCCCCCTCGCCGTAAGCGCAAGGTTTTCTACGCAACGTTCATCGGCGTAGAGTGAGTCGGCCCCTAAGGCGAGGCAGAGATGCGTAGCTGATGGGAAACAGGTCAATATTCCTGTACCGTTATATAGTGCGATGTGGGGACGGATCTTAATAGGTCATCCAGTTATTGGATTATTCTGGTTTAGTTGGATGTAGGCGTGCATTAGGCAAATCCGGTGCACATATACCGAGGCCAACGATCGAGCGGACTTGTCCGTGAAGTGACTGAACGAGGTTCCAGGAAAAGCCACTAAGCTTCAGCTATATACGACCGTACCGCAAACCGACACTGGTGCGCGAGATGAGTATTCTAAGGCGCTTGAGAGAACTCAGGAGAAGGAACTCGGCAAATTGACACCGTAACTTCGGAAGAAGGTGTGCCCTATTAGTGTGTAGTGAACAACGAAGCATGAATGGGTTGCAAAAAATCGGTGGCTGCGACTGTTTATTAAAAACACAGCACTCTGCAAACACGAAAGTGGACGTATAGGGTGTGACGCCTGCCCGGTGCTGGAAGATTAAATGATGGGGTGCAAGCTCTTGATTGAAGTCCCAGTAAACGGCGGCCGTAACTATAACGGTCCTAAGGTAGCGAAATTCCTTGTCGGGTAAGTTCCGACCTGCACGAATGGCGTAACGATGGCCACACTGTCTCCTCCTGAGACTCAGCGAAGTTGAAATGTTTGTGATGATGCAATCTCCCCGCGGAAAGACGGAAAGACCCCATGAACCTTTACTGTAGCTTTGTATTGGACTTTGAACAGATCTGTGTAGGATAGGTGGGAGGCTTTGAAGCAGGGTCGCTAGATCTTGTGGAGCCAACGTTGAAATACCACCCTGGTGTGTTTGAGGTTCTAACCTAGGTCCATTATCTGGATCGGGGACAGTGCATGGTAGGCAGTTTGACTGGGGCGGTCTCCTCCCAAAGCGTAACGGAGGAGTTCGAAGGTACGCTAGTTACGGTCGGACATCGTGACGATAGTGCAATGGCATAAGCGTGCTTAACTGCGAGACTGACAAGTCGAGCAGATGCGAAAGCAGGACATAGTGATCCGGTGGTTCTGTATGGAAGGGCCATCGCTCAACGGATAAAAGGTACTCTGGGGATAACAGGCTGATACCGCCCAAGAGTTCATATCGACGGCGGTGTTTGGCACCTCGATGTCGGCTCATCTCATCCTGGGGCTGTAGCCGGTCCCAAGGGTATGGCTGTTCGCCATTTAAAGAGGTACGTGAGCTGGGTTTAAAACGTCGTGAGACAGTTTGGTCCCTATCTTCCGTGGGCGCTGCAGATTTGAGGAAGCCTGCTCCTAGTACGAGAGGACCGGAGTGGACACACCTCTGGTGTATCGGTTGTCACGCCAGTGGCATTGCCGAGTAGCTAAGTGTGGAAGAGATAACCGCTGAAAGCATCTAAGCGGGAAACTCGTTTCAAGATGAGATCTGCCGGGGCCTTGAGCCCCCTAAAGAGTCGTTCAAGACCAGGACGTTGATAGGTCAGGTGTGGAAGCGCAGTAATGCGTTAAGCTAACTGATACTAATTGCTCGTGCGGCTTGACCCTATAACTTTGATCCGACTCCGCAAGGAGTCACGAATACACGATCAAGGTGTTATGCCAAGTTGACGCATTCAAAATACATTCAAGCCAGCGCAAGACAATTGCGCGCTGATTCCAAACTCTATGAATTCGTCTGATTGATCATGTGATCAACCAGACAACCCTTTATGCCTGATGACCATAGCGAGTTGGTACCACTCCTTCCCATCCCGAACAGGACAGTGAAACGACTCAGCGCCGATGATAGTGCGGGTTCCCGTGTGAAAGTAGGTCATCGTCAGGCTCTTACAGCCCAGAAAACCCCAGTCAGCAATGACTGGGGTTTTTTGCTTTGAGGATTTGAAATC
>NZ_JXQQ01000130.1 GCF_000834655.1 Variovorax paradoxus
TGCGCGACGCGATTTCCAGATGGTCTTTCAAGATCCCTACGGTTCGCTCGACCCACGCCAGACCGTCGCACGCATCGTCGCCGAGCCGCTCGAAGCCTTGGCCGAAGTCTCGCGCAAGGAGCAGCGCGAGCGCGCCGCCGAATCGCTCGCAGCGGTGGGCCTTCGCACGACGGACATGGACAAGTACCCGCACGAGTTCTCGGGCGGACAAAGACAGCGCATCGC
>NZ_JXQQ01000131.1 GCF_000834655.1 Variovorax paradoxus
AAGAAAACCCCGCTGACCACCGCCTTCGGCGCGCCCGTGGTCGACAACCAGAACAGCCTCACCGCCGGCCCCCGCGGCCCCGTGCTGATGCAGGACGTGTGGCTGCTGGAGAAGCTGGCCAACCTCAACCGCGAGATCATTCCCGAGCGCCGCATGCACGCCAAGGGCTCGGGCGCCTTCGGCACCTTCACCGTCACGCACGACATCACGAAGTACACCCGCGCCAAGCTCTTTGCCGCCGTGGGCAAGAAGACCGAGATGTTCGCCCGCTTCACCACCGTGGCCGGCGAGCGCGGCGCGGCCGACGCCGAGCGCGACATCCGCGGCTTCGCGCTCAAGTTCTACACCGAGGAAGGCAACTGGGACCTGGTGGGCAACAACACGCCGGTGTTCTTCCTGCGCGACCCGCGCAAGTTCCCGGACCTGAACAAGGCCGTCAAGCGCGACCCCAAGACCAACATGCGCAGCGCCACCAACAACTGGGACTTCTGGACGCTGCTGCCCGAGGCGCTGCACCAGGTGACCATCGTGATGAGCGACCGCGGCATTCCCGCGAGCTACCGCCACATGCACGGCTTCGGCTCGCACACCTACAGCTTCGTGAATGCGGCCAACGAGCGCTTCTGGGTCAAGTTCCACTTCAAGACGCAGCAGGGCATCAAGAACCTCACCGACGCCGAGGCCGGCGCGATCGTGGGCGGCGACCGCGAGAGCCACCAGCGCGACCTGTACGACGCCATCGAGGGCGGCGACTTCCCCAAGTGGACGCTGTACGTGCAGGTGATGGCCGAAGCCGATGCCGAGAAGGTGCCCTACCACCCGTTCGACCTGACCAAGGTCTGGCCCAAGAAGGACTACCCGCTGATCGAGGTGGGCGTGATGGAGCTGAACCGAAACCCGGAGAACTT
>NZ_JXQQ01000132.1 GCF_000834655.1 Variovorax paradoxus
GCCAAGGCCCCGGTGATCGGCGTGCCGACCATCACGCTCGAAGGCGACGCCAACGGCGCGCCGCACCCCGAACCCAGCGCCTACGCGAAGAAGTTCTCGGGGCGTTACGAGCACCGGCTGGTCAGCGGCGGCATCGGCCACAACCTGCCGCAGGAAGCACCGCAGGCATTCGCCAAGGCCGTGATCGACGTGGCACGCGGCTGAGCGGCCGGGGCCGCAAGGCGGCCCTGAGGCGAAGCCACGGTGGCGATGAAAACGGTGGGCGTTGCCGGCCTCATCGCGCCTTGGATCAGCGCCGCGGGCAGCATCTGCAGCCGCGACCCGAGGCCTAGGCGGCCGGCTCGCCCAGCAAGCGTCCGGCCTCCTGCAGGTCCGCCGTCGTGAAGCCTTCGGTGTAATGCGCGAGAACGCCCTCCAGCAGGTCTCGACCCTCGCGCGCGCGGCCGGCGGTTTCCCACAGGCGCGCCAGGTCCATCGCGACGCGCAGCTCCCAGGAACGCGCGCCCTGCTGCCGGCTGACTTCGAGCGCCTCGCGCAACGAGTCCTCGGCCTCGATCGCGCGCGGCAGCACGGCGCCCGACAAGGCGCGCGCCTTCACGCGAAGGAGTTCCGGCAGGTTGTAGAGATCGCCCTTGGCGTGCACGAGCGCGAGCGTGTCGTTCATCAACTCCAGCGCATCGTCGTGCCGGCCGATGGCGTTCAGGCCCTCGGCAAGCGTGATGTTGAACGAGGTGGTGAGCAGTTCGTAGCGTGACTCGCGCAGCTCGATCAGCGCCCCCTGGATCGCCTGCACGCCGCGCGCCGCATCGCCGCGCTTGACGGCAAGCTCGCCCTTCACGCCGCGGCCCACCGCCAGGTAGGGCGTGAGCGAATGGGATTCCGCAAAGGCGATGAACCGGTCGATGTCCTGCTCGGCCTGCGCCAGGTCGCCGACCCACATGTACACCGACACCGCCCATATCAGCGCAATGCACAGCGTGACCGGATGGTTCAGCTGGCGGGCTTCCTCGACGGCGCGCTGCGCCACGACGACGGCCTGCGAGGGATTCCCCTGCAGCCACAGGGTCCGGGCCAGCGCGATGCATGCGCGGTTGTGGAAATCGAAGCCCGAGTAGATGCTGCTGCGCTGCTGCGACACGCCGGCGCCGGCGATCGCGGCTTCCAGGAAATGGCGCGCGCGCGGCTGGTCTCCCACCAGGTGATGGCACAGGCCCACCAGCGAATGCGCGGTCGCCTGCGCTGTCGGGTCGTCGATGGACGCGGCCACCGCGGCGCAGCGCCGGGCATGGCCGAGCGATTCGACGAAGTCGCCGATGCGCTCGTGAAAGATCTGCAGCCGCCCCAGCAGCTCGACCTGGCTGCGCGCATCGCCGAGTTCCTCGGCCACCTGCAGGCTGCGTTCGAGTGCCTGGCGCACTTCGTCGCTGTGGCCGCGCGTGAACATCTGCGAGAGGCCGACGGCAGCCTGCAGATGCATTTCCGCGGCGCTGCCCCGCGTGGCGGCCGTCAGCTCGCCGAGCGCGCGCTTGGACCAGTCGTGGCACTCGGCAAGCAGCGACATCGCCATGAACGCCGGCACCGCGGCGAGCGCCAGCGACACGCCCAGGTCCCTGGCATCGGCGCGCTCGAAGCACCACGCGAGCGCCGCGCGCACGTTCCCCAGGTCCGCGAGATCCGAGGCGCGCGCGGTGTCGCGCGAAAAGGCATCGTCCTTGTGGGCCATCTGTTCCAGCCGCTGCCGGAAGTAGATCGCGTGGCGCCGCGCGGCCGCGTCGGCCAGGTCCGTGGCGGCCTTCGACTGCGCATACGCGCGCGTGCTCTCGAGCAGCCGGTACTGGGTCTGGGTCGCGGATCGCCGGATGGACAGCAGCGACTTCTCCGCGAGGCTCGCGATGGCATCGACCACCTGCGCCTGGGTCAGGTCTTCCGCCGCCGCCACCTCGCGGGCGGCCTCCAGCGAGAAGTGCCCCACGAAGACCGACAACCGGCACAGCACCGCGCGCTCCGGCGTGTCCAGGAGTTCGTAGCTCCAGTCGAGCGTGGCCTGCAGCGTCTGGTGGCGGGGCTGCGCCGTGCGTTGCCCCAGCCACGACAGCGCCAGGCGCTCGTCCAGCAGCGCTGCGGTCTGGTGCAGCCCGTAGGCGGCCACGCGCCGGGCCGCAAGCTCGATGGCAAGCGCGACGCCGTCGAGCTTTCTGCAGATGTTCGCGATGACCGGCGCATCGTCGTCGCTCAGTGCCGTCATCGCGCCGCTGGCGCCGGCCCGGTCGACGAACAGGCGCGTGGCGGGATACAGGAGGATGTCGCGCGCGGCCAGCCCGGGCTGGTCGGGCGGCGTGGCCAACGGATCGAGCAGGTGGATGTGCTCGCGCTGCACACGCAGCGCCTCGCGGCTCGTGGCCAGGATGTGGATGCGGGGCGCCGCCTGGAAGATGCGTCCGGCCAGCGATGCTGCCGCCGCGATCACATGCTCGCAGTTGTCCAGGATCAGGAGCATCCGCCGCTCGCGCAGGTAGGCGACGAGGCTGGGCACCGGATCGGCCGAGCGCACCGACAGGCCCAGCATCGATGCGATCGCGCTCGGCACGAGCGCGGGGTCCGTCAGCATCGAGAAGTCCACGAACACGACGGCGCCGTCGAAGTCGTCCAGCAGGTCCTGCCCGGTGCGGATCGCAACGGTCGTCTTGCCCACGCCGCCCGAGCCGACGATGGTGACGAACCGTTCCTTGAGCAACTGCGCCGCGATCGCGGCCAGGTCGTTGGCGCGGCCGAGCAGTTCGAGCGGCTGCGCGGGAAGGCCGGGTTCGACCGCGCTCGCGACCGGCGGAATGTCGGCGGCGTGCTGCGCCCCGGGGGCCGCGGCGCCCTTGGTGATGCGCGCGACGAAGCAGTAGCCGCGCCCGACGACGTTCGACAGGTAGCGCGCGCCGTCCTGCCCGTCGTCCAGCGCCTGCCGCAGCATCGTGATCTGGTAGCGCAGGCTCCCGTCGGACACGACCATGCCGGGCCAGGCCTTGGCCATGAGCTCCTGCTTGCTGACGATCGCATTGGCCTTGGCGACGAGCGCCAGAAGCACATCCATCGCGCGCCCGCCCAGATCCACCGGCAACCCGTCGCGCTCCAGAAGCCGCTGCGCAACGCGCAGCGTGAAGGGCCCGAAGGAGAGGGTGTCGGCGGTCTCGAAGAAGCTGTCGTCGCTCATGACGGATCGGAAGATCGGATAGATCGGGAATGCGGCGTGCCGCACGGCGGAGGAATCGAACAGGCACGCCACGCAGGCCCCGGCGGGCCGCATCGTTCGTCGAACGGAGCCGGCCCCCGGCGCGCGAGCGGACGGGAGCATAACCGAGGGCCTCCGGCGCGCGGCACGCCATGGCCCCGCCGCTTCGGGCGATTTTGTATGGCCGTGTATCGGCCCGCACCCTGGCTACTTGCCCATGCGAATCGGGCGATTCCTCACACATGCCGGATACATCCGCCCGATTCAATCGAGGGGTCCCAGATTCATCGAGACACCCACATGAGCGAACCCAACCCATCCCATCCCTCTCCCGCCGCCACCGGCGCCTTGGCCACGCTGGGCGCCACGCCGGCATCGGCGGAGACCGTCGCCGACACGCTGAGCAACGGCAAAAAGGCCCGCATAGGCGGGCCTTTTTAGGGGGCGATCGGCATCCTCGATGAACTTCGTCGTCCCGCAGCCAGATCAAGGGAAAGGCTTGAACGCCGGGACTGCGGCCTGCGCGTAGCGTGCGCTGCCCGCACTGCGCACCGCCCTGCCCGTGCCCTCGGCCTTCACCACGCCGGGTGTCGCGAAGCCCATCGCGCCGAAGCGGATGCACTGCTCTCGGCGCCGGGTCGACGTCATGCGACGACCAGCGGCAGCGTGAGCCTCGCCTCGAGCCCGCCGCAGCGGCGGTTCTGCAGCTGCAGATCGCCCTGCATCGAGCGCGCGAGGCGCCGCGCGATCGCCAGCCCCAGGCCCGAGCCGGGCTTGCCTTCGTGGCTGCCCTGCTGCGCGCGGACCCACGGCGCGAACACCGCATCCATCTGCGCCGGCCGGATGCCCGGCCCCGAATCCACCACGGCCAGCACCAGGCTCGTCGCATCGATGCGGGCGCAGATGCGCACGTCGCTGCCGTAGCGCAGCGCGTTGTCGACCAGGTTGGAGAGCACGCGGCGCAGTGCGAGCGGACAGGCCATCACCGGCCGTCCGATGCGGCCGTCGAGCGCGACCGCGCGGCCCGCGTCACGGTAGTCCCGCATCAGGTTGCCCAACAGGCCGTCGGCATCGATGCGCTGCAGCGGCTCGGCCACGCTGCGCTGCATGCGCGCGCTGGCGACGCTGGCCTCCACCAGCTCGCGCATCTGCAGGAGATCGCGCTCCATGGCTTCTCGAAGCGCCTCGTCCTCCAGCATTTCGCAGCGCAGCCCCATGCGGGTCAGCGGCGTGCGCAGGTCGTGCGCGTAGGCGGCCTGCACGTCCAGGTGCTCGGCGTCGCGCCCGGCCTGACGGCTGCGGACGGCATTGATCGCGCGTGCCAGCCGACCGATGGCGCGCGGCCCGTTCTCTGCAAGCTCGGGCAGGCGGGCGTCGCCGGCGTTGCGCTCCATCGCGCGTGCCAGGCGGGCCGCGCCGGCGCGCAGCTCCATCGCCTCGAGCCAGAAGAAGACCGCGAGCAGCAGGAGCCCGACGAGCACGCACACGCCGACGATCCACAGCAGGCCTTCGTCGAGCGGGCAGGCCAGCGGCGCGAGTGGCGCAAGTGATGCAGCCTGCGCGCTCTGCCCGAGCGAGGCGACCGCGATCGCGCGCGCCGCGATCGACGCGATGCCGCGGGAACCACGGCTCGGTGCAACGCGATCCGCATCGGCCCCGGCAGGCGCTGCGCATTCGCGCGTCGCAAGGAAGGGGCTGGCGGACCTGGGGGGCTTCTTCGTCATCTGCTTTTCTCCTGTCGCCGACGCATGTGCCGGCATGGGAGCGATGACATCACGCGGGATGGGCCGCACACCATCGCATCAGCGTTTGCCGCACCCCTACGAAGGTTTGCCCCTGCCATGCGCTGGCGTGGCGCGGCGCGCGCCGGACGCCTCAGCCCAGGGCGAGCGCGCGGCCGATCCAGGCCTCGAGTTCGGCGGCGTCGATCGGTTTCTCGATCAGGCACAGCGCCGGGCTGGCCTGCAGGCGCTCGCGCGTGCGCGCCGTGGCGAAGGCGCTGATGAAGAGCGTGGGTATGCGCAGGCCCTCGCGCTGCAGCCGCTCGAGCAGGTCGATGCCGTCCATGGCCGGCATCTGGATGTCGCAGACCAGGCAGCGCGTTCGCCCCGGCGCGTCGGAGGCGAGGAAGTCGACGGCCGACTCGAACGCACGCGCCTCCCAACCGAACGAGCGCACGAGACTGCTCGTTGCGGCGCGCACGAAGGGATCGTCGTCGACGATGCAAACGAGTTCGATGGCTGACAGGGACAAGAAGGGATCCCGTTCTCTACCGGGGGGTCTCGGGTGATGAAGGCGCGGGACCATTCCCGCGATTGCACAGGATTGCAGGATAGCGGCGCCCGCGCGCGGCGCCATCATCCCTAGGTATGCCGGGCGGCGCGGCCTCAGCGCGTGGCCTCCACGACACCGAGCGCCTCCATCTTGCGCACCAGCTGCGCGACCGAGCGGGCGTTCATCTTGCGCATCGCCTGGCCCCGGTGGATCTTCGCGGTGATCTCGGCGATGCCCATGCGGTCGGCGATCTGCTTGTTCATGAGGCCGCCGGCCACGTGCTGCACCACCTCGCGCTCGCGCGGCGTGAGCGACTCCCAGCAGGTGCGCGCCGCCTGCAGCAGGTGCGCGGCCTCCAGCCGGCGGGCATCGCGGTCCAGCGCAGCGATGACCGCATCGATCATGTCCTGGTCGCGAAAAGGCTTGGCCAGGAAGTCCACGGCGCCCGCCTTCATCGCCTTCACGGTCATGGCGATGTCGCCGTGGCCGGTCATGAACACGATGGGCATGTGCGGCTGGCCGAGATCGACCAGTGCCTGCTGGAAGGCCAGGCCGCTCTGGCCGCGCAGGCGCACGTCCAGCACCAGGCAGGAGGGCCCGCCGGTGCGCGGCGCGTCGAGGAATTCCTCGGTCGTGGCGAAGGCATGCACCGCCAGGTCGATGGAGCGCAGCAGGCTGCACAGCGCATCGCGCACCAGCTCGTCGTCGTCGACGATGAACACGCAACGCCCGGGCTGGGCGTCCGGCGCGGCGACCGGCGGCGCGCTGCGCACCGGCCTGGGAAATGGCGTTGGAAGGGGCATCGGAGTGGACATGGAAGTCGGGGCCTTTTCTGATGGCATGCGATGAGAGGCGCTGCTCATTGCTCAGGGGCCGCGCCGTTCGACGCAGGCGTCGCTCGCCGCAGGCTGAAGACGGCGCGCGCGCCTGCGGTCTCGCGCTGCGACAGCGTGAGCGTTCCGCCGTGGGCATCGAGGATCGACTTGCAGATCGCCAGCCCCATCCCCATGCCGTTGGCCTTGGTGGTGAACAGGGGCTTGAGCAGGTGCTGCGCCGCCTCGGGGCCGATGCCGGGGCCGACGTCGTCCACGACGATGCGCACCTCGCGCGCCTCGATCTCGCAGGCCATGCGCAGCGGCCGCGGGCCGTGTGCAAGCGTGGCCATGGATTCGGCCGCGTTCATCAGCAGATTGACGGCCACCTGCTGCAGCTGCACGCGGTCGCCGTGCACGGGAACCGCCGCATCCAGGCCCTGCGTTTCGAGCGTCACGCCCAGGGTGTCGAGCGCGCCGGCCACCAGCGTCGCCGCTTCGCGCAGGGCTTCGCCCAGGTCGAATGCCGCGAACTGCGGCTCCGCGTTGCGCGCCTTGGCGCGAAGGCCCTGGATGATGGTGCGGGCGCGCAGCGCGCTCTTGCTGATGTGGGTGAGCATCTCGCGGGCCTCGCCGATGTCGGGCGGGCTGCGGTCGAGCCAGCGCAGCGCGGCGCTGGCCGAGGTGTCGACCGCCGCGATCGGCTGGCCGACCTCGTGCACGATGGAAGCCACCAGCTCGCCCATCGCCTTCAGGCGCGTGGCGCGCTCCAGCTCGGTGAGCGTGCTGCGCAGTTGCTCCTCGGCATGCGCGCGCTGGTGGTTCTGGTCGATCAGCTCCTCGTACAGCCGCGCGTTCTCCAGCGCGAAGGCCGCCTGCGAGGCGATCACCTCCAGCACCTCGGCCTTGGCGGGCGTGAACACATGGGAGGCCAGGTTGTTCTCCATGTAGAGCGCGCCGATGAGCGTGGCATGGCGCATCAGCGGCACGCACAGGATCGAGCGCGGACGCTGGCGGCGGATGTAGTCGTCCTGCGCGAACGAGGTGCTCTCGCGCGCATCGTCCACCACGATGTGCTGCTGCGTGCGCGCGACGGCCTGCACGATGGAGACCGGCAGCGTCCCCGCATCGAACGCGGCGCCCGCCTGCGAGAGCGTGATGGCGCCTTCGGCCACCCGCGCCTGCGCCCTCACCTGCCAGGTGTCATGCCGCAGCAGCACCAGCGTGCCGAGCTCGGCGCCGGCGTTCTCCAGGGCGGTGCGAAGCAGCGTCTCGACCAGGCGGGCCGGAACGATCTCGCTGGCCAGCGCCGTCGAGATGCGCAGCACGGCCTGCGCGTCGAGCGACTGCATGCGCCGCGTGTTCGGTACCGGGTCCTCGATCTCGAAAAGCCCCGGATGCGCGGCCTGCAACTGGCGAGCCTTGGCCACCGCACCCCAGCGCTGCCACGCACCGCGTGCATGGCGAAGGTTGCCGTGCGCGGACAGATCGTCGCCCCGGCTGGCATGAAATGCAGCGGCGCGCTCGGCCGCCAGCGCCTCGACCTGGGTGAAGCCGTGGCGCCGCGCGTGCGACACCGCCCGCGCGTAGGCCTCCACCGCCGCCAGCGGATCGCCGTCGATGCGGCACATCTCCGCCCACACCAGCTGGTAGCGCGCCAGGAAGTTCGCCGGGCAGGCCTGCACCCAGGTCCGCAGCTGGTAAACGTCGCGCTGGAGCGCCGCCTGCTGCGAGGCATCGCGCTCGGGCAGCGCGAGCAACGCCAGCGCGCCATAGAACGGCAGGTCGCCGCTCTCGGCGAAGGTGCGGCCCGAGGCCGCGCAGGCCTCGGCCCTGCGGCGCGCCTCGATGGCCTCGGCGAGCCTGCCGCCGAGCAGCGCCGCCTGCAGCCTGTGCACCCAGTAGGCGAAGTCCACGAGCGTTGCGGGCTCGCCCTCCTGCGGCGTGCGCGGCTGCGCGTCCGGGTCGCCCTCGGTGCCGTCCTGCAGCTGCGCGAGCAGCACTTTCTGCGCCAGCAGCGCATCGATCACGAGCTGGAAGTTCGCGTCGCGCGCGAGGGCCAGGCCGCGCTCGACCGTGTCGCGCACGTCGCCCAGGTATTCCCCGGCGAAGAGCATGCCCCTGGCCTGGTTCGGGCCGCAGTACAGCGCGAAGGTGTGGTCGTCGCTCGCCACGGCCGCGTCGTAGGCGCGCCGGATGTAGTCGCGCGCCGCGCGTGCCGGCTGGCTCCACGGAACCATCATGGTGCCGAAGGACATGTAGACCCGGCCGCGATAGCGCGAGAGGCCGCGCTCGTCGACCAGGTGCAGCGCGAGCGCGCCGAACTCCCGGGCGGCGGCGTAGTCGCCGTAGCGCACGCCGAAGACCTGCGTCATGCAGACATAGCCGTCCGCCGAGGCATCGGCGTGGCCCTGCGCGATGGCAAGGCCGATCATCCGCATCAGGATGAAGTCGACCAGGTTCTGGTCGGTGTAGAGCGCCGGCGGAATCAGGTCGGCAAAGATGTCGGTGATCGCGCGGCGCAGCGGGTCGGCCACGATGGGCAACTGCCGCAAGGCGCCGATGCCGTGGCGATCGATCCATGCCTGCAGCGTGGCGTGCTCGCGGTCGACGGCGGCATCGTCCGGGCGCCGGGGCATGTCGATGCCCGACTTGCGCAGGAACGCGAGGCCCACGTCCAGCGCGCGGTCGAAGGCGCCGAGCGTGGTGTAGAGCGCCGCCCGCAGTCGCGCCAGATCGGCGCCGAAGATGCCGTCGCCCGCCACCTCCTCCAGCGCCGCGAGGCGCGCCTCGGCGGCTTCGAGCGAGCCCGTCATGAACTCGGCCTCGCCGCACAGCGCGCGCGCGGCCAGGCCGTCGTCGCTGCAATCGTCCTCGCCGAGGAAGGCGAGCGCGGCGCGGAAGAAGCCGAGCGCCGAATGGTGGGCGGTCGCGGCCTTCGCCTGGCGGCCGGCCTCCAGGTTGAGCCGCGCGAAATCGCGCCGCTCCTGCGGCGACTCGACGGCCAGGCGGGCGAGGCTGGCCTGCGCGGCGAGCGAGAACACCTGCGCCGGGTCGCCCGCGTGCAGGAGCTGCCGCCGCACGATCCGCAGGTGCATGCGCGGGCGCTCCTGCGGCGGGATCGACCGATAGGCCGCCTCGCGGATGCGGTCGTGCCGGAACACCCAGTCGTTGCCGTCGCGCAGGATGCTGCCGGCGTCGCGCGCATCGTCCAAGGAGGCTTGCAGGCGCCGGGCCGCATCGGTGCCGGCTTTCACGTCCATCGCGAGCGCTAGCGCGCCGTCGGACGCGCGGTGCCCGAGGCACGCCATCAGGCGCAGCAAGGCCTGCGTCGACACAGCCAGCTGCTCGAAGCGGCGGGCCATGAGCTCGCCCACGCTGCCGACGCCCGGGTGCGACACCAGCGCTTCGAGGCTCCACCGCCACGAGGCGGATTCCGCGTCGTAGGCCAGCAGGCCGTCGCCTGCCAGCAGGTGCAGCAGGTGCCGCGCGAAGAGCGGGTTGCGCTCCGTCTTGCGGCCGATGACCTCGGCCAGCTCGCCGATGGCGCTCTCGTCCTGCTGCAGCGTCAGCGCGATCATCTGGCGGAGCGCGGCGTCGTCCAGCGGGCCGAGTTCGATGCGAACGGCCTCGGGCACTTCGGCCAGGCGGCCCGCGCGCAGCGGATGCTCCGCGGACACTTCGTTGTCGCGGAAAGTGCCCACCAGCAGCAGCGCCACATCGTCGTGCTGGAACAGCAGGCGCTCGAGCACCTGCAGCGTCTCAACGTCGGCCCACTGCAGGTCGTCCAGCAGCAGCACGAGCGGCCGCGCGGGCGTCGCGAAGCAGGCGACCAGCCGCGCCATGCCCTGCAGCACGCGCTCGCGTTCGAGCGCCGGCGCCGCGTCAGGCGCATCGACAGGCGCAGCCTGCACCGGCAGGCCCACGATGACGCCCAGGGCCGGCAACAGCGCGGCCAGCGTCCGCTCCACGGGTTTCGCCGCGCTGGCGATGCGGTGGCGCCAGACCGCGAATTCGTCGTCCGCGCAACCGAGCACGTGCTGCAGCAGCGGCTCCAGCGCCTCCACCAGCAGCGCATAGGGCTTGCCCCGGCGCCCCTCTTCGCTCTTGGCCGTGGCCAGCAGCGGCGCGCCCGATGGCTGCACGCGCGCCATCGCCTCGCGCAGCAGCGTCGACTTGCCGATGCCGGACGGACCCGTGACCCAGGCCGCGCGCGAGCGGGCGCTCTCTGCGACGGTCCGATAGAGCGCGAGCAGCGTCTGCAGTTCGGCGTCGCGCCCCAGCACGCAGTCTGCCCCGCGGGGCGTGCTCAGGGCCGAATAGACATCGAGCGCGAAGGGCGCGATGCGGCCGTGCTGGCGCAGCTGGGTGTCGCAGCGGCGCAGGTCCGCGAGCACGCAAGCGGCATCCGAGTAGCGTTGTGCCGGTGCTTTTTCGAGCAGCTTCATGACCAGCAGCGAGAGTTGCGGCGCAACGCCTTCCACGACTTCGGCGGGCGCACGGGCGGTCTGCGTCGCGTGCGCATGAACGCGCGCAGCGGCATCCGCCCCCGGGAACGGAAGCCTGCCCACCAGCAGTTCGTAGAGGATGCAGCCGAGCGCGTAGAGGTCGGCGCGCGCATCCACGCGCAGGTTCATGCGGGCGCCCAGTTCCGGCGCCATGTAGTTGAAGCTGTCCTCGTCCCAGGTCAGCTGATCGTCGTTCGCGGCCTTGTCTTCGGCGGATGCGAGCGCAGCGTCCGTGTTGGTGATGGCATGACCGAAGCCGGTCAGGCGCGCGCGGCCGTCGTCGCCCAGCAGGAAGCGATCCGGCGTGAGCGCGCGGTGCAGCACGCCGGCCGCGTGCATCTGGCCGACGGCGGCGGTCAGGCGCAGCGCGAGCGCGATGAAGGCGCCGGCATCGGCGCCGGGCGCCGCGCTTCGGCGGAGCGTCTCGCCGCCGGGGTCCTTCAGGATCAGCAGGAAGCCGTCGCCGTGCGGCACGAACGCGACCGGCACCGCCGCCCATTCGTCGCCCAGCGCATGGCGAAACTCGTACTCGCGTTGAAGCAGCGCGGCGGTGGCCGGCGCGGCCTGGCCGCGACCGGCCACCAGCGACGCAGCCGCGCCGTGGCCGAGTGCGCGATCCAGGCGCGGCGTGCCGGTGCTCAGTTCGCGAAAGTCCCGGTATCGCCGCGCCGGCGTGCCATCCGCGACGACGCGAGCCTCTGGCGAGGCTGCCGGTTCATGTCCGATGAGTTCCTGGTGTTGCATGGGTGTGGGCCTCTTGCGGCTGGCCGGCCTGCGCTTCGCGGCCTGGGCCTGGAGCGTGGGCGCGGTCGGGTTGCCGCCGTTCTTTTTTCTCCCCGTCCGCGAACACTTTCGTCCGCAGGCAGCCATTGGAACGCCGCGCGTCGCGAGATAGGCGCCGGAGGCGTTGGCTGGTGTTAGGCGTTGTTAGGCGCCGCGGTGCGCGCGCTGGAAAACGGGCGCATCGCTGCGTTTTCGGCCCGGCCGCTTGAAAAGTAATGTCGCTGCGCGGCCCCTGGACACACAGGCATACAGAAGCGGTCGGGCGTTCCTCGCATCGCTCATAGATTCATTGCCATCGGCCCGCGCCGATCTTGTTTTCCCCCTGATCAACCCAAGGAAAAATCGTCATGAAGAAGTTCTCTCGCCGCCTCGCCGCGACCCTGATGGCCCACACGCTCGGCGCCGCCGCGCTGGTACCCCTGCACTCGCTCGCACAGCCGGTGGATGCCGCGGCGTCCGCCAAGCCCACGGTCGTGCTCGTGCACGGTGCCTTCGCCGATTCGTCGAGCTGGGACGCCGTGGTCCAGCGCCTGCAGGCGCGGCACTATGCGGTGATCGCGGCGGCGAATCCGCTGCGCGGCCCGGCATTCGACGCGGCGTACGTCGCCGGCATCGTCGATGCGGTCAAGGGCCCGGTGGTGCTCGTCGGGCACTCGTACGGCGGCTCGGTGATCTCTTCCGCCGCGAGCGGCAAGGCCAACGTCAAGGCGCTGGTCTACGTGGCCGCGTTCGCGCCCGACGCCGGCGAGACGGCCCTGGGCCTGACGGGCAAGTTCCCCGGCAGCACGCTCGGCCCGACGCTCGCGCCCGCGGTGCCGCTGCCCGACGGCGGCAAGGACCTGTACATCCAGCAGGACAAGTTCCCCGCGCAGTTCGCCGCCGACGTTCCGCTCGCCAAGGCGCGCCTGATGGCCGTGGGCCAGCGGCCCATCGCCGAAGCTGCGCTGAATGAAGCCTCGCAGGCGCCGGCCTGGAAATCGGTGCCGTCCTGGTTCATCTATGGCGACCGCGACAAGAACATTCCACCGGCGGCCATCGCCTTCATGGCCGAGCGTGCCCACGCGAAGAAAGCGGTGGTGGTCAAGGGCGCCTCGCACGTCGTGATGACCTCGCAGCCCGAGGCGGTCGCCAGGCTGATCGCCGAGGCGGCAGGAGCGACGGCGGCGAACTGAGTTGCGGCACCGGGGTGCCACGGCGCCCGGGCTGCTAGACCAACCGCAGATCCCGCGGCGCCACGCCCTCGAACACGCGCCCCAGCTGCGCAGGCGACAACCCGTACATCCGCTGGAACAGCCCCCCGAACACCGCCCGGTATTCATTGAGCACCGGGTAGTCGCGGTTCTGGAACAGCGTGGCCTGCGTCAGCGCCTGCTGCTCGCCGACGATGCGCCCGCCGGCCTCGGCCGAGAGGCCGCCGCCGAGCACCCAGTACACGGTGCCGTGCCCGTGGTCGGTGCCGCGGTTGCCGTTCTCGCGAAAGGTGCGGCCGAACTCGCTGATGACGACCACCACGGTCTGTCGCCAGGCGTCGTCGCCCATCTCCTGTGCGAAGCCGGCGACGCCCCGGCCCAGCTCCTCGAAACGGTTGGCGAGGTAGCCGGTGCCGGCGCCCTGCCCCACGTGCGTGTCCCAGCCGCCGACGTCGACGAAGCCGAGGTCGAAGCGGTCGCGCATCAGCACGGCCATGCGGCGCGCGACGAGCTCGAAGCCCTTGGCGGTCATCGCGTTGCGGCTGGCCGCGTCCATCTCGGCCTGCACCGCGCGCATGACCTCGTCGCGCACCTGGAAGCCCTCGGCCACGGGCTGCGCGAGCGGCGTGTTGCGGTACATGGACGCGATGATCTGGCTCTGACGCGCGTCGATGCCCGAACGCGCATTGCCCGCGAGCGCCATGTTGGCCGCCTTGGCGTCGCCGCGCAGCGCGATGGGCAGCTGGTCGGTGAAGGCAATGGGCGACACGTCGGTGATCGGCCCGCCGCCGAGCACGCCCGCCAGGCGGTTGAGAAAGCCAGAGCGGTAGTCGCGCCGCTTGTCGAGCGCCTGGCCGAGCTCGATGGAATCCTGCGTTTCGAAGTGGCTGCGCGTCAAGTCGTCGGTGCCCGCGAAGGCGATGAACGATGCCTGCTTCTGCTGGAAGAGCGGCATCACGCTCTGCGCGAGCGCGGTGTGCAGGCCCCAGTCGGCGTCGAGCGGCAACGCGCCGCCGGGCTGGCCCGGCCGCGCGATGGCGATGTTGGGGCGCGAGGCGTAGTAGAAATCGCTGGCGGTCGGCACCAGCAGATTGGCGCAGTCGTAGGCGCCGCGCAGGAACACGACGAGCAGCTTGGCGCCTTCGGCGGACGGTGCGGCGATCAATTGGCCGGCAGCGCCCGCCATCGGCGCGGCGGCAATCAGTTTCAGGAGTTCTCGACGTTGCATCACATGCGTCCTTCTTTATGCCTTGCGCCTTCCCCCTCGGGGGGAAGGTTGGGACGGGGGCGCGACGGGGTCCGATCCGTCACTGCGCTTCATCGAACGCCGCTTGCCCCCACCCCTGCCCTCCCCCAGAGGGAGAGGGAGAAAAATCAATCAACTCATCGGCGCATCAGCTCGGGCGATGCGAGCAGGAAGGTGTTCCACTCCTGCGGGTTCTTCGCCTGCGCGAGCGCCCCGCGCGTGTCGGCGCTCAAGCCTGCCTGCATCGCACGAACCGCGTGCGACTCGGCCAGTTGCGGAAATGCGGGCTTCTCCAGCGGCGCCTTGTCGTCGGCGCGGAACAGCACCGCCCCGTTCGCCCCGATGGCCCGCGCGATCTCGAAGCGCGTGTTCATCTGGCCGGCGCTCGCCCACGCGGCCTCGTTCAGCGGATAGCCGTCGGGCGTCTCGTGCCCATACAGCGGCTCGCCCATGCGGTTGATCCAGTTGAGCATCGGGTTGACGTTGAGCGCCACGCGGTCGTCGTAGGCGAGCCGCACGCCGGCCATCACGTAGTGCACCGGGTCGCGGAACTTGCGGCCGAGCGAGGCGGCGAATTCAGGTGACTCGAACAGTGCTTTCAGCGTGACGGCGATGTCGCCGTCGCTGCGCGCGAAAGCCGAAGCCATGCGGTCGATCAACGCGTGCGGTGGCTCGTCGGCGACGAAGTACACCGCGAGCTTGCGCGAGATGAAGCGCGCGGTGGCCGGCGCGCGTGCGAGCCGGTCGAGCGCCTCGTCGGCTTCGGCGAGGCCGCGTGCCTGGACCGGCTGGCCCAGCAGTGTCTTCGGCCCGTAGTCGTGCCGGTTCGGGTTGAACTCGAAGAGCCCCCTGCGCACATAGTCCGCGCGCACCGCGGGCCGGATGTTCGGCACCGCATCGGCCGGCTGCAGGCTCACGCCCACGCCGGTGAGCACGCGCGCGAGTTCCTGCACGTCGGCCTGCGAATAGCCGCCGCCGACGCCCAGCGTGTGCAGCTCCATCAGCTCGCGCGCGTAGTTCTCGTTGATGCGGTTGGCGGCGTTCTGCGCGTTGTCCAGGTAGCGCAGCATCGCGGGGTGATGCAACGTGGCGCCGAGCAGCTCGCGGAACCTGCCGAGTGCGTGCGGGCGGATCGCGTTCTCTTCGTAGTCGCCGACGAGCGCGCGGATGTTGTCCTTGCGCAGGTTGACGTTGAAGTGGTTCATCCAGAACCAGGTCATCTGTTCCTGCAGCTGATTGGGCGAATACAGCGCCCGCAGCACGAAGCGCTGCTGCGCCTCGCGCGCAAGCCGCGTCAGCTCCTGCTGGTAGGCCTGGCGCGCGGCCTTCTTCTGTTCTTCGTCGGGCAGCGCATCGGCCGCCTTGCGCTGGGCATCCAGGCCCATCGCGAGCTGGTCGAGCGGCGTGCGCGATATCGTCATCGCATCGATCTGCGCCTGTGCGGCCGGGGGCAATGGTTGGGGCCGGGGCTTGAGTTGCCGCCCCATCCATCGTGCAAGGCCGGCCTTTGCGAGCTCGGCCTGGCTGCTGGCGTTCGCGCCCCAGGTCACGCGGTCGAGCCATTGCAATTGCGTCGCCGGGCTGCCGGCCGCGGCGTCCGGAACAGAGAGCGGCGGTGCGTCGGATCGCAGCCCGCTCGTCGTGCAGGCCGCCAGGACCAAGGCGGCCGACACCATGCAGAGACGGCCGAGATGCAGCATGGGACTCATCATGAACCGATCAACCCGCACCGGGTCGATGCGGTTGACGGCAGCCCGCCGCCGGGCAGGTAAAGCTCGTGGTCAGCTTCGTTTCAAGCCGAAACGAAAGCCAAGGGCCACGTCAGGCGCTGACGACCCGGCTCGGCTCCGCGCCAGCGATCTGCTTGAGGGCGCGCTCGAACACTTCGACCGGCTGGCCGCCGGAGATGAGGTGCTGGTCGTTGATGATGATCGCGGGCACCGAGTGGATGCCCGCATCGGTGTACATGCGCTCGCGCTCGCGGGTCTCGGCGGCGTACTCGTCGCTGTTCAAGATCTCGCGCGCCCGCGCCGCATCGAGCCCCGCCTCGGTCGCCGCGCGCACCAGCACCTCGGGGTCCGAGGGGTTCTGGCTGTCGGTGAAGTAGGCCTTGAGCAGCAGCTTCTTGAGCGCCGCCTGCTTGGCCGGGCTCTCCAGTTCGGCCCAGTGCAGGAGCCGGTGTGCGTTGAAGGTGTTGTAGACGCGCGGCCGGCCCGCGGGGTTGAACTCGAAGCCGACGGCCGCGCCGCGCTGGCGGATCATCTCGCGGGATTGGGCCTGCTGCTCACGAGAAGAGCCGTACTTCTCGTTCAGGTGCTCGAAGGTGTCCTGCCCTTCGGGCGGCATCTGCGGGTTCAGCTCGAAGGGCTGGAAGTGCAGTTCGGCGGTGACCTCCGGTGCCACCCGCTTGAGCGCCGCCTCGAGCGAACTCAGGCCAACGGCGCACCAGGGGCAAGACACATCGGAGACGAAATCGATCTTGAGGTGGGAAGAAGAGGTGGTCATGGGCGCCATTCTTCATGGCGCCTCAACCCTTGGTGCGCGAAAGGTTTTCCGTGTGACGGCTCAGGCCGCGGCCTTGGCCAGGCGGGCATCCGACAGCGTCTGCTCGCGCAGGCGGTCGTACTCGCCCTTCTCCACCGGCACCGCATTGGGGTCGCCCAGGTCGCGCATGTGGATGCGGTAGGTCTCCCGTGCGCTCATGGCGGCCAGCGCCGCGAGGACCGTCACGGTAAAGGTGATCGCGCCCACGGTGAGCCACACGTTGGTCGAGCCCGGAGGCGCCACGGCAGCGAACAGCGCGGGCAAGAGCGCGGTGAACGTGGTGCCGATGTTCTGCGAGATGGCCATGGCCGAGACGCGGTTGCGGGTGCGGAACAGCTCCGGATAGAAGCTCGGGAAGGTCGCGTTGTAGCCCTGGTACACGATGCCCCACATCAGGAGCGACATGCAGATCGCGAGCGGCACGTTCTTGATGCTGATCGCATACAGGTACACGAACGACAGCAGCCCCGAGGCCAGCGCGCCGATGACGATCGGGGGCTTGCGGCCGATGCGGTCCGACAGGTTGCCCACGAACGGAATCACCAGCACCGCAAGGATGTTGCCCAGCACGGGGATCCACAGGTACACGTCTTTCTGGAAGCCGATGCCGTAGGCCGCCTGCACCGCGTAGGCGGCACCGAACACGGTGGCCACCACCGGAATCACGTTCATGAGCGCCATGCACACCACGCGCAGCATGTCGGCCCAGCTGTCGGTGAAGGCTTGCACGATGGGCGACTTCGCCACTTCGCCCTTCTTGTCGACTTCGGCGAACGCGGGGGTCTCGTCGACCTCGCGGCGGATGATGTAGCCGGCCACGATGACCAGGAAGCTCAGCAGGAACGGAATGCGCCAACCCCACGAATTGAAGGCTTCCTCGGGCATGTAGTGCGCGAGCGGCAGGAACACGGCGGCCGCCAGGATCTGACCGGCCTGCACGCCCTGCAGCGTGAAGCTCGCAAAGAAGCCGCGGCGCCCGAAGGGTGCGTGCTCCAGGATCATCGAGCTCGCGCCCGAGATCTCTCCCGCCACCGCGAAGCCCTGGACGAGCCGCAGGATCACCAGCAGCGTCGGGGCCAGCAGGCCGACCTGGTCATACGTGGGCAACAGGCCCACGGCCACGGTCGAGAAGCCCATGAGGAACATGCACAGCACGAGCACCTGCTTGCGCCCGTGCGTGTCGCCCCAGTGGCCGAGCACGAAGGCGCCGATGGGCCGTGCGACGTAGCCCACGCCGTAGGTCGCGAGCGACGCGATGATCGCCGTCTTGGGGTCGCCCTTCGGAAAGAAGATCTGCGGAAAGATCAGCGCCGCCGCGGTGGCGTAGATGAAGAAGTCGTAGTACTCCAGCGCCGAGCCGATCCAGCCGCTTGCCGCGGCTTTCTTCGACTGGTGCCTGCCTTGCGGCTCTTTGGCGGATGTGTTGGCCATGGGTTTGTCTCCAGTGGTGATGCAGTGGGATGCGGTGGGATGCAGTGATGCGTTTATGCGTGCGAAGAATCAGTCCTGCGCTTGCGAAGCCATGCGCGCGGGTGCGTTGAGGGCGCCGTACGCGTCATACGCGCCGACGCGCTGCGCGACCTCGAAGAAGAGGCCTCCCTCGAAGCTCTCGGTGTAGATGTGCAGGTAGTCGCCGGCCGGCGAGCGGTCGAACAGCACGCCCGCCGCACGCATGCGCGCAAGCAGTTCGGGCGCGAGGTCGATGCGCGTGGCCAGGTCGTCGTAGTAGTTGTCGGAAATCGGCACGAAGCGCGTGCCGTTGGCGCGCAGCCTCGCGGCGGCCTCGAAGATGTCGTCGCAACGCAGGGCGATGTGGTGCACCGCGCCGCCACCCGTCACGCTCAGCGTGCGCGCGGTGCGGGTGCGCTGGCTCAGCGACACGTTGAGCACGAGGCGCACGCTGCGCCCGGCATTGGCGACGCCGCGGCTGCGGATGAGGCCGAAGGGGTCGGCGAGTTCGAGGCTTTCGCCGGCCTCCAGGCCGAGCACGGCGCGTGTGAAGAGCACCCAGGTGTCGAGCTGGTCCACCGCGAGCCCAAGGGCCACGTGGTCGATCTGCGCGAGGCCCGCGTCGTTGGCTTCGGGCGCCTCGTCTTCGAGGATGAAGTCCGCCTCGTACAGGCCGTTGGCCCCCAGCGCCTCGGGCACGAAGTGAATGAGATTGCCGCCCGGTGCAACGACCGCCGGCACGCGCAGTTCGTTGGGCCCGACGGGGCTGTCGTGGCGCTTGGAGCGCATCGCGGTCGCGCGCCCCACCGCCGCGAGCGGATCGGCGCAGCGCACGCCCAGCGCGCAGACCGAGGTGCCGTGCGCCTCGAAGCGGCCGCGCGCGAAGGAGTCGGGCTGCGCATTCACGATGAAGTTGATCTCGCCCTGCCGGTACAGCGTCACGGCCTTGGAGCGGTGCCGGCCGATGCGTCGAAAGCCCAACTGCCGCACGAGCGTGTCGAGCGTGAGCGCCGAGGCTTCGTCGGCCGCGAACTCGATGAACGAGAGGCCCGAGAGCGCGGCCACCGGCGGCGGGTTGAAGAGTTCCACGCGCTGCGGCTGCACGGCGGCCAGCCGCTGGCGCGCCTCGCTCTCCAGGTACAGCAGCGAGCGCATCGCATCGACGGCGGTGCGGCGGTTCGGCGTCTCGCGAAAGATGTCGTTGAAGATCTCCAGCGACAGCGGTCCGGTGTAGCCGGTGCGCAGCACCTGCTCGAAGAAGCCGACCACGTCGAAATCGCCCTGCCCCGGAAACGAGCGGTGATGGCGCGCCCACTGCAGCACATCCATCGCGAGCAGCGGCGCATCGGCCATCTGCAGAAAGAAGATCTTCTCGCCGGGAATGTCGGCGATGCCCGCCGGGTCGTCCTTCAGCGACAGCGTATGGAAGCTGTCCAGGATCAGCCCCAGGTGCGGGTGATCGGCCTGCTTCACGATGTTCCAGGCCTGCCCGTAGAGCGAGGTGTGCCGGCCCCAGGCCAGCGCCTCGAAGCCCACGCGCAGGTTGCGGCGCGCGGCGCGCTCGGCCAGTTCGTGCAACTGCGCGGCGGCCCGCGCAGGGTCGTCGATGGACAGCGGCGAGGTGTTCGAGCAGCACAGCATCATCGGCGCGCCCATCGCCTCCATCAGGTCGAACTTGCGCTCGGCGCGCTCCAGGCTGCGCAGGAACTGCGCCTCGGGCATGCCTTCGAAATCGCGGAACGGCTGGTAGAGGTCGATCGACAGGCCCAGGTCTGCGACGATGCCGCGCAACTCGGTGGCCGTGCCCTTGAAGTTGATGAAGTCGGCCTCGAACAGCTCGATGCCGTCGAATCCGGCAGCCGCGATGGCTTCGAGCTTCTGGCGAAGGGTGCCGCTGAGCGACACCGTGGCGATGGAGCGATGCATGGGGTGGACTTTAGGAACCCTGGCCCCGCGCCACAATCTATTCGAACCGTGTCTGATCGATTATCGAACGCTCTCGTTCATTAATCGCACGAAATACGGGATACACCTAGGTCCGCAGCCACCGCGCAGAAGCTCAAAGACTGCGCCAGAAATCGATCAGCAGTTGCGCGAAATCTTCCGGGCGCTCCACCGCGCTCAGGTGGGCTGCGTCGATGGTGGCCAGGCGCGCGCCGGGAATGGCGGCCGCCATGGCCTCGGACATCGCCATCGGCGTGGCCTCGTCCTGTAGCCCGCCGATCACCAGCGTGGGCACGGCGATGCGGTGGTTGCTCTCACGGAAGTCGATGGCCGCGACCGCGTTGCAGCTCTCGATGTAGCCCTGCGCGTCGGTCGCGACCAGCATGTCGTGCAGCGATTTCGCCGCCGCCGCGCCTTCGTACGTGGCCGCGAACGAAGGCGTGAGCCAGCGCGAAACCGCGCCGGGCGCGATGGCGGCCACGCCCTTGGCGTTGACGGTCTCGGCGCGCGCGCGCCACGGTGCCTGGTCGGGGTAATGGGCGGAGGAGTTCGCGATCACCACGGTCCTGAGCAGCTCGGGGTGCCGCACCGCGAGCGCCTCTGCGGTCATGCCGCCCATCGAGAGGCCGACGAAGTGCACGGGCTCGCCGCCCGCCTCGCGCTGGATGAGCTCGGCCGCGTCCTGCGCAAGCGTTTCCACGCGCAGCGGGCCGGGCACCACCTCGGAGCCGCCGTGGTTGCGGTGGTCGTAGCGGATCACCGTGTGGGCGCGCGCGAGCTGCGCGGCCACGCCGTCCCACATGCGCAGGTTGCAGCCCAGCGCATGGCTGAGGACGACGAAGGGGCCTTCGCCCTCGCGAACGACATTCAGGCGGGTGGTCATGGTGCGGTTTCCTTTTTACGGATGCTTGGGAGGTTGAAGACGCGGGAGCCAGAGGAACGCGATGGCCAGCAGCACGGCGCCGGCCGCCAGCATCGGCACGACCATGGGCCAGGCGCCGTTGGAAAAATCGTTGTCGACGAACAGCGCGGCGACCTGCCCCACGCAGAACGCGACCATCATCATGCCGAAGCCGGACCACGACACCGCGCGACCCGCCAGGTGCGGCAGGTCGCCCACGGCACCGGCCTGCCCGCACGGCTGGTGGATGCCGTGGCCGAGGCAATACACGGCGTGCCCCGCGAGCAGCGGCACGGCGCTCAGCGGCATGAGCCAGCAGCCCAGCGCCTGGATGACCGCGCCCGTCATGCTGAGCGACGCGCCCAGCCGCACGGTGCGCATCGGCCCGTAGCGGCGCAGCAGGCTGCGGCACATCGTGGTGCTGAAGATGTAGACCAGCGAGCCGCCGGCCGGGATCCACCCGTACCACGCGGGCGACCAGCCGAGGTAGCCGATGTAGACCATCGGCGACAGCAACAGGAAGCAGAAGAGCCCGCCGTAGGTGGTCGCCGCCACCGAGGCCCAGGCGCGGAACGAGCGGCTCGCGAACACCGCGCGCGTGCTGCCGTGGGGCGCGGACAGTTCGCCGGTGAGCGGCTTGCGCGTTTCGTCGAACGAGCGCCAGCACATCGCGAAGAGCAGCGAGGCATAGACCGCCATCGCCACCATCACCCAGCGCCAGCCCGCGCCCTGCACCAGCCACGCGCCGAGCAGCGGCGCCGCGAGCCCGACCACGCCCAGCCCGGTGAGCCCGCGCGCCATCACATGCGGGCCTTCGTGCGCCGGATAGAGATCGCGCACCGCCGCACGCGCGCACACCAGGATCGCGGCCATCGAGAAGCCCTGCAGCGTGCGCCAACCCGCAAGCAGCGCCACGCTGCCGGCGAACGCGCCGCCCAACGCGGCGATGGCGTAGCAGGCAAGCCCCGCCAGCAGCACCGGCCGGCGGCCGAAGCGGTCTGCGAGCGGGCCGCACAACAGCTGCGCAAAGCCGAAGGCCAGCACGAACAGCGTGAGGCTGGTGCTGGCCGAGCCGAGCTCTTTCGCGATGGCGGGGAGCGCCGGCAGGTAGCTGTCGGTGGCCACGGGCTGCGCCGCGAGGAGCAGCGGCAGCATCAGCGTGAACGTGACGCCGAGGCGCCCCTTCCGGGCGACCGGCGCGCTCACCGCGCGGCCGGGGCGGCGGCTGCAGGTGCTGCGGGCAGGAGCCCCTTCTCGCGCAGGATGTTGGTCGCGATGCCGAACGCATGGTTGGCCACCGGCACGCCGCAGTAGATGGCGGCCATCATGATCACTTCCTTGATGTCCTCGGGCGAGAGGCGCGACTCGGGCGGGCCGTCGAGCGCGGCGCGCACGTGCATCGCGAATTCCTCGTAGGCATGGATGCCCAGCATCATCGACAGCACCATGTAGCGGCGCGTCTTGTCGCCCAGCGCGGGACGGCCCCAGATGTCGTTCCACGCGTGGCGCGTGATCAGCTCCTGGAACTCGGCGTTGAAGCCGTTGCGATTGGCGAGCGAGTTGTCGACCCAGGCATCGCCGAGGACGCGGCGGCGGTTGAGCAAGCCGTCTTCATAGTCGCTGCCGGTGCTGCCGGTGCTGCCGGTGCTGCCGGTGCTGCCGGTGCTGCCGGTGCTGCCGGTGGGGGTTTCGGGGGCGGTCATTGAAAGAGTTCCTTGTCTGAGAGTCTGGCCTGCAGCGCCTTCACTTCGGCCAGCGCGATCCGGCCGGCGTTGATGGCGAGGCCCGGGGCGAACCATTCGTCGGCCGCATCGCGCGGCAGTTCGGAGCGCAGGCGCTCGATGTTGGCTCGCATGCGCGCGGCATCGACCTGCAGGCCCGGCAATGCGCCCGCCATCGCGCGCACGCTGCCGTGCGCCGACATCAGGAGCTGAGGCCATTCGGCCAGCTCGGCCTGCCACGCGCCGAGCGCGCGCTCGTGCTGCTGCGGCATCGCGCCGAGCAGCGCGGCCACGCGCTGCGGCGCCCGGTGGGCGGCGGCAATGGCGACCATCGAGGCCACCGGGTTGCGCTTGTGCGGCATCGCCGACGAGCCGCCGCGGCCGGGTTCGCTGGGCTCGGTGACTTCGGCGACCTCGTACTGGCCGAGCAGCGAGATGTCGACCGCCACCTTGCCCAGGCTCCCCGCGATCAGGCCAAGCTCGCAGCCGAGCGCGACCCATTCGTCCCGCTGCGTGTGCCACGTCGCGCCGGGGTCGCCCAGGCCCAGTTCCTTGGCCATGCGCTGCCGCACCGCGGCGCCCAGCCCGTTCATCTGCGCGAGCGTGCCGACGGCGCCGCCCAGTTGCAGCTGAAGCGCGTGCTTCGCGGCGTTGTGCAGGCGGATGCGGCTGCGCACCAGCGGCGCGGCCCAGCCCGCGCACTTGAAGCCGAAGCTGGTGACCGAGGCCGGCTGCATCAGCGTGCGCGCGAGCATCGGCGTCTCGGCGTGCTGCACGGCCAGGCGCAGCAGCGCGCTGACCGCCTTGGACAGGTCCGCCTCGATGAGCGTGACCGCCTCGCGCGTGACCAGCGCCATCGCGCTGTCGATCACGTCCTGGCTGGTGCTGCCGAAGTGCACGAAGGGCGCGGCCTCGGCATTGAAGAGGCCCACGGCCTCGCGCAATGCCTTGACCAGCGGAATGGCGACGCTGCCCGCGCGGCCGCTCTCGCGCACGATCTTGGCGACGTCGAACAGCTCGACCTTGCAGCTGCCGGCGATCGAGTGCGCGGCGCTCTCGGGAATCAGCCCCTCGGCGGCCTGCGCGCGTGCGAGCGCGGCCTCGAAGCGAAGCATCGCGTCGACGAACGCGCGGTCGCTGAAGGCGCCCAGCGTTTCGGACGTGGAAAGAAAGCCTTCGAAAATGCTCATGCGGCGACCTTGGTTTTCATCAATATTTCAGCTGGGCCACGGCACGCAGTTCCTCGGGGGACGCGGTGCCGAAGCCGAAGAATTCGAGGTACGCGGGAATCATCTCGAACAGCATGTCGGTGCCCACCTGCACCGCGCAGCCCTTGGCTCGCGCGGCCTCGAGCAGCGGCGTGTATTCGGTCTTCATCACGACTTCGCCGACGAAGGTGCTCGCATCGATGCGGTCCACGTCGAAGGGCAGCGGGTCGCTGTCCTTCATGCCCAGCGGCGTGGCGTTGACCACCACGTCGCAGCCGGCCGGGTCCTTCGAGCCGGTCGTGACTTTCATCTGCGGGTAGTGCTCGCGCAACCGCGCGGCCAGGGCCTGTGCGGATGCATCGCTCATGTCGAACAGCATCAGCTCCGCGGCGCCCGCGGCCGCGATCGATGCCGCAATGGCCGAGCCCACGCCGCCCGTGCCCGACACCAGCACCCGCGTGCCCTTGAAAAGCCTGCCCTTGCGCTCCACGCCGCGCACGAACCCCGCGCCGTCGAACTGGTCGCCGAGCAGCGTGCCGTCGGGGCGCTTGAGGATCGCGTTGCAGGCGCCCGCAACGCGCGCGGTGGGGGTCACCTCGTCCACCAGCGCCATCGTCGTGACCTTGTGCGGCATGGTGACCAGCGCGCCGCGCAGGTTCGAGAACCTGAACACCTGCGGCAGCGTGGCCGCGTAGTCCTCGGGCTTCACGCCCATCGGCACCACCACCGCGTCGATGCCGTGCTTGTCGAACCAGGGGTTGTAGATCATCGGCGCCTTGAAGGCCTCGGTGGGGTAGCCCAGGTGCGCGATGAGCGTTGTCTTGCCGGAAATCATGAAAACCGTTTCGTTGAAAAAGTGAGGGCTCAGGCGACGCTGGGCGAGTGGTAGCGCAAGGGGTTGGCGATTTCCGCGTGCATCGCCGGCGGATAGACGATTTCGCGCAGGAAGTTCGCATCGGCCTGCAGCGCCTCGGCCGCATCGAGGTGGCCGAAGTAGCGCAGGTAGTGCGGCATCTGCTGGATCAGCATCTCGAAGCCGGCCTGTGCGTTGAGCCCGCGCGCCCGCGCCGCGCGCACCAGCGGCGTGGGCTGGTTGCGCAGGAGGATGTCGAAGAGCGCCGCATGGCCTTCCATGCGCGACACATCCAGCGGGAGCGCATCGCCCTCCACCAGGCCGAGCGGCGTGGCGTTGATCACGAGGTCGTAGCCCTCGGGGGCGTTGCTCTCGACGGCGACCACGGTCGCGTCGAAGAAGGCATCGAGCTTGGCCGCCACGCCCGCCGCCTTGCCCGCGGCCGTGTCGTGGAAGGCGATGTGCTCCGCCCCGTTCACCGTGCCGCCCTCGGCCAGCGCCACGCCGATGGCCGCGGCGCTCACGCCCGCGCCCAGGATCAGCACCCGCTTGCCGCGGAAAGGAATGTTGCAGTGGTCGAGCGCGCCGATGAGGCCTTCGCCGTCGAAGAGGTCGCCCTCGAGCTGGTCGCCCTCGGTGCGGCGCACCACGTTGACCGAGCCCGCCACGCGGCCGAAGAGGCCGCAGCCGTCCAGCAGGTCGACCACCAGCGGTTTGTGCGGCGGCGCGATCACCATGCCGCGCACGTTGCGCGCGAGAAAGGCCGACTTGAAGAACACCGCGAAGTCGCGCACCGGCACCTGCATCGGCAGCAGCACCGCGTCGATGCCGAAACGCTCGAAGGTCGCGTTGAACATGCGGGGCAGCCGCACATTGCGCACCGGATCGCCCGGGATCAGGTAAGCCTGGGTGCTGCCGCTGATGGAATGGCTCATGTGCTGGGTTCCGTTCGTCAATCGCTCTTCGGGAGGGCGGATGCCGAGCTTTATAGACCCATCAGTTGACCTTTGCAGCGCCGGAGTTAACAAAACGCGCGATGATCGATCATTCAAATTCGATAATCGATCAAATTAAGGGTTTTCACCGGCCAAGAACGCAGCTAGCCTGCAGATGGCCGGAGGCACACTCCCGACCATGAGCAAGGACAGCACGGACGATCACCCCCCACCCGCCGGCCTGGACAAGCGCGACTGGATCGCGGGCCTGGAGCGCGGCGTGAGCATCATCGAGGCCTTCGACGATGCCAATCCGCGCCTCACAGCCAGCCATGCCGGCCAGCGCACGAACATGACGCGCACCGCCGCGCGCCGCTACCTGCTCACGCTGCAGCACATGGGCTACGTGGCGAGCGACGGCAAGCTCTTCTGGCTCACGCCGCGCGTGCTGCGCCTGGGCCGCTCGTACCTGGAATCGGCCCGCCTGCCGCGCGTGGTGCAGCCCTTTCTCCAGCGCGTGGCGGCCGGCACCAACGAGATCGCCTACCTGAGCGTGATGGACGGCGACGAAGTCGTCTACATCGCCCGCAACGGCCCCAACCGCAGCATGAGCACCGGCTACGTGCTGGGCGCGCGCGTGCCGGCGCAGGTCACGGCCTCGGGCATGCTGATGCTCGCGCTGCGCAGCGACGCCGAGCTGGACGCGTGGCTGGCCACACGCGAGCTGACCGTCTTCACCTCCCACACCATCGCGAGCATGGAGCGCATGAAGCTCGAGCTGGCACGCATCCGCGCGCAGGGCTGGGCGCTGTCGGAGCAGCAGCTGGACCTGAACTCGCGCGGCATCGCGGTGCCGCTGCGCGACCGGCATGGCACGCTGGTGGGCGCACTGAACATCACGATGCCGATGGGCCACGAGAGCTCCGAAGACGCGGTGGCGCGCGTGCTGCCGGTGCTGCGCGAGACCGCGCAGGCGATGCGCAACCTGATCTGAAATGACCACACCCTTACCCGCACTCCCCGACTGGGCCCTGCAATCCGAGCCGGTGGCCGGCGTGCAGGTCGACATCGGCTTCGCGATCTCGCCGAACTTCTACTACGGCCCCGAGAACGACTTCTCGCCGGCGCAATGGGAAGCCATGCGTGAACCGCTGGTGCAGCCCGCCATTCCGCTCGTGGAGGGGCACTTCGTCCTGTCCGCCGACGCCGCAGGCAACGAAGACGAGCTGTGCAGGCACTACCGCGACGTGCTCGACAAAGCGGCCCGCCACGGCAGGGACCCGCGGCGCGGCGCCTATTTCTGGAACCGGCCGGTCATCCATGCGCCGGAGGGCCTGGTGCTGAGCTTTCCCTGGCACGACCATTTCATCGAGGGCCGGCTCTTCATCGAGTCGCTCGACACCCGGCAAGCCAGCGAAGTGTTCTCCTATTACGAGCAGGGCTGGGTGTTCGAGCTGCACCTGCACGAGGGCACGCTCTACATGCACGAAAGCGACCCGGACTCGGGGGAGACACATCACAACCTGCGCTTTGCCCACGAACCCGTGAGGGCGCAGGCAGCGGGCGTGCTCGTGCGCACCGAGGCGCTCATCGCGCGGCTCGCCCGCGAATTCGGCCAGGATTTCTGGACCACGGGCGGCTGACAGCATTCCGACAGCATCGACCGGGCACGATGCGGGCTTTCCTACAAAAGCGACGGAGACAAGCACCATGCCCGACCACTTCCTGAACGACCTGCCCACGCGCCGCCAATGGCTGCAAGGCGGCAGCGCCCTCGCTCTCGGCGGGCTGCTGCCCTCGCTGGCTTCGGCCGAAGCCGCATGGCCGAGCAAATCGGTGCGCTTGGTGGTGCCCTTCGCACCGGGCGGGAGCTCGGAAATCGTCGCGCGCTCCACCGCCGCCGAGCTCTCGCGCACGCTCGGCCAGAGCGTCTTCGTCGACAACAAGCCCGGCGCGGCCGGCAACATCGCGATGAGCGAAGTGGCGCGCAGCACCGACCAGCACACGCTGATCCTCGGCCACATCGGCACGCTGGCGGTGAACCCGTACATCTTCGCCAAGCTGCCCTACGACCCGAACAAGGACTTCAAGCCCGTGAGCCTGCTGGCCAAGGTGCCCAGCCTCTACGTCGTGCACCCCGACGTGCCGGCCAGGAACCTGAAGGAATTCATCGCCTACGCCAAGTCGAAGCCCGGCAAGCTGAGCTACGGCTCCGCGGGCAACGGCAGCGCGGGCCACCTCGCGTTCGAATACCTGAAGATGACCGCCGACGTGTTCATGCTGCACGTGCCCTACCGCGGCACCGGCCCGATGGTGACCGACCTGCTCTCGGGTCGGCTCGATGCCTCGGCCATCGGCGCGGCGGCGATCATTCCGTTCATCAAGGCCGGCAAGGTGCGCTGCATCGCCACCGGCTCGGCCAAGCGCCTGGCGCAATTGCCCGACGTGCCGACCGTCGCCGAGCAAGGCTTCCCGGGCTTCGAGATGACGCAGTGGTACGGCATGCTCGCGCCCGCCAACATCGAACCCGCGAACCTGGCCAAGCTCTCGGCCGAGACGATGAAGGCGGTGAAATCGCCCGATTCGATGCAGCGCCTCACGGCCGATGCCGCCGAGGCCGTCGGCGGCACGCCCGAGCAGTTCGCGCAGTTCATCGCGGCCGAGCAGGCCCGCTGGCAAAAGGTGATCGCCCGGGCAAACATCAAGCCGGATTGATTGGCCCCCCCAGTCTTCGCGCACTTCGTGTCGCTTCGCCAATGTCCTTTCAGGGGGCACCACCAGCGGCCCGGCAACGCCGGTTCCGCGGTGTTTCGCGAAAAGACGGGGTCCCACTAGCATCGCGCCATGCGCATCCTGCTGGCTGAAGACGAACACACCCTGGGCACCTGGCTCTGCAAGGCGCTGGAGCATGCGGGCATCCAGGTCGAATGGGTCGACGACGGCCGGCTCGCGGACCGCGCGCTGCAGCAGCGCGACCACGATGCGCTGGTGCTCGACCTGGGCCTGCCCGGCATGGACGGCCACACGGTGCTGCAGCGGCTGCGCGAGCGCGACCAGCGGCTGCCGGCGCTGATCCTCACGGCGCGCGATTCGCTGAACGAGCGCGTGGCCTCGCTCAATGCGGGTGCCGACGACTTCCTTGCCAAGCCCTTTGCACTCGCTGAACTCGAAGCGCGGCTGCATGCGCTGGTGCGGCGTGCGCGAGGCGTGGAGCATCCGCGCCTGGCCTGCGGGCCGCTGGTGTACGACGGCGCGCGCCGGCAGTTCGTGCTCGACGGCGAGGCGCTGGCGTTGTCGCCGCGGGAGCACGCGGTGTTGCGCGTGCTGGTGCAACGCAGCGGCGAGCCGTTGTCCAAGCAGCAGATCCTGGAGCGGGTGTTCTCCGACGACGAAGAGGTGCATCCGGAGGCGGTCGAGGTGTTCGTCTATCGCCTGCGCAAGCGCCTCGACGGCACCGGCGTGCGCATCGTCACGCTGCGCGGCCTCGGCTATGTGCTGGAAGCAGACTGAAAAAATGAAGCTCACCCCCAGTCCTCGCGCACTTCGTGTCGCTTCGCCAACCCCCTTGCAGGGGGCAACACCTGCGGCCGGGCCAAGCCCGTTCTGCGGTGTTCCTGGCCTTGGCCATGGCGGTTTCATGCGCCACGGTCGCGCAGCGCGATGGGAACCTGAGTGAGCAGCCTGAGCGGTCGCCTGCGCCGCGCGAGCCTCTGGCAGCGGCTCGCGCTGCTGCTGTTCCCCGCCCTCTTGGTGGTGACCGGCCTCGAACTGTGGATGACGCGGCACGACGCGCTCGCGGCCGCCAACGCGGCCTACGACCGGTCGCTGCTGGGCGCCCTGAAATCCATCGACGCCAACATCTCCACCGCTTCGGGCGGCCTTTCGGTCGAGTTGCCGTACACGATGTTCGAGTTCTTCGAGCTCACGGCGAGCGGCCAGGTGTTCTTTCGCGTGGCGACCTCCGACGGATTGGTGGAGCTCGGCAGCGCCGACCTGCCCGCGCCGCCCGCCGAAATGAAGATGGGCGTGCCGGGCTTCTACGACGCCACCTACTTCGGCGAGGCCGTGCGGCTCGCGGCCTACCGGCGCGACCTGGACCGGGCGCCCGCCGGCAGCACGGGGCGCAGCGTGCTGATCCAGGTCGGCGAGAGCACGCGCTCGCGGCAGGAGTTCAGCGCGCGCTTCGTGCGCAGCGCGGCGCTGCGCGACGGGCTGGTGCTGGCGCTGCTGCTGTGCGGCACCGCCATCGCGCTCGCCGCGGCGCTGCGCCCGCTGTCGCGGCTCGCGCGCGAGGTGGAGGCGCGCACGCCCGAGGACCTCACGCGCATCGCCGAGACCGACCTGCCCGCCGAGGTGCGCCCGCTGGTGAATGCGGTCAACCAGCAGATGTCGCGCACTCAGGACCTCGTGACGCAGCAGCGCCAGTTTCTGGACGACGCCTCGCACCAGCTGCGCACGCACCTCACCACGCTGCAGATGCAGGCCGACTACGCCCGGCGCCAGGAAGACCCGGCGCAGGTGCGCGCCGCGCTCGATGCGCTGGGCACCGAAATCGGCCGCGCCACGCGCAGCGCACAGCAGTTGCTCGCGCTCGGCCGCAGCGACACGGTGGCGGTCGAGCCTGCCGAGTTCGACCTTGCGGCGCTGCTGCGCGAAGTGGCGGTGGACCTGCTCCCGCTGGCGCGCGCCAAGCGCATCGACCTGGGCATCCACGCGCCCACGCCCGCGTTCTTCGCGGTCGCGGACCGGGGGCTGCTGCGCGAGGCCTTGAGCAACCTCGTGACGAACGCGATCACCTACACGCCGGCCGAAGGCACGATCACCCTCTTCGCCGCGGGCGATGCCGCGGGCTGGAGCCTCAACGTCGAGGACGACGGCCCGGGCCTGGGCGAAGACGAGCGCTTCGCGCTGGGCCAGCGCTTTCGCCGCGGCGCACGCGCGGGCAAGGACGGCTTCGGGCTCGGGCTGGCCATTGCGCGGTCGATCGCGCAGCGGCACCGGGGCGAACTGCGGCTCGAGGCGCGCGAGGCCGGCACGGGGCTGCATGCGATCATCTGGTGGCCCCGGCCGGCGGCCAGCTAGCGGCGCACACCCCATGCAGATGCCCTCTTCCACCCGCCGCCATGCGCTCTGCACGCTTTCCGCGCTGCTCGTGCCCGGCATCGCCGCGGCGCAGTCCGTCGACCCTTCATTGGCCGCGGCCGATTGCGTGATTCCCGCCAAGGCCGGCGGCGGCTTCGAGCTCACCTGCACCCTTGCGCGCGACGCGCTGCAGGCGGTGCGCCCTTCGCGCCCGCCGCTGGGCCAGCGCTACCTGCCGGGCGGCATCGGCGCCGTCGCCTTTGACCGCATCGCCACCGGCCAGCTCGGCGGGCCCGGCACGCTGGTCGCGTTTTCCAGCGGCTCGCTGCTCAACCTGGCGCAGGGCCGCTTCGGGCCGCATCCCCCTTCCGCGGTGCGCTGGATCGCCACGCTCGGCACCGACTACGGCGTGATCGCCGTGCACCGCGACTCGCCCTACAAGCGCCTGCAGGACCTGGTCGCGGCGCTCCGGCAAGACCCCTCGCGCCTGGCGTTCGGCGCAGGCGGCACGGTCGGCAGCCAGGACTGGGTGAAGGCCGCGCTGCTGGTGCGCGCCGCGGGCCGCGACCACAAGGCCATGCGCTTTGTCTCCTTCGAGGGCGGCGGCGATGCGCTGGGCGCGCTGCAGGGCAAGCACGTCGACGTGTTCCCCGGCGACGCGGCCGAGGCGCTGCAGGCCATGGCGGGCGGCGCGGCGGTGCGCCTCCTGGCGGTGCTGTCGGAGGCGCGCCTCGGCGGCGCGCTCACCGGCGTGCCGACCGCGCGCGAGCAAGGCGTGGACATCGCCTGGCCCACCGTCCGTGGCCTGTACCTGAGCGCCAACGTGCCCGACGCAGCCGTGCGCACCTGGACCGCCGCCTTCGCCGAGGCCACTGCCGCGCCCGGCTATGCGGCGCTGCGCGCGCGCCACAGCCTTTATCCTTTCGCGCTCACCGGCGCCGCGCTCGACGACTACGTGCAGGCCCGCCTCAAGACTTACCAGGCGCTCGCCGACGAACTCGGCCTGCGCCGCTGGAAGCCCTGAGCCCACGAAGCCTCCTCTCATGACCGAAGACGACATCACCCAGCACATCATCGACACGCTCGGCGGCGGACATTTCCAGGTCGCCGACGACAACACCTTCTTCTTTCACGGCGCGGACAACAGGTTCCCCTTCGCAACCGTTGTGACGAAGGACAACGCGTCCGACAGCGCCTCGAAGCTCGACCGCCCCGGCGTGTTCCGCCTCAACGTGGGCGTGGGCAAGGAGACCTTCCGGGCGCTGTTCGGCGATGAGCCGGCGGGCGTCGACTTCGCCGCGCTCGACACGCTCATGCCGCATCCGGTGTACGCGAAGATGTATTGGGTCAGCGTGATCAACCCGAGCGGCAAGACCTTCGAGACGGTGAAGCCGCTGATCGCCGAGGCCCGCAGCCTTGCGGCTGCGAGAGACAAGGGCAAGTAGCCCGGCGGCGGCCTGCCGGGGCCCCGCTACCTGGACGGGCGCGACAGCGTCGCCAGCTTCTTCTTCGCGCTTTGCAGGAGCCCGACCCTCTCGGCAGGCAACTGCGCCTTCGTATCCCCGAGCTTGATGATCTCCAGCGCCGAGACCTTCGGCTTGAGCGCATCGCGCGGCGTGAGGCCGTTGAACCGCGCGTTCGAGATGACGTGCACCTTCAGGTGCCGGTGGATGTTCTTCGAGAGCTTCTGGCACGCGGCCGTCATGGCGGCTTCGTCGGGCATCGACTGGCCGTGCACGACGAGCAGCTCGAGGGTGCCGTCCTTGTCCTCGGCGAGGATGAAGGCGCGCACCACCGAATCCTTGAACTTGCCGCGCAGCATGGTGCGCACCGGCTCGGCGGCGGCGAAGGACTTCAGCGCCACGCTGCGCAGTTCGTCGTGAAAGAGGAAGGTGCGGTCGATCGAGACGGTTTCGGCCTCGTCTCCCTTCGCCTTGTGCCGCTTCAGGATGCCGCTGCCGGCAAGGTGCTCCAGGGTGCGCGCGACGGTGTCGGCGTCGAGCTTCGAACGCTGGGCCAGATCGCTGGCAGAAAACTGCTGGTCGGGCGCCGCGTAGGCAACCATCAAGAGCTTTTGCACCTCGGGGGCGAACAGGAAATCGGCGGCACTCATTTTTTCGTGGTCTCGAAAGGGGGATCGCATTATCGGGATACCGCCCTCGGATGCGGTCTTATCCGCGGCGTTTTCGGCACGAATTCCGAGGCCGCGCATGGCGCAGGCCTACAGCGCTGTCCGGCACCGGCCGCCAAGAATGGCTGCACAGCAATCAGGAGCTTCAGCCATGGGCATCGAACAAACCATCGACAGGATCAAACAGGTGGACGCCGCACGCGCCGACTATCCCGGCGAGCACCTCATCGTGCTCGGCGCCGGCGTGCTGCTGCTGCTCGCGGCCGGTCGCAGCCGCTCGTTCCTCATGCGCATCGCGGCAGGCGCCGCCGGCGGCGCGTTGATCGGGCGGGCTGCGAGCGGCACCGGCGGCATCGCCAAGCTCGCGGGCGCACTGCAAAGCGGAGGCCTCGCATGGCCGCGGCGCTGAATTCGCGGGCGGCGCTGTCCGACGCCGGTTCCCAACGGTATTGGGCGCCATGCCTTGCCGTGGCGCTTGTGGCGATGTCGCTTTTCTATGTAGCCCTGAAAGACCTGGTGCACGAGAGCGCGGCGCGCGCACCGAGCCCGCCGCCGGCGATCATGCCGGCCTACGTCGAGGCCACGGAGTCGGCGGGCCGCCTTGCGTTGTCGGATTCGGTCACCAGCTCTTCGGTGCGGGCCATGCCGGTTTTCCATCGCGCATTGCCGGCGAATGCGAACCTCGTGGCTCCGGCGGAGACCGTCAAGGCCGCACCCGCCGTCACCGAGGTGCACAAGTGCGTCATGCCTGAAGGCGATGCCATCTATTCCGATGGCCCTTGCCCCGAAGGCGCACGCTCGACCACGCTGCGGCTGCCGCGCGATCTTCACGCATCTGCTATCCAGTAAGCACGGCGGCCACAGGCCGCCCAAGGTCACCGGCGTCGCCGCGCTCGACATCCGGTCGGAAAGGCCTTGAAGAAGGACATCCGGGTCAACGGCAACTGCCTGGGCGAGAGTGCACCCGACGTGTTTTTCTACACGCAGGTGGATGGCGGAAAGAAGAACAAGATCGAAACGGAATCGGAGTTCTCGCCTAATTTCATGGAACTGTTCATGGACGCCGGCAAGAACTACTTCGTGCGGCAGTTCATCAAGATGGGCGCTTTCGTGGGCGGCGCCGACCTGGAGCAGATTCCCGAGGAGCAAGGCAAGGCCGACATCGCCAAACTCGGCCTGGCAAAGTCGGGCACCTGCGCAAGCAAGTAGCGTCGTTGGGGCGGCGATCACATGCTGACGATCGCCGTCCAGGCAATTTCCACGTCGGCCTGAGCCCGAGGAACGGGCAGCCGCCAAGGCGTGCCCAGGGACTGCGGCAACGGCCGCAGTCTCTCAGCCTGCCTTCAGGAACACATCGTGGTCCGGCGCGAAGTTCGCATGCAGCGGCAGCATGGCCCCGCCTAGCGCACACGCCTGCGCCCCCACCCGGCCCCCGTGCAATTGCGGCGGCCACAGACCTTCCCAGTTGCACTGCGCAAGCGCGGCGCGCGTTTGCTCCAGCAGCGCCTGCAGCAACGCGCGCGACATCGATCCATCCATCACCACATCGGCGAGGTCGAGCACTGCGGTGCTGCTGACGATGGCATGCGCCAGCGCCAGCGACGCCGACCCGAGCCAGGCCTGCGTGGCCGCCGCATAAGGGGGCTGCAGCGCGCGGTCGTCGTAGGCCGCCGCGGGGTCGAGCCCTTCGCCCTGCAGGCGCTGCTCCAGCTCCCACAGCGAGGCCTCCGCCATCACCTGCGACGGCAGCGCGCCACCCGGGCGCACCGGTTGCATCGGCAGCGAAGCCAGCGCCCCCGCATTGCCGTGCGCGCCCGCGTGCAGGTGCGAGTCGATGACCAGCCCGCCGCCCACGAAGGTGTCGACGAAGATGTAGAGAAAGCTCTTCAGGTCATGCCCGCGCCCGCCGACCAGTTCGGCCACGCACGCGGCCACCGTGTCGCGCGCGAAGCTCACCGGCACGTCGGTGCGGGCCCGCACCTCGGCCAACAGGTCCATCTGGTTCCATTCGTCCGACTGCGCCTTCGACAGGCCCAGCGTGCGGTGCCAGCCGCCAAGCAGGAACGGCGCGGCCAGTCCGACGCCCACATTGCGCGCGGCGAGCGCACCGAGGCCGTCGCGCAGGCGGTGGATGTGCTCGGCGATCGACGGCAGCAGCACGCCGGCATCGGGAAAGTCGTAGCCCACCGCGTGGCGCTCGCGCACCTGCGCGGTGAAGTCGATCAAGAGCCACTCCGCGCCGCGCCGCCCCACCTTGATGCCGATGGCGAAGGCCCCGTCGGGGTTCAGCGCCAGGGGCACCGAGGGCTGCCCGATGCGCCCGCGCACCCGGCTCTGCTTGACGATGAGCTGGTCTTCCTCGAGCCGCGCGGTGATGAGCCCGATGGTCTGCGCGCTCAGCCCCGTGAGCCGCGCGAGATCGGCCTTGGGCAGGCTCGTGTGCACGCGCAGCGCGTGCAGCACCACGCGCTCGTTGAACTGGCGCATGCCGACCTGGTTGGAGCCGCGCGGGCGCAGCAGGTCGGGCGGGCGCGCGATGGTTGCCTGCGCATCAGGCATGCGCCTCCGCGGGCAGCTGGTCGGCGGTCATGGCGCCCGTCATCACCGCGACGGTGTCGCTCATGCTGATCTTCTTCGGGTTGAGCACGGCCGCGCGCTTGCCCAGGCGCGCGACGTGGATGCGGTCGGCCACCTCGAACACATGCGGCATGTTGTGGCTGATGAGCACCACGGGCAGGCCGCGGTCGCGCACGCGGCGGATGAGCTCCAGCACCATGTTGCCCTCCTTCACGCCGAGTGCCGCGGTGGGCTCGTCCATGATGACCACGTGCCGCGCGAAGGCTGCGCTGCGCGCCACCGCCACGCACTGGCGCTGGCCGCCGGAAAGCGTCTCGACCGCCTGCGTCATCGACTGGATGCCGACCTTCAGGTCGGCCATGCGGGCGGCGCTTTCCTGCAGCATCTTCTTCTTGTCGAGCATGCGAAGCACATTGCCCAGGAACCCGGGGCGGCGCAGCTCGCGGCCGAGGAACAGGTTTTCGTAGATCGTCATCGCGGGCGCGACGGCGAGGTCCTGGTAGACCGTCTCGATGCCCGCGCGCCGCGCATCGAGCGGATTGCGAAAGTGCACCGGCGCGCCGTCCAGCAGGATCTGGCCCTCGTCGGGAATGGTCGCGCCAGAGAGCGCCTTGATGAGCGACGACTTGCCCGCGCCGTTGTCGCCGATCACCGCGAGGATTTCTCCTTCGCGCAGTTCGAAATCGACCCCGTCGAGCGCGGTGACCTGGCCGTAGCGCTTCACGAGGCCCTTGGCCTGCATGACGATCTTCGGGTTGGCAACGGCGTTCATCAGCGGGCCCCCTTGCGCGAGAGCTGGTCGGCCGCCACCGCGAGGATCACGAGCACGCCCGTCACCAGCACCTGGTAGATCGACGACACGCCCATCAGCGTGAGCCCGTTGCGGAACACGCCCACGATCAGCACGCCGATCAGCGAGCCCAGCACGATGCCGCGTCCGCCGAAGAGGCTGGTGCCGCCGAGCACCACGGCGGTGATGGCGTCCAGGTTCTCGGTCTGCCCCGCGTTCGGATCGCCCACGCCGGTGCGCGCCACCGACAGGAGCGAGGCGATGCCGTAGAGCACGCCCGCCGCCACGTACACGCCCAGCAGCACGCGCTGCGTGGGAATGCCGACCAGCCGCGTGGCCTCGGCGTTGTTGCCCACCGCATAGATGTGGCGGCCCGCGCCCGTCTCGCGCAGCACGAACCAGGCGAGCGCGTAGAGCGCCACCATCAGCACAGAGCCCCACGCCACTTCGGCGCCGCCGATGGCGAAGGTGGTGCCCAGGCCCGTGAGGCCGGTGGGCAGGTCGGTGATGGTCTGCGAGGAGGAATACAGCTGGGTGATCGCGAACGCGATGTTCAGCGTGCCCAGCGTCACGATGAAGGGCGGCAGCTTGATGCGCGTGACCAAGAGGCCGTTGATGAGCCCGAACAGCGTCGTCACCCCGATGCCGCAGAGGATGGCCAGCGGCACCGGCATGCCCAGCTCGGTGGCGAACTTGGTCATGATGATCCCGCCCAGCGCCATCACCATGCCGCACGACAGGTCGATGCCCGCCGTGAGGATGATCAGCGTCTGGCCGATGGCGATCACCCCCACCACCATCACCTGCTGCAGGATCAGCGAGAGGTTCTCGCCGGTCAGGAACCGGTCGGACTGGGTCGCGAAGAAGATGCATGCGCCCAGCAGGGCCAGCCACGGCCCCAGGGCGCCCCACGGGATGTGGTGCGTTGCGGATTTCGCCATCGAGATGCTCCCTGAAGGGCTATCGGTTTACTTCTTGCCCCAGCACAGGTCGGCGCCGGTCTTGGTGTCCTTGCTGTCCACGCCCGCCACGCTCTTGCCCGCGATCAGCGTGACGCCGGTGTCCACGTAGCCCGAGGCCTTCTTGCCGGTCTTGGCGAATTCCACGCCCGCGGCGACGCCCATGGCCGCCATCTTCAGCGGGTACTGCTGCGAGGTGGCGGCGATGATGCCGGCGTTGGTGTCCTTGATGCCCTGGCAGCCGCCGTCGACCGAGACGATCAGCACGCCCTTCTCCTTGCCTGCGCGCTTGAGCGCGTTGTAGGCACCGGCCGCGGCGGGCTCGTTGATCGTGTAGACCAGGTTCACCTCGGGCGCCTTCTGCAGGCAGTTTTCCATCACGGTCTGCGCCTTGGCCTGGTCGCCGAAGCTGTCGGCCATGCAGACGATCTCGGGCGCCTTGGACAGCTCGTTCGACTTGGCATCGTTCGCCGCCAGGCCGAAGCCCTTCATGAAGCCGTTGTGGCGCTGCGCGCCAACCGGGTGGCCCGGCAGCAGGTCGAGCGCGACGATCTTGGGCGTCTTGCCGGCCATCGCGGCCTTGGCGTATTCACCGATGAGAACGCCCGCGGTGTAGTTGTTGGTGGCGAAGAGCGCATCGGTCGCCTCCGGCGGATCGGCCGGGCTGTCGAGCGCGATCACCATGATTCCCTTGTCGCGCGCCTTCTTGATGGCCGGAACGATCGCCTTGGCGTCGCTGGGCGTGATGAGGATGGTCTTGGCGCCGGCCGCGATCATGTTTTCCATCGCGGTGATCTGCCCCGCGTTGTCGCCGTCGGCCTTGCCCGCGCCCGAGAGCAGCTTGGCGCCGAGCTTCTTGGCTTCTTCCTGCGCGCCCTCTTTCATCTTCACGAAGAAGGGGTTGGTTTCGGTCTTGGTGACCAGCCCGATGACCGGCTCGCCGGCCGCGAAAGCCGTGGATGCGGCGGCGGTAGCCAGGGAAAGGATGGCGAGGGCCAGGGTCGAGCGACGGCGGCTGCGCGAACTGAACATGGGTGTGTCTCCTTGCAGGCGGTGGGCCTGTGTCTTTGTTGAACGGAGGCAACTATGTTTCAGGGCAGCGACTAAATCAAGTGCCTGTAGTTATCGGAAACCCGGGGTTGCATGCGTCGCTCGGCATCAAGCTGGACGACAGCGTGAGGAACGTGTTCGTCGTGCTTTTGATCGTTGCGCCGGGCCTGCCGATGCAGGAGGACCCGAACTCGGTCAACTGCTACCACCTGCTCGACCTGCAGGACATAGCCACGCAGATGAATGGCGAGATCGTGACCAAGCGGCTGCCCAACGAGGCGCTGTCAGCATCGTGCTGCTGCCGGGACGCGGCTTCGGCGGCAAGCACGCGTCGGGGCGGGTGTCGCTGGCGAACCTCGACGAATACGACTACGCGGACATCGGGCGGTCGCTGAGGAAGCTGGCGTTGGAGTACTTTGCGGTGTTCGAGAAGGAGAACGGCGGCGGCAAGGAGGGGAAGGAAGGCAAGGGGCGCAATGCCAAGACTGCGGTGACGAAGCCGTTGAAGCGCGGAAAGAAATAGCGGCGCACCCGGGCTAGGCCGCGGCGCGCTCGGCCTGCTCCAGCCTCACCACGCGCCAGGCGCAGAGGCTGCCCACCACCGCCAGCAGCGCCGCCGCGGTGAACATCGCGCGGTAGCCGAACTCCTGCGCCACCGCCCCGCCGAGCAGCACGCCGAGCACGCCGCCGAAGCCATAGCCGATCACGGTGAAGAGCGCCTGCCCTCTTCCGCGCAGCCGCCCCGGAAAGCGGCGCGACACCACGGCGATGCAGGTCGTGTGGTGCGCCGCGAAGCTCAGTGCGTGCAGCCACTGCGCCACCACCAGCGCGGCGATGAAGCCGCCCAGCCCGGCCGTGAGCCCGAGGCGCGCGACGGCCGCGATGCCGCACACCAGCATCCAGCGCGGCATCGGCAGAAGGCCGATGAGCCGGCCCTGAAGGTAGAACCAGACGATCTCGGCCACCACCGACAGCGCCCACAGGAGGCCGATGGTGCTCTTGGCATAGCCGATCGAGTCCAGATACAGCGAGAAGAACGCGTACACCGAGAAGTGCGACATCACCTGGAAGAACAGCGCAGCGAAGAACCACCGCACCATCGGGTTGCGCAGCACCGGGCCGATGGGTTCCTTGACGGCGTCGTGCGCGGCCACGGGCTCGCGCACGTCGGGAAGCTTCATCGTCGCAAACAGCACGATGGCCAGAGTGCCGGCCGCCCAGGCCGGAAAGTGCTTCATGCCGAAGCGCTCGAACCACTCGCCCGCGACGAACACCGTGACCAAGAAGCCGGCCGAGCCGCACAGGCGTATGCGCCCGTAGCGGCCCCAATCGCCGGCCACCAGTTGCGCCATGGCCGCTTCGGTGAGCGACATCATCGAGCTGGTGTGGGTGAACATCACCAGCAGCACCAGCGCGAGCCACCATGCGCCGCCGTGCCACCAGAGGCCGAAGGAGCTGACCAGCGCTACCGCCGCACTGAAGCGCAGCAGCATCACGCGGTGGCCGGTGTGGTCGCTGAGCGCGCCCCAGGCGTAGGGCGCGAAAACGCGCGTGACCGACTGCACCGAGGCCAGCAGGCTGATCGTGAAGATCGGCAGGCCCAGGTCCTTGAGCCACAGCGGCAGGTAGGGGTTGAAGAAACCGATGTGCGCGAAATAGCTGGCCGACAGACCAGCGAACGCCAGCAGGTGGCCGCGTCCGGCGGCCACTGGTGGCGGTGTCGGCACTAGAGGAAAGACGCCTGCGGGGACGCGGCTTCGTTCTTCTGCGCGTCGGTCTGCACGTCGCCACATTGGGCGCGGTTGCGCAGCACGTGCTCCATCACCACCAGGGCGAGCATCGCCTCGGCAATGGGCGTCGCGCGGATGCCCACGCAGGGGTCGTGGCGGCCCTTGGTGACGACCTCGACGGGGTTGTTGTGGATGTCGATCGACTGGCGCGGGCTGATGATCGAGCTGGTGGGCTTGATCGCGATGCTCACCTCCAGGTCCTGCCCCGAGCTGATGCCGCCCAGGATGCCGCCCGCATTGTTGGTGACGAAGCCGGTCGGTGTGATCGAGTCGCCGTGCGTGGTGCCGCGCTGGGTGACGCTGTCGAAGCCGGCGCCGATCTCGACGGCCTTCACCGCGTTGATGCCCATCATCGCGTAGGCGATTTCGGCATCGAGCTTGTCGAAGAGCGGCTCGCCCAGGCCAACGGGCACGTTCGTTGCGGTGACGCGGATGCGCGCGCCGCACGAATCGCCGGCCTTGCGCAGGCGATCCATGTAGTCCTCCAGCGCGCTCACGTCGGCGATGGGGGCGAAGAAGGGGTTGTGGGGCACGTGGTCCCAGCTCTCGAAGGGAATGGCGATTTCGCCGATCTGCGTCATGCAGCCGCGAAACACCATGCCGTATTTTTCGGCGAGCCACTTCTTGGCGACCGCACCGGCCGCGACCATGGGTGCGGTGAGCCGCGCCGAGGAACGCCCGCCGCCGCGCGGATCGCGGATGCCGTATTTCTTCCAGTAGGTGAAGTCGGCGTGGCCGGGGCGAAACTGCTGGGCGATCTGCCCGTAGTCCTTGCTGCGCTGGTCGGTGTTCTGGATCAAGAGGGCGATGGGGGTGCCGGTGGTCTTGCCCTCGAAGACGCCGGAGAGGATCTGCACCGCATCGGGCTCGTTGCGCTGGGTGACGTGGCGGCTGGTGCCGGGGCGGCGGCGGTCCAGGTCGCCCTGGATGTCCGCCTCGCTCAGGGCCATGCCCGGTGGGCAGCCATCGATGACACAGCCGATGGCCGGGCCGTGCGATTCGCCGAAGTTGGTGACCGCGAAGAGTGTTCCGAAGGTGTTGCCGCTCATGGCCGGGATTATCCCTACAAAGCGGCGCCCCCTCAGTGGGTCGTGCTTTCCGGGGCGCCTTCGAGGCGCTTGGTGAGCGCGCCCACCTGCAGCTCGATGGAGAACAGCCGCTCGTTCAGCACGGCCGTCTGCAGCCGGATCGCCTCGATGATGGCCTTGGTCTGCGGATCGGTGGTCTTCTCGCAGAGTTCGGCCAGGTCGTGCAGCTTCTTGCGCAGTTCGTTGCTCATGGGAGGCTCCGGTGGTCTCGTCGTGGAAGCCCCAGTATGGGTGTTCGTCAGCGCTCAGGCAATGCGGCGGCACCCGGTGTCGCGGGGGCATTGGCCTCGCCGGCCCCGCGCAAACGGAAAGCGACGAGCCCGGCCACGACGAGCAGCACCGCGGCGCAGATGCCGGCCACGAGGCGCAGGCCGTGCAGCAGCGCGGCGCGGCCCGCATCGAGCAGTTCGGCGCCCGCGCTCCCCGCAAGCTGTCCCGCCAGCGCCACCGCGCCGCCGAGCGTGCTGCGCGCCGCCTCCACTTCGGCCGCACCGGCCAGCCCGGCGGGCACCGCGTCGGCCATCGTGCTGCGGTAGATCGCCGCGCCGATGCTGCCGAGGATTGCGATGCCCAGGGCCCCGCCGAATTCGGAACTTGTCTCCGAGATGGCCGAGGCCACGCCGGCCCGCTCGGGCGGCGCGCTGCCCACGACCACGTCGGTGGCCAGCGTGAACACCGGCGCGAGGCCCAGCGACGAGATGACCGCGCTCGCCACCATCCACGCGAGCCCGCCTTGCGCAGCGGACGCAGGCAGCACGACGAGCATCGCGAACCCCAGCGCCGCCACCGCCAGCCCGCCGCCCATCACGTAGGCCGGGCGCATGCGCCGCACGAGCGCCGAGACGACCATGGAGCCGACGATGAACGCGCCCGCGCCCGGCACGCTCCAGAGACCCGCGTGCAGCGGCGACATGCCCAGCACTCGAGCCGCCCCGCATCGGGGTCGCGGTACTCGGGCAGGAGGATCGGCCCGAGCACCAGCAGCAGCACCATCACCGGCACGCCGATGAGGAACACCGAGCCCCACGGAAAGAACTGCAGCAGCACCCCGCCCAGCACCGGTCCGATGACTGCACCGGCCGAATAGCTCGATATCCACACGCCGATGGCCACGGTGCGCTGCGCCGGATCGAGAAACATGTTGCGGATGAGCGAGAGCGTCGAGGGCGCGAGCGTCGCTCCCGCCACGCCCAGGAGCGCACGCGTGGCGATGAGCATGTTCGCGCTGGTGGAAAACGCCGCGAGCACCGAGGCGATGCCGAACGCGCCCGCGCCGATCAAAAGCAACCGGCGCCGCCCGATGCGGTCGCCCAGCGTGCCCATGGTGACCAGCAGGCCCGCGACGAAGAAGCCGTAGATGTCCACGATCCACAAGAGCTGCGAGGCCGTGGGCTTGAGCTCCTCGCTGATCGAGGGGATCGCGAGGTTCAGCACCGTGAGGTCCATCGAATAAAGCATGCACGGAAGCGCGATGACGGCCAGGCCCGTCCATTCGCGCACGGTGGCGCGCTCGGGCGGCGTTGCGGGGCGCGTGCCGCTCATGGCGTTCGCGCGCCGCCGCCCTTGGCGCGCCGTACCTCGACGCTGCTCAAGCGCGCAGACGGGATGCCGGCCGCGAGCTCGAGCGCTTCCTCGTCGCTGTCGGCCTCGACCAGGTAGAAGCCGCCGAGGTATTCGCTGGTTTCGGCGAAAGGGCCGTCGGTGACCGAAAGCTTGTTGCGGCGCATGCGCACGACGGTCGCCGTCCCGGCAGGCTGCAGCGCCTCGGAGGCGACGAGCTTGCCGCGGGCCTCGAGGGCGCGGTCGTAGTCGAGGTGTTCGTTCACGTAGTCGTCCATTTCGCGGGGAGAGAAGTGCGCGGTCTCGGCGTCGGTGCCGTAGATGATGCAGAGGTACCTCATACCGCTCTCCTTTCGAGGGTTTCTACAGGCCGGATCTCGATGGCGCCGTAACGCGCCATGGGAATGCGCCCCGCCAGCTGGATCGCCGCATTGAGGTCGCGCGCCTCGATGAGGATGAAGCCGCCGAGCTGCTCGCGCGCCTCTGCGAACGGGCCATCGACATGGGAGCGCTTGCCGCCCCGCACCTGCACGACCTTGGCGGTCTTCGCGGGTTCGAGCGCGTTCGAGGCGATGTAGTGGCCGGCGCGCTCGAGTTCTCGGTCGTAGGCGCTGGACTCGTCGCCGAGCGCCTTGAGTTCGTCGGGCGGCATCGTGTCGATCACCGCTTCGTCGTAGTGAACGAGGCAGAGGTATTTCATGGCGGTATCTCCTTGAAGAGGGAATGTAGACACCACTGGTCGATTGGCGACGGCGGAAATCGACATGTCCGAGACAACCGGCGTCAAAAATTTTCTACTTGAGATCCAGCAGGGTCAGTTGCCGCTCCAGGAATTTACGCTCGGGCAGCTGGCGCGCCAGCGACAGCGCGCGCTCGTACGCGGCGCGCGCCTCGTCGATGCGCCCGAGGCGCCGGCACAGCTCGGCGCGGGCACTGTGGGCCAGCTGGTAGTCGGCCAATTCGCCACGCGCGAGCAGCGCATCGATCAGCGCCAGGCCCGCCGCGGGCCCGTCGCGCATGGCGATGGCGGCGGCGCGGTTGAGCTCGGCCACGGGCGAAGGGTCCAGGCGCAGCAGCACGTCGTAGAGGCCGACGATCTGCGGCCAGTCGGTGGCGGCGGCCTCCTTCGCTTCGGCATGCACGGCGGCGATGGCGGCCTGCAGCGCGTAGGGGCCGAAGCGGCGCGACAGCAGCGCGCGCTCGACCAGCGCCGCGCCCTCCCCGATCTGCGCGCGGTTCCAGAGGCTGCGGTCCTGCGCATCGAGCAGCACCAGTTCGCCATCGGGCGAAGTGCGCGCCGCGCGGCGCGAGTCGTGCAGCAGCATGAGCGCGAGCAGGCCGAGCGCCTCGGGGTCGGGCAGCAGGTCAGCGAGCAGACGGCCCAGCCGGATCGCCTCGGCCGAGAAATCGGCCCGCGTGACGCTCTCGCCCGACGAGGCCGCATAGCCTTCGTTGAACACGAGGTACACCACGCGCAGCACCACATCGAGCCGCTCGTGCAGTTCGGCCAGCGAAGGCACCTGGTACGGGATGCGCGCGTCGCGAATGCGGGCCTTGGCGCGCACGATGCGCTGCGCGATGGTGGGCGCGGGCACGAGGAAAGCGCGGGCGATTTCCTCGGTGGCCAGGCCGCACACCTCGCGCAGCGTGAGCGCCACCTGCGCATCGGGCGCGAGCGCCGGGTGGCAGCAGGTGAAGACAAGGCGCAGGCGGTCGTCTTCGAGGTCTTCGGTGTCGTCGTGCCATGCCGGTGCGGGATCGGCCAGCGCCGCGGTGTGCTCGGCCGCGTCGTCCCACGCGGTGAAGCGCGCCTGCCGGCGGATGCCGTCGATGGACTTGAAGCGCCCCGCCGACACCAGCCAGGCGCGCGGGTTCGCGGGCAAGCCGTCACGCGGCCATTGCTCCAGGGCGCTGCGGAAGGCGTCGTGCAGCGCCTCTTCGGCGAGGTCGAAATCGCCGAGCAGCCGCACGAGCGTGGCGAAGATGCGGCGCGACTCGGTGCGGTAGATCGCATCGATGGTGTCGGCGATCGGTGCGGTCATGCCGCTGCGCTGTCCAGCCACTGGTCGAGCTTCACGAGGGCGCCGCTCCAGCCGTGGTTGTGCCCGTCGCGCGCGGCCTCGTCGAAGAACTGCTCGTGCAGGAGCACCAGTTCGCAGCCGTCGCCGTCGGGCTCGATCCGCACGGTGACGCGCGATTCGCGCTCGGGCGTGCTGCGCCAGGCCCAGCTGAAAACCAGCTTGCGGTTCGGCACGATTTCCAGGTAGGTGCCGCTCACGTCGTGCGTTTCGCCGTCGTCCGCGAGCATCGTCACGCGGAAGCCCCCGCCGACGCGCAGGTCGATGTCCACGCGCGGCACCGAGACGATTTCGCCGGGGCCGAACCAGAGCCTCAGCGCTTGCGGGTCGGTCCACGCGCGCCAGACTTTTTCGGGCGCGACGCGGTAGTGCCGGCGGAGGGTGAGCGAGGGGCGGCGCCCTCTGTCTTCGTCGGTGTCTCGGTCGGCAGGGTGTGCCATTCGGTTTCCTCCTGGTGGTAGAGAAATCGCGCCAGTGCATCGAGGCGCCCGGTCCAGAATTTCTCGTAGCGCGCGAGCCACGCCGCCGCCTCCTTCATGGGCCGTGGCGAGAGTTCGCAGCGCACGATGCGGCCCTCTTTCGTGCGCGAGATGAGGCCTGCGTTCTCCAGCACGCGCAGGTGCTTCATGAATCCGGTGAGCGACATGCCGTGCGGCTCGGCCAGCTCGGTGATGCTGAGGCTGCGCTCGCCCAGGGTTTGGAGCACGGTGCGGCGGGTCTGGTCGGACAGTGCGGAAAAGATGGCGTCGAGGGTGGCGGCGTCGAGGGTCGCGGCTTCGGTCGGGGCAGCTGGGTGAACCATGCGGTTGAGTATGGAAAGCGGGTTCGCGAGCGTCAAGGGGAGCGCAGAAAAGCAAGAATGCCCCGGTGCGCAAACGAAAGCTCCCGCGAACAGGAACGCTTTATGCGTGCTGCGGCGCAGCACCACCACCCTGCGAAGGAGCGCCCCATGCTGGACCGTACCGCCACCCAGTTCTCCCATGTCAAGCCCTGTGACACAGAGTTCGTGTCGGGCGGATTGCGCGATTTCTTCCTGTACCGCGACCTGGGCGTGGCCGAGGCCACCAACGGCAAGGTCATCGCGCATCTGGTCAAGGCCAACATGGCACCGGAAACGGGCACCGGCTGGCACCGCCACGAGGCGGACTTCCAGATCGTCATCATGGTCAAGGGCTGGGCCCGCTTCATGTACGAGGACAAGGAAACCCTGGTCGAGGCCGGTGACGTGGTGCACCAGCGGCCGGGCATCCGGCATTTCCTGTTCGACTACTCGCCCGACATGGAGTACCTGGAGATCGTCTCGCCGGCGGATTTCAAGAGCATCGACGTCGAGCCGGTGTGCGAAATCCCGCCGCCCACGCCTTGGCCCTGAAAACGCACTGTTGGGCGCCGGCCGGAGCGCCGATAAACTCCTCGCGTCTCACAAAAACCGACAACAACCGAGGAGAGAGAACTTGCGTATTCATACTGCCCGCCTGACGGCCGGCTTTCTGCTCGCGTGCGCCCTTGCGGCCACCGACACCGGCAACGCCGCCACGTCCGCCACCCCCGCCACTTCCACGGCGCCTGCCACCGCCTCCACGGCGAGCTCGCTCGAAGCCGAACAGGAAGCTGCCTTCAAGGCCGCCAAGGCCGTCCAGAAGGCCGGCCCCGCCGACATCCCGTTGCGCGACCAGGCCCACCTGAAGCTGCCCGAGGGCTACATCTGGGTGCCCACGCCCGCCGCCGCGCAGCTCATGCGCAGCATGGGCAACCGCACGGACGACACCTTCATCGGCGCGATCTTTCCGGCCGACGACAACGCCGACTGGATGGCCGTCGTCAAGTTCGTGAAGGAGGGCTACATCAAGGACGACGACGCGAAGGACTGGAACGCCGACGACCTGCTCAAGAGCCTGAAGGAAGGCACCGAGGCCGCGAACGAGGAGCGCGCCAAGCGCGGCATCCCCGCCATCGAGGTCACGGGCTGGGCGCAGAAGCCGCAGTACGAAGCCGCCACGCACCGGCTCGTGTGGTCAGCCCTCTCCAAGAAGAAGGGCGACACGGGTGACAGGCAAGGCGTCAACTACAACACCTATGCGCTGGGCCGCGAGGGCTACCTGAGCCTGAACCTCATCACCAACGCCAAGGACCTGGACACCTACAAGCCCGACGCCGCCAAGCTCCTGGCCGCGCTGCAGTACGACGACGGCAAGAAGTACGCGGACTTCAATTCGTCGACCGACAAGGTCGCCGCCTACGGCCTCGCTGCACTGGTGGCCGGCGTTGCCGTGAAGAAGCTGGGCATCTTCGCGCTCGCGCTCGCCTTCCTGGCCAAGTTCGCGAAGATCGCGGTCGTGGCCGGCGGCGCCGCCATCTGGGGCGTGGCGAAGATCTTCAAGAAGAAGAACCCCGAGGCCTGAAGCGCAGGCCATGGTCAAGCTGCTGCTGGTCCTGCTGAGCGCGGGCAAGCTCGGCAAGCTGCTGCTCTCGGGCGGCACGATGCTGCTATCGGTGGTGGCCTATGCCTTTGTGTTCGGCTGGCGCTATGCGGTGGGGTTCGTCGCGCTCATCTTCGTGCACGAGATGGGCCACTACCTCGCGGCGAAGCAGCGCGGCCTGCACGTGGGGCTGCCCACCTTCATTCCGTTCGTGGGCGCGTGGATCGAACTGAAGGACCAGCCGCACGACGTGGAGACCGAAGCCTGGGTCGGCTTCGGCGGCCCGCTGCTCGGAAGCCTCGCGGCGCTGGCCTGCTACTTCGCCGCGCGCGAAGCGGACAGCCGGCTGCTGCTGGCGCTCGCGTACGCGGGCTTCTTCATCAACCTCTTCAACCTGATTCCGCTCTCGCCGTTCGACGGCGGGCGCATCACCGCGGTGCTCACGCCGCGCGTGTGGCTGGTGGGCGTGCCGGTGCTCGCCGCCCTCTTCTTCTGGCGGCCGAGCCCGATGCTGATCCTGGTCGCGGTGCTGGCCGCGCCGCAGGTGATGCGCGCCTGGAAGTACGACCCGAAGGACCCGGCCAACCAGCAGTATTACGCCGTCTCCACCGAGACGCGGGTGACGTACAGCGTGTACTACATCGGCCTCCTGGCGTTCCTGGCGGTGATGGCGCACGACACGCACGAGATGCTGGGCGCGGCGCGCAGCCTCACCGGCGGTTGAGCGGCGGCTGAACCTCAGCGCCCCGTGAAACGCGGGGCGCGCTTCGCAACGAAAGCCGCCACGCCTTCTCGCGCGTCCGCACTGCCCGCACGCGTGTGCAATAGCTTCTGCTCCATCGCGAAGTGCTCCTCGATCGGCCGGCCCGGCGCGCCGCCGCACAGGGCCTTGATGCCCGCGTACGAAGCACTCGCACCAGCGGCCAGCCGCGCGACCAGCGCTTCGCTCGCCGCTGCAAGTTCCGCATCCGGATAGACCGCATCGACCGCGCCCGTCGCCAGGCAACGCTGGCTGTCGATGGCCTCGCTCAGCATGAGCCATTGCTGCGCGCGCACCGGCCCCACGCGGCGCGACAGGAAGTACGAAGCGCCCGCATCGGGCGACAGGCCGATGGCTGCGTAGCCCGTGCGCAGCTTCATCGACTCCGCCGCCAGCACGAAGTCGCCGCACAGCGCGAGCCCCACGCCCGCGCCGCCCGCCGGGCCGTTCACCGCGACCACCAGCGGCGCCGGCCCGGTCGCCAGGCGCAACAAGGCGGGATGAAGCCCGTCGAGAATTTCATTCACGAGCTCGGGCAACCGCTCGCCGGCCGCCACGAACTCGTCGATGTCGCCGCCCGCGCAGAACGCCTTGCCCTCGCCGGTCAGGAGAATGGCGCGCGGCTTCTGTTCGAGCACCTCGTCGATGGCACGTACCAGCGCGCGTGCGCTCGCCGAGGTCAGCGCGTTCGCGCTGCCCGGCCGCTGCAGCACGATGCGGCCGATGTCGCCTTGCACGCGCCAGGCGATGCCTTCGGAGGCCTGCATGTCAGATACCGGTCAAGCCGCCGCTGCACATCAGCGTCTGGCCGCTCACGTAGTCCGACTCGGGCGTGCACAGCAGGTAAACCGCGCCGGCGGCTTCCTCGGGTGTGCCGCCGCGGCCGAGGGGAATCGACTGCTCCATCATCGCGAGCAGCCCGGGGTTGATGCCGACCTTGATTTCGCGGCCTTCGATGTTCGCCGTCGATGCCTCGGCGGCGCTCGCGGTCAGCCGCGTCTGGATGAAGCCGAAGGCCACGCAGTTGACCGTGACGTTCATGCGGCCCCATTCCTTGGCCAGCGTCTGCGTCATGCCGACGATGCCGGCCTTGGCGGTCGAGTAGTTGGCCTGCCCGGCGTTGCCGAAGAGGCCCGCCACCGACGAGATGTTGACCACCTTGCGCACCACGCGCTGTCCGGCCTCAGTCTCTGCCTTGCCCAGCGCGCGAATCACCGGCTGCGCCGCGCGCAGGATGCGGAACGGCGCCGTCAGGTGCACGTCGATCATCGCGTACCACTGCTCGTCGGTCATCTTCTGCACGACGCTGTCCCAGGTGTAGCCCGCGTTGTTGACGATGATGTCCAGGCCCTTGTATTCGCTCACCGCGGTGCCGACGAAGCGCTCGGCAAAATCCGGCGCCGAGACGCTGCCCACGCAGGCCACGGCCTGCCCGCCGGCCGCACGGATGGCCTGGACGGTTTCTTCGGCGGGCTCGGCATCGAGGTCGTTGACGACGATGCGCGCGCCTTCGGACGCGAGCTTGAGCGCGATCGCACGGCCGATGCCGCGGCCCGAGCCGGTGATGAGGGCGACCTTGCCTTCGAGCTTGAGTGTCATGCTGTTTTTCTTTCGTTGTTCGTAGGAATGGCGATCAGCGCAGCGCCACCAGCGCCTCGCCGGCGATGCGGGCCTGGCCGTACTGGTTGGCGCTCAGCACCTCGACGCGCACGCAGCGCTCGCCGTTGTGCTCGAGCTTCTCCACCACGCGGCCGGTGCAGCGCACCGCATGGCCGATGTGGGTGATGCCCTGGAAGCGCGCGTCGAAGCGGCGCAACTGCGACTGCGGCGCCCACTGCGTGACGAGCCGGCCGAGCCAGGCCATGCCCAGCATGCCCTGCGCGAACACGTCGGGCATGCCGGCCCTGCGCGCGAAGTCGGTGTCGATGTGAATGGGGTTGTGGTCACCCGAGGCGCCCGCGAAGAGCGCGAGCATGGTGCGGTTGACCGGCGCGAACTGCAGAGGTGGCAGCTCGTCGCCGATCTGGATGCTGTCGTAGGTGGCGGGGGTGGTCATCTCAGGTTCTCTCTTCAGTGGCGGCACACGATCACCGTGCGCAGCTCGGCCACGAGCTCGTCGCGTTGGTTGGTGGCGCGCGAGGTCTTCACGACGAACTCCAGAGCACCGTTCTTCTTGTCGTAGATGTCGCTGACGACGGAGCGCACCGTCACCGTGTCGCCCACGCAGGCGGGCTTGTGGTAGCTGAAGCTCTGCTCGCCATGCAGGAGCTTCGAAAGCGGGATCTGCAGGTCGTCGAGCAGCTGGTTCGATGCGCCCGAATCCAGCTCGGCCGCGAACAGGAACGTGGGCGGCGCGGGCAGGTCCGCATAGCCCGCATCACGCGCGGCGGCGGCATCGGTGTAGACCGGATCGGTCTCGCCGATGGCCTTGGCAAAGAACTGCAGGCGGGTGCGCTCGATGGGGAGCACCGAGGCGGGCAGCTCGTGGCCGATCCATTTCTTGTCGATCATGTTCTGCTTCTTCCTCAGACGCGTTCGTAGAGCGTGACCACGCAGGCGCCGCCCAACCCGAGGTTGTGCTGCAGCGCCATCCGCGCGCCTTCGACCTGCCGCTTGTCGGCCGTGCCGCGCAGCTGCTGGACCAGCTCGGTGCATTGCGCAAGACCGGTCGCCCCGAGCGGATGCCCCTTGGACAGCAGCCCGCCCGACGGGTTGGTCACCACCTTGCCGCCGTAGGTGTTGTCGCCATCGACCACGAACTTCTCCGCGCCGCCGACGGGGCACAGGCCCAGCGCCTCGTAGCTGATGAGCTCGTTGTGCGCGAAGCAGTCGTGCAGCTCGACCACGTCGATGTCCTGCGGACCGACGCCGGCCGCGTCGTACACCTTCTGCGCGGCCTCCTGCGCCATGCTGAAGCCCACCACCTCGCGCATGTCGCGGCTCTCGAAGGTCACGGGGCGATCGGTGGTCATGGCCTGCGCCTTGATGCGCACGGTGCGGTCCAGGCCGTGGCGCTCGGCGAAGCGCGGCGAGCAGACGATGGCCGCGGCCGCGCCGCAGGTGGGCGGGCAGGCCATGAGCCGGGTCATGACGCCGGGCCACATGACAGGGGCGGCCATCACCTCGTCCTCTGTGACGACGGTGCGGAACAGCGCGACCGGGTTGTTCGACGCATGGCGGCTGGCCTTCGCGCGGATCTTGGCGAAGGTGGACATCTGCGTGCCGTACTGCTGCATGTGCGCGAGGCCCGCGCCGCCGAAGTAGCGCAGCGCGAGCGGCACCTGCTCGTTGCCGACCAGCTCGTCGGTGATGCTCTCGAAGTTGTCGAACGGGCTCGGCCGGTCGTTGAACACCGCGCCCAGCGCGCCGGGGCTCATGTGCTCGAAGCCGAGCGCGAGCACGCAGTCGGCCGCGCCGCTGGCCACCGCCTGGCGCGCGAGGAAGAGCGCGGTCGAGCCGGTCGAGCAGTTGTTGTTGACGTTCACGACCGGGATGCCCGTCATGCCCACTTCGTACAGCGCGCGCTGGCCGGCGGTGGAGTCGCCGTACACGTAGCCTACGTAGGCCTGCTGGATCAGTTCGTAGCCGATGCCGGCGTCCTTGAGCGCTGCGTTCGTGGCGTGCGCGGCCATCTGCGGATAGGGCTGGTTCGCGCCCGGCTTGGTGAAGGGGATCATGCCGACCCCGACCACGTAGACGTCTTGACTCATGAAGGTCTCCTTGATGTTCGGATAGGAAAATGCTTAGGAAAAAAATGTCGGGTCAGGCCACGCTGCGCTGGCGGTCTTGCCAGAAGGGCTCGCGCAGCTTGGTCTTGAGCACCTTGCCGGCGCCCGACAGCGGCAGCGCCTCGACCACGGCCACGCTGCGCGGGCACTTGTAGTTGGCGATCAGCGTCTTGCAGTGCGCGATCAATTCCTCGGGCTGGATGCCCTGCCCCGGCTTGAGCACCAGCACCGCATGCACCGACTCGCCCCACTCCTCGCTGGGGATGCCGATGACCGCGCACGCCGCCACCGCGGGGTGCTGGTTGATGGCGTTCTCGACCTCGGCCGAGTACACGTTCTCGCCGCCGCTGATGACCATGTCCTTCATGCGGTCGACCACGAAGATGAAGCCGTCGGCATCCATGTAGGCGCCGTCGCCGGTGTGCATCCAGCCGTTCCGCAGCGCCGCCGCCGTCTGCTCGGGCTTGTTCCAGTAGCCCTGCATCACGTTGGGGCCGCGCACCGCCACTTCGCCCACGGTGCCGCGCCGCACTTCGGTGCCGTCGGCATCGACGATGCGCACTTCCATGCATACGCTGGCCCGGCCCGCCGAGCGCAGCTTGCCGGTCTTTCGGCCCTCGGCCGTGTGGAAGAAGGCCGGATGCAGCGTGGCGATAGGCGACAGCTCGGTCATGCCGTAGGCCTGCACGAAGTCGACGCCCGGGAAGGCTTCCATGGCGCGGTTGAGCACCGCTTCCGAAATGGGCGAGGCGCCGTAGGTGATGCCCTTCAGGCTGCTCAGGTCGCGCGGCTTGCGCATCGCAGGATGGTCGACCAGCATCTGGATCATGGTGGGCACCAGCAGCAGGCTGGTCACGCGGTCGCGCTCGATGGCGTCGAGCACGCCTTCGGGCGTGAACATCGGCAGGATCGCGTGCGTGTTGCCGGCAAACCAGTGCGGCGTGGCCAGGCCCATGTCGGCCAGGTGGAACATCGGCGCCGCATGCAGGTAGCAGCCGCCGGCCGGTGCCAGGCCCTCGGCCTGCGCCGCCAGCGCCGAACTGCAGATGTTGATGTGGCTGAGCATCACGCCCTTGGGAAAGCCGGTGGTGCCGCCCGTGTAGAAGATGCCGGCCAGGTCCTCGCCGCGGCGCACGGCGTCGGGCACTGGCGAAGTAGCGTCAATCAGCCCCTCGTAGCTGTGCATGCCGGCCGGCAGGGGGCCGTCGCCGCAATAGATCACCTCGCGCAGGCTCCTGGACTCGCCGCGCATCTGCTCGACCACGCCGCGGAAGGTCTCGTCGACCAGCAGGATGGTCGAGCCCGAGTCTTCCAGCGAGTAGAGGATCTCGGCCGGCGACCAGCGGATGTTGCAGGGGTTGAGCACGCCGCCGCCCCAGGGCACGGCCATCTGGTATTCGAGGTAGCGGTCGGAGTTGAGCGACAGCATGGCGACGCGGTCGCCCGCCTGCATGCCCAGGCCCTGGAGCGCGCCAGCAAGGCGCGCGATGCGTTCGGCGAAGTCGCGAAAACTGCGGGTGCGGCCGGCGAAGCGCACCGCGATGGCGTCGGGGCGCTGCTGCACGGCGCGGTGAAGGCCTTGGGTCAGGTACATGGGTTTGTCTCCGTCTGGTTCTTGTGCAGTGGCATGGTAGAAATCCCCGCACAGCCCGGCGATTGCAGTTCGCTTCGATCGCATGGCAGAAAACGTCAATCCACCGAGACATGCTGCAACCGCCCATCACCATTCCGATCGTCTTCGTGCAGGGCATGCTCTCGGGCGTGCGCGCGCGCGGGGCCGAGGCGGCGGTGTGCATCGAGACGGCGCTGGAAGACGCGGGCATCGCACCCTCGCTGCTGCGGGAGGCCGGTGCGCGCGTCACGGGCGAGCAGTACGTGGCCCTCTTCGCGCTGCTGATGCAGCGCATGGACGACGAGGCCCTGGGTTTTCTCACGCGGCGGCTGCGCTGCGGCAGCTTCGCGCTGATGCTGCGCTCCACGCTGGGCGCGCCCACTTTCGAAGTGGCGCTGCGCCGCGTGGCCCACACCTTCAGCCTGCTGCAGGACGACATCGCGCTGGTTCCGCTGCGGGAAGGCCAGCTCGCAGGCTTCGGCATTCGGCTGAACAACCCGCAGGCGATGCAGCAGAACTTCCTGCACGAGCTGATGCTGCGGGTGCACTGGCGGCTCTTCGCATGGCTGCACGGCGGACGGCTGGCGGCACGGCGTTTCGATTTCGGCTTCGAGCTGCCGCCCTATGCCGACGGCTACGCCAAGGTGTTTCCCGGCCCGCTGCAGTTCGGCCAGCCCCTGTCGGCGGTGTGGTTCGATGCCAGCGCACTGGCCACGCCGGTCCACCGCGATGCGCATGCGATGCAGGTGTTTCTGTCGGCGTCGCCTGCCAATGTGATCCTGCCCCGGCTCGCCGAGCAGGCCGTGAGCGCGAAGGTGCGCGCGGTGCTGCAGCAGAACCGGCCAGCGTGGCCCGACCTTGCGACCACGGCGGGCAGCCTGCACATGTCGGTGAGCACGCTGCAACGCCACCTGGCGACGGAAGGCACGTCGTTCCAGTCGCTGAAGGACCAGTTGCGGCGCGACCTGGCCATCGTGCGGCTCAACACCAGCACCGTGCCGCTCGCCGCACTGGCCGAGGAGCTGGGGTTCGCGGACAGCGCGGCCTTCCAGCGGGCCTTCAAGACCTGGACGGGCGGCGCGCCGGGGTCGTACCGGCGGCGCACGCAAGCCGACTGAGCGGTTCGAGTTTTCAGAAGCTACCGGAACTCCAGCAATCCCGCGCGACAATCCGCGCATGGCCACCGCACCCGACCTCCCGCCCCTCAACCGCCAGTTCGTCGCCCACTTCGGCGAGATGGGCAGCAAGTGGGGTATCAACCGCACCGTGGGGCAGATCTACGCCCTCATCTTCCTGTCGCAGCGCGCGCTCAATGCCGACGAGATCGCCGAGCTGCTGGAGTTTTCTCGCTCCAACGTGAGCATGGGCCTGAAGGAGCTGCAGGCCTGGCGGCTGGTGCGGCTGCGGCACCAGGCGGGCGACCGGCGCGAGTATTTCGAGGCGCCGTCGGACGTGTGGGAAATCTTCCGCGTGCTGGCCGAGGAGCGGCGCCGCCGCGAGATCGAACCCACGCTCTCGATGTTGCGCAACGCCCTGCTCGAATCGCCCACGAGCGACGCCGAGCGCCATGCGCAAGAACGCATGCGCGAGATGCACGACCTGATCGACCGGCTGATGAAATGGTTCGACGACGTGCAGCGGCTCGCGCCCGAGACTGCGATGCAGCTCATGGGCATGGGAGCGACGGTGACGAAGGTGTTGACGCTGAAAGACCGCATCACGGGCGGGTCGGCGAAGAAAAAGAAGCCAGCGGCGGAGTGACGTCGGCGGGCCGTGTTCAGGGCTCGATCACGCCGACGGGGTACCTTGCTCCGCGAATGTCCCCCGGGCTTCGCCCTCCTCCTTGATTTCGCTGCGCAAGGCACCCCATCGGCGTGCTCGTCTTCAGCGCACGGGATGATCGGCCAGTACGGAGGCAGCGCCTCTTGTGCGCAGGGCAGCGAGTGCTCTCCGAAGCGAAATCAAGATGAGCCGAAGGCGCGGGGACATTCGCACGAACCGAACCTAGAGCCGCTCCTGCCCCTGCGGCGACTCGGGCAGCTCGAGCTTCTCCCTGCGGATGGCGTCGTCGTCCATGAGTTCGTACCACATGGCATTGAGTACGGCGAAAGCGGCTGCCAGCGGCAGGCCGAGGATCCAGGCGAAGTACCACATGTTCTTGTCCCTCTGTGTTCAGTAGGCGTGACCGCTGTCTTCGCGGATGGCTTTCTCGTCGACCTTGCCCCACAGCACGTGGTAGACCCAGGTGGTGTAGGCCACGATGATCGGAATGAAGATGCCGGTGACCACCAGCATGATGAAGAGCGTGAGGTGGCTGGACGACGAATCCCACACCGTGAGGCTCGCGCGCGGGTCGATCGACGAGGGCAGGATGAACGGGAACATCGACGCACCCACGCTCAGGATGATGCCGGCGATGCCGAGTGCCGCCGTGAGCAGCGCGAGCACCGGTCGGCGCAGCACCAGCCCGAGCAACGCGCCCAGCGCGCCGATGAAGCCGGCAGCGGGCGCGGCCAGCGTCCACGGGTGCGCTGCGTAGTTGGCGGTCCATGCGCCCGCATGCAGCTCGACGGTCTTGAGCATCGGGTTCGAGGGCCCCACCGCATCGACCACGCTGCTGATGCGGTAGCCGCCGATGCTCGTGGCGAGCAGCGCGCCGGCGAGCGCATAGAGCGCGATGGTGAGCACCGCGGCCACCATGCCGTAGGTGCGCGCGCGCTCGGCCACCGGCCCCTCTGTCTTGAGCAACAGCCACGCCGCGCCGTGCATCACGAGCATTGCGACAGACACCAGCCCGCACAGGATGGCGAACGGATTCAGCAACCCGAAGAAGCCGCCGTCGTAGAAGATGTGCATGTCCGCATCGAAGCGGAAAGGCACGCCCTGCAGCACGTTGCCCACTGCCACGCCGCAGATCAGCGCGGGCACGAAGCCGCTGAAGAACAGCACCCAGTCCCAGCGCGCGCGCCATTGCGGCGACTCGCGCTTGCTGCGGAACTTGAAGGCCACGGGGCGCAGGATCAGCGCGGTGAGGATCACGAACATCGCCAGATAGAAGCCCGAAAACGACACCGCGTACAACTGCGGCCAGGCCGCGAAGATCGCTCCGCCGCCCAGGATGAGCCACACCTGGTTGCCCTCCCACACGGGGCCTACGCTGTTGATAACGACGCGGCGCTCGATGTCGTTGCGCGCGGCGAACGGCAGCAGCATGCCGCTGCCCAGGTCGAACCCGTCGGTCACCGCGAAGCCGACCAGCAGCACGCCGATCAAGAGCCACCAGATGAAGCGCAGGGTGTCGTAGTCGAGGAGTGTGTGCAGGATCATGCGGCGCTCCCGGTGGTGGAAGGGACGGTGGTGGCGCCATGCGCCGGCGGAACATGGGAACGCGCATCGCCCTCGTCGGGCGCGTGCTCGGCTTCGGGCCCCTTGCGGATGGCCTTGAGCATCAGCTTCATCTCGATGACGAGCAGCACGGTGTAGATCGCGATAAAACCCGCGAGCGTGAGCAGGAGCGTCTTCACGCCCAGGTTCGACACCGCGACCGCCGTGGGCAGCACGCCCTCGATCACCCAGGGTTGGCGGCCGAACTCCGCCACCAGCCAGCCGGCCTCGATGGCGATCCACGGCAGCGGGATCGCGAACACCGCGGCCTTCAGGAGCCACCGGTGCCTGTCGAGCTTGCGGCGCGCCGACAGCACGAAGAAGGTGCCGGTCAACAGGATCAGCAGCATGCCGATGCCCACCATCACGCGGAACAGCCAGAAAAGCGGCGCGACCTGCGGCACGGTGTCCCATGCGGCCTTGGTGATCTGCGCGTCGGTGGCGGTGCGCGGGTCGTCGACGTAGCGCTTGAGCAGCAACGCGTAGCCCATGTTGATGCCGTTGTCCTCGAAGTCGCCGCGCACGCCCTGCGTCACCTTGCCGGTGCCGCCCGCCTCGCGGATCTTCTGCAGGGCGTCGTAGGCCTTCAGGCCCTCTCGGATGCGGGCCTCGGCGCGCTTGACCAGTTCATCGATGCCGGGCATCACCGTGTCGAGCGAGCGCGTGCCGATGAGGCCCATCACGCCCGGGATGTGGATGGCGTAGTGCGTCTCGCGCGATTCCTGGTCGGGAAAGCCGATGACCGTGAAGGCGGCGGGTGCGGGTTGTGTCTCCCACATGGCTTCGATGGCGGCAAGCTTCATCTTCTGGTGCTCGCCCGAGAGGTAGCCGCTTTCGTCGCCAAGCACCGCCACCGAGAGCGCCGAGGCCAGGCCGAAGGAGGCGGCCACGGTCATCGAGCGCTTGGCCAGTTCGAGGTGGCGGCCCTTGAGCAGATACCAGGCCGACACGCCGAGCACGAACACCGAGGCGCACACATAGCCTGCCGAGACGGTGTGCACGAACTTGGCCTGCGCCACCGGGTTGGTGAGCACCGCGAGGAAGTCGGTCACCTCCATGCGCATGGTCTGCGGGTTGAAGGCCGCGCCCACGGGGTTCTGCATCCAGCCGTTGGCAATGAGGATCCAGAGCGCCGAGAAGTTCGAGCCGATGGCCACGGCCCAGGTGGCCACCAGGTGGCCGACCTTGGAGAGCTTGTCCCAGCCGAAGAAGAACAGGCCCACGAAGGTCGCCTCCATGAAGAAGGCCATGAGCCCCTCGATGGCCAGCGGCGCGCCGAAGATGTCGCCCACGTAATGGCTGTAGTAGCTCCAGTTCATGCCGAACTGGAACTCCATCACCACGCCGGTCGCGACACCCATCGCGAAGTTGATGCCGAAGAGCACGCCCCAGAATTTCGTCATGTCGCGCCAGATGACGCGGCCCGTCATGACGTAGACCGTTTCCATGATCGCCAGCAGGATCGAGAGGCCGAGCGTGAGCGGCACGAAGAGGAAGTGATACAGCGCCGTGACGGCGAACTGCAGGCGCGAGAGCGCAACGATGTCGAGGTCCATGGGTTCTTCCTTTGTGTTCTCTTTTGTCTTTTCCTGCGGAATCAATCGGGGCGCAGCGTGCGCAGTGCGGCGTCGAAGGCGGGGTTGCCGCGGCGCAGGTCGGCGACGATGCGGCCTTGCTGCATGCACACGAGGCGGTCGGCGAGCGCGGCCTCGCGGCGCAGGTGCGTGGCGATCACGAGCGTGCGGCCATCGGCGTAACGGGCGAGGCGCTGCAGCACGTCGTGCGCGACAAAGGCGTCGAGCGCTTCGGTGGGTTCGTCGAGCAGCCAGAGCGGCACGGGGCGCAGCAACAGGCGGGCCAGCGCGAGGCGGCGCGACTGGCCGCCCGAGAGGCCGAGGCCGCCTTCGCCGAGGCGGGTGTCCAGGCCCGTCTTGAGGGCGCGGACGTCGTCTTCGAGGCCGGCTGCGTGCAGCGCGGACCAGAGCTGTTCGTCGGTGGCCTCGGGGTCGGCGAGCCGGAGGTTGTCGCGCAGGCTGTCCTGGAACAGCTCGGTGCGCTGGGTCAGCAGGCACGGCGGCTGTGCGCTCGCGCTGCCGGACTGCGGAGCGATCTCGCCGGCGATCACGCCGAGCAATGTCGACTTGCCGGCGCCGCTTGCGCCGATCAGTGCGACCCGCTCGCCTGGGGTCACGGTCAACGACACGTCGTTCAACACCTGGATGGGGCTGCCGGCGTGCGCGAGCGAGACATGGCTCACGCGCAATGCGTCGGATGGCGCTTCATTGACGGTTGCCGGCCTTTCTACCTCTGTCGCCATGCGGGGTGCGAGACGGCGCACCGCGAGCCAGGTCCGTCCTGCATCGAGCGCGCCGCGCCGCAGTGCCGCGAAGGGCTCGGTCGCCGTGAGCGCCACCAGCAATGCGAGCGCCGCCGCGGGTGCGCCGATCGCGCCCTCGCCCGCCAGCAGGCCCACTGCGAGCAGCACACCGACGAGCGTGACGGTGCCCGCGCTGCTGTAGGCGATGCCGGCTGCGGTTTCGAGGCGGTTCAATGCGAGGTCGGCCTTGGCCAGATGCCGGTCCGCGTTCATGAGGGCTTCGTGCTGTGCATCGATGCGCCCTGCCATGACCAGGTCGGTCTGGCCGGCCACGAGGTCGACAGCGCGGGCGCGCAACGCCTCGATGGCATGGGCGCGATGCACCGCGGGTCGCCGGGCGCGCCGCGCGACAAGCAATGCAATGCCCCAGCCGACGGCGACGAGCCAGAGCATCAGCAGCACGCCCATGCCGACGTGCATGAAGCCCAGCACCACGCCCGCCAGCAGCGCGGCCCCCAGGGCTGCGGCGGCAGGCACCAGGAGGCGCAGGTAGAGCGATTCGAGCGCGTCGATGTCGGCCGTGAGGCGGAACAGCAGGCGCGCCGGGCGCATCAGCAATGCGCGCGCCGCCTGGGGGCGCGCCCAGCCTCGGAAGAGCCGCACGCGCAGCGCGGCGAGCACGGCGAAGGTCGCATCGTGCGTGACGAGCCGCTCGCCATAGCGCGACGCCGTGCGGCCGAGCGCCAGCAGGCGAATGCCGGCCGAGGGCGCGAACACGTCGAAGGTGAATGCCGTTGCCGCGTGCAGGCCGGCCAGCGCGGTCGCGGTGATGAACCAGCCCGAGAGGCCCAGCAGCGCCATGCCCGCGAGCACCGTGACGGCGGCCAGCAGGCCGCCCCAGAGCAAGGGGCTCGGCTGCGACGCCAGGAAGGGGCGCAGCACGAGGCGCAGGTCGCGCCAATGGTTCGCGGCGATGGTCATGCGGCGCGCTCCAGCGCCTGCGCGTCGAGGCTGATCGTGCGGTGCATGCGCGCGGCCAGCACGGGATCGTGCGTTGCGACGATCAGCGTCTTGCCTCGGGCCAGGGTGACGAGTGCGTCGGCCACGCGCCCGGCGGTTTCGGTGTCCAGGTGCGCGGTGGGCTCGTCGACCAGCAGCAGGTCCGCATGCGGATGGACGGCGATGCGTGCCAGCGCGAGCCGCACTGCTTCCCCGCCCGAGAGGCCGCTGCCGCCCTCGCCCAGCGCCGTGGCGGGATGGGCCTGCGCCACGGTGTCGAGCAATGCGAAGCGCATCGCGGCGGCGACCTGTGGCGTGTCGATGTCTGCGCGTCCCAGCGCCACGTTGGCTTCTATCGATCCGGCGAACACGTGCGGCTTCTGGCCCATCCACGCCATGCGCTGCCGGAGGGCGCTCACGGTGCGGTCGGACAGCGGCACGCCGCCGATGGAGATTTCGCCGCCGGCCGCGGGCAGCAGTCCGGCGAGCAGCGACAGCAAGGCCGTCTTGCCCGAGCCGCTCGCGCCGGTGATCGCAACGTGCTCGCGGGCCGCGACGCGAAGGTCGCAGCCATGGAACAGCTCCTGCTCGCCAGGCCAGGCAAAGCGGAGCCCATGAACCGCGACGACAGGCGCGGCACCGGCGGCTCCGGCCGTCGCGCGGACGGACGTGTTGGCACCGGGCAGCGGCACCTCGCTGCGTTGAAGTTGTTCGAGCGACTGCAGCGCCGCCTCGCCCGCGGCGCGGTCGTGCCAGACGGCCGAGAGCTCCCGCAGCGGCTCGAAGAACGCCGGCGCGAGCAACAGCACGAAGAGGCCTTCACCGAGACTCAACTGACGGCCCCAGGCGCCGAAGCCCAGCGTGCCCAGCAGGTGAAAGCCCACGTACGCCGCCACCATCGCGACGCCGAGCGCCGAGAACAACTCGAGCAGCGCCGACGAGAGGAAGGCGATGCGCAGCACTGCCATCGTCCGCTCACGCAGCGACTGCGCGGCCTCGCCCAAGCGGACGGCCGTTGCATCCACCGCACCGAGCGCGCGCAGCGTGGCCAGGCCCCGCAGGCGGTCGAGCAGGAATGCGTTCATGCCGCCCATCTCGACCATCTGCGCCTCGCTCGCGGCCTTGGCGCGCCAGCCGACGATGGCCATGAAAAGCGGGATCAGCGGGGCCGCGACCAGGAGCACCAGTGCAGCGATCCACGAGAGACTGGCGACCGCGACGACGATGACCGCGGGCACCACCATCACGCGCCAGCGCGCCGGTTGGTAGCGCACCAGGTACGGCACGAGCGCTTCGGCCTGCTCGGCGAGCACGCTGGCGGCCTGGCCGGAAGGCGTGCGGCTTCGGTCGAGCGGCGAACTGGCCGCGAGCGCCGAAGCGGCTTGCGCGCGCAGTGTCGTCAGCTGCGCTCTTGCGCGGGTGAAAGTCCGGCGTGCGCCCCAGGCCTCGCAAACCGCGCGGAGCAATCCGAGCAGCAGGATGCCGAGTGCGGGCAACTGCACCGCCGGCAGGCCTTGTCCCGAAGCCAGTCCCTGCACCGCCATCGCGAGCAATGCTGCCTGCGGGACCCAGAAAAGCGCAGCGGCGCCCTGTACCACGCTGCCGACGTCAGGCGACGCAAATGCCTGCAACGGCAATCGTGGGGGCGGCGTGTGCTGGGTCATTCCTTAATTTTGCGTATTTTCAGTATTTACTGAAATTTCCACAATCATACCGAAGATGAAAGACACTGACGAGCCCGCAGCCTGCGCGCTCCGAAGCGCAAGCGCAACCATCCAAAGGAAGAAATCGGCCTCACACCTGCGATGGGGTGGCGCCGGCGGCTGCTCGCTTGCGCGAACGCTAATGCGAAACGACTAGCCCGCTGACCAGCAATGCCGCGAACAGCGCGAACACGGCGCGCCACGATGCCGGGCGCACCTCCACCCAGCGGTACAGCAGCGCCGCCGCGCCCACCGAGAGGCCGAAGGTCGCCACCATGCCCAGCAGGTCGACCCACGGCCCGTGCGGCGCGAGGTTTGCGACGAGGGCATTCATGGCCAGAAGCACCGGGAAGTGGATCAGGAACAGCGAATACGACATGCGCCCCAGCCGCTGCAACGGCACCGCCGCCACCGGCCACTTCGCGGGCGACAGCCAGCGGTGGTGCTGCGCAACGGCAATCAGCAGCGCAGTCACCAGGGCCGTTGCGATGCGGCTGCGCCATTCGATGGCCAGCGCCCCTGCCCCGATCAGGAACAACAGCGCGACCGCGCCCTGCCAGGTGCTGGGCCGCGTCGCGCGGCCGATCCAGAACACCAGCATGCCCAGGCCGTAGGCGCCGAAGAAATACAGCGCCGTGTCGTCCAGCGCGGCAATGCGATTGAAAAGCACCAGCGAAGTCACCGCCAGTGCGAGCACCAACAGCACCGGCGTCCAACGCGACGACGGATTGGCAGTGCCCGGCGTCGGCGGGCTCAGCATGGCTGGAAGCCCCACGAGCATCAGCGCCAGCGCGAAGAGCTGGAAATCGATGGCCACGTACCAGACGCCGGTCGACAGCGACTCGTAGCCCAGCAGGTCCTGCAGCAGCAGCCCATGCGCGAACAGCTGGCCGATGGTCGGCGATGCCGGCACCACGTCTTCATCGAGCCAGGGCCGCACCAGCGCGGCCACCAGCACGCAGACGGTGAGCGCGGCCAGGTACGGCATCACCAGCCGACCGTAGCGCTGCAGGATGCGCGCGATGGGACGGTCCACGCGCAGCAAGCCGTCGGGCGCGAGGCTCGCCGCCGCGAGAAACCCCGCGATCACGAGGAACACCTGCACCGCGAGCCGGCCGTCGTCTGCGAGCCAGCCGAAGAAGTCGGGTGCGAGGCCGTAGGCACCCGCGGGCATCGGCCCGTAGCGCGACAGATGGTGGCCCACGATCACCGCGCAGGCGATGCCCTTCGCCGCGTCGAGCAGCGGCATGCGCCCTGCCTGCATGGGCAAGGGCGGGGACACGATGGCTGAAGCCACGGCCGATGGGCGCTCAGAGCGCCAGCCGCTGCCTTGCTTCCTGGTATTCGCGCTTGAGCTTCTCGATGAAGGCCGCGGCGCTGGCCACTTCGGTCACTGCGCCGATGCCCTGGCCCGAGCCCCAGATGTCTTTCCAGGCCTTGGCCTTGCTGCCGTCGCCGCTGGCGAAATTCATGGTCTTGAGATCGCCCTCGGGCAGGTTGGCCGGGTCCATGCCGGCCTTGACGATGCTGGGCGCGAGGTAGTTCCCGTGCACGCCGGTGAAGAGGTTCGAATAGACGATGTCGTCGGAGCTGCAGTCGACGATGGCCTGCTTGTATTCGTCGCTCGCACGCGCCTCTTCGGTGGCGATGAAGGCGGTGCCGATGTAGGCGAAGTCCGCGCCCATGGCCTGCGCCGCTAGCACCGCGCCGCCGGAGGCGATGGAGCCCGACAGCGCGATCGGGCCGTCGAACCACTGGCGGATTTCCTGCACCAGCGCGAATGGGCTCTTCACGCCCGCATGGCCGCCGGCACCGGCCGCCACGGCGATGATGCCGTCGGCGCCCTTCTCGATCGCCTTCTGCGCGAACTTGTTGTTGATGATGTCGTGCAGCGTCACGCCGCCATAGCTGTGCACCGCGTCGTTCACGTCGGTGCGCGCGCCCAGCGAGGTGATGACGATCGGGACCTTGTACTTCACGACCATCTCCATGTCGTGCTCCAGGCGGTCGTTGCTCTTGTGCACGATCTGGTTGATGGCGAACGGCGCGGCAGGCTTGTCGGGGTTGGCCTTGTTGTACGCGGCGAGTTCTTCGGTGATCTCGATCAGCCACTCTTCCAGCTGCGCCGCGGGGCGCGCGTTGAGCGCGGGCATCGAGCCGACCACGCCGGCCTTGCATTGCGCGATCACGAGCTTGGGGTTGCTGATGATGAACAGCGGCGAGCCGATGATCGGCAGCGGCAGGTTCGCCAGGACGGGGGGCAGCTTGGACATGGTGTCTCCGGGAGATGGGATCGGTTTTATAAGAGAGGGAGGCCCGCGCCGCCGGTCAGATGGGCGACACCGACTGCGGGCGGGCCGTGGGGCTCAGAACGCGTCGAGCGCCAGCGCCGTGACGCTCTCGGCGCCGTCCACGATGCTGTCGCGCATACCCGGCACCTTGTTCAGGATGTGCTCGGCATAGAAGCGCGCGGTCGCGATCTTGGCGAGCATGAAGTCGGTGTCGAAGCTGCGCGAGGCGAGGTCCTCGGCAATGATCAGCGAGCGCGCGAGTTGCCAGCCGGCCACCAGATTGCCCGCGAGCATCAGGTACGGCACGCTGCCCGAGAACACCGCGTTGGGCGAGGCCTTGGTCTGGCCCGCGACGAAATCGACCACTTCGATGAACGCTTCGCGCGCGGCCTTCAGGCGCTTGAGCACGGAGGCGGCGGCGGCGCTGTCGCTCTTGGCGAGCTCGGCCTCGGTCTTCGCGATCTGCGCGGCGATGGCCTTGGCGGTCTGGCCGCCGTCGCGCGCGGTCTTGCGGCCCACGAGGTCGTTGGCCTGGATCGCGGTGGTGCCTTCGTAGATCGTGAGGATCTTCGCGTCGCGGTAATACTGCGCCGCACCCGTCTCCTCGATGAAGCCCATGCCGCCGTGCACCTGCACGCCCAGCGAGGTCACTTCGAGGCTCATCTCGGTGCTGTAGCCCTTGACCAGCGGCACCATGAATTCGTAGAAGGCCTGGTTCTGCTTGCGCGCATCGGCATCGGGGTGGTGGTGCGCGGCGTCGTAGGCGGCAGCTGCGACGCTGGCCATCGCACGGCAGCCTTCGGTGTAGGCGCGCATCGTCATCAGCATGCGCTTGACATCCGGGTGGTGAATGATCGGCGCGCTCGCGTTGATCGAGCCATCGACCGGGCGGCTCTGCACGCGGTCCTTTGCATAGGCCACGGCGTGTTGGTAAGAGCGCTCGGCGATCGCGATGCCCTGCATGCCCACGGCGTAGCGCGCCGAGTTCATCATGATGAACATGTACTCGAGGCCGCGGTTTTCCTGGCCGACGAGGTAGCCGACGGCGCCGCCGTGGTCGCCGTACTGCAGCACGGCGGTCGGCGAGGCCTTGATGCCCATCTTGTGCTCGATGCTCACGCAGTGCACGTCGTTGCGCTCGCCGAGCGATCCATCCTTGCCGACCATGAACTTGGGTACCACGAACAGGCTGATGCCCTTCACCCCTTCGGGCGCGCCGGTCACGCGGGCCAGCACGAGGTGCACGATGTTCTCGGCCATGTCGTGCTCACCGTAGGTGATGAAGATCTTGGTGCCGAACACCTTGTAGGTGCCGTCGGGCTGCGGCTCGGCGCGGCTGCGCACCATGGCCAGGTCGCTGCCGGCCTGCGGCTCGGTGAGGTTCATCGTGCCGGTCCACTGGCCGCTCACGAGCTTCTCCAGGTACACGGCCTTGAGCTCGTCGGAGCCGGCGGTGAGCAGCGCCTCGATGGCGCCGTCGCTCAGCAGCGGGCACAGCGCGAAGCTCATGTTGGCCGAGTTGAGCATCTCGCCGCAGGCCGCGCCGATGGTCTTGGGCAGGCCCTGGCCACCGAAGTCCGACGGATGCTGCAGGCCCTGCCAGCCGCCCGAGACGTACTGCGCGAAGGCATCCTTGAAGCCCGGCGTGGTGGTGACTTCACCGCCCTTGAACGACGAAGGGTTGCGGTCGCCCTCGATGTTCAGCGGCGCGACCACGTCCTGGTTGAAGCGCGCGCACTCGTCGAGCACGGCCTGCGCGGTTTCCAGGCCGGCGTCCTCGAAGCCCGGCAGCTTGGCGATCTCGCCGATGTTGGCCAGGTGCTCGATGTCGAACAGCATGTCCTTGAGGGGGGCGGTGTAGCTCATGTCTCTTGTCTCCAGATACGGCGGATACGAAAAGGGCATCGCGAACGATGCCCTTCGGCTCAATGCGGCGATGCGATCAGAGCGCCTTCACCAGGTCGGGCACAGCCACGAACAGGTCGGCCACGAGGCCGTAGTCGGCCACCGAGAAGATCGGCGCCTCTTCGTCCTTGTTGATCGCCACGATCACCTTGGAGTCCTTCATGCCGGCCAAGTGCTGGATCGCGCCCGAGATGCCCGCAGCGATGTACAGCTGCGGCGCGACGATCTTGCCGGTCTGGCCCACTTGCCAGTCGTTCGGGGCGTAGCCCGCGTCCACCGCTGCGCGGCTCGCGCCCAGGCCTGCGTTGAGCTTGTCTGCGAGCGGAGCCATCACTTCGGTGAACTTCTCGGCGCTGCCCAAGGCGCGGCCACCCGAGACGATGATCTTGGCTGCCGTCAGCTCGGGGCGTTCGCTCTTGGTGACTTCACGGCCCACGAAGCTCGACTTGCCGCTGTCGGCAACGCCTTCAGCCGTTTCGACAGTTGCGCTGCCACCCGTGGCTGCGGCGGCATCGAAGCCGGTCGTGCGCACGGTGATCACCTTGGTGGCGTCGCCGCTCTGCACGGTGGCGATCGCGTTGCCCGCATAGATCGGACGCTCGAAGGTGTCGGGGCTGTCGACCTTGGTGATGTCGGAGATCTGCGCCACGTCCAGTTTGGCGGCCACGCGCGGTGCGACGTTCTTGCCGTTGGCGGTCGAGGGGAACAGGATGTGGCTGTAGTTGGCCGCGATCGCGAGGACTTGGGCTGCCACGTTCTCGGCGAGGTTCTCGGCCAGGCTCGGGCTGTCGGCCACGATGACCTTGGACACGCCGGCGATCTGCGCGGCGGCCTTGCCGGCCTCGGCTGCATTGGCACCGGCCACGAGCACGTGGACGTCGCCACCGCAGGCCAATGCGGCGGTCACGGTGTTGAGGGTCGCGGGCTTGACGGTCGCGTGGTCGTGTTCGGCAATAACAAGTGCGGTCATGTTCAGATCACCTTCGCTTCGTTCTTCAGTTTGTCCACCAGCGTCGCCACGTCAGGCACCTTGATGCCGGCACCGCGCTTCGGCGGCTCGCTGACCTTCAAGGTCTTCAGGCGGGGCTTCACGTCCACGCCCAGGTCTTCGGGCTTGAAGGTGTCCAGCTGCTTCTTCTTGGCCTTCATGATGTTGGGCAGCGTCACGTAGCGCGGCTCGTTCAGGCGCAGGTCGGTCGTGATGACGGCCGGCAGGCTGAGGGAGATGGTTTCGAGGCCGCCGTCCACTTCACGCGTCACGGTGGCCTTGTCGCCGGCGACTTCGACCTTGGAGGCGAAGGTGGCTTGGGGCAGGTCTGCGAGTGCAGCCAGCATCTGGCCCGTTTGATTCGCGTCGTCGTCGATGGCCTGCTTGCCGAGGATGACGAGCTGGGGCTGCTCCTTGTCGACCAGCGCCTTGAGCAGCTTGGCGACAGCCAGGGGCTGCAGCTCTTCAGTGGTCTCGACCAGGATGCCGCGGTCGGCGCCGATGGCCATCGCGGTGCGCAGGGTTTCCTGGCACTTGGCATCGCCGCAGGAGACGGCGATCACTTCCGTGACCACGCCCTTTTCCTTCAGGCGAACCGCTTCTTCGACGGCGATCTCGTCGAAGGGGTTCATGCTCATCTTGACGTTGGCAATGTCCACCCCGGTGCCGTCGCTCTTGACGCGCACCTTCACGTTGTAATCGACGACCCGTTTGACAGGTACAAGAACCTTCATTGACTTGACTCCATTGGATTGCAAAAAGGGGGCTTCGAGGGCAACCGGTCATTCTAGGACGCGACCTTTGCAGCCTCTCCATTCTTCTTGTAGGCACTGCGGGCCAAAAAAGAACGATCGTGCTTTTCCGCGATTATAAAACAGCGTCACGCGCTGGCGTGATTCCCGGCGGCAAAGATTCCACGCGAACCACGCGCTGCGGATAGGGAATGTCAATGCCGGCCCCGCGCAGCCCTTCGAGGATCGCTATGTTGATGGCCGAGCGCAGGTTGTCCTTGCCCTTGTCCGGATCGGCCACCCAGAAGTGCAGGCTGAACTCCAAGCCATCGGGCGCGAAGTTCATGAGGTACGCGATCGGTTCCGGATCGGTCATCACGCGCGCCTGCGCCTTGGCCGCCTCGCACAGGATGGCTTGCACCTGCGCCACGTCGCTCTCGTAGCCCACCACGATGTTGGTCGTGATGTTGAACTTGCGGTCGGCCAGCGAGAGGTTTTCCACCCGGCTGGTGATCAGCGATTCGTTCGGCACGATCGCCTCGCGCCCGTTGCCTGCGCGGATAAGCGTGTAGCGCGTCTTGATGTCGGTGATGCGGCCTTCGAAGGTGTCGACCTTCACGTTGTCTCCGATGCGGATCGAGCGCTCCAGCAGGATCACGAAGCCGCTCACATAGTTGGCGGCCAGCTTCTGCAGGCCGAAGCCCAGACCCACGCCGAGCGCGCCGCCCAGCACCGAGAGCGCCGTGAGGTCCACCCCCACCGCCGACAGCGCGAACAAAAGGCCGATCAGCAGCAGGAAGGCGCGCACCGCGTTCGAGGCCACCTTGCGCATCGAGAGGTCGGTGACAGCCTCGCGCAGGATGCGCTTTTCGATGGTCGAGGCGATCCACAGCGCGATCACCAGCACCAGCCCGGCCGACAGCACGCCCTGGAAGATCGTCTGCACGCTCACGCGCGTCTTGCCGAAGGCCAGCGTGATGTTGTCCAGCTCGGCCAGCACCGGCGGCAGGAGCCCGACGATCCAGAGCACCGCCGCGATCCACGCGAGCCACGAGATCGTGCGCTCGATCAGCCGCACCAAGTTGGAGGTGGGAAACACCGCCCGCAGCACCCGCGCGAAGAGGCGGATGACCACCAGGGAGAGGAACACGGAAACCGCGATGCGCAGCACCAGCACCGGCTGGAAATCGATCACCACGCGCCGCGCAAGATCGGTGAACACCAGCGACAGCAGCGGGAACAGAAGCCCGTCGAAGGTGCTTTCGCCGAACCAGATCGAATCTTTGGGCTGGTCGCGCCCGAACCACTTGCAGATGGCCCAGGCCAGCGCCACGCAGGCCACGAGCACGCTCAACTCGATGCCGATGCCGGCGGCATCGACCTGTTTCAGGCGTTGTGTGAAGTCGTTGAAATTCATCGATGAAGAAACAGGGCGCCGTTCGCGCCGATTGCGTTACAGGTCCGCGAGAACGCGGATGTGCGCTTCCACGCTGCGCGCAAGCGCATCGAGGTTGTAGCCGCCCTCGAGCATCGAGACGATGCGGCCGCGCGCATGGCGTTTCGCCACGTCGTGGATGCGGCTGGTGATCCAGGCGAAGTCGTTCTCGGTAAGGCCGAGCTGGCCCAGGTCGTCCTCGCGGTGAGCATCGAAGCCCGCGCTGATGAAGACCATCTGCGGACGGAACTCTTCGAGCCGCGGCATCCAGGCCGCCTCGATGAGTTCGCGCACGTCCATGCCGCGGGTGTAGGCCGGGATCGGCAGGTTCAGCATGTTCGGCGCCGGGTGGTCGGTGCCGCTGTACGGATAGAACGGGTGCTGGAAGAAGCCGACCATCAGCACGCGCGGATCGTTCGAAAGGATGTTCTCGGTGCCGTTGCCGTGGTGCACGTCGAAATCGACGATGGCCACCCGGTCGAAGCCGTGCACCTCGAGCGCATGGCGTGCCGCGATGGCGATGTTGTTGAAGAAGCAGAAACCCATCGCGCGCTCGCGGCAGGCGTGGTGGCCCGGCGGGCGCACCGAGCAGAAGGCGTTCTCGATGTCGCCGGCGATCACCGCGTCGGTGGCGGCGATGGCAGCGCCGGCGCCGCGGCGTGCGGCCAGCAGGGTGAAGCGATTCAGCGAGGTGTCGGGATCGAGCTGCGCGTGGTCGGGGCCGCCGGCGGGCTCGTCGGCCACCAGGCGCATATGGAGCTCTTCGAGAAGCTCGACGTGCTCCACGCTGTGGGCGCGGGTGAGTTGCTCCAGGGTGGCCAGCGGCACTTCGCAGTGCTCCAATGCGTCGCTCACGCCTGTGAGAAGCAGCCGGTCTTCGATGGCATCCAGTCGCTCGGGGCACTCGGGATGACCCCGGCCCATGTCGTGCTTCCAGAAGTCGCGGTGTGTGAAGTAGCCTGTCTTGCCCATGTCTCTTGTCGCGTGTAGACCTCACGCGGCATGGGGCCGCAAGGTCTTACGGTATCGTTTGCATATGGATACAAATATGGACGTTGCTGCGAAGCTTGCCACTTTGCTGAGTCAGCTTAACACGGTGATCGTCGGCAAAGAGGCGCAAGTGCGCGACTGCGTGGCCTGCCTGCTCGCAGGCGGCCACCTGCTGATCGAGGACGTGCCGGGGGTCGGCAAGACCACCCTCGCCCACGCGCTTTCGCACACATTCGGCTTGCAGTTTTCGCGGGTGCAGTTCACCGCGGACCTGATGCCGGGCGACCTGTCGGGGGTGGCGATCTACGACCGGGGGCAGCAGGCCTTCGTGTTCCACCCCGGTCCGATCTTTGCCCAGGTGCTGCTGGCCGACGAAATCAACCGCGCAAGCCCCAAGACCCAGAGCGCGCTTCTGGAAGCGATGGAGGAAAAGCAGGTGACCATCGAGGGCGAGACCCGCCCGCTGCCCACACCCTTCTTCGTGATCGCCACGCAGAACCCGCAGGACCAGCTGGGCACCTTCGCGCTGCCCGAGTCGCAGCTGGACCGCTTCCTCATGCGCATCTCGCTCGGCTACCCGGACCGCGCCGCCGAGCGGCTGCTGCTCTCGGGCGTCGACCGGCGCGAAATGCTCGCGAGCCTCCCCGCCATGCTGACTGCGGGCGAACTCACCGCGATCCAGCAGCGCGTGCAGCAGGTGCATGCCTCCGAGGCGCTGCTGAACTACGTGCAGGATCTGATCGCAGCCACGCGCTCGGGACGCTGGTTTCTCCAGGGCCTGTCGCCGCGCGCCGGCATCGCGGTGTTGCGCGCCGCCAAGGCGCAGGCGCTCCTGGCCAACCGCAACTACGTTGCGCCCGACGATGTACAGGCCGTGCTGCCGCAGACGATCGCGCACCGCTTGACGCCAGTGGGCGATGCGGGCCGCGGCGCCGTCGAGCAGGTGCGCGCCATGATCGCGGCGGTGCCACTGCCGTGAGCCCGGTCGGCGCCCTGCGCTCGCGCATCGACGGCTGGTTCCTGTCCCGGCGCCCGCCGTCGGACACGCTGGAGCTCACCCAGCGCAACGTCTACATCGTGCCCACGCGTGCGGGCTGGACGCTGGCCGCCACGCTGCTCGTGCTTCTTGTCGCTTCGATCAACTACCAGCTCAACCTCGGCTACCTGCTGACCTTCCTGCTGGCCGGCAGCGTCGCCGTCGGCATGCACGTGTGCCATGCCACGCTGCGCGGTCTTGCGATGCGGATGATGCCGCCCGAGGCGCACTATGCCGGCGCCGCGGCCGTCTTCCGGGTGGTGTTGCACAACGAAAGGCGCAGCGTGCGCTACGGCATCGGAATGGCAGTGCGCGGCAGCGGCCAGTGGGCCTGGACCGACGTGCCGGCCGAGGGCATGTCCACGGTCGAGATCGCCTTCCTGCCCGAGCGTCGCGGCCTGCATCCGGTGCCGCCGCTGACCGCCGAGACGCGCTTTCCGCTCGGCACCTTCCGCGTCTGGACGGTCTGGCGCCCCGCCGCGCAGATGCTGGTGTATCCGGCGCCCGAGGCGCATCCACCGCCGTTGCCGCCGGGCGAGCCGCTGTCGGGGCCGGCCGCCATTTCAGCGGCGCAGCGTGCGCACAGCGCGGGCGAATACGACGGCGTGCGGGCCTACCGGCGCGGCGATCCATTGAAGCTCGTGGTCTGGAAGAAGGCCGCGCGCGCGCAGGCCGCCGGTTCGGAAGACCTGGTGAGCCGCGACACGCAGCACACGCAGCGCGAAGAACTCTGGCTCGATGCGCAGGCCGCCGCGCTGCCCGACATCGAGGCGCGCCTGTCGCGCCTGTGCGCCTGGGTGCTGATGGCAGATCGGCTGGGCGTGGACTACGGCGTCCGGATCGCCGGCCGGGTGGTCAAGCCATCGCAGGGGGAGGCCCACAAGCGCGCCTGCCTTGAGGCGCTCGCCTTATGTTGAGCCGCACCGCATGAACAAGCTGATGCTCAAGCTCGCGGCGCTCCCGCGGGACGCCCGGGACACCCTCTTCCTGCTGGCGGTCATCGCACTGATCGTGCTGCCGCAGGTCGAGAACCTGCCCTGGTGGTGCACGGCGCTCACGGCGCTGGTGCTGCTCTGGCGCGGCTCGCTCGCCGTGGAGGCGCGTCCGCTACCCAGCCGATGGTGGCGGATCGCGTTGCTCGCGCTGGCGCTCGTGGGCACCTACGCGACCCATCGCACCTTGCTCGGACGCGACGCGGGCGTCACGCTGATCGTGATCCTGCTGGCCTTGAAGACACTGGAGCTGCGCGCGCGCCGGGACGCCTTCGTCGTCTTCTTCCTGGGCTTCTTCGCGATGCTCACGAACTTCTTCTATTCGCAGTCGCTCTTGACGGCCTTCACGATGCTGCTTGCGCTGCTGGGGCTGCTCACGGCGCTGGTCAACGCGCACATGCCCGTCGGCAGGCCGCCGCTGATGCAGGCCGCGCGCACGGCCGGCTGGATGGCGCTGGCGGGCGCGCCGATCATGCTCGCGCTGTTCCTGCTGTTCCCGCGCTTCGCGCCGCTGTGGGGAACGCCGGGTGATGCCATGGCCGGGCGCATGGGGCTGTCGAACACGATGCGCGTCGGCACCATCGCCGAACTGGCGCTGGACGACAGCATTGCCGCGCGCATCAAGTTCGACGACGACCGCTCTCCGCCGCAAAGCCAGCTCTATTTCCGCGGCCCGGTGCTCGGCCAGTTCGATGGCCGCGAATGGACGGCGCTGCCGCCGTGGGGGCGCGGCGGGCAAGGCTTCGCCAACCTGCGCGTGACGGGAGAACCCGTGCGCTACGAGGTCACGCTCGAACCCAACAACCGGCCCTGGCTGCTGACGCTCGATGCGGCGCAGAAGGCGCCCGAGGCGCCCGGCCTCGAAGTCGTGGGCACGCCCGACCTGCAATGGATCTCGAACCGCCCGGTCACCGACCTGCTGCGCTACCGCGCCGAGAGCTACCCGCGCTTCCAGAGCGGCCCGGTGCGCCGCGCGGGCGGGCAGTTGCAGGCCTACCTGCAGCTGCCGCCCGGCACGAACCCGCGCACCGCCGCGCTCGCCGCTGAAATGCGCAACGACCCGACGCTGGCCAGTGCCGCCACGCCCGCCCTTGTGCAGGCCGTGCTGCAGCGCCTGCGCACCGGCGGCTACACCTACACGCTGGAGCCCGGCCTCTACGGCAACGACACGGCCGACGAATTCTGGTTCGACCGCAAGGAAGGCTTCTGCGAGCACATCGCCTCGGCCTTCGTGGTGCTGATGCGCAACCTGGGCATTCCCGCGCGCATCGTGACGGGCTACCAAGGCGGCGAGCTCAACAGCATCGACAACTACTGGATTATTCGCCAGCGCGATGCGCACGCCTGGGCAGAGGTCTGGCAAGAAGGCGCGGGCTGGGTGCGCGTGGACCCGACGGGATCGGTGGCGCCCGGCCGCATCGGCCAGCTGCAGCGCCTCGTGCCGCAGCCGGGCCTCTTCGCCGGTGCCATCGGCGCGATGAGCCCGACGCTGGTGCAGAACATGCGCGCCGCCTGGGAGGCGATGAACAACGGCTGGAACCAGTGGGTGCTCAACTACACCCAGAGCCGGCAGCTCAACCTGCTCAAGAACATCGGCTTCGAAGCCCCGAGCCTGGAAGACCTCGCCTACGTGCTTCTCTACCTGGTCATTGCCGCGAGCCTTGCCGGCGCAGGCTGGACGCTGTGGGAGCGCAGCCAGCACGACCCGTGGCTGCGCCTCCTCGCCCAGGCGCGTGCGCGGCTTGCGAAAGCCGGTCTCGCCGTACCCGATACCGCACCGCCGCGCCAGATCGCCGCCCAGGCCGATGCGCGCTTCGGCCCCGCCGCGCAGCCTGTTCGCGACTGGCTGCTGAAGCTCGAAGCCCAGCGCTATGCACCGGCCGCGCCGCAGACCCTGTCAGCCCTGCGCGCGGAGTTCCGCCGCCTGGCCTGGCCCACGGCCAATCCACGCGGCTGAAACCACATGTGTCCCGCCGGAACGCTCGTGCGGGCGGGCGGCACAATCGGCCGATGCGATTTTTTCTCCCCAAGCCCTCCCGCACCGCCGCCGCCGTCGTTCTTCTCGCCGCTTGCTGCCTAGGTTCCTCGGGGGCTTCGGCCCAGAAATCCGCAAACGGCCGCAACGGCGCCGCGAGCCCCGTGCGCGGCACCATTCCCTATGCCACGCGCGACGACGCGATGCAATTCGCCGACGAAGTGGCTGCGCGCCGCGGCCTGGACCGCGAATGGGTGCGCGCCACCATCGGCAGCGCCCGCCTCCTGCCCAACGTGCCGCGGCTCATGCTGCCCGGCCCGGTCGGCACGGTAAAGAACTGGCAGACCTACCGCGGCCGCTTCATCGACCCGGTGCGCATCGCGGCCGGCGTGCGCTTCTGGCGCGACAACGCGGCCACCCTGGCGCGTGCCGAGCAGGTGTATGGCGTGCCGCCCGAAATCGTCGTGGGCATCATCGGCGTGGAAACCATCTACGGCCGCAACATGGGCAACTTCCGGGTGATCGATGCGCTGGCCACGCTGTCGTTCGACTTCCCGCAGGGCCATCCGCGCGCGGCCGAGCGCGAGGCCTTCTTTCGCGGCGAGCTCGAGAGCTTCCTGAGCACCGAGAGCCGCACCGCGGAAGACCCGCTGGTGCCCGTCGGCAGCTACGCCGGCGCGATGGGCATGCCGCAGTTCATGCCCAGCAGCATCGCCAAGTACGCAGTCGATTTCGACGGCGACAGCCGCATCGACCTGGTCAACAACACCGCCGACGTGATCGGCTCGGTCGCGAGTTATTTCAAGGCCTTCGGGTGGAAGGCCGGCATGCCCGCCACCTACCCCGTGCATTTCGATGAAGCGCGCCTTCAGAAGGCGCTGCTGCTCGCGCCCGACATCCTCCCGAGCTTCAGCGCCGACAGCTTCGTGGCCGCCGGTGCGGTGCCCGAGGGCGAGGGCCTGCGCCACAAGGGCCTGCTCGCGCTGGTCGAGCTGCAGAACGGCGCCGACGCACCGCCGACCTACGTGGCCGGCACGCGCAATTTCTACGTGATCACGCGCTACAACTGGAGCAGCTACTACGCGATGTCGGTGCTCGACCTCGGCCAGGAGGTCAAGGCCGCCATGGAGCAATAGCCCCATGACACCCGAAGCGCTCCTCGCGAACTGGACCGAGGCCCGGAGCGCCCTGGGCATCGCGGCGCCCGACGAGGCGCTGTGCCTCGAACTGCAGCGCCGCTACGCAGAGCCGCAGCGCCGCTACCACACGATGCAGCACCTGGGCGAATGCCTCGCATGGTTCGAGCGCGAGAAGGCACTGGCCGAGCGCCCCGGCGAAGTGGCGCTCGCGCTCTGGTTCCACGACGCCATCTACGACGTGCACGCGCACGACAACGAGGCGCGCAGTGCCGACTGGGCGCGCAATGCCCTGCGGCACGCCGGCGCGAACGAAGACGCAGCTGAACGCATTCATGCGCTCGTCATGGCCACGCGCCACGACGCGGTGCCCGAGGGCCACGATGCCGAACTGCTGATCGACATTGACCTCTCCATCCTCGGCGCCGAACCCGCGCGCTTTGCCGAGTACGAGCGGCAGGTCCACGCCGAATACGCCTTCGTGCCCGACGAAGTTCGCCGGCCGCGCCGGCGCGCGATCCTGCAGCGCTTTCTCGATCGCCAAGCGATCTACGCCACGCCGCGAATGCACGCGCTGCTCGAAGCCCGTGCGCGCATCAATCTGCAGAAATCCATCGCCGCAAGCTGAGCCGCGCATCGAGCGCACCGGAGCCGGGTCCGCGGTGTTCCCGGAAAGGCTGCCCAGTCTCGCGTCAGGCAGGCACGAGCCGCCACCACTCCGAGCGCGGCAGTTCGTCGTTGCGCTCCTCCTCGACGATGCCGAACAGCAGCCCGTCGCGGGGCGTGCCGAGCTTGGCCTGCTGCAGCAGGCGCTCCGGGTCGCGGCACAGCATGAAGCTCGCGTCGCCCTGCCACTCGAGGCAGCGGCCGACCTCGGCGAGCATCAGCGCCGGCTGGCTCTGCATGAAGGTGAACGGCATCGGCAGGCCCGCATCGAGCTGCCCCAGCCCGGCATGCGTGGCGCCCCAGGCGCCGCGCTTGCTGGCCACGCGCAGGCGCGCACCCGGGGGCAAGGCGGCCTCGTCCGCCGCATCGAGGCAGCGGCGCGCGCCGTACATCGCAAGCTCGGTCCACAGGCCGACCCGGCGCGGCCGGCGACCCAGGCGACCGGCCAGTTCGTCGCGCCATTCCGCGGGCGGCGGATGAACGACGAAGTGGGCGGCGGTGCGCCAGACGGTTCCGGCTCCGGCATTCATGGCGATTTCTCTGGGCAAGGCGCTCATGCGTGGCAATCCCTCAACAACAGCGAAGCGTGTCCACCGCCGAAGCCGACCACGTTGAGCAGGATGTTGCGCAGCCTCGTGGGCGCCTCGGTGCTCAGCGCAATGCCCAGCGTCTCGTCCAGCGGATAGTCGGTCGTCGGCCAGGCGCCGTCTTCGATGCAGCCGACCAGCAATGCCAGCTCGGCGGCGCCCGCGGCACCCAGCGTGTGGCCGAGCGAAGACTTGAGCGACACCAGCGGCGGCAGTTGCCCGAAGACCTCCTTCAGCGCCTCCACCTCGATGGCGTCGTTGACCGGGCTGCCCGCGGCCTGCACCTTGATGAGGTCGATGTCTTCGGGGCGCAAGCCGCTCTGCGCGAGCGCCGCCCGGCACATGGCACGCACGGCGCTCGCCTCGGTGCCGGAGGGGTTGCGCCCGTCGACCACGTTCGCACCACCCGTGATGCGCCAGCGGGCCGGCCTCGCGCCCAGGCGCAGCGCGGCCACGGCCTCGCCGAGCACCAGCCCCCTGCGCTCCGCGCCGAAGGGCTGGGCGTTGCCCGAGGCGAGCAGTTGCATCGCGCGAAAGCCCGCGGCGGTGAACCGGTTGTCCAGCTCGGCGCCGAGCACGAGCGCCTCTTCGGCGCCGCCGCTGCGGATCAGGTCGGCCGCCGCCAGCACGGCGTTGAGCGCCGAGGTGCAGGCCGTGGAAATGGTGAAGACCGGGCCTTGCCAGTCGAGCGCCGCGGCAACGATGTCTGCGAAGTCCTGCAGGTCGCCGTCCAGGCGCAGGTCCGGCTTCTCGTGCTCCATGTAGCCGATGTCCAGCGAAGACGACGCGACGAAGAGCGGCGCCGTGCGGTCGCCCCAGTCGCCCGTTTGCGCGACCACGTTGCGCACGGTGCGCTGCGCGCGCTCGAGCCAGTTGCCCTCTTGCTGCGGCAGCTTGTAGACCGGCCAGCCCACGCCCCGGGCGATGGTCACCGGCGTGGGCGCGACGCCGCCGCGCCGCAGCGCATCGAGCGCGCCGGGCATGTCGTTGCCCAGCACGCAGGCCAGCCCGGTGGCCGCCAGGTAGACACCGCCGCTCATGCTTTTCCCGCCTCGGCCAGATGTTGTGCGAGGTGGGCGATGGAGGTCAGCGCGCGGCGCGTTTCCTTGCTGTCGGGCATGCGCACGCCAAAGCGCTGCTGGATCGTCATGGACACCTGCAGGGCATCGAGCGAATCGAGGTCCAGCCGCGCCTCGGGGCCGAACAGCGGCTCGTCGTCGCCGAGGCCGCCGGGGGGCGCATCTCGCTCGACAGCTTCGAGCACCATCGTCTTGAGGCTGGCGATGAATTCAGGGGTGACGGGGTTGACGGTACTCACGGTGTGCGCCTGCGGAACAGAAAAACTGCAAGAAGAAACATGGCCGCCGCGAACACGACCAGCCGGCCGATCTGCGGCCATGCATCGGCCACGCCGCCGCCTCGCAGCAGCACGGTCAGGAGCGCTTCGAGCCCCCAGTTCATCGGCGAGACCTCGACCAGCCGCTGCATGAAGCCCGGCATGACGAACTTGGGCACCATGATGCCGCCTGCGGCCGCCATCAGCACATTGACCATCGGCCCGAGCGTGGCGGCCTGCGCATGGGTTCGCACAAGGCATGCCAGGGCGAGCGACAAGCTCACCGCGGCAAGGCTCACGGCCGCGAGCGACAGCAGCAAGGCGCCCCAGTGGATGCCCGCGAGCGAGAGCGCATCGCCCCCGATCAGCGGCATGAACCAGATGCCGGCCGCCAGCATCAGGAGCGCCTGCAACGCGTTCACGCCCAGGTAAGGCAAGGCCTTGGAGGCCAGCAGCATCGTGCGCGACACGCCCAGGCTCTGCAGCCGGCCGAGCGCGCCCGAGCCGCGCTCCTGCACGAAAAGGCTCGAGAGCGAGGCCACGACGAAGAACATGCCGAAGACCAGCCACGCCGGCACGTTCTGCTGCACCGAAGTGGGTCGCGGGCCGGCGGTGGAGAAACGCTCGGCCTGCACCATCGCCTGGATGGAGGCATCGGGCGCGGGACTCGCGGTGCCGGGCACGGCGAGCGCGAGGCGCGCCTTCAGCTCGCCCGAGGCGCCGATGAGTTCCGCGCGCAACGCGTTGAAGAGATTGGCGTCGATCCCCGGTTCGGCCAGCAGCCGGATGTGCGCCTTGGTCGAGAGCGCGGCCGATTCCAGTTCTTCCGACAGGCCCGGCTCCAGCACGATCACGTACTTGAGCGAACCGCTGCGCAGGCGCTCCTGCCAGTCCGCGCCGAGCGGCTGCGGCGCGCCGTGGCTGCGCTGCCAGATCTGCAGCAGCCACTTCGCGGGCGTCGCGGTGTCGCGCGCATCGACGGCGTAGGTCAGCTCGGCCAGCGGCGGGCGGTAGATGTCCTTGAGCGTGAGCGACATCAGCACGATGAAGACCATCGGCATGAGGAACAGCACGGCCAGGCCGTGCATGTCGCGCACGAGGGCGAGCAGTTCCTTCTTGATGAGCGCCGCAAGCATGGGAGGATCGGTCAGTCGCGCAGCGAACGGTGGGTGAGGGTCATGAAGAGCTGCTCGAGATCGTGGCGTCCGAACTCGGCGTGGCGCACCTGGATGCCTGCGGCTTCGAGCGCCGCCAGCACCGGGCCGGGGCCGTTGCCGGGGTCCAGGTGGATGCGCCATTGCGCCGCGCCCTGCTCCACCGTGCCGAAGCGCGACAGCATGTCCGCATCGAGCCCGTCGGCCGCCAGGGTCAGCAGCATCGCACTCCTGGACAGCAGATCGTCCAGAGACCCTTCGCGCAGTACGCGGCCATGGTCGAGGATGGCGACGCGGTCGGCGATGGCCTCGATCTCCTCCATGTAGTGCGATGCATAGATCACCGCCGCGCCCGCTTGCGCAAGGCTCTTGATCGCATCGAGGATGAACGCGCGCGACTGGGGATCGACGCCGACGGTCGGCTCGTCGAACAGCATGAGCTCGGGCTCGGGCAGCAAGGCGATCGCGAGGTTGAGCCGCCGCTTGAGGCCGCCGGAGAGCCGGTCGGCGCGCACGCCGGCGAACGACTCCAGCTGCGAAAAATGCATGCAGGCGTCGATGCGCGCCTTCTTGCGCGCGCCCGCGAGCCGGCTTGCAGCGGCAAAGCACGCGAGGTTCTCCGACACGGTGAGCATCGAATAGAAAGCCTGTTCCTGCGGCGCGACCGCGATGCGGGTCGGCGTCGTTGCGCGCACTTCGTGCAGCGGCCGGCCATCGATCAGGATCTCGCCCGATTGCACCGCGAGCGCACCCGAGAGGTGCGATATCAGCGTGGTCTTGCCCGCGCCGTTCGGGCCGAGCAGTCCCAGCACGCAGCCGCGCGGCACGGCCAGCGATACGTCGGCCAGCGCGGGGGCCGTGGCGTGCGGGTAGCGGTGTCCGAGATTCTTCAGCGCGAGCATCGGGTCAGGCGACAGCAGCCTTGAGATCGCGGAAGAACGCCTCCTCCTGCTGCGCTTGCTCCCGCAACTTGCCGGCCAGCGCGGCCGGATCGATCGGCTCGCGTCCCTTCACCATGCGCGCCGCCTTCAGCGCGAAGGCGCGCCAGCCGTCGCCGATGGCGATGAGGCGCTCCGACATCTGCGTGAGTTGCGGTTTGTCGAGCAGCTGCGCGGCCTCCTGCAGAAAGCCCGCGTAGATGAAGCGAAAGCCCGCCCCGCCCGTGCCGATTTCTTCCTGCATGCGCACCAGGTGGCCGATGAATTCGACGCTGCGCGGATCGGTGGCCGAGAGCTTCTGCATCCGGTTGGCCAGCATGCGCATGCCGCGCACGCCGACGATGGGAATGGGCGCGAGCATGTTGCGCACGGTCTTGCGGATGGCCTTGGTCACCGAAGCGGCATCGACCGACTTGCGATCGATGGCCTGCGGGTAATACATGAGCCCCTTGGGCGCGAGCACGCCCTTGGCGAAGCGCGCGCGGGAGAGGTCGGCGCTCGGGCAGCGCACGGGCTCCTCGAACACCGGGTCGCTGATGAGGTAGTCGTCGCCGTCCTTGCCGTAGACCAGCAGGTTGTGCGCGTTGAAGTGAAAGCGCATGTTCGGCGGAAAGTACGGCAGCCAGTAGACAGAGGTCTGCAGGCCCACCAGCCGGCCGTCGGCCAGCAGCGCATCGAGCCGCTGTTGCCCGGCCTCGGGGCTGCGGAAGGTCTCGAAGCTGAAGCGCGCGGCCATCGGTGCCATGAGACCCTTGATGATGGCCTTGGGCGGCATCCGGTACGAGATGAGCGGCAGGCCCGACAGCTTGATGAACGGCAGGTACGCAAAGGACAACGCCGACGACAGGCCCAGCGCCATGCTCTCGGTCATCGGCGCGCCGTGATGGCGCATGAGGCTGGAGATGACGCCGCTTTCGCAATGCGCGGCCTGTTGATGTTGAAAGATCACGGCAGGCCCTGCAAGGTGGAAACGGGAAGGCCCAGCGCTTCGGCATAGCGCGCCAGGTGCGCCTGGGACAGCGCGGCGAAGTGCCGCGGCTGCAGGTGGCGGCGCACGCGCCATTGCCAGAAGCCGCTGGTCTGCGAGAGCAGCGCCACGTCCATGCGGCGCTCGTACATCCAGAATTCGAGCGGCGATGCGAGCCCGGCCTTGACGCGCTCCTTCGCCTCTTTCGCCTGCTCCACCAGCACGTCGACCGCATGGCTGGTGACGATTTCTTCCGCCTCCCAGCCGCGCGAGGTGGTCGTGACGACGCGGCCCTGCGCATCGCGCGCGTACATCAGCTTGGAATGGCCGTCGAGGGTCGCATTGCCCTCCTGCGGAACTGCGTCCAGGTCCATGTCAGGCCTCCCGCCGGGCCGCCTCGAGGGAGGCCTGCGCCCCCTCGGGGTGCAGCGATACGCATAGCGATGAGCGTGGGGGTTTCATACGGCCTCCATGTGGATGAAGCCGCTCGAGAAGCGGCCGCTTTCCGGAACGAACATCAGGAGCTTGTGGCCGCGCCGGATGCGGCCCGAGCGGAACAGCTCGTCCAGCATGATGTAAGGCGACGCCGAGCCGGTGTTGCCCTTGCGCGAGAGGTTGCTGAACCAGCGCTCGCGCGGAATCGCGAAACCCATCGCTTCGAGGCAGCGGCCGACAGGCTCGACGAAGTAGTTCGACGACAGGTGCGGCAGGAACCAGTCGATGTCCTGCGACTTGAGCCCGCGCTTCTGGATGATGGCCGCGAGCGGCTCGCCGAGCGTGGCGCGCACGATGTTGTCGTTGAGGAGGCGAACGTCCTGCTTGACTGCGAAGGTCGAGTCGCGGTGCCAGTGGGCGGGCGCGGTGCGGGCCCAGCCTTCGAGGCCGCCTTCGGCGTTCTTGTCGGCGCCCGCATACATGCACACCGGCAGCTCGTGCGCGGCCGAAGACAGGTCGATCCAGTCGACGCGCAGCGACAGCGGCCCGCGCGGCTCGCGCTCCAGCAGCACGGCGCCGGCGCCATCGGACAGCATCCAGCGCAGGAAGTCTTTCTCGAAAGCCAGCTCGGGCCGCTCCTCGAGCGCTTCGAGCTTGTGCTCCAGCTCGGCTTCGAAGTTGGCGCCGCGCATCACGGCCGATGCGAGCTCCGAGCCCGTGGCCACCGCGCGGCGCGCATCGCCCGCGCGCACCGAGAGCCACGCGTGCTTCAGCGCCGTGGTGCCGGCCAGGCAGATGCCCGCGCAGGCCACCACTTCCAGGCGCGGCCAGCCGAGCTCGCCGTGCACCATCACCGCATGGTTGGGCATGAGCTGGTCGGGCAGCGACGTGCCGGTGGCCAGGCAGTCGACCGGGCCGATGTCGTCGCCCAGGCCGCGAATGGCCGAGGCGGTGAGCTGCGCGTTGGTCATGGCCAGCTGGCCGGTCGCGCGGTCGATGGCGTAGTGGCGCGACTGGATGCCGTTGCTACGCAGAATCAGCCGACGCGCGCGCGATGCCCTGCCGGCGATGCGACCGAGGACTTCTTCGATGTCTTCATTGCTGACCGGTGAAAAGGGCAGGAAAGCGGCGGTGCGGGTCAGGAAGACATCAGTCGTCATAGAGGTGGGAGCGGTCCGTGGCGGAGCCCGACGGGCACTCGAATTGGGCTGTCATTTTAGTCAGCCACCCCTTGAACAAAGGTCGCAGAAGCGCCTGCAGCGTCAAGCTCACCGGCACGACCGTGACAATGAGCGCAAGCAGGAACACAACGTAGAGCAGCAGCAACGGCTTGCGCTGCCAGGCCCCGGGTCCGCCCGCCGCCATGATGAGCTTGCCCCAGAGGAAGAAGCTGCGCGTGCCGGCCTTCTCGCTGATGAGCAGGCGCGCGTTGGCCTCGACCGCGCCCAGGCCCGCCAGCAGCGGCCCGGTGCCGCGCTCCAGATCGACGTGCAGCGCATCCCGCAGCGCTCGGCCGAAGCGTCCGGCCCTACGAATTTGCGTAGTGCTCAGCCCCGCATCGGGCATGCCCCAGAAGCCGCGCTTGCGGCCCCAGATCAACCATGCCGGCGTGGTGAAGAAGGTGGCGAGCGTCGGGCCGGGGTCGGTGAGCACCACGTTGTCGATGAGGCGCGCGCCCGCAGCGTCGAGCATGCCCTTGAGCTTTTCATGCGCCAGCAGCCACATGTTGCGGCAGGCAATGACGGTGACCACAGGCTTGCCCGCCAGCAGGCGCCCGGCCAGCGGGTGCTTGAGGAATGCGGTGATCGGCTGCGAGGGTGCCAGGAACCACACCTGGTACGGCAGGATGACCAGATCGAAATCTTCCTCGCCCGTGAGCGAGAGCGGCGCGAGCGGCGGCGGCTTCAGGTGAGCCGACTCCGGGAAGGCGTCGAAGAAAGCGATGAAGGGCCAGGGAAACGGGAACGGTGCCAGTGGGCGCAGCGTTTCCTCGTGCACCGCGATGGCGGGGTCGGCCCTGAGCGGCGCGACGATCTGCTCGGCGACGCTGTCGAGTTGTCCGGACTGGGAGTAGTGGATCACCAGGACGCGCTTGGGGCGTGCGGCAAGGCCGGGGCTGCTGGCGGAGCTGGGAGAACTGGAGGTCACTGGGTGGGCGGTTTCGAAGGCCGTCGAATGTAAGCCAAGCATCGGAGGAGCGCATCTGCCATTGGTCATGACGTCGCGCCGAACCCACGACCGGACTGTTCCCGATAGCAAAAAAGGGGCCGCCCCTTCCGGTGCGGCCCCTCGCCTGTGCGAATGAACGGTTGGTGCAGGCGCTCAGCGCACCTTGCCTTCCTTCCAGGCGCCCAGCAGCTTGTTGTAGTCGATGGTCTCGCCCTTGGGCTTTTCGTTGGCCAGCTTCTTCCACGGTGCATGCTGGTCGCTCAGCCACTTGTTCGGGTCGCCCTTGGCGTTGAGCTTGGGCGCGCAATGGGCCATGCCGGCACGCTCCAGGCGCGCCATCACGTTGTCCATCTCGTCGGCCAGGTTGTCCATCGCCTTCTGCGGGGTCTTCTCGCCCGTCACCGCCTCGGCCACGTTCTTCCACCAGAGCTGAGCGAGCTTGGGATAGTCGGGCACGTTGGTGCCGGTGGGCGTCCACGCCACGCGCGCCGGGCTGCGATAGAACTCGACCAAGCCGCCCAGCTTGGGCGCCAGGTCGGTCATGGCCTTGCTCTGGATGTCCGACTCGCGGATCGGGGTCAGGCCCACGATGGTCTTCTTGAGCGAGACGCTCTTGGAGGTCACGAACTGGGCGTAGAGCCAGGCGGCCGCGGTCTTGTTGGCGTCATGGCCGTTGAAGAACGACCACGAACCCACGTCCTGGTAGCCGTTCTGCATGCCCTGCTTCCAGTACGGGCCGTTCGGGCCGGGCGCCATGCGCCACTTGGGCGTGCCGTCCTCGTTCACCACGGGCAGGCCCTTCTTGGTCATGTCGGCGGTGAAGGCCGTGTACCAGAAGATCTGCTGGGCGATCTGCCCCTGCGCCGGCACCGGACCGGATTCGCCGAAGGTCATGCCCATCGCTTCCTTGGGCGCGTACTTCTTCATCCAGTCGATGTACTTGGTGAGCGCGTACACGGCAGCCGGCGAGTTGGTCGCACCGCCGCGCGAGACGGCAGCACCCACCGGCGTGCACTTGTCGTCGGCCACGCGGATGCCCCATTCGTCGATCGGCATGCCGTTCGGGTTGCCGATGTCGGCGGTGCCGGCCATCGAGAGCCATGCGTCGGTGAAGCGCCAGCCGAGCGACGGGTCCTTCTTGCCGTAGTCCATGTGGCCGTAGATGGGCTTGCCGTCGATGGTCTTCACGTCGACGCTGAAGAACTCGGCGATGTCTTCATACGCGCTCCAGTTGAGCGGCACGCCCAGCTCGTAGCCGTACTTGGCCTTGAACTTGTCCTTCAGGTCCTTGCGCGCGAACAGGTCGGCGCGGAACCAGTAGAGGTTGGCGAACTGCTGGTCGGGCAGCTGGTAGAGCTTGCCGTCGGGCGCGGTGGTGAACTTCGTGCCGATGAAATCCTTCAGGTCCAGGCCAGGGTTGGTCCACTCTTTTCCTGCGCCGGCCATGTAGTCGGTCAGGTTCATCATCTTCCCGTAGCGGTAGTGCGTGCCGATCAGGTCGGAGTCGGAAATCCATCCGTCGTAGATCGACTTGCCCGACTGCATCGAGGTCTGCAGCTTCTCGACCACGTCGCCTTCCTGGATCAGGTCGTGCTTCACCTTGATGCCGGTGATCTCCTCGAAGGCCTTGGCCAGGGTCTTGGATTCGTACTCGTGCGTGGTGATGGTTTCGGAAACCACCGAGAT
>NZ_JXQQ01000133.1 GCF_000834655.1 Variovorax paradoxus
GAGCACCTGGCCTACGTCATCTACACCTCCGGCTCCACCGGCAAGCCCAAGGGCGCGGCCATCCGCCACGACGCGCTGCACAGCTGCATGGCCTGGATGCAGCGCGTCTACGGCCTGGGCCGCGAAGACACCGTGCTGCACAAGGCCCCCTTTGGCTTCGATGTCTCGTGCTGGGAGCTGTTCTGGCCCCTGACCGCCGGGGCCCGGCTGGTGGTGGCCAACCCCGGCGACCACCGCGACCCCGAGCGGCTGGTGCAGCTGATCCAGCGCCACCAGATCACCACGCTGAACTTCGTGCCGGCGATGCTGCAGGCCTTCCTGGCCCATCCGGGCATCGAGGCGAGCACGCGCCTGAAGCACATCATCTGCGGGGGCGAAGCCATGCCCTCGGAGACGCAGAAGGAAGCCTTGCAGCGGCTGAGCGGTGCGACGCTGCAGAACCTGTACGGCCCGACCGAGACCACCATCCACGTCACGCGCTGGACCTGCCGGGACGACGGGCAGGCGCTGGTGCCCATCGGCCAGCCGATCAGCGACACGCAGGGCCATGTGCTCGATGCGGAGATGAACCTGGTGCCACGGGGCGTGGCGGGGGAGCTGTACCTGGGCGGGGTGAGTCTTGCGCGGGGTTATCTGAACAAGCCGGGGCTGAGTGCGGAGCGCTTCGTGGCGGACCCGTTCGGCAGCGGTGGCCGGCTGTACCGCACGGGTGATCTCGTGCGCTGGAACGCAGAGGGGCAGATCGAGTACCTGGG
>NZ_JXQQ01000134.1 GCF_000834655.1 Variovorax paradoxus
CCCCAGAGGGGGAAGGAGCAATGCAAACGCGTCGCTCGCGAATGTTCCCGATGTCTTTCTCCCTCCCCCGCTGGGGGAGGGTATGGGTGGGGGCAAGCGGCGTATCCATCGAGCGCCCTGCCTGCCCCCATCCCAACCTTCCCCGAGAGGGGGAAGGAGCAATGCAAACGCGTCGCTCGCGAATGTTCCCGATGTCTTTCTCCCTCTCCCGCTGGGGAAGGGGTGGGGTGGGGGCAAGCGGCGTATCCATCGAGCGCCCTGCCTGCCCCCATCCCAACCTTCCCCCAGAGGGGGAAGGAGCAATGCAAACGCGTCGCTCGCGAATGTTCCCGATGTCTTTCTCC
>NZ_JXQQ01000135.1 GCF_000834655.1 Variovorax paradoxus
TGCCCCCACCCCAACCCTCCCCCGGAAGGGGAGGGAGCCAATCCAGGCCGAGTGGAGCAAAGGCCCATCGTCGTAGAGAGAGCCAAATCCAAGCCGAGCGAAGCGAAGGCCCGCAACGTCTCGAAAGCCGAGCGCAGCAATGGCGCGTCCGAAAGCCCTTCTGTATGCGCCGAGGAGCGCAGCGTTTCGCGGATCAGGGCTCGCCCTTGTTTGAGCGAAGCGAGTTTGGGCGAGACCCCGCGAAACGCGAGCACCGCAGGTTGCCCGTAGCGAAGCGAAGGGACGCAGACAGCAGGGTCGCCTTTTCTTTGCTTACGTTCTTTTGGCGAAGCAAAAGAAAGTAAGTCGCCCGCCGGGGCGAGACCCGGCCCCGGACCAAAAAACCAAAACCACAAGAAAAACCAAAAACCAAGTCATAAGCTAGCAACGAAGAGTTCGTTGGGAAACCCAAGCCACACCCCTACATTCCCGGCATGACAGCCGTTCTCTCCCCTAACGAACCCGAGGCCGTAAGCCAGCACTTCGAAGTGCGCCCCTTCGCCGCCCCGGTAGGCGCCGAAATCCTGGGCCTCGACATCTCGAAGCCGATCAACGCCGAAGACTTCGCCCGCATCCACCGCGCCCACCTCGACCACCACGTCCTGGTGTTCCGCGACCAGCAGATCACCCCCCAAGCGCACATCGATTTCAGCCGCCGTTTCGGCTCGCTCGAAATCCACGTGCTGCACCAGTTCCAGCTCAAGAACCACCCCGAGATCCTCATCGTCTCCAACATCAAGGAGAACGGCGAGCCCATCGGCCTGGGCGACGCGGGCGTCTACTGGCACTCCGACATCTCGTACAAGCCCAAGCCCAGCCTCGGCTCGCTGCTGCACGCGCAGGAGCTGCCGAGCGAAGGCGGCGACACGCTCTTCGCCGACCAGCACCTCGCATGGGAAGCGCTGCCGGCCGACCTGCAGCAGCGCATCCTGCCGCTCAAGGCCGAGCACAGCTACCTGGCCAAGTACGAAGAGCTGCGTGCCAAGAATCCGTGGCGGCCCAAGCTCTCGCAGGCGCAGATCGACCAGGTCGCGCCCGCCGTGCAGCCCGTGGTGCGCACCCACCCCGAGACCGGCCGCAAGGCGCTCTTCGTCAGCGAACACTTCACCACGCGCATCGTCGGCCTGCCGCAGGACGAAAGCGATGCGTTGCTGGCCGAACTCTTCGCGCACAGCGTGAAGCCCGAATTCGTGTACCGCCACACCTGGGCGCCGCACGACCTGGTGTTCTGGGACAACCGCTCGCTGATGCACCTGGCGGCCGGCACGCCCGACCACCTGCGCCGGCGCCTGAACCGCACGACCATCGTCGGCGACACGCCTTTCTGATCTTTCTTTTTCCGGACTTTTTTTCATGAACCGCTTCACACGCAAGGCCGCTGCATTCGTCACCGGTCTCGGCCTCCTCGCCGGCAGCCTCGCGGCGCACGCCGAGGGCCAGATCCGCATCGCCGAGCAGTTCGGCATCGTCTACCTGCTGCTCAACGTGGCGCAGGAGCAGAAGCTCATCGAGAAGCACGCGAAGGCCGCGGGCGTCGATGCCAAAGTCGAGTGGATCAAGCTCTCGGGCGGCTCGGCGGTGAACGACGCGCTGCTCTCCGGCAACATCGAGATCGCGGGCGCTGGGGTCGGCCCGCTCCTCACGCTGTGGGACCGCACCAAGGGCAAGCAGAACGTCAAGGGCGTGGCCTCGCTGGGCAACTTCCCGTATTACCTGGTGAGCAACAACCCGAACGTGAAGACGATCGCCGACTTCACCGAGAAGGACCGCATCGCGCTGCCTGCCGTGGGCGTGTCGGTGCAGTCGCGCGTGCTGCAGTTCGCCTCGGCCAAGCTCTGGGGCGACAAGGAATTCAACCGGCTCGACAAGATCAGCGTGGCCCTGCCGCACCCCGATGCGGCCGCGGCCATCATCAAGGGCGGCACCGAGATCACGGGCCACTTCGGCAATCCGCCGTTCCAGGAGCAGGAACTGGCTGGCAATCCGAATGCGCACATCGTGCTCAATTCGTACCAGGTCCTGGGCGGTCCGGCCTCGGCCACGGTGCTGTACGCCACCGAGAAATTCCGCAACGAGAACCCCAAGACCTACAAGGCGTTCGTCGACGCGCTCGACGAGGCGGCAAAGTTCGTCACGGCCAACCCCGAGAAGGCGGCCGACATCTACCTGAAGGTGGGCAACGCGAAGATCGACCGCGACCTGCTGCTCAAGATCATCAAGAACCCCGAGGTGCAGTTCAAGACCACGCCGCAGAACACCTATGCGCTGGCGGAGTTCATGCACCGCGTGGGCGCGATCAAGAACAAGCCGGCGTCGGTGAAGGACTATTTCTTCGACGATGCGCAGAACGCTTCGGGGAACTGATGAGCACGGCGAAGGCGTCTTCGGAGGTTGACTCCTTCCCCCTCTGGGGGAAGGTTGGGATGGGGGCGGGCAGAGCGGTGACGAAGCCGGCGCCGTCTGCCCCCAACCCAGCCCTCCCCCGGGAGGGGAGGGAGCAAGACCAGAAGAACGACGCCGCGCCGCTGCTCCAGGTCGACGGCGTCAGCCTCGAATACCGCACCCCCGAACGCGTCGTGCGCGCCACGCACCGCGTGAGCTTCGACGTCCACGCTGCCGACCGCTTCGTGCTGCTCGGCCCCTCGGGCTGCGGCAAGTCCACGCTGCTGAAGGCGGTGGGCGGCTTCATCGCGCCGGTCGAAGGCGAGATCCGCCTCGATGGCCAGCGCGTGACGCAGCCCGGCCCCGACCGCATCGTCGTGTTCCAGGAGTTCGACCAACTGCCGCCGTGGAAGACGGTCAAGCAGAACGTCATGTTTCCGCTGCTCGCATCGCGCACGCTCGGCAAGAAAGAAGCGAATGAACGCGCGTTGCACTACCTCGACAAAGTGGGCCTGGCCAAGTTCGCCGACGTGCATCCGCACCAGCTCTCGGGCGGCATGAAGCAGCGCGTGGCCATCGCCCGCGCGCTCGCGATGCAGCCGCGCGTGCTGCTGATGGACGAGCCCTTCGCCGCGCTGGACGCGCTCACGCGCCGAAAGATGCAGCAGGAGCTGCTCGAGCTGTGGGACGAGGTGCGCTTCACGCTGCTGTTCGTCACGCATTCGATCGAAGAGGCGCTGGTGGTGGGCAACCGCGTGGCGCTGCTGTCGCCGCATCCGGGGCGCATGCGCGCCGAGGTCAACAGCCACGGCTTCTCGCTTGCAAGCCTGGGCGGTGCCGAATTTCAAGGAACGGGGCAGCGCATCCACGACATGCTGTTCGAGGAAGAGCCCGAAGCGGTGACGACGGCATGAACCCGCCGTTTCTCCCTCCCCTTCCGGGGGAGGGCGGGGGTGGGGGGGGCGCGGCGTATCCGTTGCTGTCGGCCTGTCCACCGCCGCTTGCCCCCATCCCAGCCTTCCCTCGCAAGGCGAAGGAGCAAAACTCCATGAGCACCCTCACACCCCCCATCCGACCCGAATACGAACGCACGCTCGAGCCCTTCACCGAAGTCCCGCTCGAACGCACGCTGCCGCTGCCCGCCCGCATCTGGGCGCAGGCCGGCGTTCGCAAGGGCCTGATCCTCATCGTCATCGCCGTGCTCTGGGAACTCGCGGCGCGCTGGCAGAACAACGACCTGCTGCTGCCCACCTTCACTGCCACCGCATCGGCGCTGTTCGACGGGCTTGCGAGCGGCGAGCTGATCGAGAAGGTGCGCATCTCGCTGGCCGTGCTGCTGCAGGGATACCTGGCCGGCGTGCTGCTGGCCTTTGCGCTCACCACGCTCGCGGTGTCCACGCAGATCGGCCGCGACCTGCTGGACACGCTGACGTCGATGTTCAACCCGCTGCCCGCCATCGCGTTGCTGCCGCTCGCGCTCTTGTGGTTCGGCCTCGGACGCGGCAGCCTGGTGTTTGTGCTGATCCACTCGGTGCTGTGGCCGCTGGCGCTCAACACCTACGCGGGCTTCCAGGGCGTGCCCGAAACCTTGCGCATGGCAGGCCGCAACTACGGGCTCAAGGGCCTGCGCTACGTGCTGCAGATCCTGGTGCCGGCGGCGCTGCCGTCGATTCTTTCGGGCTTGAAGATCGGCTGGGCCTTTGCGTGGCGCACGCTGATCGCGGCCGAGCTGGTTTTCGGCGCATCGTCGGGCAAGGGGGGCCTGGGCTGGTACATCTTCCAGAACCGCAACGAGCTCTACACCGATCGCGTGTTTGCGGGCCTCGCGATGGTGGTGTTGATCGGCCTCCTGGTGGAAAGCCTGGGCTTCAAGACGCTGGAGCGCCTGACCGTGCGGCGCTGGGGCCAGCAGCGCTAGTCCCTGCTGGATGGCGGCCGGCTCAACCGCTCGATTTCTTGGCCTGCTGCCGCAGCGCGCGCAGCTCACTGTTGAGGAACTCGTTGGCGTCGCGCACCGCGCCGTTGGTGAGCTTCACCTTGTAGGCCTGCCCGGTCATCTCCGAGCGCGAGGCGCAGCGCTCGATGAAGTCCTCTGCCGTGGCCAGTTCCTTTTTGAAGTAGTCGTACTTCGCCTGCATGTGCTTGGCGGCATCGGCGGCGTTGTATTCGTTGCCGTTGCGCAGGAACACCATGGCGCTCATCTTCGAGACGCGCTGGATCAGCGTGTCGATCAGCTTCTCCTCGGCGTCGGAGGGCGTGGCCTGGGCCAGCACGGCAAAGGCGCCGAGCAGCAGGGTGAGGAGCGCGGCGCGCAGGAATCTGAAGGAGGCCATTGGTTCTATCCCTGGCAATTTTCGCGCCATGCTAGGGCGACAGCCCTTGTCGTGTCAAACCGGCGCCGGCTCGGGTCTAATCGCAGCTTTTGGCACGCGTTCACTCTCCCCAATGAGCCCTCCCACTCCCGATCTGTCGCCGATTGCCCAGGCGCTGGCCGATGCGGCTGCCGCCAAGTCGATGCACTACTTCCGCACGCCGCTGGACATCATCACCAAAGCCGACGAGAGCCCCGTCACGCTGGCCGACCGCGCGGCCGAGACGGCGATGCGCGAGATCCTCGGCACCCGCGTGCCGGCGGACGGCATCTACGGCGAAGAGCACGGCCCCGAGCGGCTCGACGCCGAACGCATCTGGGTGCTCGACCCGATCGACGGCACTCGCAGCTTCATCACCGGCTCGCCGCTGTGGGGCACGCTCATCGGGGTGCTGCAGGGCGAGCGCGTGGTGCTCGGCATGATCGACATGCCGGTGCTCAAGGAGCGCTGGATCGGCCAGGCCGGCCAGGGCGCCACGCGCGACGGCCAGCCGGTGCGCGTGAGCACATGCACCGAGGTGGCCAAGGCCCGCATCGTCACCACCTCGCCCGACATCTTCGCGCCCGCCGACTGGCAGGCGTTCGACCGGCTCAGCCGCCAGTGCGCGATGCGCCGCTTCGGCGGCGACTGCTACGGCTACGCCCAACTGGCCGGCGGCACCATCGACCTCGTGGTCGAGACCGGCCTGCAGCCCTACGACTACCTGGGCCCCGCCGGGCTGATCGAGGCCGCGGGCGGCGTCATCACCGACTGGCAGGGCCGGCCGCTGAACCTGAAATCCGACGGTAGGGTAATTGCTGCCGCAACGCCCGAACTCCACCGACAAGCCATGGCCGTGCTCGCGGCCTAGACTGTTCCCATGTTCCGCTGGCTGATCGTCGTCGTCCTCGCACTGGTGCTCATGAGCGGGTTGACCGCGTGGCTGCGCCGCTTCGGCTTCGGACGGTTGCCCGGCGATTTCGAGTTTCGCGCCTTCGGCCGCGACTGGCAGTTGCCGATTGCGAGCACCCTGGTGCTCAGCATGATTGCGGCGCTGGTGGCGCGCCTTCTTTAGACGACAGAGAAAAGAAAACCCGCAATGAGAGCCTGCGTTGACATCGGCGGCACCAAGGTCGCCGTGAGCCTTTCCGCCTCGAGCGATGCGCCGTTGATCGGCCGCCGCAGCGAGCCGACCGCCAAGACCGGCGACAACGACGCCGTGGCGGTGCAGATCATGCGGATGATCGACGAGGTCTGCGCCGAGCAGGGCGTCGACCCCGCCACCATCGATCGCGTGGGTGTGTCGTCGACGGGCCCTTTCGAGTTGCGCGATGGCATGGTCGAACTGGCGACGCCCAACATCTGCGGCGGCATTGCCGGTCCGGCGCGCGGCCTGCCCAACCAGTGGATGACCGCGATCATCGAGGCGCCGCTGGCCAGGCGCTTCGGGCAGGTGCGCGTGGAGAACGATGCGGTGGCCGGGCTCGAAGCCGAACGCCACTGGGGCGCGCTCAAGGGATTCGATCACTGCGCCTATGCCACCTGGAGCACCGGCGTCGGTGTGGGCCTGTGCGTCGACGGCCGTGCGCTGCGCGGCAAGAACGGCAATGCGGGCCATGCGGGGCACAGCTTCGTCGTCGACGATGCGAGCGGCGCCCTGTGCGGTTGCGGCAACCTGGGCGACGTCGAGGCGCTCGTGGCCGGCAATTCGATTTCGCGCCGCTTCGGCCAGCCCGCCCCCGATCTGTTCTCGTCCGCGTCGGCCGGCGAGCCGCATTCGCTGGAAATCGTGGATGCGCTGTGCCGCGTGATGGGCCGCATGCTCTACAACATGATCATCACGCTGGACCTCGAGCGCATCAGCCTGGGCGGCAGCGTGTTCTGGCACCACCGCGATTTCCTGCTGCCGCGGCTGCAGGCGCAGATCGACGGCAAGCTGATGCCGCTCACCCGCGGCGTGCTGCTGGTGCCCGCGGGGCTCGGCGAGAAGGTCGGCGACTACGCCGCGCTGGCTTTGCTGGACTGAGCGGCCACGCAGCCATACGCTCGGCGAACCATGCGCATCCCGCCACCCCGGTCGCCCCGCCGCAAGCAGTTCGCCTGGCTGCTGCTCGTGGTGGGCGGCTTCCTGGGTGCGCACCGTTTCTACCTGGGAAGCTACCTGGGCGGCGCGGCGCAACTGCTGATGTTGCTGGCCGGGGTCGGCAACCTGCCGGGCTCGCGCATCGCTCTCGCTCTGCTGGGCGCCTGGCTGCTGCTGGACATCTACTGGGTCCACGTGCGGCTCAAGCGCCTGCAGGGGCAGGACGAAAGCGACGCCGTCCGCCGCCCCGCCGCCCAGGCCTACGACCTCGAAGCGCTCGGCCAGGCCGACGAACTGCGTGAACGCTTCCTCGCCGCGACCGAGGTGCGCGACTGGGCCAGGGCCGTGGCGCTGGGCGAGCAGATCGTCGCCAATGCGCGCAAGGTCTTCAAGGGACCGCACCAGAACCTGGCGACGTCGCTGTGCATGCACGGCCAGGCCTGCTACCAGTTCAAGGCGTTCGACCAGGCCAAGGCCAGCCTCGAGGAAAGCCTTGCCATCGGCCACCAGACCGGCATGCGGCCCGAAGACATGGCGATCGTCCGCAAGACGCTGGCCATGACCCTGGCCGGCATCGGCGAGCATGCCGCCGCGCGCCGGCGCCACGCGCACCTGCCCGCACAGCTTTCCGCGGATGGCCGCACCGGCGACGACACCGTGCTGCTGGGCCTCCTCGAAGACCAGGAGCGGCGCTACAAGGCCGCCTTCGAGCGGCGCGACCTGGCACTCGCCGAGCGGCTCTGCGCCGAGGCTGTCCACACCAGCCGCCAGCTGTGCGGCGGGCTTGGCGAGGCCGTCGTGTTCCACCTGGTCAGCCATGCCGAGTTCTGCCGCCAGCTGCAATGGCACGACAAGGCCGTGTCCCTGCTGGACGAGTGCCTGGCCATCATCGACCAGCTGGGCCTGGACGACAGCTGGCGCCTCGGCCCGAGCAACACGCTCGCGCTGCTGCACGCCGGCGCGGGCCGCTCCGACGAAGCGGAGGGCCTCTACAAGAAGACCATCGCGATGGCCGTGGCGCTGAGCAAGGGCAACTCGACCGACGAGGTGGTGCGGGCCATCAACAACCTGGCGTTTCTCTACGCGAACACCGACCAGGACCAGAAGGCCGAGCTCTGCTATGCGCGGGCCATGGTGCACCTGGACAAGCTTCCACCGGAGGAGGGCGATGCCGACCTGCACGCCGACCTCTTGATCAATTTCGCCCAGCTGCACATGTCGCGCAACGAGTCCGAACACGCCAAGCCGTTGTTCGAACGCGCGCTGGCCATCCAGGAGCGCAGCTGCCGGGGCATCTCCACCAGCGCCGCCACCGCCCACAACGACCTGGGCCTGATCGCGCAGGAAGAGGGCGACCTGCGCGAGGCGCTCAAGCATTTCAAGCGCACCCTGCTGCTCAACCAGATCTGCGCGCCGGACCACTCCGGCAACCTCGCGAATGCGCAGCGCAACATCGACAACGTGAGCCTCGCGCTGGCGGCGGTCGCGCGGGCCGCGCGGCTGGAGCCGAGCACGTGAGCATCGGGGGCGCGTTCTACGCCTTCGACCGCTACCGGCTCCGCGAGCTGGTCATCGATCCGTCGCGCGTGCCGGGCTTCCTCTTCCACACCTCGCAGGACAAGGGCGGGCCGCACGCCAGCCAGACGGTGGAGCAGGCCTGGGACGTGGTGCGCGTGCTGCTGCCCGAAGCCGTGGACGGCGAAGAGCTCGAAGGCACCGAGGGCTTGGGCTGCATCTACCTCACGGCCAGCCACGTCGAGCGCGCGGCGGCCCGGCTGGCGCGGCGCAGCGTGCCCGAGCTGGTGGCGCGGTTCACCGGCGAGCCGGCGCAGTTCGCCGAGCTCTATTGGGCGAAGACCTGGCAGGGCAGCGCAGAGGATCTGGCGGACTTCATGGAAGGCGTGAAGCGCTTCTTTGCCGAGGCGGCCGCGCGGCGCGACGCCGTCGTCTTCTACATCGTCTAGGCGTCGGCGGCCCTCGGCAGCTTGCGCGTGGCCGAGACGATCTCTCCGAGCCGCTGCAACCCTGCGTCCACCGCCTTCGAATACGGCCAGCCGCAGTTGATGCGCAGGTAGTTGTCGAAGCGCCCCGAGTTGGAGAACTGCGCACCCGGCGACACCAGCATGTGCTCGCGCAGCGCGGCCTCGAACACTGTGACCGACGAACGCTGCTCGGGCAGCTCGACCCACAGCTGCAGGCCGCCGCGCGGCAGGTTCAGCCGCGTGCCCGGCGGAAAGTACTTCGCGATGGCGTCGGCCGTCTGGTCGCGCTGCACGTGCAGCCGGTCGCGCAGGCGCCGCAGGTGCCGGTCGTAGCCGCCGCTCGCGATGAACTCTCCCGCGGCGATCTGCGCCAGCGCCTCGTTGTTGCGCGTCTGCGCGTACTTGAGCATTTCGACCTGCGCATGCCAGCGCCCCGCGGTGATCCAGCCCAGGCGCAGGCCCGGCGCCAGCACCTTGTGCAGCGAGGCGCAATAGATCACGTTGCCCGTGCGGTCCCACGACTTCACGGCGCGCAGCGGCACCTCGGCCTCCACCAGGTCGCTGTAGGTGTCGTCTTCGACGAGTGCGATGCCGTGGCTCTCGCACAGCTGCACGAGCCGCTGCTTGTGGGCATCGGGCATCACGCTGCCGATGGGGTTCTGCAGGTGCGGTACCACCACCACGGCCTTGATGTCGTCGTAGGTGTGGATCGCGAGGTCGAGCGCCTCGATGGAAATGCCGGTCTGCGGGCTGGTCGGGATCTCCAGCGCGCGCATGCCCAGGCTCTCGAGCACCTGCAGCAGGCCGTAGAAGGTGGGCGACTCCACGGCCACGGTGTCGCCGGGCTTGGCGACCGCGCGCAGCGCGAGGTTCAGCGCCTCGATGCAGCCGTTGGTGACCAGCACCTCGTCGGGCGACACCGTCATGCCGACGCGCAGGCTGCGTTGCGCCACGGCCTCGCGGAATTGCTCGTGCCCCTTCTGCGAAGAAGCGGTGGTCAGCAGCTCGGGCCGCTGGCGCAGCGCCCGCGTCATGGAATTGCGGAGGGCCTCGGCCGGGTACAGCTCGGGCGCGGCGCGCGCGATGGCGAAGTTGAGCTTCACGCCCGCATGGCGCCCGCGTGCCATGAAGTTGGCCATGCGGGTGCGCATGCTGACGAACTGCGCGGGGTCCGGCGGCACGTCGGCCACCGGTTCCTCCATCGGCGCGATGGCCAGGCGCTGCGGGCGCCGCACGAAGTAGCCCGAGCGGTCGCGCGCCTCGACCCAGCCGTCGCTCTCCATCGCGCGGCACAGTTGCAGCGCGGTCGAGAGGCTGATCTCGTGCAGGCGCATGAGGCTGCGCAGCGAGGGCAGCTTGTCGCCCTGCTTGAGCGAGCCGGTGTGGATGGCGTCCACGTAGTGCGCTGCGAGTTGCCGGTAGAGCGGTAGCGAGTCCATGGCGTCGATGCTCCCCCAAACGGGCATCCGAAAACAGATGCAGTTGAACGGGAAAACGACCATAACAGATGGGCTGGCCGGCGGCTGTTCCGGTGCGAATAGCCGATGGTTGTGCCTGTTTTTCGGGCGGCCGAATTTCTACGATCTGGACTCGCCGAATCGCTCTTCACCCACCACCCGAGGCTCGCCATGATCACCACGCTGTCCCAAGCACCCGACTCCATCGTCCTGGAGCCCGGCCAGTCCCTGCGCACCTGCGTCGATGCGGGCACCTGGCTGCAGGTGGCCGAGGGGCGCGTGCGGGTCGTGTCGCCGCCGGGCTGGTTCGGCGGCACGGTGTTCATGAGCGAGACGGCGCTCGACGAAGGCGACATGCATCGCATGGAGCACGGCGGGTGGATCGAGGTATCGGCGCTGACGCCTGTGCATTTGCGGGTCCATTCGCCCCAGATGTCGCCTGCGGCGGGCTCGGCCTCTGCCGAGGGCCGGCCAGTGATGCGCTTTGTGCGGCTGCTCACTGGCTGGTAACTGGAGCATTCAGGGCGGGTGCACAGGCCACCGGGTACTCCCCTCCGCGAATGTCCCCCGGCCTGCGGCCTCCTCCTTGATTTCGCTGCGGGGAGCACCCGATGCCCTGCGCACAGGAGGCGCTCGGCTTGTGCGGCCCGCCCGTTGGCGTGATCGCCGCCCCGAACGGCAGCCTCAGCGTTCGCTGGCCGCCTCGCGCAATGCGTCGAGGAAGGTCCGCCGCCACCAATGGATGTCCTGCTCGCGGATGCGCGACAGCAGCTTCTGGTGGCGCTCGCGCCGCTCCTCCAAGGGCATGTGCAGCGCCTGCTGCACCGTCTCGGCCGTGCCGTGCGTGTCGTACGGATTCACCAGCAGCGCTTCCTTCAACTGCTCGGCCGCGCCCGCGAAGCGCGACAGCACCAGCACGCCCGGATCGGCTGGGTCCTGCGCCGCGATGTATTCCTTTGCGACGAGGTTCATGCCGTCGCGCAGCGGCGTCACCAGCCCCACGGCCGCGGCACGGCAGAGGCCAGGCACGCGCTTGCGCGCCACCATGCGGTGGATGTAGCGCACCGGCATCCAGTCGAGCTCGCCGTAGTCGCCGTTGATCGCGCCGCACAGCGACTCCAGCTCGCGCCGGATGTCGCCATACGCATCGACCGTCTCGCGCGTGGGCGAGGCGATCTGGATCAGCGTCGCGCTGCGCCGGTTCTCCGGATAGTTCGCAAGCAGTTCGCGGAACGCGCGCACGCGCTGCGGAATGCCCTTGGAGTAATCGAGCCGGTCGATGCCCAGCAGGAGGCGCCGGCTCGAATACTCGCGCTTCATGGTCTCGTACATGTCGCGCGATTCCTTCGCGTGCGTGAGCGCGGCGAATTCGTCGACGTCGATGCCGATGGGGAAGGCGCTGCAGCGCACCGTCTGCCCGTAGGCGCGGTACATCTCGTTGCCCAGGTACTCGCCGTGCGCCTCGTTGCGCACGTAGTGCTCGAAGTGCTGCACGTCCTGCTGGGCCTGGAAGCCGATCAGGTCGTAGGAGAACAGCGAGCGCATCAGCCACTCGTGCTGCGGAATGGCCGCCACGATGATCTGCGGCGGCAGCGGAATGTGCAGGAAGAAGCCGATGCGCTGCTTGCAGCCCATGGCGCGCAGCTCGGCGGCCAGCGGCATCAGGTGGTAGTCGTGGATCCAGATGACGTCGTCTTCCTTGAGCATCGGCAGCAGCTTGCGCGCGAACAGCTGGTTCACGCGCCGGTAGCCGCCGATGAAGCCGGCGTCGAAGTGGGCCAGGTCCAGGCGGTTGTGGAACACCGGCCAGAGCACGTCGTTGCTGTAGCCCAAGTAGTAGCTGTCGTGGTCCTCGCGGCTCAGGTCGATGGTGGCGAGCGTGACCTTGCCGGCCTGCTGCTTGTGCAACTCGCCTTCGCCGGTGGGGCCGTCCTCCACGATCTGGCCGCTCCAGCCGAACCAGAGGCCGCCGCTTTGCTGCAGGCTTTCACCCAATGCGACGGCCAGGCCGCCGGCAGCGGGCTTGCGTGGGTCGGCCACGCGATTGGAAACGACGACGAGGCGGCTCATGGAGCCTCCCTGCGGCCGCCGCCGGGCCGCCCCAAGGCGGGCCGCGCCTCCCCCTCGGGGGGTGGAGTTACACGAGCGAAGCGAGTGAAAAGCCGGGGGGCTGTCGTTGTCATATGCAGGAATCCCAGGGAGCGGACAGACGCACAGCCGCATTGATGATGCCGACCATCGAATAGGTCTGCGGAAAATTGCCCCACATCTCGCCCGTGACCGGGTGGGTGTCTTCCGAGAGCAGGCCGAGCGGATTGCGCGCTGCGAGCATGGTCTCGAAGATCTGGCGTGCCTCGGCCTTGCGGCCGATCTTGGCAAGTGCGTCGATGCGCCAGAAGGTGCAGATGTTGAAGGCGGTCTCGGGCTTGCCGAAATCGTCGGCCGCCTCGTAGCGGCGCATGTAGGGACCGTCGCAAAGCGACTTTTCCATGGCGTCGACGGTGGAGATGAAGCGCGGGTCGCGCGCGTCGATCAGGCCCACCTCGACCATCAAGAGGATGCTCGCGTCGAGCTCGTGCCCGCCGAAGCTTTCCGCGAAGGCCTGGCGCTCTTCGCACCACGACTTGGCCAGGATCTCTTCCTTCATGCGCGCGGCATGGCCGTGCCAGTAGGCGGCGCGGTCGGCCAGCTCCAGCCGGCGCGCGATCTTGGAGAGACGGTCGCAGGCGGCCCAGCTCATCAGCGCCGAGCTGGTGTGCACGCGGGCGCGCGTGCGCAGTTCCCACATGCCGGCGTCGGGCGTGCCGTACACCCGCACCGCCTGTTCGCCGACCGCCTCGAGATGCGGAAATTCGGCCAGGCCCGCGCGGGCGAGCAGCCGATGGTCGTGGAAGGCCTGCGCCGCGCCGAGCACGATGTTGCCGTATACGTCGTGCTGGAAATGCTCCTGCGCCTGGTTGCCCACGCGCACCGGGCCCATGCCGCGGTAGCCCGGAAGGCCTTCGACGAACGACTCGGGCAGTTCGCGCTCCAGCCCGATGCCGTAGAGCGGCTGGATGTGCTCGCCGTGCGAGCCGATCACCACGTTGCCGAGCCAGCGCAGGTAGTCTTCCATCGTGCCCACCTCGCTCAGCGAATTGAGCGCGCGCACCACGAAGAAGGCATCGCGCAGCCAGCAGTAGCGGTAGTCCCAGTTGCGCTGGCTGCCCGGCGCCTCGGGGATGCTGGTGGTCATTGCCGCGACGATGGCGCCGGTGTCTTCATACAGCGAGAGCTTGAGCGTGATGGCGGCGCGGATCACCGCGTCCTGGTACTCGAAGGGAATCGCCAGGCGCTTGCTCCAGGTGCGCCAGTAGGCGATGGTCTCTTGCTCGAACTTGCGCGCCGTGTCGGCAATGCCGTCCAGCAGCGTCTCGTCCACGCCGAACATGAAGTTGTATTCGCGCGAGATCACGAAAGGCTGCCGCGCGAGGATGTGCGAGATCGAGGCGTCGGTGTTCAGCCTGAGCGTCACGTCGGGGCCGACGTAGCGGATGTGGTTGCTGCCTCGCGTGACCTCGATGGGTTCCGAGGCGCCCCACTGGAAGCGCGGATCAAGCGACACGCGGATGCGCGGAGCGCCGGCAATCGGGCGGATCCGGCGCACCATCATCAGCGGGCGGAAGTAGCGCGAGCGGCTGTAGAAGCGCGGCGCGAAGTCGGTGATCTCGATGCCCTGGCCGGCGCTGTCGAAGAGCTGCGTTCGCAGCACGGCGGTGTTCGGCTCGTACCACTGCTTGGCTTCGGCGAAGTCTTCGATGTCGATGCTCCAGGCACCCGCGCCTTCGCCGGGATGCAGCAGCGCGTTGAACACCGGGTCGCCGTCGAATCGCGGCAGGCAGCACCACACGGCACGGCCGCGCGCATCGATGAGCGCGCTGTAGGCGCAGTTGCCGATCACGCCGACGTTCAGCGACGGCTCGGCCGGCGGCCCGAAGCCGCGCGGTCCCGGAGCGGCGGCAGCCTTCACGTCGACCGGCGCGCGGTCGTCGGGGCCGGCGGCGTCGGGCAGGGCCTCGCCGGCGCGGTCCTCGGGCGCCTTCGACAGTTGTTCTTCGCTCATCCGGGGCTCCTCGGGTCTTCTGTTTTGTCTTGCGTGTCTTCTTCGGGCTGGGTGGAAGGCTTGGCCACCAGCATGTCGCGCGCCTGCACCAGCCATTCGTACACCGCGCGCGGCGATTCGAGCCGATGCAGCGCAAGACTCGGCCCCGAGCCGACCTTGATCGCAATGCCGCCGCGCGGCTGCACGACTGCGAAGCCGCTCTCGTCGGTGGTGTCGTCGCCCGCGAAGACCGGCGTGCGGCCCGCGAAGGGGGCCTCGGTCATGAAGGCGTCGATGGCGATGCCCTTGTTGACGCCGGCGGGCTTCACTTCGAACACGAACTTGCCGTGCATCAGCTCGAGCGCCGGCCGGCCGTCGATCGCGCGCGACATCGCATCGCGGCACACCGCCTCCAGCTGCGGCGCGAGCCGGTAGTGCAGGGCGATGGCGGCGTGCTTGCGCTCCACCAGCAGGCCTTCGTGCACGCGCGCAAGTTCGTTGGCAATTTCAAGGATGGGCACGAGGTCGGGCGCGTGCTGCTCCTGCATGTGGCCTTTGGCGTCGCGGCGCTGCACGCCGTGCTCGCCGGCCGCAGGCAACCGAAGCGGCGCGAGGAAGCGGTCGATCGAGTCGATCTGGCGGCCCGACACCACGGCCAGGGCGCCGCCGAGCTGGTCGCGCAGGTCGCTCAAAAGGGCGACGAGCGCGGGCGGAATTTCGATGGCCTCAGGGGTGGGCGCAAGGCCGACCAGCGTGCCGTCGAAGTCGAGGAAAAGGGCGGCGTCCCGGCCCAGCGGAGGAGGCAACTGCATGTTGCTGTCGGAGGACTTTGGCATTGGGAAAAACCATAACACGCGCTTCGGACGCCGTGTGTCGGCCAAAACCGGACGTGCTGCGCGGCGTGCGCCGCCATTTCCATGGTGCACGCCAAGCGACAGCGTGGCGCAGCGCGGGCGCGAAATCGGCCAGCGCACGCAGCAGCGTGGCCGCGCTCACCGGGCACCGGCACGCCGGAGGCGGGCACGCGATGCAGCCGCTCGGGCGCGGTTTCGCCGGTCACCCAGCACGCGCGGCGCCTTCAGCCCGAATCGGCGCTGCAGGCGCTGGCCATGCGACAGCGTCGGCCGGGTGTCATTCACCCGATCGATCCCAGCAAGGCGATCCGTCGGGAGAAGTGCCGGAAGGCGTGCCCGCCGCGCCGGTGAAACGCGGGGCGTGCCGTGCCGTTTCTTCAGGCCAGCGACGCCGCTACGGCCTCGATGCGCGCGCGATGGATGGCATCGCCAATCTGCGGCCCGGTGGCGCCCGACTGCTGCGCCTTGCGCGCGACCACTTCGGTGGGCACGGCTGCGGCGGTGGCCAGCACGGCCAGCAGGCGCTCGCGTTGCGGGTAGGGCTTGTCCTCGAAACCGAGCCGGCCGCGCGCATCGCACTCGCAGGCCAGCAGCACCTCGGCAAAGCGCGCGGGCTTGCGGAAGGCGTCGCAGCGCTCCAGCAGGCGCACCAGCGGCGCCGCATCGAGTTCGCCGCTGCGGTGCACGTTGCCATGCTCGCGCGCCACCACCTCGGCCAGCTCGCGGATCTCGACCGGCACGCGCCAGCGGTCGCACACCGCATGCAGCAGCTCGACGCTGCGCTTCTCGTGGCCGATGTGGCGCGGCAGCACGTCGGCGGGCGTGGTGCCCTTGCCCAGGTCGTGCATCAGGCAGGCAAAGCGCACCGGCAGCGAGGCCGCAAGGCGCGCGCTGGTGTCCACGACCATCATCAGGTGCACGCCGGTGTCGATCTCGGGGTGATGGAGTTCGGGCTGCGGCACGCCCCAGAGCCGATCGACTTCGGGCAGCAGCACCGCGAGCGCGCCGCACCCGCGCAGCACCTCGAACATGCGCGAGGGGCGCGTTTCCGCAAGGCCGCGCGCCAGCTCCTGCCAGACGCGCTCGGGCACCAGCGCATCGGCCTCGCCGGCACGGACCATTTCGCGCATCAGTTCCATGGTTTCGGGCGCGACGGAGAAATCGTCGAAGCGGGCGGCGAAACGCGCCACCCTCAGGATGCGCACCGGGTCCTCGCGGAACGCGTCGGTCACATGGCGCAGCAGCCTGTGCTGCAGGTCGCGCTGGCCGTGGAAGGGGTCGGCCAATTTGTCGGGGTCGGGCTCGAATTGGCCGTCCGCGCCCACCAGTTCGGCTGGCAGCGCGATGGCGTTGATGGTGAGGTCGCGCCGGGCGAGGTCCTGCTCCAGCGTGACGTCGGGCGCGGTGTGGATGGTGAAGCCGCGGTAGCCGGGCGCGCTCTTGCGCTCGGTGCGGGCGAGGGCGTATTCCTCGCGCGTCTGCGGATGCAGGAACACCGGGAAGTCGCGCCCCACGGGCAGGTAGCCGCGGGCGGTCATGGCTTCGGGCGTGCCGCCGACGACCAGCCAGTCGTGGTCGGACACCGGGCGCCCGAGCAGCCGGTCGCGGACGGCGCCGCCGACGAGAAAGATTTTCATGGCCGCAGTGTAGGGACGCAGCGGCGGGACGACGCCGAATGAGGTGGGAATGAGCACGGGGCGCGAGATAGGGATACCCCGGACCCGTTAAATAGAACGAGCGTTCGATAATCCGAATTGCAAACAGAACGAACGTTCGTTTATTTGCTCGAACGCAGCGCCCGCCACGGGCCGGCACCGCGTTGACGGGGATTTTTCAACCAAAGGAGCATTCACATCATGAAGAAAACAATGTTTGCACTGGCGGCTCTGGGTGCCTTGGCGTCCGGCAGCGCGTTGGCGCAAAACGCCGGCGACTGGGTCGCGGGGGCGGGCTGGTTTCACCTGGCGCCCCAGGATTCGAGCAAGCCGCTCACAGTGACGGCGCCGGTGCAGAGCGTGCTGCAAGGGTCGGGCGCCAGCGTCAAGGACTCGGACACGCTCGGCCTGAGCCTGGCCTACTTCATCGATAGCCACTGGGCCGTGGAAGGCGTGCTGGGCGTTCCGCCGAAGTTCAAGCTCGAGGGCAAGGGCACGCTCGCCCGCGTGGGCGAACTGGGCGAAGCCCGTCAGTGGAGCCCGACGGTCCTGGTCAAGTACAACTTCAACGAAGGCAACGACGCCTTCCGTCCGTTCGTCGGCCTGGGCGCCACCTACGTCTGGTACAGCGACGTGAAGCTGACCTCGAACCTGCAGGGCGCGCTGGCCAGCCAGTTCCGCCAATCGCCGTATTCGGTCAACACCACCGCCAAGCTCGACAGCTCGTTCGCACCCGTGCTCAACGCCGGTATCGCCTACCAGTTCGACAAGCACTGGGGCATCTCGTTCTCGGTGTCGTACATCCCGCTGAAGACCAAGGCCAAGCTGACCACGACCTCGATCACCGGCCTGCCGGTCGCCCGCAGCGAGGCGAGCCTGAAGCTCAACCCGATCGTCACCTTCCTCTCGGCAACCTACCGGTTCTGAGCCCCCGCACCTGCTCCGAAAGCCTTACCGCGCCGTGCGGTAGGGCTCTTCGAACTGCAGGAAGTCTTTCTCCGCCAGCGCTTCGTCGATCCAGGCCTTGATGCCCGGCAGCGCCTGCACGCGTTCGATGTAGGCCGAGATGGCCGGCGGCACCGGCAACCCATAGGTCTTGATGCGCGTGCCGATGGGCGCGAAGTACGCGTCGGCAATGGTGAATCCGCCGAACAGCAGCGGGCCGCCGTGCGTGTCGAGCAGGTCGCTCCACATCTGCACGATGCGGTCGAGGTCGCTGCGCACGTCGGGCTGCTCCTCGAGCAGCTTCGCGCCGACTTCTGGCAGCGACGCCTCGATGTTCATCCCGCAGTGGCCGCGCAGGCCCCCGAAGCCCGAATGCATTTCGGCGCAGATGCTGCGCGCGCGTGCGCGGTCGGCAACGCCCTGGGGCCACAGTTGCTTCTCGGGAAAGGTCTCGGCCAGGTATTCGGCGATGGCCAGCGTGTCCCAGACGACCAGGTCGCCATCGACCAGCACCGGCACCTTGGCCACGGGGTTGATCGCGGCGATCGTGTGCTTGAACTGCGACTCGGCCTCGAAGGAGTCGAAGCGCACCATCACTTCGTCGAAGGCGATGCCGGCCTGCTTCATGAGCACCCAGGGGCGCATGGACCACGACGAGTAGTTCTTGTTGCCGATGTAGAGCTTGCGCATCAGGGGTTCCTCCGGTTCGGGTTCGGTGCAAAGCCTTCGATGCTAGCCGGCAGGCGCGCGGCCATTGATGCCGAACGCGGTGCGAATTGATGCGGGGCCGATGCCAGTCAGTCGTCGCGCGGCTTGACGTGCGGCGTGTCGTGCGGCGAGGCGAGCACGCGCGGCGCGCCTTGCGCATCGTTCTTGGGGGCGGCGCGCTCCAGCAGGTTCACCAGCCGCGGCACCAGCGACAGCACCGCCAGCGCCAGCAGCGCGCTCAGCACGGCGGTCGCCTCGCGGCCGAGCCCACAGGCCATGCCGATGGCCGCCGTCATCCAGAGGCCCGCGGCGGTGGTGAGGCCCTGCACGTGCGATTCGTCCTTGCCCTGCTTGAGGATGGTGCCGGCGCAGAGAAAGCCCACGCCCGCCACCAGCCCCTGGATCACGCGGCTCATGTCGGCCGGCACGATGCCCGTCTGCTGCGGGATCAGCACGAACATCGCCGAGCCGATCGCCACCAGCATGTGGGTGCGCACGCCGGCCGCCTTGCCCTGCTGCTCGCGCTCGAAGCCCAGCACGAAGCCCAGGATCGCCGCGAGCGTGAGGCGGACGATGATGCGCGTGAGCTGCGCGACGTCCGTCACGTCCGAGAACTCGGAGGCGATGGTGTCCAGGACTTCGTCGCGCCAGCTCATCTCAGGCCTTCCGCCGGGCCGCCCCAAAGGGGGCCTGCGCCCCCTCGGAGGGCAGCGAATGCACGAAGTGATGAGCGTGGGGGCTCATATTTCAGGGCAGGTCCTTGTTCGGCTCGGGTTCCGAGGCGTCGCGCGGACCGACGCGGCCCAGGCGCTCCTTCAGCGACTGCGGCCGGCCGCTGATGATCGCCGCGTAGTTGGTGGTGTTGGCCAGCACCTTCTTCACGTAGTCGCGGGTCTCGCTGAAGGGCACGTTCTCGGCCCAGATCGCGGCGTCGAGCACCGGGCCGTTGCGCCAGTTGCGCGGGCGCCCCGGGCCGGCGTTGTAGGCCGCAGCGGCCAGCGCCATCGAGCCGTCGAAGTCGTCGAGCGCGAGCTTCAGGTAGTTGGTGCCGATGGTGATGTTGGTCTCGCGGTCGTTGATCTGGCCGGGCGTGAAGTCGGTCATGCCGATCTTGCGGGCCGTCCAGCGCGCGGTGGCGGGCATGACCTGCATCAGGCCCGAGGCGCCGACGCCCGAGCGGGCGTCCATGATGAAGCGGCTTTCCTGGCGAATGAGGCCGTAGACGTAGGCCGGGTCCAGGCCGATGTCCTGGCTCTTGCGCAGCACCGTGTCGTGGAACGGCATCGGAAAGCGCTGCTCCACGTCGATCGCGCCCTTGGTGCGCTCGCTGGTGTTGATGCAGCGGTCCCACACCTCGCGCTGGCAGGCGAAGTCGGCCGCGGCGAGCAGCGCGCGATCGTCCATGCCGCCCTTGTCGTGCAGGTTGGTGGCGTAGTTCCACTCGCGCGTGCCCTCGGAGCGCAGGCCGATCGCGATCGCGTAGAGGCCGCGGTTGAGCGCGATGTTGCCGCGCGCGGCGGCCTTTTCTTCGGGCGTGAGCGGCGCGGGCCGCGTGGCCGCGACGACGCGCTGGCCCAGCTCTTCGAGCGCGAGCATCTCGTAGAAGCCGCGCGTGCCGGCGATGCTCGTGTAGAGGTCGCGGGCCTGGGCGCGGCGCTCGTCGCTGCGTTCGGTGGCGAGGGCGCGGGCCTTCCAGTAGACCCAGGTGGGGTCGAGCTGGGCGGTTTCGCTCATGGCGTTGATGGCGGGCGCCACGTCCTTCCACTGGCCGGCGCGCAATGCGGAGCGCACGCGCCAGCCGAGCATGTCGTCGGACAGGTCGCCGTTCTTCGTGACGTTGGCGAAATAGCCAACGGCCTGCGGCGAGAGTTTGTTGGCCGATGCGCGGCCGATGGTGCCCCAGAGCCAGTTGCGCTCTTCGGACGAGAGCATCGGACCCCACTTGCTGTCCAGTTGCGAGGCGGCCATGTCGGGATCGGCGATCGCAACCTTGATGAGCGCGAGCACCACCAGCTCCTTGCGCGACTTGGCGGCCACGAAGGCGCGGCCGGTCAGGAACTTGGCCGAGCTGGCGTTGAGCTCCTCGAAGAGCGGCAGCGCGTCGGGCGCGGCGATGGTGACGGCGCCGCGTGCGGCCTGCGGGCGGTTGGCCTCGATGGCCAGGCGCGCCTTCTTCCAGGCGTCGTTGGGCGACATGAGGCGGGAGGCCACCATGCGGTCGGCGGCGGTGAGGCAGCCGTCGTCGGCGTCTTTCTGGCCGAGCCACGCGCGGCGCACGTCGTCGGCCTGGGCCTGGGTGGCGGTGCCCGAGCGCAGCGTCTCGGCCAGGATCGCGTAGCAGCGCACCTGCGCGTCGTCGCCCATGCGGTAGCCGGCCACGTTGGCGGCAAAGCCGTCCCAGTCGCGGCGCTGGCCGAGCAGCAGCAGCCAGTCGTTGCGCAGGCGGTCTTCCTGGTAGGTGCCGGGGTAGCGGGCGTAGAAGTCCTGCACTTCGTTGGGGGCGGCTTCCTGCAGGCGGGCCTTCAGTTCCCAATAGGCGGCCCAGGGTTCGAGCGCGTGGCCCCGGGCTTGCGGCAGCAGGGCGGTGAGGCGGGCCTTGTCGCCGCGCTGGAAGGCCTGCTTCATCTGCACCAGCACGTCGTCGTTGGTGTTGGTCTGTGCGCTGGCGGGGGGATGAAAGAGCAGTGCGGCGGCAGTCAGGACGAGGGAAAAAGCAACGGCTGGCGTTGCATTGCGCGGGCGGCTGCGCGTGGATGCCAAAATGCTTGGGAACTGCATCGGGGGATTATGGACAAGTCAAAGGGTGCCGACACTTCGGCGACGGCGAGTTTTCTGAAGGACCAGCTGCGCAAGGCATTGATCGAACAACGCCTGGCCATGCCGGATCGGCTGACACGTGCCGACCTGCTGCAGCGCGTCATGCGCATCTGGCTGGTCGGGCGGCCCGACACCGTGATCGGCGCCTACTGGCCGATCAAGGGCGAGTTCGATCCGCTGCCCGCATTGCACCGCTGGAAGGAAGACGGCGAGCTCATGGAAGAAACCCAGCGTCGCCGCATCGGACTTCCCGTGATCGACAAGGTTCACAAGACGCTCACCTTCCATGCCTGGTACCCCGGCTGCCAGATGGAAGAAGACGCCTACGGCATTCCCAAGCCCAAGGACACCGAGCTGATCGTGCCGACCCTGCTGTTCGTGCCCTGCGTGGGCTACAGCGCCGGCGGCTACCGGCTGGGCTACGGCGGCGGCTTCTACGACCGCACGCTGGCGGCGCTGGAGCCCCGGCCATTCACGGTGGGCCTCGGTTTCACGCACGGCTTTCTCGACGACTTCGAGCCCGAGGCGCACGACCTGCCGCTGGACGCGATCCTCAACGACAACGGCGTCGTCTGGCCGACGTCTTGAGCCCCCCGGCTTTTCGCTTCGTGTAACGCCACCCCCAAGGGGGAGGCGCGGCTCGCCTTCGAACAGCCCGGCGGCGGCCGCATTCCCGTTCAGTCGATATCGTCGATGGTGTCCGGGTCGGGCACCTCGCCGATGGTCCCGCGCGTGGTGCCGGCCTGCAGCAGCAGCCAGTCCCAGAAGGCCTTGATCTCGGGCCGCAGCGCGTTGCGCGGGCCGGCGATGAGCCAATAGGACATCGGTGAATCCATGCGGTGCTGGGGCAGCACCTCGATCAGATCGCCGTTGGCCAGGCTCTCGGCGATCAGCGAGCTGCGCGCCAGCACCACCCCTTGGCCGGTCAGTGCGGCCTGCACCATCTGGTAGGCGTAGTTGAAATAGAGCCAGCGCTTGGGCTGGGCGCGTTCCAGGCCGTTCACCTCGAACCAGCGCCGCCACGTCAGCCATTCGAGGTGGGTGCGGTGCGCGTCGCCCGCCTCGATCAGCGTAAAGCGCGTGATGTCTTCCGGCGTCTTGATCGGCGGGCTGCTCTTGATGAGCCAGGGGCTCGCCACCGGCGTCAGGTTTTCGCCGAACAGCCGCACCGCGGTGGGCGGCATGACCTCGCGCGGGCCATAGCGCAGGGCGATGTCCACGTCGGCCACTTCGAGGTCCACCGCCACGTCGCTCGCGTCGATGCGGATGTCGATCTCGGGGTTGTCGCGCTGGAAGGCCTCCAGCCGCGGGATCAGCCACATCGAGGCGAACGACGCAAAAGTGGTGAGCGACACGCTCTTGCGCCCCGCGCTCTGGCGAATCTGGCGCACCGCCATGTCGATGCGCGGCAGCGACTGCTGCACCGCCAGCAGCAACTGCGCCCCCGCACTGGTCAGCTCCACCGCCCGCGTGTGGCGCAGGAACAGGCCCACGCCCACTTCTTCTTCCAGCGACTGGATCTGCCGGCTGACCGCCGATTGCGTGAGCGCCATTTCCTCGGCCGCAGCGCGGAAATTCAGGTGCCGCGCGACGGCTTCGAAGGCGCGCAGGTGCCCGGCCGAGATGGGGCGGGAGCGCAGGTGGGTTTGCGAATGCTGCATGGATGAGCCTTTGGAGGACCGGCCGGCATCAACATGCGCTTTCCCTTCGTGGGACACCGCGGAACCGGCTTTGCCGGGCCGCAGGTGTTGCCCCCGGAGAGGGGGAAGGAGAAGCGACACGAAGTGCGCGGAGCCTGGGGGAGTGCCTGTGATTGATGCGATATCAGCATCAGTAGGCTACTTCGTTTTCATTGGACCTACAACGCCCTGGAAACGATCATTCATTCCCGAACTGCGCCATTGCCACCGTCCTGGCATCGCACTTCGGCACAGCCAAGGAGTCTCCATCATGTCCACCGCCATCTGCACCACCGAATCGCTCGCTTCCCTGTCCATCCCCGCCCGCACCGCCGTCGCCGTGCCCCCGGCCGTGCGCCGCGGCGCCTGGCAGATTGCCCCTGGCGAGGCGATGAGCCTGAAGGCGCGCGCAGCGAGCGTCCTGCGCGTGAAGCAGGGCCGGGTGTGGATCACGCCCGACGCCACGCTGGCCCACCCCAGCGAAGACCTGGTGCTCGCGCCGGGCGAATCGATGGCGGTGGCCGCTGGCCAGCGCATCGTCATGGAAGCGTGGGATGGCTACGGTGCCACTTACACCTGGGACCAGGCCTGAACGGTCGCTCGCTCCCATGGACGGGAAAGGCGGCTTCGGCCGCCTTTTTCTTTTTTGCGAGGGGTTTCGGCCCAGGCCTGCGCTTTCAGCCGTTGATATCGAAGCTGGAGCGCAGCGCCAGGAAGTGCTTGACGGCCGCCTCGCCCTCCAGGACGTGCACGCCGGCCATCAGGTCGGGGCCTTCGCTTTCGGCCAGGCCCAGGCCGAAGCCGCTGTAGCGGCGCGTCTGCAGCGGGCCCCGGTGGATCACCCGCACCTCGACGTGCCGGGGGTCCTGCTCGATGCGCTGCATCAATGCCTCCAGCGCTTCGCGCGGACCTTCCAGGTGCTGGCAGAACCGCATGCCGTCGAAGACCAGGAGGCCGGTGATGTCCTGCGCCGCATTGCGCACCCGTGCGCGGCTGACGATCGCGCCCACGGGGTTGGCGGGCAGGTCTTGCGCGAGCACGCTGCAATAGAAGATTTCGTGAAGCGTCTGTGGTTCTGTCATGCGTCTGGAAAAGGAAACGGTGCGCAGTCTAGACAGCCGCAGTGCGCGGTGAAATGTGAAAAGACATAACCGGAGCGCCTATAGTGAAGCGTGAGATTCGATGACTATCCAATAGCCGCATCCCCTCCCCAGGGTCTCAATCCCTGCGACGACTGCGCATTGCGCCGTCTCGATGCCTTCCTGCCCGCATCGCAGGAGGATCTGAAGACCATCCAGTCGTTTCGTGTCGGCGCGCGGCGCGTCGAGGCCGGCCATTCGATCGTCGAGGAGCACCGGCCCAGCTCGCAGCTCTTCACGCTCTATGCCGGGTGGGCCTTTCGCTACAAGACGCTGAGCGACGGCCGGCGGCAGATCCTGAGCTTTCTCCTGCCCGGTGACTTCATCGGCCTGCAGGACGAGTTCGCCGACGGCCAGACGCACGGCGTCGAGGCCGTGACCGACGTCACCCTGTGCGCCTTCTCGCGCGAGCGGCTCTGGCCGCTCTTCCACGCGCAGCCCAAGCTGGGCTACGACATCACTTGGCTGGCCGCTCGCGAGGAAAAGATGGTGGACGACAACCTCGTCACCGCCGGCCGGCGCAACGCGGGCGAGCGCATCGCGATGCTGCTCATGCACCTCTACCGCCGCGCCGAGCGCGTGGGCATGGTGCGCGACGGCTGGGTGGAATTTCCCTTCAACCAGCAGCATATCGCCGATGCGCTGGGGCTCTCGCTGGTGCACACCAACAAGACCTTGCGCCGCCTGCAGCGCCTGGGCCTCTACAAGCTCGACGCGGGGTGGCTGCGCATCCTGGAGCCGCATGCGCTGGAGGCGCTGGGCGACTACTTCGAGCGGCCGCTGCGGCCCGTTCCCCTGATCTGAGCCTGCGGGCGCGCCCGCCGCCGCCTCAACGCGCGGCCACCAACTGGCGAAAGTCGTTCTGGTAGGCCTGCAGCCGTCGCACGGCCTGCTCGCGCTGGCTGGCGCTGGTGCCGTTGTGCAGGGCCGCGAGGTTGCGGCAGCCTTCTTCCAGCAGCGCCTGCTGCTGGTCGCGCCACGGGCCGGGCGGCGGCTCGGCGATGCGCAGCAGGTAGGCATGCAGCGCGGCGCGCGCCTCGGCCGGCGACGGCTTCTTCGTGCTGAAACCCCGCAGCATCGCCAGCGCCTCCTGCTGGCGCTTGCGGCGCTCGGCGTCCGCGAGTTGCGGGTTGAACGCCGACTGTGCGACCTGCTGCCTGAGCAGGTCGCGCTGCTCGGCCGTCAGCCGGCCGTAGAAGTCTTCCATTCGGTCGAGAAATTGGTCGTAGCGCTTTTCCTGCACCTGCGCGGGTGTGCGGTCGAGCCAGTCCTTGCGGTAGTCGTTGTTGAGCTTGGCGTACTTGCGCTCGAGCTGCTGCAGCTGCGATGGGCTCAGGGTCAGTGCGAGATCGGTGGTGGCGGGCTCCGCGCGCTCGGTCACGGCCAGCAGCCGCTCGCGAATCCCGTCGGCCAGGCTGCAGGCCTGCGCGGGCGTCACCTCGCCCGGTGCCAGGCCTTGCGCTTCCTGCAGCAGGGCGATGACCTTGGGCAGCTCGTTCTGCCGGTGCCAGGCCAGCAGCTGGGCCAGCTCGTCGCGCACCTTGGGCGTCTGCGCGCTGTCGAAGTCGAAGTAGCTGTCGAGCCACCAATAGCTCACCTCGGGCAGGTTGTTGTAGGCCAGCTTGACCGCGCTGCAGGCGCCCAGCGCGGTGATCAATGTCAGCACGCCGATAATCCGCGCGAGCTCCGCGCAACGAATCCGGAAAGAAGAAAGCATGAATCAGACTCCGCAGCAGCAAGACATCCAGGGGCCGATCGACGTGGTGATCATGGCGGCCGGCAAAGGCACGCGCATGAAAAGCAAACTGCCCAAAGTGTTGCATCGTTTGAGCGGTCGCGCACTGATCGCGCATGTGGCCGACACCGCCGCGCGGATCGGCGCCCGCCACGTGGTGGTCGTCACCGGTCACGGCGCGGCCGAGGTCGAGGCGGCGATGGCCGGCGCCGTGGGCGGCGCCACGCCGCGCTTTGCGCGCCAGGAGCCGCAACTGGGCACCGGCCACGCCGTGCAGCAGGCGACGCCGCTGCTGCCTGACGACGGCGCGGTGGTCGTGCTCTCCGGCGACGTGCCGCTGATCGGCGAAGACACATTGCGCGCCCTCGTGGCCGCGTGCGCAGGCCAGCGGCTCGCGCTGCTGACCATCGAATTCGACGACCCGAGCGGCTACGGCCGCGTGATCCGCACATCGGCCGGCGGCGCCGTGACCGCCGTCGTCGAACACAAGGACGCAACCGAAGCCCAGCGCGCCGTGCGCGAGATCTACAGCGGCGTGATGGCCGTGCCTGCGCGCCTGCTCAAGGGCTGGCTCGCGCGGCTGGACAACCGCAACGCGCAGAACGAGTACTACCTGACCGACGTGGTGAAACTCGCCGCGGCCGATGGCGTGCCGGTGGTGGCGCACATCACGACCGACGCGCTGCAGGTGGCGGGCATCAACAGCCCGGCGCAGCTCGCGGCGCTCGAGCGCGCCTGGCAACTGCGACAGGCCAACGCGTTGATGGAGCAGGGCGTGCGCCTGGCCGATCCGGCGCGCTTCGACCTGCGCGGCACGCTGGACTGCGGCGCCGACGTCGAGATCGACGTCAACTGCGTGTTCGAGGGCCACGTGTCGCTGGGCGAAGGCGCGCGCATCGGCGCCAACTGCGTGATCGCCAATGCGCGCATCGAGGCTGGCGCGGTGATCCATCCGTTCACCCACATCGAAGGCGAGAAGGCCGGCGTGACGGTGGGGGAGCGGGCGCTGATCGGCCCGTTCGCGCGGCTGCGGCCCGGTGCCCAGCTCGGCGCGGAGGTGCACATCGGCAATTTCGTCGAGGTGAAGAATTCGACCCTCGCGGCCGGCGCCAAGGCCAACCACCTGGCTTACCTGGGCGATGCGACGGTGGGCGAGCGCGTGAACTACGGCGCGGGCAGCATCACCGCCAACTACGACGGCGCGAACAAGCACCGCACCGTGATCGAGGCCGACGTGCACGTGGGCAGCAACTGCGTGCTGGTGGCGCCGATCACCATCGGCGCGGGCGGCACCATCGGGGGCGGATCGACCATCAACAAGTCGACCGAGCCCGGCGCGCTGACCGTGGCGCGCAGCAAGCCGGTGAGCTTTCCCAACTGGAAGCGGCCCCAGAAGAAGCCCAAGGCCTGACGGGAAGCCCGGGCTTCAGCCCAGCGGCACCCGGGGCTCGAATTTCGCGCGCTTGAGGCTGAAGAACGCCTTGACGTTGCGCACGTTGGCGTCGGCGGTGAACAGGCGCTGCGTCAACGCGCCGTAGTCCGGCATGTCGCGCGCCGCGACCACGAGCACGAAGTCGGGGCCGGGCGAGACGCGCCAGCACTGCTGCACCGCGTCGTCGGCGATCACGCGGGCTTCGAAGGCGTCCAGCGCGGCGGCGTCCTGCCGGTCCAGGGAGATTTCGACGACCGCCTGCAATCCGTGGCCGAGCACCGCTGCCAGCCGGTCGGGCGAGAGCAGCGCGACCTGGCGCTCGACGAGGCCTTCGTCCTTGAGCCGCTGCACGCGTCGCAGGCACGTGGGCGGGGAGATGCCGACGTCGGCCGCCAGCCGCTGGTTGGTCTGCGAAGCGTCGCGCTGGAGGGCATCGAGCAATCGGAGGTCTATTGCATCGAGGGAGATTGATTCCATATATCTGCAAATTATGGAATAAAAATCCAAATTGAAGGAATGATGAAATAAAACTCCGAAATTCACGAAATTTCGAGGGCATATTTTTCATCCGGCTTCTTACGATCGACCCATTCTCTTGATCCAAAGGCAGTTCACCATGTGCGGCATCGTCGGGGCAGCGTCCCATCGCAACATCGTTCCGGTCCTCGTGCAGGGCCTCCAGCGGCTCGAATACCGCGGCTATGACTCCTGCGGCGTGGCGGTGCATGCGGGCGGCCTCACGCGGGCACGCACCACCTCGCGCGTGGCAGACCTCGTCACGCAGGTGCGCGAAGACAAGGTCGAAGGCCTCACTGGCATCGCCCACACGCGCTGGGCCACCCACGGCGCGCCGGTGGTTCACAACGCCCACCCGCACTTCAGCCACGGCCCCGGCGCCGATGCGCAAGGCACGCGCCCCGGCCGCATCGCGCTCGTGCACAACGGCATCATCGAAAACCACGAACCGCTGCGCGCCGCGCTCGAAGCCAAGGGCTACGTGTTCGAGAGCCAGACCGACACCGAAGTCATCGCCCACCTGGTCGACAGCCTCTACGACGGCGACCTGTTCGAGGCTGTGAAGGCCGCGGTGCTTCAACTGCACGGCGCCTACGCCATTGCTGTCATCTGCCGCGACGAACCGCAGCGCGTGGTCGGCGCGCGCGCCGGCTCTCCGCTGATCCTCGGTGCGGGCAAGGAAGGCGACGAGAACTTCCTTGCGAGCGACGCGATGGCGCTCGCGGGCGTGACCGACCAGATCGTCTATCTCGAAGAAGGCGACGTGGTCGACCTGCAGCCGGGCAAGTACTGGATCGTCGACAAGAACCACAAGCCGGTCACGCGCCAGGTGCGCACCGTGCAGGCCCACAGCGGTGCGGCCGAGCTCGGCCCCTACCGCCACTACATGCAGAAGGAGATCTTCGAGCAGCCGCGAGCCATCGGCGACACGCTCGAGGGCGTGGCGGGCATCGTGCCCGAGCTGTTCGACGGCATCGGCCAGGACGGCGCCACGGGTGCCAGCGCGCACCGCGTCTTCAAGGACATCGACAAGATCCTCATCCTCGCCTGCGGCACCAGCTACTACAGCGGCTGCACCGCCAAGTACTGGCTCGAAGGCATCGCGAAGATGTCGACGCAGGTCGAGATCGCCAGCGAATACCGCTACCGCGAATCGGTGCCCGACCCCAAGACGCTGGTGGTCACCATCAGCCAGTCGGGCGAGACGGCCGACACGCTCGCCGCGCTCAAGCACGCGCGCTCGCTCGGCATGGAGCAGACGCTGACGATCTGCAATGTCGCCACCAGCGCGATGGTGCGCGAGTGCAAGCTGGCGTACATCACGCGTGCGGGCGTGGAGATCGGCGTGGCTTCGACCAAGGCCTTCACCACGCAGCTGGCCGGCCTCTTTCTCCTGACGCTGGCCATTGCGCAGACCAAGGGGCATCTGAGCGAAGCCGACGAGGCGCGTTACCTGAAGGAAATGCGCCACCTGCCGGTGGCGCTGCAGTCGGTGCTCGCGCTGGAGCCGCAGATCATCGGCTGGGCCGAGGACTTCGCGCGCAAGGACAACGCACTGTTCCTCGGCCGCGGGCTGCACTACCCGATCGCGCTGGAAGGCGCGCTCAAGCTCAAGGAAGTGACCTACATCCACGCCGAGGCATACGCGGCCGGCGAACTCAAGCACGGCCCGCTCGCGCTCGTGACCAGCGAGATGCCGGTCGTCGCGGTCGCGCCGAACGATGCGCTGCTCGAAAAGCTCAAGAGCAACCTTCAGGAAGTGCGTGCGCGCGGCGGCGTCCTGTATGTGCTGGCCGATGGCGACACCAAGATCAAGAGCAGCGAAGGGCTGCACGTGATCCGCATGCCGGAACACTACGGTCAGTTGTCGCCATTGCTGCATGTGGTGCCGCTGCAATTGCTCGCGTATCACACGGCGTGCGCGCGGGGGACGGATGTGGACAAGCCGAGGAATCTGGCCAAGAGCGTGACGGTGGAGTAACGCGTCTTTCGCGGAACTGCGCCTGTTCTTTGCCATTGAAGTCCGAGACAAGGCGGCCAGCGATCGAACGCAGCGCATGGCGCAGACGATCATGCCTCTCATGCCGCTTCCGGCGACTTCGCGTTTTGCTCAGACCGACGCCATCGGGTGACCGTTCAGGCGTCGCGTGTGGCCTGCCTGGTGTTCCAGACAATCGAGAAGCTCGCTGTCTGCCGGGTGATGAGGCCATCCGACACCACGAAGGTGTCGGTGCCGAACCTGACGCTCGAAGCTGCCGATTCACATGCCCATTCCACATAGGCCAAGTCTTCGTGAATCACCGCGACATCGGTACGCCATGTCGCGTCGGGGAGATCACGGATCAAGGTAGCGTAGAGAAGCGCGATTTCGTCCGGTCCCCGATAGGTGGCCCCGTTGACGACGACGACTGCGTCCGTTGCGTAGTGGGCCGCAATCCTGCCGGGGTTCTGCGCGCCCAGGGCAGCCTCATGGCTCGCCAGAACTTCTGCGGTGGTCAGCACCCGTCGCCCCCTTTCACGTAGATCCCCGATCGAAGGTGCCCGACCCGCGGGTGCATGCGTCGATCAGGCAACGGAAATCACCACTTTCCCGTGGAAGGGCTGGCCATCGACTTCCCCCCGTTCGAGGGCGGCGTGGGCCTGCGGGATCTGCTCCAGCGAGAACCGCGCACCGATGATCGGGCGGATGCGGCCGCTCTCGAGCAGCGTCCTGAGCGCGAGCAGCTTGCCCCGATTCTGGCGCGTGAAGACGAAGTGGTACTCGGCATTCACGCCCCAGGCCGCGACCAGGTTCTGGGGCGTGGCGAGATCCACGATCGACACGACGCGGCCCCCGTCGCTGAGCACATGGGGCGACTGGGTCAGGGTCATCCCTCCGATCGTGTCGAGCACCACGTTCACGCCTTTGCGGCCGGTCATCGCGGCGATCTCCTCGATGTAGTCCTGGCTCGTGAAGTCGATGGCATGATCCGCGCCCAAGTCGCGAACGAACGCCGTATCTCGGCCCCTGCAAGTCGTGTACACCGTGGCGCCCATCGACTTGGCCAGTTGAATCGCGATGGAGCCCACGCCACCGGCGCCGCCATGGATCAGCACGGACTCGGCCGGCTGCAGCTTGGCCCGTGTGACGAGGGCCTCCCAGGCGGTGCCGCCGACAAGCGTCATCGAGGCCGCTTCCTCGTGCGTCAGGTTGGCGGGCTTGCGGGTCACCAGCGCCTCTGCCACGACGTTGTACTGGGCGTAGGAGCCGCCCTTCGGGCCAAAGATCTGCGGGGTATAGAACACCTCGTCCCCGACCGCGAAATCGGCCACGCCTGGCCCCACCTTTTCCACGACGCCGGAGACGTCGTGGCCGATGATGGCCGGGAGGCGAACATACGACGGGTAGTCACCCCGGCGGATCTGATAGTCGAGCGGATTGATGGCCGTGGCGTGCACGCGCACCAGCAACTCGCCCGCGCCGACTTCGGGAATTGGCACTTCCTGCAGCTCGAAGCTGTCGGGGCCGCCAAACTTCGTAAGAACGATCGCTTTCATTTGAGGGTCTTTCGGTAAGGACAGGAACTTGTCATGTGACCCGTGAGAGTCACCACAACTTGCCGCGAGAGGCGTCGACGCTTTCGAACCTCAGCCGGCATGCATCGAATCATATCGATAATTCGCGAAATGACGCTGCGACTTTTCAATTCCCTTTGGATCGAGGGCCTACCCGTCTGACGGGCCAGGCCGTCGGCTTTGCGAGTTGGTCGATGGGGCTGCACCGAATACTTTGTGAGCGCGGCTGTAACGAGCCGTGGCCGGGGTCTTTTGCGGAGTCTTCCGGTCATAGACATCGACACATCGCCTGATGCGGTTGACCAGGTTCAACCTCGAGAGAGCGGTCTGAAGCAGAGAGGGGGAGGCCGTACGTCCCGCGGGCAGGGTGCAGGATGGATGCTCGTCACCTATGCGAGGTGGGACCCGGGCGTGCGGAAGCGGCGTCGCCTTGGCGCTCTCGCACATGAAACTGCTAGAGTCACTTCGGCTCTCGACCTGACAGAAACCGCATGGGAAGCCGTGCACCGACGCTGACTGATGAAAGAAGAACAGGTCCCCCTCATCCAAATCCTCGACGTCCTGGCGAATGCACAGCGGATGGAGATTCTTCGCAAGCTCAAGTCCCCACGGAGCAGCTTCCCGCCGCAGGACGAGGGCGATCCGGTACTGGACGGCGTCTGCGTGTCGTCGATCCAGGCTGGACAGGGCTTGGCGTTCTCGACGACTTCCAAATACCTCGCGGACCTCGCGCGCATCGGCTTGGTCACCGTCAAGCGAAGCGGCAAGTGGTCCTACTACAAGCGCAATGAGAAGGCCATCACTGCGGCGGTTGCCCGCCTGAAGACGGAGTTGTGACTCGGCCTTGCGCGATCTCGTCCGGCCCGGTAGATGGAGCGATTGAGGACGACCACGACTTCTCTGGCGTAGCGGGTCGCGATCCTTTTCAGGGCGGCACCGGGTTTCGATAAACGCTGCGAAGCCGACGTTGGATGCACTGTTTCAAACGTCGGCTTCGAACAGCGCATCAATGCTGAGAGAGCCCCGGCAACCGGGGCGAACGTGGGCTGCGCGGGTATTCATACCAAGGCCGCGAGCTGGCTCTCATCTCTCAATCGTGCATCTACCTGCTACGACAGATTGAAGCCCCCACTGAGTGCGGCGACATGCGCGCGCGAGGCCAAAGGGGTTGTTTCGCCGTGACCGTGCTCGAGCTGTCCGCACTGCGCAAGCTGCATTTCGGTTCCTGACGCGCAGTCCGCAAACCATTCATCTGCGTGGAGCGCGGCGATTGGTGTGATTTGGTTTGGCCGCTGCAACCCACGCATTTCCATTGATTACGGCCTTATGCCACGCGCTTGAATTGGCCCAGCCAAAACAGGCTGCGTCCGCGTGAGCGTTGGATGAGGAAAGATTGCTTTCAAGAGCATAAAAAGCGATCGGCCGCATATCGAGATCGTGAGATTTGTCGCGTTTTCTGAATCCCCGTGGGACGAAATGAGAAGAAGATTACTTTAGAAGAAGTAATTTTCTCTTCTTGCATGTAAGTCATATTTACAGTTGACCTGCAAATTCGGTGCTCATCTGATTTGCAATTCGAATTCATCTTTGATGTTAATTTATTAACAAATCAGCCCGAATGGTATGTAACCTTTCCAACTCTGAATCGCGCTCGAGCGAATTCGCGCCAAAGCACAGGAAGCTCGGCAGCATTTCGCAAAATGTGCTCTCGCTGATCTCCGTTTATCGCTGCGGACATCAACTTTTTGCGATGTCATCCAGCATTTTGTCGATGCACGGCTCGACCAAAGTTGTGCGAGCGCGTGTCGAAAACCGCGCAACCTCTCTCCAGCCGCTGGTCAGCTGATCTTTCTCCCGCACTGAGCCACTCGTGCGAGCTGGCTTACAAGCTTCCATCCTTCAATCTTTTTACTCGGCGATGTCATTGATTCAATGAAAAAATTACTCAAAACCATCTGGAGCGAATTCTTCGTTGAAAACAAATTCGGCGGAGCGGCCGTGATTGCGGAGCCGATGAATTTCCGGGGAGGGCGCGTCCTGGGAGCAGCTTGCGCGGCCATTTCGTTGGCTGCATGCGGTGGCGGTGGCGGAGGTGGAGGTGGCGGAATGCCCGCTTTTCCGGTGATGCCGATGCAGGAAGCTGCCATGCCGGCACCCGCTTCCGTGGCAACACCAGCTCAAGTTCCCGACCCGGCTCCAGTTCCAGTTCCAGATCCAGATCCAGATCCGGTTCCAGATCCGGCTCAGGTTTCAAATCCGACTCCAGTTCCAGATCCGACTCCAGTTTCAGATCCGGCCCAAGTCCCACATCCGGTTCCAGTTCCCGTTCTAGTTCGAGACCCGGCTCCAGCTCCAGGTTTAGAGCCGGAGCCAGTCCCCGCGCAACCCGTGGCAGCGCCCCCGGCCGCCACCACTGTCACATTGACTGGCAGAGCTACCTACGACTCCGTTCCCAATCGAAGCGGCCCGCTCGTCTACGCCGACGTCACTGCCAACCCGGTCCGCGCCGCCTCGGTGGAAGTCCTTGACGCCAACGGTGCTCCGGTGGCCACAGCCGCCACTGACGACAACGGTATCTACACAGTGACAGTGCCTGCCAGCGCAATGCTGACCGTGCGCGTTCAGGCGCTTCTTCTGCGCAACGGGGCTGCGGCCTGGAATGTCAGCGTCAGGGACAACACGAAAGAGAACGCCCTGTACACCATGGATTCCCTACCATTCTCCTCCGGCACAGCCGCAGTCAGGCAAGACCTGCATGCAGCTTCGGGCTGGGACGGTACGGGCTACAAATCGCTGCGCGTGGCTGCACCCTTCGCCGTGATGGACACGGTCTACACCGCGATGCAGAAGGTTCAGTCCGCGGCGCCCGGAACGCGGTTTCCGGCGTTGAAGGTGTTCTGGAGTCCCAACAATCTCCCGGCCAGTGGCAACAAACTCGTCGGACAGATCGGCTCCAGTCGTTTCACAAACGCACCCGCGGGTGCGGAGATCTATGTGCTTGGCAAGGAGGACGTAGATACCGACGAATTCGACGCGTCCGTGATCGCGCACGAATGGGGTCACTACTACCAGGCCGTCTTCAGCCGCGACGACTCCACCGGCGGTAGCCATGGAACACAAGACCGCCTCGACCGCCGCATCGCGTTCTCGGAGGGCTGGGGCACTGGATGGTCGGGTATTGCGCTCGAACGCCGAAATTATGTGGATTCCAGCGGCTTGCGGCAGGCAGACGGCGCCAACATAGCTATTTCCCGAGGGCCCGCGGACAACCCAGGGTGGTTCCGCGAGTTCTCGATCCAGTCGATCTTGTGGAACCTGAATGAGCAGGTCGGTTTCAAGCCGATTCACGATGCGTTGACCAGCGCACAGTTCAGAAGCGGGGCACCGCTGACCTCCATTCATTCTTTTGCTGCCGCTTTCAATGCCGTGGCGCCGGAGAGCATGGCTGCTCTGGCAGGGTTACTGCGCGGCCAGCGCATCAGCGATGCACCCAACGATCCATTCGGTTTGCTGGAGGCCAACGACAGCGGTGCGCCTGCGGTACCGAACGCCCTCCCGATGCACACCGAGGCGCAGGTTGGCGTTCCCACGGCGGCTTGCGTTTCGAATGTCGCGGGAGGTCCCAACAAGGTCGGCAACTTCAGCTACTTCCACTTCACGGCGCCCGTGTCACGCGACTACCTGTGGGAACTGGTGCCCACTACCGCAGACGCCAATCTCGACATCAGCTTCTACCGGGGCGGAGCAATTCCCCGACTCTTCCGCGGCGCTGCGGTGCCATTCGTGAGGCTCACCGCAAACACCGACTACATCGCTGCAATCAACGACCGCAATGGCACTTCGGCGTGCTTCAACCTCACCATCCGATAAGGACAACAGCCATGATGAGAATCTGCAAAAGCCCGGGTCTCGCGGCCGCTTCGATTGCCGTGTTGTTTGCTGCGGCGTCGCTGCAAACCCACGAGGCCACCGCCACGACACTCGCGCCACGTAAGAGCAATGACTCCGGGGTTAGCGTCAACTACAGCATCGACGCCACATCACAGCTTCAAAGAGTGACGCCCGTCGTTCTGCAGTTCGAGGGCGTGACCGACGCCAAGGGTGCGGCAGTGCGCTTGAGCACCGACCCTGGCCTTTCCATCCAGGGCCATCGCACGCTGGCCCTGCCGGCCGGCAAGAAGACCACGGCCACCGTGCTTCTGGTCAGCGAAAGCAAGGGCCTGTCGTACCTCCATGTGTTCGTGACGCAGGGCAGCGGCGTGAGCGCCATATCCGTTCCGATCCAGACCGGCAGCACGGCCGCCGCCCTGAAGCCGTCTGGCGAGTTCAAGCGCAACGCGCGCGGCGACAAGATCATCTCGATGCCCGCCAAGTAACGGATACCAATTGGGCATTCACTGCCTAGCGCCTCCGCATCCTGGTTGCCGGATGTCGGCACCTGCGTGAGCCTTGGCTCCGCGGCCTGCGACTTCGCGGTCGCGCGTGGGCTCGGGATGCTGACTTGGTGCAGGCGCTGCCCTTGAGACCCCCTGGCCTGAAAGCATTGGCTAGAGGAAAACGATTACGCCCAGGTGTCGCGCCGTTCCCTCAGAATGCCGCGCATGCCATCCTCTGCATCGACCAAGATTGCTCTGGCCCTGTGCGTTGCGGGCGTGGCCCTGCACGTCTACACCGTCGCCTTCAAAGCCCAGGGAGACGCGAGCGCATTTCTTTTCGGCTTGTTGCTCCTGTCCTCTGCGCCCTACGCCATCGCAGCGATCCTCGCACGGCGCCGTGGCAAGGCACTGCTGGGTCTTGGCGCTGCCGCGGCATGTCTTGCTGCGGACCTGTACATGCACCATGCCGTCTTCTTCGCGCCCAAGAGCTCGACCGCTGCGCTCGGCCTGCTTTTCATGCCGATCTGGAACCTGCTCGCCGTGGGGCCTGCGGGCGCGCTTCTCTTTTGGCTCGGGCACAGGTTCGTCGGCATGCGACGCGATACGACCTAGTTGCACGCGTCGGCGTCCCGTCAGGTCGTGTTTACGAATGCGTGCGGTATGCGCTTCGGGGCGCAAAGACGCGGTCGGACTGGATGCGTTGAGGATTCAAGCTGCACGAAACGAGACGGCCGGTATCGTTTCACAGAACTCCCGCACGGACTTCACTTCGACTTCACCTGGGACAAGCACACTGCCGCTCGACAGTGGTTCGGCGATGGTAGAGGCCAGGGAGAAAAAAACCGCTCAGGGAACCGCCTCGATGCCGGCCACTGTCACTCTCTTGCCGCCTTCGCGCGCGCGCCCGAGCCCGACTGCCTTGTGCAAGCGGCGGCCGGAATTCCCAGTGGGCCATCGACAAGCAGTCAAGCGCCTTATTGGCCAAGCTCATGACAAGTCCGTTGAGCCAACGAAGCCCACGTGACGGTGGTCGGCCTGCGGCGCCGACACCGAAGGCATGGCCAAGGCCTGAACCAGACCTCGCTAGCGACCAGGCACAGCGAGGCGGGCTCGGGCGCTGTCCCCCGTGTTCACGCTCAGCGAGGCGCTGACACCGGGAAGGTGTCCGCGGAACTACCCCAAGGCGTGCTGAAGCTGCGGATCCCATGTGGAGCATGCGAAGCCCCGAAGGATCAGGTAGTTCAAGCAAGCAGTCGGTTCAAGTCTCTTGCGCCGCAGATTGCCCACTCGCTTCTCCGTCCAACGGGAGGCGAACGGAGAACTCGCTCCCCTTGCCTTTTCCATCGCAGCGCACCTCGACGAAGCCGCCATGGGCGTGGACCAGGTCCCTCACCAACGAAAGCCCGACCCCGAAGCCGCCGCCGGATCGATGCGGATCTTCTTGCGTGAACAATTCAAAGATCACGGGCAGCAACGCCGGGTCGATACCGATGCCGGTGTCCTCGACGCGGATCACTGCGTGATCGATCTCCACCGTGCAGCGGATCCATATCTTTCCCTCTGCCGGTGTGTACTTGATGGCGTTGTGCAGCAGGTTGAAGATGATCTGATGCACCCGCTGCCGGTCGGCAAGGATCGGCACGGCCGAAGGGGGGACGAGGACCTGCAAAGTCTGCTGCTTTTTGGTGGCATCGGCCAGCACGACATTCGCGATCTCGGCAATGTCCGCAGCCAGGTCGAACGCAGTCTTCGTCAGGCGAAGCTTTCCGGCGCCGAAGCGCACGACCTCGGCCAGGTCGTCCATCATCCGCTCCATCAGCGTGACCTGGCGGCGAAGCACATCGGCGGACCTGGAAGACTCGTCCGATGCGTGCCCTTTCTTCTCGATGAGCTGCGCGGCCAGATGCAACGGTCCCAGGGCGTTGCGCACTTCATGCACCAGGCGGCTGAAAAACGCGTCGCGTTCCTGCAACGTCTGGTGGGCGCGCTCGAGCCGGTTCTCGGTGGTTTCGATCTGCGCCCGCAAGTTGGTTCGGTCCGCCATGGCCTTGACGAATCCCACATGCCTGCCGTCCTCCTGCAGGGCGATCAGGCTGCCTGTCACCCATATGCGCGCGCCGTCCTTGCGCAGGTGCCATCGGTCGTCCTCCGAGCGCTGCGCGGAGACGGCGACCTGCAGTTCCAGTTCGGGCAGACCCAGGGCCCGGTCTTCCTCGACGAAAAGAATGTCGATCGAGCGGCCGACGATCTCCGATTCGGTATAGCCGAAGAGGGCCTGCGCCGCACCGCGCCATGCGGTGATGACGCCGCTGGTGTCCAGAACGACGAAGGCGATGTCTGGCGATTGCTCCCACAGAAGTACCGAAGCGCGTTCGGGATCCAACACCATCAGGGAAGCTCCATTCCGTTCATGTGACGCGGGGCGGCGATGTCGATTGACGGCCGCCATGTCGCCATCCTAGGCACATTGTCCGGGCTGGGCCAGCAGTTCCGGCCGGCTTCGGCGTTGCCTGGCCTGTCCGACGCGTTGAAAACGAAAGGAACAGCGCAGATGCACGGCTTGACGGATGCGCACGGGCGCACCCTGCAAAGCCCGGGCAGAACGTGCGCTCAGGTGAGTGTTCGCGCCGGCACTGCATAGCTCAGCGGTGCCAGCGCGGCCTGGATGCGCGCCATCTGCGCCTCGCTGACCAGCCTGCCCAGCACCTTCTGGAAGCGCGGCTCCAGCGCGCCGGAGACGATGTACTGCCAGCGGTAGGCTTTCAGCAGCGTCGTGTTCACCTGCTCCGCGCGCTCGCCGTCCCGGGCCATGCCGCTCGCTTCCAGGAAATACGCTGCATCCGCCTGGGCCTGGCCTTGCAGTATTCCGTCGACGCCGGCGACCAGTGCGATGAGGTCGTCCACCGCCGCGTCGCGCTGTGCGTCGGACTCCAGCTTGCCATCCTCGCGTTCCCATTCCAGCTCGTCGATGATCGCGTGCTGCGACTCCTCCCTCCAATGGAACAGGAACACGTCCTTGAACAGCGGCGACAGGTCCTTGGCCGCGTCGATGCTCGCTCGGTAGTGCGCCTGCGAGAAGAGCTCGATGTGGCAGGTGAGCGCGAGCACGGCCCAGGTGCACTTGCCCAGCACGAACGACGCCACGTCGTTGGGCGACACCGCGAACCGGTAGCCCGCCGGCATGTCGCTGCCCGCGAGAAGTTCGATGCGGCGAAAGAGTTCCTGGTGCTTGAGCTCCTCGTCGGTGAAGCGCACGATGGCTTCGAGTGCCGTCTGGTCGCCCAGCCAGTGGTCGCGGCTCACTTCCAGCATCTTCGCGCCGATGAAGCGTTCGACCAGTCCGAACATGTTGGCGTAGGTGCGGCCCTGCACCTGGCTGAGGAACCGGTGCTCGGCCGGGGTCAGGAAAGGCAGTTCGTCGGCCAGCGAGAGTCCGTCGGGCAGGAAGGTGTGCGACAGGTCGAAGGTGCGGCCGCGGATCACGTCGCGATCGATGTCCCAGCGGATGCGCTTGGAAGCCTCGATGGTCCGGGCATAGCGGGAGCCTTCGGCAGGGGCGGTGTGGGTTTGCATGGCAGTTCCTTTCGAGTGGGAGCCGTCGGGTCGACGTGGTTCGAAGGATTCACCGGCGCGGGCCGCGGCGCATGGGGCGCCTGTCCCACGCACCCGGCAGGAAAAGATCGCTCACACACCGGCATGGGACCGATGGCCCAGGCGCGAGACAATCCGGCATGCCCGGTGTACAGAGTCCACCTCCGCTTCCGCGCCAGAGCCTGCGCTTCTGCACCGCGGCCGACGGCACCCGCATCGCGATCGCCTCGATCGGCTCGGGCGCGCCGCTGGTGCGTTGCGCGCACTGGCTCAGCCACGTCGAGCACGACCTGCACAGCCCCGTGTGGCGACCGTGGCTGGCCGAACTTTCTCGCGATCACCGATACATCCGCTACGACCAGCGCGGCTGCGGCCTCTCCGACAGCACGGTGACCGACTTCTCGCTCGACGCCTGGGTAGGCGACCTTGAGGCCGTGGTCGACAGCCTGGGCCTGCGGCGCTTTCCGCTGATCGGGATGTCGCAGGGCGGCGCGGTGGCGATTGCCTTCGCGGTGCGCCACCCCGACAAGGTGTCGCACCTCGTGCTGCCCGGCGCATATGCGCGCGGCGCGCTGCAACGCGCCACCGGCAGCGCCGAGCGCCTGGAAGCCGAGACCCTTGTCAACCTGATCCGGCTGGGTTGGGGGCGCGACAACGCCGCCTTCCGCCAGGTGTTCACCAACCAGTTCATCCCCGGCGGAACGCCGACGCAGCACCAGTGGTGGAACGAACTGGAGCGCCTGACCGCCAGCCCGGAAAACGCCGCGCGCACGCTCGAGGCGTTCCACCGCATCGACGTGACCGAACTCGCGCGCCAGCTGCGGGTGCCCACGCTGGTGCTGCACGCGCGCGGCGATGCGCGCGTGCCGTTCGACGAAGGGCTTCGGCTCGCGGCGCTCATCCCGGGGGCCCGCTTCGTGCCGCTGGACAGCGACAACCACGTGCTGCTCGACACCGAACCGGCGTGGCCCACCTTCCTGGCGGAGCTGCGGGCCTTTCTGGGCGCCCAGCCGTCCGATGACGGCGACAGCGCCGGCGATGCGGCGCTGACCCGGGCCGAGCGCGAAGTGCTGAGCCTCGTGGCGATGGGCCTGGACAACCAGGCCATCGCCCAGCACCTGCGCAAGAGCGAAAAGACGGTCCGCAACCAGCTGTCGAGCATCTTCGACAAGCTCGGCCTGCACACCCGCGCCGAAGCGATCGTGTATGTCCGAGACCGGGCGTCCTGACCCACCGGGCATACCCGGAGGGACCCCTTGCGGGCGATGGAAGTCTCTTTGGAAGCGTGAACTAAGTCTCAAAATTCAAGAATCAGCTCGCCAGATGTAATCCATTGGTATTGGTCTTGCGTACTAATTGCTCGGCTTCGATTTCGAAGCGCATGCGCTTCACAAGGGCGCCAAACCAAGAGAGCACCGTCAAAAGACGGTCAAGACCAATGACACACGAAGATCAAATATTGGCCTCCGAGGCTGCGGGGCGCCTCGGCGATATCGACGTTCTGGACACGCAGATCTCCGGCATCTGCTCGATGCTCCATGCGCTCTACATGGCGCATCCGGCGCCCGAACAGGTGCGCCATCAGTTCGATCGGCTTCTTGCCAAACTGCTGAACTCGCCCTACGTGGTGGACGAACCCGATCGCGCGCTGGTGCTGCAGGCAACGGCCGCCGCCTTGCTGAGGAACAGCTAGGCGCAGCGGGCCGCGCGGCCTGTTGGCAGCGGCCGCATTCAGGCCGGCGCATCTGCCGCCTTCCGTTGCGCGCGCCGCCACGCGGCCGGCGGCAGGCCGGTGGCCCGCTTGAAGGCCCGCGCGAACGCCGCCTCCGAGTCGTAGCCCACTTCCAGTGCCACCGCCGCCACGGGCGAATGGCTTTCGCGCAGCAGGCGGGCACCGCACTGCATGCGCCAGTTCGTGAGGTACTGCATCGGCGCCAGGCGGGTCAGTGCGACGAAACGTTCGTGCAGCGTGGAGCGCGACAAGCCCACGTGGCGGCCCAGGTCCTCCACCGTCCAGCGCGCGGACGGGTCGCCGTGCATCAGCCCGATCGCGCGCCCGACCTGCCGGTCGCGCAGCGCACCGAGCCAGCCCTGGGCCTCCGGCGGCAACGAGTCGAGATAACGCCGCGCGCCATCGACGAAGACCATCTCGCTGATGCGTTGCAGCAGCGCCGCGCCGCCCGCGCGCGCGTCCACGGATTCGGAGGCGGCGTGCTCCAGCATCGGCGCGACCCAGGCGCCCACGCCCTCGGCGCGCAGGTGCAGCAGCCTGGGCAAGGCATCGATCAGCGGATTGAACGGCCGCAGGTCGCAGGCGATGAAGCCGCACACGATGACGGTGCTGGCCTCCTCGGGCGGCAGCAATCCCAGCTCGACCATGTTCCCGCGGTAGGTCACCGGCAGCGGCCTGTCGTCCTTGCGCATCTGGAAGAGCCACTCGCCGCCGACCTCCGGCTGCAGGCCCGGCGCGCTGGAGACCACGTGCGCATCGCCGTGGGGCAGCATGACGATGTCTCCGCCAGCCAGCCGCAGCGGCGGCTCGCCATGGACCGCGATCCAGCCCTCGCCCTTCACGAACAGGTGGTACTCGATGACGTGCTCGGCCCCCGGCATCACGGCCGGCGCGAGCTCGCGCGAGTCCGGCGCCATGGCAGCCCACTGGTCGCGGCAGCTGACGTGGAAGAAAACCGAACCCCGCAGCCGCACGCTGCGCAGCACGTCGGACAGCGGATCGAGCCCTGTCATGTGCCCGCCGTGCCGGTATCGGCGGACGCACGGGCAAACCGCCGCGACAACGGGTGAAGTGCCCGGAGGTGCCGGCGGGAATCATCGGCATACCGACTGCGGCTGCAGCGGCATTCAACATCCACTCCGAAGGAATTCATCATGTCCACCATGACCGCTCCCCCGTCCACCCCCGCCGCTCCCGCGGCTGCTCCGGACTATGCCGCCATCAAGCAGCGCCAGCAAGCCACCTGGGCCAGTGGGGACTACACCGTCGTCGGCACCACGCTGCAGATCGTGGGCGAGACCCTGGCCGAGGCGGCCGACGTGCGCGCCGACGAGCGCGTGCTCGACGTGGCCGCCGGCAACGGCAACGCGACGCTGGCCGCCGCGCGCCGCTTCGCCAGGGTGACCTCCACCGACTACGTGCAGGCGCTGCTGGACAAGGGCCGCGCCCGGGCCGCCGCCGAAGGGCTGGACGTCGCCTTCGAGATCGCCGACGCCGAGGCGCTGCCCTACGGAGACGCCACCTTCGACGTCGTGATGTCGACCTTCGGCGTCATGTTCGCGCCCGACCATGCGAGCGCCGCACGCGAGATGCTGCGCGTGGTGCGCCCCGGCGGACGCATCGCCCTGGCCAACTGGACGCCGGAGGGCTTCATCGGCCGCCTCTTCAAGATCATCGGTGCCCACGTGGCGCCGCCCGCAGGCGTGCGCTCGCCCGCGCTCTGGGGCTCCGAGCCGCACCTGGTCGCGCTGTTCGGACCGCGCGCTCGCGACCTGCGCGTCGCGCACAGGAAATTCCACTTCCGCTATCGCTCGGCCGCGCACTTCGTCCAGGTGTTTCGCGAGTTCTACGGCCCGACGCACAAGGCCTTCGGCGCGCTGGATGCGGCGGGACAGGCGGCGCTGCAGCGCGACATCACCGCACTGCTCGAGGAACTGGACATCGGTGGCGGCCGCGGCCTGGTGGTGCCCAGCGAGTATGCGGAGGTCGTGATCACCGTGGGGTGAGGGTGGGGGGTGAGGGTAGGGCGGGAGGACCTGTCCGGCGGGGTGGTTCGCCCCGGTTCGCCGGAGCCTCCGTCAACGTGGAAGCGGAACAGCCGCCCGGAGCCGGTCGGAGGACAGCAGGCCCTCGAACCAGTCGATGGTCTTGCGCAAGCCTTCCTCGAGGCTGACCCTCGGCTCCCAGCCGAACATCTGCCTGGCCGCGCCGACATCGGGCCGGCGCTGCAGCGGATCGTCGGAAGGCAGCGGTGCGAAGGCGAGCATCGACGAGGAGCCCGTGAGCTCGATGACCAACCTCGCAAGATCGCGCACGGTGAACTCCTCCGGATTGCCGATGTTCACCGGCCCCGGTCCGCCCGGCTCGGCCTCCATGAACCGGGCAAGCCCGTCGACCAGGTCGTCCACGAAGCAGAAGCTTCGCGTCTGCTGGCCTTGTCCGTAGACGGTGATCGGCTCGCCGCGCAGCGCCTGGACGATGAAGTTCGGCACCACGCGTCCGTCTTTCGGGTCCATGCGCGGACCGTAGGCGTTGAAGATGCGCGCCACGCGGATGTCCACCCCGTGCTGGCGGTGGTAGTCGAAGAACAAGGTCTCGGCGCAGCGCTTGCCTTCGTCGTAGCAGCTGCGCACGCCGATCGGATTGACGTTGCCCCAGTAGCTCTCCGGCTGCGGATGCACTTGGGGGTCGCCGTACACCTCGCTGGTCGATGCCTGCAGGATGCGTGCGTCCGTCCGCCTGGCGAGTTCGAGCATGTGGATGGCACCGAGGACATTGGTCTTGGTCGTCTGCACCGGGTCGTGCTGGTAGTGGACAGGCGAGGCGGGGCTTGCAAGGTTGTAGATGCGATCGATCCCCGCCTCCACAGACGTCGGCAGCGAAAGCGGCAGGGTCACGTCGTGGCGCATCAGTTCGAAGCGCGCATTGCCCAGCAGATGCTCCACGTTGCGCCGGGTGCCGGTGAAGAAGTTGTCCACGCACAGCACCCGGTGGCCTTGGGAAAGAAGCCGCTCGCAGAGATGGCTGCCCAGGAAGCCCGCGCCTCCGGTCACGAGGACGTGGCGCTGGGGGCTGTCGATATGCATGAGGGGTTCTCCCGCTTTCTTGTTCAACGGCCAATGGCCAGGTGGTCGCTGCCGGCAAGACCGGTGCCGGGGACGGAGGCTTTCATGGAGGGAGTTGCAATGCCGTGGCGTCGGCCGTCAACCGGCGACGCGAAACCGCAGCAGATATCCAAGCGCCTTGACGCCGTCGCGCCAGTTGATCTTCTTGCCCTCTTTCGCGGTGCGGCCGCGATAGCCGATGGGGACCTCGCGCATGTCCCACCGTCGGGCCCGCACGATTTGCGCGCTGATCTGGATCTCGCAGCCGAAATCGGCGCACGTGATCTCGAGGGTGTCGTTCACTTCCTTGGTGAACATCTTGTAGCAGACCTCGATGTCGGAGATCCACTTCCAGTAGAGGAGCCCGAAGAGCGTCGAGATCACCCAGTTCGCCGCCGCTTGCTGGAAGGAGATGAACTTCGCCCGGCCCATCCGCCTGCCCTTGAACCTCGATCCGTACACCACGTGGGCGGCTTTCTGGTTGACGATCAGGTCGTACATGGGGCGCCAATCCTGCGGGTCGTATTCGAGGTCCGCATCCTGGACGACGATGACGTCTCCCGTCGCTGCGGCCAGGCCCGTCGTGAGGCCCGCACCCTTGCCCCGGTTGCGCTCGTGATAAAGCGCGCGAACGGTGATGCGGGCGGCCGCCGGCCCGCCGTTGCAGACAAAATTCCCGCCGCTGTCGATGCTCATGTGAGAGACCGCGCGCCGGTCGTCCGGAAACGTGGCCCGGATCCATTCGCGGGTGCCATCGACGGAGCCGTCGTCGACCAGAAGAATCTCCTTGTCCACCTCGGGAAGGGCCCTGGATACGGCGACGAGGACGCTGGGCAGCGTCCGGACTTCGTTGAGGACGGGGATGACGATGGAGAGCATGAGGGGCGATGCCTGTTGGGTGTCTGACTCTGGACGCGCGGGCGACGCGGCTACCACGGCGCGACGGTGGCCAGCATGGCCAGGCCGATGACGACGTGGATGTTCCTGTAGACCGTCTGCAGCCGGCGAACCGCCGGGTAGGTGAGGTCGTCCCGCAGGGCCATCCACGCTGCGCGCAGATGGATGACGTAGAGCACGGCGGCCATCGACAGCACAAGGGGTACGAATCCGAGCAGCGCGAGCACGGTCAGCCAGCCGTACGCCGCGCTGAACAGGAACAGGCTGGCGAAAAAGCTCGTTTTCTTGCCGAACGCGACGGCGTTCGTTCGGATGCCGTTGTGCAGGTCGCCGTCGTGGTCGCGCGTCTCGTGGGTCAGGTGTCCCGCGGCAAACACCAGGCCGAAATAGCAGCCGATGGCCGCGCCGTGCGGCGAAATGGGTGCGAGGGCCGCGTAGCCCAGCAGGAAGTGGAGCGTGCCGCCGGACACATGGAGCAGCGAGTTCAGCACCGGCACGCCCTTGCCGTGGATTCCCGGGAACGAATAGACGGCGCTCAAGACCGCGATGGTCGACGCGATAAAGAACGACGCCGGGCTCACCAAGCCGAAGATCAGCAGCGCGAGCGCCAGGAGCGCCCAAGCCAGGCGGCCCATCCGGGCGGCGTTCTCGCCCCTGGCCACGTAGGTCTGCGAGGCCCGCCGGGGGTCCTGGAGGTCGCCATGGATGCCTGCCCAGTCGTTGACGACGAAGACGTGCGCGACCAGGCAGAGATTGCCGGCAACCAGCGCGGCGATCGTGAGCAGCGTGGCGGCACTGAAATCGGCCATGGCGAAGCACGCGCCGATGACCGGTGCGCCCTGCAGCACGCAGACCTCGTCCATGCGTATGCACGACACGAGGCGCTGCAGCGAGGCGCGCGGTGCATGGGCCGGCGCGGCCCCGGTTTCGGCCCCGGTCTTCGGCTGCGTCACTGGACGGCACCCTCTGCGCTGGCGCGGGATGGCTGGGCCGGCGTCGCGCCCCTGGTCCCGTGATAGAGCCTCAGCCACAGCGCATAGCCCACGTCCTGCGACCAGTAGTAGCGCCGCACGGTCGCGCTCATGTCGTTGTGATAGAGCAGGGGCGGATTGCCGGCCAGTGCAGAGAAGTCATTGGCCGCCAGCTCCCGCAGGAGCCGGGTGGCCTCGGTCTTCACGGCCGCACTCTGCGGGGCGCCGTCGATCTGCTGCACGAGCGCCGCGGCCCGCGCCCACACTTCCTGGCCGGGAGCGGCGGGCTGCAGGCGCGATGCCGGCAACTGCAGCGGGCAACCCGCGCGATGCAGGTCCGCCTGGCGAAGGATCGCCATGGGCGGGGCGCCCGCGTAGTAGACCCAGAGGCTGCTGTCGTCGGCTTTTCGCATGAGCGCTTCGCACAGCGAGCGCGCCCCGGAAGGGTCCCGCTCGGCCAGGAGCATGTAGATGTGCATCTGGATGCCGATGTCGGCCGGGTTCGGGTCCGCGCCCGGGTCCAGGCACTGGTAGTCGTCGCGCTTGGCGAGCCACGTGCGATACAGCCCGTCGCCGGTACGAAACTTCCGCATGACCCCGAGCGCCGTCTCGAGCTGTGCGCTGTCTTCGCCCGGCGCCACGCGCCACACCAGCGCGGTGTCGTCCGAGTCGGGCGTGATGGCGCAACCCAGCACGCCGATGGTCGGCGCATCGGGCCGGCCGTGATAGCGCACGAGACCGCCGGCCTCGATCTGGCTGCGCAGGAAGCCGCGCGCCCGGGCCAGCATGCCCTGCATCCGTGCGGCGTCCGCGACCGGGCCCGCAACGTCGAGCATGATCGCGTTGAGGTAGGTGTTCATCTCGGGCTGCGGCTTCTCGAAGCGCGGCTCTCCTGTGAACGAGGTGAGCCAGTAGCCCTGCGCCTGCTGTCCGCTGGCAATGCGCTCGACCGCCTGCCGGGATGCATATCGCAGGAAGCGCTCCGCCGGATCGGCGGCGTCGTCGGCTTTCAGTTCGAAGGCGCGTTCGCGCAGGAGCCGGACCTCGCCACCGGCATGTGCACGAACCAGGACCGCCAGCACATGCCTGCCGGGCGCAAGGCCGCCGACCGGCACGCGCAGCCTCCACCCCGCGGGGCTCGTCTCGCCGAGCGTGCGGGCCACGTCCGGCCGCTCGAAGAACTGGCTCGTTCCCGCCACCTCGCGTCCATCGATGAGCAACGCGATGTCCCGCGGCGAGCTCGAATCCACGAGCGTCCATCCGGCGACATCGAGTTGCCGCTCCATCAGGTCGCCCGCCGCGGCGTCACGGACGGCCACGTCGACCGTGTCGATCAGGTCCACGTTGCCTTGCAGGTCCATGAAGAGATCGGCCGGTGCGCGCGGGTGCTTCAGCTCGGCGATGAACGCGGCATTGCGCCAGTCCCACATGGGCTGCATGCGGTCGTCGGCCTTGGCCGTCAACACCGCGGTGTCGGTGGCGCCGGTGTACCAGAAGGCGCCGACGGCCTGGATGCCGATGGACACGACGCAGGCGGCACCGAACAGCGCGCGCCCGCCGCGCGACAGCGCCGCCACGATGGGTGGCAGCATCCACACGAGCAGCGGCACCATGTCCGTGAGCCATCGCGGCCCCCAGGCGATGCCCTGTCGCCAGTCGACATTCGCATAGCCGACGATTTGCACCGCCATGGCCGCGCACAGCGCCAGCGTCAACGCCCGCGTGCTGCGCTCCCGGAGCGCGAGAAGAAGCAGGCAGGGCACGAAGAGCAGGAACGGCGAGAACACGAAGAGCCCCCGCGTCGGGCTGACGAGCAGGCCGGCCACGCCTTCCAGGAGGTTGTCGTTGAAGTCGGTGGGATGCACTGCCAGCGCGTAGGCCCCGGCCACGTGGCCGACCGTTCCGAGGTTGTAGGCCAGCGTGAGGGCGACCGGCACTGCGCCCGCGAGCACGAACCAGGGCCAGCGCCTGCCCGCCCACCACAGCCCGCAGAGGCCGAGCGCGGCGGCCAGGATGGCGTCGGGCGGCCGGTTCGCTGCGATCAGTGCGCACAGGAAGCCGGCCAGCGCCACGCGCAGCGGCGTGCCCGGCCCGGTCACCAGCCACAGGGTCGCGATGACCAGGAGTTGCGCCAGGCCGTGCATCCACAAGGCCTGGCTGCTGATCACCCAGGTGGTCGTGCCGAAGGCGAAGACGAGGCTCAGCACGATGGCGGTTCGGGGGCCGCTGCGCCTTCGCAGCAGCAGATAAAGCCAGGCCACCGATATCGCGGCGATCAGCGAAGCGCACAGCTTCTCCATCGCGCGGGCGACCTTGTCGAAGATGTGCGGGCCCCACGCAATCGACTCGAGGTAGTGCACGGCCGGCAGGTACAGCGGCGCAACCACCAGCGGCACGACGAGCGGGTACTTGGAGACCAGGTGCTCCCCTCGCCCCTTCATGATCCAGAACGCCGTGCCGGGTTCGCCCTGCGCACCTGGCGGGGTGCGGCCCAGTGCGACTTCGCTGGCGACCGGGTCCAGCACGACGCTGCCGTGCCGCACCATCGAGAACGGCAGGTACCGCGCCGCGTAGGTGTCGGCGGCCGAGATCAGGCGGCCATTGGCGTTGAAGACAAGGAACGCGACGATCGCCAGCAGGAGCGCGATGGCCGCGTCGCGGAGCGAAGACATGGCCCGCGGGGGCTGTGCTGTATCGCTTCCTGGCCGTGCGGGCACGTTTGCGCTCATCGCCATGCTTTCCTGGTGCCAGCGCGTGGCGCGGGGGTTCGTGGGTTCTATGCTGGGCGGCAATTATGACTTCGTAAACTAGAGTTAACAGTTTTGCCGTCCCGCGGCCGGAGTCTTCATGCAGCGCCGCCCATCTGGCGATCGGCATCCATTGCCGGCCGATCTCGCCATCTTCACGATTTGTGCAAGCAACTATCTGGCCCATGCGTGCGTGCTCGCCGCCTCGGTGCGAGAGCATCAACCGGGGGCCACGCTCGTCGTCTTCCTGCTCGACGAGCCGCCTGCCGGCGTCCAGCTGCCCGGATTCGTGCACGTCGTCGCGGCCGAGGCGACGCTCGACCACAAGGAGTGGAACCATCGGCGATGCCACTACAGCATCCTGGAATTCGCAACGAGCGTGAAGCCGGCGTGCTTTCGCTACCTGTTCGACCAAGGCGTGCGGCGCGCCGTGTACCTCGATCCCGACACCCGGCTCTATCGCCGGGTCGATCAGTTCTGGAGCGGCGATGCGAGCGATGCCGAACTGGTGCTCACGCCGCACATCCTGTCGCCCTTGCCGGACGACGGATGCATGCCGGACGACCTCGTCATCCTGCGTGCCGGCCTCTACAACCTGGGGTTCGCGGCACTGCGCGACACCGAGCGCGCGCGCTCCCTGCTCGCGTGGTGGGACCACAAGCTGCACACGCTCTGCCTGGAGGACGTGCGCACCGGCGTCTTCACCGACCAGAAGTGGATGGACTTCGCGCCGCTGCTCGTCCCCGGCGCCACCGTGCTGCGGCACGCGGGCTTCAACGCCGCCTACTGGAACCTGCACGAACGCACGCCTCGCTGGGTGGACGGCCAATGGCGCATGGAAGACCCGGCCGGCGATGCGCATGACCTGGTCTTCTTCCACTTCAGCGGCTTCAACCCGGACGTGAAGCAGCTCTCGCGCTACGAGAGCCGTTTCGGCTGGAACCTTCCGGGGGATGCGCAACGCCTCTTCGGCGACTACGCAAAGGCGCTGATCGACGCCGGCATCGCCCGGTTTCGCGCGCTGGGCATTCCGCAGGTCGCCTTTGCCGACGGTACGGCGTGGGACCTCGTGTGCCGCGCGCTGTACCGCGAGTCGCTCGCCGAGCGGCTGGACCTGGGCGATCCGCTGGAGGAGCCGCACTTCGTCGAGTGGGCCGCCAGCCAGGCGCCGGGCGACCACCTGACACGCTATGCCCGCGCCGTGCTGCGCATGCGCAGCGACCTGGTGGGCAGCTTCGACGATGGCCGCAACATCGCCGGACTGATGGCGTGGATGCGGACCTCGGGCCGGCACGAGGCCGGCCTCTCGGCGGAGCTGGTCGAGCGCCTGGGCGTGCCCGGCAAGTCGCCGCGCATGCGCGCGAACTACGTGGGCTATCTCCGCTCGCACCTGGGCGTCGGGGAAGCGGCCCGCAATAGCGTCGCGGCGCTCGATGCGGCAGGCGTGGCCGTCCACAGCCACGACATCTCGCCTGAAGCGGCGGCGCCGACGGGCGAGTACGCGCTCGCGGGGCGGCGCTGGCCTGCCAGCGGCGCCGCGGCCACCATCCTGGCCTGCAACGCCGACATGCTGCCGGATGTGCTGTCCAGGCTGCCGGCGCACCTTCTCGCCCCGTATCGCATCGGGTGCTGGTATTGGGAGACCCCCGACTTTCCCGACGCATGGACGGACCGCTTCGATCTGGTGGACGAAGTCTGGGCCGGCACGCAATTCATCGCCGATGCCATCGGGCAGAAGACCAGGATTCCCGTCATCGTCATGCCGCCGATGGTGATGCCGCCGCCCATCGCAAGAAACCGCGAATGGCTCGCGAGCCTGCTGCCTGAAGCGGCGCACGATGAGTTCACCTTCCTGTTCCAGTTCGACGTGGCCTCCGTCCCGTTCCGCAAGAACCCGGAGGGCGTGGTGGCCGCCTTCGTCGAAGCGTTCCTGCCTGACGAGCCGGTGCGGCTGGTCGTCAAGGCGCTCAACGGCCAGGCGGCTCCCGAACTGATGGCGTCGCTTCGCGAAGCGTCCCGCGGGCATCGCGTCACTTTTCTCACTGCTGCGCTGGAGAGCGCCGATCGCTTCCGGCTCCTGGCTTCGGTCGACAGTTTCGTCTCGCTGCATCGGGCCGAAGGCTTCGGCCTGTCGATCGCGGAGGCGATGGCCTATGGCCTGCCGGTGGTGGCCACGGGCTGGAGCGGAAATGTCGATTTCACGCACGCCGGCAATTCGGCCCTGGTGCCCTTCGATCTCGTTCGCAGCGACGCCGCCCACGGACCTTATGCGGCAGGCACGCTCTGGGCCGAGCCCAGGCTCGACGCGGCGGCCCGGCTGATGCGGCGCGTATGGCAGGACCCTGCATGGCGCGCGCAGATCGCGCGGGCCGGCCAGGAAACGGTGGCTGCAAAGTTCTCGGCCGCGGCGGTCGGCTCTGCGATGCGCGAGCGCCTCGACCGGATCGCAAGCGCGCCTCAGGTCCAGGCCAGCCTGCGGGAGCCGTCGGCAGCCGGGCAGGCCGGCCGGGTGCCGGCCTCCGCAACGCCGCTCCTGGTGCGGGTGATGCGCGACGTGCTGAGTTTTCCCGGCTACTACTTCGTGCGGCTTCCGCGCGTACCGCTGCTGCTATGGCGCCATGGAATTGCGGGCACGTTGACGAGGGCCGAACTGGTCACCAGCGCGGATGTGGACATCAAGGGGCAATACCTCGTCACCCATGTCCTGACGAGATGGCGCAGGCGCATCCTGCGCTGGCGGCAAGACGGCTGGCTGCGGCGATAGCGCAGATCGCCGCTCGGCGGACGCCTTGCGGCGATGCGCCGGACCGTCCCCCCCCAGGCCGCACTGCGAAATATGTAGCTTGCGCTTCTGGCGCGGAACGCCTACCTTGGCCGCCGGCACAAAACCTTCGATTGCGAGGCTTCCGGCAGGTCAATGAACTCACCAGATACCACGAAATTCCGCATTGGCCTGAACACGCGCCTGAGCCTCGGCGTTGCTGCAGTGGTCCTCGCAGCCACGTTCGCCGTCGCCACCGTCGCGCTGCAATTCGTCAAGACCAGCATGCGGGAGTCGATCGCCAGGGATGAGTTCGCGCGCGTCTCGGCCCTGGCGGACGCGGTAGACCAGAAGTTCGTGAGCCGGCGCACGCTGCTGAAGACTTTCGGCGACAGCGTGGAGTCGCTGAAACTGCCGAACGCCGCGCCGCTGCAGGCCTTCCTGGAGCAGCACAAGTCGCTGCGCGAGGCCTTCGACAACGTGGCCTTCCTCGACATCGAGGGCAACCTGGTGGCCAACCTCAACAGCGCCAGCCAGATCGGCCGGGTCAACGTCAAGGATCGCCCGTACTTCCGGGACACGGTCGCCGCCAAGGCCGGCGTGACCTCGCAGCCCTTTCGCAACCGGCTGAACGGCCTGGCGCAGGTGGCGATCACCGAGCCGGTGCTCGACAGCGCGGGTCGGGTGCAGTTCGTGATCTCGGGCTCCATCAACCTGAAGGAGCGCAACATCCTGGGCGAGCTTGCGAGCGTCAGGTTCGGCGACACGGGCTACGTGTTCATCACCACGACGGACGGCATCGTGGTCGATCATCCGCGCGAAGAGCGCGTTCTCGATGCGGCAAGCCCGGACACGGCGCGCAACCCCGAGATCGAGCGCGCGATCGCGGGCTTCGAGGGCGCGACCGAAGGCGTCAACCGCGAGGGCGTGCACGGCCTGTATGCCTTCCGGCGCCTGCGGCAGGCGGACTGGATCATGGGCGCCATGTATCCGCGCGACGAGGCGTTCGCGCAGGTCGACGCCATCGAGCGCGCAGCCTGGGCGGGCGCCCTGGTGCTTGCGCTCCTGGCGGGCGCGATCGCGCTGGCTGTCGTGCGGCATCAGCTCAAGCCCGTCACTGCCCTGCACCGGCACATGCTGAACGCGCAGGCTGCGCCGGCCGAGGTGACGGCGCTGCGCAGGTACAGCAACGACGAGATCGGCGACCTGTCGCGCACCTTCGACCGGTTGATGCGACAGCGGCAGGCGAGCGAGAAATTCCTGCGCGACATCACCGACAACCTGCCGGCCATGGTGTCGCATGCCGATGCGCAAGGCCGCTACACCTTCGTGAACGCGCGCCTGTGCGAGAAGCTGGGCCGAAGCGCCGAACAGCTCATCGGGCAACCGGTGCAAAGCATGAGCAGCCCGGGCGACGACGCGGCCCTGAAGGCGGGCCTTCTGCGCGTGGCCGCGGGCGAGTCGGTCACCCTCGAGCGAAGCGACTCGCAGGGGACCGGTGGCGACAGCGGTGAAAACGGCGAGGTGCGCTTCTTCCAGACCGACCTGATCCCCGACCTCGACCAGGCCGGCCAGTACCGCGGGTACTACGCGATGACCTTCGACGTGACCGAGCGCAAGCGCATCGAGGTCAGCCTGGCGCACAGCGAGGCGCAGGTGCGCATCATCGCGGACAACATTCCTGCGCTGGTGTCGCATGTCGATGCGTCGCTGCACTACACCTTCGTGAACGCCCACATCAAAGCGCTGCACCAGAAGGATTCGATGGTCGGCCAGTCGATGCCCGAGGCGCGCGGTCCGACGGACTTCGCCATCGTCGAGCCCTACATCCGGCGCGCCCTAGCCGGCGAGACGGTGGTCATCGAGAAGAGCGGCGATCCGGCGCGCGGCATCGGCGATCGCACCTACAAGGCGCACTACATTCCCGACCAGGACGCGAGCGGCGCGGTGCAGGGCGTGTTCGCGATGACCTTCGACATCACCGACGAAGTGAACGTGCGCAAGGCCCTGACCGAGCAGCAGAAGCGGCTGCGCGACGTGACCGACAGCATTCCCGCCCTGGTGGGCTATTTCGACACCGAGCAAAACTGCCTCTATGCCAACAGCCGCGCGCGGCAGATGGCCAACCATGGCGACCTTTCGCTGGATGGCGTCACGCTGCGCTCGGCCCTGGGCGAATCGATGTACAGGCAGCACGAGCCGTACATCCCCGTGGTGCTGGCGGGCAAGCAGGTGCGCTTTCCGCTTCACGCGCCGCTGCATGGCAGGCAGGGCTACTTCCAGGCGCACCTCATACCGGACAGGGACCTCTCGGGCCGGGTGCTGGGGTTCTACCTCATGACCTTCAACATCACGGCGCTGAAGCAGGCGGAGTTGCAGCGCGCGGAGAGCGAAGACCGCTTGCGCACCATCACCGACAACCTGCCCGCGCTCATCACCTACATCGACCGCGAGGAAAAAGTGACGTTCGCCAACGGCACCTACCGCGAGTGGCTGGACGTCGAGCCGGCGGACCTGCTCGGCCGCCACATCAGCGACGTGGCGGGTGTCGAGCTGTATGCCATGCGCAAGGGCATGATCGCGCGGGCGCTGGGCGGCGAGCGGGTCGAGTTCGAAGCCGAGACCAAGACGAAGGACCAGGTGCGCGTGACCCGCATCAGCTACGTGCCCGACAAGGCGGCGGACGGAACGACCCGCGGCATCTTCTCGCTGAGCCTCGACATCACCGCGCTGAAGGCCGTGGAAAGCCAACTGATCGAACTGGCCCGGCTCGACACGCTCACGGGACTGCCGAACCGGCTCGCCCTGAACGAGTTGTTGCCCGCGGCGATCCTGCGTGCGCGGCGCACCGGAAGCGCCATGGCCCTGATGTTTCTGGACATCGACTCGTTCAAGGCCATCAACGACACCCTGGGCCATGCGAGCGGCGACAGCGTGCTGACCGAATACGCCGGCCGGCTGCGGGCCAGCGTGCGAAGCACCGACATCGTGGCGCGGCTCGCCGGGGACGAGTTCGTCGTCGTGCTGGAGAACCTGAATGCGCGGGAGGCGGCCGCCGCAGTGGCGCAGAAGATCCTCGAGCGGATCCGCGCGCCCGCATTCAGCTTCGACGACCGGTCCCTCCAGGTCACGACGAGCATCGGCGTGGTCTTTCGCGAAGGAGGCAATCCCCCGGCCAGCGCCGAGGAATTGCTGGCACGCGCGGACAGCGCGCTCTACGCTGCAAAGTCGGCGGGAAGGAACAGGTTCGAGTTTTCCGTTTGATTCATCGTCCCTAACCCGCGGCTGCGGCCGCAGCCTGTTCCACGCCGTGGCGCGCGGGAACAGATTCGCCAGAACAAGAGGCCCCCATCCCATGTCATCCAACGAAGTCACCACACCCGAGCAACTGCTGGCCGAACTCGATACCCAGAGCCGCATGCCGATCGCACGGATCGGCCAGGCGCTGATATCGCTGGGCATGATCACCGACGCGCAGTTGAGCGCGGGGCTGGCCCAGCAGCAGCTCACGCCCCAGGTGCCGCTGGGTGAAACGCTGGTGCGCATGGGCATGGTCAACCGTGCCCAGCTGCAGACCGCGCTGGTGCACAAGATGGGCTATCCGCTGGTGAACCTGCATCTGTTCGCGCCGCAAGCCGAGGCCCTGCGCAAGGTCGGCCACGGCGCGGCACAGCGGCTGCAGGTGATGCCGCTGATGCTTCACGAAGGGCGCCTGGTCCTCGCGCTGGACGACCCGGCCAACCGGCGCTCGGCCATCGACGAGGTGGAGTTCATCGCCCAGGTGAAGGTCATTCCGGTGCTGGGCAAATGCCTCGACCTGGACGGCGTGCTGCACAAGGCCTACGAACGGGTCGGAGAGCCCGCGAGCGTGCGCTCGGCGAGCCTCGACCCGATGCGGCCGCTGGACTTCGACATGGCCGGCACCAGCGAGCTGCTCGAAACCCTGGAGAAAGAGGGCCCCTCGGTCGCCAGCGCCGAGGCGCCGATCGAGCAATCGGACAACTCGCTGGTGCGCATGATCAACAGCATGATCCTGGAAGCGCACCGCGAGGGCGCATCGGACATCCACATCGAAAGCTCCCCCGGCAACGAGAAGACCCGCATCCGGTTTCGCCGCGATGGCCGGCTCTATACCTACCTGGAGCTTCCGTCCAACTACCGCAACGCGATCGTCGCGCGCATCAAGATCATGTGCGACCTGGACATCAGCGAGAAGCGCAAGCCGCAGGACGGCAAGATCAACTTCGGCAAATATTCGCCGCAGCACCGCATCGAGTTGCGCGTTGCCACCATTCCCACCAACAACGGCCTCGAAGACGTGGTCATGCGCATCCTTGCGTCGGCCAAGCCCATCCCGATGAGCGAACTGGGCCTGTCGCCGCGCAATCTCGCGCAGCTCACGCAGGCCGTCGAGCGGCCCTACGGCATGGTGCTTTGCGTCGGGCCGACGGGCTCGGGCAAGACCACCACGCTGCACTCGGCGCTGATGCACATCAACACGCCCGAGCGAAAGATCTGGACCGCGGAAGATCCCATCGAGATCACGCAGGCGGGCCTGCGCCAGGTGCAGGTCAATCCCCGCATCGACTGGACCTTCGCCAAGGCGCTGCGGGCCTTCGTGCGCGCCGATCCGGACGTGATCATGGTGGGCGAGATCCGCGACGAGGAAACCGCCAGGACCGCCATCGAGGCCTCGTTGACCGGGCACCTCGTGCTCTCGACGCTGCACACCAACAGCGCCCCCGAAACCGTGACCCGCCTGCTGGACATGGGCATGGACCCCTTCAATTTCGCGGACTCGCTGCTGGCGGTGCTCGCGCAGCGGCTGGTGCGCCGGCTCTGCACCCAGTGCACCACCAGCACCCCCGCGAGCCCGGAAAGGGTCGAGGAGCTTCTCGCCGACTACATGCATGCGTTCGGCGAACAAGACGCCCCCGCCGAGCGCCAGGCCGTCTACAGCGACTGGATCGCGCGCTACGGGCGCGACGGACACCTGCACACCTTCGCCAGCATCGGGTGCCCGCATTGCGGCGACACCGGCTTCAAGGGCCGCGTCGGCATCCATGAGCTGATGGTGGTGTCCAAGCCGCTTCGCCGCCTGGTGCAGGGCGGCGCGCGTGCCGAGGAGCTGCAGGCGACGGCGCTGCGCGAAGGCATGCGCACGCTGCGTCAGGACGGTATCGAGAAGGTGCTGGCCGGGCAGACGACCATCGAGGAAGTCCGCGCAACCAGCAACGTGTGAGCCTGGGCCGCCCGAGGCGTCAGGCGGTGCCCCACGCCACCGCCGGCAACGCGGCCACGGCGGGCTTGGCGAAGAGGTAGCCCTGGAACAGGTCGACCCCCAGCGACCGAAGCGCGCCGACTTCCTCGGGGACCTCGACGCCTTCGGCGACCAACCTGATCTTCAGGTCGCCGCACGTGGCGACGAAACCCTTCACGATGGCCAGGCGCACCGGGTCGGCGTGGATGTTGCGGACCAGGCTCATGTCGATCTTCACCACATCGGGCTGGAACGCCGCGAGCAGCTCGAAGCTCGCATAGGCGGCCCCGAAGTCGTCGATGGCCGAGGTGAAGCCATGGTGCCTGTAGGCCTGGAAGACCGCGGCCAGGCCGGGCATGTCGTCCACGCGCTCGCCCTCGGTCACTTCGAACATCAGGCGGTCGACCGGGAAATTGCAACGCTCCGCTGCGGCCATGGCGGTGCGAAAGCACTGGGGCTGCCCGGCAACGTCGTTGGGCAACACGTTGAGGCTGAGCCTGGACACCATGCCCAGCGCCGCAGCCATTTCGATCGCCTTCACCCGGCAGGCCTCGTGAAACGCAAAGCGGTCCGATGCGGCCACGCCGGCGAGCACCTCGGCAGCGCCTTGCCCCGAGAGGCCGCGCACCAGCGCCTCATGCGCAAAAACCTCGCGGCGCCCGGCATCCACGATCGGCTGGAACGCCATGGTGAACGACGAACCGAAGCCGGGAAAGCAGGCGTCGGCCATGGTCTCGGTTGTCACGAACATTGACCTCTCGTATTGGAGGGACGGGTTTTCGGGCGAAAGGGACGCGCGACAGATGCGAGCGCGTCGGGGCAGGGGGCAAATCTACACCGTGCCTTGCGCTTTACCTAGACACCGGGGCGCGTGCGGCAAAAAACAAGCTCCGCAACGGCTGCAGGCGGATGGTGAAGCGCAAACCCGTGCCCGGCGCATTCGGCCGTGGTCATCCCGTGTTCCTCGATCTGTACGACGTCGCACAGACCGGCGGGCACCGTGCGCGCACATTCGATCCAGGAGGACGCCTGCCTCCGCAAGCGCCCGCATGCCTCATTGCCTCATCGCTTCATCGGAACCCCCACATGACACCCACCGCCCACTCGCCCCCCGAAAGCTTCGTCCTGCTGGATGCCTGGTGGCGTGCCGCCAACTACCTGTCTGCGGGGCAGATCTACCTCATGGGCAACCCGCTGCTGCGCGAGCCGCTCGTGCTCGCGCACATCAAGCCGCGCCTGCTGGGCCATTGGGGCACCACGCCGGGCCTGAACTTCATCTATGCGCACATGAACCGCGCGATCAACGCGCGCGACCTCGACGCGATCTTCGTCGCCGGCCCGGGCCACGGCGGGCCGGGCGTGGTGGCCAGCACCTACCTGGAGGGCACCTACACCGAGGTCTATCCGCACATCTCGCGCGACACGCTGGGCCTGGAGCGGCTGTTCACGCAGTTCTCGTTCCCGGGCGGCATCCCGAGCCATGTGTCGCCCGAAACGCCGGGCTCGATCCACGAGGGCGGCGAGCTGGGTTACTCGCTGCTGCATGCGTTCGGCGCGGTGTTCGACAACCCGGACCTCCTGGCCTGCTGCGTCATCGGCGACGGCGAGGCGGAGACCGGCGCGCTCGCGGCGAGCTGGCACTCGAACAAGTTCCTGAACCCGGCGCGCGACGGCGCCGTGCTGCCCATCCTGCACCTGAACGGCTACAAGATCGCCGGCCCGACCGTGCTGGCGCGCATCGGCGACGAACAGCTCACGCAGCTCATGCGCGGCTGCGGCTACGAGCCGCACTTCGTCTCGGGCCACGAGCCGGAGGCCATGCACCGCCTCATGGCGACGGCCATGGACGCATCGCTCGACGCGATCCGGGCGATCCAGGTGCAGGCCCGCTCCGACGGCTTCGGCACGCGGCACCGCTGGCCCATGATCGTGCTGCGTTCACCCAAGGGCTGGACCGGCCCGAAGACGGTGGACGGCGTGGCGATCGAGGGCACGCAGCGCGCCCACCAGGTGCCGCTCACGGGCTTTGCCGACAAGCCGGCTCACATCGCGCTGCTGCAGGAATGGATGCAAAGCTACAGGCCCGAAGAGCTGTTCGATGCCGACGGCGCGTTGCGCGCGGACATCGCCGCGCTCGCACCCCGGGCCGAGCGCCGCATGAGCGCCAACCCGCACGCCAACGGCGGCCTGCTGCTCAAGAACCTCAAGCTGCCGGACTTCCGCGACTACGCGGTGGCCGTGCCCAGGCCCGGCGCCGTCGATGCCGAGGCCACGCGCGTCATGGGCGAATTCCTGCGCGACGTGATGCGGCTGAACGAAGGCGACCGCAACTTCCGGCTGATGGGCCCCGACGAGACCGCCTCGAACCGCCTGGGCGCCGTCTTCGAGGTGAGCAACCGCACGTCGACCGCCGACATCCTGCCGGGCGACGACCACGTGGCGCCCGACGGCCGCGTGATGGAAGTGCTCAGCGAGCATCTCTGCCAGGGCTGGCTCGAAGGCTACCTGCTCACCGGCCGGCACGGGTTCTTCTCGTGCTACGAGGCCTTCATCCACATCGTCGATTCGATGGTCAACCAGCATGCCAAGTGGCTGAAGGTGACGCGAGGCATCCCCTGGCGGCGGCCCATCGCGTCGCTGAACTACCTGCTCACCAGCCACGTCTGGCGGCAGGACCACAACGGCTTCAGCCACCAGGACCCGGGCTTCATCGACCACGTGGTCAACAAGAAGGCCGAGGTGGTGCGCGTGTACCTGCCGCCCGACGCCAACACGCTGCTGTCGGTGGCGGACCATTGCCTGCGCAGCCGCAACTACGTCAACGTGATCGTGGCCGGCAAGCAGCCCGAGGCGCAGTGGCTCGACATCGCGGCCGCCGAGCGGCACTGCAGCGTGGGCCTGGGCATCTGGGACTGGGCCAGCAACGACGCCGGCGTCTCGCCCGACGTGGTGATGGCCTGCGCCGGCGACGTGCCGACGCTGGAGACGATGGCGGCGGTGGAACTGCTGCGCACGCTGCTGCCGGACCTGAAGGTGCGCGTGGTGAACGTGGTCGACCTGATGGCGCTGGAATCGCCTTCGGGCCATCCCCACGGACTGCCGGACGCGGTCTTCGATTCGATCTTCAGCACCGAGGCGCCCGTCATCTTCGCGTTCCACGGGTATCCGGCGTTGATCCACCGGCTCACCTACAAGCGGCGCAACCATGCCAACTTCCATGTCCACGGCTACCTGGAAGAAGGCACCACCACCACGCCCTTCGACATGACGGTGCTCAACCGGCTCGACCGCTTTCACCTGGCGGCCGATGCCATCGACCGCGTGCCGCGCCTGCGCGACACCGCGGGCCATGTGCAGCAGCACCTGCGCGACCGGTTGCTGGACCACCGGGCCTACATCACCCGGCACGGGGAAGACATGCCCGAGATCCGCAACTGGCGATGGGCCGGCCCGGCCTGACGATCCCGTTCGACTATCCGCGCCCCTGGCCCTTCGCAAAGCGCAGCAGGGCCCTGCTGCGCGGCAGGTCGCGCATGAAGGGCGGAATCGACAGCGCCAGCAGCAGCGCGGCCAGCGGCACCACGCACACGAAGCCGACGTACTTGAAGCCCAGCGCACCCACGACGCCGCCGAGCACGAACATGCCGATCAGTCCGGCAGCCCTGTGCATGCGGCCGCGGTCGTGGTGGACCGCGGCCGCGTGCTCGGTCTTTCCGTTCCAGTAGAGCAGCTTGCCGATCTCCATTCCGAGGTCGGTGATGTTGCCCGTCATGTGCGTGGTCCGGATGCTGCCTCCGGAGGTCTTCGAGGCGACCGCATTCTGCAATCCCATGATGAAGGACAGCAGCAGCACGGTGAGCGGCACCGCGAACGGCGTGGCCCAGGTGAGCGTCACGGCGCCCATGAGGCCGAAGGGAAACATCAGCGCGGCTTCGAGCAGGAGCGGCAGCGCGTACACGCTGTGCATGCGATGCTGCCGGCCCCAGTTCACCAGCACCGCGCACACCGCCGCGCCCGAAAGAAACGCCAGCACGGCCCCCATCGCATTGAGCAATAGCCGCGTGTTGCCCCGCACGAGGCCGTCGGCCAGTTGCGACGCGAACCCGGTCATGTGCGAGGTGTACATGTGCAACACCAGGAACCCACCCGCGTTCACCGCGCCGGCATTGAAGGCCAGCAGGAGGCCCAGCGCCCTGTTCGTCGAGGGGGCGCGGTGTCGGCTGGTCAGGAATCGCAGTCTGCGCATGGGTGGGCGGCTCCTTGGGGTGGCGCCCATTCTTGCGCGCACCGGGCTGCGGCCGCAATCCTATTGGCGCTGCCTGGCAGCGGACAGTCCCTTGGCCGTGACGCGCATGACCGTCGCCTGTCCCGAATAAACGGGTCGTCCTCGCTCGTGCCGCACGGGCGGAAGGTCTGCCTCGATCAGCTGCGCGGTGCGGAGCACGTCGCACTTTTCTATGTCGCTCGGGTCGTCGATCGTCAAGGGGAGCTGCGCGCAGCAAAGACGACTGAGCAATGTCATCGGCATCTGGATTCCCTTCGATCGTTCGCGAATCGTCCCTCCCGCCTCACCTCCTGTCGCATCGCCGCACCAGGTCGGGGTGATGGGCTGAACCTGCTCTTCAGGGCTGCCATGGCGTTCTCCAATCGAGGGAGGCGTGCGGCCCACACTACCTCCACAGCACCGGTTGCACTGTTCGCCAGCGCACACTGGCATGCGGAAAGACCTCGCGCCTGTGTGCGGCACCGCACAGACGGCAAGGCATCGGCCCCAAAATGATGTGCACTTTGGAATCCGCTCCTGCCATGGCATCGTCCCCGCCCTCGTCTTCAACGCATCCAGCCGCGGCGCGCAACGGTCTCCTGCAGGTCATGCCCGCGGACGTGCTCCAGGGCCTGACGCCGCTTCTCGAACTGGTGTCGCTGAAGCTGGGCGAGGTGCTCTACGAGTCGGGCGTCGTGCAGCAGTACGTCTATTTCCCGACCGACTGCATCGTCTCGCTGCTGTACGTGCTGGAGAACGGGCAATCGGCCGAGATCGCCGTGGTCGGGTTCGAAGGGATGGTGGGCGTTTCGCTGTTGATGGGCGGGGGCAGCACGCCCAACCGCGCGGTGGTGCAGAGCGCAGGCCATGCCTATCGCCTGAGTGCCGGCCACGTCAAGCAGCTGACCGACAACGGCGGCCCCCTGCTGCACCTGCTGCTGCGCTACACGCAGTCTCTCATCACGCAGATGTCCCAGACGGCGGTCTGCAACCGGCATCACTCGCTGGAGCAGCAGCTGTGCCGCTGGCTGCTGCTGAGCCTGGACCGGCTGCACGGCAACGAACTGGTGATGACGCAGGAGCTGATCGCCAACATGCTCGGTGTGCGGCGCGAAGGCGTGACGGAGGCGGCCGGAAAGCTGCAGCGCATGAACCTCATCAAGTATTCGCGAGGCCACATCACCGTGCTGGACCGCCTCGGCCTGGAAAAGCAGGTGTGCGAATGCTATGAAGTCGTGAAGCGCGAAACGGATAGGCTGCTGCCCCGCGAGCCGGCAACCTGATCCGGCGGCGGCCGCAGCCATTCGGTTGGTACGCCTGCGCACAGACGCGGGTAGGGGCGGCAGCAACAATGCGCCGCTTGCGCATTTCCGCGCTGCCGTTCTCCAACAGGCGGTTTCCGTGACATCAGCCCCGATCCGCCCCGTCCTCAATCGATTGCTCGAAGCGCTTCCGCTCGCCGACAGGGCCCACCTGCTCGAGAGATGCGACAGCGTGCACCTGGCCACCGCCCAGATCCTCTACGAGCCGGGCGATGTCATTCATCACATCCACTTTCCCACCAGCGCCTTTGTCTCGCTGGTGTCCACTGCGGACGGCCACGACGGCCTGCAGACCGGGATGGTGGGCAACGAGGGCGCCCTGGGCTACGAGCTGTCGCTGGATGTGCAGAGCGCGCCGCTGCGGGCGCTGGTGCAGGGGGCCGGCAAGGCGTGGCGCCTGACGGCGCAGTCGTTCGCCCAGGAACTGGAGCAGAACACGATGCTCAAGCGCATCCTCAACCGCTACGTGTGCGTGCTCCTGATGGAGTTCGGCCGTTCGGGCCTGTGCAACCGCTTCCACCAGATCGAGGAGCGCCTGGCGCGATGGCTGCTGACGACGCAGGATTGCGCGCATTCCACGCACCTTGCGCTGACCCATGAAGTGCTGGGCCGCATGCTGGGCGTGCGCCGGGTCGGCATCACCAATGCCGCGACGGCGCTGCATACGCGCCGGCTCATCGATTACCGCCGAGGGGTGATCACCATCACGGACCGCCAAGGGCTGGAGAACGCGGCGTGCGACTGCTACCGGGCCAACCGGCGCAGCTACGCGCACCTGATCACTTAGTTGGAGCCGGCTTCCACGGGCGGCCAGCGAGGGCGTAACGCGGGGCCTTGTTATCCCAGGCGGGATTTTTCGCGCGCTTCGGCCATGTGCTGCAGTGCCGCTTCGAGCATGGGCCAGTTGGCGAAGGCGTACACCCGCTCCGTCGGGTCCCACTTTCCGCCGAACTCCTCGAGGATGCTCGCGGATGCCGAGACACTCCCCAGCAGGGCGGGCTTGTTGCGGCTCCCGGATTCCTCCAGCTCGCCGACAGCACAGCCGAGCCTGGCTGCAAGGCTCTGGGCCCGATCGGTGCCATGAGGTGGAGGAAGAAACATGGCGCCGATTTTCGCCGAGATCGTCGCGAGCGCCGTAAGGCAAGCGCTGAAATGGCCCGCAAGGATGACGCGATCCCGCGGACCCCGGGTCACTCCTTGGCAGCGTCGTCCAGTCGATGGGCCAGGAAGAACCGCAGCATCTCGCGGCTGGCATCGACGCCATCGGGCTGCGTGTAGCTGCCTTCCGCGCTGCCACCCGACCACGCATGGCCCGCGGCATGAAGACGCCAGTGCTCGGAATCGCCGCGGCCGGCGAATGCGGGGTAGAGCGTTCGCGTGAACCGCCGGCCCGAGGGTGACCGGCCTTCGGTCGCCGGCCCGGGCGGCGAGCCGGCCAGCACGGCCATTCCGTTGTTCGCATGGACCGTCGTGTCGGCATCCCCGTGGAAAACGATGGTCGGGCGTGCGGTGGCGGCTTCATCGCGCCGAACGGCCGGCGCGCCGGTCCGCATCGCGTTCAGCGCCGACATCATGTCGTGCGCGGCGCCATGCGGCAGCCCCGAATGCACCCCGACCGCCGCGTACACATCGGGGTAGCAATGGCCCAGCACGTCCGCCATCGCGCCGCCGGCCGACAGGCCCGCCACGTAGACCCGGTGGCGGTCTGCATGCTCCTGCTGCGTGACGTGCTGGGTGAGCGCAGCCAGCAAGGCCGGCTCGCCCCGGCCGCGCTGCTGGTGCTGCGACTTGAACCAGTTCCAGCATTTCTGGCCGTTGGCCCGCTGCGCCTGTTCGGGGTAGAGCACGATGGCCCCGGCTTCGCGTGCGAGGGCGTTCATGCGCGTGCCCGCCGCGAAGTCCGCCGCACCCTGGGTACACCCGTGGAGCATCACGACCAACGGTCGCGCGGCGGCGGGCTGCCCGGGCATGTCCGCCGGCACGAAGAGCATGTAGTCGACCGTGCGGCCCTGGTGCGCGAAGCTGCCCCGGGTCCATCGGTCGGCGGCGTTCGATTCGCGCGGCGAGGGCGCCTTCGTTTCGGGCGCGGTCTCGACCACGCGTGTCTCGACGTCGATCACATCCGCCTCGGCCGGCGGCGCGTCGGGTGCGACCGTCGAGGCCGTTGAGGCCGGTGAGGCCGGCCTCGGTTCGGCTGCACCGCGCAATGCGCGCTGGATCGCTTCGGTGGCCTCGGACAGCCGGCCGCTGCGTGTGAGATGGGCGGCCTCGTTCATCAGGCCCGCGAAAAGTGGATTCATTGGATGGGCCCAGGTTAGGTGATGGGTGGTTAGCGGATGCGTCCTGCCAGCGCGGCCTTGACGGCCGGTGACGCGTGAAGGGCGCCGAGCACGGTGAGCGAATCGATGGTCGCCTTGGCGAGCGCGGCGCTGACGTCGGGTGCGATGACGGCAAGGCCCAGCACGCGGATCTGGAGCGTCTCGCCCGCGGCGCGAACGGCTTCCAGGTCTGCCGCCGAGAAGCTTTGCAGCCCCAGCACCAGCATCTTTCGCGATGCCGCCTGGCGCAGCACGTCGGCATGGGTTGCCAGGTGGGTGCGGATCGCCGTGCGGATGAAGTCCGTGCGATTCGAATAGAAACCTTCGGCCACCAGCAGGTCGACATGCCCGAGGTCGACGAAGCCCATGTTGATGGTGATCTTCTCGGACTCGGGCGTCTTGATGGCAACCGGCAGCGGGGCAGTGGTCTTGGATGGCATTAGGCATCCTAACACCATCCATATGGATGGTGGATGGATGTTTATTGGATGGTGTACATCGAGCCAGGGCCTCTTTGGCTCGCGATCGCGTCTTTGGTTGGGACTGCCTGGGAGCGCTACTCCGGCTTGGGCTCCGCCGTGAGTCGCTTGAACGCGCTGAAGTGCCGTATCGCCATCTGCTTCCTCCCGGTCTCGGCATAGAGCAGGGCCGCATTGCGGTGCGCATCGAGGAGGCCCGGCTGCAGCTGCAGCGCCTCTTCGTAGCCCGCAAGGGCTCCGTCGACGTCGCCCATTCCTTCGAGCGCCACGGCCTGGTTGAAATGCATCAGCGGATCGTCGGCACAGAAGCGCAACCCGTCTTCGTAGAGCGCTGCGGCCACCTCGCACCGGCCGGATTCGCACAGCATGAAGCCGAGGTTCAGGTATGCATGGGCGTACGTGGGGTCGTCTTCCAGGATGCGCCGGTACAGCGCCTCCGCAGCTTCGGGGCTGGTCTCCTCCAGCGCCTCGGCCTCGGCGAAGCGTGCATCGAGCGCTGCGGCATCGACGACCTGCTGCGGCCGGGGAAAGAAGCGCAATGCGCTCTCGTCGCCTGAAGCGATCTGCAGATCGAGCACGAATTGCCCGGTCTGCGGCTCCCATTTCGCGTCGCCGAACCTGACGGTCACGCGGTCGCCCTCGGCGGTGATCCGCATGCCCTGCAGCGGCTGCGCCTCGGGCACCGTGGCCCTCAGCTGGCGCAGCGCCTTGAGAATCTGCCGCGTCGGAATGCGCGCCGCGCGCAACTCATGCGCGGACCGAAGGACGACGAGATCCTGGAAGGAGAACTTCCAGACCTTGCCCTGCGCTTTCACCGGCGCCACGAAGCCGAGCTCGATGAGCTTGCCGATCGCATGGCGCGACAGTCCGATCGACTGCGACACCCCGCGCAACGACTGCGAAAGATCGGCGGGTGTTTTCACTTCCTGGTTCCCGGGCGCGATGCCGGCGACCGCGCAGGAGGGCTGGTCGCCATCGGGTGATGCGGGCCTTTATGCCGCCTTCCTGGCGACGGTCTTCTTCGAGGCCGCCTTGCGCGCGGTTGCCCCTGACTTGGCCGTGGAGCCGGTGCCGCGCTTCTTGCTCGCCGGGGCACTCGCCTTGGCGGCCTTCCCGCCTTTCAGGCTGCGCTTGAGCAACTCGGTGAGATCGATCACGTTGGAGCTTTCTTCCGGCGCTTCTTCCTCCGGCTGGATCACGGTTTCGGTGTCGCCGGCCTTCACCTTCTTCTGCACGATCTTCATCACCGCGTGCTTGAACTCGTCGGTGAAGTCTTCGGGCTCCCATTTGCCCGACATGTCGCCGACCAGTTGCTCGGCCATCTTCATTTCCGCGGCGGTGATCTTCGCGCCCTTGACCCCGGCGGCGGGCAGGTCCAGGCCCTCCAGCGGCTTGACCTCGTCGCCCCATCGCAGCAGGTTCAGCACCAAGGCCTTGCCCGAAGGCACCAGCACCGCGAGGTGCTGCTTGGTGGAGATCACCACCTTGGCCAGCCCGACCTTGCCGGTCTTGACGAGCACTTCGCGAAGCAGCGCGTAGACCTTCTGCCCCTTGTTGACCGGCGCCACGTAGTAGGGCCGCTCCAGGTACACGAAGGGAATCTCGTTGGCGTCGATGAAACGCTGGATCTCGATGGTCTGCGTGGTGCGCGGATACACCGCCTCGATCTCGTCGGGCGAGATCACCACGTATTTGCCGTCCTCGTACTGGAAGCCCTTGACGATGTTGTCCTTGTCGATCTCCTTGCCCGTCTTCTTGTTGATGCGCTTGTAGCCCACCGGGTCCATGCTGCGCTTGTCGAGCCAGTCGAAATCGATGCCCTGCTCGGAGCTCGCCGTGTGCAAGCCCACCGGGATGTGAACCAGCCCGAAGGTGATCGCGCCTTTCCAGAGGGTTCTGCTGCCTGTGGCCATGGTGGTTCTTTCCTCAACAAAAAAAGTGAACGGGCCCGGCAAGGGCCAGCACCCGGGGAGCCTCTCCTGCGCGATACCTGCGCGCTACTTCATCAAGCCGAATCCGAACGCGCTGCCCGTCCGTGCCTTCGCGCGGGAGGTTTCGCCCTCGGCTTTCGATGCCTTGCGGGCAGGCTGCCTGCCGGCTCGCACGGGTTTCGATTCGGGTTCGACATCGGCCGATCGCCGCGGTCCGGTGTCCAGGTCGTCGATGAGCGATTGAAGCGCGAGGAGGCCGTCCGCCATCGACGCCTGGTAGGTCTCGACCGCCTTGCGGGCGCGCTTCAGGGACCGCCACGGCCCTTCGTTCTCGTCGTCCTCGTCGTCGTCGGCTTCGCTTAGCACCCACTCGAATCCGGACCGTGTTTCCTCCACGTGGACCGCGATCCGGCGCAGGACGCCGTGCCCGTCTGCGCTCATGGCGCTGCGGCGTGGCCGTTCGACGGCTGGCCGAGGCTGCCAGCAGAGGCAGCGGCGGGGGTGTGATCGTCCGGCGCGGCGCTGTCTCTTCTCTTGAGTGCCTCGAGGTAGGCCTGCACGCGTTCCACCGAGTTCCCGACGGCACGCACTGCAATCCTGAGCTCGGCGACCGAGCACCCGAGGTGATCGGCCCACGCCTTCGCCGCGGCCGGCGTGGGCGTGGAGATGCTCTTGGCGTCGGGGCGGATCGATCGCGTCATCTGAATTCGCGCGGCTCGCGCATCGCCTCGATGTGGCTGCCCGCCGGCGACCCGGAGAGAAGCTGGAAGTCGAGGGCGCCGGAGCCGGCGGCGCGCTCGCGTTGTACGGCCAGGTGCAACAGCGCAATGGTGGCGATCAGGACCGCCACGGCGACCAGGAGCCAGAACTCCCCGCGCGGCGGTTGTGGTTGCTGATGACCTCGTTGATCACGGCTGCTCATCTCTCTGTCCTCCGGTGGGTGCGATTTGTTGAAGGCAGGAGTCTTGGGGATTCGGGCGAGGGCCGGCGTCGGACAAAGCTGAACTGTCTTGTATTCCGGCGCCTGATAACGGCATGTCCCGGTGCCTGGGCGCCCGGCGGTCAGGGCTTGCCGCCGGCCTGGCGGTCGACTTCCGCCTCGGCCTCGAGCCAGTCCTCGGTCTCGTGTCCCGCTTCGCCGCCGCGGCGCAGGTAAGCGTCGTAGGCGGCGCGGCGGATGGCTTCCTCGCGGGAGTCGGGGCGGGGAGGCGGTGCGGCTTCGGATGGCTCGCGGTTGCTTTCGGGCGTCAGGCCTTCGTTGAGCCCGAAGGCGGCGGAGTCGTCCTCCTTCGTGGCCTCGACGTCCTTTCGCTTGTCCTGCATCCGCTCGGTGGGCGCGGGACCGGAAACGTCCTCGCCTGCCGCGGTCTTCCTGCCGGAGAAGCTTTCGCCGCCGCCCATGTTGTCCACGCCGCCGCTGGTGGCCGGACGGGTTCCGTCGCCGGAGCCGGTTGCTGGTCTGTTGCTCATCTCAATTTCCTGGTTGCTGTGAAGGAGGTGCCGGGTGCCGGCTCAATGAAAGAACAACGCGATCAGGATGATCACCGGGATAGGTACGCCAAGAAAAAGCAGCAGAAGTGATCGCATGGAAATCTCCTTGGATGAAGTGGTTGGATGACGTTCAGAGATCGCGCCGGCGGCCGCCGTAGGTGGCTGCGAAGCTCGCGACGAAGGCGCCGATCAGCATCGAGATCACCAGCCACAGCGAGCCATAGGCCGAGGCCTTGCGCGCCGCATCGGCGGCCTCCTTCGCCTTCGCTTGTGCGTCCTTGAGGGCGGCCTGGGCCTTCGCGTAGGTGTCGTTCACCCGCTTTTCAGCGTCCTGCTGGCTGAGGCCCGTGCGCTGTGCGACGACCTGGCCCACGTACCGCGCGTCTTCAGGCGGCAGTGCGCCGATGCGGATGCTGTTGAGGAAGATGCGGCTGACTTCCGCATTGGTCGCGGCGGCCGGGCGATCGGGCGCCGTCGCGGGTGTAGCGGGCGCAGCGGGCGTGGCGGGCGTGGCGGGCGCACCAGGCGCGGCGGTGGCATCGCCCGGGACGGCGGGCGCGGCGGCTGCATCGCGGCGGAACAGCGAGTCGATGAAGTAGCTCGTCGGACCCGCGCCGGCATCCGATGACGATCCGGTCGCGGCAGCGCCGGCCCCTGCGGCACCCGCAGCGGTCGCCGCCGTCGCCGCACCGCCGGCCACCGTGGCGCCCGCTTGCGCCCCGGCGCCGATGATCGAGCCCACGACCGAACTGAGCAGCGCCGCCGTCAGCAGCGTCGCCACCGACCAGGCCAGGAAGCCGTGTGCCGTGTCGCGGAAGTAGACCTCGTCGGTGTGCACGCCGGCCCACTTGGTGCGCAGCCGGCCGGCCAGGTAGCCGCCCATGCCCGAGGCGGCGATCTGCGTGAAGGTGAGCCACAGGATGGTCGCGACGCCGATGGCGGTGGCGCTCGCGCCCTGGCTGGCCCAGGGGCTGATCGACGACATGCCCAGGCCCGTGCCGAGCAGGAGAAGAATGAGCGACAGCGATGCCGCGCCTGCGGCGCCGGCAAATATCGCCCCCCAGGAAACACCGCTCTGGCTGGTCGATCCTTCGATCACGCCGACGGGTGAATTGACGCCGTACTGGGCCATGGCTGCTCCTTGTTGTGGTGCTGGAAATCTTTCGCCGGCGCACATGGGCTTGAGTCGGTGCCTTGCGCGAGCCGGGGTAGGCAGTGATGCCGTCAGGCCGGCGTACGCCCGTGCGTGGCAGCGCGAGCCGGCATTGCCCGGGGCTTGCTTTTGCCTACAAGAGATGCCCGTTCCCCCCGACACCCCGGCGCCGGGCGCGTCCCCCAAATAGCTGCTCCGCAAACCCGAGTTGCTCCTTTTGAAAGACCGCCATGGCAGACGACGCGAAGACCCCCTCCCAACTTGCAGATGAAGCACGCCAGGCCGGCCGAGACGCATCGGCGGCAGCCAGCGGACTCGCCGACGAGGCGAAGACGATTGCCGGCGACACCGCCCGCGCCTTGCGCTCGAGCGCCGCGGATGCGAAGGCGACGGCCGGCGAGGCGCTGGACACCGCGCGCGGCATCGCCGCCGATGCGAAGGACGTCGCCTCGGACGCGGCCGCGACCGGCAAGGCCTACGCCCGCGGCGCGCTGGACGAAGCCGGCAAGAAGATCGCGGGACTCAGGGAGCGCGCCGCCGGCTGGGAGGCCTCCTGCGTGAAGCAGATCGAGGCCGAGCCGGTGAAGGCGGTGCTGATCGCCGCAGCGGGCGGCGCACTGCTCGCCGGCTTGCTCCTGGCGTTCGACCGTTCCCGCCGGTACGACTACTGAGCCGGGGAGCGCCCGGCCTGCCGTGACGGCTGCCCGGGCAGCGCGCGATTGGCCGGACCGCGCCTCAGCGCCGCGAAGGCGTCGTCCCCGACTTGGCGCCCATCAGGTGGCCGAGCGGCAGCGCACCTTCCGACTTGATCTCTCGCAGCACGATGCTCGAGCGCACGTGCGTCACGCCCGGCAGGCTGAAGAGCACCTCGTGCAGGAAGCGCTCGTAGTGCTTCATGTCCGGCACCGTCACGTTGAGGATGTAGTCCGCCGGACCGGTGGCTGAAACGCAGCGGATGATCTGAGGGCTCGCCGCCACCACCTCCTCGAAGCGCTGCACCATCGCCTCGCTGTGGCGATCGAGGTTCACCTCTGCCACGGCCGAGACGTGCAGGCCCACCAGTTCGGGGTCGACGCGCGTGGTGTAGCCGCGGATCACGCCGGCCGCCTCCATGTCCTTGATGCGCTTCCAGCACGGCGTGGGCGAGAGCCCCACGGCTTCCGAGATCTGCTGCACCGTCTGCCGCCCGTCGTGCTGCAGCGCAGAAAGGATCTTGAGGCAATGCTCGTCAAGAGAAACAGAATCAACGTTCATCGCGATTTCCGAGAGGATTCTTCTTCAAATAAGGGTCTGCGCCAGTGTATTGAAGAAACACTTACTCGGGGTGCGGCAGAACAATTCCGGGCATGAATGCCCCCTATGAGACGACCGCGCTGCGACGGCACGGCTACCAGCTTTCCGACAACCTCTGGGCCGATGCCGGCTCGGTCTTCATCACCGGCACGCAGGCGCTGATCCGCATCCTGGCGATGCAGAAACAGCGCGACGCGGCACGCGGCCTTCGCACGCAGGGCTTCGTGAGCGGCTACCGCGGCTCGCCGCTGGGCATGGTCGACCAGGCCATCTGGAAGGCGGGCGAGCGTTTCAGGCAGACCGGCATCCGCTTCGTGCCCGCCGTGAACGAGGAGCTCGCGGCCACGCAGGTGCTGGGCACGCAGCGGGTGGAGTCCGACCCCGAGCGCACCGTCGAGGGCGTCTTTGCCATGTGGTACGGCAAGGGGCCGGGCGTGGACCGCGCGGGCGATGCGCTCAAGCACGGCAATGCCTACGGTTCGTCGCCGCACGGCGGCGTGCTGGTGGTGGCGGGCGACGACCACGGCTGCGTGTCGTCGTCGATGCCGCACCAGAGCGACCACGCCTTCATGGCCTGGCGCATGCCGGTGATGCAGCCTGCGAGCGTGGCCGAGTACCTGGAGTTCGGCCTGTACGGCTACGAACTCTCGCGCTATTCGGGCGCGTGGGTCGGCATGGCGGCGCTGTCCGAGATCGTCGAGAGCGCCGGCACCGTGGACCTCGATGCGGTGCATGCGCGCGTGGCCGCCTGGGAAGACGCCGATGCCGTGCGCGCCGCCACCGGCCACGCCGCGCCGCCCGACGGGCTGCACTACCGCTGGCCCGACCTGCCGTCGCTGCGCATCGAATCGCGGCTGGAAGACAAGCTCGCCGCGGTGGCCGCTTTCACGAAACGCAACAGCATCGACCGCCACGTCATCGTGAGCCCGCACGCCAAGGTGGGCATCGTGACCTGCGGCAAGGCGCACCACGACCTGATGGAGGTGCTGCGGCGTCTCGAACTCTCGCCCGAACAGCTCGCGCGCGCCGGCGTGCGGCTCTACAAGGTGGGCCTGAGCTTTCCGCTCGAGCAGACGCGCCTGAAGGAATTCGCGCAGGGGCTCGACGAGATCCTGGTGGTGGAAGAGAAGGGCGCGGTGGTCGAGACGCAGCTGCGCGACATCTTCTACAACGCGCCCCCCGATGCGCGCCCCGTGCTCGTGGGCAAGCACGACCGCGAGGGCCAGCCGCTGGTGTCCGCGCTCGGCGAGCTGCGGCCTTCGCGCCTCATCGAACTGGTCGCGCACTGGCTGGCCGTGCACTTTCCGGAGAACCACGACCTGGGCGACCACCTGCAGCATGTGCGCGACTTCACGCCGCCCGAGCTGCTGGGCAACGCGAGCGACGCCGTCAAGCGCCTGCCGTACTTCTGCGCCGGCTGCCCGCACAACACCAGCACCAAGGTGCCCGAGGGATCGACGGCGCGCGCGGGCATCGGCTGCCACTTCATGGCCAACTGGATGGACCGCAGCACCGCGGGCCTGATCCAGATGGGCGGCGAGGGCGTCGACTGGATTTCGCACGCCATGTTCACCAAGACGCCGCACGTGTTCCAGAACCTGGGCGACGGCACCTATTACCACTCGGGCTACCTCGCGATCCGCCAGGCGGTCGCGGCCAAGGCCACGCTCACCTACAAGATCCTCTTCAACGATGCGGTCGCCATGACCGGCGGGCAGCCGGTGGACGGCGTCATCAGCGTGGACGCGATCGCGCGGCAGGTGGAGTCCGAGGGCGTGACGCAGGTGGTGGTCGTGAGCGATGCCATCGACAAATACGACGCCATCAGGAATCGCTTTCCGCACGGCACCGAGTTCCACGACCGCGCCGCGCTCGACGAGGTGCAGCGGCGCCTGCGCGAGATGCCCGGCGTGACCGTGCTCATCTACGAGCAGACCTGCGCCGCCGAGAAGCGCCGCCGCCGCAAGAAGGGCGAGCTGGCCGACCCGCCCAAGCGCCTCTACATCAACGAGGCGGTGTGCGAAGGCTGCGGCGACTGCACCGTGCAGAGCAACTGCGTGGCCGTGCTGCCGCACGAGACGCCGATGGGCCGCAAGCGAAAGATCGACCAGACCAGCTGCAACAAGGACTATTCCTGCGCCAAGGGCTTCTGCCCGAGCTTCGTGGGCGTCACCGGCGGCAAGCTGCGCCGCAAGAGCGGGGCGCTGGCCGCGGGGCGCGATGCCTTCCTGCACCGCGTGGCCGCGCTCGCGCATCCCGCGCCGCATGCGTGGACCGGCCCCTACGACCTGCTCGTGACCGGCGTGGGCGGCACCGGCGTGGTGACGGTGGGCGCGGTCATCGCGATGGCTGCGCACCTGGAAGGCAAGTCGGCCAGCGTGCTCGACTTCATGGGCTTCGCGCAGAAGGGCGGCTCGGTGCTCAGCTTCGTGCGGCTGGCCGACACGCCCGAGCGGCTGAACCAGGTGCGCATCGACACGCAGCAGGCCGACGCCATCCTGGCGTGCGACGTGGTGGTGGGCGCCTCGCCCGACGCGCTGCAGACGGTGCGGCACGGGCGCACCCGCGTGCTCGCGAACATCCACGAGATCCCGGTGGCCGAGTCGCTGCGCAACCCCGATGCCGACCTGCATGTCGACCTGCTGCTCGCGAAGATGCGCTTCGTCGCCGGCGAGGAGCAGGTCGAGACCTTCGACGCGCAAAGCCTGGCCGAGGAGTTCCTGGGCGACACGCTGGCCGCGAACATCGTCGCGACCGGCTATGCGTGGCAGCGCGGCCTGGTGCCGCTGAGCCTGGAGGCGCTGATGCATGCGATCGAGCTCAACGGCGTGGCCGTGGCGGCCAACCAGTCGGCGTTCTCGCTCGGCCGGCTGGCCGCGGGGAACGCCGCGGCGCTCGACCAGTTGCGCGCCGCGCCCCTGGAAGCGCAGGCGCAGCAGGCCGACGAACGCCCGCTGGACGCGCTGCTCGCCGATGCGCGCCGCCATCTCACCGGTTACCAGAACGCCGCGTGGGCCGCGCGTTTCGAGAAGCGCATTCGCGCGGTGCAGGCGGCCGAGTCCGCGGTGCCGGGCGGGGATGCGCGGCTGCCTTTCACGCGCAACGCGGCGCGCAGCCTCCTGAAGCTCATGAGCTACAAGGATGAGTACGAGGTGGCGCGGCTCTACACCGACGGCGCCTTCCTGCAGAAGCTCAAGGACCAGTTCGAGGGCGACCTGAAGCTCGAATTCCACATGGCCCCGCCGCTGCTCGCGCGCCCCGCGCACGGCCAGGCACCGAAGAAGATCCGCCTGGGCTCATGGATGCTGCCGGCGATGAAGTGGCTCGCGCACGGCAAGCGGCTGCGCGGCACGGGCTTGGACCTGTTCGGCTACACGCAGGAGCGCCGGATGGAGCGCGCGCTCATTGCCCAGTTCGACAAGAGGCTCGACGATTTGGCTGCCGGTCTTTCATCGGCCAACCAGCAGCTCGCTGCGCAGATCGCGGCGCTGCCGCTCTCGATCCGCGGCTTCGGGCATGTGAAGCTGGCCAACCTCGCGCTCGCCACCGACCGGGAGGCGGAGCTGCTGCACCGCTTCTCGCCGCAGCGCTACCCACGGCCCGAGAAGGATGCGAAAGCCGGGCAGTTCAAGGGAATCGCCGTCGTCTCGCACTGACCGCCGACCGGCTCAGCTGCTCTGCCGCACCATCAGCTCGAAGCCCAGGTCCACCGTGCGCTCGGCCACGGTCTCCTTGCGCATCAGCGCGAGCAGCATGGAGGCCGCGCGCTCGCCGATTTCCTGGCGCGGGGTGCGCACGGTGGTGAGCGGCGGCAGCATCTGGTCGCTGCCGCCCAGGTCGTTGAAGCCGGCGATCGCCACGCGGCCGGGCACCGGCACGCCGGTGCGCAGCGCGGCGAGCAGCGCGCCCTGGGCGAGGTCGTCGTTGCAATAGAAGATCGCGTCCACATCGGGGTGGCGCGCGAGCAGGTCCTCGAACTGGCGGCCGCCCAGCGCCATGGAGGTCGGGCCGGGCACGAGCAGCTCGAGTTCCGGGTCGTGGCAGCCGGCTGCGCGCAGCGCCTCGCGGTAGCCCTCCAGGCGCAGCATGACCCGCGGGTCGAGCTGGCCGGCGGCATAGGCGATGCGGCGGCGGCCGCGCGCGAGCAGGTGCTGCACGATGGCGCGGCCCGCGTCCTGCTGCGAGAAGCCCACGCTGTGGATGCCGGGCTCGGCCGAGGTTTCCATCAAGTGAACGCAGGGGGCGTGGCTGCGCTCGAGCATGCGCAAGGACGCGGCGCTGCGGTCGAAGCCGGTCAGCAGCACGCCGGCCGGCCGCTGCGAGAGGTAGCTGCGCAGCAGCGCCTCTTCCTGCGCGGGGTCGTAATGGGTCACGCCGATGAGCGACTGGAAGCCGTGCGGCGCCAGCGCGTTCTGCACCGCCTCGAGCAGTTCCACGAAGAGCTGGTTGGTCAGCGACGGAACCAGCACCGCGACGTGGGAGCTGCGCGCCGAGGCGAGGGCGCGCGCCGCCACGTTGGGCACGTAGCCCAGCTCGTCGACCGCCGCCTGCACCCGGGCCTGCAGGTCGGGCGCCACGTTGCGCGCGCCGCGCAGCGCGCGCGAGACGGTGATGGCGCTCACGCCCGACACGCGGGCTACGTCGTCGAGGGTCACCTGACTGGATGAGCGGGAGCGCGGGCGCTCGGGAACGTCGGCCATGGGGCGATTTCTCAGGGTTAATACCAAGATTGGATTGGACAGCGCTGTCCTAGGATAGCGCTGTCCCAGCCCTTTGCCGATTCGGAAAAACCCGAGCGCACCGAAGCTGGATTTTTTTCGATTGTGCGGGATAGCGCTATCCCTGCTGCCGTTCTACCCACCGGGCACCCTCGCAGCGTCCGGATTCAGGAGACAAAGACATGTTCGGAATGTTCGGAATGAGCAAGGATGTTTTCCTGCTCGTCGACGCCCTGGTGGCGATCCTCGGGCTCATCCTCTTGATCACGCGCTGGCGCGTCCACCCCTTCATCGCTCTCACGCTGGCCGCGGGCTTCCTCGGCCTCACCTCGGGCATGCCGGTGGACCTGGTGATGAAGTCCTTCCAGGACGGCTTCGGCGGCGTGCTCGGCTTCGTGGGCATCGTGCTCGGCCTGGGCACCATGCTCGGCAAGATGATGGCCGAGTCGGGCGGTGCCGACCGCATCGCGCGCACGCTGATCGACGCCTTCGGCAAGGAGCGCGTGCACTGGGCCATGATGTTCGCCGCCTTCCTGGTGGGCATTCCGCTCTTCTTCGAGATCGGCTTCGTGCTGCTCATTCCGCTGGTGTTCATCGTGGCGCGGCGCACCGGCGTGTCGCTGATCCGCATCGGCATTCCGCTCCTGGCGGGCCTGTCGGTGGTGCACGGGCTCGTGCCGCCGCACCCGGGGCCGCTGCTGGCCATCGGCGTGTTCGGCGCCGACATCGGCAAGACCATCTTCTACGGCCTCATCGTCGGCCTGCCCACCGCGATGATCGCGGGCCCGATCTTCGGCAAGTTCATCTCGAAGTACGTGCCGGGCGAGGCCTCGCCCGAGCTGCTGGCGCAACTGGCGCGCGAGCCCGAGGCGCGCGAGCTACCGGGCTTCGGCATCACGCTGGTGACGGTGCTGCTGCCGGTGGCGCTGATGCTCCTGAAGACCTTCGCCGACGTGGCGCTCGACGAGAAGAACATCGTGCGCCAGTGGCTGGACTTCATCGGCCACCCGATCACCGCGCTGCTGGCGGCGCTCTTGTTGTCGCTCTACACCTTCGGCTATGCGCGCGGTTTCACCAGCAAGCAGATCATGAAGTTCGTGGACGACAGCCTGGCGCCCACCGCGGCCATCGTGCTGATCATCGGCGCGGGCGGCGGCTTCAAGCAGATGCTGGTGGCCAGCGGCGTGGGCAACGCGATCGGGCAGATGGCGCTGCAGGCGCAGGTCTCGCCGATCCTGCTGGCCTGGCTGGTGGCGGGGGTGATCCGCATCGCCACGGGCTCGGCCACCGTGGCCACCATCACCGGCGCGGGCATCGTCGCGCCGCTCGCCACCATGGTGCCGGGCGTGAACCGCGAGCTGCTGGTGCTGGCCACGGGCGCGGGCTCGCTGATCCTTTCGCACGTCAACGACGCGGGCTTCTGGCTGGTCAAGCAATACTTCAACATGACGGTGGCCGAGACCTTCAAGACCTGGACGGTGATGGAAACGCTGATCTCGGTCGTGGCCATCGTCTTCATCATGCTGCTGAGCATGGTCGTCTGATCGTGATCGCATAAGGCAAGGAGACACGCCATGGGCCGCATCGTCATCGGGGTCGACATCGGAACCACCAGCACCAAGGCGGTGGCTTTCACGCCGGCCGGGCGCGTGGTGGCGCACGACGCGGCCGAATACCCGCTGCTGCAGCCCGAGGCCGCAGCCGCCGAGCAGGACCCCGAGCAGATCTTCCAGGCCGTGCTGCAGACCATCGCCGGCTGCGTGAAGGCCTGCAAGGCCGCGCTGGGCGACGTGCTCGCCGTGTCCTTCAGCGCGGCGATGCACAGCCTGATCCTGGTCGATGCCCAGGGCACGCCGCTCACGCGCAGCATCACCTGGGCCGACCACCGCGCCTCGGCCTGGGCCGGGCGCATCCGCGACGAGTGGGACGGCGACGCGATCTACCGCCGCACCGGCACGCCGATCCATCCGATGTCGCCGCTGGTCAAGCTGGTGTGGCTGCGCCACGAGCGCGCCGAGCTCTTCGCCAGCGCGGCGCGCTTCGTCGGCATCAAGGAGTACGTGTTCTTCCGGCTCTTCGGCCAGTGGCAGGTCGACCATTCGATCGCCTCGGCCACGGGGCTCTTCAACCTGGAGCGGCTGGACTGGGACGAAGGCGCGCTCGCGCTCGCCGGCGTGCGCGCCGACCAGCTCCCGCGTCCGGTGCCGACCACCTGGCACATCGAGGGCCTTGCGGCCGACGTCGCGGCGCAGCTGGGCCTGGCGGCCGACACGCCGTTCGTCATCGGCGCCAACGACGGCGTGCTCTCCAACCTGGGGGTGAACGCGGTCGCGCCCGGCGAGGTGGCCGTGACCATCGGCACCAGCGGCGCGATGCGCACCGTGGTCGACCATCCGATGACCGACCCCGAGGGCCGCACCTTCTGCTACGCGCTCGCCGATCGGCGCTGGGTGGTGGGCGGTCCGGTGAACAACGGCGGCATCATCCTGCGCTGGGTGCGCGACGAGTTCGCCTCGGCCGAGGCGGAGACCGCCAAGCGCCTGGGCATCGACACCTACGAGGTGCTCACGCGCATCGCCGAGCGCGTGTCGGCCGGCTCCGAAGGGCTGGTGTTCCACCCCTTCCTCACCGGCGAGCGCGCGCCGTACTGGAATGCGGACCTGCGCGGCTCCTTCTTCGGCCTGGGCATCCACCACCGCAAGGAGCACATGATCCGCGCGGTGCTGGAGGGCGTGATCTTCAACCTCTACAGCATCCTGCCGGCGGTGGAATCGATCGCGGGGCGCAGCGCCCACATCAAGGCCACCGGCGGCTTCGCGCGCTCGGGCATGTGGCGCCAGATGATGGCCGACGTGTTCGACCGCGAGGTGGTGGTGCCCGAGAGCTTCGAGAGCTCGTGCCTGGGCGCCGCGGTGCTCGGGCTCTATGCGCTGGGCCACGTCGATTCGCTGGACGTGGTCGCGGGCATGGTCGGCGCCACGCACCGCCACACGCCCAACGCCAAGAACGCCGCGCTCTACCGGCAGCTCCTGCCGGTGTACCTGTCGCTGCCGCGCAAGCTCGGCGAGGAATACCGGCTGCTCGCCGCGTTCCAGCAGCAGATGGCCGCGCCGCCGCCGGCGCGCCAGGGCTGATGCCCCGCGGCACGTCGCTTCGGTCGGAGATGCGGCCTTGTTGAACACGGTCCACTGCGAGTCCGCCATCGCGTTCCCGGTCCAGGCGGGCCGGGCGCACGAGGCGCGCTGCCTGCACGACCACGAGCTGCACCTCGTCGGCGCCATGCCCGCGAGCCTGCGCATCGGCAGCGGCGCCCGCCAGGAGACGCACCGCTTCGCGCCCGGCACCGTGGTGCTGCTCGGGCCTCACCTGCCGCACAGCATGGCGCTCGCGCATCGGGCCATGTCCGGCGGCGCTGCAGACGATGGCCTGGTGCTGCGCTTCGGCGACGAGCCGCTGCGCCGCGGCATCGCGCTCTTTCCCGAGCTCGGCGATGCGGGGCCTCTGCTGGCGCGCGCGCGGCAGGGCGTGCAGTTCGTGGGGCTGGGCGAGGGCACGCTCGCGCGGCTGCGCCGCATCGCGTCGCTGCACGGGCTCGCGCGGTTCTCCGAATTCACCGCGCTGCTGGGCGAGCTCGCGCAGTGGACCGACTACCGGCTGCTCGCCGGCGCCACGCCCGTCGGCGAAGGCGATGAAGAACACGGCCACGCGTTGCGCATCCACAAGGCGCTGGACCACATTCGCGACAACTACGCCGAGGCGCTGTCGCTGGGCGAGGTCGGCGCGATCGTGGGCATGCGGGAGAACGCGTTTTCGCGCAGCTTTCGCCGTGCCACCGGCCAGACCTTCACCGATTTCGTGATCGGCCTGCGCGTGGCCACGGCCTGCCGCCTGCTGGCATCGACGCGCCAGCAGGTCAGCAGCATCTGCTACGAGGTGGGGTTCAACAACATCTCGAACTTCAACCGGCACTTCCGGCGCATCCAGGGCATGACGCCTGGGGAATTCCGCGCATCGGCACGGGCCTGAGCCGCAAGGCCTCGCGCCGCGGTCCGCACGGTCAGGCGGCACGCAGGTTGGCACCAAATACTGCGTGTGCAGCGTTCCGTAACCTGCATTCGCTCCACTTTTCTTAAGCTATCCTCTCGCACCCGACACGCGTAGCGATTTTTTACACATCCTTGGGGCTGACGCGTGCCCGAGCGAAGGGGGAGAGACAGATGCGCTTGATCTTCATCGAATTGCTGTTGGCCTTGGTGCTGCTGCCACTGAGCGGCCTGTTCTGGTGGTGGGCATTCGGCATGGGCGGCTGGGCGCTGGCCGTGTTCCTGGCGCTGGTCGGCATCACGTTGTACCTTGTGCTGCGGGGCGTTCGCGCCACCAAGGACAAGCTCGCCCAGGGCGGCAACGACGAAGAGCAGTAAGCCGCGCCGCCGTTCCGCCTCGCTGGGCGGAACATCCACCAAAGGCCTCCTTGTGAGGCCTTTTGCATTTATTGGCCGCGGACAGGCCCGCCGAATTCCCCGGAATTTCGCGATTCCATTGCGGTGCGTTCGCATTGAATTCTTTTTCATGCCTCCTCCGGTCGTTGCCTCGATTAGATCGGTTTTGCATGACGGAATTACGAAAATCCCGTGGCATGCAAATTACCAGAATTGAAATAACACTACGAAAGTTTCAATTCAAAATGAATCTGAAATCATTCATTTTATTTCGTGTGCAATCGTTGCACGATCTTGGTGCCGCTCCTGTGCACGGCTGCATCAATTCGAAGTAGCCCAAAAAACCTACAGCAATTCAAAACCGGGCGGAAACGGCCAGCGAGGTGCCCCTTGTGGTGCCACCGCACCCGGTCCGCGAACAGGGTACCCCATCTTCGAAGGGCTCTCTTCATTCGAGGGGTTGCACGAAAATACAAAATCTTACAAAAACGGGGCGCAAGGTCAAAAACCCTTGAATCCGGGATTTCGTGGTCTGGATGCGACGATCGCCCCACGCACAGGGGTAATTAATTAGTCGCCATTTCAATGGCCTGAATTGGATTCCGGAATGCTGTTCCAGCGCCCGTTTTCCCAATGAAAACAGCCTTCCAAAGAGTGCGATAAGGGATAACCCTGCATGGCGCAGGGTTGCGCCACGAATGGACACGATTTTTGCGCGTCTGCGACGAAAAAGGAGGTCTTCGACCGCAGCGACAATTGGGTTTTCGACCGCGTACCGGTAAAGCGCAAGCCCGCTTTGACGTGCGCCGCGATCAAAAGGCGACCCCCCGCATCAATCGGGCTCGACCTTTGCATATGAGCCGCAGCGGTTGAAAAAACCAGTTTTGCAATGGAGATCAATTTGACACGCTACGTGTACCTGATGGGGTGGAGCGTCGCCCTGGCCGGCGCGATGTTGCTCCAGGGCTGCGCACCGGGTTTCGGCTCCGTGGTGGCCTACGAGCCCGACCAGTCCCCGGCGCCCGCCCTGTCCACCGACGGCTCGCCCGAAGGCGCGCTCACGCCCATCTCGCCCTCGCTCATCCGCGCGATGGCCGATGCGCAGCCGACCGCGGTGCCGGCCGACGTGAAGGCGCTGTTCGGCGAGGCCGCCCCGTACACCATCGGACCGGGCGACGTCGTGGGCGTCATCGTCTACGACCACCCCGAGCTCCTGCCCAACGCCGGCGCCGTCATCACCCAGCAGGTCGACCCGACCGGCATCAGCGTGGCGCCGGGCTTCATCGTGGGCGCCAACGGGGAGATCAGCTTTCCGTATATCGGCCGCGTGAAGATGCAGGGGCTGACCGAGATCGAGGCGTCCGACCTCATCGCCAAGCGCATCGCCCGCTACATCAGGGAGCCGCAGGTCACGGTGCGCATCCAGTCGTTCCGCAGCCGCCGCGCCTTCGTCGAGGGCGAGGTGCGCACGCCGGGGCTGCAGATCTTCACCGACGTGCCCATGACGCTGGCCGAGGCGCTCAACCGCGCCGGCGGCATCACCGCCAACGGCGACCGCTCGTTCGTCACGCTCACGCGCGGCGACCGCACCACACTGGTGGACCTCACGCGCCTGCAGGACCTGGGCAACGGCGCGGGCGACATCCCGCTGCAGAACGGCGACGTGGTGCAGGTGCGCAACCGCGACGAAAGCAAGGTCGTGGTGATGGGCGAAGTGCTGCGCCCCTCGGCGCTGCTCATGCACAACGGGCGCCTGAGCCTGAACGAGGCGCTCGGCGAGGCCGGCAGCGCGAGCCTGGGCACCGCCAACACCGGCCAGATCTATGTCGTGCGCAACACCGCCAAGGGCACGCCGGCCGTGTTCCACCTGAACGCGAAGAACCCCGCCGCACTCGCGCTGGCCGACCGCTTTCCGCTGCAGCCGCGCGACGTCGTCTACATCGACTCGGTGCCGCTGGTGAGCTGGAACCGCGTGGCCAGCCTCATCCTGCCCGCCGCCCAGGTCATGGACATCGGCGACCGCATCTACACGAACCACCGATGAGCCGCCGACGATGAAAACCGTGCTCACAGTCTGCATCGGCAATATCTGCCGAAGCCCGATGGCCGAGGGCCTCCTCGCGGCGGGCCTGCCGCACCTTCGCGTCGTGTCCGCGGGCACCGGCGCGCTCGTGGGCAAGCCCGCCGATCCCACCGCGCAGGCGCTCATGCGCGCGCGCGGCATCGACATCTCGGGCCACGTGGCCCAGCAGGTGAGCCAGATGCTGTGCCGGCAGGCCGACCTCATCCTGGTGATGGACCTGGCGCAGCGCCGCCACCTCGAGTCGGCCTACCCGTTCGTGCGCGGCAAGGTGTTCCGCATCGCCGACACCACCGCGCAGGACGTGCCCGACCCGTACCGGCAGGGCGACGCGGCGTTCGAGCGGGCGCTGGCCCTCATCGACGCGGGCGCACGGACGTGGATCGACCGCGTCCTGAAGATCACAAAACCTGAGCAGCAAACCACATGAATGCATCCCAGCAAGCCGCCCCAGCGATGCAGTCGCTGGACGACGACGGCGAGGGCATCAATCTCACGGAGTACTGGGACATCCTGGTCGACAACCGCTGGCTCGTCGCGGCCGTGGTCGCCGTCTTCCTGTTCCTGGGCACCGCGTATGCGCTGCTCGGCAAGCCCGTCTACGAAGGCAACCTCGCGGTGCAGGTCGAGGACTCGGGCAACTCCGCGGGCAGCTTCCTCGGCGATGCGGCCTCTTCGCTCTTGAGCGTGAAGACGCCGGCCGCGGGCGAGATCGAAATCCTCCGCTCGCGCGCCATCCTGGGCAAGGCGGTGGAAAACACCAAGCTCTACATCAGCGCGCGGCCGCGCTATGCGCCCTTCGTGGGGAGCTATCTCTCCCGCCGCGCGACCGAACTCTCGGAGCCGGGCTTCATGGGCCTCTCGGGCTACGTCACGGGCACCGAGCAGATCCTGGTGCCGCGCTTGGACGTGCCGCCCGACTTCGAGGAAAAGCCGTTCACGCTCACCTTGGGCACCAACGGCCAGTACGAGCTGAGCAATCCCGACATCGAGGTGCCGCTCAAGGGCACCGTCGGCACGCTGCTCTCGGCGAACATTCCGAACGTGGCGAACGGCAGCCTGGGCCTCATGGTCACCAGCATCAGCGGCAAGCCGGGCGCGCAGTTCCAGCTCGTGCGCTCGTCCACGCAGAAGACGCTGCTCGCGCTGCAGGACAGCTTGAAGGTCGTCGAGAAGGGCAAGCAGTCGGGCGTGCTCGACGTGAGCTGGAAGAACGCCGACCCCAAGAAGCTCACGCAGCTGCTCAACGAGATCGGCACGCTCTACGTGCGCCAGAACATGGAGCGCAAGGCCGCCGAGGCCGAGAAGACGCTGGGCTTCCTCGACACGGCGCTGCCGCAGTTCAAGACGCAGCTGGAGCAGTCCGAGGACACCTACAACCGCTACCGCAACCAGAACGGCACGGTGAGCCTGGACGACGAGGCCAAGAACGCGCTCACGCAGACCGTCGACCTGCAATCCAAGCTGCTCGAAGCCGAACAGAAGCGCCGCGAACTCGCCGCCCGCTTCACCGACGAGCACCCGGCCATCCAGACGCTCGACACGCAGGTGAAGGCCTGGAAGAGCGCCATCGCCGGCATCGACGCGCGCATCCGCAAGATGCCCGAGCTGCAGCAGAACACCGTGCGCATGCAGCGCGACATCAAGGTGAACACCGACCTGTATGTGTCGCTGCTCAACAGCTCGCTGCAGATGCGCCTGGCCAAGGAGGGCAAGGTGGGCAACGTGCGCCTGCTCGACGAGGCCATCGTTCCCGAAGAACCGGTGTGGCCGAAGCGGCCGCTGGTCGTCGCGCTCGCGCTCGTCCTCGGCCTGGCCGCCGGCATCGGGGCCGCGGTGGCGCGCAGCTCGTTCTTCGGCGGCATCCGCAACCCGAGCGAGATCGAGACCCACACGGGGCTGAACGTCTACAGCAGCATTCCGCTGAGCGCCGCGCAGCGCACGCTCGACCGCAACATCGAGAACAAGGTCCCCGGCCTGCACGTGCTCTCGCACCTGCAACCCGAAGACCCGGCGGTGGAGAGCCTGCGCAGCCTGCGCACCGCGCTGCAGTTCGCCATGCTGGAGGCGACCAACAATCGCCTGCTTATTTCCGGCGCGACCCCCGGTGTAGGCAAAACGTTTATTTCGGTCAATTTCGCGGCCATCAGCGCTGCAACCGGCAAAAGAGTTCTTTTGATTGACGCCGATTTGCGAAAAGGCCGGGTCAATCAATTCCTCTCTATTTCACGAGCCGGCGGTTTGTCGGAATTGATAGCAGGAACCCTCGATTTCGAGAAGGCCGTGCGCCCATCGGTCCTGCCGAACCTGGACGTCATCACCACCGGTGTGCTGCCGCCCAATCCGGCGGAGTTGCTGATGAGTGAATCTTTTGTCCACGTTCTGGACAGGTTATCGCCCAGCTACGATCTTGTCATCGTCGATACGGCGCCCGTACTGGTGGCCGCAGATACCGCTTCGGTGGCGCCGCTCGCCAGCACCTTGCTGCTGGTCGCGCGCGCCGAAAAAACCCAGCTCGGCGAATTGAATGAAACGGTCCGGCGGCTTGCGCATGCAGGCCGATCGGTAAATGGCGTAATTCTGAATGCTATTGACCTATCGCGCCGCCATGCTGGCAGTGGGGGATATAAATATGGCACTTACAAGCACTTACAATACAGCTATAAATCCAACAGGGATTCCACCTAGACCGTGAAAAATTGGAGTTAAATTCAATTCGATGCGCTTGACTTTCTGGCATGTGCATCGAGCCCCTACTCAAATTGTATTCACTCAAAAGAAATGTAGTGCCAATGAATATTCATTCATTTTTCCTACATTTTTCGTAGTCCGTTGGCCGCGCAATCGTTTCTGCAAATGCAGAAGCAACGAGGCAGTTGTGCGGGTCGTGTCGGCCACAAAAAATCAAGGCCATAACCGAAGAGGTGCAGGCATTTCGCCTGCATGAGGAAAGGTGCGTCGCCAATGAAATACCTTCCGGAAGAAATTCTTTCGCATTCCATATCTGGATGGAGAAAACCATGAGAAACCTCCGCCCCGAAGAATCGATGGTCCCGCAAGGCTGGGACAATTCGGAAAACCGTCACCATGAATCGCCCTACGACATGGGGCAGAACCGCGTCAATCACCCGGTATTGCTCCGCGTCGGAAAAAGATCGGTGGACATTGCCGCCGCGCTTTTCTTCTTCATCGCGTTCGGCTGGGTGTTCGTATTGATCGGCCTGTGCGTCGCGGTCAGTTCCGGCGCGCCCGTGTTCTATTCGCAGCCGCGCTATGGAAAAGACGGCCGGGTGTTCCGGTTCTGGAAATTCCGCTCCATGACGGCCAATTCGGCACAGGTGCTCGAAGAGCACCTGAAAAACAATCCGGAGGCGCGCCGGCAATGGGACGAATACCAGAAGCTGGAAAACGATCCGCGCATCACGCCTTTCGGCAAATTCATCCGCAAGACCAGCCTGGACGAATTGCCGCAATTCTGGAACGTGCTGATCGGCGAGATGAGCCTCATCGGCCCGCGCCCCTGCATGCTCGAGCAGAAGTCGCTCTACGGGCACGACTGGAGCCACTACTGCGCCGTGCGGCCCGGCATCACCGGCCTCTGGCAAGTGAGTGGCCGCAACCAGCTGACCTACAACGCCCGCGTCGCTCTGGACGTGCGGTACGTGGAGACGCTGTCCGTGGTGAAGGATGTGGACATCTTCATCAAGACCATCTGGGTGGTCGCCTTGGGGCATGGGTCGCGATGACCGAATTCGCCGGCCCGCACTGACCCACTGACGATTTGCGGCCGCAGCGGCGGCCGACGACTGAGAAGAATAAAAAAACCAGCGCTGGAAAGCGGCCGGTGCAGGGGAATTTTTGTCTTCGAATGTTCGGAATGGAATCCATATGCTGACGAGTCCTGCCATTGCGGGAAGACCGCCGGGGAAATTCGCGCCCCAGGGAAATGCGCCCAGGAACAGGCGGCGGTTCAATCAATATTCGATCGCGGGCATTGCGCTCGTCGTCGTGTACGTGCTGATCTACGCTTTTTTCAGGGAATCGCTTCCCGAGAAATGGAGCGTCGATTCGGCAAAGATCATCGAGATCCTGAATTACGGCGGCGCGGGCGGCGACCTGGACAATTCGTTCGCGGTGACCGCGGCATTGTTCGGCCTCATCGGCGTGGACAACCTGGACATCTTCACCTGCCTGGTGAGCGCGCTGTTCCTTTTTTTTGCGACGCACGATATTCGCCGTGCCGGCGATTTCTTTTCCCGGCTGCTGCTGATTGCGCCGTGCATCATGCTCAACATGTTTGCACCGTCGAAGGAAACCGTGGTGCTCATCATGACGATGTTCATCACCGTGTCTGCGATCTATTTTCGGACCTCGAAGAAATTCACCTTCGTGTCGTTTCTCTTTCTTTACGTGGTCTATGGAATATTCGTCCGGCAATATTATCTGCTGATCGTCGGCGTGTTCTTCGGTGTCTATTGGCTCTGGCGGCGTCCGCTCAAATACCATTTGCTGGCGGCCGCTATTGCGGCAGGCGCCATTCTGGCGGCGCCGTCCAGCGTCTTGCAAACGCTGCAATCGCCGCGCGATACGTCCAACGCCTATGCGGAGCAGATCGGCAGCGACAACCGGACGGCTTTCACCAATGTCGCATCCCCAGCCACCGGCCCGGGGTTCCTGGTCAATTACGTCTATGCTGGCACGGTATTGATCACGCCGGTGCTCTATTTCCAGACGGCGAGCGATTTCTTCATGCAATTGATGATCGGCGCCATGCTGATCATTCTTTATCGCGCACGTAAAAAAGCCCGGCGCGGGCATGACCGATTCGAAGTCCGCTTCTTCGCCAGCCTGTTCATTGCGCACATCCTGGTGCAATTGATATTCGAGCCCGATCTCGGAAGCTTCACCCGGCATTTGACTTCGGTATTGCTCTATCTCATCGCCATCAAGGTCGCAGAGAGAAAACCATTCCTCCCATGAAAAAAATCCTGATTTGCGCTGTGCCATTCAGCGACAACCTGGGCGACGGGGTCATTGCCGCGTCGCTGGCGCACATTGCCGGCCTCAAATACCCGGACGCCAAGGTCGAATTCCTCGACATTGCCGGGCGGCACGGATTCGACGAAGACAACCTGCGCGGCGGCGGCGCGTTCGGCGTTTTCCAGAAGCTGCCGGCGCTCGTGCGCTCGGCCATCGTGTTCGCGTACTGCCTGAAGAACTACTTCCAGCGCTGGCGCCCGCACTGGAAGGCGGCCGTGAGCGATGCGGATCTGGTCATCGTCGGCGGCGGGCAGCTTTTTTGCGACGTGGCGCTGAACTTCCCGGCCAAGCTCTTCCTCCTGAGCCGCCTCTTGCGCGGCAAGCGGGTGGCGGTGGTGTCGGTGGGCGTCACGGCCAAGTGGTCTTACTGGGGCAAGGTGCTGGTCAACAAGTTCTTCAAAAACGCAGCGCCCGTTTTCTTCGCCACCCGCGATGCGGAGTCGGCCAAGAACCTGCACGACATCTTCCGCATTCCCCGGCCGGACATCCGCGTGGTGCCCGACCCGGCGCTGGTCTGCGAGAGCGCGTTCTCCGAGGAGCTTTCGCCCGAGAAGAAGTGGGACGTGGGCATCTGCGTGAGCAGCCTCGATGCGCTGGTCATGAACTCGGAATACGGCGACGCCAACGCCATCGGCTCGGCCGATTTCTTCGCGAACCTGGCTGAGGCGCTGCAGAAGGAGGGCGCGCGCGTTCTCTACTTCACCAACGGCGCGGCGGAAGACAACCGCGTCATGGCCGAGATCTCGGCGCGGCCCGCCGCGGCGGAAACCGCGTTCCTCGTGCCCAAGCGCCCCGACGACCTGGTGTCGCTCATCAGCGCGTGCTCGTGCATCGCGGCGCACCGGCTGCACGCGAACATCGTGGCCTACAGCCTGAACATCCCCTCGGTGGGCATGAACTGGGACAAGAAGGTCGAGTCGTTCTTCCGCCTCACAGGGCGCACGCAGTACCTGTTCGACCTGTCGCCGCGCCCCGACCAGCTCAAGGCCTCGGTGCTGCAGCTGCTGCGGGACCGCAATGCGAACCGCGACCGGCTCGATGCGCTGAAGGGCGAAGTCATCGCCGGCACGCACGCGCTCATCTGATGCGAGGCGCGCCATCATGAAAGTACTGCACGTTGCCGAGACGCTCAAGGGCGGGCTGGAGACGTACCTGCGCATCGTCTCGCGCTACCAGAAGACCTCGCCGGAGATCAGCCAGGTGAAGTTCGTCCTGCCGGGGCAGGTGGACTGGCTGGGCGCGGAGAACACGCACGTGGTGCCCACGGCGCGCAAGGCCTCGGCGCTCCTCGCGTACGCCAGGGAAGTGCGACGGATCATCGCGGCCGAACGCCCGGCCGTGCTGCACCTGCACAGCTCGATCGCCGGCGGCGTGGTGCGCGCGATGGCCCTCGTCGGGCAGGTGCCGCGCGGCGTGAAGATCGTCTATTGCTCGCACGGCTGGGCCTTCGACCAGACCGGCCCCGCCTACAAGACGCTCGCCTACCGCTGGATCGAGCGCCTGCTCTCGTGGCGCAGCGACGCGATCATCTGCATCAGCGACCACGAGACGCGGGTCGCCGAGAAGTTCGGCATCCAGCACCTGCGCTGCATTCCGAACGGCATCGACCGCATCGAGCCGGCATCGGGCGAGACGCCCGCCGGGGCGGTGCGCACCGAACCGCGCAAGGTGCTGTTCGTCGGCCGGCTCGACAAGCAGAAAGGCATCGACGCGCTGCTCGACGCCTACGTGCGGGTGAAGCCGAGTTTCAAGTTGATCGTCGTGGGCGATTCCGTGCGCAAGGACCTCGCGCTCGCGCAATCCGACCAGGTCGAATTCAAGGGCTGGCTGGAGAAGGACGCGCTCGATGCCGTCTACCGCGAATGCGACGCCACCATCGTTCCGTCGCGCTGGGAAGGCTTCGGCCTCGTGGCCGTCGAGGCCATGGCGCGCGGCAAGCCGGTGTTCGCATCGGCGGTCGGCGGGCTGGTCGACATCGTGGCGCACGGCACCAGCGGCCGGCTCTTTTCGCTCGAACAGATGGACCAGACGCTGCGCGACATCGACGGCCTCTCCGACGCCGCCTTGCGCCAGATGGGCCAGGCCGGCCGGCGGATCTTCGAAGAGAAGTTCACCTCGCAGCGCATGAACACGGCCATCGTCAACCTCTACAAGGAGTCGGTTCTCCGATGAAGATCTTCACAAGCCGAGCCCGGCGCCTGCTGCAGGCGGCGCTGCTGTCGTGCGCGTGCGTGTCCGCCGCCGTCGTGGCGCCCGCGCAAGCGCGCGGCGTGAGCGGCATCGACACCGACTACCCGGTCGCGCTGAGCGTGCAGATCGACCCCGCCACCATCACCGATGCCGACCTCAACGAAATCCGCGCGGCGGGCTTCGAGTTCGTGCGCTTCGGCGTGCGGCCGCCGCTCAAGAGCGTGAACCCGAACCTCATCGACTACCCGCGCCTCATCAAGCGCGTGCGCAACGCGAAGCTCGATGCGATCGTGACGCTCTTCGGCGGCAGCGCGATCTGGGGGCTGGGCCCGAAGGACTGGCGCGAGGGCGCCCGCAAGGAAAGCCTGTTCTCCGATTTCGCGGTCGACTTCATGAAGGCGCACACCGGCGACGTGGCGGTGTGGGAGGTGTGGAACGAGCCCGACCACAAGACCTTCCTGAACCCCGCGCTGCTCGCTGACTTCGAGACCGCGTCGTCCGAGCTGTGCGCCAACATGGCCAGGCAGAAGGTGCAGCCGAACATCGTCGTGGGCTTCGGCTTCGCGAACCTGCCGTTCGTCGGCGGCAAGGTGCCCGCGCAACTGGAGAACGCATTCGTCTCGGCCGCGAAGTCCGATTGCCTGACCGACATTTCCATCCACCCTTACCGCCCGGTGCCCGAGACGGCCTTCGCCGACTACGAGAAGCTGCGCGCGCAGCTGGACAAGCGCGACCTCAAGAAAACCGGCATCGCCATCTCCGAATGGGGCTACGCCTCTTATCTGCCGGTGCGCAGCCAGAGCACGCAGGCCTCGCTGGTGTTCCGCGAGTACCTCATCAACGCCGCGGCCGGCATCAAGCTCCTGAATCTGTATGCATGGCGCGACCGTGGGCGCTCCTCGTTCTCCAAGGAAGACAACTTCGGGATCATGTCGAACGCCGGCGAGAAGAAGGAGGCGTTCTCCGCGCTCACCGAGTTCCTCAAGATCGCCAGGCATTCGAAGAAGGTCTCCTACGACGACGCGAAGGGCGTGAACCAGCTCGTACTCAAGCGCGACGACGCGCTGCTGCACGTGCTGTGGACGCAGGCGTCGGAAAAGGACGTGACCGTCCCCGTCGCCGAAGGCAAGAAGTGCACGCGCGTCGATTTCTTCCCGCAGGCGCGGCGCGGCAGTTGCGGTCCCCGCACGGGCGGCGGGTTCTCCGCGAAGGCCTCGGCCTATCCGGTGCTGCTGTCGATCTCGGACTAGAGGCGATGGCGCGTCTTTCCGGAATCCGCAAGCGTCTGGGCGGTCCCGTCTTCGCGATTGCGGACCAGTGCATCTACAGCGCGAGCCAGCTGCTCCTGAGCTTTGCGCTCGCGCGCGTGCTGTCGCCTTCGGATTTCGGCGTGGCCTCCGCGTTCCTGGCGGTCGTGAGCTTCCAGTACATCCTGCACACGGCGATGGTGCACGAGCCGTTGCTCATCCGGCGCTTCTACGCGAGCCGCTCGGCCGCGTGGACGAGCTGGGCGCTCGTGGCGCTCCTCTCGCTCGCGGGGTACCTCTGCTGGCAGCTCATCGTGTTCCCGGGGCAGTTGCGCTGGGTGGGCGTGGCGCTCATCGTGGGCTACGAGATCTTCTGGCTCTCGCGCAGCCTGCTGCTCACGGGGCGGCGCTACGCGATGCTGTGCGCGACCGGCGTGCTCGTCTGCGTGGGCTACGTCGCGGTGCTCGGGGTGGAGAAGCCCGCGACGTGGGGCGAGGCGCTGCTGCTGGTCTCGCTGCTTCAGCTGCCGTTCCTCGTGCTCGTGCTGCTGAACCTGCGCCACGTGATGCCCGCGCTGCCCGCGGCGAAAGATGCGCAGGGCCTCACGGTGCAGGAGTCGATGGCCTACGGCTGGAAGGCCAGCCTCTCGCAGTTCATGAGCTGGATCATGACGGGCGGCGCGATCCTGCTGCTGGGCTCGTCGGCCGATGCGGAGCAGGGCGGGCTGCTGAAGATCTACATCACCTTCCTCCTGCCGATGCAGTACGTGCTCGCGGCGCTGGGCTATTACCTGCTGCCGCAACTGGCGGCGCGCTGGCATGCCGAAGACCGCAGGAGCGTGCACCGGCTCTTCGTGATGTTCGTGCTGGCGGGCTTCCTGATCGCCGAGGCGGCCGGCGTGGTGCTGGGCCTGCTGGGCCCGCACCTCGTGGTGCTGGCCTTCGGCGAGAACTACCGGCACATGGACTTCTCGCCGTTCTATTACGCGCCCGCCATCTTCGGTCTCACCATGTGCCTGCGCACGGGGTTCCGCGCCTCGGCGCGGCCGGGCGCGCTGCTGTTCTGCTCGGTCGTGGGCGCGGTGGTGTTCGGCATCGCGATGCTCGCCTCCAAACCGCCGGTCTCGTACATCCAGACCATCCACGCGATGACGCTGGGCTTCGCCTGCATGGCCGCGCTGATGATCGGCTGGCTGTTCTTCTTCATGCGGGCGCCCAGGCAAGGCCTGCAAGCCTCGGGGGCAGGGCGGTGACTGTGGAGCACGCCATGAACAACCCTTTGCTGCGCGACGTGCGCATGGACGAGCGCCTCAGGTTCCTGCGGGACGGCGTGGTGTGCCTGCGCCAGATCATCTCGCCCGAGTGGGTGCGGCGCGCGCAGGACGGTGTCGAGCACGAGCAGGTGATGTTCGAGTCCGGCGCCGGCGAGGTCGCGCGGCAGCTCACGGTGACGCGGCGGCTGCGCTGGATCTACGACCAGCTCTTCGACAGCGACCCCGGCGACCCGATGGCCGCGACCTCCTGGCACCAGGACACCTCGTACGGCCTGGCCGACAGCCACCGCATCGTGCGCGTGTGGATGCCGGTGGACCACGTGCCGCGCGAGACGGGCATCGAGGTGGTGCGCGGCTCGCACCTGTGGAAGGCCGAGTACGGCCGGGCCGGCCGCTTCGAGGTGCGCGACATCGAGGCCAACCGCCGCGCCTTCGACATCGTGGGCTACGAGGCCGATGCGGGCGACGTGGTGGCCTTCAACTACCGCTCGCTGCACCACGCGGGCGCCGGCGTGAACTTCAGCGAGAAGCGCAAGGCCTTCGCGATCCTCTATGCGGACGACGCGATCAACCTCAGGCGGCCGCTGTCGTCGTCGCCCGTGTTCCGCGCGGCCTAGTTCAGGCCGACGCGCCCAGCCTGCCGCAGAACTCGGGCAGCCAGTGGAAGCTGCGGGCCTGGTAGTTGCGGTCGAAGATCACCTTGTACTGGCAGGTCGTCACGCCGTTGCCGGAGCGGAAATGAAAGATGTAGTCCCACTCGCGCACGGCCGCCATGCCCTCGGAGAAATGCGGGCGGCCGGTGAGTTCGTACAGCTGGTTCTTGGTCGCGCCGGGGCCGATGGCGCGCAGGCTGTCGCGGTTCGGAAAGCTGCCTTCCTTCTGCGTTGCGTCGTCCACCTTGGGCCAGACCACTTCGGTGGCCTTGCCGTCGTCGGTGATGCCGCGGCTCACGTAGGAGGTGCAGCCTTGCAGCGCCAAGAGCGCGGCGGCGGTGCCGATCACGGCGAGGGAGGTAGGGCGCATGCGTCGTTGTTTTGCGTGTGTCATGAAAGATCCCTTGAATTTGCTGTTGCTCACCACTGGTACCCGGCACCGGCGGTCACGCCGACGCTGCCGCGCGAATTGGCCGAGCCCGTGAGCTTCATCACCCAGCGGCCGTTGTCTGTGATGCTCGAATAGCCGATGGCGATCGCGTTCTGGCCTTCGTAGCCCGCCACGCTGGCCGCGACCATGTTCTTGCCCGGGATGTACGCCTGCGGCATGCCGCTCATCGCCATCGCGCCGGCGGTGCCTGCATTCGCGTCGCGCTGCGTCGCGCGGATCTCGTTGCGCAGCTGGTTGTTCTGCAGGTTGACCTGGCTGCCCTGTGCGTTCAGCTGGTTCACGTTGACCGCATCGGTGCCCGCCACGCCGGGCGCGACGTTCGAGACGGTGGTGCCGCCCGGCGCCTGCCCGTTGCCCAGCGTGACCTGGTTGTAGTTGACGCTGCCGTCCACGTTGGTGCCGTAGTTCACCGCGCGCGACTGCACCGCCTGCAACTGCCGCACGTTGACGGCATCGGTCGCCTGCGTGCCGCCCGCGACGTTGGCGATCTGCCGCTCGCCGCCCGCGCTGCCCACGGAGATGGCGCCCTGCGTCGAGCCCACCGCGGTGTTGGAGAAGAGCTCCGCCTTGCCGCCCATGCCCGCGCGGTCGGCGATGGCGCCCGCGCCGAGCGCCACGCCGCCGGTGCTGCTGGCGATGGTGCCGGTGCCCAGCGCCATCGCCGACGTGCCCGATGCCGCGCTCTGCAAACCCACGGCCACGCTGGAGACGGCGGTCGCCGTCGCGAAGTCGCCCACCGCCAGTGCGCTGTCGGCCAGCGCCTGGCTGTTGGCGCCGAGCGCCGCGGCATTGATGCCGTTTGCATTCGCGCGGTCGCCGGCCGCGAGGCTGCTCTTCTTCTGCGCCTGCGTGTTCGCGCCGAGCGCGGTGGCGTTGATGTCGCTGGCGGTGGCGCGGTCGCCCGCGGCCAGGCTGCTCGTGGCCACCGCGGTGGTGTTGGCGCCCAGGGCGGTCGCGTTGGTGCCGAAGGCCTGCGCCACGTTGCCGACGGCGGTGCTGCTCACGCCCGCCGCGGTGCTCGTGGAGCCGAGCGCAGTCGCGTAGGTTGCGGTCGCCCTGGCATCGATGCCCGTCGCCACGCTGCCGTAGCCGGTGGCCTTGGTGGTGGTGTCGCCGACCAGCACGGCGCTGCTGCCCAGGTTGCCGTTCACGATGGTCTGCAGCGCGGCCGCGTTCGGCCCGCCGTTGACGGGGTCGCCGGGCACGCCGGCGACGAGCGCGATGCCGCCGTTGCCGTTGGGCACCTGGCACGACCAAGTGGGCCCTGCCCCGGTCGAGCTGCACACCGCGCCCGAGCCGGCGACATAGGTGTTGCCGCCGATGGTGACGTCGGCCCATGCGCCCGACAAGAACAATCCCGTCGCCGTCCAGACGACAGCACTCCTGAATCCACGATCCATGCTGGTTTCCCCCTGACGCACCCTTGGGATGCGTTGATTTATGAAGGCCACCAATGTATGAACCGAGGCCTCGCCAACATAGGACCTAATTCACAATGACTGTGAACGAACGGCTACTAAATGTTTACGAACCATCACTGATTCAGGAGATTCGATGAAGCCCCAACCGATCGACTACGCGAACGCTTCCGCCGAGGTCAAGGCCGTGTTCGACGACATCAAGACCTCGCGCAACGTGCCCGATGTCAACAATTTCTGGAAGTACCTTGCCAACGATCCCGTGACGCTCAAGCGCACCTGGTCGAGCCTGAAAGAAGTGATGGCACCCGGCGCGCTCGACCCGGTGGTCAAGGAAATGATCTACCTCGCGGTGAGCGTCTCCAACGGCTGCGGCTACTGCATCGCGAGCCACCACGCGGGCGCGGAGAAGGCAGGCATGACGCCCGAGATGTTCGGCGAGCTCATGGGCGTGGTCGGGATGGCGAACGAGACGAATCGGCTGGTCAACGGGTATCGGGTGCCCATCGATCCGGCGTTCGACAAGTAGGGCGCGCTGTTCAGGGCGGCACTCGCGCCGACGGTGGGCTCTGTTTCGCGAATGTCCCCCGGCCTGCGGCCTCCTCCTTGATTTCGCGAAACAGAGCCCACCATCAGTGCGAGCGCTTTCAGGGCAGTGGTTGATCGGCGGTTCACCCAGAGCGTGCCCCGGTGCGCAGGGCATCGGGTGCTCCCCGCAGCGAAATCAAGGAGGAGGGCGAAGCCCGGGGGACATTCGCGGAGGGGAGTACCCGGTGGCCTGTGCACCCGCCCTGAATGACTCCTGCGCATCACCCGATCGTCATCAAGCTCGCATTGCCCCCCGCAGCAGCCGTGTTCACGCTGAGCGCTCGCTCGACCACAAGGCTTTCGAGCGGAATGCCCGCATCCCCAGTCGCGAATGCGCGCACCCCGACGATCGGCCCCGGCCGCGACGCGATGTGCCGCGCGACCTCCGCAAGGCCAGCCGCATCGCCGTGATGAAGCACCGCATCGAAGACCACGGTCTCCGAAGTCCAGTCGCTCGCGATGGCGACCGACTGCTGCACTTCGACGGGCAGCGATGCGAGCAGGCCTTGTGCGCCGGCATCCGCAGGCCAGATCGCGGTGCTGCCCACCGACAACACGGCGGCGAGCTGCGTCAACCGATCGGCCTCTGCATCGGCCAGGCACAGCACGGCCTCGCGCGGCTGCAGCGTGTAGACGTTGCGCTCGCCGGTCGGGCCGGCCAGCGTGCGCGAGCAGCCCGCCCGCGAGAGCTCACCGAAGCGCCGGCATTGCGTTGCCAATGCATCGCGCCTCGTTTCGCCCGCCCATCGCGCCAGCGCCGACAGCGCGGCATGCGATGCACCGTCCTGCGTCGGCGATGCGTTGCCCGGGTCCGCATCCGCGATCGCCCGCACCAGCACATCGTCCGGCCGCCTGGACAGCATGCGGTACATGTAGAGCGGCCCGCCCGCCTTCGGCCCCGTGCCCGACAGACCTTCGCCGCCGAACGGCTGCACGCCCACGACCGCGCCCACGATGTTCCGGTTCACATACACATTGCCCGCCTTGGCGTGCCCGACGATCTGCGCGATGGTCTCGTCGATGCGCGTGTGCACGCCCAGCGTGAGCCCGTACCCCGTCCCGTTGATCTGGCCCACGAGCGCGCCCAGGTCGCGGCGGCGAAAGCGCACCACATGCAGCACCGGCCCGAACACTTCGCGCTGCAGCTCGGCGATGTTGTCCAGCTCGATCAGCGTGGGCATCACGTAGGTGCCCTGGCGCGTGTCGTGCGCGTATTCGCGCCCTTGCCGGTAAACGCGGCGGCCGCGGCTGCGCATGGTGGCGATGTGACGCTCGATGTTGTCGCGCGCCTCGGCATCGATCACCGGCCCCACGTCGACGGCCAGCCGCGCCGGGTTGCCTATGCAGCTCTCGGCCATCGCGCCCTTGAGCATCTCGATGAGCCGGTCGGCCGCTTCTTCCTGCACGCACAGCACACGCAGCGCGGAGCAGCGCTGGCCGGCGCTGTCGAAGGCCGAGGCCATCGCGTCGGCGACCACCTGCTCGATGAGCGCGGAGGAGTCCACGATCATCGCGTTCTGCCCGCCGGTCTCGGCGATGAGCGGCACGGGCGTACCGTTGGCGCCGAGCCGCGCCGACAGCGTCTTCTGCAGGATGCGCGCGACCTCGGTCGAGCCCGTGAACATCACGCCCTGCACGCGCGCATCGCCGACCAGCGCGGCGCCCACGGTTTCGCCGCGCCCGGGCAGCAGCTGCACTGCGGCGTGCGGAACGCCCGCCTGCCACAGCATGCGGATCGCTTCGGCGGCGACGAGCGGCGTCTGCTCCGCGGGCTTGGCCAGGACCGGGTTGCCGGCCGCGAGCGCAGCGGCCACCTGGCCGGTGAAGATCGCGAGCGGGAAGTTCCACGGGCTGATGCACACCATCGGCCCGAGCGCGCGGTGCGTGTCGTTCGAGAAATCGGTGCGGGCCTGCGCGGCGTAGTAGCGCAGGAAGTCCACCGCCTCGCGCACTTCGGCGATGGCGTTGGCATAGGTCTTCCCGGCTTCGCGCGCGAGCAGGCCGAGCAGGCGTGGCTGCTGTGCTTCGAGCAGGTCGGCCGCGCGGTCGAGCAGGGCGGCGCGTTCGGCGGGCGGCGTGGCGGCCCACGTCGCTGCGACGCCCTGGGCCTGCGACACGGCCGATTCGACCTCGGCCAGCGTGGCTTCGCGCACCTGCCCCACCACGTCGCGATGATCCGCGGGGTTCAGCACGTCGGCCCACGGAAGAGCGGCCATGCCACGCGATCCGTCTTCGGCGAGCAGCGGTTCCGCACGCCATGGCTCGGTGGCCGAGGCCCGCAGCGTTTCGCCCAGCAGGCGGAGGCTGTCGTCGTTCGCAAGGTCGAGGCCTTGCGAGTTGATGCGCTGCTTGCCGTAGAGCGCGGCGGGCAGCGCAATGGCCGGGTGCGGCAAGCCGACGGCGCCTTCTTCCAGCGCCATGCGCTCGACCGTCGCAACGGGGTCTTCGACCAGCGCATCGAGCGGAATCGTCGGGTCCGCGATGCGGTTGACGAACGAGGTGTTGGCGCCGTTCTCCAGCAGCCGGCGCACCAGGTACGCGAGCAGCGTCTCGTGCGTCCCCACCGGCGCGTAGATGCGGCAAGGCCGCCCGAGCGGGCCGACCACCTGTTCATAGAGCGGCTCGCCCATGCCGTGCAGGCACTGGAATTCGTACTTCCCCGGCTGGTAGCGCGACGGATCCGCCATCGTGTAGATCGCGGCGAGCGTGTGGGCGTTGTGCGTGGCGAACTGCGGACAGATGGCGTCGGGTGCATCGAGCAGCTTGCGCGCGCAGGCCAGGTACGACACGTCGGTGTAGGCCTTGCGCGTGTAGACGGGGTAGCCCTCGAGTCCGTCGATCTGCGCGCGCTTGATCTCGCTGTCCCAGTACGCGCCTTTCACCAGCCGCACCATGAGGCGGTGGCGGCTGCGGCGCGCGAGATCGATCACGCAATCGATCACGAAGGGGCAGCGCTTCTGGTAGCCCTGGATCACGAAGCCGATGCCGTTCCACCCCGCGAGCGCCGGCTCGAAGCACAGGCACTCCAGCAGGTCGAGCGAGAGCTCCAGACGGTCGGCTTCCTCGGCGTCGATGTTGATGCCGATGTCGTACTGCTGCGCGAGCATCGTGAGCGAGCGCAGCACCGGGTACAGCTCGTCCATCACGCGGGCGTGTTGCGCGCGGCTGTAGCGCGGGTGCAGCGCCGAGAGCTTGATGGAGATGCCCGGGCCCTCGTACACGCCGCGGTGGTTCGAGGCCTTGCCGATCGCGTGGATCGCGTCTTCGTAGGCGATGCGGTAGCGCTTGGCATCGTCGGTCGTGAGCGCCGCTTCGCCCAGCATGTCGTACGAATAGCGAAAGCCCTCGGCCTCCAGTTCGCGCGCGTTGTCCAGCGCCTGCGCGATGGTCTCGCCGGTGACGAACTGCTCGCCCATCATGCGCATCGCCATGTCCACGCCCTTGCGGATCAGCGGCTCGCCGCCCTTGCCGATGAGGCGCGTGAGCACGGTGGAGAGGCCGGTCTCGCTGTGCGTGGCCACCAGCTTGCCGGTGAGCAAGAGGCCCCAGGTCGCGGCATTGACGAACACCGAGGGGCTGCGGCCCGCGTGCGACTGCCACTGGCCGTGCGCGATCTTGTCGCGGATGAGCGCGTTGCGCGTCTCGGCATCGGGGATGCGCAGCAGCGCTTCGGCCAGGCACATCAGCGCGACGCCTTCCTGCGAGGAGAGCGCGTATTCCTGAAGCAGCCCCTGCACGAGACCTGAGCGGCCCGCGGCGTTCTTGCGATTGCGCAGTTGCAGGGCGATCCGGTGGGCGAGGACATGGGCCGCTTCGGCCTGTGCGGCCGGCAGGCGCGCCTGTTCGAGCAAGGGCGGCAATGCCTCGGGTTCGGGGCGCCGGTAAGCGGCGGTGATCGGCGCGCGCAATGCCGAAGGCGGGGCGAGCCCGTCGGCGAAGTCGATGAAGGTGGAGGGCAGAGGGTCGGGGTCGTTGGCGCTCATGTCGAATGCGTGCTGGTGATAAGTGGAATGATCTCAATCTGTTCGCCGAATATTCGTTCGAAGAATTGCCGGTTGTCCGAGCAAATCACAGGTTGACCTGAATTCCCTTTTATTGGATATTTCATCCAATATGACGGAATCGACGCCGGCCCCGGCCACCACTCTCAACGATCGCATCGCCCAGCGCGTGCGCGACCTGCGCGCCTCCCGCGGGCTGTCGCTCGATGCGTTGGCCACGCACTGCGGCGTGAGCCGCTCGATGATCTCCCTGATCGAGCGTGGCGAGAGCAGCCCGACGGCCGTGCTGCTCGAAAAACTCGCCACGGGCCTGGGCGTTCCGCTCGCATCGCTCTTCGACGATGCCGGACCCGCCGCCAGTCCCGTGTCGCGCCTGGCCGACCAGCTGCAATGGCGCGATCCGCACTCCGGCTATGTGCGCCGGAACGTCTCGCCGGGCGGCGCCATCTCCCCGATCCAGATCGTCGAGGTCAACTTCCCGCCCGGCGCCCGCGTGGCCTACGAGACGGCCGCGCGCGAGCCGCGCATCCACCAGCAGGTGTGGGTGCTCGAAGGCCGCATCGAAGTCACCGTGGGCGACGACCTTCACCGCCTCGACGCGGGCGACTGCCTCGCGCTTACGCTCGACCATCCGATGAGCTATCACAACCCCACGCGCAAGAACGCACGCTATGCCGTCGTGATCACCACCGCGCCCACTTCCTGGAGATGAAAGAAATGACGACGACCGAAAAGCCCCGCATCCGTGCCCTTCACGCGGTGAGCGATGCCCAGGTGCAGGCGCTGGCCGACCTGCTGATCGATTGCGTCGAAGGCGGCGCGTCGGTCAGCTTCATGCTGCCGATCACCCGCGAGCGCGCCCTCGCGTTCTGGCGCAAGGTGGCCGACGGCGTGGCGCGCGGCGAGCGCGTGCTGCTGGTGGCCGAAGACGGCGAGGGCCTCCTGGGCACCGTGCAGCTCGTGCTCGACCAGCCCGAGAACCAGCCGCACCGCGCCGAGGTCTCCAAGATGCTCGTGTTCCGCCGTGCGAGGCGCCGGGGCATCGGCGCGCTGCTGATGCAGGCCGCCGAAGACGAGGCGCGCACGCACCGCAAGACGCTGCTGGTGCTCGACACCTCGAGCGCCGAAGCAGAGCGGCTGTATGCGCGCATGGGCTGGCAGCGCGTGGGCGCGATCCCCGGTTTCGCGCTGCTGCCCGGGGGCGAGCCGTGCGGCACCACCTTCTTCTATCTCGCGCTGGAGGCGTCGCACGCGTGAGCAGATGCGCGCTGCAAGCTGAGTGGCGCGGATTTTTGTATCGCACCGTGTCCGGCCCCGGGCCAGATACGCAGTGCGACGAATCGGCGGGTGAGTCGAAACACATGCGGGTGCGCGGCGCGATGCAATGGGCGCCTCATCCACTCGACACCAGGCCCCGTCATGACCACGCCATCGCTCCATCGTCCAGGCCGCGCATTCGGCGCCGCCATGTTGTTCGCCACGGCCTTCGCGGCGCAGGCGCAATCTTCATCGGCCTCCGATCCGCGTGGGCGCTGGATCACCGCGAACGGCAACCTCGAAGTGGAGGTCGCGCCCTGCGGCACCGCGCTGTGCGGCACCGTCACCAAGGTGTTGGGCAACCGCTCGATGGCGCCCGGCGGCGGCGACATGCAAGCCGCCGACAAACGCCCCGCGCTGGGCATGACGCTGCTCAAGGACTTCGCGCCCGTCGATGCCACCGACCCCGCACGCCCGCCCACCGAATGGACCGGGCAGATCTACAACCGCGAGAACGGCAAGCTCTACAGCTGCAACATGTCCGTGAGCACCGCCGGCAATGCGGCGGGCGAGCTGATGCTGCACGCGTATGTCGGCATCCCGCTCTTCGGCAAGACGCAGCGTTGGGTGCGGGTCGCGTCGAACTGAACACCGCACCGGCGCTCGTCAACTCGTCCCTCGTGTGGATGCCGGATTCGCGATGGCCGCTCGTCAGTGCGGCATCGCATTTCGGAATCCGGTAGCTTCCCCGTCCCACTTTGAGCGTTGCGCGCGGTCCTTGGCGCGCTTCGCATCGAGCGCCCGGGCACGCATCGTGTTGCCGTGCTCGGCCTCATCGCGCAGCATCCTGTCGCCGTTGTCGCCGAAAAATATACGGCGAAACTTCGCAATGCCGTAGCCATTCGTCTCGAACTCTGGCATGCCGAATCCGATGAAGCCAGCCATGCTGTCATGCACCAGGTCTTCGAAGAGTGTCGCCACCTCGACGGGCACCGGCCTGGATTGAATGGCTTCGAGCAGGCGCAATCCATCGCGCTCGACGACGATATCGCGCACTTCGGCTTGCGTCGCCCGGGCCAGGAATCTTCGCCACTCGGCCAGGTAATGCGGCGCCCGGTTCGCCTTGTCGATGGCTTTGCGCCAATCGTCTTCAAGAGGCCGGTTTTCCATCAAGCCTTTGCGGGCAGAGAAGCCGCCCATCGCCGAGCCGACCAAGGCGTGAATGGAACTGCCGGGCCACCACTGCGAGAGTCCTTCGACGGTACCGTCTTTCACCTGGGCGTAGGCGTCGTACCGTTGCCGCAGAACCTGATCTTCGGTGCCATCGGTTTGAATGCGGCGCTGGATTTCGTCGCAGAGGGAACAGATGACGAAGATCAATGCGAGCTGCGTTTTCCACATGGTGCGCGGTTCGTCCTTGTAGGTGCCGATCGAACCATTGGGTGACCCGAGCGCCCGCTTCATGGCTGGCGAGTTCCTCCAGTCCTGGTGACGCACGCGGTAGGTGAAATACAGGCTCAGGTGCTGGCTTGCCATGTCCTCCACTGGCCCGGCCTGTATGTTGGCTTTCAGGTAGTAGTCGTCAAATGCCTTGACTGTGGCGGGTGAGGGTTTGAGGGCTTTCGCAACCATCTGGTGCAGCGGCTCGAACGCACCAATTCTGAAGGGGGTTCCCTCGATTTTCTGAGTACCGAAAGCGGTTTGAAATGGCACGCCAGCGCCCAGCGCGGCGCAGTACATCTCGTAGCCAGGCACTCGTGCGAGTTGCAGGTCTTCGTCGTCACTTCCCCAGTCCTTGCGGCCCAGCGCCAATGGCTTGTAGCCGCCGCCTACGTCCGAGTGAGAGCCGGGATACACGTACTCGATCACGTTGGGCGGGTACTTTCTGTCGATGCGTGCCGAGTCCAGGGGAAAGCAGGCTCGCACCTCGGTGCTTGCGACCATGTGCACGCATTGTTCGACGCCTGGGTTGACCTGCATGCTGTCGTTGGCCCAGCCCGCGCGGCCTTCGATGAATGTGTAGAGCCCGGCCGCGCCGACCGAGGCTACTGTGTCGAAGATGCCCAGAAACTGAACGCGAAGCGGGATGCCTGCGAAAAGGTAGCCGCCGTCGTTTTGCTCGCACAGTTCGTACAGCCAGTTGACGAAGGTCCGAGCTTCGGCTGCCCCGCGAGAAAATCCGAATACGTTGACGGTGATCAGGTTCAGCTTGACAGCCCGATGGGCCAGCTTCGCTTTGAGTTCGCTTTGCCAGAATTCCTTGAGTGATTCACGGCGGCGGGCGTCGATGACGAGCTGCGGCAGCATCATGTCGAAGAAGGAAACCGCTAGATCCTTGGCCGTTGCGTCGTCGATCAGGTCTTTTTCGTAGATGTGCTGGGTGATGGCATTGAAGATGCGAGTCAGGCCCCACACGATGCGAGGGGCACCATTCATCGCTCCGATGGAGCCCAGTTGCTGCATGAGGGTGTGCCACTTCTGGGTCAAGCTGCCTTCCTCGTCGCGTTCGCCATCGACGTCTCGGATTTCGGGGAAGGGGGTGCCGAGGCCTGGGATGTAGTAGCTGTAGTAGCCATTGGTGGCAATCTTTATTCTGTCAGGGTGTGCGTGATACAGCCTCACCACATTACTGTGCCGCATCTCACGCGGCGCACCTTTTTGCTCAAGATAATCTTTTGTTTCGTTGTTGCCGGTGCCGTCAAAGAACATGCCGATGAACACACAGCCGCTGCATGCGGGCGTAGGGCCGGACGGATTGGCTGCGCAGCGCGCGGCCGCCCGCTGCAATTGCTCGCGATTGCTGAGCGGGCGTTCACCCACACGGGTGCGACCCAGCGAAGGATTCAGCGCGGAATCGACGGGCTTTGTCGTGTTCATTGAAAATTTTCTCCAGTGGATAGGCAGGCGTCATTCGTCAACGATGTCTGTGCGTGTGATCCAGGGTTTCTTGTCTTCTTCGCTCATGGGATAGCGCGGATGGCGCAGGCCGTAGGTACTGATCACGACCTTGATGCGATGGTCGGAATAAAAGTGCACTTGCACGGCGCCCGCGGTCTTGGGCGTGTATTCGGGGATTTCGACCACCGCTTCTTGCGGCGGAGGGGGTGTTCGAGG